>LXTR01000019.1 GCA_001683825.1 Flavobacteriaceae bacterium CP2B | reverse complement strand
AATATCGCTTAGCTGCCAATGGGGTCCGATACGTTGGCCGATGATTTTTTACCGTTTAACCGGATTTCTGCCAGACACCGAAAAATGGGGGTTGTTCGACGAATCGCAAGGCGGTGTACAGCCGTTGGGGCCGTTTTATTTATATAAAACGACCCCAAGTCATGAAAACCATCGCTACTTTAATTTTTGTTCTTCTGATCGGATTCACAGCCCAGGCCAAAGATGCCCAGGTAGTTTCTTTTGAAACCGGAATTGTTACCGCTGTAACGGAAATTAAAGTTGCCAAGGAGAACGAAGTTGCCCGCCTGTACCGCTCCAAGCATTCACTGGTTAAAAAGGAGCTGTCTTTCACTACCAAGCGTAACCGCGCTAAACTGGCCTAAGCATCCTGGCAGCGTACGGGTCGCCTAACGCCTGCTACCCCTTTGCCCCCAGGTACCTATAAGTAGCTAAGCCACCAATACTGACGATGGCTGCTCTTGAATAGATTGTAGTGATAGCACAGGGGATATAGCCCCAGTACCAGCAACAACCATATCAGATAGACCACACCCAACCCATAGCCGTATCCCTGTAATTCCGTTTGGTAGTTGATCCAAAAGTCAATAACCATATCCGAAGGGGCATAGCCACTATACACCGCGGCCAGTAGCGCCAGCAAGTGGATCACATAGACGTGGACGATATAAAAAAACATGGGGACCCTGCCGATAACCACCAGTTGTCCGCCCAGCCTGCCACTGAATTTCTCTGCAGCAGCGAGGAACAGCATGGAAGGCCCCAGGGTAATGAGCAGGTACAGGAGGGAGGGGGGGTATTTGGTAAGGTTAAAGAAGGAAAGGATGGTGAACTCAAGGCTGTTCTCCGTACTCCAGGCATTGGGGTCGCCATACAGGTCCACCGCGCGCAAAAGGAAAAAGAGCAGGGTCAGCAGGCCGCCCAGTTGAAACAACCTGCGGATGCGCAACCCTGGGGCCACCTCCGGCCTGTACCATTCCCCGAAATAATAGCCCAATGGCATTACAAAGACCCATGGTAGGATCGGGTAGGCGATAAAAAAGGGCAGCTGCCCGGGATCCACAAAGGCCTGTACATGGAAAACCGTCCAAAGCCCGGAAGCGATTTCCCCGGAGGGGGTGTATCCGTCCAGGAGGTTGTGCCCCGCGATGCCCGCCAGGCACAATACGATTACCCACTTCCCGGGCAGGTGGATAAATCCTGCCAGGCAGATCATGCCTACCCCCAGGACCCAGATGACCTGCAAGATGATGATGCTGTAGTCCAGGGAAAAGCTCCATGCCACTTTCATAATGGTGATTTCCACTAAAATGAGCCAGAGCCCTCGTTTGATCAGCCAGGTACTGAGCGATCTTTTGGACCTTCGCCGGACCACAAAGAAAGCGGAAGTCCCAGCCAGGAAAACGAATACGGGCGCGCAGAAATGGGTTATAAAACGGGTAAAAAAAAGCCAGGTGTTGGTTTTGCTCAAATCCGTGGGGTCATAGAAAAAAGCGTCGTAATGAAAATAATCGCGTACGTGGTCCAGGGCCATAATGACCATGACCACACCCCGCAACATATCTATTGAACTAATCCGGTGGCGGCTGGTGTCCTTCATAGGAAAGGTTTTGCTGGTACTACCCTGGGTGAACGGTACTAAAGGTATTTCTTTTTCCCTTTGCTGGTGGGCAAAGCGCAGAATTCTGGCAGAAAAGTACCGGTAAGGGGGTATTTGACGGGTTAAAAGCGCGTGCAGACATCGACAAACGACCGCAAATATCGCTTAGCTGCCAATGGGGTCCGATACGTTGGCCGATGATTTTTTACCGTTTAACCGGATTTCTGCCAGACACCGAAAAATGGGGGTTGTTCGACGAATCGCAAGGCGGTGTACAGCCGTTGGGGCCGTTTTATTTATATAAAACGACCCCAAGTCATGAAAACCATCGCTACTTTAATTTTTGTTCTTCTGATCGGATTCACAGCCCAGGCCAAAGATGCCCAGGTAGTTTCTTTTGAAACCGGAATTGTTACCACTGTAACGGAAATTAAAGTTGCCAAGGAGAACGAAGTTGCCCGCCTGTACCGCTCCAAGCATTCACTGGTTAAAAAGGAGCTGTCTTTCACTACCAAGCGTAACCGCGCTAAACTGGCTTAATCCAATCAATTCCATAAATAGTGCCTCCCCCTGAGCCCTGCATCCCGATGTAACCAACAACCCATCAATTTCTCCCTGCAGCAGCAGGGGGGGGTGGCCCGGCCATCCCTGACCCGGTTTTTCAGGGTGCGGTAAGCCCGGGGGCTTCTCCATGCCCATCCGCCAATGGTATGGTGACATCCCTTCCTAAAGATGTCAGAAGCATCGTCAAACTACGGCTGTACTCGGTAAGCGGTTATATGCCTCCCGTGCCTTGGTCGGACAAACATCACACTTTATCCAATAATTCGCCAGCTACCGAAAAATATAGGGTCTTGGCCGATTTACTTCGTGGAAAAGGCACTATGGCGGGTTTCTTTATATACGAATAAAACGCACTATGAAAGCTATTGTAACCCTGGTAATCGTACTATTTTTTGGTTCACTGGCCATCGCCCAGGACGGGCAGGCCATGGTTTCTCCGGTTGTTGTTGAAAAGGCAATGGTTCAAAAGGAAGCCATCCTGCCATTAATGCCTGCCAAAGAAGTATTGCCCAAGGCCTCCGAAGCGCTGGTGCGTTTGTACCGTTTCAAGAACACAAGGGTTTTGAAGGAATTAACCTTTACCACCAAAAAACACAAGGCCAAACTGGCTTAACCAAATTTCATGACTATGACTGCTATTCTCCTTCTGCCCATCCTGGTTGCCGTAGCTGGTATCCTGATTGCTGCTTCGCTTCGTCCACGCGGCGTTTTACGTCCCGTAGCAGTTCGCGCGCGTCGTAAATAATACCGTCTTTTACGGTATATTTTATCCCATCGGTCCGCACCACCTTATTTTCATCGGTCAGCCGGATAGCCCCTGTACCGTACAGGACCTTCAGGTTTTTTAGCGGGTTTTCCGCAACGATGACAAAATCGGCATACTTGCCCACAGCCACGGTCCCTATTTTGTCTGCCATCCCCAGGGCTTCCGCCCCGTTCAGGGTAGCCGACCGGATAACTTCCAACGGGTGGAACCCTGCCTCCCGCAACAATTCCAGTTCCCTTATATAGGCAAAGCCATAGAGCTGGAAGATAAAGCCTGAATCGGATCCGGCCGTAACCCGCCCCCCGCGGTTTTTGTATTCATTCACAAAGGTCATCCACAAGCGGAAGTTTTCCTTCCAGGCTACCTCCTGTTCCGTACCCCAATCATGCCAATAGGAACCATGGGAGATCTTGCTGGGCTGGTAAAACTCCCAGAGGGAGGGTAGGGTATAGGTTTCATGCCATTCGGCCCTGCGTGCCCGGTGAAGGTCCCTGCTGGCTTCGTATATATTAAACGTTGGATCGATGGTGAAATCCAGGGCCAGCAATTCGTCCATGACGGCATTCCAGTGGTCCGAATAGGGTTTGGCTGCCTGTTGCCAGAGTTTTCCGGCCTCTTCAAAGCGGTGTTGTTCATTTTGGTAGTTGTAGTCCAGCGGGTAATCCTGCACCGTACGGTCATTAAACAGCGCTTCCGGGAGCCCGTACCAGTGTTCCATGGAGGTAAGCCCGGCCCTGGCTGAATGGAGGACGTTCCATCGGGCAACACTCAGTTGGGCGTGGTGACAGGCCGATCGCAACCCCAGTTTCCGGTTTTCATCCAAAGCGGCCTTCATGATTTCAGGTCGCGCGCCAAAGAATTTAATGCCATCGGCCCCTTTTGCGGCATTGGCCCGCACCCATTCCCTTGCCTGTGCCGGGTTGGTGATGGGCATATCGTTCAAGGGGTTAAAGCCGCTGCTGGTCTGTCCAAAGCCGGTATAGGCAAGGATGCGCGGGGCAATGATCTCATTGCTGGCGCTCTTCCTTTTCAGGTCTAACGTAGTATCTACCCCCCTGCCGCTGGGTTCCCGTACGGTGGTTATCCCATGGGCCATCCACAGGCGGAATACATAATCGGGGTCGGCCCCCTGCGCATCGCCACCAATATGGCCGTGCATGTCCACAAACCCGGGGAGCAGGTACATGCCCTCACAATCCAGTTCGCGCCCGCCCTCTTTTAAGGAGGGCCTTTTACTGTCGTCTATGGCCACCCCGGGATAGCCTACCACCGCTACCTGGACAATGCGGTTTTGCTCTACGACGATATCCACCGGCCCCATGGGGGGCGCTCCATTACCATTGATCAGGGTTACCCCCCGTATAATCAGTTGTGGAAAGGGGCCTTCGCTCATCTGGGCCCCCAATAGGCCGGGGGCAAGCAGCATTGCCAGGAAGAGGTATTTTAGCGCGGGTATCATGTGTTATTCTTTTTCAGGGATGTCTATATGCTGGCCCAGGAAGATGGCGTTCAGGAAAAGCCTGTTGGTTCCGTACCAGGAACCCCTGAAATTCGGGTTGTCTGCAAAGAGCACCACCCTTCCCTTGCCCAGGGGGCTCGTGAGCAGGGAGGCCGAGGGTTTCATGTACTTCTCCAGGTTGTCCCGGGTGATAAACCCATCTATATGGGGGTTTTTGGCATAGCTGCCCACGGTAGCGTAGGGGTTTCTGCTGGGTTGCAGCCAAACCTCGTTGTTTTTATACACGGGGATGGCAGTGTCCTGGTAGCCAAAGGCCAGGGGGTGGGTAAGGTCGATATCGGTCCTCGCAATGATCCCGCCCACAGCGGATTTCCCCAGGTTTTCACTCGCGTCTACATAGGGCTGCCGGGCCACCGCCGCAAGGGTATCTTCCGCTACTTTGGTAAGCTTTTCCTTTACCAGTTTCTTTTTGATGGCCCATTCGGAAGCGGTCCCGATAGTGACCAGCGTATGGCCTTTCCGTACCCAGTCGGAGATTTTTTCCTGCAGTTTTGGGCCAAAGTCATAGGTGCCGGATACCATCACCAGTACGGTATATTGATCCAGCGAGGCCTTGTCCAGATTCCGGATAGGGATCTTGGTAATCGGCATGGAAACCCGGGTATCCAGTAAATGCCAGACTTCGCCGGCTTCATAGGACCTTACGCCATGGCCAATGATCATGGCGGCTTTGGGTTTTTTTAAGGGTTTGATATAGTTACTGCCCAGGTCTACGCCCTTCAGGTTCAGCCCCGTAGGTGCTGAGAATACCGGCACCTGCCATTTGGATTGGGCTTCCCGGATGATCCGGTACACTTCTTCCGCGCTTTTTTCCTGGGGCTTTACCGGGATCACAAGGGCCCCGTAATGGAAGTCCTTTTCCCCCGAAAGGGTGGTCGCCGTAAAGGGCTTGAAGGCCGAGGAGGCAACGATTCCCTGCGTTTGCAGCGCATGGAGCAGGGCCGGGGCGTTGTAATCGTCCCAATCAACCACATAAGCGTAGTCAGAGCGGGACACGGCAGGGACGCTGGCAAGGCCATCGGTGCTGGTAACGGCATCGCCCAAAACCGCAGTGTTTACCGGCCGGTATTTCATATTGTAAAAATTCGCGACAGACCAGGCCGAAGCGTCGTAAAAAACACTGTCGCGATACGTGTCATAGGTTTCAAACATGGTTTGTACCATGCGGTACTGGGGCTGCCGGCTGGGTACGATATATTCGTCGGCCCCTGATTTGTATACCTTGATGCGGTGCAACAACAACTTGTCAATAAAAGCCCTGACCCGGTTCTTGTCGTACCGGTCCCCAAAAACATAGCCCTTTATCCGGCTTTTGTCAGCGTTGGCCAGCGCACTTTTAAAGAATTTCTGTTGGTAGTCGTACAGGTAATCCTTGTTTTCCACCGCGGCTCTGACCGTGGTGATACTGGATACGTATTGGTTGCGGATGGTGAAGAGGAAGGTGATCTCCCCATAGGCTGTTTTCTGTGCATGCCCGCGGCTGCTGGCCTGTTCAAACAGCAAACCTAGCCCGCCCTGCAGGTCGGGGTAGGAGGAGCCATATCCCGGGTAGGTCCCGTCAAAGACCTCCCTGGTGAAATAGAGGGAGCCTATGCTGTCCAGGGCTTTTGCGTAGTAGTTCCCAAACAGGGTGTTCAGGTAGTCGTAATTTTCGTCCGGCATAATGGGATCTGCCGAGCCATTGATCTTCATGGGCTCGAAGAAATAGGTGTTTTGTGTACCCATTTCGTGAAAATCGGTCACGACATTGGGGTACCATTCATGGTACCAGTTGAGTTTTCCCCGGCTTTCCGGGTTGATGGCCAATAGCCAGTCGCGGTTGAGGTCAAACCAGTAATGGTTGGTGCGCCCACCGGGCCAGTATTCATTGTGTTCGGCATCCTGGGGGTCATTTACCAGCGGTTGGCCCTGGTAGGTATTGGCCCATTGTGTGTGCCGGTCGCGCCCGTCCGGGTTAATGGCAGGGTCTATAAATAGTACGGCCTGTTCCAGGTAGCCTTTAATTTCTGGGTGTTCCGAAGCTACCATGGTATAGGCGGTCAGCAGTGCCGCTTCTGAACTGGAAGGCTCGTTCCCGTGTACATTATAGGCCAGGTTGATGAAAAGCGGGAGCTCGGATGGAGGCTGTGGCCGGGCATCGGGTTGGGTAAAGGCGAGGTGCTGTTCTTTCAGGGAGGCCAAACGATCCAGGTGGGTGGGTTTGCCCACGGTAAGGATTACCAGTTTACGACCCTCGTGGGTGCGTCCGTATTCCTGTATCTGTGCCCTGTCGGATACTTCCGCAAGTTTTTCAAAATAGGCCACGATGAGATCGTGCCGGGTGTGGTGTTCCCCGATTCCGTAGCCCAAAAATTCTTCCGGCGACGGGATATCGGGTTGGAAAGGCTGGAATTTTTGGTAAAAGTAATCCTGAGCCAAAAGGCCCTGGCCCAATAGGCAGGCGAGTAGTACAATTAATTTTTGCATGGAGGATAAAATGGTGTTTCCGGTTTAGATGGCTAAATATAGCCATTATCCAATAATTACAGTGCGGAAACAAGCCCCGATACCTATGTGACGGGATGGAATTTCTGATGGTCGACCTCCTTGAATTTGACGACGTAATTGGTGCCTTTTTTGGAGCAGTCGCGAATGATGGACCCTTTTAATTGCCGGGTGAGATTCTGTATGAGTTTGAGCCCCAACGATTTGGTGTTGCGGAAATTCACCTGTTCCGGGAAGCCGACCCCATCATCACCGATGCTCAGTACGTATTCCTTTTCGTTTTCGCGCCGAAGGGCGATATAGATTTCCCCAATCTCATCGTCTTTGATACCGTATTTTAGGGCATTGGTAACCGCTTCATTGATCAGCAGGCCGAGCGGGATGGCCGTATCGATACCCAGTTCGATGTCGGGGATATCAATAGTGAGTTTTACGTTGTTCTTGGTTCCCTTCACGGAACGTACCAGGTATTCGCCCAGGTCCTGGACATAGGATTTGTACTCAATCTTGGAAATGTCATCTCGCATATAGAGCATTTCATGGACCATGGCCATGGAAATCACCCGGTTCTGACTACTCTTGATAAGGTTCCTGACCGCCTCGTCCTTGATGCTCCTGGCCTGCAGGCTCAGGAGGCTCGATACCGTTTGCAGGTTGTTTTTTACCCGGTGGTGTACTTCCTTGAGCAGGGTTTCCTTTTCATTGATCTGTTCTTCCAGTTCCGCCTTGGTTTTATAAAGGTTGTGGTGTGCCCTGAGCAGGTTCTTTCCCAGTACCCCCCCTAAGAGGTACACCGAGAAAAGAATACTCAGAAAACTAAAAAGTTGCCGCGAGGACTCGGGAACCACGTTCCGGCCAAGGGAAAAGGTGGAGATTCCCTGCAGGTAAATCAGGAAAATAGTCAGAATGCTGATATACAGGTAGACTTTTCCATAGCGGCGGGTAGAAATGTAGCCGGCAAAGACCACTATGGCCAGGACGAAAATAAAAGGGCTGCTGATACCCCCGGTATACAGGGTGATCACAATGGAGGAAGCCAGGCCCAGGATGGAAATGAGGTTATAGGTGAGGACCAGGTTATTGTGGTAACGGTGCAACAGCGTATTGAGCAGGTTGACCAGCCCAAAACCGATAAAAACATAGGGGACTACTTCGGTAATGTCCAGGAATACCAGGCATGCAGCCCCAAACAACAGGGCAAACAGGGATGCAAAATAACTAACTCTAAGGGTTAAACGGATGCTATCCCTCCACCGGTCCTGGTCCATCAAAGTCTTCAGCATACTTTTCGCCAATTAGTACCCGCGGTACAATTGCACGCTGCAATTAACCACACGGGGCCCCGGATTAAAAAAGACAAACGCATGTTGTAAAGCTAATTATGTTTTATCATATAATCAAAGGTCGGGGGCATCTTAATTATTTGGCCGAAATCCCCAGGCCCTAATGCCATGACTTTTAGGCGCGCTTAGACCGTGGTTGCAGGTCGGTCAGGCTGCCAATCTTTACGGCTTTCCCGGTTTCTATGCTTTGCCTGGCAGCAATGCCAATGAGCACAGACATGGCCCCGTCCCTGGAGCCGGCTGTGTGCCCATAGGGATCTGGAGACGCCGGGTCCCGGAATAATTTGTCGTGCAGGCGTTTGTCGCCCCCTCCATGCCCGGAACGTTCCATAGGGACCTCTACCTTTTGATGCTCTTGCCAGAGTTTATGGACGATGACCGGCTCATAATACAGGCCACCCCCTTCCGTTTGTGCCAGTTCCCGGGCGTGTTTGTCGGCTTCGGATATGTTGAGGTCCTTATAATAGGGGATGTCTGACCATGCCTCCAGCCGCCCTTCCGTGCCGTTGAAGGCCGCCCTCCACCCTTCAAAGGGCGAATAGGTGGTGAGGGAGTAATTGAGTTGGACATTGTTTTGGTAGCGCACCTGGGCAGACATCTTATCGTAGATGTCAATTTCTTCCCGGAAAAGGCAATTGTCGCGGATATACCCGTCGTGATGTTCATGGTCCACATAGAGCGCCTTCAGAAAGGCATCCTTGTGGATGTCCATATAAAAATCGCATTTTTTGGTATGCTGGCAGTTGCGGCAGTTCGGCCCCCTGAACGGACCGTTTTTCCCGTAGAATTCCAAATCGCCATAGGCAAAGACTTCGGCGGGTTCAGCATCGATCCACCAGTTGAGGAGGTCGAAATGGTGGGTGGCCTTGTGGATCCAGAGCGACCCGCTGTTCTCCATCTCTCCATGCCATCTCCGGAAATAACTGGCCCCGTGATAGGTATTCAGGTACCAGTGGAAATCTACCGATGTAACCGTTCCTATGGCATTGTTTGCCAGGAGTTCCTTGATTTTGGTACTGTAGGGGCTCCAGCGGTAATTGAATCCAACGATGAGGTTTTTGCCAGATTTGCGTTCCGCGTCCAGGATGGCCTGGCACTTTGCAGCATCGGTGGTCAAAGGTTTTTCGGTCAGTACATCGCAACCCAGTTCTAGGGCCCTGATGATGAATTGATGGTGGGTGGCATCCTTGGTGGTGACGATCAGGAGGTCGGGCCTGGCCTCGCGGATCATGGCATCAAAATCGTCATACAGGGGGCAGTTGGTGCCAATATAAGAGCGTCCGTAGGCCAGGCGTCCGGGGTTATGGTCATGGAGGCCGACGAATTCCAGGATATCCGAATACTCCTCTACCAGGCGTTTCCCCCAAAAGGTAATACCCCGGATCCCGGTACCCACCAGGGCGATTTTGAGTTTGCCGCCGGTTCCGAATCGAAATTGGCTGACAGGAAGGACCGTGTGGGCGGCCAGCATACTTACCGAAGTTAAAAAGGCGCGTCTGGAAAAACTCATAGGCTGGTTGGTATGGGTTGACAGCTAAAGATAGGCAATTCCCTAAAATAGTACAGCAGCCCTGGGGCTGCTGTACGAGTCTGTATGCGGGATGGGGTCCTATTCTTCCACAAGGACCCACTTGCCCTGGTCTATCAGGGGTTCTGCCTGCTTGTATTTTAAGGTTTTACTTTCGCCAGACATGACATTCCGGATCGTCACACGGTCATTCCTGCCTATTTTTGGCTTTTCACGTACAATCGTCTCTGTCACCTGGGGCCTTTGGCCCTGTTGTTGCCCCACAGCCCTGCTCCGGGCGGCGAGTTCATCGCTGTTGGGAATCTCTTCCTTGGAAGTTTGCAGTTTCTCCTTGGGCCTGCGTACCTGCCTGGCTTCCTGGATTTCGCCGGGGCTGGAGGAGGGCAGTTCGCCTTTAAAGAGGAATGACACTACATCTTTGTTCACCTTCTCGATCATCGCCTTAAAGAGTTCAAAAGCCTCGAATTTATAGATCAGCAGCGGGTCTTTTTGTTCGTGTACCGCCAGCTGTACAGACTGCTTTAATTCGTCCATCTTCCTCAGGTGGGTCTTCCATGCATCATCGATAATGGCCAGGGTGATGTTTTTCTCAAAGTCGGTTATTAACTGTTTTCCCTCGCTCTCATAGGCCTCTTTCAGGTTGGTGACCACACTGAGGGTCTTAATCCCGTCTGTAAAAGGTACCACGATGCGTTCATAGGAACTCGACTGGTCTTCGTACACCTTCCGGATGACGGGATAGGCGGTGGCCATGCTGCGTTCCATCTTGTTCTTATAGGTCTTGTAGGCCTCCTCGTAGATGCGGTTGGCCATGACCTGGAAATCCATTTTGGCAAATTCTTCTTCCGTGATGGGGGCGGTTATGGAAAAGTACTTGATTAGCTCGAACTCAAAATTCTTGTAATCGTTGGCGGCCTTGTTGGTTTCGGCAATGAGTTCGCAGGTGTCGTAGATCATGTTGGCAATGTCTACTTTCAGGCGGTCGCCCTGGAGGGCGTGGCGCCTGCGTTTGTACACCACTTCGCGCTGGGCGTTCATGACGTCATCGTATTCCAGCAACCGCTTGCGTATCCCAAAGTTGTTTTCCTCTACCTTCTTTTGGGCCCGTTCTATGGATTTGGTCATCATGGAATGCTGTATCACCTCGCCTTCTTCCAGGCCCATGCGATCCATCATCTTGGCCACCCTGTCCGATCCAAAAAGGCGCATGAGGTTGTCTTCCAGGGACACATAGAACTGTGAACTTCCGGGATCACCCTGACGTCCCGAACGTCCCCTCAACTGCCGGTCAACCCGCCTGGAATCATGCCTTTCGGTACCTATGATGGCAAGCCCTCCGGCCTCTTTGACCTCTTTGGTAAGTTTGATGTCGGTTCCCCTGCCCGCCATGTTGGTGGCGATGGTAACCACCCCGGGTTTCCCGGCTTCCGCAACAATATCGGCCTCTTTTTTATGCAGTTTGGCGTTCAATACGTTGTGGTCGATCTTCCGGATGGAAAGCATGCGGGACAGCAACTCTGATATTTCAACCGAAGTGGTCCCTATGAGTATGGGGCGGCCCTTTTGTGAAAGGGTGGTCACCTCCTCGATGATGGCATTGTATTTTTCCCTTTTGGTTTTGTAGATAAGGTCATTCCTGTCGTCCCGGGCAATGGGGCGGTTGGTAGGGATCTCCATCACATCCAGTTTATAGATTTCCCAGAATTCGCCCGCCTCGGTGACGGCTGTACCGGTCATCCCGGACAGCTTTTTGTACATGCGGAAGTAGTTCTGCAGGGTCACGGTGGCGAAGGTCTGTGTCATGGCCTCGATTTTGACATTCTCCTTGGCTTCAATGGCCTGGTGAAGCCCGTCTGAGTAGCGTCGGCCTTCCATGATCCTTCCGGTTTGCTCGTCCACGATCATTACCTTGTTCTCTATGACTACGTATTCCACGTCTTTTTCGAACAGGGTATAGGCTTTGAGCAACTGGCTCATGGTGTGTATACGCTCACTTTTTACGGCAAAATCCTTAAAAAGTGCTTCCTTGAGTTCCGCTTCTTTTTCAATGTCGAGTTCCTGGTTTTCAATCCTCGCGATCTCACTGCCAATATCGGGCATGACAAAGAAATCCTTGGCCTGGTCACCGGAAATGTAATCGATGCCCTTGTCGGTAAGTTCTATCTGGTTGTTCTTCTCATCGATCACGAACAACAGTTCCGCGTCCACACGGGGCATTTCACGGTTGTTGTCCTGCATAAAGAGGTTTTCGGTTTTCTGCAGCAATTGTTTGATCCCCTCCTCGCTGAGGTATTTGATCAGGGCTTTGTTCTTGGGGAGTCCGCGGTGCACCCTTAGCAAAAGGAATCCGCCTTCTTTGGTATCGCCTTCCGCGATCAGTTTCTTGGCCTCCGCCAACACGCCGGTGAGGTATTGCCGTTGCTTATTGACAATATCGGCCACCTTGGGCTTTAACTCATTGAATTCGTGCCGGTCACCTTCCGGAACGGGCCCGGAAATGATGAGGGGGGTACGGGCATCATCGATCAAAACCGAATCTACCTCATCCACAATCGCGTAATGGTGCGGGCGTTGTACCAGGTCGGAGGGCGTATGTGCCATATTGTCCCGCAGGTAATCAAACCCAAATTCATTGTTGGTGCCGTAGGTAATATCGGCATTATAGGCCGCCCTCCGCCCTTCGGAATTGGGCTGGTGCTTGTCTATACAGTCTACAGAAAGGCCGTGGAATTCAAATATGGGCCCCATCCAGGCACTGTCCCTCTTGGCCAGGTAGTCGTTTACCGTAACCAGGTGGGTCCCATTGCCCGTAAGTGCGTTTAAATAGAGGGGTAGGGTCGCTACCAGGGTCTTTCCCTCCCCGGTCTGCATCTCGGCAATCTTCCCCTGGTGCAGGGCAATCCCCCCGATCAACTGTACATCGTAGTGCACCATGTCCCAGGTGACTTCCTTGCCGGCGGCATCCCAGGAATTTTGCCAAACAGCGTTATCGCCCTCCAGGCTCACATATTCCCGGCTGCCCGAAAGCTGCCGGTCAAATTCCGAAGCTTTAACCGAAAGGGTTTCGTTCTCGACAAACCGCCTGGCCGTTTCCTTGACCACGGCGAAGGCTTCGGGAAGGAGTTCATTCAGGGTGTCTTGTCCAATGCGGTAGGCCTCTTCCTGTAATTTGTCGATTTCCCCATAAAGTTCCTCGTTCTTATCGATATCCTGCGATGCCTGTACTTCTTCCTGCAAGGCCTGGATCTTCTCTGTGACTTCTTTTTGGTTTTCCTTTATAAGGGCCTTGAATTCCAGGGTTTTTTGTCGCAGCTGGTCATGGCTGAGCTGCTGCATTGCCGGCTCAAAGGACCTGATGGCTTCAACCAGGGGTTGTAACGCCTGTACATCCTTTTTTGCCTTATCTCCTACAAATACCTTTAAAATGGAATTTAATAAACTCATAAGATGTGTACTTTTTTTAGGCGGTCCCCTGCCTTATCCGGTAGTGTGGGCCGCGAACCCTTCCCGGGCTGTGGTGCTCACCGGGAACTGCTGTTACCTCCGCAGTGCAAAAGGCATTCCACATTGTGCAACCAGTGGAAATACTTTATTGGGCTGTCAAAATTACATAAAAAAAAAGCCTCAAATGAGACTTTTCTGTTCTAATTCCGATAAAGCTATTAATATTCATCCTCATTCCAGAGGTAGTCTTCTTCTGTGGGGTAGTCTGGCCAAATTTCCTCAATGGATTCATATATCTCGCCACCCTCTTCTTCCATAGACTGCAGATTCTCCACAACCTCCAATGGCGCTCCGGTCCTAATCGCGTAATCAATCAGTTCATCTTTTGTCGCAGGCCAGGGTGCATCGCTCAAATAAGAAGCCAATTCTAATGTCCAGTACATGGTTACTATGTATTTTTAAATTTTTGCAAAAATAAATTTTAAAGCCACATGGCAAAGCAAAATCCGTAATATTTCCCCTATCATACGAGAATTTTACGAAATTCGTAAATTGATAACGAAGAAATACGCAAAATATTAGGATTTACGGCCTGGAATCCACTTTATTTCATCAATCTTCAAATCCTGTCCCAACTTTCGCGCCAGTACAAAAAGATAGTCGGAGAGTCGGTTCGTATACACCAAAACCCTTTCGTTTACGGGGGATTCTTGCCGTAGAAGGGAAATTTTCCGCTCTGCCCTGCGGCAAACCGTGCGGGCGATATGACAGTATGACACGGTGGTATGCCCCCCGGGGAGCACAAAGTGGGTCATGGGAGGCAGGCTTTGGTTCATCCGGTCTATTTCGTCCTCCAGCAATTGGATGTCTTCTTCCCTGAGCTCCGGCAATTTATGGCTGCTGCCCTTGCCACCCGCCTCCAGGACCTTTGGTTCGCTGGCCAGGATGGCCCCAAGGGTAAACAACTTGTCCTGTATGCCCAACAGGAATTGGCGGTAAGAATCGTCTATTTCCTGGTCTCTGATCAGCCCTAACCAGGAATTGAGCTCGTCTATGGTGCCATAGCTGTCAAGGCGTATGTGGTGCTTTGCCACCCGGGTTCCGCCAAACAGCCCTGTGGTCCCTTTATCGCCGGTTTTTGTATAGATTTTCATAGGTTGTTGCGCTATTTTACCGCAGGGTTATCCCTTTTGCCCGCCTTTATCTTTGGCATCGGGCTGCTCTTTCGCCGATGCACCCCGGCGGTCCTTTCTTTCGTAGCCTTCCATGAATTTCCTGGACTTCCGTTTTCTGGCCGTTTTTTTATTGGCCATGGTAATGAGCAGGTAAACGATGAGGACGGCCCCCAGGATATAATACATATTGTAACTCATACAACGGGTATAACGATTCTTAAAAATACAGGATTATATCCGAATCTTAAAATGCTGTTCGGCCTGTTGCCGGCGAAAAAAGACCAATCCGCAGAAAAAGCCGTCAATACTAACACGAACCTGTTCCAGTGCCCTGACCTCCCGCCACAGCACCCCCGCCATTTTATCGGCGTGTATGCCCTGGATGATGCAGAGTGAATCATTGTGCAGCTGGGCCGGTTCCTCCATAGCTTCTCTAATAATGGCGGGATCCGGTGCCTCCAGGTAAAGGAGGTCATAGGGGGGCTGTTGAAAACGTATCTCGGGATACGCGGCCCCTACCAGTTCTTTTATCCCTGGGGACGATTGTGGGAGGCCCATCGTCTTTACCTTAAAATAGGGGATGCTTTTTAAGAGTACATCCAGGGCCTTGTCGCGGTGCAACCGGGGTTTGCGATAGAGGCAGCGGGTAAGGTACCCATAGACAAAGGGGGAATGTACCCCGTGTTCGTTTGTGGCGCTAAAGAGGAATTTAAGGTAGTCTGTAACCGGGAACATAGGGCGGAGGCTTTGGGTTTGCAGGGATTTCAGGATTCCATCCGTTCTGATAGCTGGAACCAGCGCTCGGTTTTATCCGACAGGGAATCCAGTACTTCCTTGAGCGTTATGGAAAGCGCGTCTATGGTGTCTCCGGAGAGGGAGGTGTCCGAGAATTGCCGCTGGATTTCATCCCGTTGGCGTTCCAGGCGTTCGATGTCTTCTTCGAGTTTGCGGTACTCCCGTTGTTCGGAATAGCTGAGTTTTCCCCCGGTACCTTTATCACGCCATCCATCCCTGGCTGTTTTGGTCCCCTCAGCGTTTTCGGCCCCTTGTTTCTCCGGTGCTTTTTGTTCTTCGGAGGCACGGAAATCCGAGTAGCTTCCCGGAAAATCTTCCACAACGGCCTGGCCCCTGAAAACAAAGAGGTGTTCTACAATCTTATCCATAAAATAACGGTCGTGGGATACCACCAGCAGGCAGCCCGGGAAATCCATCAGGAAGTTTTCCAATACGTTCAGGGTCACTACATCAAGGTCGTTGGTAGGTTCATCCAGGATCAGGAAGTTGGGGTTTTGTATGAGTACGGTACAGAGATATAGCCTTTTGCGTTCGCCCCCGCTTAACTTTTCGACAAAATCATATTGTTTTTTCCTGTCAAACAGGAAGCGTTCCAGCAATTGTTGCGCCGAGATCTGCCGCCCCTTTTTCAAGGGGATGTAGTCGCCGTATTCGCGGATGACATCGATGACCTTTTGACCTTCCTGGATCGCGATACCCGATTGCGTATAATAGCCAAAGGATACCGTGTCGCCCACTACCACTTTTCCCTTATCCGGCTTTTCGGAGCCCGTGATGAGGTTGAGGAAGGTAGTTTTCCCGGTGCCGTTCTTTCCGATGATACCAACCCGTTCCCCCCTTTTAAAGGTGTAATTGAACCCCTCCAGGATGGGCGTGCCCGGAAAGGACTTACCCAGGTTGTGAAGTTCCACGATCTTGCTCCCAAGGCGTTCCATGTTGAGTTCCAGTTGCAGTTCTTCATTTGATCGTTGCTGATGGGCGCTTTTTTTAATTTCGTGGAACCCGTCTACGCGCGACTTGGATTTGGTGGTCCGCGCCTTGGGCTGGCGCCGCATCCATTCCAGTTCCTTTTTATAGAGGAGCTTTGCCTTGTGCTGTTCTACGGCCTCCTGTTCCAGCATGGCCTCTTTCTTTTCGAGGTAGTAGGAGTAGTTTCCCTTATAGGAATAGAGCTGTCCCTCATCGAGTTCCAGGATCTCGTTGCATACCCGCTCCAGGAAATAACGGTCGTGGGTTACCATCAACAGGCTGAGGTTCTCCCGGGCAAAGTAGGATTCCAGCCATTCGATCATTTCGAGGTCCAGGTGGTTGGTGGGCTCATCCAGGATGAGCAGATCCGGTTTGTTGATCAATGCGTTGGCCAGTGCCAGGCGTTTTTTTTGCCCCCCGGACAAAGTGCCCACCTTTGCCTGCAGGTTGTCCAGTTGCAAACGGAACAGGATTTGCTTGTACTGGGTTTCAAAGTCCCACGCATTAAAACGCTCCATGGCTTCAAAAGCCTTTTGGTAGGCCGCCTCCTCTTCGGGGTTTTCCAGGGCCCTGTTGTATTGCGCGATGACCTTCAGGATTTCATTCCCACTGGTACATACGGTTTCCTCCACACTCAATCCGGGGTCCAGCTGGGGTTCCTGTTCCAGGAACGAAAGCCGCAGTCCCTTGCGGTAGTTCACCTGGCCACTGTCCGGGTTATCCAAGCCGGCCAGGATACGCAGGATGGAGGTCTTGCCGGTACCATTCTTGGCGATCAGGGCAATTTTCTGGTCTTTGTTGATGCCAAATGAGAGATCGGAAAACAATACCCGCTCCCCAAAGGATTTTGTAATATTCTCAACACTCAGCAGGTTCATGATCTTGGGGTGGTTGGGGATTTGTAATACTGGTATAAAAAGGCATAGCGCAACGCCAGGGCCAACCAGACAATGGCCACCAGCGGGGAAAAGGCCTGTATGCCCAGCAGCCAGAAAAGGGGGGCCAGCAGCAACATGCCCATCAAGACCAGGAGGAAGGAGGGCATCTGCCGCGGCTCCCCATGTTTTCGGACCAGGTAGACCGCCAGCGCCAGGTTGAACGGGCAGGCCCATAAAAGGTTAAAATTCCAGGCCGTAGCCGTATGGTCTGTAAAAAACCACAGGAATACCATAAAAAGGCCTACGGCGCCGGTCGCAAAGAAGAGGAGGGAATCCAGGGCCCTGCTGCGGCTTCCATTTTTGAAGTCAATATAACTGATTGCCACGGTAAACATGAGGGCGAGCAGCAGCCAGAAGGCCGGGCTCGATGTGAAATACCCGCCATGTTGGTTGCCGTTGGATTCCAGTATACTGCGTTCCCGCGTGACCAGGGGCTTTTTGCCCAGGAAGCTATGTTCCAGTTGGCGAAAAACATAGTCGGGCAGGAACATATGCTCCAATACCCCCGCCTTCCGGTCGATTACGGCCCCCAGGGCCAGGTCTATGCCCAGGCTCGACCAGCTGTTGGTGTCGAGGTACTGATGGATCAGTTCCCTGAAGGTATAGGGGTTTTCCAGGTGGTCTTCCCTGAATTGCAACTGGTCTTCGAGAACGTTGGTCAACACGCCGGGGATTTTTGTGGAACAGTTGTTAAACAGGAAATCATATTTATAGTCCCGGTTCCGGGGTTCGTAATTGGTTTCCAGGAAACGGAACAGTTCATTTTTTTGGTGTTCGCTAAGCTGCAACAGCTGTTCCTTTACCCAACGGTTCTCCAGCTGGTAGGCGTAAAGGAAATCTTCAAATCGCTGTCGGCTCAGGGAATACAGGAGTTTACCCCTGGCGAACTTCATATAGAAATTCGGGGTATTGAAATTAAAGGTCCCATAGTTGTACACCACATCAAACCCATTGGCAGGATCCTGAACGCGAAAGGCGCTATGGCCGAAGGTGGCGTAAAGGTCGGTTCCCGGACCACAGGTGATCACGGAAATCCGTGCGTTCGAAGAAAGCTGCCCTTGGACGGCAGGGCCGAAAAACAGGAAGCATACAAAGGTGGCTACTAATCGAATTCCCAATTGCATCTCAGAGGGTCTTACCGTTTTTCGTTGCGTTCATTCCCGCAAATATCTGAATAAAAACCGGACCTTCAGGGTCAGGCGGGGGCTAATTTATCTCGCGGTTCCCCAAGGAGATCGCAAAGTTTGCATTCTCCCCCGCCCAAAGTAGTGGCGGCCTCCGCCCTTCCTGAAATTTGTCTTATTTTTACCCAAACCGCCAAACATGATACGTCATATCCCCAACCTGATAACCCTGCTCAATGTCCTCTGTGGCTGTGTGGCGGCGGTATTCGCGATGCGCAACGAGATGGAACTTACGGCCCTGTTTGTTTTCCTGGGCATCTTTTTTGATTATTTTGACGGCCTGCTGGCCCGTTTGTTGAAGGTGCAGAGCGATTTGGGGATACAACTCGACTCGCTGGCAGACATGATTACCAGCGGCCTGGTCCCGGGCCTGGTGATGTTCCAACTCATGGATATGTCGCAGACAGGAGGGTGGAACCACGGTGAGGCCGGAGCTGCTTTCGGCTGGGCCGGCCTTTTTCCCTTCCTGGGGTTTTTGATCACCCTGGCTTCTGCCTACCGGTTGGCCCGTTTCAATATAGACGAAAACCAGGTTTCCTCCTTTGTGGGGTTGCCCACGCCGGCCAACGCCCTGTTGATCCTGTCTTTGCCCCTGATTTTGCTCTACCATGGGAACGATGCCTTGAATTCGTTGATTTTGAACCCCTGGTTCCTGTTTGGGCAGACCCTGTTGAGCAGTTTCCTCCTGAATGCCCCCATACGCTTGTTCGCACTGAAGTTTGACAACTGGAGCTTTCAGGACAATGCGCTGCGCTACCTTTTTGTGATCCTTAGCCTGGTGCTTCTCCTGACCCTGCAGTTTTTGGCCATCCCTTTGATATTGGCGATCTATATACTTAGTTCCCTGTTCAGCAAAGGCGCTGATTAAAACAGGGGGTAATGCGGCCGGTTACCGGGAGCCCAAACTTCTATAGCCGGGGCCTGGCGTTGGCTTTCCGGGGTAAGCGGGTGGTAGCGGTCAGGAGCAGAAGGGATTTAAAGGGGTCTATTCAGCTTAAAAATCGAGCTTTTTCTTCCGGAGTTCAAAATTTTGGCCCAGGTATACTTTTCGCACCATTTCGTCCTCTGCCAGCACTTCGGGGATGCCCGATTTAAGGATGCCCCCCTCGAACATGAGGTAGGAACGTTCTGTGATGGCCAGGGTCTCCTGCACATTGTGGTCTGTGATCAGGATGCCTATATTCTTGTTTTTTAGCTGGGCGACAATGCGTTGGATGTCTTCAACGGCGACCGGGTCTACCCCTGCGAATGGCTCATCCAATAAAATGAATTTGGGGTCTGTGGCGAGGGCCCTGGCGATTTCGGTCCTCCTTCGTTCCCCGCCCGAGAGGAGGTCGCCCCGGTTCTTCCGGATATGGGTCAGCCCGAATTCTTCCAAAAGCGACTCCATTCGCCGGTGCTGTTCCTGCTTGCTGAGTTTTGTGAGCTGCAAGACGCTCAGGATGTTTTTTTCCACGCTTAGTTTGCGGAATACCGAAGCTTCCTGGGCCAGGTAGCCTATACCGTACTGGGCACGCTTGTACATGGGGAAGTTGGTGATTTCCATGTCGTCCAGGTAGATGTTGCCCCCGTTGGGTTTGATCAGCCCCACGATCATGTAGAAAGAGGTGGTCTTTCCCGCCCCGTTGGGCCCAAGCAACCCGACGATCTCCCCCTGGTTGACTTCCAGGGAGATGCCCTTGACCACTTTACGGCCTCGGTAGGATTTCATGATGTTCTCTGCTCGGAGCTTCATAGGCATGGCTTGGTCAAAACTACGGCTTTCCCGATGGGTACCGAAAGTTTTGCGATATTTTTAACCTTGTTGTTGTTCCAATAGTTCCCAGTATTCATAGGCCCTTCTGAGGTGGGGGATGACGATGGTGCCCCCGACAAGGGTAGCGATGGCAAGGGTTTCTAACACCTCTTCCCGGCTGGCGCCCTGTTTGCTGCAGCTTTCCAGGTGGTATTTTACACAATCGTCGCAACGCAGGACGGCGGAGGCTACCAGGCCGAGCAATTCCTTGGTCTTTACATCAAGGGCCCCCGGGCTGTAGGCATTGGTGTCCAGGTTGAATATGCGTTTGATGACCTTGTTGTCGCTTTCCAGCAACTTTTCATTCATCCGCGCGCGGTAGTCGTTAAATTCCTCAACTGGGTTTGGCATTTCTTTTAGCTTTTTTGGCATCCCTCTTCAGGACATAGCCCGAGATGTATATACTAACCTGGTACAGGATGAGTACCGGGATGGCCACGATGATCTGGCTGGCCACATCGGGCGGGGTGATCACGGCCGATACGATGAGCACGATCACCAGGGCCATTTTTCGGTATTTTTTAAGGATTTCCGGGGTCACCAGACCTGCCTTGGTGAGAAAGAAGATCACGATGGGAAGTTCAAAGATCAGCCCGCAGGCAATGACCGAAGCCCTTACGGTAGCGATATAGGACCCGAGGTCGATATCGTTAAACACCTCTTCACTCACCGTATAACTTCCAAGGAAATTGATAGAGAGCGGGGCTACGATATAGTACCCAAAACACACCCCAAGGAAGAAAAGCAGCGAAGCCACCAGGATAAAGCCCCGGGAATTGCGACGTTCTTTTTCGTAAAGCCCCGGACTGATGAATTTCCACATTTCATACAGGATATATGGAAACCCCAGGATGAAGCCCGCCCAGATGGAGGTCCAGATATGGGCAGAGAACTGTCCGGCCATGACCCGGCTTTGCACGCGAAAATTGGGGCCGCCACCGCAAAAGGCCTCGCTAAACCCGAGGGTCTTGGACAATTCACAAAACATGCCGTAGGTTGGAAAATCGGCTTTCTTGGGACCAAAGATGATGGTGTCAAAAATAAAATCCTTCATCAAAAATGCCACCAGGCCTATAATGACGACTGCCATGGTAGATCGGATCAGGTGCCACCGCAGTTCTTCGAGATGATCTAAAAAAGACATCTCATTCGGGTCTTTTCGTTTTTTTGCCATCAGAGAATTCCCTCGTTTATTAGGTTATGTAAATGGACCACGCCCATATAGGTATCGCCCTCCACGGCCAGGAGTTGGGAAATGCCCTTGTCCTGCATGTCTTTGAGGGCTTTGATGGCCAAAACGTCTGTTTCTATGGTTTTGGGGTTGGGGGTCATGATGTCCCTGGCTTTCAGTCCGTTGATATTTTCGTATTTATTGAGCATGCGCCGTATGTCCCCATCGGTTACGATCCCCATAATCCGGTCGTTTTCCATCACGGCTGTCGCCCCGAGCATTTTTTCGGAGATCTCGATGATCACCTGCTTCACATCGGCATTGACGTCTACCTGCGGCTTTTGGTTCGCCTGGGCGATATCCGATACGCGGAGGTACAATTTTTTGCCCAGGGTGCCCCCGGGGTGGTATTTGGCGAAATCCTTGCTGCTAAAGCCCCTGAGTTCCAACAAGCAGATGGCAAGGGCATCGCCCAGGACCAGCTGGGCCGTCGTACTGGTGGTAGGGGCCAGGTTGTTGGGGCAGGCTTCCTTTTCAACAAAGGTGTTCAGTATGAAGTCGGCCTGCCGCCCCAGGAATGAATCCGGGCTGCCGGTCATCCCGATCAGTTTATTGCCGCCCTGCCTGACCAATGGGGCCAGCATTTTTATCTCGGGCGTATTCCCGCTTTTGGAAATAAGGATCACGACATCGTTTTTCTGGATAATGCCCATATCGCCGTGAATGGCGTCGGCCGCGTGCATGAAGATAGCGGGGGTGCCCGTAGAGTTCAATGTCGCTACGATCTTGGAAGCGATAATGGCACTTTTGCCGATGCCCGAAACGATGACGCGTCCTTCGGAATGCAAAATGTATTCTACGGCTTCGGCAAAGGATGCATCCAGGAGTAAAGAGAGGTTCTGGATAGCTTCGGCTTCGGTTTCTATGGTCTTTTTTGCTATGTTAAGTATAGCTTTTCCGTTGCTCAAGGTGCTGCTGAAATTAAGGTTTTTGGCTATCACAAAATATCCTTAAATATAAAGGCAATCTAAAAGATTGTCTTATATTTAATATTTAGGAAACAAAAGTACACAAACTTATTTTATAGGGGATTTTAAAATACTACTAAATCATCTGCCACGTTAACCCTATGGCTAGATATATGTTCCTCTCTTAATGGACTGCAAGTGAACAGTAAATCATCGACGGTGGCTATAAAAAAAGAAAGCATGATTCTGAATGAGATTGATCTGCATGCCTCATTGAAAAAATATTTTGGTTTTTCCAAGTTTAAAGGTCTTCAAGAAGAAGTTATTAAAAATGTCGTACAGGGGAACCATACCTTTGTAATCATGCCGACAGGGGGCGGAAAATCACTCTGCTACCAGCTCCCGGCATTGATCAAGGAAGGTACCGCCATCGTGGTTTCGCCCCTGATCGCCCTGATGAAAAACCAGGTGGATGCCATACGCGGCGTGTCGGACTCTGCGGGGATTGCGCATGTCCTTAATTCGTCCCTTACGAAAACCGAGATCAAACAGGTGAAAAAGGATATCGAGGGAGGGGTGACCAAACTGCTGTATGTAGCCCCGGAATCACTTACCAAGGATGAATACGTGGACTTCCTTCAATCTGTCCCCCTGTCTTTTGTAGCCATCGATGAAGCCCATTGTATTTCGGAATGGGGGCACGATTTCCGGCCCGAATACCGAAACCTCAGGGCCATCATCAACCGCCTGGGCGATGACATCCCTATCGTAGGCCTTACCGCTACCGCGACCCCCAAGGTCCAGGAAGATATCATCAAGAACCTGGGGATCCCCGATGCCAAGGTATTCAAGGCCTCCTTCAACCGGCCCAACCTTTTTTACGAGGTACGGCCCAAGACCAAAGACGTGGATGCCGATATCATCCGTTTCGTCAAGAAAAATGCCGGGAAGTCGGGTATTATCTATTGCCTGAGCCGGAAACGGGTCGAGGAGCTGGCACAGGTGCTGCAGGTAAACGGTGTGAGTGCTGTTCCCTACCACGCTGGCTTTGACGCCAAAACAAGGTCCAGGTACCAGGATATGTTCCTGATGGAAGAAGTAGACGTGGTCGTTGCCACCATCGCCTTCGGGATGGGGATCGACAAACCCGATGTCCGCTACGTGATCCATCACGATATCCCCAAAAGCATCGAGAGCTATTACCAGGAAACCGGGCGCGCCGGAAGGGATGGGGGCGAAGGGCACTGCCTGGCCTTTTATTCCTACAAGGATATTGAGAAACTGGAAAAGTTCATGTCGGGGAAACCGGTGGCTGAACAGGAAATAGGGAACGCCCTTTTGCAGGAGATTGTGGCCTATGCCGAAACCTCCATGTCGCGCCGCAAATTCATCCTGCATTACTTCGGGGAGCAATTTGATGAAGTAAACGGGGAAGGGGCCGATATGGATGACAACGCCCGGAACCCCAAAGAAAAACAGGAAGCCTCGGAAGATGTGGCGCGCCTGCTCCAGGTGGTGATCCAAACCCATGAAAAGTTCAAGGCCAGGGAAGTTGTAAAGACCCTTACCGGGCGTACCAACGCCCTCATCGCCTCCCACAAAACCAATGAAAAATCCATATTCGGCATTGGTGCCGAAAAGGACAAGCACTACTGGATGGCCCTCATCCGACAGGTGCTGGTCGCCGGCCTGCTGAAAAAGGAAATCGAACAATACGGGATCCTGCACATCACCAAGGCCGGGGAAGACTTCTTAAAGGCCCCCGGGTCTTTTATGATGACCAAAGACCATATCTACAACCAGGAGACTGACAACGCCATTATCAGTTCCAGGAAAGGTACGGCGGCCGTGGCCGATGAAAATTTGCTCCGGCTGTTGAAGGAACTCCGCAAGAAAGAAGCCCAAAAGCAGGATATCCCGCCCTTTGTCATCTTCCAGGATCCTTCCCTGGAGGATATGGCCCTAAAATACCCCATTAACATGGATGAACTGGTGAACATCCACGGGGTAGGCGAAGGCAAGGCCCGTAAGTACGGGAAACCCTTTCTGCAACTTATTGAGAAATACGTGCAGGAAAACGATGTGGTGCGCCCCGATGACCTGGTGGTCAAAAGCACCGGGGCCAATTCCGGGTTGAAGTTATACATTATACAGAACGTAGACCGCAAACTGCCCCTGGACGATATCGCTTCTTCCAAAGGCCTGGAACTGCCCGAGTTGGTAAAGGAAATGGAACAAATAGTCTTTAGCGGGACCAAACTCAACCTGGGGTACTGGATTGATGAGATTTTGGATGAAGACCAACAGGAGGAAATACACGAATACTTCCTGGAAGCTGAAACCGATGATATAGAGGAGGCCCTAAAGGAATTTGAGGGGGAATACGAAGACGAGGAACTTCGCCTCTACCGGCTCAAATTCATGAGTGAGGTGGCCAATTGATACAGCGGTTTTCCCGCAACCCACATAATACAACAACGCCGCCCGTTACATGAACGGGCGGCGTTGGTTTGAGGCGGAGGTTAAAAATCGAACTCTCCCGACGCGCCGATCATCGCCACGATAAAACCAAAATAGGCGATCACGACAATCAGCATCAGCAGGGAAAGTGCCAGTCCGACGTAGGAGAGGATACGACCGGTATTGACACTCTCGTAGCCCGAATACATGCCCGGGTTGTCCTCGTAGATGCGTTTGACGCTCTTGGCCTTGGTCAGTCCGATGATGCTGAAAATTGCGGCAAAGGGCCCGCAGCAGACCAGGGCACCCACAATAGACAGGATGCCCATGGTGAGTACCGTACTGGCACCGGGTAAGGGTTGTTGGCTCATAGGTTATTCAATTGCTTTGTTGGTTATTCCTCTATGCCCCATTGTTCCATCATCTCCCTGGATTTTTCCATATACATGTCCCATCCGCCCATTTGGGAAATCTGGTAGTAGGTCCAGATAAAATACAGGATTCCGAGCACCAGGCCGATAATGGCGATGACCTTGGCGGTTTTCAGCTGGCTGTAGTTGGAGTATTGTTCCGGGTTTTCAAAGTACCGCTGTTCGTCTTTCCGGACAAGGAAAAAGGAAATACCCGCCAGGATAGCCCCGGGGATCCCTCCAAAACAGCAACAAATGAACGAGAAAATGGCCAGGACAATGGCAATGGTTACATTGGGTAGTTTTTGTTGTTCCATAATTGTTTGGTTAGAAGAATTTCAGGAGAAAGTTGGTCAGAATCAAGAACACGGTGGTCGCCATCAGCCCGATACTGATCTTGTTGGCATGGCGGAAAGTGAAAAACTGGTCTGCGATCAGGAACCCAAAAAGCAGCAGCAGGGTATAGATCGCGGGATACATGACAAAGGCCTGGGCAAACTCTCCCTGAAATAGCAGTGCCACTGAGCGCTGCAATCCACAGCCCGGGCATTCCACCCCCAAAAACTCCTTGTTCAGGCACGGCAACATATAATTCTCCAAAGAGGCGGCAAGTGGGTTGGTTCCGGAATTCATTCCATCTGCGTTCGGTAACCGAAAAATACTATTATTTTTGGGTAATGAAAACAAAACACACCTTTTATTTTCTCCTGATATTGTTGGGTGCTGCCCTGATGGCGAGCGGTGATAGCCTCCTGCGTAAAGAGTACGCATTTAGCCTGGGGATCGTCCTTTTAATGTTTGGCGTCTATAGTGCTTCCAGGACCTGGGTCAATTCCGGCAATAAGGAAGGCGAAGAGGGAGGCCCCGCGGAATAAATGGCAGCCGGATTCCACATAGGAGATAAGGTCGAGGCGGTGGACGATACTACCAAAGGGGTGGTAGTGGCCCTGGAGGGCGACTGGATAACCATAGAGAGCCGGGACGGTTTTCATCTCCGCTATAAGGCCTCCGAACTCCTGCGCCTTTCCGGGCAGGAACGACTCAGTGTCACCCCCGCTGAAGCGGCCAGGGCCCGGACCGCGGAAGAAAAGGCGGCTTCAAAGAAAAGGACAGTCCCCAAACGCAAAGAACGCAACGCCCCAAAAATGGAGGTCGACCTCCACATCCATCAATTGGTGCCCGGCACCCGGGGCATGACCAAATACGACATCCTCAACCTGCAGTTGGATACGGCCAAAAGGCAGCTGGAATTTGCCATGCAAAAGCGCATACAGAAAGTAGTCTTTATCCATGGGGTGGGGGAAGGGATTCTGAAGGAGGAACTGGCCTACCTGTTTGGCAGGTACGAGAACGTACGATTTTACGATGCCGATTATCAGAAATACGGACTAGGGGCCACCGAGGTCTACATCCTCCAAAACCCCTAGCGATTTACTCGCTGGTGGTGATGGTCCCGAATTCGTTGATGGACAGGTCGGTGATCCGTTCTCCCTGGTCGTTCACCAGGCTGATACCGCTGAGTTCAATAGTGTGTTCGTAGGCTGTGCTGTCTGTGGCGCTTTGGACGGTGGTGATGAGCACTGCCCCATCTGTAGCGGTTATTTCCTGAATGACCAGCGGGCTGCTGGGCGGGATGTCACTGCAGAAATAACTCTTGGTGACATCATCCGAGAAAATACGGTAGGTGATCTGGGATTTCCCGGGCACGGCACTGCTGATGACACCGTCCGGGGCTTCATTTTTTAGAAGGCCGCTCTGGAGTTCCAGGATGAGGGCCTCATCGCCATTGATCTTAAAAAAGATTTGGGTATCCGTAGTAGCCTCTGAATCGCAGAATTGTACCGCGACCTCGTCAAAGTCAATCGTCTCTATTTGCAGGTCCCCATCACTGCATGCCGCGAACAGGACCATAAACAGGATCAGCAGGATTTGTCTCATAGGCCAAAGATACCTTAAACCAATCCGATTTTCCTAGACCTTTAATGCCTTTTTGGCTGTTTTTAAAGGAAATTCGGTTAATTTTGGGCCCAGAGAATCAAGTATCCAAAACCCATGAAACGCGTATATCTCGATAACGCCGCCACCACCCAGGTTCGGGAAGAGGTCATAGCCAAAATGCACGAAGCCCTGAGCGACTGCTACGGAAACCCTTCTTCTACCCACAGCTATGGGCGAAGTGCAAAGACGGCCATAGAACAGGCGAGAAAAACAGTGGCCCGGTACCTCAATGCCAAACCCTCCGAGATTGTCTTTACCTCCGGCGGTACCGAAGCCGATAATATGATTTTGCGGAGTGCCGTACGCGATCTTGGCGTAAAGACCATCATCACTTCGCGGATAGAACATCATGCCGTACTCCATACCGCCGGGGAATTAGCCGACGAATATGCCACCAGGGTGCTGTTTGTGGAGCTCGACCCCTTTGGCAACCCTGATCTGACACATTTGGAGTCCCTGCTGGAAAGGGACGATTCCAAAAAGCTTGTCAGCCTTATGCATATCAACAACGAGATCGGAAACATCCTGGACCTGGAGGCTATTGCCGCCCTTTGCCAGCAGTATGGAGCCCTGTTTCATTCAGATACGGTACAGTCTATAGGGCATTTTCCATGGGATGTTGCGAAAACAGGAGCCGATTTCCTTACCGCCGCCGCCCATAAATTTCATGGGCCAAAAGGCGTTGGATTTGCCTATATCAAAAGGAATTCCGGCCTGAAACCCCTTATTTTCGGGGGTTCCCAGGAACGGGGCGCCCGGGCCGGTACTGAAGCCTTCCATAATATTGTTGGCCTGGAAGCGGCCATGGTAGCCGCCTATGAGAAGCTCGATGAGGAAAAGGCCTATATCAGTGGGCTCAAGGAATATTTTGTCAACCGGCTAAAGGAAACCCTGCCAGGGGTGAAATTTAACGGCCATTCTGCCAGCCTGCAAAAAAGCACCTACACCCTGGTCAATGTTTGCCTGCCCTACAGCGAGGACAAGGCCATGATGCTGTTGTTCCATTTAGACCTCAAAGGTATTGCCTGTTCTAAAGGGAGCGCATGCCAATCGGGTAGCAATGAGGGGTCTCATGTATTGCATGAAATCCTATCCGAGGATGATTTGAGGAAACCTTCCCTGAGGTTTTCGTTTTCCCGATACAATACCCGGCAAGAAATGGATTACGTGATTAGCGTTTTACAGGAGTTCCAGGAGCACTAGGGCTGTCGGCGGTCTTTCAACCTTTCTTTGTCATAGGGAAACTTGCGGGTGGCCTTTTTCATCATCTTGTCAATCAGGTCCGTTGTATTCCGTCCTGATTTTTTGGTGATTTCCTGTTCGTATTTCCATAGGAGTTTTCCCGTATCCCCGTCACTGATTTTAATGCCGATACTCCCGTAATTGGCGTCACCCAGGATATAATCCATAAAACTGAATTCCGAGGGCACTCCTTCCGAAAGCAGGATATTGAGGTCCAGGTTGCCGCTAATAATCCCATCTACCCCCAAATACTTGCTAAGCTCCCTGATGGTATAGGTGTCTATATTCTCGTAGGTGATGTTGTTTTGGGCAAGGATGGCATTCGTGTTGTCGGTGTTCTGGAAGTCTACCGTGAACTTCTTGCGCTTCCGGCCCCTCCCAAAATAGGTTTCCAGGGCCTCCTGCACGGCATGCCCTTCTTTTTCTTCAAGTTTTTTCAGCTCTGGCCTGGCGACACTTTCTTCAAGGTCCAGATAGGTAAAAAAGGGGATAATGGCGAGCAGCTTGTGGTTCTTACTCAGCAGGTCGAATTTGTCGCTTTCGTATATATCTTTCTGGGCATGGGCTCCCAGGCTTATCAATAGGGCAATGGCCAATAACAAGGTTCTCACGTCATTTTCATTTTAATTTCCGCATTTTTTCCGGGGGCCAATGGGGGTGCTTTGCCCGCTTGTACCTCAGAACCGCATCCCCACTTTGATATTCAATACCCGGGAGGTCATATAGTTGGGCACGGCAAACTGCAGTTTGCTGTCCGCATCCCTGACCCAGGTGTTGGTGATGGAATTCTGGTTGTTGAACAGGTTGAATATCTCAACGCCTGCATAGAATTCCTCAAAGGCATGCAACCAGTGGCCTTTGGGGTACCTGGTGTGGGTGTCTGCAAAAATATGGGAAATTCCCAAATCTGCCCGCTTGTAATCTCTTAATCTATTCTGAAAAAGATAGGGGTCGGCATAGGCGGGCGAGCCCCCGGGCAATCCGGTCTGGTAAACCAGGTTCAGGTACATGCGCACCTGGGGCATGCTCGGGATGTAGTCCTGAAACAGCACCCCCAATTTAAAACGCTGGTCGGTAGGCCTGGGGATGTAACCTCGGCCGTCTGTGTTTTCACGGGTCTGCAGATATCCCAGGCTTACCCATGACTCCAGGCCTGGGACAAAGGCCCCGTACATCCTTAGGTCTAACCCGCCGGCATAGGCCGTGGCATTGTTGCGGGCGGCATAGCGGATCCTCACATCTTCCAGGGTATACGGGTTTACCCGGTCCAGATATTTGTAGTAGGCTTCGGTAACCAGGTGGAAGGGGCGTTCCCAAAGCCTAAAGCTGTATTCATGTCCCAGGACCCAGTGATACGCTCGCTGTGCTTTGACCTCCGGCTGTATGCTTCCGGTAGCATCCCGTAGTTCCCGGTAAAGGGGAGGTTGCTGGTAGACCCCCGTTGCCGCCCTGAATAGCATATCGCTTTTCCAGTGGGGCTTGAGGGCGAGCTGCAGCCTGGGGCTGAGGATGGCTTGCGCGGTTGTGGGAATACCCGCTCCCCTAAGGGTCCATAGCCGGGCCCTGAGGCCGGCATTGAAGTACAGGTCGGCCTTATCCCATGCCGTTTGCCAGCTGTATTGGAGGTATCCCGAAATCCTGTGGTTTTGGGTGGCGTTTTCGGCCGAGATGCCCTCAAAGGGGAATAATGGGGACTCAAAAGGTTGTTCGGGTTGGTTGTTTGGGGAGGGGGGTTGTGGTGGCCGGATGAAATATCCTGCAGAATCTATGAATTCGGCTTCGCGGATCTGATCACGAAAGTCTTCAAACCCGTAGCGGATACCCCACTCCAACGTATTTTTCTTTTTCGTATAGCTTCCCTGGTGCCCCAGGGTCAGGAACAGGGCGTCGAGGATATTCCTGCTTCGGTTGTACTGTGCGCCAATGCCCCTGGATGCAATAGGGTCACCCGGGGAATCCCCGCCCAAATCCGTGTCCACAGCGCCGAGTTCATATTGCGCAAGGATATCCGAGAATTCTTCCTCAGTGGTATGGTAGGCAGCAGCGGTCCATTTCAGGTTCAGGTGTTCATGGGGAAGGAAGTCTGCCTGGAGGGCTGCCATCGCGGTGCTGTACCTGTGGTCTTCTTTCCCCTGGTAGTAGACCAGTAGCGCCCTTGGTTCATCCAGGGTCCCAAAATTCGTCTGCCTGGTAAGCGGTTGGTTGCGGTATCGGTTCAGGGCTATGTTGCCGAGGAAGTTGAGGTGGAACTTGTCGGAGTACCTGTAGCGCAACAGGGACTGTATATCGGCGAATGCCGGGTTCACATTGGTTTGGGTCTGCTGGCTGTTTACAAAGAGGCGGTTGTCCCTGTACCGGACCCCACTGAGGCTGCTGAATTTCTTGTTGGCCGATAGCGTTTCTAAGGCGGCGCTCGCCCCCAGCAAGCTGGCTTCCAAATCCAGGCTGTAACCGGCCGGCTGTTTGTACGTAATGTCCAGGACGGAAGAGAGCTTGTCGCCATACCGGGCCTGAAAGCCCCCGGCCGAGAACCTGAGTTGTTGTACCAGGTTGCTGTTGACGATGCTTAACCCCTCTTGTTGTCCGGACCGTACCAGGAAGGGGCGGTAGATTTCGAACCCGTTGATATACACCAGGTTTTCGTCATAGTTGCCCCCCCGGACCCCGTACTGGGTACTCAATTCGTTGTTGGAGGTAACGCCCGGAAGCAGTTTGAGCACATTTTCGACCCCTGCATTGGCACCCGGGATCCTCCGTGCCATTTCAGGGGCCAGGGTGGTAATTCCCTCTGCCCTCCGCCTTCCGGTGGCGGTCACTTCCACCCCGTCGATCTGAATTGTCCCTTCCCTGAGGACCGGGCTGAATTCAAAAGTTTCATTGGTAGTGAGGAGCAGGCCTTCCAGGACGACCTTCTCGTGCCCCAGGTAGGAGAAAGCAACGGTAATTTCGAGGTCGGCCACCACTTCCAGCATGTAAAACCCGTCGCCATCTGTGGTAGTCCCCCGGTTCCCAGACCGGATGTTGACATCTGCGAGGGGTTTTAGGTCCTCGTCCAATACCAGGCCGGTGACAATAGCCGATTGCGGCCGGAGCGCCTGGCAAGCGGCCAGGAGGAGTAACACTAGGAACGGGAGACGGCACTTCAAACCACTATTTTCTGTAAAAGCTACTGCTAAAGGTAGTGGAATTTCCTACATTGTCGGTAACCACCACCTCGAGCTGGCACTGGGTTTTGTCGGCAATCTTATCGTCAAAATTGTAGGTCAGCGTATTGGATTTTGGTTCATATTCCATGAGGATCCATTCCCCGTTGATCCTGGCCGAATAGTGGTCTATCCCGCTCAGGTCATCTGAAATGTGGAGCCTCAGGTAGCGGTAGTTCGTCAACCACTGGTTTTCCTTGAAGTTCCTGGCCCAAACCTGTGGCGCCACACTGTCAGTGGCCAGGGTATAGGTGCCCAGGTACCGGGTACGGGTGGTAAGGGTGGCCCCCCTTTTATACGTGGAGCTGTAGGAGGGCCGGAGCCGCTCGTCGAGCCTGGCGATAAACAGTTGGCGGCGTTGCTCTGGCGTGTACCCGGAGGCGTCAAACGTAAGGGTGAAATTGCGGTGGGCGGGTACGCTGTTGTCGTGGATGGTCACGGTATCCTGTCCTTTTTCGAGGCGTATGTAGAAGTCCTCGTAAAAGGTGTTGGCAGGGAAATACACCTTGGCGACGCCCAAATCGTAATTATTGGGTTTTGATGCGATCACGTAGGTATCGGTCCTTGGGTCGCGGGCGGGTTCATCCAGGGGTTCCCTCTTCCCTTCCACAGGGATACGGAGCAGGGTAGTGTTGCCGGCAAAATCCCGGACTTCCAGTTCCACGTTGTACGTCAGCCCTTCTGCGATATCGATCTTGCCGTCGTTCTGCAGCGTATTGTATATATTGAGGCGATTGCCGGGCGCCCTGAAAAGCCGCTGGATGCGTTTGTTGTATTTGCCGTAGTGCTCATAATCTATCAGGGTGTTGATGTAGCGGGTTTCGGCGAAGGAAAAATCTTTAAAATCGAGATCGGAATACACGGTGCCGTTCACCAGTTGACGCACCGAGAATACCCCGTTGCGGTTCGCTGCCAGGTCCTGACGGTCATACACATCGACGCCAAAGCCTATGGTTCCGGCCGCATGCAATTTATCAGCCAGGTAGGTGCCGTCGGCTTGCCGGGTAAAATTCAATGCAATTTTAGATTTGCTACGGTTCGCCTGGGCATCGGGCCCCAGGGGATAGGCGTAGACCTCTACGATGCTGGGGCTGGTCGCATCCCGTACCTCCAACCCATAGAGCAGGGGGTTGGTAGGCCGTTCGGAAATGCTGTTTCTGATCTCAAAATGCAGGTGGGGGCCCGAGGAGCTCCCCGAATTGCCGCTAAAGGCGATTACTTCGCCTTTTTCGACCCGCAATTCGCCATAATCGGGGAATACCTCTACCTCGTATGACTGCTTTTGGTATTGAATTTTTTTGATGTAGGCTTCTATGGCCGGCGAAAATTTCTGCAGATGGGCATATACTGATGTATAGCCGTTGGGGTGGGCCAGGTAGAGCACCTTCCCGTATCCCCAGTGCGATATTTTTATCCGGGAAACGGTCCCTTCCCCGATGGCATACACCGGGAGCCCTTCCCGCTGCTGGGTCTTGATATCCAGGCCTGAGTGAAAGTGGTTGGACCTGAGTTCCCCGAAAGTGCCTGCCAATACCAGAGGGATATCCAGGGGCGGGCGAAAGGCATCCACAGGGTATTCATGCTGCCCTAAAGCGGGAAGGGTCATCAGCAGCAGCAAGGCAAACAGGGATTTTCTCATAGCAACCAAAGTTCGTACGAAATTAAACAATACACCCTTAAGGCTCAAGCCATTTTTCATGGATCGAAAAAAACCTGGAGGCGATGCGCATCCTGCAAGGGGGGGCAAATCCTCCGGACCAGTAGGGAATAGGCCGGATAACAGGGCGTAGGATGGCCCCGGAAAGGGCGTTGAGTGTCCTGAAAGCCGTTAATAATAAATGTGAAAAACATTGCGAAGTCGGGCTATGAATGTTAACTTTGTAGTATACGCATTGGTATTTGCATATGAGTGAATTGGTTGATATTGTTGATTCCCTCGAAAACAGAATTAGCAAGTTGTTGCACAAATTAGAGTTGCTCCACCAGGCTAATGTGAAGTTGGAAAAGGAACTTGCCACCGTAAGCGGTGAGCGGGATGCCATCCAAAACTCCCTTCAGGAGTGGGAAGAGAAATACAAATCCCTTAAGCTTGCAAATACAATGTTGGGCAGTGATACCAATAAAACAGAAGCAAAGCTCAAAATAAATTCATTGATCAGGGAGTTAGACTATTGTATCGTCCAACTGGCTGAGTAAGGTATACCGGGCACTATGGGAGAAAAGCTTAAGATAAAGCTTTCGATTGCGGACAGGGTTTATCCTTTGACCATTGATCCCAGTCAGGAAGAAGGTTTACGCAAGGCAGCTAAGAACATTGAACAGCTGGCCAAGAAGTTTGAGCAGAACTATGCTGTACGGGACAAGCAGGATGTGCTGGCCATGTGTGCCCTGCAATTCGCATCCAAGCTGGAACAGCGTGGCATAGACAAGATGGAAGACACCAGGGAGGTTGAAGAACGCCTGAGGGCGCTGGACCAGCTGGTGAATTCCAAACTAAGCATAAAATAAGTTCATTTACATACATAAAGTTACTGCCCACATTGGTAATTTATTTTGACAAACTCAACACTAATTTGTTTGAAAAGGGTGAGTTTAGGTTGTAAAAGCAGGCCTTCTTGCAAAGGATCCTTGATCAATCTGTTAGCCCTAAACCTGTTTATTGGAGTTTGTACAAAACCTCCATCAATGTGGGCTTTTTTTATGCATGGCATCCTGTCCCAATCCTTGCTGCCCAAGGCGGCAACAGACTTTTAATTTGGGGGAACCCATATTTATTTAACACTTACTACAAGTAACAATGGATATTACAATGATTCTTATTGGGGCAGTCGCGGGCGTGGTTATCGGCTTTGTCATTGCCAAAGTAATGGAGCGCGGGAAAGCCTCCAAGACCATTGGCAACGCCAGGAAAGAGGCCGAAGCCATCATCAAGGATGCCACCCAGCAAGGGGAGAGCATTAAAAAAGACAAGATCTTCCAGGCCAAGGAAAAGTTCCTGGAACTTAAGGCCGAGCACGAAAAGGTCATCATCAACAAAGACAAAAAGATCGCAGAAGCCGAAAAAAGGACACGCGACAAGGAGTCACAGGTCAGCAGCGAACTTGCCAAAAGCAAAAAACTGAATGAGGAACTGGATGCAAAAATCCAGGAAGTAACACATCGGCAGGAGTTTTACGAAAAGAAACAGGCAGAGCTGGAGAAACTACACAAAAGCCAGGTACAGCAACTGGAGGTGATCTCGGGCCTGTCAGCAGAAGAAGCCAAGAGCCAGCTCCTGGAATCACTGAAGGAAACCGCCAGGACAGATGCCATGGCCTTTATGCAAGCTACGCTCGAAGAAGCCAAACTCACGGCACAGCAGGAAGCCAAGAAAATAGTGATCAATACCATCCAGCGGGTGGGTACCGAAGAAGCCGTTGAAAACTGCGTTTCGGTATTCAACCTGGAATCCGACGACGTCAAGGGCCGGATCATCGGACGGGAAGGCCGGAATATCCGGGCCCTCGAATCTGCAACCGGGGTCGAAATTATCGTCGACGATACCCCGGAGGCCATCATCCTTTCCTGTTTTGACTCGGTGAGGAGGGAAGTCGCCCGGCTCTCGCTCCACAAATTGGTCACCGATGGGAGGATCCACCCGGCAAGGATTGAAGAAATTGTACGGAAAACCGAAAAACAGATCGACCAGGAGATCCTGGAAGTGGGCAAGCGCACGGTCATAGACCTGGGCATCCATGGGCTGCACCCCGAACTCATTAAGGCCATAGGCCGTATGAAATACCGGTCATCCTATGGGCAGAACCTGCTACAGCACTCCAGGGAAGTGGCCAAACTCTGCGGGATAATGGCGGCGGAATTGGGTCTGAATCCGAAACTGGCCAAACGGGCCGGGCTCTTGCACGATATTGGAAAGGTCCCCAATACGGAAGCCGATGTAGAAACCCCGCATGCTATTTTGGGGATGCAGTGGGCCGAGAAGTATGGCGAGAAGCCGGATGTGGCCAATGCCATAGGCGCGCACCACGATGAAGTGGAAATGAAATCGCTCATTGCACCTATCGTACAGGTCTGTGATGCTATCAGCGGGGCAAGGCCGGGGGCCAGGAGGCAGGTCCTGGACTCCTATATACAGCGTTTAAAAGACCTTGAGGAAATTGCCTTCGGGTTCGGCGGGGTACAAAAGGCCTATGCCATACAGGCGGGCCGGGAACTGCGGGTCATTGTTGAAAGTGAAAAAGTAAGCGATGAGAAGGCCCAACAACTCTCCTTTGAAATATCCCAGAAGATCCAGACTGATATGACCTATCCCGGGCAGGTAAAAGTAACCGTTATACGGGAAACCCGGTCGGTTCATGTTGCCAAGTAGGCGGGAATGGGGAACAACAATTAAGTGCGGGCCGGTAACGGCCCGTTTTTTTTACCCCCTCCAGAAAAGGACCAGGAGTACTGTGATGCCGCGGCCATTAAGCTTCCCCGGTGGTATCGTCTTCCCCGTCTTCCTCCCCGTCTTCCTCCCCGTCTTCTTCTTCCCCGGCTGCCCTGATCAGGTTATTCTGGAGGATGTTGAGCTTTTTAAGTTTGGCCTTCCAGGTGGCAAGCGCCTCTTTATGGCGTTCAATTTTTTGTATCACTTCCTGTACCAGCGGGTTATCTTCGGAGGCGTTGGAGAAAAACTGCAGGTTGTTTTCCAATTGCCTGATCTCGTCCTTGCTCTCGGTTATTTTACGCTTGATAAAGGTGCGTTCCCGGTAAATGGCATCGTCGTTTTCCGTATGGGCCAGCTGCTGGATTTTATTGCCGTATTTCAGTAATTCGGCTTCCTGCCTGCTAATGTCCAGTTTTTTGAAAAGCGCATCGAGGATCTTGTTGAATTTCCCATTGATCCCTTTTTTGTTGTACGGAACGCGCCCGTACGACTTCCATTCCACGATAATTTCCTTCAGGGCGGCTATATCTTTTTCACGATGCCCCGACAATTTGAAATCCTTTAATTGTTGGAGGCATGCGATCTTCTTCTCCAGATTTTCGGCCTCCCCCTTGTGCGCCTTGTTTTTTGTGGCATGAAGGCGGTCAAAGTAGTGGTTACAGGCATTCTTGAAATCTTTCCAGATCTTGTCCGAATACTTCCTGGGGACATGGCCGATAGCTTTCCATTCCATCTGGATTCGTTTCATTTCCGGCGTGGCCATCTCCCAGTCTTCACTGTCCTTTAAGGCCAGGGCTGTTTCGAGCAGGGCCCTTTTCTTTTCCAGGTTATCCTGTTGTTCTTTTTTGAGGTTCTTATAATAGGCATTCTTGTTCCGGTTGAAGGAGCGAACGGCCTCTTTGAAAGCCGCCCAGGTGGCCTCGTTTACCTTTTGGGGTACTTTTCCCGCCTTGAAAAACGCTTCCCTATGTGCTTCAACCTCCCGGATCTGTTCTTGCAACCCACGGTGGTTGTTCGCGACGTTGGCAGCTATGGCCGAAATTTTGGCAATGATATCCTTTTTCTTCTCGAGGTTTTGCTCGTAGGATTTTTCCAGTTCTTTGTAGTGCTCCTGCCGGCGGTGGTGCATCGCCTTGGTGGCGTTGCTAAAGCGCTCCCAGATGGCGTCCCGGTGCTCCTGGTCTACGGGGCCTATATCTTCCTTCCAGATTTTGTGCAGGGTTTGCAATTCCCGGAAAGCCTTGTTGAGGTCGGGTTCCTCGGCCAGTTTTTCGGCCCGTTCCACCAATTTTTGTTTTTCTTCCAGGTTGTGTTTAAAATCAAGGTCCCGGAGTTCCCGGTTCAAATGGAGGAAATCGTAGAAAATCTCGATATGGTGGTGGTAGGTGCGCCAGACATCGTTGTAGTTGGCCCTTGGCACGGGCCCCGCATGGCGCCACCGTTCCTGCAGTTCTTTGAAGTTTTTATAGGTGGTGTTGATATCCTCTTCTACATTCACCAGGCTTTTTAGCTCTTCAATGATGGCTAGGCGGTTGGCGAGGTTTTCTTTAAGGCTTTGGTCGAGGTTGCGGTAGTACTGGTTGCGTTTTTCACGGTAATCGGCATAGACTTCATTGAATTGCCTTTTGGTGACCGAATTGTACCGGAAATCAATCTCGTTCCCGCCCCGGTTGATAAATTCCTCCTTCTTATGTTCGAGGAAATCCTGGAACTTGAGGTCGAACTCGTATTTAATCTGGTCTACGTGCTTCCGGATGGCCTGTACCTTTTCGTTCCGCACAAGACGCTGCAATTCCCCTACCAGATTTTCCATGGACATGGAAGGGTAATCCAGCAAGGGGATGTGGTGCCTTGCCTGGTTGTCCTCATCCTCCGCATCCTCTGCATTGGATTCGTCTATTTCTTCCAGGACATCCTTGTCCTCAGTCTGCTCAGGCTCTTTTTCCGGCGCATGGCCGGCTTCGGGTTCGGTGTCGGGTGTTTTTCCCGGATCGGTGCCCGAACCTGCTGTTTCCGATCCTTCTTTTCCCCCTGCGGTATCCTGCAGTTTATGGTCCTTCTCTTCCAACATAGCTTTGGATTTTTAAGGCGCATCCAAGCGATTCTACGGTAAGATACTACTAAGCGCGCATTCTACAAAGGCAATGCAGGTTCTTTTTTACGGAGGTTTTCGCGCTATCGCCCCCGGGACACGAACTCCCGTGCCTTGGAATGCCGCGCTATGAATTCCAGATTTCCCAGGCCTTTTCGGCTTGCAATTCCAGCATCCTGAGGCCGTTTTTAATTTGGGCGCCCCGTTTTTCGCCTTCCTGTAAAAAGGCTGTTTTTTCCGGATTGTAGATCAGGTCGAAAAGCAGGTGGTCCGGGCTGATCAGATCATAGGGAACCAAAGGTTTCTCGCTGATATTGGGATGGGTACCCAGGGGGGTGGTGTTCACAATGATTGCATGCGAATTCATGATGTCTTCCCCGAGGGATTCATAGGACAATTGGCCTGGGCCCGGTTGGCGCGATACGTACCTGAAGGCAATGGAGAGCGACCTGAAGACATGGGCAACGGCCTTGGAGGCGCCACCCGTCCCAAGGATCAGAGCCTTTTTATGTTGCCCCCGCAACAGGGGTTCCAGGGATTTTTGAAAGCCGTAAGCATCGGTATTATACCCTTTGAGTCCCCCGGCCCCGATTTTGATCGTGTTTACCGCCCCTATCCTGGCGGCTTCCACATCCAATTCATCCAAATAGGGAATGATGGCCTCCTTGTAGGGAATGGTCACGTTTAGCCCCACAAGCCCGGGGTTGTTGCGCAACATATCGGGGAACTCCTCGATAGACTCCAGGTCGAAGTTTTCGTACCGGTAGCCTGCCAACTGCAGCTCCGAAAATTTGCGGTGGAAATATCCCTTTGAAAAAGAGTAGGAGATATGCTTGCCGACAAGTCCGAATTTAGCCATTGTTTTGTCTGTTTTTACCGTACCAGTCGAGTCCCAGCAACACCAGAACCCCCATCCCGACCAGCAGCACCGCCCACCAGGTTTCCGAAAGGGACATGTCGGGGAGGTAGCGCTGGTAGTTGATAATGATCTTGTCGCCATTGGAATCCAGGATAGGGCTCCCGTCGGCGGCCTGCATAAAGATGGTCCTTTTCCAGGGCCAGACCACCCCCAGGGAACCGGTGATAAAACCCAGGATCACCGCGGTGGTCAGGTGTTTAAAGTGTTTGAGGACATAGCCAAGCAGGTGTGACAAGGACACCAGGCCAGCGGCGGACCCGGCGGTGAAAACCGCGAGTATCCGTAGTGTTTCAAGTCTTTTTTGGTTGGTCGTAAAGCTGAAATCGCCCTGTAGCAGTTCTGCCATGGTATCGTAGAGTGAATTCACGGAATCTACAAGCAACAGTACATAGTTTCCCAGCAGGATCAGGATAAAGGACCCGGATAGCCCCGGAAGGGTCATCCCGGATACGCTGATCATGCCGCATAGGAAAATAAACCAAAGGTTATCGTTCTCCTTGGCCGGGCTTAAAAAACTGATGGAAATCCCGATCACCAGGCCCAGGATCCCGGCCGGGATGGTCTTCTTGTTCCAGTTTTCAAAGTCCTTGCCGATGTAGTAAATCGAGCCGATGATCATGCCAAAAAACGCCGCCCATACGTACAACTCCTTTTGTTCCAGGAAATAATCCAGTAGCTTGGAGACACTGAAATAGCTAAAAAGCATGCCCGCAATCAGAAAGCTGAGGAAGGTGCCGTTGACATACCGGTAAAAGCTGCTAAACCTGCCATTTACCAGGAGCTTTAATGCTTTCAGGTTGACCTTTTGCAGGGAATAGATGAATTCTTCATAAAACCCGACAACAAAGGCGACAATGCCCCCCGAAACCCCGGGTACCTTGTTCGCTGCGCCCATACAGAGCCCCTTTACAAACAAAAAAAACTTGTCCATTAAGGATCTGGGCTGGTGCATGGGTAGAGGAGATTACTTTTTTGAGGCCAGTTTTTCGAGTATAAAAATAAGGGAAAAACCCAGGATACCTAAAACCGTGGCCAGGACTAATTGCGAATCGCCCGCATAGGTGAACGGAGATACGTTCGCTTCCCTGACGGCGATTAATTTATCGCCGTATACCCGCGATTCCAGCACGGCTTTCCATGGCCAGATTTTGTTTAGCGAACCCACGATGAACCCTGTAAGCAAAGCAAGGGTAAGGTCTTTGTAGTGGTTGAACATCCATTTCAGCAGGCGGGCAAAACTAAGCAGGCCAAACAACGCCCCCAGGGCAACGGTAAGCAGTAGCAAGAGGTTCCGTTGGTGTACGGCATCGAGGACGGTTTTATAAGAACCCAAAAGTACCAGGATAAATGCGCCGGAAATTCCCGGAAGGATCATGGCGCATATGGCCAGGGCGCCCGAGAGGAAGAGGAAGGGCAAACTGGCCGTATTTTCAATAGGCGGCAGGGAGGTAATATACCAGGCCAGCCCCGCACCGCCGAGCAGGGTAAAGATGACCCCCAGGTTCCAGCGTTCAATGGATCGTGCCACGATGAAGATACTGGCCAGGACCAATCCAAAAAAGAAGGACCAAAGCAGTACGGGTTGGTTCTCCAGCAACCAGCTGATGAATTTCGCCAGGGAGGCCACGCTGATACCGATACCAATGACGAGGGACAGCAGAAACCCCCCGTTGACCTTGTTCCAAAAAGCGAGGAAACCTTCTTTTTTCCAGGTGGTAACCAGGGAAAAGTTCACCCCGTTAATGGACGAAATGAGTTCCTCGTAGATTCCCGAAATGAAGGCGATGGTGCCCCCGGAAACGCCCGGGACCACATCGGCCGCTCCCATGGCCATTCCTTTCAGGGCAAGTATTATATAATCTAATCGGTTGCGCTTTCCCATAAAAAAATAAAAAACAAAAGTAGTTCTTTATTTGGAAGCTTTCCGAATCCCCGAGATAATGTTCTGGGCCCAGTCTGATTTGAAGTAGGAGGGGAAGCCTTTCTCAAAAAGCGGCAGTTTGGAATAGTCTGATTTAAGTGCCTTTATAAAACGCAGCTGTGCGTTGATCAGGTCGTTCATCATCAGTAGGATCCCCGTCATTTTATATTCCAGCTCGGCACTTTCCGGGTAGAATTCCAGGCCCTGGGTCAGGATCTGCCGGGCCGCATCCAGTTCCTCGTTGCGGGCGACCACCTCTGCCCAGCCCAGCCAGGTCTCCAGTTCGTAATTGCCCAGGTCGACACTTTGCTTGAAAGCGTAATCGGCTTCGTCATAATTTTTGAGGGCGGCATGGATCATCGCGCATTTTTTCCAGTAGAGGGGGTTTTCCCCGTCAATATTTATGGCCTTGTTGATATAATACAGCGCCCGTTTAAAATTCCGCTTCCTGAAATAAAAATCGGTAATGGCGAGCCATCCTTTGTCCAGCAGGGGATCTTCATGCACCGTTTTGTAATAGTAGAATTTTGCCATGTCATCATTCCTCAGTTTTTCATGGCAAACGCCCATACGCAGGTATGCATGGGAAGTGGGGTCTTCTATGGTAATGGTGGTTTCGTAGTTTTCTATGGCTTCGTCGTACCGGCCCAGTTGCTCCAGGACCTTGCCTTTTTCAAAATAGGCGCCAATGAAGGTGTCGTCGGAATAAATGGCGAAATCAAAGGCTGCCTGGGCCTCCTTGTACATTTCCTTGGTAACATACTGTTTCCCCAACTGGTGCCAGGCTACCTGGCAATAGGGGTTCCTTTCGAGGTACTCATTCAGGTAGTGGATCGCCCCGTCATAGTCTTCCAGGAACTCAAAGCAGTAGATCACATTATAGAGCGAGGAATAGTCCTGGTCGTCAAAATCCAGGCACCGCATGAAATGTACCTTGGCCATTTCAAAATCATCCATAAACAGGTATTCCATCCCCAGGAGCGAATAGATGTCAAAACTGTCTTCCGATAGTTCCAACGCCTTGTTCAACAGGTTTACTGCCGCCTCGTGGTTGTCTTTTTTGGAAAAGATATTGGCACGTTGGATGTATATTTCCTCATTGTGGGCATCTATCCGCTGCAGTTCATCCAATATCTTTTCAGCGGTTTCCAGCTTGTTCTCAAAAACCATCACCTCCACATCCAAGAGCTTCAGCTCGGTCGCGTCAGGATGCTGCAGCAAACTGATTTTAATTGCTTTTTTGGCGAGGGATATCTTTCCAATGTTCAGATAGTGGTGGATAATGTCTTCGAAGTCTTCCGCATCAAAGAAATAGACATCGTCAGTCTTCAACATGGATTCAAACTTCGCTATGGGTTGGCTGGATTGTTCGTTAGGGTCTAACGCCATAGAATCGGGTTTGGTTCTACTATGGACTTAAAATTAGCCATTTTAAGACCTTTCATTTTTTCGAAAAGGGTCATTCTTATTAACAAAATAGTTAACAACCTGCTATTAAAACGTATCGAGGACCCCTAAAAGTATGTCGCAACCGCGGTCAATTTCTTCCAGGGTAATGGTTAGCGGGGGTGATATTCGCAGCGCTTTGGGCTCAAACAGCAACCAAAAGAGTACCAGGCCTCTTTCCGCGCATTTCAATATCACGGCATCGGTGAGTTCCCGGCTTTCCAGGATGGGGGCTAGCATTAGCCCCCTGCCCCGTATCTCTTTAATCAAGGGGTGCTTCAGGCGTTCCCTGAAGCGTGCTTCCCTGGCCGCTATCCCATCCATGACCCCACTTTCGCTAATCTCCTCCAGGGTGGCCAAGGCGGCGGCGGCGATGACGGGGTTGCCCCCAAAAGTGGTAATATGGCCCAATTCAGGACGCTCACTTAACCGCTGCATGAGCGATTTGCTGGCGGTAAAGGCGCCTACCGGGAGGCCAGATGCCATTCCTTTACCCATGACCAGGATATCCGGAACACAATCATAATGCTCAAAGGCGAAGAGTGTACCGGTACGGCCAAACCCGGGCTGGACTTCATCCAGGATCAACAGGGCCCCCACCGCCGTACAGCGTTCCCTGACCTTTTTCAGGTATCCGGCTTCAGGCAATACGAAACCGGCACCACCCTGTATGGTCTCCAATACCACGGCCGCGGTGTGGTGGTTGATTTTTTCCAGGTCTTCCTCCTTGTTGAAGTGGATAAAGCGCACATCGGGAAGTAAGGGCCTGAAGGGGGCCTTGCGTTCCTCAAAGTCCATCAGGCTCAGGCTTCCCATGGTGTTTCCGTGATAGGCCCCGTGAGCCGCTACCAGGCCACTGCGCCCCGTCGCCCTCCTGGCCAACTTCAGGGCGCCTTCCATAGCTTCGGTTCCCGAATTCACAAGATAGGTCGTCTCCAGGCCTTCGGGCAGGAGGGAGGCGAGTTTTTTGGTCAGGGCCACGGCCGGCGACAGAATATATTCCCCGTAGACCATGACATGCATATAGGCCGCCGCCTGTTCCTGTATGGCTTTTACCACGGCCGGGTGGCAATGCCCCAGGCTGCAGGCCGATACCCCGGCTACAAAGTCTAGGTGGGCCCGGCCCCCGGTGTCATACAGGTAACAACCCGATGCTCGGGCTATTTCCAGGGAAAGGGGGTGGGGGCTGGTCTGCGCCTGATATGTGTAAAAGTCATCCTTCATACCAACTTATCCACCTTTTTGTGCCCCGGGTTTCCCCGGAGGGACGGTTGCTTTGTTGTTTGGGGCCTGTCCGGTATTTACAGGGTCGCCTTCATTTTGGCTGCGTTCCGCTTCTTCCGCATCAATGTCGATAGGATTGTCAATCCCCCGTATATTTACCAGGCTGATGTTGTTGTCGTCTTCGTCAAAGATATCCTCCATCTCCCGGATACGCTCGTCTCCCCGCCAGACAAACCCTTTCAACTTGCGACTGTTTTCGGGCAGCTCGGTTTCGGGGAAGATATCGCCATCGGGATTGGTTAAAAAGGTGATGTCTTCAATATCATTATCCGCAAGGGTCATCCGGATGGCACTGCAAATGGTTTTGTTGATGCCGATGAGTTCCTGCGCATCATTGTACAGGTAGTAGATGACCTCGGTGTTTTTTACCAGGTCGACGATTTTGAGTTCGTTTTCGATAAATTTCCCAAACAGGTCCTTCCCCTTGGCCTGGTTGAAGCCCGTCATGCCGATGGTATCCTGTGAGATGATAAAGGCGTTGTTGATGACCCTCAGGGAATCTAGCTGCTCGGTCTCCAGGTCGGAGAGCAGGTGGATGCTGTCTCCGGTCATCTGGTTTTCCACATTCCAAAGGATCGGGTTCCGGATCAGTTGGGTGATCCCGGTCTTTTGTTCAAAATGGATGGAATCGCATTTCCCGCTGAGGTCGGTCTTGTAAAATTTCGCGTTGCGGAAGGCCCTGAGGATACGTGCGTCAGGTTTTCCGGTAACCATCAGGGTATCGCCGTGCATATAGAGGGAGTCTTGCTGCACCAGGCTGACGGAAACGGCCCTCTTGGTAGCGAATACCGAGTCGCGCGCCTTGAAAACCTCTGCGTAATGGGCACGGATGACGCCCTTGTTGATGGTATCGGTTACCTGAATATTGTTGGTCGCGGACGCAAATTGCGAAGCCTTGTCAAAATACACGCTATCGCCCTCGATAATCCGGTTGTTGTAGTCGATCCTCGTATTTTTGATACCATACCCACTTTCCACTTTCGTATCGTAAAACCCGCGTTCACAGTACAGTTTATAGGTTTTCCCGGTAATGGTAGAGGGGCCGTACATATAGGCATTCCTGGAAGTGGTGTAGTAATCCAGCCGCCGCGACTCCAGGGTGTAATCTGGGTTGCGGATCAGAACGCTGTCGAGGAACTGGTATTTTTTGGGGACCATATAGTAGCGCCCCACCTCACTGGTGAGCGTATTTACCGAATCAACGATGGTACCCCCATGGTTGTAGTACGATTCCTGGCGTTCACGGTCAAAATACAGGGTGTCGGTACGCAGGGTCATGTCGGCATTTTTCAGCACCACTGATTCCCAGGCCTTGGCCAGTTTCTTGTCCCCGTCGTAATCGATCTTCCCACTGGTCATTTGCACGGAATCTCCTTGTTGCAGGCGGATATTGCCTATCGCCTTGAGTTTGTTCTCCTTCTGGTAAAAGATGGCGATATCGCACCAGAGGTCGGCACCCTGGTGTTCAAACTGCACCTGGCGTTCGTCCTTGCTGAAGATCGAGGCCCCGGGGTATTGTGCTTCGTCCTTCGTAAAGTTGGCCCCGTAGACAATGTTGATCTGCTTGACCGCAGTGGTATCGGCCTGGGCCAACAATGCAGGGGTCGTCAGGGCAACCGCTAAGAGGAAGAGCACGCTTTTCAAGTCTGAAAATTTGCCCAAAAATAGGATATTTTAGAGGAGAAGGCCAACCTGCCCTGGTATTTAGGATTTTATTGGGAATAAGGCGTTCTACCGTTCTATGGTCTGGGTACGGTCTGGCCCCACCGATACCAATTTAATGGGCACTTCCAGTTCCTTTTCCAGGAAGGCGATATACTGGTTGAGTGTTTCAGGGAGTTCGGAGGCCTTGCTCAAACCAGTCAGGTCTTTTTGCCAGCCGGCCAATTCCTTGTAAATCGGGGTGACGTTTTCGGCTTCGATGTTGTAGGGGAGGTGGGTAATCTGTTGTCCCTGGTAATGGTAGCCGGTGCAGACTTTGATCTTTTCCATGCCACTCAGCACATCGGCCTTCATCATCATCAGTTGGGTCACCCCGTTGATGCGTACCGCGTATTTCAGGGCGACCAAATCCAGCCACCCGCAACGCCTGGGCCTGCCGGTGGTAGCCCCGAATTCGTTCCCGACACGCGCCATGGTGGCCCCGTCTTCGTCAAAAAGCTCAGTGGGGAAGGGCCCGCTTCCCACGCGGGTGGCGTAGGCCTTGAATATCCCGTATACCTCCCCAATGGCATTGGGGGCCACGCCCAGGCCCGTACAGGCCCCTGCGGCTGTGGTATTGGAGGAGGTGACGTAGGGGTAGGTACCAAAATCAATATCCAGCATGGACCCTTGTGCTCCCTCGGCCAGGATTTTCTTTTTGGCCTGTTGCGCCTGGTACAGGTATTCCTCGCTGTCTATGATGCTCATCTTTTTAAGCGCTTCTACCGCAGCAAAGAATTCTGCTTCCAGCTCTTTAAGGTTGTATTGAATGTCCACGTCGTAGAAGTGGATCATGGCTTCGTGTTTGTTGGCAAGGGCCCGGTATTTTTCTTTCCACCGGTCTAACTCCAGGTCGCCTACGCGCATCCCATTCCTGCCGGTTTTGTCCATGTAGGTGGGCCCGATGCCCTTTAGGGTAGAACCGATTTTCGCTTTTCCTTTTGCGGCCTCGGAAGCGGCGTCCAGCAAGCGGTGGGTAGGCAGTATAAGGTGTGCTTTGCGGGAGATGAGCAAGCGCCCGGGGATATCGATATTGAATTTTTCAAGGTTCCGCAACTCCTTGCAGAAGATTACCGGGTCTATCACCACCCCATTGCCCACCACATTGATGGCTTTCTCGTGAAAAATCCCGGAGGGGATGGTGTGAAGGACGTGCTTGATCCCGTCAAATTCCAGGGTGTGTCCGGCGTTAGGCCCCCCCTGGAACCTAGCGATAATATCATAGTGTTTGGTCAGTACGTCAACGATTTTTCCTTTGCCCTCGTCTCCCCATTGTAATCCTAGTAGTAAATCTACCGCCATGAATAAGTATCCGTTAAAAAAAGTGGTTAGTTATTAGCTTTTTGCTCTTTGTTTCTCGTACCGTAGAAGTAAAGCGAGTGGTTGGTGATCTTGATGTCAAAAACCTCTTCGATGGTTTTTTTGATCGACTGGATTCGCGGATCGCAGAACTCGACCACCTCGCCCGTATCCGTGAGGATTACGTGGTCATGCTGCCGGTCAAAATACGATTTTTCATACTGCGCCTGGTTCTTCCCAAACTGGTGTTTTCTCACCAACTTGCACTCCAGTAGTAACTCTATGGTATTGTACAGGGTAGCCCTGCTAACACGGTAGTTCTTGTTCTTCATGTTGATATAGAGTGATTCTATATCAAAATGCTCTTCGCTTTCATAGATTTCCTGGAGTATTGCGTAGCGTTCGGGCGTCTTTCGATGCCCGTTTTCTTCCAGAAAGGCCGTAAAAACATTTTTTACAATTTCTTGATCCTTATTCCCCATGGTAACGTTCACAGCATTGCCCTGCAAAGGTACTGCTAAAAATTAAATTCTGAAGACTTTATCGATCCCGTTGATCTCCTTGAGATTGTCGATCAGTTTTTTGAGGATGGTCTTGTTTTTAACCACGACAGTGATCTTTCCCGTAAAGGTTCCCCCGTCTGTACTGAAGTTGAGGTTGCGCATGTTTACGTGCATGTTGTCCGAGATGATTTCGGTGATCTCGTTCATCAGCCCCAGGTTGTCTATACCGGTCATTTTGATATCTGCCGTGAACTCCTCCTGGCTGGAATCGATCCATTTAGCGCTGATGATGCGGTAGGCGTAATTGGATTGAAGGGAGATGGCATTCGGGCAATTCTTTTTATGCACCTTGATCCCCTCGTTGACGCTCACAAAGCCAAAAACATCATCCCCGGGAATGGGGTTGCAACACTTGGATAGCTTATAGGGAAGGCGTTCCTCTTCTTTCCCGAAGACCAACATATCGTATTTGGAGGTGATCTCCTCCTTGTCTATGCCTTCGGGGACCGGCTTCCTCCGAATGGTATTCTTGAAGAAACTGATGAAGGCATTGTTGTAGGAAGAGGCAAAATCCTTGATCTTCTGATTGTCTATGGCCCCTATTCCCACCCTGTAAAACAGGTCCAGGCTGGTTTTTAACTTAAAATAGACCACCATCTTGTTAATGACATCCTCGTTGAGTGTCACCTTCTGGGATTTCAGCTTCCGCCTCAGGGCCTCCTTGCCCTCCATGGCTACTTCCTTCTTTTCTTCCCTCAGGGAGGAACGTATCTTGGACCGGGCCCGTGCCGTAGTGGCGTAGTCCAGCCAGTTCTGGTTGGGTTTGGCGCTTTCGGAAGTGATGATCTCTACCTGGTCACCACTGTTCAATACCGTATTGAGCGGGACGAGCTTGCCGTTGACCTTGGCACCACGGGTTCGCATCCCCACTTCCGTGTGGATATTAAAGGCAAAGTCAAGGGGGGTGGCCCCTTTGGGCAGGGATTTGAGTTCCCCCTTCGGGGTAAATACAAAAATTTCCTTGGAATAGAGGTTGAGCTTAAACTCTTCGACAAAATCCACGGCATTGCCATTGGAGGTCTCCAGGGCTTCCTGCAGCCGGTTAAGCCATTCTTCTATGCCCTGTTCTTTTTGGTGGCCGTGTTTGTATTTAAAATGCGCGGCATAGCCTTTTTCGGCAATCTCGTGCATGCGTTCACTGCGGATCTGCACCTCTACCCATTTGCCCTTGGGCCCCATTACCGTGATGTGCAGCGCTTCGTATCCCGTAGATTTCGGGGAGGATATCCAGTCCCTCAGGCGGATGGGGTTGGGGGTAAAGTGGTCCGTTACGATAGAGTAGATCTTCCAGGCAAGGAATTTTTCATTCTGCCGGTCAGATTTATAAATGATGCGGATGGCAAACTTGTCATAGATCTCGTCAAAGGCGACATTTTGCACCATCATTTTTTTGCGAATGGAATAAATAGACTTCATCCGCCCCTTGATATAGTAGTTAAGGCCTTCCTTGTCCAGGGAGGACCGGATGATGTTGGAGAAGTCGTCTATATACTGCTGCTGTTCCTCTTTGGTTTCCTCTATTTTATCCTGAATATCCTGATACACTTCGGGCTCCGTATATTTCAGGCTGAGGTCTTCCAATTCGGTTTTGATGTTGTAAAGCCCGATCCTGTGCGCCAACGGGGCGTAAATATAGAGGGTTTCCGAAGCTATCTGTACCTGCTTGTGCTCTGGCATGACATCCATGGTAAGCAGGTTGTGGTAGCGGTCGGCAATCTTGATGATGATCACCCGGACGTCGTCATTCAGGGTAAGCAGCATCTTGCGGAAGTTCTCAGCCTGCTGTGAAATGTTCATGTCCTTCTTCAGGTGGGCAATCTTGGTGAGCCCGTCGACGATACGGGCCACGGTCTCCCCAAACATGCGCTCGATATCATCCAGGGTGTATTCGGTATCTTCCACCACGTCGTGCAGCAGGGCAGAGGCAATAGAAACGGCATCCAGCCCTATTTCCGAGGCCACAATCTTAGCCACGGCGATGGGGTGGAAAATATAGGCTTCCCCGGATTTGCGGCGCTGGTTTTTATGTGCGTCCACAGCCACATCAAAAGCTGAGCGAATGAGTTGCTTGTCTTCCTTGCTCAGCGTTTGGTAGCTGATGCGCAGCAATTCTTTATACTCTTTGGCAATTTGCCGGTTTTCCCGTTCTGCAATGGTCGTTTCCCTCCTCATACTATTAAAATTACCACAATCTTTATAAGTAAGCAACAAAAATTATGCCTTAAGCTGGCGTATACGGTCTTTTAGGGGGGGATGCGAATAATGCACAAAAACGTAGGCGGGGTGGGGGGTCAGGTTGCTCAGGCTGTTCTTCGAGAGTTTTTTGAGGGAAGAGATCAGCGGAGGGCCGTCAAAGGTGGTTCGGGCAAATTCATCGGCCTCGTACTCAAATTTCCGCGACAGGTAGTTGAGGCCCAGCCCGGTAAGTTCGGTGATCGGACTGTATAAGATGCCAAAACCCACCAGGGCCGCGTGGAAACTGGGCTGTGATACCCCAATGGCCATGGATACCCCGGGGTTGTTGATGAAGAGCGAAAGCACAAAAAGCGTGATGCCCGTATTCACTACAGAGGCCACCAGGTTGAACACAATGTGGTGGCGCTTGTAATGGCCTACTTCATGGGCCAGGACCGCTACAATTTCTTCCTCCTCCAGGTCCTGGATCAGGGTATCAAAAAGGGTTACCCGCTTCTGCTTGCCAAAGCCCGAAAAGTAAGCGTTGGCTTTGGTGGAGCGTTTGGACCCGTCGATTACAAAAATATGCTGGAGCTCAAAACCCACGCTTTCGGCATAGCCCTCTATCTTGGACTTCAGGCTGCCAGGTTCCAGGGGGGTCTGCCGATTGAACAGCGGTACGATGAGTTTGCTGTAAAAGAGGTTGATAAAAACCGTGAACAGGCTGATCACCCCCCAGGCATATATCCAGAACGCCGCCCCGGCCCATTCATACAACCAGACAATGACGGCCAGCATCCCCCCTCCCAGCAACAACATGAGCCACCACCCCTTGAACTTGTCGAGCAGGAAGAGTTTCGGGCTGGTCTTGTTGAAACCAAATTTTTCCTCAATCACAAAAGTGTGGTACCAGGAAAAAGGAAGGGTTACCAGGTCGGCGCCTACCAGGATGGTCCCAAAAAACAGCATGGCCTGCAGGATGGCATGGGAAGTTATACCACGTATGATCCCGTCTATCCATTCAAAGCCCCCCAAAAGCAAAAAGGAAAGGGTCAGCAGCAATGAAAAACCGGAGCTCAAAAGGCCGAAGCGGTAATTGGTTTTCTTGTATGCCTGGGCCCGCTGGTACTCGGTTTCATCAAATACATCCTGCAATTCCCCGGGGATAGGCTCCCCGAACCTGCGGGCATTGAGGAACCCCAGGACAGACTCTACCACGAATTGGACAACAAGGATGGCGATAATGAGGTAGAATAAAAAGCTTGTATTCATCGAATCGTTTTGGTTCGGGTTTGGCGCCATGCGCTGGCGTCGGAGCGGCAGTTGCCCGTCATTCGCGCTTTGGAATCCGCTGCCTTTTAGCTTCAAAGATAAGTATTGCCGCCGATACCGAAACATTCATGGAATCTATTTGCCCTTCCATGGGGATGATGATATTCTGATCGGCCTCGCGGAGCCATTCCGGGCTCAATCCTTCAGATTCAGTGCCCACCACAATGGCCGAGCTGCCCCTGAAGTCTGCCTCCGTGTACGGGCGGGAGGCGGTCAGTGCCGCACAGTACATACGGCAATGGATGCCTTTTAGGTAGGCGATAACCTCGGTGGTGGTTCCGGTAGCCACCTGGGTGGTAAAAAGGCAGCCGACACTAGACCGGATGGTGTTGGGGTTATAGAGGTCGGTTTTTGGGTTGGCAATGATCACGGCATCCAGGGCAGCCGCATCGGCAGTTCGCAACAACGCCCCGATATTCCCTGGCTTTTCAGGTGCTTCCGCTACCAGGATCAATGGGTTGTCCCGTTTCATTTCCAGGGTGTCCAACCCATGCTTCCGGGCATGTGCCACGGCCATTAACCCCTGGGTGTTTCCCCTGTATGCCATTTTTTCGTAGACTTCCCGGCTTACGGAGAGCAGGCCTGCGCCAGGGTCCAGGCTTTGCCGGACCTGCCCCAGGCGTTCCCCGTCAAGAATGTCAGGGCAAAACAACAGGGTATCTATACGATAGCCCCCGCGCAATGCCAGTTGCAATTCCCTGTCCCCTTCCAAAACGAACCGGCCGCTGGCCCTGCGCTCCCTGGATTTTACCCGTAGGGAGAGGACCTTCCGGACCCAGGGGTTGTGCAGGCTGGAAATCTCTTTTAGTTCCTCCATATCCACAAAAGTAGGGGAAACTGTAAACATTTCCGCCGGGAGCCGACTAAGCCCTATCACTTAATCAAAAAAAATCATGACACGACTTGCCCTCTTTGCTTTCCTGGGTTTTTTTTGGGCCTGTAAGGAAGCCCCTAAAGCAACCCCCGAACAGCCACCAATTGCCACCAAGGTAATACACCACGCCTACCCGGAAGCCCTGCAGAAGGTGTTCGAAGCCCATGGGGGGATTTCCTTGTGGCAGAAACAACGGACCCTGTCTTTTGAACTACCCCGGGAAGAAACTGCAGAAGCGCATACCATCGACCTGTGGAGCAGGAAAGACCATATCATGGGACCGGGCTATTCGTTGGGCTATGACGGGCGGGAAGTATGGGCGTCTGACCCTGAAAAGCAGTTTAAGGGCGATCCCGTTTTCTACCACAACCTGATGTTCTACTTCTACGCCATGCCCTTTGTTTTTGCCGATGACGGGCTCATATTTGATCAAACCGACCCCCTGGAGTTCCAGGGGAAAACCTATCCGGGGATTAAGATCGGCTTTAAGGAAGGGGTAGGGGCCAGTCACAGGGATGAGTATTACCTGTATTATGAACCCGGCACCCATAGAATGGCCTGGTTGGGATATACCGTCACCTATTTCAGCGGGGTTTCCTCCGCAGACGTACATTGGATACGATATAACGACTGGAGCCCCGTCGGGGGTTTGCTGCTGCCGGCATCCATCACCTGGTACGAAGCCGAGGGCAATACCCCAAAGGAGGTACGGGACAGGGTGTATTTCAGGAACAGGCGCCTGAGCGAAAGCCCTGAGGCGACTGGTTTTTACCAGGCTCCCCCAGAAGCCGAACCCCTGCCACAGAAAGGTTGAAACTGGGGGGCTACCCGCCTCAAAGGGGATGTTTTCGATGGTAGGTGACCAGTAGGGCGACGATCCTGCTGTAACTGCGTATTCCTTCGGCCTGGTTGTTGGCCTTCAGGAAGGTATTGAATACCTCTTTAAATGCCGGTTCCAACGGATTTTCGTAGGCTTTCCAGAAATCATCCAGTTCCTTGAAGTTTTGCTGTACCCCCTTATTGAATCTGCCGTACAGCCTGTGATAGGTTTCGGGCTCTTTCCGGTTGATCTCCGCCAGGCAATAACCGGCCGCGTAGGCAGCGGCGGCGTACTGGAAATACGGGTCTTTGTTGCCCGCGGTGGCCAGGTACCCTATAAAATTGGTTTCGTTTTCCGCGGAATAGCCCAGTTGGTGCCCGATTTCATGCCCGCAAATCACGGGAAAACGGAACAGGGGGACCCGTCCGTTTACCTGCGCTTCATTGGTAAAGGGATTCAGGTACCCCCCATAGCCCATAAAGGTCAGCGGGGTACTGAAAAGCGAGGTTTTAATACTGGGCCGCCGGTATTCCAAAAAAGGATGGGTTGCCCTGAGTTCCCGGTAACCCTCCAGGGTTTTCTGGAGGATTTCTTTCTTTTTGTACGGTAAGGCAACCATTTTGTCGGGGTCTGAGGTTAACCTTAGCTGTAGCCGGTTGGTCCGTTCAATAAGCTGCCGGGTGAGGGAGGTTAACTCACTTTGGCTGTAACCCTGTCCCAACCCCAGGGCCGACGATAGCGGCTGACGGTAATAATTGAAGCCCCATAGCAAATGAAAGCTAAAATAGGCCACAGAAAGGACCATGGCCACATCCCGCAGGAACCCCAGGGGTTGATGGAGTACCCTGTTGCGATGGATGTAAAGATACCGGAGGGCAAGAAAGCCCGACACCGCGTACAGGCAATCGCCCACGGAGAACGGCACCCAGCCGTAAAGGAGGCGGAGGAAGCCCGAAAGGTAGACGTACAGGCCCTGGCTGTACCATGATTCCACCAATTCCGGTTGTTGCCGTAGCCATATGACCAACGCAATTTGCGGTAAGATGGCCAGTGCTATGGAATTTCTCAAGGGGTTTTTCATGGGGCTAAAAATAACCAAAACCCGCGCTCACTTTCGCGCTTTGTGTATTTTTACGGCCAAATAACAATTTATATGGAGGATCAATTAGCGATGTTGGAACCACAGGCAGTATGGAACAGCTTTGCAAGGCTCAATGGGGTACCAAGGCCCTCAAAGAAGGAAGGGAGGGTCATTCAGTTCATGCTTGACTTCGGCAGGTCGCTGGGCCTAGAGACGTCCAAAGACCCGGCCGGGAATGTCATTATCAGGAAACCGGCCAGTCCTGGCATGGAGAACAGGAAACCAGTGGTACTCCAGTCACACCTGGATATGGTTCACCAGAAAAATGCCGATACCGACTTTGATTTTGAGACCCAGGGGATCCAAATGTACGTCGATGAAAATTGGGTAAGGGCCAGGGGGACTACCCTGGGGGCCGACAACGGGATGGGGGTAGCTGCCATGATGGCCATCCTTGCCGATACGTCCATTGCCCACCCGCCATTGGAGGCCCTTTTCACTGTAGATGAAGAGACCGGGATGACCGGTGCCAAAGGGTTGGAGCCAGGATTGCTGCAAGGGGAAATACTGCTGAACCTGGACACGGAGGAAGACGATGAGATTGATATCGGTTGTGCGGGGGGGATTGACATCACGGCCACCGCGGCCTACGACCCGCAAAAGCCTGGCCCCGATGTGGCAGCCTATACCATCCGGATCAAGGGGTTGCAGGGCGGCCATAGCGGAATGGATATCCACAAGGGCCTGGGGAATGCCAACAAAATCATGAACCGCCTGCTGTACAAGTCGGCCGGCAGGTCACAGCTCCGGGTAGGGGAGGTCCACGGAGGGGGGCTTCGGAATGCCATTCCAAGGGAAAGTACCGCCCATGTCACGGTACCCAAAGCGCAGCAAGCCGCATTTGAACAACAGTTTGCAAACTGGAAGGAGGAAATTGGGAATGAACTGGCACTTACAGAACCTTCCCTGTCCATCTCGCTTGTTTCTGCGGCGGCCCCCGCCTCCCTGATGGATGAAGCGGCGCAGGAAAACCTGTTGAAAGCCCTTTCGGCCGCGCATAACGGGGTCTACAGTATGAGTGCGGGCATGGATGATCTGGTAGAGGCATCCAACAATATAGCCCGGGTCAGTGTGGCAGAGGGCCGTATCCATATTGGCTGCCTCACCCGTTCTTCGGTAGATACCGTAAAGGACGCTTTGGCGCATGCCTTGTCATCAGTGTTCGAACTGGCGGGATTTGAAGTGGAATTTAGCGGTGAATACCCGGGTTGGAGCCCCAACCCGGACTCAGCAATCCTGAAGCTTTTGCGCGGCCGCTACCAGGCGTTGTTCGGGAAAGCACCAAGGGTGGTGGCCTGCCATGCCGGATTGGAATGCGGGATACTGGGAGCCGCGTACCCGGCGATGGACATGATTAGTTTTGGCCCTACCATACGCGGGGCACACTCGCCCGATGAGCGCGTTGAGGTTGGTTCGGTGCTTAAATTCTGGAAACTGCTGCTGGACGTCCTGGCCAATATACCCCAAAAAGAAACCGGGGGCTCCTGAAACATAAAAGCTTAGGGCACAAACATTGGTCTTTTTGTAGAATCGCATATCCAAAAATTCTGTATATTTAAGAAAGTGCTGTCACAATCTAAAAATATAGGGATATGGGGATCAAAAGTTTTATGGGACGCCGGAAGCAGCCTGAAATGGATGAGGTGCCGCTGAAAGTAAGTGATTATATGACGCGCAAGCTCATCACCTTCACCCCCGACCAATCCGTGGAGGAGGTTATTGAAAAGCTGATCCGCAACAAGATATCAGGGGGGCCTGTGGTAAATGAAAAGAATGAACTGGTGGGCATCATTTCCGAAGGGGATTGCATCAAACACATTTCGGAGAGCAGGTATTACAATATGCCGCTAGAAAATGCCAGGGTAGAACACCATATGGTCAGGAACGTGGAAACCATAGACGGGAACATGAACATCTTTGACGCGGCCAATAAATTTTTGGAAGCCAAAAGGAGGCGATTCCCGATCGTCGAAAATGGGAAGTTGGCCGGGCAGATCTCGCAGAAGGACATTCTGAAGGCTACGGTAAAGCTTAAATCCCAGAACTGGAAATAAAGCCTTGCCGCTACATCAAAAAAAAACCCCGTCTGGTACGGGGTTTATGTCTTTTTACTGGCCAAGGCCAACGATCTCCAGGTCGAAGACCAGGTCGGCATTGGGGGGGATGGGCCCGGTGCCCTGGGGGCCATATCCCAGGTGGGATGGAATGAACAACCGCCATTTATCTCCTACTTCCATATGGAGCATTCCTTCTCGGAATCCGGCAATGAGCCTTGATTCCGGGCTATATTCCATGGGAATAGGCTCATACCCGCCCCCTTGCTCTCGCCGGGGGTCGAATACGCCATAGCGCTCTGCCTCTTTCGGATAATTACTGTCAAACAGGGTGCCGTCCATCAGGTAGCCGGCATAGTTGACCAGTACCATCTGCCCGACCTTGGGTTTTTCGCCCTCGCCTTCCGCCAGTACCAGGTATTTAAGGCCCGAGGGCAGTTCCTGGGTCTGGACAACCTGGTTGGCAAATTCACGGGCCATGTCGGTTTTAACCTTTTGCAAGGCTTGTATTTTGGCCTCTTCTTCGGCAAAATAATCGCTGATCACGGCTACCGCGTCAAATTGCTTCGCCTCCTTGCCATTGCGGATGATATGTACCTCGTTCATCACCACATCTTCCACCGGTTTGTCTGCCACGGCGGTTTTGACGTTGGCAATGGTATCTACCACTTCAAGCCCCACTACCACTTCCCCGAAAACCGTATGTTTCCCATCCAGGAAGGGGGTGGCCGTGTGGGTGATAAAAAACTGGCTGCCATTGGTCTTCAAGCCGGCATTGGCCATGGAAAGGATCCCGGCCTTATCGTGCCTCAGGGAGTCGTTGAATTCGTCCTTAAAACGGTAGCCCGGGTTACCGCTTCCCGTTCCGGTAGGGTCGCCCCCCTGTATCATAAAATCCTTGATTACCCGGTGGAAGGTGACCCCGTTGTAGTACTTCCGATCTTTATACTGCTCGCTCACAAAAGGGTTGGTGCCCTCCGCCAGGGATACGAAATTGGCCACCGTTACAGGGGTGCGCCCGTATTCCAGTTTTACAATGATATCGCCCCTGGTGGTTTGTATGTCGGCAAAGAGGCCATCGCCCAAATCCGCGTATTTTCCGGGTTTACAGCTGTAGATAAGGGCTGTAAGGGCAACTAATAATACATAGGTTTTTTTCATGCTGTTTATTGGTTTTGGATACTATCTTGTTGTTTTTCTACCTGCAATAAGGTGATCGTGGCTTTGATGGGCACATTGGGGCCTATCTTCCGATGATCTCCCGGATAGCCGAAAGCCAGGGACGAGGGGTATAAAAACGTGGCGGTTTCCCCTTCTTTCAGCAGCTTGATACTATTCCGCAAGCCTGGGAATATATGTGCCCGGTCTTCCTTGTCTACCAGGTAGTGTTGCACGCCCAGTTCTTCCCGGCTGTATATGGTGTCGTTTTCAAGGCTCAGGATATCGTATTGCAAGGTCACCAGGTCTCCCGGAACGGGATGGTAGTCCGTGGTTTCGTTTTTTTCCTGGTGAAAGTACCAGAAACCGGAGGCAGACGACTGGTACTCATGAAGGCTGTCCAATGCCATAAGGTCCCTGATCCTGGTTTCTTCCTGGGCCAGCAATGCACGGTTTCGCGCTACCGATTCCTTCATAAAACTGCCCGACCGTACCTTGACCGGCCTCCTGGGTTCGGGCCCTCCACAGGAAAGCAGGATGAGGCCTAATCCGAGAAAAATAAATAGTTTCATTTGGTTAACGCTTCTCTGTATGTTCCCAGCAATGATTCAAAATGGGCAATGGTTGCTTCCATGGAATCGTGGCTGCGGCCCCCGGCGGCATTTAGATGGCCCCCACCGCCAAAATGGGTCCTGGCAAATTCGTTGACTGAAAAGTTGCCTTCGGAGCGGAAGGAGATCTTGATGATACCTTCATCCCGGTTTTCGATAAAGATGACCGCAAACCGGATCCCCTCCAGGGTAAGCCCATAGTTCACAAATCCCTCGGTATCTCCCTTTTTATAGTGGCAGGCATCGAGTTCTTCCTGTCGCAGGCTGATGTAGGCTGTGTTGAATTCCTTGAGGATGATGAGGTTCCTTAAGGCGCAGCCCAGCAATTGTAGCCGTTCGGGGGTGTTGGTGTCAAAGATCTTATTGTGGATTTCCGTGTTTTTGGCGCCGCGGTCGATCAGGTCGGCAGCGACCCTGTGGGTGCGGCTGGTGGTTGCCGAAAATTTAAAGGAACCTGTATCGGTAACAATCCCCGCATAGAGGCAGTTTGCCATGTCCGGGTCTATATTGTCCAACCCATCCAGCCCCTCGATCAGGTTATAGACCATTTCACAGGTAGAACTCATGCTGCTATCCGACATCGTGACCAGCGCATAATCACCGGGTTCCCGGTGGTGGTCTACCATGATAAAGGATGCCCTGGCTTCCCTAAGCGGGGCTTCCATGGCCCCGGAACGGCTCAGATGGTTAAAATCCAGGGTAAAGATGAGCTCCGCATCTTCCAGCAACGCCCTGGCCTTTTCCTCCTCTTTTTCAAAATTCAGGGCTTCCTGGTTTCCCGGCATCCATTTCAGGAATCTCGGGTAATCGTTAGGGGTGATGACTACCGCCTGGTGCCCCAAAGCAGTGAGGTAGTGCTTTAATGCCAGGCAGGAGCCCATTGCATCGCCATCGGGATTCTTGTGGGGTACGATGACGATCTTACGGCCCACACGCAGTAGTTCCCGAATGGTCTTTAAATCCTTTGAATTCATTCGCGCAAAGATACAATTTAATAGATTCGGGCCGATTCCTCAAGCGTATTTTATATCAAAGCGCCCGGGAAGTACCCCTGCCCCGACCATTATCAGGACCGTGATACGGGAACTCCCCTGTCCTTGCCAGCCACCATTTCACCCCCTCTAGATTATTGTTGTGCATTGCAGGGAGAAAGCGTACTTTTGCACAAAATTTTTTGAAATGACAGGGAAGAGGACGTTTACAATGATCAAGCCCGACGCGGTGGAAAACGGCCATATTGGGGCCATATTGGAAAAGATCACCTCCGCGGGGTTCAAGATCATTGCCATGAAATACACCCAGTTAAGCAGGCGGGATGCCCGCGAGTTTTATGCGATCCACAAAGACCGCCCCTTTTTTGGTGAGTTGGTGGATTTCATGACCCGAGGTCCCATTGTTTCCGCCATCCTGGAAAAGGAAAATGCGGTAGAAGACTTCAGGGCACTGATAGGGGCGACCAATCCCCAGGAGGCGGCCGAGGGCACCATCCGCAAGCTGTATGCCAGGGATATCGGGGAGAATGCCATTCATGGTTCGGATAGCGATGAGAACGCTGCCATAGAAGGGGCTTTTCATTTCTCTGGAAGGGAGATCTACGGAGGCTAAGGACGCCGGTCGTTCGCACTTCATCCCCTGACCGGCACCCACGGTAGGTGGCGGTTATCGCAGGACCAGCTTCTTGATCAGCTCCCGGCCCAGCTCTTCATTGAGCATGCTGATGATCTTGGTCTTTCCTAAGCTCAGTTCTTCCCTTAACACTGATGAAGAAAGGGATACAAAGAGGGTCTCGTTCCTGAGTTCCACGGAAGTAGTGTAGTTATTTACCCCATTGCCCATCAGGCTTTTCCAGGCTTCGCGGGCGTTTACCCTGTCGATGCCTTTCTGCAATTTGTTCCTGCTGATGAATTCCCGGAGCACGCCCCCCAGGGAATGGTCTTCGTCTTTCTTTTTACTCATGGGTCACTAAGGGTTGGTAGCGCTTGTAATGGTAGCTTATATTGTCGGTGTTTCGTACTGTGAAAGCCATAGAATCCAGGGCGATCAATTGTTCTTCCCATGCCTCCTCCCCATGCCGGTACAACATAAGAATCTGGCCCTCCTGAGGGTGTAATTCAAAGCGCACCGCGTCATCGGAGGTGATAAAGGTACCGTCTATCTGGGGCTGTACCTTTTTTCGGTAGCCCCGCATTCCCTCCAGAGAGAAATAGTCGATAGTGGCGTTCAGGCCGTATTCCCTGCTGCGGCCATCGGGTCCTACCACTTCCTCAATTTCCCAATAGCCCTCCAACCAGCCCAGTTCGGTCTCCGAAAGCTGGTTGCCACAGCTCGCGGAAAGCAGTAACAACCCCAGAAAAGCCCTTGCTATTTTCATACTACAAGTTAAAAATTTTATACGTCTGGTGAACGTTTTTAACAATGGTTTCCGTCCGTTCCTGGTGGGTATCGCTCAAAAAGAGCTGCCCAAAGTTCTTGTCGTCTACCAGGCTGATAATATGGGCGACCCGCTGCTCGTCCAGCTTGTCAAAAACATCGTCGAGCAAGAGGATGGGGGTGGTCTGCGATTGTCGTTGTAACAAGTGGAACTGTGCAAATTTAAGGGCGATAAGGAAGGATTTCTGTTGCCCCTGGCTACCAAATTTTTTGATGGGGTGGCCCGAGATCTCAAATTTCAGGTCGTCTTTGTGTATCCCTGTGCTGGTATATTGCAAGGCGCGGTCCTTTTCAAGGCAGTTTTCCAGCAGCGACTTCAGGTCCCCTTCGTGCAATTGGCTTTCATACCCGAGGCTGATGCGCTCCCGGCGCCCGGAGATGGCCCGGTATTGTTCTTCAAAAACGGGCAGGAATGCGGCTATAAAGACCTTGCGCTTCTCGTATATCTGGCTGCCATAGGTGTGCAATTGACTGTTGTAAACATCCAGGGTGGCCTGGTCAAACGTGTGGTTGGCCGCGAAGTACTTGAGCAGCGAATTTCGCTGCATAAGCACTTTGTTGTAATTGATAAGGGCCTGCAGGTATTCCTTGTCCGACTGGGAGATGACCCCATCCATGAACTTCCGCCGGGTATCGCTCCCTTCGATGATCAGGTCCCGGTCTGCCGGGGAGATCATTACCAGCGGGAGCAGCCCGATATGGTCTGATAGCCGTTCATAGACCTTCCCGTTCCGCTTGATGACTTTTTTCATCCCCTTTTTGAGGCTGCATACAATTTTCTCTTCCTTTTCGTTTTTTTCGAAAATACCTTCTATCACAAAAAAATCCTCCTCATGCCGGATATTCTGGGTGCTGATGGGGTTAAAATAACTCTTGCCAAAACAGAGGTGGTAAATGGCATCGAGCACATTGGTTTTCCCCACGCCGTTGTTACCCACCAGGCAATTGATCTTTGTGTCGAATTCAAAGTCCTTACTGTCTAAATTTTTGTAGTTGACAAGCGATAGCTTCTTTAAAAACATTCGGTCTGGGGAAGAAATTAAATTTTTACGGCTGCGAGGGCTGCAAATTATCGAAAAATAACGAATAATTAGTCTTCAGGTTTTGATAAAACCTTTATTTTTGCGCGACCAATTAAAGTAAGCATGGCTACATACAAGAAACGAGGATATAAACCGAAAAGCAAAGCGGAGGAAGCGCAACTCGAGACCGAGAAAAGCGCCACGGCAGAAGTTTTTACCACCCTGGATGAAAGTGCTTCCCGCTCGGAGCAGTGGGTTTCCAAAAACCAGAATTACATCCTTGGTGCCATTGGCGTGGTAGCGGTGGTCGTACTGGGGTATCTGGCCTATAACCAATTTGTTCAGAGCCCGCGCGAGGAAAGTGCGGCGAACGAACTGTACTACCCGCAGCAATATTTTGACCAGGCCCTGAACGCCACGGCCAAAGATTCGCTGTACAACCTTGCCCTGAACGGAGCCGAAGGGAAATACGGTTTCCTGGACATCATAGATGAATACAGTGGTACCAAAGCCGCCAACCTGGCCAATTATTCCGCGGGAATGGCGTACCTGAACATGCAGCAATACGAGCAGGCGATCAAGCACCTGGAACAATTTAAGTCAGACGATGCGATCCTGGGGGCCCTCGCAAAAGGGGGCATCGCCGATGCGTTCATGCAATTGGGGCAACCGGGGGAAGCCCTGGGCTACTACGAAAGCGCTTTTAAGCACAGTGATAACGAGTTTACCACCCCAAGGTACCTTTACAAGGCGGGAATTGCCGCCATGGAGCTCAACCAGAACGAAACAGCATTGGGTTACTTCCGCCGGATCAAGGAGGAATACCCTGATTCTAACGCGGCCAGTACCATCGATGTCTTTATCGGGATGGCCCAAAAAGGGGCGTAATGGCTACCGAAAACAAAAACCTTTCTGAATACGACAAGGCAGTACTCCCGGAAGCGGGTGCGATGCGGATAGGCCTGGTGGTTTCGGAGTGGAATGCAGCCATTACTGAGAACCTTTTCACCGGTGCCAGAGACGCCCTCCTTGACTGTGGGGTGGCCCCGGGGAATATTACCCGTTGGAACGTCCCCGGAAGCTTCGAACTCACGTTCGGCTGCCATAAAATGATCAGGACACTCAGCTTGGATGCCGTTATAGCCATCGGTAGTGTCATACGGGGCGAGACCAGCCATTTCGACTATGTGTGCAGCGCGGTGGCGCAGGGGGTCAAAGACCTGAACGTACAGACTGGTATCCCTGTGATCTTTTGCGTGCTGACCGATGATACCCTGGCCCAGGCCGAGGCACGCAGTGGGGGCAAACACGGCAACAAAGGTACCGAAGCGGCCATCGCTGCCATAAAAATGGCTTCCCTGGGCACTTAATACCTCCCCCCTCACGTACCATGTTAGGGCCCACATACCCCCGGAGGCCCACTCTTGGGGGAAACTGTTAACAATTTTTGGGAAGCATCCCTCGCCACTTTTTTTGATTTTAAGTACCTTTGATAACGAGAGAGGCATGGGAAGATTCACCAAATTACGAAAGAATAAAAAATTCAGCTATTCACCTCGTTATTACGATGACAAAGGAGAGGGCAACCCCTTTAGGATTGAGCGTAAACTCGATAAATTCCGCACGACCCTCGATTCCCCGGGAGGCCTGAAAGGGAGGTTCACCAGTGCTATGGCCGATATGCGGAAGGCTGGTGACCGCCACCTGAATACCCGGTTGCTGATCATCATCGCAATCCTCGTCCTGATTTTCCTCTACATCATTGATTTTGACCTATCCATATTCTTTAATAACTAATGGCAGACCGCATCCAACTCTTGCCGGATCATGTGGCTAACCAGATTGCCGCGGGGGAAGTGGTGCAACGTCCTGCCTCTGTGGTCAAGGAGTTGATGGAGAATGCCATAGACGCCGGGGCGGGCAGCGTGAAACTGATCGTAAAAGACGGGGGCAAAACACTGATACAGGTCGTTGACGATGGTAGTGGGATGAGCCCCACGGATGCGCGATTGAGTTTTGAGCGACACGCTACCTCCAAGATCCGCAACGCGGAAGACTTATTTGCCCTCCACACCAAAGGGTTCCGGGGAGAGGCCCTGGCCTCCATTGCGGCTATCGCCCACGTCGAAATGCACACCAGGCCCGGGACGGAAGAACTGGGGACCCACCTCAGGATAGAAGGAAGCAAAGTGATGGCCCAGGAGGTGGCGGCTACCCCTGTGGGGACCTCGATTTCTGTGAAAAACCTTTTTTTTAATATCCCGGCCCGCCGCAATTTCCTAAAATCCAACAAGGTGGAGTTGCGCCATATCACCGATGAATTCCACAGGGTGGCTCTGGCACATCCCGACGTGGCCTTCCATTTCTACAACAACGGCAGCGAACTTTTTAACCTGCCGTCGGCAACACTGCGAAAACGAATCGTGCATGTGTTTGGGAGCAAGACCAACGAAAAGCTGGTGCCTGTGGAAGAAGCCACCCAGGTAGTAAATGTTTCTGGTTTTGTCTGCAAACCTGAATTTGCCAAGAAAAGCCGGGGCGAACAATTTTTCTTCGTCAATAACCGCTTTATCAAAAGTCCGTACCTCCACCATGCCCTGGTCGCTGCTTTCGAAGGGCTGATCCGGTCTGACACCCTTCCCGGGTATTTTTTATACCTGGAGGTAGAACCCTCCACAATAGATATCAATATACATCCTACCAAGACCGAGATCAAGTTTGACGATGAGCGCAGCCTCTATGCCATCCTCCGGTCTACTGTAAAGCACAGCCTGGGGCAGTTTAATGTGGCGCCTGTACTGGACTTTGAACACGACAGGAACCTGGATACCCCGTACGCCTTTCAAAACAAGGAGGTAACCCAACCGGGGATCACGGTCGATTCGGGATTTAACCCGTTTCGGGAAGATCCCCGCCCGGCACGCCGGGAAAACGCCAGGCCTGCCGAAAAAGGCGGTGCCTGGGAAGCCCTGTATTCCGGCCTGGAGTCCCCCCGGGGAGGGGATAAGGGTTTTAGCAGCCTGCAGTTGGAATCCGATACCATTACCGGGACCATTTTTGATCCTGATACGCTGGCCCGGCCAGCTGCGACCACCTTCCAGTTGCGGAGAAAATACATTGTTACCACCATTAAATCGGGGATGTTGGTCATCGATCAGAACCGGGCCCACCAACGGGTACTCTATGAAAAATTCCTTAAAAGTATCACCGTGAAGAACGCAGTGAGCCAGCAACTGCTGTTTCCAATGGTACTTTCCTATACCTCCAGTGAGATGGAAATCATACGCGGGATCAAAGACGCCCTCAGCGCTGCCGGCTTTGTCTTTGGAAAAATGGCGAAAGACCAAATTGAAATCACCGGGGTCCCCTTTATGGTCTCCAACAGCGAGGTGGAAGGGGTCATGGACCAGCTTATCGCTGACTGCCAGCGGCATGGAGAACACGAAAACCTTTCCATGAGCGACCTGCTTTGTAAAACCCTGAGCAGGACCCTGGCTGTTAAATCAGGAGAGGTGCTAGACCCGGGCTCGCAGTTGGCCCTGGTAGATGACCTGTTTGCCTGTAAGGAAGCTGGCCTGAGCCCGTTTAATAAACCGGTATACGTGACCCTTACCGAAAGTGAAATCGACAAAAAATTTAATTGAATGGGGAGAATTACCGAAGCCATCAAGCACCTGCTGATCATCAATATACTTTTTTTCGTGGCGACCAACCTGTATCCGGAAAGGATGTACGGCTTGTTTTCACTATGGTTTCCCGAAAACGGAAACTTTGACTGGTGGCAGTTGGTCTCACATATGTTCATGCATGGGGGCTTCATGCATATCCTCTTCAATATGTATGCCCTGTGGGCTTTTGGAGGCCCGCTGGAGCAAATGTGGGGCAAGAACAAATTTTTGTTCTTTTATTTCTCCGCGGGACTCGGGGCGGCACTCATCCACACCGGGGTCAACTATTACTATTTTAACGAGGGGATGAACGCCCTGGCCGCTTCGGGTATGGGAAGTGAACAGGTGCTACAGATTATTGGGGAGGGTAAATACAGCCCGGATTGGTACAACCTGGCACCTAAAAGTACCATCGACAATTTTTTAAGTGCCTTTAACACGCCAGCCGTAGGCGCCTCGGGAGCCATTTATGGCATATTGGTGGCATTTGGCATGTCGTTTCCCAATAGTGAATTGTTTCTTATATTTTTACCAGTACCTATCAAAGCCAAGTATTTTATCCCCGTGCTTATAGGGTTGGATTTGTTTTCCGGCGTTACGGGTTACTCAATTTTCGGGAGTGGGATTGCCCATTTTGCGCACGTGGGAGGAGCCTTGTTCGGGTTCCTTATGATGTGGTATTGGAAAAAAAATCAATTTAATAAGAATCGTTGGGATTAAATGGATACTGGAAACCTTAAATATCAGTTTGTACGCCTCAGTATCGCCGGGAAACTAATTGCCATCAATGTGGCAATTTTCATCGTCAACGGGCTGATCAACTTTCTTTTCGGCCTGCGTTCCGATGCGGTCATGCAATGGTTTGAACTGCCCAAGGATTTTTTTGATTTTATGACCCAACCCTGGTCGATTTTCACCTATTCCTTTTTTCACGGTGGATTCTGGCATTTGTTCTGGAACATGATGGTACTTTATTTTGCCTCGAGGATTTTCCTGAACCTGTTTGGCGACCGCCGGTTTATCAATGTGTATTTCCTGGGGGTGCTGATGGGGGGCTTGCTCTTTTTACTCAGTTATAACGTTTTTCCCGCACTGGTGGGCATACAGACGGCGCTGATTGGGGCCTCGGCAGGGGTAACGGCGGTGCTCATTTTTGTATGCGCCTATATTCCCAACCAGGAGGTCCGCCTGATTTTTTTCAATGTGAAGTTGTGGTACATAGGGGTGTTTATAGTGTTGATCGACCTCATACAGATCCCGAGTAGTGGAAATGCCGGGGGACACCTGGCACACCTGGGGGGCGCCTTGCTCGGTTACTTCTATGCAAGGCAACTGTTGCATGGAAAAGATATAGGGGAAGGATTTTCAAGTTTGCTCGATAAGATCTCAAACCTTTTCAGGAAGCGTGAGAAAAAACCACCCCTGAAAACGGTATACCGCAAGAAACGGTCACAGGCCAGCTCAGGGGTTGATTATGACAAGGAAAGCCGGCAGCGCAAAATAGACAGTATCCTGGACAAGATCAGCAAATCCGGGTATGAAAGCCTCTCAAAAGCGGAAAAGGACTTCCTGTTCAAAGCGGGTAAAGAAGACTGATTCATGACCGGCCTGTCGTTTTTCAACAAGAGTGTGGTCTTCCTCAATGCCGTAGCCACGTTGTTTTTACTGGGTTCGTGCATTACCCCCTATGTAAGCCTTGCGCAACTGCCCCTATTGCCTTACCTGAGCCTGGTGGTACCCATCGTGATTGTCGTTAACTTGCTATTCCTGGTGTACTGGCTGTTTGTGAAAAAGCGGTTGATGCTTATCTCATTCATTCCCCTGGTAATCGCCTTTATCTTCCACGGAACCTTCTACGAGGTCCGCTTTACGGAAAGGCCCGTCCAGGAAAACGAATTGCGTGTCATGAGTTTCAACGCCCGCGGCTTTGACCCCTTGGGGCACCTGAAAAAGGAACATATAGACCGGGAGATCATCGGATTTGTTGCCGAACAGGACCCCGATATTGTATGCTTCCAGGAGTTTGACCACAAACAGACCGAAAAATTTGTACAATACCCCTACAAGTTTTTTAACTACAGAACCAAAAATGGGATTCATGTTCCACAAGCCATATTTTCCAAGTACCCCATCCTGAAAAAAGGTTCGTTGGATTTTCCGGGGACGCCTAATAATGCGGTGTATGCGGATATCCTGTATAAAACCGATACGCTGAGGGTTTACAATGTGCACCTCCAGTCGTATGGCTTTGTCCCCAAGCGTGGACACCTGCGGGAACTGGCCACCGGGGGCTTCTACCAACGCCTTAACAGGACGTTTCACCTGCAGCAAAAGCAGGCCGAAACGGTGGCAGCACACATGGCGTCAACCCCCTATGCGAAAATCCTTTGCGGTGACCTTAACAATACACAGTTTTCAAAGGTGTACAGGATCATCAAGGGTGATATGGATGATAGTTTCCGGGTTCGTGGAGCGGGCTATGGCCGCACCTTTAACTTCAAATATTACCCGTTGCGGATTGACTTTATTTTTGTGGATGATAATTTTGAGGTCCGCACGCATAACAATTATAATGTGGTCATGTCTGACCACTATCCCCTGATGGCTTCTTTCCGGTTTATAGGAAAGGATAATAGCAATCCGTAAGGTCTGCCAGGATATGGATCATGAAGGCCAGGCCAAAAATCCGTGTTTTGGGGAAAAGCAGGAGCAGGGTATAGCCCCCTATCGCCCAGTAGCTGTGAAGGGGGTGAAAACCAATGCTGCACCGCTGGGGATCAAAGATGGGATCTGCCAGCAGGTGGTCCAGGTCTATGAGGATCCCGCCCAGCAAAATAAGGATGGCCGTTACCCCCTGTTTCCTGTAGAAAGCATAGCCCACTGCGATGGGCAGCAAAAAATGGATGCCGTAGTGCAACAGGAATTTATCCATGGCCAAAGGGGAGTTCCAATTCCTGCAAAGCGGGAAGTGCTGTGGTGCCCAGGTTGAACAGGAGGTCCAGCACACTAAGGTTGGGGATAAATCCATGCCGGTCCCCAAAGACCTGTTGGTACTGCAATGAAAACGGCAGGGGAGCTCCCTTGGCATTTACCAGGAAACGGCCATCAAAAGCTCCCCCGGCCCCTTCTTCATATACCCGGGTCTTTTCCCCGGGCATAGCTACCTGCAGGCAATCGCACAAGACATCAATGGTATGCAGGTTAAAATCCAGTAAAAAGGTAAATTCGCGATGGTACAGGGGGGCAAGTTCGTCCTCGTAGAATTCGAAAAAGGGGGAAGTGCGGTATGCGGTCTGCAGGCTCCGCCAATGCTGTCGCTGCCAGGGGTAGGTATTTTCGAGCCGTACATCCCTGTATTTTTGCCTTCCATGGCGGCCCCCGACATGTTTAATGGGAATGTTCAGCATCTGCCTGCCCTGGTCCGTACAGATATAACATCGGTTCCTGTAGGTCTGTTTTTGATAATTGTCTTCCACCTCCCAGAGGACCTCATGCTGTACCAAAGACGCAAAGGTGATGATATTGGGGCAGTATACTGGGTGGAGGAGGAGTTTCACGTACTTCCGGGGTAAACAGCAACTATTTTAGGGTTTAGGGATCACTATAGCGACCTGTTTGGGGGCCATCAAAGTCATTTTTTGGCTTTCTTCCTGCGCTTTCTGAAATAATCAAAAACAAACCACCCGGCCAACAGGAAGAGGAAATAACGAAAATAGGAACGGGGTTCCCCGTCCCCATGGACGGTAGTGAAAAACCGCTCCCAACGGGGTTTCCAATTACTGATCCCGTCATTGATGCCATCGATACTCATCCATATAAAAACGGGTTTACCAACAATATGGTTTTCCGGGACATATCCCCAGGTACGGCTGTCTTCTGAGCGGTGCCGGTTATCTCCCATCATCCAGTAATAGTCCTGCTTAAAGGTGTAGCGGTCTGTTACCTTCCCGTTGATGCGTATTTCGTTGCCCGAAACGCTTAGGGTATTGCCTTCGTAATCCCGGATGATCTTTTTGTACAACGGTAGTACCTGGGGATCCAGGGCCACGGTCTTGCCGGCCTCCGGGATATAGATGGGGCCAAAATTGTCGTTGTTCCAGGGATAGGCATTGTCATGGGGAAATATGTTAACCCCCGGTTGCCCTATGGGTTGCAATTGTTTCACGACCGAATCTATGGTGCCATTTTGGCGCAAAGCCGCCGCCTCCTTGTCTGTCATGGTAACATAGCGCTCGCGGTCGGTTACCTCCCGTAACGATAAACCCGCCTGGCGCACGACTTTGGCCGGGATACCCCGGTATCCGGTATATAGTTCTATTTCCCCGGCCGTGTTCTGGTTGGCCCCGAGCAGGTATTTGCTGAGGGCGGCCAACTGGGCCTGGTTTAGGGGGGCCGACAGGTATTTGCGATTGAATTCTGTAACCCCCTGTTCAAGGAGCAGGCGCGAGGAAACCCCCTTATTCGCAAAAACCGCGAAGGTATACTGGGGTTTTGCCCTCCCGGGGAGGGCGGTGCGCTCCCCGTTGATATGCACATAGCCCCTTACCACCGAAAGCGAATCTCCGGGAAGGCCCACGCAGCGTTTTACATAGTTTGATTTTTTGTCTATGGGTTTGTCTACCCCTTCCTCTTTCTTGAAGAAAACACGAACGGTATCGGCAGGCCAGCTGAATACCACGATATCGTTGCGTTTGATCTTCTGGAACCCGGGCAGGCGGAAGTACGGGAGCTGGGGTTTCTTCAGGTAGGAGCGCACCCCCAGTACCGGCAGGGTATCATGCACCATCGGGGCCGCGATAGTGGTCATGGGCGTCCTGGCCCCATAATGGAATTTACTGACAAAGAGAAAATCGCCCACCAGGAGGGTCTTTTCCAGGGAGCCTGTGGGGATGACATAGGGCTGCATGAAGTAGGTATGCACCAGGGTGGCCGCCACTATGGCGAATACGATAGAGCTTACCCATTCTCCTGCACCGCTTTTGGGATGGAGGCTTCGGTCTTCCACATAACTTACGTCCAGCGCATAGTTCACATAGTAGGTATAAAAACCCAGGGTAAGGATCACCAGCCAGGTGTCCACCAGGCTATTCCTGCCAAAACTCCGGATGGTCTCTACCCAGATCACGGGAAACATCAGGAGGTTGATAATCGGGATAAAAAGCAGCACGACCCACCATTTGGGACGCCTGATGATTTGCATGAGTACGATGGCGTTGTACACTGGGATAGCCGCTTCCCACGCCTTCCTGCCCGCCTTCCGGTATAGTTTCCAGGTTCCGGCAAAATGTACCAGCTGAACAAAAAGTAGGAAGAGCAACCATTGAGATGCATCCATAATTAAAGGTTTTATGCTTACAGGAATGGTCCTGTCATTCGTTTATTGCCGTTACTTCCCCCGGGAGGCACATTAGTGTGTTTCCTTTCCCAGGTTCAGTACATCTTTCATGCTAAAGACCCCGTGTTTGCCCTGAATCCATTCAGCCGCTACCACCGCACCCAGGGCAAAGCCTTCACGGTTGTGGGCGATGTGCTTTATTTCTATGGTGTCCACCTCGCTTTGATAGGAAATCGTATGGGTACCGGGTACCGTGCCTTCCCTTACCGCATGGATGGCGATTTCCCCTTCGGCAGCCCCTCCGAGTTTCCATCCTTGATAGTCGGTGTTGGCGATAATCCCTTCCGCCAGGGTGATGGCCGTTCCGCTGGGGGCATCCAGCTTTTGGGTATGGTGGACCTCCTCAATCGCCGGCCGGTATTGGGAAAGGGCTTTCATCATCCCCGCCAGGCAGGCGTTGAGCTCAAAGAACACATGTACACCCAGGCTGAAATTGGAGGCGTAGATAAAGGCCCCGCGGTGCTCATGGCACAGGCCTACCGCCTTCTCGTAGTCCCCGAGCCATCCCGTGGTCCCCGAAATAACGGGTACCCCCTTTTCCAGGCACCCTTTGATATTGCCAAAAGCGGCTTCGGGGGTGCTGAAATCTATGGCCACATCCATGGAGGAGTAATCCACCTCAGTGGTGTCTACCTCGATCCTGGCGCAAATTTGGTGGCCCCTGCTAAGGGCTATCTTTTCAATCATCTTGCCCATTTTTCCGTATCCAAAAAGTGCGATATTCATCATCTAGAACTTAACGGTTAAAGCCAGGCCGTAATTGGGATCGGCGGTGATGGGGTGGTAATCCAGGTACGGTTGTATCTCAAGGGCCAGTTTGTCATCCACGTTAAATTGCTTCAGGTGGGCATCCACGTTGGCATCAATGATATTTAAAGCGTACAGGCCTATGGTAATCAGTAAGGACAGGTCACGGTCTCGCTGGAACCGCTCCTGGGCATCCTGCAGTGCCTCATCCGACAGGTCCGGGTTGCCCGGATCGATCCCGGAGTTGTTAATGTCATAGAACTCGTCGTCCGTAAAGCCGGCAAGGCGCCGCTTAAAAGCCGAACGGAAGCGGTCGTACTCCCCGTCGTTGTATAGATAGGCGTATACCCCGGTCCCAATGGCCGCATACACAATAGGGACTTTCCAGTAGCGGCGGTTGTAGATTTGCCCCAGGCCCGGCAATACGGCCGAGTAAAATGCGGCCTTGCTGGGGGCCAGCGGGTTGCTGTTCTCCCTTTTTTTAACATCTTCGATGGAGAAGCCCTTCCCCTGTAAATCGGTTTTCAGGCTATCGGCAGGATTTTTATCGACCGGCGCATCCTGGGAAAGGGAAAGCTGCAGCCATAAAAAGGAAAAAAGGAACAGTAGGGGGTACTTAATCACCGGTGATCAGTTTTTTCAATCGCTCGAACTCCTCTTTGGAACTAAAGGGGATGCTAATTTTTCCCTTGCCGTCGCCGGAGGCTTTTATGGTTACCTTGGCAGAAAGTGCGTGCTGGAATTCTCCGAGGCTGCTTTTTACAAATTCCGGTTCTTCCTGGGATTTTACGGGACGTACCCTGGGCTGCTCCTTTCCGTCATGGTAGGATTGCACCATTTTTTCCGTTTCCCGCACAGAGAGGTTCTGCCCTACAATCTTCTCGTAGATATCGATCTGGTCCTGCTTCTTTTCGATGTTTACCAGGGCACGGCCATGGCCCATGGAAATAAAGCCATCGCGCATCCCCGTCTGGATGATGGGGTCCAGCCTGAGCAGCCTGAGGTAATTGGTGATGGTAGAACGTTTTTTACCCACACGCTCACTTAATTTTTCCTGTGTCAGCTGAATCTCATCGATAAGGCGCTGGTAGGAGAGGGCGATTTCTATGGGATCCAGGTCCTGTCGCTGGATGTTCTCGACCAAAGCCATCTCCAGCGATTCCTGGTCATTGGCAATGCGGATGTAGGACGGGATGGTTTGCAGGCCGATAAGCTTGGAAGCCCGGTACCGGCGTTCTCCCGAAACCAACTGGTAGCGGTTGAAATCCAGCTTCCGGACGGTGATGGGTTGTATCAACCCTAACTCTTTTATGGAAGACGCGAGTTCCTCCAGAGCTTCGTCATTAAAGTTGGAACGGGGCTGAAAGGGGTTCACCTCGATACTGTCCATATCGAGCTCCACGATATTGCCCACTACCTTATCGGCATTTTTATCGCTTACGGAATTGATATCGTTTTCAGGATCTTTGAGAAGGGCAGAAAGCCCCCTTCCCAATGCCTGTTTTTTAGTCGCTTTCGCCATTACACTTTCTCCCTATTTTTTTTCAAGAGTTCGTTCGCCATATTCAGATAGTTGGCCGCACCCTTGCTGCTGGCATCGTACTTTATGATGGTCTCCCCATAACTGGGCGCTTCTCCAAGCCGGACATTTCGCTGGATAATGGTGTCGAACACCATGTCTCCAAAGTGTTTTTTGACTTCTTCCACCACCTGATTGGACAACCGCAACCGCGAATCGTACATGGTGAGGACCATACCTTCAATATCGAGGTCGGGGTTGTGGATGCGCTGAACGCTTTTGATGGTGTTCAGCAGCTTGCCAAGCCCTTCGAGGGCGAAGTATTCGCATTGGATGGGAATAATGACGGCATCTGCCGCCGTGAGGGCGTTCAGGGTGAGCAAGCCCAGGGAGGGTGCGCAATCGATAAGGATAAAATCATATTGCTCGCTGAGCCCTGCGATGGCTTTTTTCATCATATACTCCCGGTCATCCTTGTCAACCAGTTCTATTTCAATGGCCACAAGGTCTATATGGGAAGGGATGAGGTCTACGTTCGGAGAACTGGTCTGGATGATGGTTTCCGCGGCAGACCTGGTATGTTCCATCAACTGGTAGGTGCCCAATTCCACTTCATCTACTTCTATCCCTAATCCTGAGGTGGCATTGGCCTGGGGGTCAGCGTCAATGATCAACACCCTTTTTTCAAGGACCCCCAGCGAGGCAGCCAGGTTTACCGTGGTGGTGGTTTTGCCCACCCCACCTTTTTGATTTGCAATAGCAATAATCTTGCCCATGTTCAAAGTAAGTTAGGGGTTAAAAATACGATTAATTACGGTGCCAAAAAATGTAATTTGTTAACACAACGTGAATAACTTAGGGTGTCGCTGTTAAAGTAACTTAAATATAGGCATGCCGGGCGGCAGCTGCCGGGGGGGCTGTGTTATTTGCTAATTCCCAGGAGGCTGGAAAGGATTTCTGTCGCGGCTTCGCTGATGCTGGTTCCCGGTCCGAAAACAGCCATCACCCCGGCATCCCGGAGGAAAGGATGGTCTTTTTTGGGGATGACCCCGCCTACGACCACGCGGATGTCTTCCCGGCCGTACTTCCCCAGTTCTTCGATCAACTGGGGTACCAGGGTTTTATGCCCGCCCGCCAGGGATGAAACCCCCAGGAGGTGCACGTCGTTCTCCACCGCCTGTTTGGCCACTTCTGCCGGGGTCTGAAACAGGGGGCCAATGTCCACATCGAAACCGAGGTCGGCATAACCCGTGGCGACTACCCGTGCTCCGCGGTCGTGCCCGTCCTGCCCCATTTTTGCGATAAGGATCCTGGGCCTGCGCCCTTCTTCCCGGGCAAAGCGGTCGGAGAGGTCCCTGGCCTTTTTAAAACTACGGTCGTCCTTTATTTCTTTTGAATACACGCCACTGAATGATTTGCTTACTGCCGTATGCCGGCCAAATGCCGCTTCCAGGGCATTGCTGATCTCCCCCAGGGTGGCCCTGGCCCGGGCGGCCTCTACTGCTAAAGCTAGTAAATTTTCCGCAGCTGAGGCGTTTGGGGCAGCAAGCCCTGACCCCTTCCCCGGCATTTTAGATGTTGCCGTTTCCCGTAGGCGGCCAAGGGCCTCCCGTACCCTTTCGGGGTCCCTTTCTTTTTTGACCTGTTGCAGGCGGGCAATCTGTTCCCGGCGTACTTTCCGGTTGTCTACTTCCAGGATATGGAGTTCGTCCTCCTGGGGGTTTTGATAGCAATTGACCCCAATGATCCGCTCCTGTCCGCTGTCTATGCGGGCCTGTTTCCTCGCGGCTGCTTCTTCTATGCGCATTTTGGGGACACCCGCTTCTATGGCCCGGGTCATCCCCCCCAATTGCTCCACTTCCTCGATGAGGGCCCAGGCCTCGTCCACCAGGTTGGCCGTCAAGGTCTCTACATAATAGCTGCCGGCCCAGGGGTCTACGGTACGGGTAACCCCGGTCTCTTTTTGCAGGAATAGTTGGGTGTTGCGGGCAATCCTGGCCGAAAAGTCGGTGGGCAGGGCTATGGCTTCGTCCAGGGCGTTGGTATGCAGGCTTTGGGTACCGCCAAATACAGCTGCTGAGGCTTCTACCAGCGTACGAGCCACATTGTTGAACGGATCCTGGGCGGTCAGGCTCCAGCCACTGGTCTGGCAATGCGTTCGCAGGGCCATGGATTTCTGGTTCTCCGGCTTAAAATCGCGCATCAGTCGGGCCCATAGCAGGCGGGCGGCCCGGAGTTTGGCGATCTCCGTAAAATGCTGCATCCCTATCCCCCAGAAAAAGGACAGCCGGGGGGCAAAGGCATCGATCCTGAGGCCAGCTTTCAGGCCTGTCCTCACATATTCCAGCCCATCGGCCAGGGTGTAAGCCAATTCCATGGCTGCGGGGGCGCCGGCCTCATGCATGTGGTAACCAGAAATGCTGATGCTATTAAATTTGGGCATAAACCGGCTTGTATATTCAAAAATATCGGCAACCAGTTGCATCGAAGGGCCCGGTGGGTAGATATAGGTGTTCCGCACCATGAATTCCTTGAGGATGTCGTTTTGGATGGTGCCCGAAAGTGCTTCCGGCGCAATCCCCTGTTCTTCCGCAGCTACTATATAAAAAGCCATGATGGGGATGACGGCCCCATTCATGGTCATGGAAACCGACATGCGGTCCAGGGGGATCCCATCAAAGAGTATTTTCATGTCCTCTACCGAATCGATGGCTACCCCGGCTTTGCCGACATCGCCCTCGACCCGTTCATGGTCGCTGTCGTACCCCCGGTGGGTGGGAAGGTCAAAGGCCACTGACAGGCCTTTTTGCCCCGCCGCCAGGTTCCGGCGGTAAAAGGCGTTGCTCTCTTCGGCCGTTGAGAACCCTGCATACTGCCGTATGGTCCAGGGCCTGCGCACATACATGCTGGCATAGGGCCCCCTGAGGAATGGAGGTACCCCTGCCCCAAAACCTAGGTGTTCCAGGGCTTCTATATCTTCAGGAGAATACCTGTCCCGGGTATCACCTTGCCCGGTCGCGCTATTTGACGGCCTGGCAGTGAGTTTCATATGTTGCAGGTTCTTTCTACTCATTTGCCAGTCGTTTTTCTTCCAGGCCCGATGCAAGCCGTTTTTCCAACAAGGGCTCTATGAGCGTTTTCCTGGCCCCTTGCCGTTTAAAGGGATTGCGTTCCATCTGCCCTTTCATCTGTTCCCCCTCCTGCAGGTGGGCGTTGGTACCCACCAGGACCAGGCGTCCATCGTCAAATAGCTTTTGCTCCCTGTCGGCGCTTTCCCGGACTTTCTTCTGGATTTGGTGCTCCTTCAGTTGTTTGATAAAACCCCCTCCGGCTTCGAGCTGCTTGAACAGGGCAAGGCCCTTTTCGGCCAATTGCCAGGTGAGTGATTCTATGTAGTAAGCGCCTTCCGCAGGATTCGCCACCGCCCCGAAATGGGCTTCGTGTTTCAGGATGAGCAATGGGTTGCGCGCCATACGGGCACTAAAATCATTGGGTTCCCGGTAAAGGGCATCATAGGGCAGGTTGACCAGGGTATTGGCATTGCCAAGGATGGCCGACATGCATTCGGCGGTGGTGCGAAGCATATTGGTATTATAATCGTACAGGGTTTTGTTCCTGCGGCTGGGGATGGCCACGATATGGCAGTCTTCCGGGAGCTTGTATTCAGCGGCCAGGGAGCCCCATAAGAGCCTCAGGGCCCGTAGTTTCGCGATTTCAAAGAAGAAATCGGAACCCACGGCCACGGTAAAGACCGGGGGGGCGTGGCCGGCATCGCCCAAAATATGGAGGTATTCGTTTGCATGGGCCAGCATATAGGCCAGTTGTTGTACCCGGTTGGCCCCAGCGTTCTGGTAAAGGCTGCCATCTACCCCGAGAAGCTGTAATCCTTTGGTATCGCGGTACTGGCGCAAGAGCATCCGCAACGTTTCCAGGTCTTCCCTTTGCGAGGCCTGCCAATGCCCCCTGGCGGCAAGCCGGCCGATGGGGTCGAGGTGTAAATACATGCCCTTTGTGGGGCTGGTCGCCGAGGCCAGCAGGGAATCGACCTGTTGGGGTTGCAGGCTGTGCAGACGAAAATGAAGCGGCGTATTTTTGAGGTCGATCCCCTGCAACAGCAGCTCTGGTTGCGAGGCCGCTTCATGCATTTCGAATTGTAGCGCTTCGGCCCCGTATCCCAGGGCATGCCGGGCTACCTCGTTCGCACTTTGGGGCGTCGTAACCCGTATGGATTGGGCCAGTTTCCAGGCCCCGGGGCCGGCAAAGGCAGCCGTGCCTTGTTCCCCCAGGTCCTCTTCCGTATAAAATGGCTTTACCTTAATGCCTTCGGGCGATTCCCATACCAGCGCTTTATTGTAATCCTCGCCCTGCAGTTCGTATTGGAGCTGTTGTTTCCATTGCCTGGCACTAAGCGGGGCAAACCCTTCTGAAACCTTACTCTTCCCCATCCTTCTCGTTTTTCAGGCTATCCTCGTATTCAATCAGGTAGATCTCTTCGTTTTTCTTTTTCAGGTAATATTCTTCCCTGGCGAATTTTTCCAGTTCCTCCGGGTCCGATAGTTTTTCAATGATCTTTTTATCCCTGGAGATCTCTTGCTTCAGAAATTCCTGTTGCTTTTCCAGTTTCCTGATCTCCTTGCGAAGTTCCAGGTGTATGAGCAGGGAGTTGGTATCAAAAAAGACCATCCAAATCACAAAGACCGTCAGCACCAGGATATACATATTGCTGATAAGGGCAAACCATTTCTTTTTCCTGAGTTCGCTAAGTCGCATAGGGTTTAGAGGAGTTTCTCATTGATGATGGTGCGGACGATATCCACCGCCACCGTATTGTACTTGTTATTGGGGATGATGATGTCCGCGTATTCTTTGGTAGGTTCTATAAACTGGTCATGCATGGGCTTCAGGGTCGTCTGGTAACGCGTGAGTACTTCCGCGATATCGCGCCCCCGGTCGTTGATGTCCCTCCTGATCCTCCGGATGAGCCGCTCATCGGAATCTGCGTGAACGAAGATCTTGATATCGAACATGTCGCGGATCTGCGGGTTGGTCATGATCAGGATGCCCTCGACGATCATCACTTTCCTGGGTTGTATCAGCACCGTGTCGCGGGTGCGGTTATGCCTGGAAAAGGAATAGACGGGTTGTTGGATGGGGATCCCTTTTTTCAGTTGCGAAAGGTGTTCTCCCAACAATTGGAAATCTATGGCCCTCGGGTGGTCAAAGTTGATCTCGGACCGCTCCGCAAAGCTGAGGTGGGAGAGGTCGTTATAGTAGGCGTCCTGCGAGATGACACCCACTTCGTTCTCGGGAAGTTCCCCGATAATCTGGTTGACCACCGTGGTTTTGCCGCAACCAGTACCCCCCGCTATACCTATGATCAACATTGGCTCAAATTTAGGTCAAAAATAAGGATTTGGTCCGAAAGTTGAACCCACCTTGATCTCCGGACAAAGGTAGCGGTTTTTTGGTTCAGGGTAGAAAGAGGACTCCTGAAGAGGAATCCCTTCGGGCCCCTGTCACCGAGGCGAGCACGTTTATTTTTTCCTCCCGGCGCAATACGCCCATCAACGCGAATATCAGGGCTTCCTTGAATTCGATCAGGCTGCGTTCGGGCACGGCCACTTCTATGCCGGGGCCAAGCCGCTCACGCAATACGTCCATGAGGTAGGTGTTCAGGGCACCCCCTCCGGTTACCAGCAGGCTTTGGCGCCCGCCTGTGTTCAGGCTGCGCAGTTGTACGGCCACCTGTTCGCATATGTGATGCACGCCGGTATGCAGCAGGTCTTCCAGGGTGTTCCCGGCCCCGTCTAACAGGGGTACCACTTCCTCCAGGAACCATTCATACCCGGTAGACTTTGGGTAGGGGAGGGCATAGTAAGGCAATGCATTCAGCCGGCTGAACAATTTGGGCAGTATCTTGCCCTTGCGGGCCAGTTCTCCCCCTTCGTCGTATCCTTTCAACGTCTCCCTGCACAGGTAGTTCAAAAGCATATTCGCCAGCCCTATGTCAAAGGCGATGCGCTGGCCGTCTTTTTCAAAGGAAATATTGCTTATACCGCCAAGGTTCAGGCAATAGGTGAATTGTCCAAAGAACAGGCCGTCACCAATGGGGACCAATGGGGCTCCCTGTCCCCCCAGGGCCACATCCAGGGTGCGAAAGTCGGAGATGGTTTTAATGCCACTGGCGGTTGCCAGGTGCTGCCCGGACCCGAGCTGGAAGGTGAGCCCTTTCTGTGGCCGATGGTGCGATGTATGCCCGTGACTGGCGATAAAGTCTACCTCCAGTTGCTTTTCCGCTATGAATTTTCGGGCTTGCTGCCCCAGCCATTCGCCATAGCGGTTATGCAGCAACAGCAAGTCTTCACCCCCGAGGAAGATGGCATCTTTGAGGGCTTCCTTCATGTCGGGTGCATACGCGACGCTTTTGCCCGCGCTGATCTCGTATTCCCAGCCGGTGCTGCCCTGGCGGATACGGCAATAAGCCAGGTCCAGCCCATCCAGGGAGGTCCCCGACATCAACCCCAAAACGTTGTAGCTTTTCATGGCAACCGGGTTTTAAGGGTGACCGGCAATTTGCCCTGGGCCTTTACTTCTCCCAGGAAATGCCGGAAGGCGTTTTCCTGGAAACATGGAAAATCCTGGTAGGCGATGACAACCGCCCGGGCCTTTTGGAACTCCAGGTATTGCAGCACGTAAGGGTTGCCAAACAGGTAGAGTACTACTTCTTTTGTTTTCATCAGGGTGTTGATCTGTTGCAGGATTTGCGCCGAAATGCCAAAGGTATTCGTAGGTTTTACACTGGGCGGGTATAATAGGACCAGCCACTTTTCACCATCGGTCCTGATGGATGCCGGGCTGGCCTCTGCCGGTGAAACCCAGGACATGGTGCCTATATCGCCCCGGTCCTCAAGGGCCGTCACAAAGCCCTGCGGGGTATTGGAACTGATCCCGAGTACCGAAAAACCGGCGTTGCGGAAGTCTTGAAGGTCCCCGGGGGACCCAACCTCCATCGTAAGGCTGGCGGCTGCCAAGCGCTGGTTAAGGGCCTCATGGTCAAAACCCCGTGCAGGTGGAGAACCCTGGTTTTGCATCGCCTTTTGCTTTAGTCCCCATATCCTTTTAAAGCTCTCTTCGATACGCTGCTCCGGGGCGTTTTCGAGGATCCGGGCGATACCTTCTTTTACCTGTTCGGAGAAGCAAAGTACATCGTTTCCGGCCCGGAACGCTTCCCATTCCAACAGCCCCTTCTCCGGGAACATACGGGATACGCTATGCATATTTAGCGCGTCGGAGACCACGACCCCCCCGAATCCCAGTTTTTCCCTGAGCGTCCCCTGGATGATTTCGCCTGATACGGAGGCAGGGGTGTTTTTGCCCCCGGTAAGCGCGGGGACGGACAGGTGGCCAGCCATAATCGCTTCAATCCCTGCATCGATCATCTGCCGGAACGGGTACAATTCCTGGCTTTCGAGAGAACCCAGGTCTTTCCCGATTACGGGCAGCCCCAGGTGTGAATCGGTGGCGGTATCGCCATGTCCCGGGAAGTGTTTGGCAGCGCCCAGGACCCCTTCACTGTGCATGCCATTCAAATACGCAAGGGCGTTTCGGGTAACCGCTAATTTATCTTCCCCGAAGGAACGGTAGCCGATCACCGGGTTTTCGGGGTTCAGGTTGATATCGGCCACCGGGGCAAAGTTCCAGTGGATCCCCGCTTTTTTGCAATCATGGGCGATATGGCGCCCCACTTCATAGACGAGTTCTTCGCTGTCCTCCATGGCTCCCAGGGTAATGGCATACGGGAATTGGGGGGCATTTTCGATACGCATGGCGAGCCCCCATTCCGCATCTATGGCAATCATAAGCGGGTATTTCGCTGCTCTTTGATAGCGTTCTACCAATTGCTCCAATACCAACAGACTCTCGGCGTTATACACCACGGTGTGCTCTTCACCTTCATAGTTGGTGGCCGCACTGGCCCGACTGTGGAAAAAACAAATGCCGCCGACGTGATGATCCCGGATCAGGGATTCTATTTTGACAATTTCTTCCTCGGTGTCATTGATAAAAACAGCCGGCATAAAAAATTGTCCAATTTTTTCCTCCCGGGTAAGGCAGGCGGTTGCCTGTGCGTAGCTCATCAGGTCATCTGTCTGAACCTGCTCCTTTTTTGCCATAGTTTGCTGGGTATTTTAGAAATTTCAGAATAAAAAGCGCCGGCAGGGCCCCAAGGACCACCCAAATAAAGAACCCGTCATAGCCGAGCCATTCCTGGACATACCCGCTTATGAGGCCGGGCAGCATCATGCCCAGGGCCATAAACCCCGTAGCGATAGCGTAATGGGAGGTTTTTGAGGCGCCTTCCGCGATATAGATCAGGTATACCATAAACCCGGCGATCCCAAAACCATATCCAAACTGTTCCAGGACCACGGTACTCACTACCGCGACGATATTTGTGGTATGGGTGATCGCCAGTAAGGCATAGAAGACATTGGGGATATTGATCGCCAGGACCATGGGCAACATCCATTTTTTGAGGCCGTCCCTGGAGATCAGGATTCCCCCAAGGATCCCGCCAACGGTCAACATGATCACCCCTACGGTACCATAGATGGTCCCGACTTCGGCCGTAGAATACCCCAGTCCGCCTTCGGAGGGGGCATCCAGGAAAAAGGGGGCCGCCATTTTAACCAATTGCGACTCCCCCAGGCGGAAAAACAAGACGAAGGCAAGCGCCAAACCCATGCCCTTTTTTTTAAAGAACGAAGAAAACACCTCGAAAAAACCAGCGGGTTTTTGAATTTCTATCGCCCCCGAGGTTTCGTATTTGGGGGCGGTAAAAAAATTGGCAATGGTCAGGCTGAGCATCAGCAGGGATGCGCAGACCATGGTCACGGACCAGGCCTTGGTGTTGTCTCCGTAATAGGTCTCCAGGAAACCTGCGAGGATGACCAACAGGCCCTGGCCGGTAACGTTGGCCAATTTATAGAAGGTGCTCCTGATGCCTACAAAAAATGCCTGTTTGTCCTGGGTGAGGCCAATCATATAGTAGCCATCGGATGCCACATCGTTGGTTGCCGATGCAAAGGCCGCTATCCAGAAACAGGCCAGGGTGGTAATGAAAAATATGTTGGTAGGCAGGGTAAGACCTATGCCCAGGAGTGCCAGTGATGCGAGGAGCTGCATGGAGAGGAACCAGTTTCGTTTGGTACTCAGGAGATCCACATACGGGCTCCAGAGGGGTTTTATTACCCAGGGTAAATAGAGCCAACTGGTGTAAAGGCCGATATCCGCGTTGCTGATACCCAGTTTTTTGTACATAATCACCGATACGGTAACCACCATGACAAACGGCAGGCCTTGCGTAAAATACAGGATTGGGACCCATACCCATGCGCGTTTATTTTTCTGGATCATTGGTTGTAATTTGATTTAAATGTATAACAATCGGGCCGCTTTCCCGGCCATAATGATCCAAAAAGGTGAGAGCGAGGACTTTTTGCCCTTTTACCAGCCGCTTGCCAAGGGTAATGGTCTTTCTTCCCTCCAGGTAGGTCTTTTCTATTAGTTGCGAAGGGCCTTCCAGGTCAAGGCGGCCGCTGCTCCGGGCGGCGTAAAAAAGGGCGTACTGCCAATGGTCCATGCTGACCCCATCCAATCGCAGGGTATACCAGGCGGCTTCTTCCGATATGCCGGTCAATTGCGGATGTGGGGGGAGGGCGGCCCTTTCCCCTTGTGTACCC
>LXTR01000014.1 GCA_001683825.1 Flavobacteriaceae bacterium CP2B | reverse complement strand
GTGTAAGTTAGGCCCACCCCTGAAACAAGCTTGCGGGTGTCAAATTAAAAGAAACCCTGGGAAAAGCGCTAGCGGCAACTGATAGCCATCCCCAATGCCTTTATTGCCAGCAACCTGGCTTCCTGTGGCAAAATGATTGGAAGCAGGCATGGGGTTTTCCCAACCCCGCCCCGGGTGTAAGTTAGGCACATCCCCCGCAATAAGCTTGCAGATCCTACCAGGAAAAGGTTCGCTATCGCGAGGATTGGACTAATAGATTTGCACTGAATTGATGAAACGGTCAAAGTGGTTCAGCATGCGCCGGAGCGTTATGCTTACCTAAGCAGGCCAGGGCGGCATAGGTTGGTCGTTGTATTTCCCCCAAATAAGGGTGCCGTCCCTGGCAGGGTTTTATCGCGATATGGAAAAAACCATGAAGTTATTGAGCAATCTGATGCCATAAGTTACAATAAGAAGTCCCGAAAGAGTAGCGAACAACCTAATTTGAATACCTTGTCCTCTCACCAATTATGGGGCACTTACCCAAGTATCCCATTTTGTTGCGCTAGTCCGGTTTGTTTCGAATTCCACCAAAGAAATGTCGCGAATTTTGCTTATATGCTCCAAGGATTTTGGGCGCCACTGTTTATACATCCGTTTCACTGATCTATTCCAATTACGGCCTCAATCTCATAAACACCTCATGGGTCCCCTGGGATTGCGTGCTGATCTCGTTGTTGAATGCAGCCTCATAAGCGTAACCAATGTCGAGCCAATTGACAGCGTTGAAGATAAAAAGTCCACCAAAGCCTTCCTGAAACCTGTAGGAGGGCCCTAATTCAAGCCTGTCGTTAAAACTAAAGGCCGCGGTAACGTCTACCGAGAGGGGTACAGTCGCAATGTACCTGAAGATCGTAGAGGGCTTGAATTTGACGCGGCTAGAAAGTGCAAAATCGTAACCCCCTGCCAGGTACACATGGGGCTTGCCCGCCGCATAGGTAGCCCGTCCGTCTTCCTGTTCCAGGCGGTCGTTGCTCAATAATTGCGGCACAGACAGGGAAACAAAGTAGCGCCCCCCCTGGAGCAGCGCCCCCGACCCAATATTGGGCTTAAAACTGCCGTTGATATTTCTTAGGCTGGGGTCCGCCCCGATTCCGAAGGTTTCCAGGCCCGACAGGTTGGCATCGTAGGAACTCATCCCCGCCTTGATCCCGAAATAGAGCGCGGTAAGCTCAGAAAGCTGTACCTTATAGGAGACGTCCAGGTTGATCGATGTGCTGTTTTCAATAAACGTCTGGTCGTTGATGACCGAGACCCCCAGCCCTACATTTTTGCCCATAGGCGTCGCAAATAATACACTCTGGCTTTCCGGGGCGCCCTCCACGTTGGCCCATTGGCTTCTTAGGTTGACCCCCAACTCGGCTCCCGGGCGTACCGCAGACCCCTCAACACCCCCCTCGGCTCCGGCATAAGCCGGGTTCACCAAGTTCATGGTATAGCGGTAAAATGCCCGGTTGGGATCTTGCTGCCCCCGTGCACTGATCAGGGTTAAGAGCCCGATACACATCTGAATGGTCCTAATAATCGTCGTTTTTCTCATGGCTTTGTAGATGTTGCCACGGGTAGGCCGAATCCGATAGTCGCAACCGGACTATCGCCCCGGCCCTGCCCGTTACAACGGTGTTTGGTTTAGGTTATTAATAGTTGATAAAGATCCAGCCATCCCGGAGGGCAGACCCGTCTGCCAGGTCAATCACGTAATAGTAGGATCCAGTAGGTACCTTCTGGCCTCTATTCTTATAAATTGCGTCCCAGTCATTTTGGTACCCTACCGCGGCGAATACTTCATGGCCCCAGCGGTTAAATACCTTCACAACCGCGTTGGGGTAATTTTCAATACCCCGGATCACCCAGCGATCGTTGATCTCATCCCCATTGGGGGTAAAGGCCTGGGCGACCTTTATCTGGTCGGCGGCGGCGCCATCGGTGTCATCATCCGTGTCGGCGTTGTCTCCGATACCGTCCCGGTCGGTGTCGGTATCCTCGTCGGGGTCCAGCGGGAAAGCGTCTTCGGTATCGGGCGTGCCATCGTTGTCATCGTCCTCATCGTCATTGTCGCCGGTGCCGTCCCCGTCCGTGTCGGTATCCTCGTCGGGATCCACTGGGAAATCATCTTCCGTATCCGGGGTGCCATCATTGTCATCGTCCTCATCGGCATTGTCTCCGGTGCCGTCCCCATCGGAATCGGTATCCTCATCCGGATCCAGTGGGAAATCATCTTCCGTATCCGGGGTACCATCATTGTCATCATCCTCATCGGCATTGTCTCCGGTGCCATCCCCATCGGTATCGGTATCCTCATCCGGATCCAGTGGGAAATCATCTTCCGTATCCGGGGTGCCATCATTGTCATCGTCCTCATCGGCATTGTCTCCGGTGTCGTCCCCATCGGTATCGGTATCCTCATCCGGATCCAGTGGGAAATCATCTTCCGTATCCGGGGTGCCATCATTGTCATCGTCCTCATCGGCATTGTCTCCGGTGCCGTCCCCATCGGTATCGGTATCTTCATCCGGATCCAGTGGGAAATCATCTTCCGTATCCGGGGTACCATCATTGTCATCATCCTCATCGGCATTGTCTCCGGTGCCATCCCCATCGGTATCGGTATCCTCATCCGGATCCAGTGGGAAATCGTCGTCCGTATCAGGGGTACCATCATTGTCATCATCCTCATCGGCATTGTCCCCAGTACCATCCCCATCGGTATCGGTATCCTCATCCGGGTCTAGTGGAAAATCGTCGTCCGTATCTGGGGTGCCGTCGTTGTCGTCGTCCGTGTCACATACATCCCCGTCTCCGTCCATATCCGTGTCCAGCTGATCGCTATTGGATACGGCGGCACAGTTATCGTCCATGTCCAGTATTCCGTCTCCGTCTTTATCATAAGC
>LXTR01000008.1 GCA_001683825.1 Flavobacteriaceae bacterium CP2B | reverse complement strand
GGGAGACTCCCTGACGCTGCGGTCAGGGTACACTTCTCGTCTCCCCACCATAAGGGGCGCTTTGGGGCATAAAAAAACCCCCTGGGTAAGGAGGTTTCTTATTCTCTGTACAGGTGGGGAGACTCCCTGACGCTGCGGTCAGGGTACACTTCTCGTCTCCCCACCATAAGGGGCGCTTTGGGGCATAAAAAAACCCCCTGGGTAAGGAGGTTTCTTATTCTCTGTACAGGTGGGGAGACTCGAACTCCCAAGCCTCGCGGCACTAGTTCCTGATACTAGCGTGTCTACCAATTCCACCACACCTGCATAGTGGGCGCAAATTTAATGATTTTTTGAACATTTGAAAGATTAAATGCCCTAAGTATTGCCCAACACCCCCTACCGAATGAAAATACAGGGGATGGCGACCCTCAAAACATCCCCGCCACCGCCCCTGGCCGTGCCCTCCCACCTACAGCTGCTCATGGATTGCCAAAATTGTGACATTTCTGAATTTTTGCCCTTGCCTGCCCGATGTTTTAGTACATTTAAAATCTAAAATTTCAACGAAACATGGCCAACTACAATATAGACGCCAAAACCAGCATGACCTATGACGCCATTGTTATCGGCTCGGGGATCAGCGGTGGCTGGGCAGCCAAGGAACTCTGTGAAAACGGGCTCAAAACCCTGGTTTTGGAGCGCGGAAGGATCGTGGAGCACGTAAAGGATTACCCCACGATGAACCTGGACCCATGGGATTTGGAAATGCGAGGGGCGGTGGGCCCGGAAGTACTCAAAAAGCATAAGGTCGGGGCCCGTGCAGGTTTTGTCGGCGCGTACAACGAACATTTCTACGCCAATGATGAAGAGAACCCCTACACGGAGGTAAAACCATTTTTATGGGTCCGTGCGCACCAGATGGGCGGGCGATCCCTCCTTTGGGGCAAACAGTGCTACCGCTGGAGTGACCTGGATTTTGAGGCCAATGCCAAAGATGGCCATGGGGTAGACTGGCCCATACGCTACAAAGATATTGAACCCTGGTATACCTATGTGGAGAAATTTGCCGGGATTAGCGGGGAAGCCCTTGGTTTGCCGCAATTGCCCGACAGCCATTTCCTCCCGCCCATGGAGCTCAATTGCGTCGAGAAAGAACTCAAGGGAAGGATTGAAAAAGCGTTTCCCGGCAGGAATTTGATCATCGGCAGGGCGGCCCACCTCACAGAGCCCCTCAATGGCCGAGGGCAATGCCAGTTCAGGAATCGCTGCGATCGCGGCTGTCCGTATGGTGCTTATTTCAGTAGCAACGCGGTCACCCTGCCAGCAGCCCATGCCACGGGGAACCTCACCATTCGGCCCTATTCCATCGTGCAGTCGGTCATCTACGATGAACAAAAAGGAAAGGCGACGGGGGTCAGGATCATCGACTCCGAAACCAATGAAGCGGTTGAATTCCATGCCAGGGTGATCTTCTGCAATGCCTCTACCCTGGGCACCACGCAAATACTCCTCAATTCTACCTCGGGCCGTTTTGAAAACGGTCTCGGGAATGACAGTGGGGAACTGGGCCACAACCTGATGGATCACACCTACCGGATAGGGGCCATGGGCAAGGTAGAAGGCTTTGAAGACCAGTATTACAAGGGCCGCAGGCCCAACGGTATTTACATCCCACGCTATGTGAATATCAACGAAGAGACCCAATCCGACAAGTTTGTCAGGGGGTTCGGCTACCAGGGTGGGGCCGGCCGTGCCAATTGGAGCGCGGGTGCCAACATCGAAGACTTCGGGGCAGATTTTAAAGACGCCCTCATGAAGCCGGGGCCCTGGGAATTCTTTATCACAGGCTTCGCGGAGTGCCTCCCGTACCATGACAACAAGGTGAGCCTGGATACCGGCAAGCTGGATAAGTGGGGGCAACCCACCCTCGCTATCGACTGTGAGTTCAAGGAAAATGAAAAGGCCCTGAACCGGCAGATAAAGGCAGATGCCGTGGAAATGCTGGAACAGGCCGGGGTACAAGACGTGGTGGGGTTTGACAATGAGCATGAGCCGGGATTTGGCATCCATGAAATGGGTACCGCCCGTATGGGTCGGGATCCCAAAACTTCTGTATTGAATGGCACCAACCAGGTGCACGCCTGCAAGAATGTCTTTGTTACCGACGGGGCCTGCATGACCTCCTCCTCCTGTGTAAACCCCTCGCTTACCTATATGGCACTGACGGCCCGGGCGGCCCACCATGCCATTTCAGAATTAAAAAAGAGAAACCTATAGGATATGGACCGAAGAACAGCCTTACGAAAAACAGCCATGATCGCGGGCGCTGCCGCTGCGGCACCTTCTTTGTTTTCAATACTGCAATCCTGCCAGAAACAGCCGCGGTTGACCTGGCAACCGGCTATCCTGAGCCAGGAACAGGCAGGGCTAATATCCTCATTGGTGGATACCCTTCTGCCAAAGACTACCACTCCCGGTGGCCTGGACATGAAGGTAGATATCTTTATCGATGCGGCTATTGACCAGCTCTTTGATGAAGCGGGACAGAAGGCCATCATGGCGGAAATGGATGCCTTTGATGCCGGGTGCAGGGAAAAACACGGAGACAACTTTGGGCGGTTGAATGAGCAAGAGCGCACGGAATTCCTGAAGGAAAAAGAACGCACATCGCCCAAGTATAACGGCAAGGTATGGGGTACTGCCGTTGGGGCACAGCAACCTGTTGGTTTTTACCGCAGTATGAAATCCATGGCCCTGTGGGGGTATTTCTCTTCTGAGGAAATCGGCAAGAACGTGCTTAGTTACGACCCCATCCCGCGACACTACAAGGGTTGTATCCCGCTGTCGGATGTGGGGAGTGCCTGGAGCCTTTAGCCCTGAGTGAAATTGCTGCCATAAGGGAACTTTTGTGCCATCTTTTTGTGCATCGGCAGCATAACCCCTGAACAGTATTCCGGGAATAACAAAGTGAGAGAGTCCGCGAAAAAATGATATTGATTACCCCGGCCCTGCTCATTCAAAGGCCACCGCTCCGTTTACCTGCCACTGCAAACATTAACGTTTCCTTGCTCATTGGGAGGCAGGAGAACCGTACCTTTAAACGTTACCAGGTACCACTCAAGCATTTGCATCATGGCTGAAAAAAAAGATTTGGATTTCACCTATACCACAATAGATGAAATTTTCCGGCTGAGTATGGGGGAAACCGCAGATTATAGCGGCGCCAAATACGATGGTGATTTTACACTGACCCTGGAGCAAGCCCAAAAGGCAAAACACAAGTTTATAGCAGACAGCCTCGGGATTGAAAAAGGGAGCAAGGTACTGGATATGGCCTGTGGATGGGGGCCTTTTTGCCAGTATGTCACCCAGGAAAGGGCGGCTAGCTGCATTGGTTTGACCCTTTCTGAAGGCCAGGCCGAAGCTTGTCAAAAAAACGGGATGAATGTCCTGGTAAAGGACTGCCGCCACGTAAAGCCTGATGATTTTGGGACCTTTGACGCCATTAGCTGTATAGGGGGCCTGGAACATTTCTGCTCTGTGGAAGAATGGAAAGCAGGAAAACAGGAAAAGGTCTACAGCGAATTCTTTGAAATGCTGGGCAATTTGTTGCCAAAGGGTGGTAAATTTTACATGCAGACCATGACTTTCAGTAAAAACATGATCAATTATGAGGAGCTGGATATCCATGCCGAAAAAGGGTCTGCACCTCATGTCATGGCATTGATGGTCAAAGAATTTCCTGGGTCCTGGCTCCCTTACGGTCCTGAAATGGTCATCCGAAATGCCAGTCCCGTGTTTAAGATCATTTCCCAGGAAAGCGGAAGGCATGATTATATCGAAACCATAGGTCAGTGGAGAAAAAAGTTTCGCAAATTCAATCTGAAAAAATATATGCTTTACCTCTCCCTAATTCCCAAATATATTATGGACAAAGAGTTCCGGCACCAGGTCGCGGTGTTTAGGATAAGCCCGAACAAAGTCTGTTTCGAGAAGAATATCATGAACCATTTCAGGTTGGTATTTGAAAAAATATAGCCTGTACGATACAAACCCGCTCCCACCACCACCCAAAATTCCTTCCATAGGCCGGCATTTCAGGCAGTCCGTCTTTAGATAGGAAACGTACCCGTCCGCGGGCCGCGGTACCAATGAAGCCATACGGGAACACAATTTATTTTTAGGACATTAACACAGTATTGGCAGGATTTAAATGGATAAAACCTACTTTTAATGTATCTATTGAACAGCAGGCCAGTACTGATTCGCCTGAAAGTAATTGGATAACTAATTTTTTGATTGCTGCTGAATATGGAGAGGATCCATGCAATAAAGCAGTCATGAACACAGTTTAATGGTAAGGAATAGCGACCAGGTTAAATACGTTGTCCTTTATGTAAGCGCTCGTCTTCATTTTTGATACCTTTTAATTGCTTCTCAGTTCCATATTTTAGGCACCCTTGAAACCCGTTTGGGGCAAACGTACAATCGTTAAAATACGTCCCCGCCAGTATCACGGTATTCATTTCAAGTTTTAAAAGATAAAAAGTAGCGGTATCGAAAATCCAACATTTTCGAATAGTTCAGGATCTGAATTTTCGAAAGCATTACGTACAAAGGTGAACGCGTATTTCAGGTCGAAAGGCCTCAGCAAATACGCCAACAAAAGCATGATCGGCAAGACGGTTTTAATGCTCGTCCTGTTTTTTGCACCATTGATTATTATCAACACTGGCGTTGTAACCAGTCCCCTGCCGTTATTCCTACTGTATATCTGTTGCGGATTTGGGATGGCCGGAATTGGGATGGATATCATGCACGATGCCAACCATGGTTCCTATTCAAAAAACAGGACGGTGAACAGGTATCTTGGATATACTATGAACCTGGTAGGTGCCAACACTACCGTATGGAAAATACAGCACAATGAGTTGCACCATACCTACACCAATATTGCAGAAGCGGATGACGATTTAAACGCCCCTTTTTTCCTGCGCTTTTCGCCCCATGCCAAACGGTATTGGGTGCATCGTTTCCAATTTCTATATGCCTGGATCTTCTATTGCATGGCTACCCTTTCGTGGATCACAACCAAAGATTTTGTAAGGATAATACGATACCGGAAAATGGGGTTTCTCCATCGGAAAAATGAATTCCGAAACGAAATGGCCAAATTGGTCTTATGGAAGTTGTTCTATTATTTCTATGCCCTTGTTTTGCCATTGCTCATCGTGCCCCTGGCACCCTGGATCATTATCCTGGCTTTTATCTGTATGCACCTGGTGACTGGTTTTTTGATCAGTACTATTTTCCAGATTGCCCATATTATGCCCGATACCTTGTTCCCCTTACCCGATAAAAACGGTACCATGGAAGACGACTGGTTTAGGCACCAACTGGCCACAACCACCAACTTCGCACCTAAAAGCAGTATAATTTCATGGTTTATCGGGGGTTTAAATCACCAGATCGAACATCATTTGTTACCCGGGATTTGCCATATTCATTACCAGGATCTATCCGGCATTGTTGCAGAAACGGTCAAAGAATTCGGGATGCCCTACCATATTAAAAAAACATTCGGTGCTGCCATATGGGATCACATTAAAATGCTGCAGCAGTTAGGGAAAATGCGTCCCAAGCTTAGGTAATACTTAATTAATAAATCAATGAATATGCTAAAGCAATTAAAGAGACTATTAACCACAAATAAAGTGAAAACAATGCAAGAAGGAACCGTCAAATTTTTTAATAGAGCCAAGGGTTTTGGCTTTATCAAGCCAACTAATTCAGAGGAAGATGTCTTTGTTCACCAAACAGGACTTATTGACGAGATCCATGAAAACGACACCGTGTCGTTTGAGGTGGAGCGGGGAGAAAAAGGACTTAACGCAGTGAAGGTCAAACTGACCCGGTAAGCCCTGTTTGAAATCGTATAATGAGAAAAGCCGACCTCAGGGGGTCGGCTTTTATGGATGTAGACCTGGAAGACTACCCAAAAGGCTTTGTTTCTTAAACCCGGGCCAGTCAGCAGGCGCATAGTACTTTTAGCGTTGTAACCCGTCTGGTTCCTTCGCATTCTGGAACTCCCCTCTCCAGGCTTCACTGCAAAAAAACCATTTTCAGTGGTCCATACTGTTGGCGAGTTTGGCCCCAAAGCCTCTTGACCCCTTAAAAAGTTGACCAAATGGCCATAGCGTCCGGCGTTTGGAAAAGGGCACAAAGTCGAACCTCAGGATGACCTCCGGTGCCTCATCCCCACGGATGCGCAATCCGTTGACCACCTCAAAGTCCAGGTATTGGAATTCACGGACAACTTCCTTCCTGCCGTCACTGAAGATAAAGCTATTGCCCGTTTTACCCAGGTAAAACCGCAGTGTCGTATAGGTGCCCGGGGCGAGCCGAAGTATGCTCTTGGATTTTAAAAATTCGCCTTTGTGCAGGCCGCGTATGGGGATGGCGCCATTACCCTTGAAATCAGCAATAACATGTTCTGTTCCCTGCTCGTCCAGGGCGGAAAACCCGGTAATATTCAATTCCATCCCGGATACCCCCTTATGGGAAGCCACCCAATTCTGTACGACTACATCCGTGATGGGCCGTCCTTGGGCGTCCCATTGATAGGTGTCCATGGAATAAGGGATTACCTGCCATATGTTTGGATAAAATTTTGTTTTCATCATCACCAAATTGAATTTAACGATTCAATGGCAAAGGTACCCTCGCTTAAGCAGGGGCAATACAGCAGGATTTTCCACTTTATATGCTATTTTACCCCGTGAAGCCCCGTTTTCCCAAAACGGTGTTAATATTGCAGATGTACCCCGGGATTTGGCCCTGAATAAAAGGGCGAACGCCCATTAAATCTTTAAGTATATTTAGGGCGCCCGCGCGCAAACAAATTTCCGGAAATAAACCAACTACTATGAAAAACAACCTTACGAGAAGAGCGGCCATCGGCAAGAGCATCATGGCTACAATGGCCGCATTGGCCGGCAACAGTATGATGATGGCCCACGGGGCAGAGCGGGTTTTGGACCACAGCCCGACCAGGAAAAAGCTCCCCTTTCGGATAAGCCTGAACACTTCTACCCTCATGGCGTACAAATTGCCGGCAGACCAACAGATAGAAATGGTTGCCGCGGCAGGCTTTGATGGCATCGAATTATGGATGCGCGACATCATGGCTTATTTGGAACACGGGGGCAGCACCCAAACGTTACGGCATAAATTACAGGCAGGCCCCCTGGTCCTGGAAAATATCATCGGTTTTTCGCAATGGTGCAGCGATGAAGCCTCCGAACGCGGCAAAGCCATTGAACAACTGCGAAAAGAGATGGGGATCATCGCGGAATTGGGGGGCAGGTACATTGCCGCCCCCGTCATGGGGATCAAAACGCTGGACCGCACCCAATACGATGCCTATGCCGAGCGCTACCTGGCCATCCTCGAGCTTGAAAAAGAGACCGGGGTCGTCCCCGTTATCGAAATATGGGGTGCCGGCGCCCTGAACAAATTATCGGATGCCGCCCAGATCACCATTGCCACAGGCCATCCGAAGGCCACGATACTGCTGGATTTCTACCACCTCTACCGGGGCGGGAGCGACTGGGATACGTTGGATTGCCTCAACGGGAGGCGGCTACCGGTGATCCATATGAACGACTATCCCGCCCAGCCTGCACGCGAACAACTTACAGACGCGCACCGGCTGTTGCCCGGGGAAGGGGTCTGCCCCTTTGACCAGGTTTTGCCAAAACTCCATGATTCCGGGTTCCGGGGAGGCCTTTCCGTGGAATTGTTCAACAAGGAGTACTGGGCCGGCATGGATGCCCCCACCCTCCTGAAAAGCAGTTACGACAGTACCTATAAGGTTGTGGAACACGCCCTGGGCGACCGGCTTTGATCCCTGTTCCGGCAGCCCCGCTGGCGATACCCCGGGTGGACAGCCCGCCCGGATTGACCCGTTACTCCGTGTTTTTCAGCCAACGTATTCCCTGAACGTAGTTTTAACACAACCAGGGCGGTCCGGGCTGGATACAGTATCCTCAATGACCAGCGTACTATCGTCCCCGTAACAAGAGACCATCAAAAAAAGCAGGGATAGTAATAATTCCCCCAATAATTTCACCAAAGTGGTCATACCTTTTGTTTTGCGCTATGTTAGGAATGCTTTTTTACGGGGCCTTCGGATGCGAAACCAAGCTGGGAACGCCTCCCTGGCACGGCTTAATCCAGGCCGTCCTTGGGGGTATCCCCTGCCTGCTCCCATCGGGCCAGTTCCTCTTTTTTTCGTTTTGCCAACGGGTCCTTTTTCCATCTTTTGGAAAACAGGATATTCATGTTCAGGTACCGGTTGTAGATATCGGCCCCGTTGCCCACGTCCACAAGCCCGTAATGGTACCTTACATCCAACAGCAGCCGTGAGTTCTTTATCTTAAAGCCATAGCCAACCCCAAATTGTACCCCTGCATCCCAACGGCTGTAGGCACCCAGGGTGTCCCCGAAATCCATCCCGGCTTTATCCCCGGGCTGTAATTCACTGGCTTCGGTCTTAATATGCCCGCCAAGGTTATAGCTCACTACCGGCCCGGCATTCACATAAAAGTCCCACAGGTGGATCCTGGCCATTACAGGAAGGTCGATGGCATTAAAACGGATGCGGGTTTCCTGCCCGTTCAAAGGGTTTCCCGCTTCCAACCGTCCCCCTTTCATTACAAAATAGAGTTCGGGGACCAGCGAAAGGTTTTGGGTGATCCCGGCCTGCAGGGAAGCCCCTGCCTGCAATCCCCAATACCCCTTCTTATAGTCTTTGAGGGCACTGTTGTTGCCCCCATAGCTCAGGCTGGTAGGGGTGTAGTTGATTACCACATCAAGGTAGGTCTCCTGGGCGACCGATGTCGCACACACCCAGATTATTGCTATGAATACAAGAGGTTGTTTTCTCATTTTAACCGCTGATTATTATTTGACACGGCAAAGATGTGGTATCGGGGCAGGCCAGTCGTTCGGAAGTGCGTTTCAGGACCTTCCCGGTGAGATTCCGCACCTTTTCGGCAGGCAGTAAAATATCCGTAGCGCTACAGGATGTATAAAAAAGGAAGAGCCATCCTTATGAATGGCCCTTTTAACAACACAATACTTATTGGGTCAGAATTCCAATTCGAAATACAACGAACTATTTTCGTTGGTTTCGGTGATCGGTTCGCCCTTCAGCACGTCCCCATTGGCATTTTGCAGCATCAGGTTGATCCTCCAATACCCGGTCATGGTAAGTGAAAGTTTGCCCCGGTACCTGGTGGTTAGGGGGTCAAAGGCCAGGTCTTCGTTATTGGGGGAACTATGGTTTCCCATCCCGGGCATTCTCGGGTCTATTTTTATCACATGGTCCTCCACCACGGGAAAGCTCATCATGGTTTCCATTTCAAAGAGCATGGCCGAAAAATCGTTGACCGCCACGGCGGGGGTCAGGGGCATCATGGCCAAAACGTACCGGGTCCCGTCACTCCCCATGAATACATTCACCCTTTTAAGGGCATCGGCAGGTTCCCGGACATCAATCTGTTCGGTAACGCTAAAGGATTGCCCATCCAGCTGGTAGTTTAGGGTTAGGTCCCAGTATTCCTCTGCATTTCCCGGCATCTGGAATACGGCAAATCCTTTATATACCGAAGCATTTTCCGTAGGGCTCAGCAAAGACCTCGGGCAGGAATGATCCATATCGGCCATATGCATCACCGGCATCCAGGTGATATCGGCATTGGAAAGATAGGTGTCTGTGGCCTGGTCCCTGATGCGCAGGTAGAGTTCATTGTACCCCACGGTTAGTTGGGACGCTTCTGAGTATACCTCCAACGTATGGTTGTTACTGTTAATACGCGACAAAAGGTTAAATCCTTCGAGGGGGTTTGCCTCGAGGCTGACGGGATCGTCCGCATTGTCCGAACAAGCGGTCAGGAAGAGGGTGAGTAGCAAAAGGGCCCATGTATTTACAATTGTTTTCATCGTATTTTAATTTGAAGTTTAAAAAGTGTTTTCAGGTGTTAGTTGACGGCGTAGGAAAGCGTCATAAAAAAGTTTCGACCCATCCGGGGGATATTGTTCCAATCCGCATAGGTAGAATAGTATTTGTCAAAAATGTTCTCCACTCCGGCCTTTACGTTCAAATCGTGGTCATTGATAGTGAACGTGGTGCCGGCAGCGAATGAAAAGACGGTGTAAGCTTCGGTTTGGTCTTCCCCGAATTCCGGATTGTAATCTACCTGGGCGGCTGCCCCTTTCATGCTGAGGGAAGCATTCAACTTGTTTTGGCTGTACTGCAGCATGGAACTATAGCTCAGGGGGCTGATAAACGGAAGGTTGTGCCGGTCCTGGTCTGTCCCCCTGTGATAGGAAACCACCCCGGTCCATGTCAGTTCCGGGCTTAGTTGGTACCTCGAATCCAGGGAGACATTATACAAATTGGCATACCTCAGGTTTTCGTATATTTTCACCCCATCAGCCCCAATGGTCATGGCACTCAGTTCGGGATACACCTGGCCAATGACATAATCTATCGTATGAAAGTAATTCCCTTCCAGGCTGATATCGAATTTTTCATGGGGATACGTGAGTCTGGCAGTAAGTTCCACGGCCTTTTCATTTTTTAGCCCGGGAGACCCTATATAATCGTGGTTATCAAAACTGTTAAACAGGTAAAAGCCAAACCCTTCTGAAACCGTCGGCGCCCGTTCTCCGTAGGAAAGCCCGCCATTCAGGCGAAAGGGCTTTAAACCCGTGTGGTATTGGGCAGATACACTTTTCAGGAAGCGGGTTTGGCGTTCGGCCATCTCCGGGTAGAAAATCCGCAGGCTGTTCAGGCCCAATGCGTCTGCCACATGGAATTTTTGCAACGCCAGGCGGGTAGCCAGGCTCAGGGTACTTTTATCAAAGCTCCACTTCTCTTCGGCGTATAACGCGTTATTCAAGGTGCGTACATCGGGCCATGTCAGCATAAACATTTCGCTTTCGTCCGGGTTGTTGGGGTACATGGTCATTTCGGCAAGGGAGCGGTTATAAAACCCATCCAGCTTTAGCAGCAGCTGATGGTCCCCCATGGGCAACCGGGCCTGAGAGAAGTATCCGTAGGTATCGCTCCATCCGGGCATATCCATCCGTACCGGAACATCGGGCCGTTGGCTGTCATCCATGATATGGGTGACGGAATTGGCGTACAACTTGGTTTCCCAATCCACAAAGCCCCCAATAAAGCGCTGCTGTACCCAGGTGGCCGAGCCAATGAAGGCGCGTGCCAGGGAAACATCCATAGGCAATGCGGGATAGCCTACATCCCTGGCTTCATCGATAATCAAACTGGCCAGCAATTTTTGTCCCTCAGACACCTTGTACCCGGCATTGGCCGAGAGGTTGTATTTCTCGAACTGGGAAAACGCGACTTCTTCGCCCCCACCGGCCACGTAATTATCCGCTTTGCGGTAGACAATATCGCTATCCACATAAAAACGGTCGTCCGAATAGTTCAGTTCCCCCCCCAGGATACGCGCAGCATTGTTGGTCTCCCCGCCCGTTTCCACACTGGCGGTCCATCCGTCGGGCCCGAAGTTGCTTTTCTCCAAACGCATATCTATGGCGCCGCCGATCACGGAGCCATGCTCAGCGCCTTGCTGACCAGAGGCCACATGCACCTCGGAGAGGTTGGAAACATCCACATAAGAGGTTATGGGGTCCATGACATCGGTACAGGCACCAAAAATGCGCATCCCGTCAATGGTCACAGACAGGCGGTTGGAACCCATGTCGTTCAACATAGGTTCCCAGGCATACGCGCCCCTTTTGACCATGCTTACTTTTCTGGAGGATTCCAAATACGCGTCCAAAGTGGACAAAGGTTTTTGTTGTGCCCCGTGCTCCAGGGCCCTCCGGTAAGAGGCGATCAGGATCACCTCATCAAGGGTTACGGGCAGGATAGAATCTGTTGCGATCACAATCCCGGTATCCTGGGCTTGCACCGGCCCATGCATGAGCAAGGAGAACAGCAACAATCCCACCACGGTTATACTTCCGGGGCCAAAAGGCATCACCTGCCATGGCCTTACCACAAAACTGGCATCCATAATTCATTTGTATTACAAACTGATTCGAAAAATAAGGGAGGGTACAGGCGCTCCCTGGGGGGCTAAAATCCCGCTGGAAGGCATGCACAAAAGATGGAATCAGCAGTACTCCGGAGGATGGGATATTTCGGTGGTGAAAAGCCGGGAGTGCAATACGCCCGGTGTATTGAAGTTGACTTCTTTGTCAAGGTACATGCCGGCCTCCAGGTCTAAAGAGGGAAGCGATTGAAAGTAGACGGGTTGGAGGACCTCTGTTTTGGTTTGCTTCTCACCAAAGGGATTTTCTTCGCTTTGCCGCGATTCCTTGGCCAACTGTTTGGAAAGATAGCATTTGCCGTCGCATTTCAGCTCTGGCTTGTCTTTGTTTTCACAGAGGACGTTGACGATGTAATCATAATTTATCACGTATTCCGCGACCGGCCATAGGGGCCTGACGAGCATCAGGATTGCGACAAAAGCTATTACATGGCTTTTCATGCCCACAAAAGTACGTCTACTGCATGGCCCGATAAATGATGGATATCATTTTAAGGACAAACATGTCTTTTATTACCAAATTAACTAAAGTCCGAGCTGTAATGGGAGGTTGTAGATTGCAAAGATACACAAATAAGGGCCGCATCCTCCCTAAAAAACGCCTTTGCGAAAAAATGCACAGGTAGATCAGCGGCAAGCCTCGCCACCAGCGCAAAAATATCGGGGCCTCCGGGTGCGGCACCACCATAGGGCTATGGCAATGTAATTGTGCCTGTGCTACCAGCTCCCCGGATTGTACCAGCCCCCGGCCCTGTAACTATTGTTACTGACCCATCCTCTGTAAGGCCGTAATTTTGCCAAAGATTCATAAGAACCATAGTCAGAGAAGGCATGAAAATTATAGGATACACATTACTGGTAGTGCTTTTTTCGCTCAACCTTGGGGCACAGGAGCCGCTTTTAATTTCACAGGAAGAGGTTTTTGCCAAGGTCAGGGAAAACAACCGTACCCTTAAAATGTCACAACAAGATGTTTTGATGGCCAGGGGAGACCTGGACCAGACCAACGCGGTGGTATTGCCCAATGTAGGGATATCGCACACGGGTTTCGCCACGACCAATCCCCTGATGGCCTTTGGCTTCAAACTAAACCAGGCCATACTGACCCAGGGTGATTTTGATCCAAACCTGTTGAACAATCCTTCCCAGGTTGAGGACTACGCTACCCGCATCGTGGTGCAACAACCGGTATTGAATTTGGATGGCCTTTACCAACGTAAAGCAGCAAAATCCAAATTGCATGCTACCGAACTTCAATCCGTACGTACCCGTGACTATGTGGAACTGGAAATGTACAAAGCCTACATGCAGCTGCAATTGGCTTACAAAACCCTGAATGTTCTGGAAAAGGCAAAAGAAGCTGCCCTGGAAAACAAGCGAATTGCCCACAACAGTTTCAAACAGGGATACCTCCAAAAATCAGATGTATTGGCGGTGGAGGTACGGCTGACCGAAATTGATAACCAATTACAGTACGCCAAAAGCAATATCCAGAATGCATCCAACTATTTGTCGGTTTTAATGGATGATAACAACTATCCCATTTTGCAGCCCATAGATTCGCTGACCGTCAATGAGGACACAGCCGCTCCGGACGGCCTGTCGGAAGACAGGGCCGATATCCAGGCCATGGTCGCGGCCAGCAAGGCCTATCAACAATTACATACGGCAGATAAGATGCGTTTTCTGCCCCGCCTGAACGCTTTTGGCACTTACGAACTCCACGACGACACGGTTTTCCAGGGCGAAGCTGAGGGCTACTTCTTTGGTGCAGAACTACAATGGAACCTTTTCGAAGGTGGCGCACGCCTCGGCAAGGCAAAGAAAAGCAAGGCCGAGTATGAGAAATCCATGCTGCAACTACAGCAATACAAAGCAGAGAGCCAGGTGGAACTAAACAGGGCCCAACGCATGTTGGATGATGCCAAAAACAACCTGGTACTAGCCGGGCTCGCCATGGAGCAATCCAAGGAATCATTGCGAATTCGGACCAACCGCTTTGGTGAGGGGCTGGAAAAGACCACAGACGTCCTATGGGCCGAATCCCAATACGCACAAAAACAATTGGACTACTACGCCACGATTTTCAATCATAACTATTCCCTGGCGTACGTGCAATTTTTGACAAAAGACTAAACATTACAGATAGCAACACAAGCATCATAGACATGAAAAACGGATATATTTTAGGCGCATCACTACTGGCATTAATGATGTCTGGTTGTGGCGACACGGACAAAAAGTTGGTGGCTGACAATGCCCCGGCAATTGAAGTACAAGCAACGACTGTACAAGTAGAAGGCGGTAATACCTTTTTATCTGCCAGTGGCAAGATAGAAGCGGTACACAGTGCCAACCTCAGTACGAGAATGATGGGATATGTGGACAAAATCTATGTACAGGTAGGCAATAAGGTGCAGAGTGGACAACTTTTGCTGCGCATCAACAATGCGGATATCTCCGCCAGGCTGGCACAAGTAAATGCCGGCATTACCGAAGCTACTGCCGCCTTTACCAATGCCGAAAAAGATTTTAACAGGTATACCAACCTTTTCCGGGAGAACAGTGCCTCCCAAAAGGAACTGGATGACATCACCGCCAATTACAACATGGCCAAGGCCCGTCTGGAAGCCGCCCAACAAATGAAAAATGAGGTCAATGCCCAACTGTCCTATGCCAACATCAGGGCCCCTTTTAACGGAGTGGTAACCAACCGGTTTATCAAAGAAGGGGATATGGCCCATCCGGGAATGCCATTGTTGGAAGTGGAGGCACCCGGTAATTTCCAGGTATTGGCCATGGTGCCCGAATCGGAGATCCAACAAATCAAAAACGGGACCGAAGTGGAGGTACTTGTAAAATCGTTGAACGAGACCGTAGGAGGAAAGGTGACGGAAGTGAGTACCTCCGCCAAGAATACGGGCGGACAGTATCTGGCCAAAGTGGTGTTGGACCAAACCAAAACGAATATCCTCTCCGGTATGTATACCACCGTACGCTTTCCTTTGGATACGTTGGATAAGGATGTTGTACCCGGCAGGGTCCTGGTTCCAAAAGATGCCATCGTAAGCAAAGGGCAATTGTCCGGGGTGTATACTGTGAGCCAAAGCAACACTGCCTTGTTGCGCTGGTTGCGTTTGGGGCGGACTTATGGGGATTCTGTTGAAGTCCTGGCCGGACTTTCGGCCAGTGAACAATATATCACCAGTGCCCGGGGCAAATTGTACAATGGCGCAAAAATTTCGATTCACTAACCAGGTGGTCGCGCCAGAATTGAAATAACAGGCCTCTACCAAAACAAAAAAATATGAAAGAAGGTTTAGCAGGCAAGATTGCCAAAGCGTTTATAGGCTCCAAGTTAACCGTGCTCCTCATGGTCGTCTTTATGGTCATTGGGGTATACAGCTCGTTCCTGATTCCACGAGAGGAGGAACCGCAGATTGATGTGCCCATGGCCGATATTTTTGTAGGCTATCCTGGCGCAAGTCCCACAGAAGTGGAAAACCGGGTGGTAAAACCCCTGGAGAAGTTGATTTCGAACATCAAAGGCGTAGAGTATGTGTATTCTACCTCCATGGAAGAACAGGCCCTGGTAATCGTACAGTTCTACGTGGGTGAAGACATTGAACGGTCGTTCGTAAAACTGTACAACGAGATCAACAAGCATATGGATTTGATGCCCCAGGGGGTGACGTTTCCCCTGGTAAAGACCCGGGCCATTGACGATGTACCCGTATTGGGCCTTACCCTCTGGAGCGAGAATTACGATGACTTCCAGTTGAAACAGATCGCGCAGGAGTTGACAAACGAGATTGAAAAGGTAAACGACGTATCGGCCACGCAAAAAATAGGGGGGCGGAACCGACAGTTACGCGTGGTACTGGACCGCGACAAAATGGCTGAAAGCGGGTTGGACTTTTTATCGGTAGCCGAAATGATCAGGGCCAACAATCAGCAACTGAGCGGGGGAGCCTTTCATAAGAACGATACCGAGTTTGCGGTGACCACGGGGATGTTCCTGGAGACGGTAGCCGATGTCGAAAATCTGGTGGTGGGGGTACAGCAGGACCGGCCCATTTACCTAAAGCAGATTGCGCAAATCCAGGACGGGCCCGAATTGCCCAAAAATTACGTGTCCCTGGGCTTTGGCAAGGCCAGTGAGAGTGCATCTGCCTACGCATCGGAATATCCTGCCGTAACAATTTCCGTAGCCAAGCGCAAAGGGGCCGATGCGATGAAGCTTTCGGATATCATTATAGGAAAAGTAGACCACCTGAAAAAAAACCTGATCCCTGACGATGTTCATGTTACGGTTACGAGAAATTATGGGGAAACCGCTTCACACAAGGTATCGGAGCTTTTGATGCACCTCATTGGCGCCATCATTGCGGTGACCTTTGTAGTCATGTTGGCTATGGGCTGGCGCGGCGGGTTGGTGGTGTTCCTATCGGTCCCAATTACGTTTGCATTGACCCTGCTCAGTTATTATATGCTGGATTATACATTGAACAGGATTACGCTCTTTGCCCTGGTCTTTGTCACCGGTATCGTGGTGGATGATTCCATTATTATCGCAGAAAACATGCACCGTCATTTTAAGATGAAACGCCTGCCCTTTAAACAGGCTGCGCTTTACGCGATAAATGAAGTGGGCAACCCCACCATTTTGGCGACATTCACGGTAATCGCATCCGTCCTGCCCATGGCCTTCGTTTCCGGATTAATGGGCCCCTATATGTCGCCCATGCCCATAGGCGCATCTATTGCCATGATATTGTCCTTGTTTGTGGCACTGACCATCACCCCCTACCTGGGCTATATTTTCCTCCGTGAAAAAGACAGTCAGGGGAAACAAAAAGAAGAAAAGCCATTGGAGGACACTTTGATCTACAGGACGTATGACCGGTTGGAAAGCCCGCTTGTTGAAAACAAAAAGAGGCGTTGGGTATTTTTGGGGATTACCTTCCTCATGCTGTTGGGTTCGGTGGCATTGTTCTTTACAAAATCCGTCACTGTAAAAATGTTGCCTTTTGACAACAAAAACGAGTTTCAGGTGGTTATTGATATGCCCGAGGGAACCACCCTGGAACGCACAGGCGTGGTTGCCCGGGAGATTGCCCAATACCTTCGCACGAGACCAGAGGTGGTGAATTACCAAAGCTATGTGGGCACTTCGGCACCTATCACGTTTAATGGGTTGGTACGGCACTACGATATCCGTGGAGGCAGCAATATGGCCGATATCCAGGTAAACCTGATCGACAAAAAAGAACGCAGTGCGCAAAGTCACGGCATCGCCAGCTCGATGCGGGAAGAAATTCAACAGATTGGTAAAAAATACAACGCCAATGTCAAAATAGTGGAAGTCCCTCCGGGTCCTCCCGTATTGTCGACCATTGTCGGGGAGATTTACGGCCCCGATTACGACACACAGATGGATGTCGCCCATCAGGTACAGGACCTACTAAAAAACACCCGGGATGTGGTGGATGTCGATTGGATGGTGGAAGCGGATCAGACGGCGTATGAGTTTGTGATCGACAAGGAAAAGGCCATGCTCTATGGAGTGGCGCCACAACAAATCGTGCACACCATGAACATGGCACTTTCGGAGCCGGCCGTGACCAATCTGTACGATGAGGACGCCTCCAACCAGGTCAGTTTGATTCTGGCGTTGGAAGAAAAGGAAAAATCCACGCCCATGGATATTGCACAATTGAAAGTGAAGTCGGGAACAGGATCGATGATCCCCATTGGCGATTTGGTGGCCATCGAAGCAACCACGAAGGCGAAAAGCATCTATCGAAAAAACCAGAAACGGGTAGTCTATGTGCTGGCCGATATGGCGGGAGCATTGGAGAGCCCTGTTTATGCAATATTGGGAATGACCGATAAATTAAAGGAATTGAAGTTGCCACAGGGGTATTCCCTTGATGAACTCTACATCAAACAGCCCGATTTTGAGGACGACTATACCGTAAAATGGGACGGCGAATGGCAGATTACCCTGGAAGTGTTCCGGGACCTGGGATTGGCTTTTCTGGGGGTCATCATCATCATCTATATCCTGATTGTAGGCTGGTTCCAGAATTTTAAGGCCCCGATTGTGATGATGGTGGCCATTCCGTTATCCTTAATCGGCATTGTGTTGGGCCATTGGATGCTCGGTGCATTTTTTACAGCTACGTCTTTTATAGGCATGATCGCTTTGGCGGGTATTATGGTGCGGAATTCTGTCTTACTGATCGATTTCATCAACCTGCGTCTGGACGAGGGTATCCCCTTAAAAAAAGCAGTGATCGAAGCGGGAGCGGTTAGAACCACCCCCATCCTCCTTACGGCCGGGACCGTGGTCATCGGAGCCTTTGTCATCCTGTTCGACCCCATTTTCCAGGGATTGGCCATTTCCCTGATGGGGGGTACCATCGTGTCTACCGTATTGACGCTGTTGGTGGTGCCCCTGGTGTATTACATGATTGAACGCAAGAATTATCCTGAAGTGCAATTGGAAAGGAGCGAGGGGAAGCAGGCTGATCCTGCAGGTGGTAATTAGTAGCCGGTGTTTAACGAAATTAAAAACAAAACCTATGAAACTATTAATAGTAACAGTGGTCGGAGAATTTGAAAAAGAAATCCTGCGGCTATTCAAAAAGGCAAATATCGAGAATTTCAGTGGCTCCGATATTGACGGATACAAGAACCCCGCTGCCATGGTACGTACATCAAGCTGGTTTCCCGGGGAAAAAGGAGGAGTGGAATCCAGTTTGTTCTTCTCTTTTACCGAGGAGCAAAATATTGACCTTCTTTTTGGGCTTATCAAGGAATTCAACAATAATTTGGAAACCAACAACCCAATTAAAGCCATCGTCGTTCCTATAGAAAAGTTTATCTAAAATCTAGAAAAATGAAAAATAGAATTGTACGGGTCGTAGCAGGTGCCTTCATCCTGATCAGTTTGATATTGGCAATTTATTTGAATATCAATTGGCTTTGGTTTACTGCATTTGTGGGAGCCAATCTTTTACAATCCGCCTTTACCAAATGGTGTTTGATGGAGGATATTCTGACAAAGTTTGGCATAAATGATTAGTACAACCTTCATATTTCACCCGGCCCCTATCTAGGTAAAATGCGGATGTAATACAACGGAGATTCTAGATTATGTGCCTGCTTAAACGTCTTAATTGTCCTATTTTGTTGATGCGTTTTCCTTATTGATCTTCCCAAATATTCCATATGCTACAACCATAAAAAAAGAGAAAGCAGGAAACTTGTATGTTACCTGATTATATTTTTGGATATTGGATGATAATTAGATAACAAATTGTACAGTCGTGTAGTTGATTATAACCATTAGACACAAACGTGATGGAACAAACAGACAGTTTGGACAATTATTTAGATCCTCATTATATTCACCGGAGCAACTGGCTTAGAGCTGCGGTACTTGGTGCGAACGATGGAATTTTATCAACGGCTAGTTTGGCAATCGGTGTTGCTGCAGCAAGCAGCACAAGGGAACCTATTGTCCTGGCAACGTTGGCTGGGTTGGTTGCGGGGGCCTTATCAATGGCAGCCGGAGAATATGTTTCGGTAAGTTCACAAACAGATGTGGAAAAAGCAGATATTGAAAGGGAAAGGCAAGAATTGGAAGAAATACCTGAAATTGAGCTACAACGATTGGCAGAGATTTATGAAAAGAGAGGACTAAAAAGAAAAACTTCATTGATAGTGGCCAAAGAACTGACAGAACACGATGCTTTGGGCACGCATATAAGGGATGAATTGGGTATAAATGAAATAAGTCAGGCAAAACCGATACAAGCTGCGCTTGCATCAGGTGCAGCATTTACCGGGGGTGGTATACTACCTTTTTTGGTTGCTCTGTTTCTGCCCTTGAGTGGCATGGAATACTACCTATATGGCTTTGCCATTTTTTTCCTCATCCTTCTGGGGGCATTGGCAGCCAAAACAGGTGGGTCGAATATTGGAAAGGCAATTCTTCGAATTACATTTTGGGGAACCATTGCCATGGGACTTACCGCGATAGTCGGGTATTTATTTGGGGTCAACCTATAAATGAAAGACAACCATTGAGCAGAATACAAGCGCTATAAAATGTGTCGAACCGTAAAAAAGGTTGTTTAAAACCATCCGGACAATTAAACTCTACCTTATTTTCGCCCCTATTGTCTGACTTCACGATTTTACATCGATAATCACCCAAAATCCTTCCTTTTTAACAAATACATAAAATGGGGGGAGATCAGTTCGAATAAAGTAAGGCCGCCTGGATAAGACTATTTTTGTTGAACCTATGTTGTACCAAAAATAAAAAAGCCGACTCCTAATAGTCGGCTTTTACCTTTGTAAAGGCGGGGAGACTTCGTAAAGGTCTGCGCCTTCACGATAAACTTCTCGCCTCCCCGCCAATATGGGCCTTTCGGGCACAAAAAAAACCTCCGGGAGATCGGAGGTTCTTTTCATTCTGTACAGGCGGGGAGACTTCGTAAAGGTCTGCGCCTTCACGATAAACTTCTCGCCTCCCCGCCATTATGGGCGCTCAGGGCACAAAAAAAACCTCCGGGAGATCGGAGGTTCTTTTCATTCTGTACAGGCGGGGAGACTCGAACTCCCACACCTTGCGGCACTAGATCCTAAGTCTAGCGTGTCTACCAATTCCACCACGCCTGCAATTGCGAGTTCACTAAAGGAACATCGCCTTTAAAACCCCGCTGCTTCGCTAAGGGGGTGCAAATATAAGGCAAAATTTCAATTTAAAAACGGTCCAACTTCAAAAATTCATTCGGTGATTTTGTACATTTAAGCATTCTGTTAAAAAGTACGCATGCAACATCTTGCCAATTACCTGGAACAACACAAGGACCGTTTTATTAAAGAACTTATCGAACTGCTTAAAATCCCCTCCGTCAGTGCAGACTCCGCACATGCCCAGGATATGGAGGACACTGCCCAGGCGGTGGCCGCAGCACTCGAAAAAGCCGGCTGCGATACCGTTGAAATCTGTGAAACCGAAGGATACCCCATTGTTTACGGGGAAAAAATCCTGAGTCCGGACCTGCCCACCATCCTGGTATATGGGCACTACGATGTACAGCCCCCGGACCCGCTCGACCTTTGGGACACCCCGCCCTTTAAGCCTGTGCTCAAAAGTACCCCCCTGCATCCGGACGGGGCTATTTTTGCACGGGGCGCCAGTGATGACAAGGGGCAGATGTATATGCATATCAAGGCCCTGGAATTTATGGTGGCCCATGATGCCCTGCCCTGCAACGTCAAGTTCATGATTGAAGGGGAAGAGGAAGTGGGCAGCAGTAGCCTGGACGCCTTTGTGAAGGAAAACAGGGCCAAACTGGCCAACGATGTGATCCTGATTTCCGATACGGGCATGATTGCCCCCGACGTGCCATCGATCACCACCGGGCTGAGGGGGCTGAGTTATGTGGAAGTCTGCGTGACCGGACCAAACCGCGACCTGCACTCCGGCCTCTACGGGGGCGCGGTGGCCAACCCCATCAACATCCTAACAAAAATGATCGCATCCCTGCACGACGATCAAAACCATATTACCATTCCCGGATTTTACGACAAAGTAATATCGCTTTCCAAAGAAGAGCGCAACGCGATGGCGGAAGCCCCTTTTGACCTTGAAGCATACCAGGCAGCCCTGGGTATTTCAGCGGTCTATGGGGAAGCCGGATATACCACCCTTGAAAGGAATTCCATCCGCCCCACCCTGGATGTCAACGGGATCTGGGGCGGGTACACGGGCGAAGGTGCCAAAACCGTCATCCCTGCCAAAGCCTATGCCAAGATCTCCATGCGGCTGGTGCCCGACCAGGACTGGAAGGAGATTACGGCCCTGTTCAGCGAGCATTTTAAGTTGATCGCCCCCCCCGGGGTACAGGTAAGCATACAACCCCACCACGGCGGGCAAGCCTATGTCACCCCCATGGACCATATCGGCTACAAGGCTGCCAGCAAAGCCCTGGAGGCCACCTTCGGAACAACCCCCATCCCCCAAAGGGGCGGCGGCAGCATTCCCATCGTGTCACTTTTCGAGAAGGAACTCGATAGCAAAACCATCCTTATGGGTTTTGGGCTGGACAGCGATGCACTGCACTCGCCCAACGAACACTACGGTATACGGAACTACCTGAAAGGCATAGAAACCATCCCCTATTTCTACAAATACTTTACCGAAATGGCTTCCTGATCCTCTCTAACGGGAATTTTAGGAAAAGTAATGTAACAAATCCATGCTGCCTGCGTTCTTATCGGCAGGAGGCTAGCCCGTTTTGCCTCTGGACTTTATAGGTACTTTCAGCAGGGCCCTTTAACCCTCCCACCAAAAACGAACACTATGTTACAACGCTTTTTTATTGGCTGTTCAGGGGCAGACACCCGTATCCTGGACGATTGTTCCTCAGGGGAACGCACCAAGTACGTCGGGATCGGGGCCACCGTATTCTTTACCGCGGTAATGGCCTTTATCGCCAGCGCCTATGCCCTCTTCACCGTATTTGACAATGTCGTAATTGCCCTGTTCTTTGGGGTGGTATGGGGCTTGTTGATCTTTAACCTGGACCGCTTTATTGTATCGACCCTCCGCAAACGCGACCGCCTTAAAAGCGAATTCCTCCAGGCCACCCCCAGGATCCTCCTGGCCCTGATCATTGCCGTGGTCATTTCCAAACCCCTGGAAATGAAAATCTTCGAGAAGGAGATCAACCAGGTCTTACTGGAACAAAAAAACACCCTTACGCTGGCCAATAAGGAACAAATTTCCCTGCAGTACCAGCCTTCCATTGCTTCCCTGGAACAGGAGATCAGCGGCCTGAAAGCTGAGATTGCCACCAAGGAAACCGAAACCGATGCCCTGTACGACACCTATATCGCCGAGGCAGAGGGAAGGGAGGGCACGCTGTTACTGGGAAAAGGGCCCGTCTACAAGGAAAAAAGGGAGAAACACGACGCCAGCCTGGCAGAATTACAGGCCCTGAAAGAACGGAACCGGCAAAAAATCAATGCTGCAGAATCGCGGATCGCGGCCCTGGAAGAAGCATACGCCGCTGACGTCACCCAATCGCAGCCCGTCATCGACGGCTTTGACGGGCTCATGGCCCGGATCAATGCATTGGGCGAATTGCCCTGGTTTCCATCTTTCTTTATTTTCTTACTGTTCCTGGCCGTGGAAACGGCACCCATCCTGGTAAAACTGATGTCCCCCAAAGGACCTTACGACCTGAAACTGGAAGATGAGGAAAGCGCTGTACGCACCTGGGTCCTGCAAAAGGTGCAACAGCGCGAGCAACTCCTGGCCACCGATATCGCCATCAACAAGCAGGTCTACGGGAAAATAGAGGAAGAGAAGGTGGTATTTGCCCATAAAAAGGAAAGAGCAGCGGAATTGATGCGGTTGCAGGCCGACGCCTTCCACAAACTCCAGGCAAAACAGCTTTAAGCCGCAGAAATACCCCTTTTAAAGGTAAGGGGTTACAACCATGCCCTTGCGCAGGCCTTTGGTTAGGGTTCTCCTGGTAATTGTCGCAAAGCCTCCTGCACCCGTTTCGTAAGTTTTGAGACCACCAAATCATAGGAATGGTCTATGAGTTCACGGATCAGCTGTGGAGGTAATTGCCCAATAAAAAGGGTGTTCCAGTGTACTTTGCTCATATGGTAACCCGGGCTGATCAGCCCGTCGTAGGCTTCCCGCAGGGCCACCGCTCTTTCCGGGTCGCATTTGAGGTTGGCCTGGGAAGGCAGGCGCTCCAGGGGGGCCAGGGCAAACATCTTTCCCATCACCTTGAACACCAGGGTATCGGCATCAAAAGGAAATTCTTCGGTGACGCCTTTTTTGGCGATACAATATGCCCTGAAATCTTCTATGTTCATCAGACGGGGGTGCCGGTTATAGCTGCTCCCTTCCGGGGTGGCGTTTTATTTCACCAGGCCCTGGGAATCATATACGATGACACGGTCCCAAAGATGCGATGCCTCGTTGATAAAGTCCAGGTGTGGCTGCTCCTTCTGGTACAGCTCCTGGGCCTCGGCAGATTCAAAAGTCACTACCAGGGAATAGGTAAAGGACCCATCCACTACGTCCCTGCTGGCTTTGGGCGGGGTACCAATAAAGTTGGTTTTGGCGTATTCCGACCTGGAAAGGAACCGGGTCAGGGCCGTTTCAAATTCCTGGCGATCAGTAGCATTGTCGGGGTTGTTCAACCAAAAAAATACGGTGTGCACAAAGGCCGGGTCAAATGTTTTCATAGGGTGGTTTTCCTGGCTGTAAGAAGTTACAGCCATCAGTACAAAAGTAAAAATACAAATGGTTTTTTTCATGGTATCCGGTATTGATTTTTCTTGGTGTTAAGGTATCAATTGTTCTTTCTCCTCACTGGAGATTTTAAGGGCGGTATAGTCCAGGTTCCAACCAATGGTCTCCACGATCTTCTCTATAAGCAGCACTGTTTCCAGGGCTTCTTTCCTGGTGGTTTCCATCAGGCCGCTGCCGGGTACCTTGGCAAGGATATGGCCCCTGGCCTCTTTATTGAGTGCCGTGAGGTCCTTGGGTGTAAAGGCATTGAACAAGCCGTTCTTTATGTCGTAGAATTCCAGGTCGGGTTCTACGGTCAGTACTTCCGGTTGCGGGAAGTTCTCCAGGACAATCACCCTGCGTTCGGTATCGGCCTGCATGGCGATCTTCCGCAGGTCATAGCCGATATGTACCCTGGCCTTGATCACGATCAGCGCCTTTTTTTTGCTCGAGATCAGGCTCATAAAGCGCTCCCGGGTATTTTCATAGCGGTAGATCTCGGCAAAATCACCTTCGACGGTGATCAGCTTGCATACGCTTTTTATTTTATCAAGCAGGACGGTCGACTGGTGTTCGGTGAGTTCTTTCCGCTCCTTTTTTCGAAACAGGGAGTACCCCCAATACATAAGGATGGCCCCCAGAATGACGCCTAATACCATTTCGAACACACTATCCATTTTTATGCCCTATTTCTCCCAGGTGGGTATACTTAAAGCCTTTTTGATACTTCAAGCCGTACCCCAATGCCCGGTCCATGGCAATATGGGCAAACAATACCACCCCTGCCAGTTGCAGTAAAGGTACGTAAAGATATGCTCCCAAAAGGTAGCATCCCACCGCAAGGCCCCGGTGGTGGAACAGGTTATAAACCATAGCCCCTACACGGTCGTTGGCCAGGTAGCCCAGCATCCCCAGGTCTGGGGTAAGCAATAAGACCAAAAACCAAAACCAGGCATAGGGAAGCTGTGCGTAAAGGGAAATACCCAGTAAAAACAACAGTACTTCCTCAGTCTTCAGGAGTGTGTTCATGTTTCTAAAATTTTATACAGTATGGGCCTGCTGGGACTGGCATCGTTCACGAAAGGTGCCGGCAGCAGGTTCAGGAAATAATGGCCATCAGCAATGTCATCGGGGATATATACCAGTTCGGTAATCGTGGCCTGCATCCGCAGGGGGCCTCCAAAATTCCAGAACGCCTTATGGGCCAGAAGCGCCCCTCCGTCTGCTTCCTTATCTACCGAAGGCAGGTCGATCAACAGGTGGTCAATACCTCTTTCGGCCAAATACCGTGCGGCCGCTTCCAGGAGGTAAGGCGGGTTGGTGTTGGAATAGTGCCGATGCAATTTTTGGGGCGTATTGGGAAGGGTACGCAACACCAGGGCATCAAAGCCTTCCGCGGGGAGGGCATCCTCCAGTTGCGCCCTTTGAATCACCAAATCCCCATGGTATTCTTCCGGTTGGATACTGATCAGCGCCGCCTTGTAAAAAAAGTGGCGGAGCTCCCGGGTAACGGAATAGACTTCGGGGCAAATATGCCCCACACATTCGGTATGGGTGCCATGGGCATGGGGGTTGAACCAGATATCGTTGAAGTTTACGGCCGACCCTTCACGCACCAGGCCCGGGCGGTCACCGATTTGGTGTGGCGCGATCGTGGGCGGGTCCAGGTACCAGGCATTCACATTTTCGTCCCCAGATTGCAAGGGCATGGCAATATCCAGGGGTTCTGCCAGGTTGATCTCAAAGGTATGCCCATTATACTCTACACTTGTCTTCATAGCTGAATGCACTAAATTCCAGGGGCTGCTCTACCCCGGCCCGATCATAAACAGGTCGCTGGCAATCCCGTCTGTCAGGAACTTTCCCCCGGGGGTAACATAAAGGGTGTCTTCTTCCCTCCTGATCAGTTCCTGGTCCAGGTGTCTTTGGGCCTGCCGCAAAAGATACTCATAAAACTTCAATCCGAATTCATCCCGTACCCGTTTCAGTGACACCCCCCAAATGGTTCGCAGGCCGGTCATGATGTACTCGTTGTAGCGGTCCTTTTGCGTGAGCACCTCCTCCTCAAAAGGGAGGATGTCCTCCCTTAGCGCTTTCAGGTATTTGGGGTTGTTGCGCAGGTTCCACCGCCTCCTTCGCCCATCGTAGGAATGGGCAGACGGCCCGATCCCCAGATAAGGCTTCCCCTGCCAGTAGGCGGTGTTGTTTTGCGAATAATACCCCGGTTGCCCGAAATTGGAGAGCTCATACTGCACATACCCCTCTTGCCCCAGTAACTCCGTCATCCTCCGGAAATGGGCTTCTGCCGCCTCATCGTCCACGGGGGGCACTACTTGCTTTTCAATGAACCGTTTCAAGGCGGTACCGGGTTCGACGGTGAGGGCGTAACTCGAAATATGGGGTAGCCTGAATGACAGGGCCTTTTGCAGGTTTTCTTCCCATTCATCCATCGAGAGGTCCGGGATCCCATAAATGAGGTCTATGGAGATGTTTTCGAAATATTGCCTGGCGAGGTGCAGGCAGGCCTCCGCCTCCCTGGCGTTGTGCGCCCGGTTCATAAGTTTGAGGTCGCGTTCGTGGAAAGATTGGATCCCGATGCTGAGCCGGTTGACCCCCGCATCCCTGAACATTTTAAGGTGGGCATCGGTCAGGTCGTCCGGGTTGGCCTCCAGGGTAATTTCCAGGGCCGGCGCCAAGGGGTAATTCTCAAAAATGGTATTGAACAGCAACGCCAATTCGCCTTCCTGCAACAGGGAAGGCGTACCTCCCCCGAAGTAAATGGTTTGTACGGGTGTCTCCCCTATTTCCAGCTTCCGCAGCTCCAATTCCCTGGCCATGGCCCGTACCATCGCTGCCTGTTTATTGCGGGTCGTGGAAAAATGGAAGTCGCAATAATGGCAGGCTTGTTTGCAAAAAGGGACGTGGATGTATATGCCAGACATAGTACAATGGGCAGCGGCAGTTGGGTAGTGACAGGGGGCCAAGTGATTTCTGACCGCTCCCCATGCCTGGGGGTTACGGAATCGCCAGGGCCACCGCATCCCCACTGCGTGGCTTTTGTTTACAAAGTTAGTAAAGGTTGGCATAGAAATATAATACCAGGCCCATTAACTCCCGGCAGGCCCGGGGTATTCAACCGATCATTCGGCAGGTACTTCGGACCACCCTCAGCAGCCTGGGGTTCCAAAACCCACTCCGGTTACAAGGTACTGTTCTTCATTGCAAAAAACTTTCAGGAACGTCCGGCCACCCGTGCATCCCCTGGATGAAAAACCGGTCTGTGGTTAAAGGCACGGTATACTTGCTACCAGAAAGGCTTCCGGATTACCTTAGGGAGCAGGCATTCCGGACCACCCTCAGCAGCCCGGGGTTCCAAACCCCTCCCCGGTTACAAGGTACTGTTCTTCACTGCGGAAACCTTGCAGGAACGTCCGGCCACCCGTGCATCCCCTGGATGAAAAAACGGTCTGCGGTTAAAGGTACGGTATACTTACCGCCAGAAAGGCTTCCGGGTTACCCTAGGGAACAACCATTCCGGACCACCCTCAGCAGCCCGGGGTTCCAAACCCCTCCCCGGTTACAAGGTACTGTTCTTCACAGCGGAAACCTTGCAGGAAAGCCAGATGACCCATGCTTCCATCGCCCGCATTTCAAGGCCTGCTCCGGTGGTAATTTCATGGCGGGTAGCTGCCGGCGCCCCCGTACTGCCTTTGGTCGCCCCCTGATGGTTTCTTGCAGCCAATATGGCTATCTTGACGGCGGGGCGGGGTTAAGCCCCCCACCCCGGACAAAACCCAAATAGTGGCGTGTTAATCAACCGCACCCTCCCCGATAACACCCCGCTCAAGGCCGCCTGTAACCACTATTTGACCCGTTTTTCGTTCTGCTTGACAAAAGCCTCCCAGCCGGTGTATTTCTTCCCTTGCCGGGTTTTCCCGCCATTGTAGAAATGGCAGACCGCGGCCGCCAGCCCATCAGTGCTGTCCAGGTTCTTTGGAAGGGAAGTAAGGCCCAGGGTACTCTGCAACATCTTCGCTACCTGCTCCTTACTGGCATTCCCGTTCCCGGTGATCGCCATCTTGATCTTCTTGGGCAGGTATTCCGTGATAGGGATCTGCCTGGAGAGCCCGGCGGCCATGGCAACCCCCTGGGCGCGACCTAACTTGAGCATGGATTGGACGTTCTTTCCAAAGAACGGGGCCTCTATAGCGATCTCATCCGGATGGTAGGTGTCAATCAACTCAATGGTCCGCTCAAAAATGAGCTTCAGTTTGGTAAAGGGGTCTTCGTATTTCCGCAAAAGCAATTCGTTCATCTGGAGGAACTCCATTTGACTGCCCTTTACCCGTATGATGCCGAACCCCATGATGGTGGTTCCCGGGTCTATTCCCATGATGATCTTCTCAGTTGCCAATTGGAGGGTTGTTTTGGGTGTTTAATACCAGAGGGATCCGGAACTTGGCATTCACGGGAATCCCTCGCTTTAATGCGGGTGCCAGCCGGGGGAGGCTTTTCAGGCTCTGTGTGACCACCCCGTTGAACTCAGGGATCTGGTCGGCGATGGCACTATGCCTTTCAATATCCAGGACCGTGATGGCGCCTGCACGGTCTACGAGGAAATCCATATAGATGGTATCGGCCACCTCATTGTTCAGGACAAATTCAAAATCCTGCAATGTCATGGAAAAATGCAGGAGGAGCGACGCTTCAAAGCATTGCTTTTGGGCGGGTTTGGTCGCCGTCTCATCACAATCGGCAAACAGGGGGTACTGGTCCACATCGTTCCAGTCGATGCCCCGCAATTCCGCATCCACCAATTTTTGGGTCTTGGCCTCCCTGGATTCAAACCATGCGCAGGAAGCAAGCATACACATGCAACACAATAGTCCCAACTTCCGCATAATGGTTTTCATTCTCTTGCGGAAAATTACAACATTTGATTAAAATAGCGGCTTCCTGCTCCCCCGGATCGCAGGGGACAGCCCACGGGTTATTCCAGACGGAACGTGATGGGCCCGGAGAAAGGGACCCTGACCACTTTTCCATCCTGTCGGCTCTGGAGTTATTGTCCGTAACAATAAAGCCGTAATTTCGTCTAACCACAAACACCAAACCATGGATATCCTCTTGCTCATCCTGGGCTTCCTGTTGATGCTGACAGGGATACTGGGCAGCTTTTTGCCGGTATTGCCGGGCCCGCCCATCAGCTGGTTGGGCCTTTTGCTTCTCGCGCTCACCCGGGCGGTGCCCGATGACTGGTGGTTCCTGGGCATTACCCTGGCCGTGGCCCTGGCGGTGTTTGCGCTGGATTATGTGATCCCCGTCGTGGGAACCAGGCGGTATGGGGGGAGCAGGGCCGGGATGATCGGGACCACCATCGGACTCCTGGTAGCCATCGTATTTCCCGTATTCGGGATCCTGGGGATTATCATCTGGCCATTTATCGGGGCGTTCGCAGGTGAACTCGCCAACAGGTCCGACCAAAAAAAGGCCCTGAGGGCGGCCTTCGGTTCCTTTCTGGGTTTCCTTACCGGCACGTTCCTGAAATTCCTGGTGGCAGTGGTATACCTGGGGTTATTCATACAAAAGGCATGGACCTACAAGGCCGCCTTATTTCCGTATTTCAGCTGATAAGCGTGCACGGACACAGGGTACCGCATCCGCCTACAACCAAACAACCTTATCGGCAATGGGCCCTCGGGATACTTCCGGGGGTACCTCATCGTAATAGCCCATATAAAAGAATCCCAGGCATTGCTCCCCCTCCTGTAGTTCGAGGAACTCACCCATGTACTGGATCAACCCGGGGGAACTCCAGTAACAGCCAATCCCCATTTCCGTGCAGCACAACCACATGTTTTGTACGGCCATGGCCGTGGCCGCCACCTCCTCCCATACGGGAAGGCTTTCCCTGGGGTCGCGCTGCATGCAAATGCAAATCACCGCCCCCGCCTTCCGGGGGTTCTCCATCAACTTGCGGGTTTTCACTTTCTGGGGGCGGGCTTCGGTCTCCATGTACTTGTAAGACAGGAACAGCCCCAGTTTTTCCTTGCTTTCTCCCGTCAGCACCTTGAAACGCCAGGGTTCCGTTTTTTTGTGGGTGGGGGCCCAGTTGGCCGCTTCCAGGATCTTTAGGATATCTTCTTTGGCGACAGGGCTACCGTTGTATTGGGGGGGAAATACCGAGCGCCTTTTTTTGATGAGGTCGAATACCATAGGGAAATTTTTAGGAGCCCTAAAAATACAGCTTTCCTGATTAGGACTGCCCGCTGGCCCCCAAAAGGTCGATACAATGTTCCAGCGCCTTGTTCCTGTGGTCTTTCTTCCAGACCATGGAGAGTACCGCCCGTTGGGGGATCCGGTCAAGGGTCAGGAACTTCACCGCCATTTTAAAGCCCTTCTGCAGGGAACTGGGCACTATGGCAATGCCCAGGTGGTTTTCCACCAGCCTGAAAATGGTCTGGGCATGTACAGACTTATGGGAGACCCTGGGGGTAAATCCCGCGTCTTCACAAATGCTCATGACCGTGTCAAAATAGTGCGGGCTGTAGTCCTGGGAAAAAAGGATGAAATTTTCCTCCTGGCATTGCCACAAGCCCTCAAAGACAGTGGCTTCCAGCCAGTGGTCGGCAGGAAGGACCAGGGAAAACGTGTCCTCGAAAACCGGCCGCAGGAGCAGCCCGTCCGGCACCCTCGCCATACGCACAAAGCCGATGTCGAGCCGGTCCTTTAACAGGGCATTGATCTGGGCGTTGTTGGAAAGTTCCTCCAGGCTGGTCTTGATCTGGGGAAATTGCTCTTTCAACTGGACCAACAGGGCCGGGATCACACTCTGCACGGCAGAGCCCAGGAACCCCATGCGTACTTCCCCGTACTGCCCCTCCCCGATCAGTTTCAACTGCCGCTGGGTCACTTCCAGGTGGTTGAGCAGGAATTCTACCTCACCCTTCAGGTATTCGCCCGCCCGGGTGAGGCTTACCTTTTTCTTGTCGCGCAACAAGAGCGGGGTCCCCATCAACTCCTCCAGCTGTCTGATCTGACGGCTCAGGCCCGGTTGGGAGATAAAGAGTTTTTCGGACGCCTTGCGGAAATGCAATTCCTCGGCTACCGCCAAAAAATACCGCAAATGCCGAAATTCAATCTGATAACTCATAGTTATTAACTACGTAATAAAATGGTATTGGTAATTATCAAACTTAATGAATAAATTTAAGCTGCCAAAGTGATACTACCTATGTCTTTAGAAACCATAACGTTCCACTACGGGGAAGACCGGCTCACGGCAGGCCTGGCCCTAGCCCTGGCCCGGGGGCAAATGGCGGGCCGGCTCTCCCATCCCACACGCGAAAAAGTGAGGGCCAGCCAGGCGGCCGTCGAACAGATCGTAAAAAAAGGAGTGCCCGTCTATGGCATCAACACCGGCTTTGGACCATTGTGTACCACGCATATCTCCAGGGAGGAAACCAGGATCCTGCAGATGAATATCCTTAAAAGCCACAGCGTAGGGGTTGGCGACCCCATAGAGCGCGAACTGGCCAAACTCATGCTGATCCTGAAACTGCATTCGCTGGCCAGGGGTTATTCGGGTGTTTCCGAAACCACCCTCGACCGTATCCTCTGGCATATAGAAAACGACGCCATCCCCCTGGTCCCCTCCCAGGGGTCGGTAGGTGCTTCCGGTGACCTGGCACCCCTCTCGCACCTCTTCCTCCCCTTGATCGGCCTGGGCAAGGTGTGGTACAAGGGCGCCAAGCTCAGCACCCCGCAACTTTTCGAAAAAGCGGGGATACACCCCCTGGAATTAGGACCCAAGGAAGGGCTGGCACTCATCAATGGCACCCAATTCATAGCGGCCCACGCCGTCCTGTCGGTAGCCAGGCTGCAACAATGCCTCTCCCAGGCAGATATCATCGGCGCCATGATGGTAGAGGGGCTGCAAGGCTCCATAAAGCCCTTTTACGACGCCCTGCACGAATTACGCCCCTTTAAGGGCAACCACCACGTGGCACTCCGGATCAAAGCCTTGCTGAAAGATTCGGAAATCATGGAAGACCATATCGATTGTGACCGGGTGCAGGACCCCTACTCCCTGCGTTGCATGCCCCAGGTACACGGGGCGTCCAGGACCGCATGGCTGCATTTGAAAGAGCTGTTGGAAATCGAGTTGAATTCGGTGACAGACAACCCCGTGATCATCGACGACACCCTCACCATCAGCGGGGGGAATTTTCACGGGCAGCCGCTGGCCCTGGCCCTGGATTACGCCTGCCTGGCGGCCTCCGAAATCGGGAACATTTCTGACCGGAGGACCTACCTGGCCCTTGAAGGCAACAGCCCGGGCGTTCCCCGACTCCTGATGAAAGATACCGGGATCAATTCCGGTTATATGATCCTCCAATATACCACGGCCGCCCTGGCCAGTGAAAACAAAAGCCTTTGTTTTCCTGCCAGCGCGGACAGTATCCCTACCTCCCTGGGGCAGGAGGACCACGTGAGCATGGGCTCGATCAGCGGTCGCAAAGCGCTGCAGGTCATTGGGAATGTAGAAAAGATCCTGGCCATTGAATTGTTGACGGCAGCCCAGGCATTCGAATTCAGGAGACCCCTGAAATCGGGGAAATTGCTCGATGAAGTACACCAAACCCTCCGCCAGAAAGTCGCCTTTGCCGAAAAAGACCGCGTCTTCTCGGAAGATATTGAAAAGGCCATAGGCATGATCAAAAAAGGGGCGCTCATGTCCATAGTCCAAAAAGTCTCCAAAAGGGAAAAACTTTCCCTGGAAACCCCCTATTCCGAGTTGTTTGAAGTATATTAAAAACCGTAACCCATGAAACTGATCGGCCCTTTTAAACAGCTATTGCCCATGTCTGGCCTCCCGCTCCGGGGTAGACTGCACGATGACCGCTTGCCGGTTCTGGAGCATGCGGGCCTGATCGTGTCCCGAGGTAAGATCCGCGCCCTGGGCGATTTTGAAGCGCTGGCCAGGACGATTAAAAAAGAGAAGGGGGAAATCCAGGAACTGGACGGCAGGCAGGTCGGCCTGCCGGGTTTTGTGGATGCCCACACCCATATGTGCTTTCACGGGTCACGGGCCGCGGACTACGCGCGGAGGAATGCCGGGCAAACCTACCTGCAAATCGCACGGGCAGGAGGGGGTATTTGGGATACGGTCAGCCAGACGCGGGACGCCCCCCGGGAAACCCTGGAAGAGCAGCTGCTCGATCGTGTTGCGCGTCACCTGGGCGATGGGGTTACCACCATCGAAGTAAAAAGCGGATACGGCCTTTCGGTAAAGGAAGAGCTGAAAATGCTCCGGGCCATTCGCAATGCCTCCAAAAAATCCGTGGCCGAGCTGGTCCCCACCTGCCTGGCCGCCCATATGCTGCCCAGGGACTTTGACGGGGATGCCCCCGCCTACCTTCAAATGCTTATCAAGGAACTACTCCCGGTGCTAAAAACCGAGGGGCTTTGCCAGCGTATTGATGCGTTCATAGAGGAAAGTGCCTTTAGCCCGGAAGACATTGCGCCTTACTTTACGGAGGCCCGGCGGTTGGGGTTTGACCTTACCGTTCATGCAGACCAGTTCACGGTGGGTGGCAGTGACGTAGCCATCAAATTTGACGCCCTCAGCGCCGATCACCTGGAAGCGAGTTCGCCCGCCGAGATAGCGAGGCTCGCCGCAAGCGGGGTGATCGCGACGGCCCTGCCGGGCGCCAGCCTGGGGCTTGGTTGTGGCTTTACCCCGGCCCGTGCCCTGCTGGATGCGGGCGCCGCCCTGGCCATAGCCAGCGACTGGAACCCGGGTTCGGCCCCCATGGGCCGGTTGCTGACGGAAGCCGCCATCCTCGGGGCCTTCGAAAAACTAACGAACTCCGAGGTACTGGCAGGGATCACCTTTCGCGCCGCCGCCGCCCTGAAACTGCCAGACCGCGGCAGGCTGGAGGCAGGGAGGCTGGCCGACCTGGTGGCCTTCCCCACCACAGATTACCGGGAGATCCTCTACCACCAGGGTAGCCTGGGACCCTCTCGGGTATGGAGAAACGGAGCATTGGTACACAGTGGCCATCATGCGTGAATCAAAGGACCCTACTATGACTATAGAATCATTCAAAGCCACGGTGCAACAAGGAATCCCACGGGAATTGCCTCCTCCCCGCCCCTATTCGGAAAAGGTAGCGCATGCCCCCAGGAGGAAAGACATCCTCTCTGCCGCCGAAAAACAACTGGCCGTTCGCAATGCCCTGCGCTATTTCCCGGCTGAATGGCATGCTGAACTCTCCCGTGAATTCGCCGGGGAACTCCGACATTACGGGAGGATCTACATGTATCGTTTTAAACCGGAATACCCCATGCACGCCCGGCCCATCGGACACTATCCGGCCAAAAACCCACATGCCGCAGCCATGATGCTGATGATCCAGAACAACCTGGATCCCGCGGTGGCCCAACACCCGGATGAACTGATCACCTATGGCGGCAATGGGGCCGTCTTTCAGAATTGGGCCCAGTACCTGCTTACCATGCGGTACCTCTCGCAAATGACCGATACCCAAACCCTGCATATGTACTCTGGCCACCCCATGGGCTTGTTCCCCTCTACCAGGGAAGCGCCACGTGTGGTGGTCACCAACGGCATGATGATCCCCAATTACTCCAAACCGGACGATTGGGAGAAATTCAACGCCCTGGGCGTTACACAATATGGGCAGATGACCGCCGGCTCCTATATGTATATTGGCCCACAGGGCATTGTACACGGCACGACCATCACGGTGATGAACGCCTTTCGCAAAGTCCTGGAGACAGGCGAAGGGCCCAAAGGCAAACTCTTCCTTACCTCCGGCCTTGGGGGAATGAGCGGGGCCCAACCCAAAGCCGGCAATATCGCCGGGTGTATTACCGTCTGCGCCGAGGTAAATCCGGCCGCAGCCCGGAAACGCCACGAACAGCGGTGGGTCGATGAACTGCTGGAAGACCTGGATAGCCTGGTGGCCCGAACCAAAAAGGCCATTACCCAAAGCGAATCGGTTTCCCTGGCCTATTTGGGCAACATCGTGGATGTCTGGGAGCGCTTTGACAGTGAAGGCATTTTTGTGCACCTGGGATCTGACCAGACCTCCCTGCACAACCCATGGTCCGGGGGCTATTATCCCGCTGGCCTCGGGTTTGAGGAAGCCAACCGGATGATGGCCGAAAACCCGGGGGCCTTCCGGGAAAAAGTACAGGAATCCCTAAGGCGGCAGGTGGCGGCCATCAACCGCCATACCCGTAAAGGCACCTACTTCTTTGATTATGGCAACGCCTTCCTCCTGGAGGCCTCCAGGGCCGGGGCCGATGTCATGGATGGCACCCGCTTCAGATACCCTTCCTACGTTCAGGACATCCTGGGCCCGATGTGCTTTGACTACGGGTTTGGGCCCTTCCGTTGGGTCTGTACCTCGGGCGATGCGGCCGACCTCAAAAAAACCGATGCCATCGCCCTGGAAGTCATGGAAAGCATCAAAGCAAACGCCCCGTCAGAAATCACCCTGCAAATGGAGGACAACATCCGGTGGATACGGGAAGCCGATGCCAATAACCTGGTGGTCGGGTCCCAGGCGCGAATCCTCTACGCCGACGCAGAAGGGCGTACCGCCATCGCCCGGGCCTTTAACGAGGCCATCCGCAACGGGCACCTCAGCGCCCCGGTGGTCCTGGGGCGTGACCACCACGATGTCAGCGGCACCGATTCGCCGTTCCGGGAAACCAGCAACATCCATGACGGCAGCCAATTTACCGCGGATATGGCCATCCAAAATGTAATTGGCGACAGCTTCCGGGGCGCCAGCTGGGTCTCCATCCACAACGGGGGCGGCGTTGGTTGGGGCGAGGTGATCAATGGGGGCTTTGGCCTGGTACTCGACGGTACCGCAGAAGCCGATAGGCGGCTACAACAGATGCTTTTCTTCGATGTTAACAACGGGATCGCCAGGAGAAGCTGGGCGCGGAACCCCGAAGCCCTCTATGCGATCAAGCGCGAAATGCGACGGTCCCCGGACCTGGAGGTAACCCTCCCCAACCTGGTGGATGACCAACTGCTGGAAGGATTGTTTGAATGATGACATATTTGCCACGCTACCGATGAAAAACTATACCAAACCCATCGCAACCACCTGGACGGGCCGCCCCTCCGGGGAGCACGCCTACCTGCATGAAAAGGTACGGCTCACTGATTTAAACCAACCCCTGCCCAAAACCGAAACACGGGTATTTACCCTGCTGGGCTATGCCTGCGATGCCGGGGTGGCACGCAACCAGGGGAGGCCGGGAGCCGCGGCCGGTCCCGACGCCATCCGCCAGATGCTGGGCCGAATGCCGAACCACCTGGAAGAAACGATCCATTTTTGGGATGCGGGTAACGTACACTGCAAATCAGGCTCCATGGAAAACGCCCAGGCATGCCTTGGGGAGAACGTTGCCAGGCTACTCGGCCATAAGGCCTTCCCCATCGTGCTGGGTGGAGGGCACGATATGGCCTATGGGCATTTCAGGGGTATCAGGGACCACCTCCCCACAGCCCGAATCGGGATTGTTAATTTTGACGCGCATTTCGACCTGAGGTCCAATGAAAATGGCAATAACTCCGGCACCCCGTTCTATCAGATCGCCCTAGACGCCTCGGAAGCCGGGCACCCCTTTGATTACCTCTGCCTGGGTATCCGTAAAGACGCCAACGACGCCCAACTCTTCAAAAGGGCCGAAAGCCTGAGGGTGCCATTCGTGGAAAGGGAAGACTTCAGCATGCACGAACTCACCTCGGTACAAATGATCTTGCTGAGCTTTATGGAACGGGTAGACACGCTCTATGTTACCATCGACCTGGATGGCTTCTCCTCCGCCTTTTCCCCGGGGGTGAGCGCCCCATCCCCTATGGGCTTTTCTCCTGACATTGCCTGGGAATCCCTGAAAGTTATCATAGATTCGGGCAAGTTGTGCAGCCTGGACCTAGCCGAACTCAACCCTACCTTCGATATCGACCACCAAAGTGCCCGCCTGGCAGCCTCGCTCATCCATGCCGTGATGCACCGTATGGCATCACTCTAACCAGGACCGGTAGTACTTGCCGTCGTCTATGTCGAGGGCGGTTTGTGTTAGCTGCAGGGGTTTGAAGGTATCTATCATCACTGCCAGCTCTTCGGTTTTTTGCTTGCCGATACTGGCCTCATAGGTCCCCGGGTGGGGTCCGTGCGGGATTCCCGCGGGATGCAGGGAAATATAGCCTTTGTCAATGTTTTTCCGGCTCATAAAATCCCCATCCACGTAATAGAGGACTTCATCAGAGTCAATATTGGAGTGGTTGTAGGGAGCCGGGATGGCCTGCGGGTGGTAATCGTACAGCCTCGGGCAGAAGGAACACACCACAAATGCGCTGGTCTCAAACGTCTGGTGTACCGGTGGCGGCTGGTGTACCCGTCCGGTGATGGGCTCAAAATCATGGATGGAAAAGCCATAGGGATAATTGTAGCCATCCCATCCTACCACATCAAAGGGGTGCGTGGCATACACCAACTGGTGCAACTGCCCCTCTTTTTTAACTTTCATCAGGAACTCCCCTTTTTGGTCATGTGTTTGCAGGTTCCCGGGGAGCTTAAAGTCACGCTCACAAAAGGGTGAATGTTCCAGGTGCTGCCCGAACCAGTTCCTGTAGCGCTTGGGCGTATAGATGGGATGATATGATTCGGTCACCAAAAGGCGGTTATCCGCAGAGTCAAACGCGATCTGGTAGATCATCCCCCTGGGGATCAGGAGGTAGTCTCCATATGCAAACGGGATTTCTCCCAACATGGTTTTGAGCGTTCCCGAACCCCTGTGCACAAAAAGGAGTTCATCTGCATCCGCATTCTTGTAAAAATAGTCGGTAAGCGACTGTTTGGGCGCTGCCAGCCCAATATGCACATCCCTGTTAAAAAGGATGGTCTTTCGACTTTCCAGATAGTCGTTTTCAGCGTTTACCCCGAAGCCCTTAAAAAGCCGGGAATGTATGTTGTGGGACACCGCGGCCACCGGGCGAATGTCCTTGCTCTCGCCCACCTCCTTTACCTGGGTGGGCCGGTGCAGGTGGTACATTAGGGAAGACATCCCGTCAAAACCTATAGTGCCGAATAACTGCTCGTAATGCAGGCTGCCATCCTTTTTCCTGAAGGTGGTATGCCGTTTATGCGGAATCTTCCCAAGGGTATGGTATAAGGGCATGATCGTGAAATTTTAAGGCAGGCCAGGATTGGCCTCCTCTTATTTTCCCCTAAAATTACGATAATTTGGGGTCAAAAAGAAATAGCCCCTGCGCCTACCATAGCCAGTTAAAGAAGGGCTTTGAAGCAGCGTGTTTCACACACCCCGTACTGCTTCCAACGGCCCGCTCCGATGGCCTTTGGCGACGTTTGCAAAAGAAAAAAGCCTCCCAGATTGGAAAGCCTTTCATTGGCAAAAACCGGATGGTCCGGTTCCTACACCTTGCATCAACCGCGGTCGATGCACAACACAACACTGCAAATATAGGAAAGCTTTCTTTATTTTGGGCATTTCGTGCCGGCTTTCCTTATTTTTTGCTGTAGGGCCGCACGATCAGGCGCGCCGCTTTGTCGTAGTTGATATAATTGTAGGTCCAGTTAAAGAAGACCACCACCTTGTTCCGGAAACCCACCAGGAACATCAGGTGGACAAACATCCAGATGAACCAGGCGAAAAAACCACCAAAGCGGAGTCGTTTGAGGTCTACCACCGCCTTGTTGCGCCCAATGGTCGCCATGGTCCCTTTGTCATAATACCGAAAAGGTTCCAGGGGCGCCCCCTTCAACAGCCTTTTGAAATTCGCGGCAAGGTGCTCTCCCTGTTGGATGGCCGGTTGGGCGACCTGTGGATGGCCTTTTGGGTAATCTTCCGAAACCATATAGGCGATATCGCCTATGGCAAATACATTGTCATAACCCGGTAGTTGGTTGAAAGGGTTTACCTTAAAACGGTTTAGCCGTTCGACCAGGACCCGGCCATCAAATCCGGGTATCGCCGCTCCGGTAACCCCCGCTGTCCAGATAAAGTTCCGGGTGCGGATCGTATCTCCATCCTTCATGGAGATGACCTCCCCGTCGTACCCGCTGACCAGGGTATCCAGGTGGATTTTCACCCCGAATTCGTCCAGGAACTGATGGGCTTTTGCGGAGGCCTGTTCACTCATGGTGGGCAACACCCTGCCGGTCCCTTCAAACAGGTGGATCTCCATTTCGTCAATGTTCAGGTGGCGGTAGTCTGTGGGGAACACGTTTTTCTTTAATTCGGCAAAGGCCCCGGCCAGTTCCACCCCGGTTGGCCCCGCGCCAATGATACAAAAATTGAGCAGCGCCTTTCGCTCTTCCCGCGAATCACAGTCGTCAGCCTTTTCAAAATTCTGTAACATCAGGCTCCGGATGTTGAGCGCCTGAGGAACATTCTTCATGGGCATGGCGTTATCCTGAATCCCCGCATTCCCAAAAAAATTGGTCCGCGTCCCGGTCGCCATCACCAGGTAGTCATAGGAGAGTGTCCCGATATTGGTTTTCACCTCCTGCCGTTGTGGGTCTATCTCCCGTACCTCGGCCCAGCGGAAATGAAAATTCTTGAGCTTCTTGAGAATTTTCCGTATGGGGTAGGCAATGGAATCGGGTTCCAGCCCCCCGGTGGAAACCTGATATAAAAGGGGTTGAAATGTATGGTAGTTGTGACGGTCAATCAGGACAATTTGCATGGGCAGGCCCCTCAGCTTCTTGGCCAGGGAAATACCCCCAAATCCGCCACCGATGATGACCAGCCTTTTCTGATCGGTTGTCGGGATGTTCATACGCCGGTTTTCCACAAAAATACGCAAAGCTATAGCCAAAGGTGCATTTCTACCGATGAATAACAGCGGGCATGGCCCGATTAAATCCCCAATTTCCTGATAAGCGGGAAAACGTACCACCCTGGGCGAAATTCCGTGCGTTTCAACCCAAATGCCCTGCTTTCGGGCTGCCGGTCGCTAACTTTACCTGCTATTGATGGTAACCCAAATACCAACCTACTTATGAAACACGGCCTGATACTGGTATGCTGCACCTTCCTTTTTCTGGGTTGTTCCGGTGATGGCGCCGAAGATACCTACCTCCCCGAAGAAGAAAACGCACAGCCCCTTACCCCTGAAGTCCCCGCGACAGAAAAAAAGGAGCTTTCCTACCGGGAAGCAACTTTTGCCTGGATCACGAATATGCAACAGGCCAACGGCCTCCTGGAAAGCGCGGAATACACCAATTTTGTTTCCCTCTATGATAATTCCCTGGCAGCCATTGCCTTTATGCTAGACGGCAAAGCAGAGAGGGCCGAGCTCATTTTTGATTATTTCGAGGCACAGATGGCCTCCGAACTCTTGCAGGGTAGTGGTGGTTTTTTCCAGTTTCGCGACCGCGAGGGGCTTGAGGGTTCACGCACCTGGATGGGGGACAATGCCTGGTTGCTCATCGCCCTCAACCAATACCACGAGCTCACGGGAACCCAAAGGTATGGCGTCCTGGCAACCGAACTGGAATCCTGGTTGCGGTCGCTTCAGGACCAAGACGGCGGCCTTTGGGGAGGATTCAATGAAGACGGCTCCCAAATCCCCAAGGTTACTGAAGGTATAATCACGGCCTTTAACGCGGTTCCCGGCTATGATGGCTTCCACATCGGCATCCTGAACTTCTTACGGGAACAGCGGTGGGAATCCGGGCAAATGCTGCTCCTTGCCCAGACCGAAGAAGCCCGGTACCAGTATGCCCTGGACCTGCATTCCCTGGGGTTCCTTATCTTCGAAGATTTTCCCGCGAGCGCATTGCATGAATCCGAACGCTACCTCAACACCCAGACCGCCACCCTCAGTGGGGTTGAACTGCAAGGATACGGTTTTGATGAAGACCGCGACGTGGTCTGGCTGGAAGGCACCGCCCAAATGGCCCTGGCGTTTCGACAGGCGGGCATGTTGTATAAAACCGAGGCGTTGATGGGCCATATTGAAAAAGCATTTATACACAGCACCATAGCCGATGGGGCCAAAGGACTCCCCTATACGGCCAATTACGGCACCAATTTTGGCGCCACCCCCCTTTGGGACCACGCTGACAGTACCCCAGCCCTTTCCTCCAGTATCTGGTACATTTTTGCACAACACAACTTCAACCCGCTGGTTGCCGGGGAGGCCAAAAACCTGCCGGACCATGATAAATTCTGGCTGCCTCCTGTACAATAACCCATTTCAGGCCTTGCAAACCCCATGACCCATCCTGCCGAAGACGGGACCTCAAAAACGTCCATCCCTTAAATTTTAGAATGCCTTTAACACCCAAATCGCGATCAGGGTTGTATTTTAAACAGAAAATGCGAACTTCATCCATGTTTTGGGTTATTGCGACCACCCTCACTTTGCTCACCGTTACGATGGCTGCCTCCATGGGTTTTGCTTTCCACTGGGTATTTTACCTGACCGTCGCAGGACAACTCATGCTTTGTTACATGGTATACCGGGTGCTTACCGATGATTATACCACCGATAAGACTTTTGAAGATTTTTATGAAGACTACCCCCTGAAACCCTGAGTGGGTTTTACCCATATCGCTGCCAGAAGCTGATCAATATCATTGGTGGTTCCTATTATGCTCCACACCTTTGCCCCTTGTAGCCAGAAAGATCTATGGAGGCCAAGAATTGTTATCATTGCGGGGATCCCAAAGGGAATTCCCCGGTGCTGTTCGATGACAAGACCTTTTGTTGTCATGGATGTAAAACCGTCTATGAAATCCTGCAGTCCAACGACCTAGGTTACTACTATGAATTACAGGGCGCGGCCGGTAGCAGCCCGAAAGAGCAGGAGCGCAGCTACGATTTCCTGGACAACCCGGCTATTCGCGAAAAACTCCTGGAGTTCGATGACGGCGAATACCAGGTCATCAACCTGTATATCCCCCATATCCATTGCAGTTCCTGTATATGGATCCTGGAAAATTTGCACCGGCTGCACCCCTCGGTGCGTCAATCGCAGGTAGATTTTCCAAAAAAAACGGTCCGCATCACCTACAACGCCCAAACCCTGTCCCTGAAGTCACTGGTGCAGCTGCTGGCTTCTGTGGGTTATGAGCCCTATATCTCCCTGGAGGAACTGGACCGCCCCAAAAAAAACATAAACCGGGCGTTGATCTACAAGCTTGGCGTAGCGGGATTTGCTTTCGGCAATGTGATGTTCCTTTCCTTTCCGGAATATTTTGACCTTTTTAACGGGAGCGGGCAGGACGATTTTTGGCTTAAGACCTACACCCCCCTCTTTCGCTGGCTGATGTTCACCTTCTCCCTGCCGGTACTGCTATATGCCGGAAGGGATTACCTCATTGCGGCCTATAAAGGCATACGCAGCGGCACCATGAACATAGACATCCCCATCGCCCTGGGGATCCTGGCGCTTTTCGCCCGAAGCACCCTGGAAATCCTTTTCAATTGGGGCCCGGGCTACTTTGACAGTTTTACGGGGCTGGTCTTCTTCCTTTTGCTCGGCAAATTCTTCCAGCAAAAAACGTATGCCTTCCTCTCTTTTGAAAGGGATTACAAGTCGTATTTCCCTATAGCCGTCACCCGGGTCCATCAAGATGGGGCCGAGGAAAACATCCCGATCTACGAAATAGGGCGCGGAGACCACCTGCTGATCCGAAGTGGGGAGTTGATCCCTGCCGATGGGATCCTACTGAGTGAAAAAGCCTGTATAGACTACAGTTTTGTCACCGGGGAATCAGAACCCGTCACCCGCGTGGCCGGCGACAGGATCTATGCCGGAGGGCGGCAGCAACAGGGTTTCCAGGAAATGGAGGTGCTCAAACCGGTATCGCAAAGCTACCTTACCCAACTTTGGGGCAATCCCGTCTTTCACAAAAACAAATCGGATTCGTTTCGGCGGATCACCGACAGCATCGGGAAGCGTTTTACCCAGGCCGTACTCACCGTGGCCAGCGTTTCGGCCCTTTATTGGCTTTGGGCAGACCCCTCAAAGGCCGCCAATGTATTTACCGCAGTGCTTATTATTGCCTGCCCCTGTGCCATAGCCCTGGCGGCCCCGTTTACCCTGGGGAACCTGCTTCGCATCTTTGGCAGGAAAAAATTCTATCTTAAAAACACAGACACCATCGAGCAAATGGCCAGGGTAGATATGGCGGTCTTTGACAAGACGGGCACCATGACCTCTTCCAGCAGGGGCCGGGTTGACTACGAAGGGGTAAGGCTGAGCGAAGCCGAGGAATCCCTGCTCAAGAACACCCTCAGGGGTTCTAACCACCCGCTGAGCAGGAAGCTCTATGAATTGCTGAAATCCTACGATATCGTAACCCTTGACGATTTTCAGGAAGCACAGGGAAAGGGGATCTCCGGCAGCAAAGATGCACAGCAAATGAAAATCGGGGCGGCAGATTATGTGGGGGGAGCGCTGAAGGACGAAAAGGGGCAAACCGAGGTGCATGTGAGTGCCAATGACCAGTACAAGGGGCGCTTTGTCTTTAAAAATGCATACAGGGAGGGCCTGTCCGGAGTCTTTGCCACCCTCTCGGAAAGGAAGGTAGGCCTCGCGGTCCTCTCCGGTGACCACGACGGGGAAAAATCCCGGCTTATGTCCATGTTGCCCGAAGGTACCGCCTACTATTTTAACCAGCAGCCGGAAGACAAACTCCGTTTTATAGAACAGTTGCAGGGAAGACAAAAAAAGGTGATGATGGTGGGCGATGGCCTGAACGATGCCGGGGCGCTGGCCCAGAGCGAAATCGGTATCGCCCTGTCTGAAAATGTGAATGTTTTTTCCCCTGCATGCGATGGCATCCTGGACGCCACCAAATTCCGCTACCTGCCCGACTATCTCCTCGCTTCCAAAAAAGCCATGGGGATCATCCGCATGAGTTTTGTACTCTCGCTCCTCTACAATGTCATCGGCCTTTACTTTGCCGTAACCGGCCAATTACAACCCGTAATAGCCGCGATCCTCATGCCACTGAGTTCCATCACCATCGTAGCTTTCACCACCGTTGCCACCAACCTGATGGCCCGAAAACTACCTTAACACCCCAATATGATCGTCGTCATTTCACACCCTGTAACTGGCCCTTAGTTTTACGCCAAAATAACGCTACATGAGTGTGATTTATATCTTGCTGGCCATCAGCATCGTTGTGGCCCTGCTGTTCTTTGCTGCCTTTATAGTATCTGTGCGCTCCGGACAGTACGATGACCCCTACACCCCTTCTGTGCGCATCCTTTTTGAGGATGAGGTTGTTAAAAACAGTACGGGCCGCACCCCTGAAAAGACCACGAATTCTCATCCAACTAAATAATTCTCCTTATGGAAATTCAACAATTCCACTATGACAACAAGATTGTCCAGAAGTTTCTTTACGCCACCCTCTTCTGGGGAATCATTGGGATGCTGGTAGGGTTACTACTGGCATTTATGTTTTTGTTCCCCAACCTTACCGATGGTATTTCCTGGCTAAGCTTTGGACGTTTAAGGCCGCTGCATACCAATGCGGTAATCTTCGCCTTTGTGGGGAACGCTATTTTTGCCGGGGTCTATTACTCTACACAGCGACTCCTAAAGGCAAGGATGTTCAGTGATGTCCTGAGTAATTTTAATTTCTGGGGGTGGCAGGCCATTATCGTGGCAGCCGCTATCACCCTGCCGCTGGGGTATAGCACCTCTAAAGAATACGCCGAGCTGGAATGGCCGATAGACCTGGCCATCGCCCTGGTCTGGGTGGCGTTCGGCTGGAACCTCATCGGTACCATGTTAAAGCGCAGGCAACGCCACCTGTATGTGGCTATCTGGTTCTACATTGCCACGTTTGTCACCGTGGCGGTACTCCATATATTCAACAGCCTGGAGTTGCCCGTATCGGCCATGAAGAGTTATTCGGTCTATGCCGGGGTACAGGATGCCCTGGTACAATGGTGGTACGGTCATAACGCAGTGGCATTTTTCCTGACCACCCCCTTCCTGGGGCTGATGTACTATTTTGTGCCGAAGGCGGCCAACAGGCCGGTATATTCCTACCGCCTGTCTATTGTCCACTTCTGGTCGCTCATCTTCATCTATATCTGGGCCGGGCCGCACCACTTGCTATACTCTGCCCTGCCCGACTGGGCCCAAAACCTGGGGGTCGCTTTTTCGGTGATGCTGATCGCCCCTTCCTGGGGTGGGATGATCAACGGCCTGCTTACCCTGAGGGGCGCCTGGGACAAAGTACGTACCAGCCCGGTGCTGAAGTTCATGGTGGTTGCCATTACCGGCTACGGTATGGCCACCTTTGAAGGTCCCATGCTCTCCTTGAAGAATGTCAACGCCATCGCGCACTTCAGCGACTGGATCATCGCCCACGTACACGTGGGGGCCCTGGCCTGGAATGGCTTCCTGACCTTTGGCATGGTCTACTGGCTGGTGCCAAAGATGTTTAAAACCAGGTTGCATTCGCTGCCCATGGCCAATTTCCATTTCTGGATCGGCACCCTGGGGATCATTCTCTATGCCCTGCCCATGTATGTGGCTGGTTTCACCCAGGCACTGATGTGGAAAGACTTTAACCCGGATGGCACCCTGGTGTACGGGAACTTCCTGGAAACCGTCAGCCAGATCCTGCCCATGTACTGGATGCGCGCCATAGGCGGAACCCTCTACATTGTCGGCTTTATTGTGATGCTCTACAACATCGCGGTAACCATCCGCCAGGGCAGCAAGGTAGAAGACGAACTGGCAGAAGCCCCCGCCCTGGTGCGGGTGGCCAAGCGCCGTATTGCCGGGGAAACCTACCACACCTGGCTGGAACGCAAACCCGTTCAGCTGACTATTTTCGCCACCATTGCCATCCTGATCGGTGGTATCATACAAATAGTCCCCACCATCCTTGTCAAGTCCAATATCCCCACCATCACCAGTGTTAAACCCTATACCCCCCTGGAACTGGAAGGGCGCGACCTCTACATACGCGAAGGTTGTGTGGGCTGCCACTCCCAGATGGTACGGCCCTTCCGGTCTGAAGTGGAGCGCTACGGCGAATATGCCAAAGCAGGAGAGTTCGTTTACGACCACCCCTTCCTCTGGGGTAGTAAACGTACCGGCCCCGACCTGCTGCGGGTGGGCGGCAAATATTCGGACAACTGGCACCTGAACCACATGTACGACCCCCAGAGCACCTCCTCCGGCTCCATCATGCCCGCCTACCAATGGCTTGTCAAAAATGAACTGGACCGAAGCGATATAGAGGCCAAGATGCGCGCCATGGTGCAGTTGGGCGTGCCCTATACCGAAGAGGATATCGCCAACGCCCAAACCCTTATGGACGAGCAGGCACTGCAGATAGAAAAAAACCTCTATACCGATCCGGATTTCGCCACCGGTTACGAGGCCGACAAAAAACAGGCCGCGGAAACAGGTTCGCCCTTCGTGGAGATGCGCGACCGTGAGATTGTGGCCCTTATCGCCTACCTGCAGCGGCTGGGTACCGATATTAAAGTGAAAGAAACGAATGAATTACTCACCGAAAACAAATAAGCCATGTTGAAATTTGTCAAAAACCATATGGAAAGCATCGATGGGATCGCGACCTACCCGATGATCTCCCTGCTGATCTTTTTCGTGTTCTTCGCCATCCTTTTTTGGTGGGTATTCACGGCCTCCAAGGAGCATATCAGGGAAGTAAGCGAATTGCCCCTGGACGATAGTCAACCTAAAAACCTAAACCCATGAAAAATTCCTCAGCCTGGTGGATACGGATCCCCTTCTTTTTCTTTCTGATTTTCGGATTGATGGAATACTTCATCGATTCGGGCGGCCAACCCGCTTTTATAGCCTACCCCATAACCCAGGCATTCCTCCTGCTGGTGCTCCTGATCCTGATCGCCATTGAGATGATCCTGGCGGCCATAGAAAACGTCATGTTCCATACGCTTTCCGAAACGGCACAGGAACGTTACCTGGCAAAAAAGCAAAGCCGCTGGCAATGGGATTGGGGCAAACGGATGTACCAGAAACTACTGGGTTCCAAACCGGTGGAAGAAGAGCACGAGATCATCCTGGACCACAATTACGACGGGATACGCGAATTAGACAACAAACTTCCCCCCTGGTGGGTGTACATGTTCTACATCACCATCATTTTTGGGGTGGTCTACCTGGCCCGTTTCCACGTCTTTGGGGATTACGACCAGGAACTGGAATACGAACGGGAAGTCGCCCAGGCCCAGCAGGCCATAGAGGAATACAAGAAAACCGCCAAGGACCTGGTCGATGTGAATACCGTTGAGCTCCTTACCGGGGAAGCCGATCTAAAGGCCGGGGAAACCCTCTTTTCGGGTAACTGCGCCGTGTGCCATAAAATGGACGGGGGTGGCGGCATAGGCCCTAACCTTACAGATGACTACTGGATCCTGGGAGGGGGAATCAAGAATGTCTTCAACACCATTTCGGAAGGGGGCAGGCCTGGTAAGGGGATGATTTCCTGGAAAGCCAACCTGAAACCCAATGAAATGGCCCAGGTAGCCAGCTATGTCCTCAGCCTGCATGGCAGGACCCCGGCAGATCCCAAGGAACCCGAGGGAGAACTCTGGGTAGACCCCAATGCAAAGGTAGATCAGGTAGAGGTCCGGCAGCAGGACAGCACTACCCTGGAAGTGATCATGGAAAATACAGGAACAGCGTTTTAAAGCAGCCCCCAACGGGCAAGCAGTATGGCAAAGGACGAACGATTCAGGGATTCCATCGGAACCATTAACGAAGAGGGCAAAAGGGCCTGGGTATTTCCCAAAAAACCTTCCGGGCGCTATTACAAATACCGCAAATGGGTGAGTTATGGCCTGCTCCTGTTCTTGTTCATATCGCCTTTTTTGAAGGTGAACGGTCACCAGTTCCTCCTGTTCAATGTCCTTGAACGCCGGTTTAATATTTTTGGGATCCCCTTCTGGCCCCAGGATTTCCACCTCTTTGTGATCTCAATGATTATCGGGGTGATCTTCGTGGCACTTTTTACCGTGGCCTATGGCCGTATTTTCTGTGGATGGATGTGCCCGCAGACCATCTTCATGGAAATGGTTTTCCGCCGGATAGAATACTGGATTGACGGAGACCGGGGGGCACAGATCCGTTTGGACCGACAGCCGTGGAATGCCGAAAAGATCCGGAAACGCCTTAGCAAGTGGATCATCTTTTTTATCATCTCCTTCCTCATCGCCAACATTTTCCTCGCCTACCTGATCGGAAGCGACCGCCTGGTGGAGTACATAACCGATGGCCCGTTACAACACCTGAGCACCATGGTTTCCCTCCTTATTTTTACTGGGGTTTTCTATTTCGTGTTTGCCTGGTTCCGGGAACAGGTGTGTATTATCGCCTGCCCTTACGGGAGGATGCAAGGGGTATTGCTCGATAATAAATCCATTGTGGTAGCCTATGACCACAAGCGGGGCGAGAAGGAAAAAGGCCGGAAGAAGTTCCGCAAAAACGAAGACAGGGAAGCATTGGGGTTTGGCGACTGCATCGACTGTTTCCAGTGCGTGCATGTATGCCCTACAGGAATCGATATCCGCAATGGCACCCAGCTAGAATGTGTCAACTGTACGGCATGTATCGACGCCTGTGACCACATGATGGAACAGGTAGACCTGCCCAAAGGGCTGATCCGATACGCCAGCGAAGATGCCATCAGCAAAAAGGCGAAATTCAAATTTACAGCAAGGCTGAAGGGATATACCGCCGTCCTGGTCATCCTGACCGGGGTGTTTACCGGCATGCTCTTTCTGAGGAACGATATTGAAGCCAATATCCTGCGACTCCCGGGGCAGTTGTATGAACGCAAGGAGGGGAATATCATCAGCAATGTGTATACCTACAAACTCCTGAACAAGACCACCTCGTCCATAGAAGACGTACACTTTGAATTGCTGTCGCATACCGGGACCATCGAACTCGTTTCCCATGCCCGGTTTCAAGTGCCGGCAGAGCAGATGGCCGAGGGCACCTTGTTTATCGAGATTAACAACAACGCCTTGAATGGCGATAAAGACAAACTAAAAATAGGGGTGTATAGCGGAGACCGGTTGGTGGAAACCACCAATGTTCGCTTTCTGGCCCCCAGGAGTTACAATTAATCCTGGACCAGCGCCCAAGTAAAACCGAAGAATATGAAAATTAGCTGGGGAACCGGAATCGTTATTGCCTTCGTGGCGTTTATAGGCTTTATCCTGTACTTTGTGGTGATTGCCAGCACAGATGAACGGGCCAACCACGACCTGGTCACCGATTACTACTACGAGAGGGAACTGGGCTACCAGGACGAAATCGATGCAGAGCGGAATGCCAGCCTGCTGAAGGATAAAGTCCGGGTAAAACCAACGGAAGCTGGCCTTTCGCTGGAATTTCCTGAGCGCTGGGACCTGGCATCCCTACAGGGGAATGTCTCCCTGTACAGGCCTTCCAACAAAAAACTGGATTTTGAACTCCCTATTGCCCTCGAGGGCGGTGAAATGCGCATCCCGGCCCGGCGTTTGCCGGAAGGGCGATGGGACATCACCATCCGATGGGTGGCAGGTGGCAAGGCCTACCTGCAAAAGGAGCGTATCTCCTTTGTCCATTGAAGCAGAACGATTTAAACGGATAATACAACCATGATGTTTGTACCTGCCTTACTCCTGGGACTTATGGGGAGCCTGCACTGCCTGGGCATGTGCGGGCCCATTGCCTTTATGTTGCCCATAGACCGGGGGAAGCGGTGGAAAGCCATCCTGCAGCTGGCCATTTACCACGTTGGCAGGCTCAGTGCCTATATGATTATTGGCCTGATATTCGGGATCCTGGGCAAGGGTTTTGCCCTGTTCGGACTCCAACAAAAGATTTCGATCGCCATTGGCCTTTTTATGATCCTTTCGGTGCTCATCCCATTAAAAGGCCGTTTGAAGACATCCCTGTTAAAACCTTTCTACATGGCCGTTTCCAGGGTCAAAGGCCGACTGGGGAAAGAACTCCGCAGGCGCAGCCCGGATACCTTCCTGCTTATCGGGTTCCTGAACGGGTTACTGCCATGTGGCCTGGTGTATATGGCGGTATTGGGCGCCCTGGCCATGGGCCATCCGGCAGGGGGGTCGCTCTTTATGATCGCCTTCGGATTGGGGACCATCCCCATGATGAGTTCGGCAGCCTACCTGGGTAATTTTGCCAAGGCCTCCGTCAGGCAAAAGTTCCAGCAGCTCATTCCTGTACTGGTGGTACTCATTGGCATCCTCTTTGTCCTCCGTGGGATGGGCCTGGGTATCCCATACATTTCCCCGGCCCCCGTGGCGCATTTAGGGTTGGGGGTAGTGGAATGCCATCCATGATTTTGTTAGCTTTACGCGGTAGCAGATATGCCCGGGCGCGCTTTGGAGTGTCCCTGGCACTCCAGGAATAAACACATACCGGCATTGGTCCATGGAAAATAACAATGATAAATTTCATCTGGAACGGGAGGAAACCAAATTCCTCAAGGGCCCCCGTTCCCGGTTCAACGAACTGATGTTTACCTTTAGGGTGCAGTGGAGCTTTATCCGCGGCTTCCGGAAAATGCATTTCCTGGGGCCCTGTGTCACCGTTTTTGGATCCGCCCGTTTTAAAGAAGACCACCCCTATTACAAAAAGGCGGTAGAAATTGGGGCCGCCCTGAGCGGGATGGGCTTTACGGTAATGACCGGTGGTGGCCCCGGGATCATGGAGGCTGCCAATAAAGGCGCCTTTGAGGCGGGGGGTACTTCGGTCGGTTGCAACATCATCCTGCCCAAGGAACAGGAGCCCAACCCCTACCTGCATAAATGGATCGATATCCCCTATTTCTTTGTCCGTAAATTCCTGCTGATCAAGTATTCCTACGCCTTTGTGGTCATGCCCGGGGGGATTGGCACACTGGACGAATTGTTCGAATCACTGACCCTGATACAAACCAGGATGATCCGGGATTTCCCCGTGGTAATCTTCGGCACGGAATACCATAAGGAACTGTGCCAACATATCCACCTGATGGCCGAGGAAGAGAGCATCGGCCAGGAAGACATGAAATTGTTGTACATCACGGATTCTGTCGAAGAACTCACCGCCCATATCCGCAAACACGCCATACAAAAGTTTGGCCTGGTGCAAAAGGCGCAAAAACCCAAATGGTGGTTCGGGGAACGGCCCGAAACCCGGCCGGGCCCGGCCTCAAAAGCCTAAATGCCATTCAAATGCCCAAAAAGAAAGATATACAAAAGCGTGAGGATGTCGGCCTGCTGGTACGGCGTTTTTACGGAAAGATCCGGGCCGACCAGGTTCTGGGCCCTATCTTCAATTCTATGGTTACCGACTGGGAGGCGCACCTGGAGCGGCTCACGGACTTCTGGGAAAGCCAGTTGTTCCTGAAGCGGACCTATATTGGCAACCCTTTGGCCGTGCACCAGCAGGTAGACGACCGCATGGACCAGGGCATCCGCCCCGAGCATTTTGGCCTCTGGCTGAACCTCTGGTTTGCCACCCTCGATGAACTCTTTGAGGGGGAAGTGGCCTGGATTGCCAAAAACCGCGCCCAGAAAATGTCGACCATGCTGTACCTCAAGATCTTTGAGCACCGGAAAAAATAAGGTGCCCCCAGGCGCCAAGATACCGGTGTGCCCTGCTACGGATCCACCTCCCCCCGGACAGATCCACCGGTGCGGTACCTCCTGCCAAAGAACCCCCCGATAAGCGCCAGGGGAATACACATGCTTGCCAGGGTGAGGGTGCTGAAGTACCCCTGGAATGGGCCAAAACCCACCCATGCGGCCACCCCTTTATAAAATATAAGGGCCTCGGTAGCAACAAAGCCCGTCACATACATCCAGAGCGCCCAGGGCGGCAGGGAGAGCAGTTTAAAGCGTTCCAGGAACACAAAAAGCGGTAGCGTGATGACCCCCAAAAAGGTCCAGTGCAGATACCCTATGGTGAAATCGAGGATACGTACCGCCAAATCCGCAAAATACGGCAGGGCCGTCAGGAGTTGCAAAAGCACTTTTGCCGCCAATAACAGTCCCGCAAAAGCCAATACGCCGGATTGCCATGCCGGGAACAACCCTTTCAGGACGTCTTTGTGCTGAAAGGCCCATACTGACAGCATCCCTATGGCCAGGCATTGCAGCAGCCCGCCCAGGCCGGCAAGCAGGTACACCGCAAACCCGGGGTGGGTCCAGAGCACCGAAAGGAAAAAGCTGAGCACAACGCCCGCGTTGAGGGACCACCAGAGCTTGCGAAGCCAGCGACCCGGAAAGTGGATGCCATGGCTTTCGGCCATAAAAAACCCCACTCCAAGGAGTGCCAGAAGCATCCATCCGTTGTACTGGAAATGGAGGTAAAAATAAATGGCGATGCGGTACCAATCCGACGCGGGGCCCAGGGTATTCATAATACCCCCCAGGGCCCAGGGGCCCAGGCTGGACACCACCATATACCACAAGGCGGCCCTTAGCAGCCGGAAGCCAAAGGTGCCTTTTAATCCTGCCGGTGCATATCGCAGGAACAGCCAGGCAAAGGCGTAGGACATGAACAGGAAGAGGGTGGAAAAAATAATGGAATACAGGGCATACCCCTGGAAGGGAAAGCTGAAAAGCATCCCCACTAAACTGAGCTGTGTCGCCCAAAAAAGGCGGCGATAACGCTTTTGGACCGCGGTCTTTTCCAGGAAGGCCTTAAACAACAAGGTCGTAAGCCCCAGGTAGGCCCATCCCAAAAGCGCGATGTGCGAATGGGTATGCAGTACATATTTATAGTTGAATACGCCTCCGCCCACATGATACCAGCGCAAAAGCACCCCCAGGAGGGCGGCAACCAGGAAATAGCCCAGGGCAATCTTTGCATGGCGTTGGAGGAAGCTCATTTATGTTACTAAAGGGTGACCGGCATAGCAATCAAAAGTCTTTCTTTTTGGCATTCCTCACAAGCAACCAAACCGGGATCCCGGTCCAGCAGCAAAGCATACTGAAGGATAGCAGGAACCCAAGGCCGGTACCAAAAAAGGCCTTGAAGATCGCCCCCGTGTACCCCAGCAGGGCCGAGATATCGAGCTTTAGCAGGATGAGGATGCGCGATAGGTCTATGGGGTTAATCATGGTCGCCACCAATGAAAAACTGTCAAGGGGGTACTCCTCAAAAACGATAAGGGAGAGCAGGAAGATCCCGTCATAGATGACCGCCATAAACAACCATAGCAAGACGGCATACCCGAACCCTTTGATCTTGTTCTCGTGTTTCAGGGCGATATTAAAGGACAGGGCCGAAAAAATGGCGGTAAGGAACGCCCCGGTGAGCAACAGCAGCCCAAAATCCCAAATGGCGCCGCTGCGGAGCAGTCCATACAGCACAAATGGGATGCCCAGCCCCATCACCAGGCTCAGGGTCAAGGAGCCGGTGACCCCAAGGTACTGTCCAAGGAAAATGGACGAACGGCGTATCGGTTGCGCCAAAAGCAGTTCGGTGAATTCCCTGGAGTTGTAAAAATACATGATCCCGAAGATCGTGCCGATAAGGGGCACCAGCACAATAATCACATTCATCAGCGTGATGACGGCCTTGGCCACATCGTTGTTGAGAAACAGCAGTACAAAACCCAATGCCAGGTAGAACAGGAAGTAAACGTAGCTCCACCGGCTCCGCATCAGGTCAAAAAAACTGTATTTTAAAATCTTACCCATGGTCCTGACTTGTTGCTATGGCCGCGATGGCGTGTTCAAAATCGTTTTGTTTCGTCTTTGTTTTCAATGCCTTGATGCCCCCTTTAAAATAGATCCGGCCTTCGAGCAGGTAGATGATCTCATCGGCCACCTCCTCCACAAACTGCATGATGTGGGAGGTGATCAGGATGGTGGTCCCCTTCTGCCGTTCCCGCGCTATCAGCCCTTTCAGCCGGATCACGGAAGCGGGGTCCAGGCCCGTGGTCGGTTCATCAAGCACCAGCAGCGGACTGTTGAACATAAAGGCCAGTACCAGGTTCACCTTTTGCTTGGTCCCGCCCGATAGCGTCCCCAACTTCTTCTCCAGGAAGGGTTGGAGCTGGAACAGGGTTATCAGTTCCCCGGCATCTCCGGCCTTCTGCCGCAGGTCCTTGATCATGTGAAAAAGCTCTTTTACGGTAAGGTTGCCCGGAAAATTGGCGATCTGGGGCAGGTAGTTGATATCCTGGCGGTATTTCCAACGCCCTTTGATCTCCTTTCCATCAATCCGGATGATCCCCTCATTGGGGACCACCATCCCCAACAGGCATTTGATCAGGGTGGTCTTTCCGGAACCATTGGGCCCCAGGACCGCAAAGATGCCCCCTCCGCTAATGTCCAGGTCCAGTCCGGTCAGTACACGGTTGGCACCAAATTGTTTGTGCAGGTTTTGAATTTGTATCATGGTACTTTCTTCATTAATGGCCGGGTATCAAACAATTTGTCCGGGGTAAACACAGGCGACACCCTTTCCGAAAAATCGATGATATCCATAAAAAGGCTTCGTAGCAAGACAATGGTCTCCGGCGTCCTGTTGACGATGTAGGAAAACAATTTTACCGGGCGGTAGGGTACATCCCCCACCCCGTCCTTGTCCAGGTCATAACCGGTATAACCGCTCCAATAGTTGCCTTCAAAGCGGTTGTCGTTCAGGTTGCTGTTATACGACAGGTCGAAGGAATTATGCAGGAAATTGTTGCCACTGAAGGTATTGGTGTAGCAAGCCCCCCGCACTTTTAGCGCCCAGCCGTTTTTGACGAAGTCATTGTTCTCATAGCGTATGCGGTTAGACCCCTCTATGCTGATGCCGATCGTATTTTCTTCAAACAGGTTCCGGCTGATTTCGGAGTCATTGATCTCTTTCAATAGCACCCCAAATGCAGCGGTGCCCCAATTTTTACGAAAGGTGTTCCCCACCATCCGGATCTGCTTGGAAAACATGACGGCCACCCCTGCCCCGTTATTCTCAAAATAATTGTCTTCATAACTGTCGTTGTTAGAGAACATAAAATGCAGGCCGTAACGCACATTGTTTGTACTCCGGTTTCCCTGGATGCGTATCCGGTCCGAGAATTCCAGGTAGATCCCGTCACGTACCTGCCTCACCGTGTTGTCGCGTACCACCACATCCCTGCAGTGCCACAGCTGGATGCCGTTGCCCGAATTGAATTCTTCAAGGGCATCCCCGTTGATGGTATTCCCCTCCACCAGGCCCCGGGACGATTTTTCGAGGTAGATCCCAAAAAATAGTTGTTCCAGCTTCATGTCACGGATGACAAAATCAGAGCTTTCGACCACCCGTACAGCCGCAAAGTCTGTGGTATAGCTTGTCCCCACATTCACGATGTGCAAGCCCTGCACCGTAACCTGGTCGGCAATAATGGTCAGGATCTCACCCTGGTCCCCGCCATCGATGGTGGGGTATTCCAACCCTATCAGTGTAAGTGGCTTGTCAATAACCAGGTTGTATTCATGATACCGGCCCTTTCCTATCATGAGGGTGTCATGATCGGCGGCCATGGCAATCCCTTCGCCAATGGTGGTTACCTCACAGGAAGGGCATACCGGTACCGTACCGGCAAGGATGGGCCTGGCAGGGAAAACAAGCAGCAGTAGCAATATTCCAATCGATCTTCTCATATAAATTATTCTATGGGGTCGTGTTCCGCGGGGTCATTAAAAGGTCTTTGCCCATAAAGATATCGCTATTCCCCGGAAAGTAAGAGGGCAATGGTACAATGGCCCTGTACATGCGCTGTTGTAGGTTTCCACGGCCCCACAGCAAAACTCCCGGCAGGCAGGTAATGAAGTCTGTCATTATGGTCAAGGGTTGTTTTTCTTTGGTATCAGCGAATGATCAGGAACTTGGCATCTTCCAGGGCTTCTACCCAGTGGGGGGTTTTGGCCGGGAAATGGAACATGCGCTGCCTCGAGATCCGGTAGGGGACCCCTTCTATGTGAAAAAGGATGCTGCCCTCGAGTACGAGGAGTGCCGCCTCCCGGGGGGACGTGTGTTCGGGGAAAACCGATCCCTTTTCCAACGTGATGCTCAGGAGCTCAAAGGCATCGGTACGAAAAACTTTGTGTACCTGTAAGTCCTTGATCGTTTGGGAAGCAATGGTGTCATAAATGGTATACATAGTGCTTGCTTTTAAGATAGGACAAAAGTGCCTCCCAGTTAAAAACCTCCCCCCCGTGTTCCTGACGGGCAGCGGTTGCGGCCTCGATAGTCGCATAGGCTGTGAGGTTGGCCCCCATCGGGCTAGGCATCGCCTCGCTGACCAGGAAGCCGGCGGTGGTGGCGTCTATGAGTTCGCCCGGGGCCTCATAATGGTTGCAAAGGTATAGTGCTATATTATCCGCGCCTATTTCTTCCCTGGAATTCACCATACATTCTACCGCATCAAATTTGTACACCTTGCCTTTATCGGTGACCATCTCTGCGGCATGTTGCCGGTCTACGATGGTCATCCTGCAAAAGTGGCAGGCATCTGTCCCGTAATCTATGGGCCTGGGACCCGGGGTGCAACTGCCCAGGCCGCCTATCACCAGGGTGAGAACCGCTATTTGCAACAGCTGTTTCATCATGCGCTCTTTACCAAAAGTTGATGTTGTTTTGATTCCTTCTTCCCCAGGAAAAAGGCGACAAAGCCCAGGGCGATACCCGCGGCCAGGAAAAACGCCCCTAATTGCGGATAGGAATGCGCCCTAAAATTCAGGATGTCCCTGGTGCCGAATAAAGGGGGTTGAAATCCCATTACCGATCCGTCCGGATTGGTGAATTTCATAATGGCCTTGGGGTCCAGGTTATGGCCGTAATCGTGCTCCCAAAGGTAGAAGTCATAAATGCCCGCGGCACTGATCAACACCATAAGGATACCCCAATAGAGGTACCATTTATAATTTGCCTTAAAGGCGATCAGCAGGCCAATGGCCGTGGTGATCAGGATCCCGGCCGGGAATATCTTGAACTCGGGGATGGCATCGGGGATGTACTTCATGCCCACGTAGTGGTTCATCAGGTTGATGTTCTTGATATCGTGCGGGTGGGTATCCGCAAAATCGTTGATGTAGATATCCATTCCAAGGGGAATTGGGTATTGAGGTGCCTCCAGGGTAATATTCCAGAGCGGGAAGACAAAGAGGAGCAATGGCAACAGGGGCCCCAGAAACATTAGTATACGTGATTTTTTCATCGGTGGTGATTTTGGGTTGGTAAAAAGCGGGTGGGTCTTTCAACACTACCCGCTTTTTCACCTAATTAACAACCCTTTTCCATTAACTTATTATTCGCCGAGGGACCAGCTCAGATCCAAACTCGAATCTGCGGGGGAAACCCTTACATATCCCTGCATTTCCTGGTGCAGGGCAGAACAGAAGTCCGTACAGTAAAACGGCCATACACCAACCTGCTTGGGCTCCCAGACAAAGGTCTCGGTCTGCCCCGGCATGATCAGAAGTTCGGAGGTATTGGCCCCGATCATACTCACACCATGGGGAACGTCGTAGTCCTGCTCCAGGTTGGTCACGTGGAAATAGACCTTATCGCCTACTTTGATCCCTTCGATATTGTCCGGGTTAAAATGGCTTCGTATCATGGTCATATACACATGTACTTCCTTGCCATCGCGGACCACTTTCACATCGGCGTCGGAAGTGGTGGCGTGCGCGTGTTTGTTGTCGGTGAGGTTGAAGATCTTCCTGGAGCGTTCCTTGATAAGGTCAGCAGCGATCCCCGCAGCGTAGTGGGGCTCCCCAATGGTAGGGAAATCGAGCAATAATTCCATTTTATCGCCGGAAATATCATACAACTGTGCCGACTGCGTCACCTCTGGCCCTGTGGGCAGGTAACGGTCTTTGGTAATCTTGTTCATGGCCACGGCATACTTGCCAAAGGGCTTCCTGGAGTTTCCCCCGGGGATCATCAGGTGGCCTACCGAATAGTAGCAGGGTTGCCTGTCTACCACTTCCCAGGTCCCGACTTTCCATTTCACCACCTCAGAGGATATAAAGAAGGTAGTATAGCCGTTGCCCTGGGCGTCAAACTCTGTGTGCAGGGGTCCAAGGCCCGCTTGTTTCACGGTGCCGGCCAGCACGTCCTCAAAGCTAAGGATGGGAATGCCATAGGCCTCGCCTTCGAACTTCTCGTTTTCAATGGCATCGATCATCCTGGTAAACGAGTGGACCGTGAGGTCGGCAGAAAGCTTGCCATTCCCTACGATGTATTCTCCTGTGGGGTCTACATCACATCCGTGGGGAGACTTGGGGGTAGGCAGGAAATACACCAGGCCGGGCAGCGCCGAGGCGTCCAGCACCCGCACTTCCTTTTTCATCGTGGAAGTGGCGGTGTGGGTATTGTCGTCATACACGTTATGCGCATAATTGGCCGGTACGGTGGTGAATTTACCTTCGGCAATATATTCTTCGGCCTTTTTCCAGTTGACGGCAGCAATAAAATCCTTGTCGTTCTGGGAAGAATTCACCTCTTTCAGGCTGTTGGCTTCTTCGGTATTGTACGTGGTGAAAAACATCCAGCCATGGGAAGCCCCCCTCCCGGGGTGGGCCAGGTCATAGTCAAAACCGGGCATCAGGATCTGGAATGAAAGGTCCATCCTTCCATCTTCGGGGTCCACGCTAATAAAAGACAGGGAACCCTTAAAATTACCCTTGGCCTCGGCTATGGGCATATCGCGCTGTGGCACCGGTACGGAAAAACGGGTCCCGGCGACCACATATTCCGTATTCTCTGTCACAAAAGCAGAACTGTGGTTCCCGGCACTGTTGGGTATCTCAATAATCTCGGTGGTCTCAAAAACACTCAGGTCGATCTTGGCAATCCTCGGTGTATTGTTTCCGTTGATGAAGACATACCTCCCGTCCAGTTCACCTTTGGTCTGTGATATATCGGGGTGGTGGGCGTCATCCCAGGGGATAAAACCATGGGAAGTATTGAGCATGGGCTTGGTTTCTTCATTATATCCCCAGGCCTTCTCAGGATCCTGTGAAAAAACGGGGATTACTTTAAACAACCGCCCCGAAGGCAGGCCGTATACGGAAAGCTGTCCACTGAAACCGCCCGAAACAAAGGCGTAAAACTCGTCGTGCTCTCCCGGGGCCACATAGACCTTCTCCGCCGCCGAAGAGGCCAGGGCGCCGTTCGTGCCTTTTCCCTGGTCCTGGCAACCGCTCAAAAAGGCCGCCATGCCCAGGAGTATTCCTGCTAATAAATGGGTATTTTTCATTGTTGTGTATTTATTGGTTATGATGATTTTATTCTGTGGGGGGCAACAGTACTTTGTCCACTACATGGACAATTCCATTCCCTGCGGGGATGCTTGCCAGGATTTTCGCACCGCCGACATAGACCTCCTCGCCTTTTACTTCCACCAGCGCGTCCTGGTTATTGGCCTGTCCGAGCTTTTTGAACTTTTTCAGGAAATCTTTGGAATAATTCCCCGGGGTGACATGGTACTTGAGAATATTGGCCAGGGCGTCCTTGCTTTCGGGTTTCAGAAGACCTTCCACGGTACCCTCCGGCAATGCCTCAAAGGCGGCGTTGGTAGGTGCGAAAACCATCAATGGCCCGGCATTGACCAGGGCGTTCTCCAGTTCTGCAGCCTGAACGGCCGCTACCAGGGTGGTATGGTCTTCCGAACCGATGGCGATATCGAGTACATTGGGCGTAGACACATCATCCTTGATAAAGGCCTGCCCCTGGTTCTGGGAAGGTTCCTGGGCGGTTGCCTCAGGAACTTCCCCCTGCTTTTCGGCGCCTTGCTTACAGGCCAGGGGCACGGCAAGCAGTAATAGGCAGCCAAGAAGTACTTTAATGGTCGTGTTTGTTGTTTTCATGCGTGGTTATTCTAAGGTTCTAAAGTATTCCAGGACCGTCCTGGCCTGCTCCTCGGTAAGGCCCTGGTTGGCCATGGGCGAACCATTGAATTCTACCAACAGGTCTTTGGCAAGCGGATCCTCCTTCACCATCACCTCCGGGTTCAGGATCATGTTCATCACCCATTCCGGGCTGCGGCGCTCCAGGATGCCGTTGGGTGCCGGCCCGATAAAACGCTTTCCTACCCTGTGGCAGGCAAGGCACATCTGGTTATAGACCTCTTCTCCTTTGGCCGCCATTTGCGGGTCGACTTCCGGGGCGAGGGTGACTGATTTCACGGGCCCAACCCCCTTGTTGTCAAGCGCGACGCGCTCAGATGCCTTTACGGCGTCGGAAACCACGGCCTCCTGGGTTTGTTCTGTTTTGGCTTTCTGCCGTTCCAGGCTAAAGCCTTCTTCCTTCTTTTCCTCTTTTCCACCACAACTGAACATCAGGGCAGACAAGAGCAATACACTTCCTTTTATAATTGGTTTCATTTGTTAGGGATATGAATTAATGGTTCAAAAATAGTAGCCGGTTGCGGCTTATGATATGATTTCGGTCATATTGAGGATATAAATATCTTTTTATAATTGTTGTCAAATTGCCAAGTGGCCGAATATGTTGACCAACTCCTCTAAATACGCCCTGAAAGCAGTGCTATACCTGGCACAGTATTCCAGTGAAGAACATAAACTGATGGTGAAGGATTTCTATGAAAAGATCAATGTCCCCAGGGCCTACCTCGCCAAATTGCTGCAGGAATTGTCGCGTCACAAACTGGTTTCCTCCACCCGGGGGCCCAGGGGCGGTTTTTACCTGAGCGAAGAGAACCGCGACCAGCCCTTGATAAGCATTATCGATGTCATAGACGGCCCCACACGGCTGACCTCCTGCATGTTGAGCCTGGAGGAGTGCAACGAGGACCGGCCTTGCCCGCTGCATGCGGCTTTCCAGCCTTCCCGTATCAAAATGATACGCAACCTGGAGCAGCTGACCCTCCGTGAACTTGCCCGGGACCTGGAACAGCAGCGATCCTTCCTGCCGCGGTAAAGCGCCTTTGCCCCTTTCCGAAAAAAATGTACCTTGAGCAGCCTAGTTTGGTTCTAACTCAAAATGTACATCCGCTCATGAAAGAAAACACTTCCAGAAGGTCTTTTATACGCAAGGCCAGCCTGGGTACCGCTGCCATCGCCTCGGCCCCATACGTAATGGCATCCCCCAACCACCAACCGATCCCCCTGCTAAGGGACTACCCGGACTACGCGTATACCGCCAATGACCGGGTACAACTGGGGCTGATTGGCGCGGGCATACAGGGGATTTACGACACGCGGAACGCACTGAAAGTGCCGGGCGTGGAACTGGTGGCGGTATGCGACCTTTACACCGGACGCCTGGACCGGGCCCGTGAAGACTGGGGCGATTCCATTTTCACCACACGCGACTACCGGGAGCTCCTGCAGCGCAAGGATATAGACGCAGTGATCATCGCCACGCCCGACCACTGGCACAAAACCATTACTATAGATGCCCTCAGGGCAGGCAAGGCCGTGTACTGCGAGAAGCCCATGGTACAGCAATTTGACGAAGGGCATGAGATCATCAGGGCACAAAAGGAAACCGGGGTGGTCTGCCAGGTAGGCAGCCACGGGATGTCGTCCCTGGGGAATGAGAAAGCCCGGGAGCTATACCTGGACGGGGCAATTGGCGAGTTGGTGATGCTTGACATGTACAACGACCGCTACAGTGCCGAAGGGGCCTGGCAATATCCCATACCTCCGGACGCGAGCCCGCAAACCGTGGATTTTGGGACCTTCCTCGGACGGGCACCCAAGATTCCCTACGACCCCACCCGCTTTTTCCGGTGGAGGAATTATCAGGACTACGGCACGGGGGTGGCGGGCGACCTTTTTGTGCACGCGTTTTCTACCCTGCATTATATCATAGACTCCAAAGGGCCCGTCAGGGCGCAATCCACCGGGGGCCTGAGGTACTGGAAAGATGGCCGGGATGTCCCCGATGTAACCATCACGCTTTATGATTATCCCGAAACAAAGACCCACGCGGCCTTCAACGCCTCTTTCAGGATCAATTTCATCGCCGGGTCCGGCGGTGGGGGTGGCTTCCGGCTGGTCGGCACCGAAGGGGCCATGGAAGTGAGCAACAACTCGGTACGCCTGGTGCGCTCCAAACTCGACATGGTCCCGGGGGGGTATTCCATGGTCGCCTACCCCCACGCGACCCAGGAAAAAATCCGGGAAGCCTATGCCCAACAGGAGTTGCAGAGCAGGAAGTCAATCTTGCGGCTGGGGGAAACCGTCTTTGAAGCACCCAGGGATTATGAAGGTGCCCACTATGACCATTTGCACAATTTTATTGCAGCGGTACGCGGTAAAAAGCCGGTGGTACAGGATCCTACCTTCGGACTGAGGGCGGCAGGAGCCGCCTTGTTGGCCAATGAAAGTTATTTCAAAGGCCAGCCGGTGCGCTGGGACCCCGAAGCAATGAAACTCCTCTAAGGCCCGCGGTATGAACCGATTCGCACTGTTTTGCCTCCTCCTGCTGTTGCCTGTGGCTACCATCCCGGCACAGGAAGCTAGGCTCAATGTGGTTGTTTTCGGGGCCCACCCGGATGACTGCGACCTGGACGCCGGTGGTACCGCCCTGCTCTTTTCATCCCTGGGGCACCGGGTGAAGTTCGTGTCTATGACCAATGGCGACGCCGGGCATTATGAACTGGATAGGGAAGCCCTGTCAGCCGTCCGGCGGCAGGAAGCTGCCGAAGCAGGGAAGCGTTTTGGCGTTACCTATACGGTGTTGGATAACCATGACGGTGAATTGGTGCCCAGCCTGGAAAACCGCATGCAGGTGATCCGGGAAATCAGGAGCTGGGATGCCGATATCGTGATCGCCCCCAGGCCCAATGACTACCACCCGGACCATCGCTATACCGGGGTACTGGTACAGGATGCCGCCTATATGGTGATTGTCCCATCTGTGGCACCGGATACGCCCCCTTTAAAGAAGAACCCCGTTTTCTTGTACTCGGCAGATCATTTTCAAAAACCCAGTGCCTTTGAACCCCATATCGCGGTGGACATTGGCCCCGTTTTTGAGAAAAAAATCTATGCCCTGGCAGCCCACGCCTCACAATTTTTTGATTGGCTGCCGTGGACGATGGGCCAATTGGATCAGGTGCCGGAAAGCGAAGCAGAACGCCTGGAATATTTGGCAAAATGGCGGGCAGCGGCACCCGATAGCGCTACCCGGAAAAGCCTGGAAAAATGGTATGGGCCGCGGGGAAGCCGGGTAGCACATGCCGAGGCATTTGAGGTTTGTGAATATGGGAAGCAGCCCACGGACGAAGAAATACGAAGGCTGTTCCCCATGCTACAACCATAGGCATTACGATCATCCCCTGCCAATCACCGCTGGTAATCGCCCGGGCGATGGCCTTCCTTTATCAGATTTTAAAAGTGATCACCGGGATCTTGGAATGGTTCGCGATGTCTTCCCCTATACTTCCCATAAAGAAGTGTGACAAGCCCTTGCGCCCGTGGGTGGGGATCCCGATCACATCGGCATTGATATCCTCACTGAAATTCAACACCCCCCGCTCCACACTGTAATCATTGTAGATCTCCACTTCCATTCCCACATTGGCCTTTTGAAGGAAGGCCGTAACACGCTTATAGGTGTCCTGGGTACTGAGGAAATCATCACCCGGGGTATTGACGTATACCAGGTGCATGCGGGCATTGAGCTTTTTGGCGAAGGCAGCTGCCCGGTTAAAGGCTTTTACGTTTTCGGGCTGGAAATCACTGGCAAAAACAAAATCAGTGACTTTGAAATCCTTTATTTCCTCCTTCACCACCAGGACGGGTATGTCGGAGTTCCTGACGACCTTTTCGGCATTGGAGCCCACAAATATTTCCTTAAGCCCATCCGTGCCATGGGAGCCCATTACCACCAGGTCGGCCTTGTGCTTTTCAGCCACTTCGTTCACTTCCCCAAAGACCTTGAAATGCTTGATAATGGGCGTGATTTTAATGCCTTTCAGGTAGGGTTTATCCAGGAATTCCTTCATCCGTTTTTCAGACAGTTTCAGCAGGAATACGGTGTGTTCCTGATAGAAACCTTCGGTAGAGGAGATAATGGCCTGGTTCAGCTCAAGCATGTGCAGGGCAAGGATCTCAGAACCGTGTTTTTTGGCCAGGGAGGCAGCCACTTTCATGGCAAATTCAGATTGCTCCGAGAAATCAAGGGGTACTATGATTGTTTTCATGGTATTTCGGTATTTGGTTAAATCGTCATTGAAAATAGCTCTTTTTCGGGAGTTTTCCTATGCAAGTACAGATCGAAGGCCATGCACACGTTACGGATGAACGGCTTCCCTTTCTCTGTCACCACAAGTCCTTTCCCCGTGGGTATCACAAGGTCATCCCTCACCATCTCGGCCAGCTTGTCCGGGACGGTGTTATCGAGTTGCGGCAAATAGGTGTCGGCCGTGTCCCAGGAGGTCTCAAAACGGCACATCAGGTTCAGGATATGCCTGCGGATTACCTGGTCTTCGGCATTCAGGAGGTGCCCACGGTAGATGGGGATGATCTCGCTGTCTACGAGGTGCTGGTACTCTTCCAGTTGCTTTACGTTCTGGGCAAAGCCGTACCAGCTGTCGCTGATACTGGATACCCCCAACCCTATCATCAATTGGGTCTTAGATGCGGTATAGCCCATAAAATTCCGGTGCAGGGCCCCGGAGGCCATGGCCTGGTACAATGAATCGCTTTGCAGGGCGAAATGGTCCATCCCTATCTCTTCATACCCCACCCCGGCCAGGAGTTCTTTCCCGCGTTCGTATTGCCGGCGCTTTTCCCCGGCATCCGGCAGGTCGCTATCTTTAAAACCCCTTTGCCCGTTCCCCTTTAACCAGGGCACATGCGCGTAGCTGTAAAAGGCGAGCCGGTCGGGCATCAGCTCCCGGGTTTTGGCCACGGTCGCTTCTATATGTTCCATACTTTGGTGTGGCAAACCAAAAATCAGGTCGTGCCCCACGGAGGTGTAGCCAACCTCACGCGACCATTCTGTGACCCTCCTGACATGCTCAAATGGCTGTATCCTGTGTATCGCTTTCTGCACGGCGGGGTTGTAGTCCTGCACCCCATAGCTCACGCGTCGGAAACCCAATTCGTACAGGGTCTGCAGGTGTTCTTTGGTGGTATTGTTGGGATGGCCTTCAAAACTGCATTCGAGGTCCTTGTGGCGGTCGCCCCCCCTGAAGATCCCCTCTATCAATACCCGGAGGTTTTCGGGAGTGAAGAAGGTTGGGGTGCCGCCGCCCAAATGCAACTCTTTAATTTGTGGCCTTCCCCCAAGCATTTTTCGGTACAGCTGCCACTCTTTTAACACGCTGCGTATATAGGGCCCCTCCACCTCATGCCTTTTGGTAATCCGCTTGTGGCATCCGCAAAAAGTGCACATATGCTCACAAAAAGGCAGGTGGATATAGAGGCTAATGCCTTCTGTCTGGTTGCTTTCGGAATAACTCCTTTTGAGCCCCTCTTTCCATTCCCTGCCCGAAAAGGCATCGATATCCCAAAAAGGGACGGTGGGGTAACTGGTATAGCGGGGCCCCGGAACATTGTACTTCTGCACGAGGGTACTCATGGGCAATAACGTCTTTCCGCAAAAGTAACCGGCCGTGTTCCCTTGGCCTATGATAAAAATCAGCTAGCGCGGTACAATATCCCTTCCCGCATCCCTTTGGCCTCCCATTGTCAAAGAGGTGCCCGGAACGAAAATACGCCTATGCGCCGTAATGATCGCGTATCCAGTCGTAGGGGGTGCGTTTGATCCACATCCCCCGTGTAAAATCCGGGAAGTCCTGTGGTTCCCCATTGTTGGCGATAGAGGATTCTGAAAGTGGTGTCACTGCACTCCAGGCCGCGGCGTCATAGGCATCCATAGGAGGTGCGATGTTTCGCCTGGCCGATTCGACAAAAGCCTGGATCACGAAGAAATCCATGCCTCCGTGCCCGGCCCCTTCCGCGTAGGCCCCGTACTTTTTCCACAACGGATGGTCATACTGCTCCAGCCAGGGCCCGGCCTTCTCCCATTGGTGGGGTTCTGATTTGCCTTCAATATATATACGGTCGCCATCTACCTCCCAGAGCCCATTGCCCCCCTGTACGCGGAAGCCCAAAGAATAAGGCCGTGGCAGGTTGCAGTCATGGGTGATGATAATGGTTTCCCCCCTCGCCGTTTCAATAGTCGTCGTGATCACATCGCCCTGTTTGAACTGTACCCTGGCGTTGGGGTGGTCTTCGCCCCCATTTTTTACGATGTAGTTATGCAGCCCTATGGGCTTGCTGGCATGGGAGGTCATGGAAACAAAGCGATTGCCCCGGTTGATATCGGCCATGACCGCCACCGGGCCCAGGCCGTGGGTAGGGTATACATCGGCATTGCGCTTTACCGAATGCAGGGTGCGCCAACGGGCTTCCGATATGGCTTTCTCGCCAAACTCGACCCCACCGCCGTAGGGTTGTTTCCCGTCGTTGAACTTAACCTGGCGGAGGTCGTGTTGATACCCGCACCGAAAATGGACAAGCTCACCAAAAACCTCCTGCCGTACCATATTCAATACGGACATGATATCCCTGCGGTAGTTTACGTTTTCCAGGATCATCAGGTGCGAACCCGTAGCCTCATGGGTATTGACCAGGTCCCAGCATTCCTCCAGGGTATTCGCGGCCGAAACTTCGAGACCAGTGTATTTACCGGCTTTCATACTGTCTACCGCCATACGGGTATGCCAAAGCCAGGGGGTGGCGATCACCACCGCGTCTACCGTTTCCAATTCCAGGAGGTGGCGATAGTCGTAGTCATCCTTCCCATAGGTCTTCGGGGGTTTTCCGCCGGCTTGTTTAACCTTGTCCAGCGCAATTTGGATTCGCGCCGGGTCAGTATCGCAAATGGCGGTAATCTGCACGTCTTCCCGTGCCAGCAGGTTGTTCAGGTGGTTGGTGCCGCGCAGGCCTACCCCAATCATCCCTACGTTTAAAATCTCCTTGGCCTTTGGATAGACGCTGCCAAAGGTGTAGGCCGGCAGGGTCCCCAGGGCTAGTCCGGCCAGGCTTGTTTTTTTCACAAAATTCCTTCTGCTTTCCATGTTCTCTTGATATTCTTTTCGGTTGACCTTATTTAAGTTGATAGCAATATATTCAATTTCAGGGGACTATTCCAGTAGATCGGCCAAATACCTGCTGACGCCATGGGCATCACCATTTAACAAAGCACTGACGAACCTCTGGTCAAAAAAGGACCTTAAAGCCATTGATGAGCATCTGCACAGCGATCATGACCAGCAACATCCCCATCAGGCGTTCCAGGGCAATCAGGCCCCGCTCCTTTAAAACGCGCAGCAGGAGGGGCGCTGCCAACAGGATTATCGCCGAAAGCCCCCAGGCGATGAGTACGGATATGGCCCAGTTGCCCGTGTTACCCGGACTGTTCTGGGTCATCAGGATGAGCATCGCCAGAATAGAGGGCCCCGCAATCATGGGGATGGCAATGGGAACCAAAAACGGTTCCCCACCCGGCTGGTGCCCCATGATCCCCTCCGGTTTGGGGAAGATCATCCGCAACCCGATGATGAGTAAAATGATGCCCCCCGATATGGTTACCGCCTCCTGTTGCAGGTGCAGGAAGTCCAAAAGGGGTCCTCCCGCCAAGAGGAAAACGAACAGGATGGCCAGGGCTACCAGCAACTCCCGCAAAATAATAAACCGCTGCCGTTTGGGGGGAATCCCTTTGAGTACGGAGAGCAGGACGGGAATGTTCCCCAAAGGATCCATCAAAAAGAACAGGAGTACCGCGGTGGACCAGATAGACGTACCGAAATCATTCATAAACGGAGTTTTTTTGACAGTGCACCCAACAAGCTACAACCGGGGGGTATCCCACTACCTAAAGGCCTGCCACCCTAAGATATAAAAGAATTGCCAACCAAGGGCACTACCCCTTCTTTAGGGGAAAGCTCTTTTTTTATTTCTGACCTTTTTGTCAGAAATAAAAATCCTTGTATCTTTGGACCGTATTTAAACCGGTCCTCATGTTTTCCAAAGCCTGTGAATATGGTATTAAGGCCGCCGTCTACATCGCCCATGCGTCGCTCGAAGGAAAGCGGGTAAGCCTGAAAGCGATTGCGGGTGAAATAGATTCCCCGGTGGCCTTTACCGCCAAAATCCTACACCAAATGGCCAAAAACAACCTCCTGGATTCGGTGAAAGGGCCTTATGGCGGGTTTCAAATCCGGAAATCCCAACTCCCTGTCATCCGCCTGAGTGATATTGTCTTTGCCATTGATGGCAACGCCATCTACGAAGGATGTGGCCTGGGGCTCGAAAAATGCAATGCCCGGCAACCCTGCCCGCTGCATGACCATTTTGCGACTATCCGGAACGACCTCAAGCACATGCTGGAAAACACCTCCCTCATGGAACTGGCCACCGAATTGGAAACGGGCCATATTTTCCTCAAGCGATAAGAATGAACCCTAAATAACGTGATGTCCAAACTCGATAAAATCAACGAAAAGTACCAAAAACTGGGTGAAAACCCGGACACCTACCTCAAAGGGCTGTACCATGCCAAGCCACTTAACTATTGGGACTATGTGGAAGTAGACACCCTACTCTCGCTCCAAAAGCCCCGCACCCATTTTAAAGACGAAACCGTCTTTATCATGTACCACCAGTTAACGGAACTGCTGCTTAAAATGATGCGGCACGAGCTGGAACAGATCGTGGAGGAAGAAACCGTTACGGCAGATTTCCTGGCGACCAAAATCAGCCGTTTGAACCGTTATACGGGTATGCTCATCAATTCCTTCGACATCATGCGGGAGGGTATGGATTACGACGACTACAATGCCTTCAGGACCACCCTCACCCCGGCGAGTGGATTCCAGAGCGCCCAATTCCGGTATCTGGAACTCTATTGCACCCGCCTGGAAAACCTGGTCCATGAGGACGGTAAAAAAAGGCTCCCCCCCCAACCCCCGGTAGAGGCACTCTTTGAAAATATCTATTGGAAAGATGCGGGCCTGGATCGTACCACCGGGAAAAAATCACTGACCATGCGCCAGTTTGAATCCAGGTACCTGGAAGATCTTATCCAGCTAGCCAAAAAACTCCGGGGCCATACCCTCGAGGATATCATCCAACAGTTGCCAGCGCTTCCCGCGACCTTAAAAGACGCCTTAAGAGAGTTTGACCACCTGTACAATGTGGCCTGGCCCATGGTACACCTGCGTACGGCCGAACATTACCTCATCAAGAAAGGGAAAAAGAAAGCGGCCACCGGGGGATCCGACTGGCAAAAATACCTGCATCCAGGACACCAGCGGCGGATATTCTTCCCCGGCCTTTGGACCGCAGCGGAGTTGCGCCAATGGGGAACCCAATAAACGCATGGCTATGGACCTGTCTAAAACATCCGGATTAAAACCAGTGGCGCCGGGGATAACCTCAGCAACACAGGAACACCGCCTTCCGGTCTGCCGGGGATCCACGGCCACAGCCGTCCCGGGGCGGAAGGCCAATACTCATTTTAAAAATTAACAGATCATGGAAAAAGTACAAGAACAAACGATTGGAGCAATGGTCGCGCGGGATTACCGCACAGCCCAGGTATTTAAAAAACACCATATTGATTTCTGTTGCAAGGGCAACCGCACCCTGGAGGAAGTGGCCCAAAAACAACCCATAGACCTGGACGGCCTTCGCAGGGAAATCAACGCAGTACAGGCGCAGGCACCCCAGGGCCAAATGGATTTCGCATCCTGGTCGGCAGACCTGCTGGCCGACTATATTGAAAAGAAACACCACCGCTATGTCGCACAACAGCTTCCCGTTTTAAAGGAATACCTGGACAAGGTCACCAGGGTACACGGGGCGGCACACCCCGAGCTTAAGGAGATTAACGCGTTGTTCACGGCAAGTGCAGGGGAACTGGCCATGCACATGAAGAAGGAAGAGCTGATCCTCTTCCCCTATATCCGTAAAATGGTCCAGGCGCAACAGCAGGGAGAAACCCCGGGTGTACCGCGTTTTGGCACGGTAAAGAATCCTATAGCCACCATGCAACACGAGCACGACAACGAAGGGGAGCGCTTTCGGCAGATCGCGAAACTCAGCGCACAATATACCCCTCCCCCAGACGCTTGTGCCACCTACAAAGTTTCCTTTGCCCTGCTACGGGAATTTGAGGAAGACCTGCACCAGCATATCCACCTCGAAAACAACATCCTCTTCCCCAAAGCGGAGGCATTGGAAGACAGGCTGAAAGCATAGGCAGCCTGGAAAAAGGATGCAGCATAATGGGGTCCGGACAGGAGCCCATTGATAAACAAGGACACCTTCACACGACCATTGGCCGGGCCCCCATTTTCTAAGGCGCAATGGAAAAAGCAAGGTGAATTACCGGCAGGGGGGGATGTTTTAAGATTTCTCTTTCTAATATTAGAAAGCCCCCCTGTACGGCCTGCCATTAAACCGGGACACACCATGAAACTCTATAATATCCTATTGAAAGAGTTTGCAAAAGCCCAACTGGGCTATGCGGCAATTGCCATCATTGGCCAAAGCTGCCTCGGCTCCATAGCCATCATGCTGGCCCTTATGAGCGATCTGCCCATGGGGGTGAAGTTTGGTTTCCTTTTTCTGGTCACCATTTTTTGCATGGCATTCAATGCGGCCGTTTTGGCACAACTCCGATCCAAAACCACCTTCAACCTATTAATCCTGAGCGTGCTGTTCAGTATGTTCGTGATCGTTTTCCAGTGGGTTTGATGGCACGCCTGAATTTTGCCATCCCGGGGGCCTTGCGCCACTTTGCCCGGGCGGTTACGGGCGGGATGGGGGCCATGTCGAAAAAAATCCTCCGTGATGTCGTGCCACAACCCGCAAGCTTAAATTTTAAAAAGGTTCGCGCCCCAAATTCCCATAGAAACACGATATTCGTCACATTGCCCGACGCTGGCGGCGGGGTAAATCGGGGATTCAGGCCATAGGTAATGCACCCTTTTCCTACAGAATATAGCCCTGCGCGTGTATATTTATGGCTCCGATGACGACTACCCCAGTATGCCCGGCCTGTCTGAAGGGGGTAGTACCCCTGGCCAGCGCTGGCCGCGGGGCCCCATTGCCGTCGGGTGGCATAGGAAGCCGCTTTTTGAAATTGGTACTGTAACCCTATAATGATATGAAAGTCCGGGAAGTATTTATCCTGATTGCCGCAGCCCTGCTTATTGCCCTGGGAAGTATCGCCCTCATTTGGCCCCCCGTTTTATGGGCGTTCGTAGTGCTGGGGCCATTGATGGTTTTGGGCGCCATAGACATCGTTCAAAAAAAACATACCATAAGGCGTAATTATCCCCTCGTTGGCCGGTTCCGGTATGTCCTGGAATCCATTCGCCCTGAAATCATGCAATATTTCGTCGAAACCGATACGGAGGGCCGGCCGTTAAACAGGATTTTGAGATCATTGGTCTATCGCCGGGCGAAGAAGGTAAATGACACCGAACCCTTTGGCACCCAAATGAACCTGTACCATTCGGGCTACGAATGGATGGAGCATTCCATGTATGCCAAGCAAAACCCGAAGGAAATAGGGAAGTTTCCGCGCCTGCTGATCGGTGGGAAAGATTGCAAACAACCCTACTCGTCGAGCTTGTTGAATATCTCGGCCATGAGCTTTGGCTCCCTGAGCAAAAATGCGATCCTCGCCCTGAACAAAGGTGCGAAAATGGGAAACTTTGCCCATAATACCGGCGAAGGCGGGATAAGTCCCTACCACCTTGAACACGGTGGCGACCTCATTTGGCAAATAGGGACGGGGTATTTTGGCTGCCGGAATGGGGATGGCACCTTTAACGAGGACAGCTTCCGGGAAAATGCGCTCAGGCCACAGGTCAGGATGATCGAGATCAAACTGTCGCAAGGGGCCAAACCCGGGCATGGCGGCATTTTGCCCGCTTCCAAAAATACCGAGGAAATTGCGAAGATCAGGCATGTACCCCCCCATACCACGGTAGATTCGCCCCCGTCGCATTCCGCCTTTTCAGACCCGGTGCAGTTCATGTATTTCATCAAAAAACTAAGGGACCTGTCCGGGGGAAAACCCGTTGGCTTTAAACTTTGTGTCGGCAGAAAACAGGAATTCATGGATTTTTGCGAAGCCATGGTCAGCACCGGCATCGCGCCCGATTTTATCACGGTAGACGGAGGGGAAGGCGGAACCGGTGCGGCCCCGGTCGAATTTTCCAACTCCATGGGCATGCCGCTGCGGGAAGGCCTGGTCTTTGTTTATGATACCCTTGTGGGTTTCGGGTTAAAAAAGGAGATCAAATTAATCGTGGCCGGCAAAATCATTTCCGGTTTCCATATGGCCCGTGCCATTGCCCTGGGGGCCGATGGTTGTAACAGCGCCCGCGCCATGATGTTGTCCATCGGTTGTATACAGGCGTTAAAATGCAATACAAATACCTGTCCGGCCGGGGTTGCCACCCAAAATAAATCGCTGGTAAAAGGGTTGGTGGTCGAGGACAAAGCCCCCAGGGTCCGCAATTACCACGAGGCCACCATTCACAGTTTCCTGGAACTGGTGGCGGCTGCCGGCCTTGATGGCCCGCACGAATTAAGGCGCGAGCATATCAGCAAGCGTTCCGGCCTCTACAAGGTGCAAACCTACGAAGAGATCTATCCCTACGTCCCAGAAAATTCGCTGTTGGATATAGCCACCATCCCCGAGAGCTTTAAAAGGTATTTTCAGTATACGAGAATCATGAGGTAGGTGGGCATACGGGATATACCCATTGGCAAAATCGCTGGAATACCAGTATCCTAAAACGCAATGACCGGTGAATTTAAGCATCCCATATTACCCCGGAACGGCCCACAGCAAACGTGTTGCATCGTTCCTGTATGCCTGGTGTGAAGTGCACCCCGACCGCTTGCGCAGTATCTCGAGGCGACTGGGCCTCACCTTCCTGAATGAAGGTGCTGCCGGAGGTAACCTTTGCTACGCCAACATCCCGGGGGTCCGGCCCGAATTCAAAACGGTGTTTTACCCGGAAGACCTCTTCCACTATTATTACGGCCTTATGCACGCGGCCCCTTTCAGGGCGCAATACGGCGATTTCCGGTTCTCCCACCGGGATCTGGTGCCCCTTCCCGCTGGGCCCGGTTTATTTTGGGAGGTCGCGGCCATAGGAAAGGCGTTGAACAAAACCCACACAGGCCGCCTCGATCCGGCCAACAGCCCCGGCGTCCGTTTGTCGGGCAAAGGGAAGGAACGGGTACAGGCCCCTTATTTTGATACGGGTTCACCCGCCAAACTCTATATCAACAGTACTCGCTATTTTGCCCCGGTAAGCCCGTGGGCCTGGAATTTTCAGCTGGGCCCCTACCGCCCGGTGCCACATTGGTTAGGGGCCCATGAGGGCCAAGTGTTGGCGGAGGCCAAAAAGGCTGCCCTGACCCACCTGGTCCGGGTAATTGAAACCTCAAGGGATTTGATAACGGAATTAGAGCACCTGCTGCAAAAGCAGCTGCCGGGCCAAGGATTCCCGGATGGTCGTTAGCGCGCCCCCCACCCTTTCATGGTGGATATTTTTCGCAGCACCGCATCTACCAGGCGATCGCATTTTTCGTTTCCGAACTCGAACAAATCCGAGGGGTCCACAAGTTGCAGGATATAATCCTTCATCATGTTGCGTGCCCGGTGAAGGCGAACTTTTACATTGCTGATACTCAACTGCAGGCCGGCAGCGACCTGGGCGACTTCCATGCCTTCCACTTCCTTGAGCATATAGACTACCTTGTACTTTTCCGGTAATTGTTCGATAGCCCTTTGAATGAGTATCACCGATTCCGTACGCATGGATTTCTTTTCAGGGTTCATATCCGTAGGGTCTGGGATTTGGAGTACTATGCAATCATTGGCGTCTATGGATTGCAACTGGTATTGCTTTTTTAATTTTCTTTTTCGTTGTAAGGCCTCGTTGATCCCTATTCGCACCAGCCAGGTAGAGAACAGGGATTCTTTATTAAACTGGTGGAGTTTTTCAAACGCTTTGATATAGGTGTCCTGCATGATATCATCCACATCTGCCGATTCCTGAAAGTAGCTCCGTATGGTCCGGAAGAGTAATTGGTTGTGCCTTCGCATTAAGATTTCGAACAATTCGCTGTCGCCTTCAAGGATTTGCTCAATGACTCGATTATCCGGTAGTAGTTCGTCCGGTTTATAGGCTTGTTTTGTCGCTCCCATGATGTGCTTGTTTAAACATTGGATGCAGGAAGCCCTCCCGGGTTACATTTTGTAACCCACGACGAAACCGAGCATCCAATGCATAGGTCCTTACGATCCAGGATGGCTATCGCCAGACGGTGTACCCGTGAACCGGGAACGCCATCGATAGCATCCTATAATATACCTGCACATTCTTCTATAAAGATAATCTATTATTTGAACTTTTTAAACAACGTATTTTGAATCACTCAGTGAGCATCCTCGAAAAACAATGGCTATCGGGCAACATGATCCGTTTGGTGGTCGAAAAACCCCGCGGGTACGAATACCACATAGGGCAGGCCGTTGAACTGGCCATAGACAAGCCCGAATATCAAAATAATTTTGCCCCATTTACCCTGACCAGTTTGCCCGATTCTTCCTATTTGGAATTCATCATCAAGGTATACCCGGCCAACCATGGGCTGACCCTGGCCATGGCCAAGCTCAGTACCAAAACCAAATTACTGGTTTCCGATGCGTGGGACTCCTACCGGTATGACGGACCGGGAACCTTTATCGCGGGTGGGTCGGGGATTACCCCTTTCATCCCCATGCTGCGGGACTTACATCACAAAGGCCGCCTGGACCGTCACCTCCTGATCAATGCGAATAAAACTTCCGGAGACATCGTATTGCAATCAGAATTGGAAGGAATGTTAAACGGCCGGTTTATCAATATCCTGAGCCAGGAAAACAACCCCCTCCATGACCACGGGACCATAGACCTGGAATACCTGACCAAAACCATCGGTTCCCCCCAACAAAAATTCTATCTCTGCGGCCCTCCCGGTTTTTCGGAAGGCATTAAAGACCACCTCCTGTTGTTAGGGGTCCGGGAAAAGAATATTCAAATAGGTTACTAACATAAACCCCCCTAATGGAACGAAACGGCCATAACGCACAAGTCATGTCATTCCCCGGGGCCTCTATGCGGGCCTCTACCGACCCCAAAGCCCATAAACTACAACGCATTTCCCATCATTTCAGGCAAATCATGGAGGCCCTTGGACTGGACCTTCAGGATCCCAGCCTCAGGGACACCCCGGACAGGGTCGCCAAAATGTATCTTGAAGAGGTCTTTAAGGGATTGGATCCGGGCAATTTCCCCAAAATTTCCCTTTTCGAGAACACCTATGGTTACAAGGAAATGATCCTGGTCCGTGACATCAGCCTTTACTCGTATTGCGAACACCACTTTGTCCCTTTTTTCGGGGAAGTGCATGTCGCCTACCTCCCCCATACAAATGTCATCGGCCTCTCCAAGTTGAACAGGGTGGTCGATTTCCTCGCAAGCAAACCGCAGATACAGGAAAAGTTGACCACGGAGATTGCCAACACCCTATGCAGCCTCCTTGGAACCAGGCACGTGGCGGTCATGGTGGAAGCAACCCATCTCTGTGTCGCTTCCAGGGGCATCAAGGATACGAGCAGCCGTACCAAAACAGCGATCTATCAAGGCGCCTTTAAAAAGAAACGCCTGCAGGAGAATTTCCTGCGGGCCCTGGAAGGGTAAAATATAAGGCCTTTTTGTAACCTCAGAAGTTGTCCTGCATCCAATCACCACATACTAATTTTAAATCATTATAAAATGAAACAACTGATAGGAATCCTGTTCATTGGCATGGCATCCCTGGCCTATAGCCAGGAAACACCCTCCCTTATGGATACCGAAGTAGCCTCGGTGGCAGTGGTGGCCAACAAAATCGATATCGATTACGCCAAAATTGCCCTCAAAAGATCAAAGAACAAAGACATCCTCGATTTTGCCCGCAGGATGGTTGAAGACCATAACGCGGTTATTGCCCAGGCCGCGGCCCTGGTAAAGAAGCTTGGCGTAAACCCCAAGGACAACGCCGTGAGCCAATCGTTGCTGGATGCGGCAGACAAAACCATGTCGGAACTCCAAAAAACGCGAAAAAAAGCGTTCGACAAGGCCTATATCTCCAACGAGGTAAGCTACCACAAAGCCGTCATTGCCGCCATTAACGACCTATTGATCCCCGAGACCGAAAATGATGAATTACGAGAACTGCTCCAGGCCGTCATCCCGGCATTGGAAGCCCATCTCGGGCATGCCGAAATGGTACTGCAGAAAGTCAACAGTTAATGGCCATGTTCCGATTCTTTATAAAATCGAAAATGAGTGCTTTGCCTGTTTTGCTACTGGCCCTGGCCCTGGGGGCCACCACCAGGTGGAAAAGGCCGGAACCCAGGACCCATGTCGTGGAAATAAGGCACATGAAGTTCATCCCGTCGGAAATTACCATTGCCAAAGGGGATAAGGTAGTTTGGGTCAACAAGGATTTTTTTGCCCACGATGTAACTGGCAAAGACGATTCATGGAGTTCCAAACCTTTCCAGCAAAATGAAAGCTGGAGCATGGTCATCACTGAAGACCTCTCCTATTACTGCAACCTTCACAAAGTGATGAAGGGTACCATCCGAATTAAGTGACAAACAATTGATTTGAAGTGGTTTGATGAATGCTGTGGGGAATCAGCCTGCTGTAACCGCAGGCTGATTTCAACCAAAACCGAAGTTTCATCACTGCAACATCCTAATATTTAAAACCAGAAAAACATGAAAACTAACCGAGTCTTCCAATACCTGGCAATACTGCTTATTTTGCCGGTTTCCATACAATGCACCCGTACCGAAACCATCACGGAAACCATAACCGAAACCATTACCGACACTATTATCCAAACGGAAACCGATACGCTTCGCCTGGACCCCTTGATGGTAGCGGAAGGCAAAGAAATATTCCGGTATGACACCTTTGGGGATGAAGCCTTTTGGAGCGATGTCCTGCATATTGACAAAGCCATCCTGGGTGATGCCAATGGCGGGTACGGCGATGGCGTAAGCCCTGCCACTGCCCTGGCGGTTGGCCTTAAAGTAGATGCGGAGGCCCTGCCCTCTGAGGTGGTAGCCGCCATCCAGGCAGGTGATGTTGATTTAAATGATCCTGCCACCACGCTGGCGCTACTGCAATTGGATGCCGTGGTTGGGGTAAAGGGGAATTTTGATGGCAACGGGGATCTGTCCTCGGTAGGCATTACCTGTGCGCTGTGCCATTCTACCGTGGACAACTCTTTCGCCGAGGGGATTGGCAAACGCCTTGACGGCCACCCCAACCGGGACCTGAATGTGGGTGTGATTGTCTCCCTCACAGACAATGCCCAATTTCTGGCCGACCTGCTGCACGTAGACGAGCCCACGGTGCGGACCGTTCTGAATGGCTGGGGCCCTGGAAAGTTCAACGCGGGCCTGTTTGTCGATGGTATTGCGTTGAAACCCGATGGGGGTATCGCCGCCAACCTCATCCCCGCCGCCTATGGGTTACAGGGGGTGCACCTGGCTACCTACACCGGCTGGGGCGATATGGTATACTGGAATGCCTTTGTTGCCAACCTGGAAATGCACGGGCAGGGCAATTTTACGGATGCCCGCCTGAACGATGCCGCGCAGTTCCCCATAGCCGCAGAAAACAATTTTGGCAACGTGGTGAACGATCCCGATATGATTACCCCAAAATTACCCGCATTGCAAGCTTATCAGCTCTCACTTGAGGCCCCAAAAGCCCCCGAGGGGAGTTTTGACCCAGTCGCCGCGTCCCGTGGTTTAGCGCTTTTCAATGGAGCGGCGCAATGCGCGACCTGTCATATTGCCCCCATCTTTACCGATGCCGGGTTTAACCTGCACACCGCAGAAGAAATAGGGATTGATGATTTTGAGGCCAAAAGGTCTCCCACCGGAAAATACCGCACCAGCCCTTTAAGGGGGCTGCATGCTAGGGCACAGGGAGGCTTTTACCACGACGGGCGGTTTGCCACCCTTGACGATGTCATTGAGCACTACAACACCCATTTTGACCTGCAATTATCCGGGGAGGATAAAAATGACCTTGTGGAATACCTGAAATCTATTTAAGACGACCGTTGAATGAACCCGTGATAGGTGCTTGTTGTTTGGAGGCGGGGAATAAGGTTAACCATACCTTGTTCCCTTCTCTGTTTCAAGGAGGCATATCGCGCAATGTGCGAACCAACGGCAATTTGACCGATGTAAAATGAGTATCCTCAGAAAATTCCATGCCATGCTGCAGTCTCACCGGCTCATGGCAATGCTCATGGGGTGCTTTGCCATAGCCCTGGCCGCCGGCACCTTCATAGAACATGGGTACAATACCGCGACGGCCCGTATACTGGTGTATAACGCCTGGTGGTTTGAAGGCCTGATGCTGTTGATGGTGTTCAATTTTGTCCTCAACATCAGGCGGCATGGATTGCTCCGCCGCCAGAAATTCCCCGTGCTACTGCTCCACCTGGCACTGGTCCTGATAATCCTGGGGGCTTTTATTACCCGCTACTATGGGATGGAAGGGTTGCTATCGGTCAGGGAAGGTGAAAGTTCGGACGAAGTGATTACCGAAAACACCTTTGTAAAAGTCACTGCTGAATACCATCAGGGCGACACCCTCTTTAGAAAGACCATTGAACACCCGGTATTACTCTCCCAGGCCACGCCAGGGGCCAATAGCTTCCGTATTTCTGATGAATTTATGGGCCGGCGCCTGGAAGTCGCCTATGGCGGTTTCACGGAAAATGCAGCACCCTACTTCAGGGAATCGCCCGATGGCCTGGAATACCTGGAAATCGTGGAGGCCAGCCAGGGGGAAAGGAAATCGAGTTTCCTCAGATCAGGGGCGGTCCTAAAACTCGGAGACACTTTTTTTGCCTACAACCAACCCACCCCGGACGCCATCAATATCACCACCCGTGGCGCGCATTTGTTTATTGAAGCCCCTTTTGACGGGAAGTTGTTGCAAATGTCTGCCCGGGAAGAGAGAAGACTTGCCGCCAATACCCCTGATACCCTTTACCACAAAGCCCTTTATGTCCTGAATTCGATACCGTTTACGATACCAGAACCGCCAAAACGCGGCTTTCCGGGGGCCAGGGCTGTAAAACCCACCACGGGTAAAGAACTCCCGGACGCCCTGCAACTGCAACTGAAAACGGCAGACACGGACCGGGCAATTACGGTCTTCGGCAAAAAGCAGGCATTGGGTGAACCCTATACCACCCTCATCAATGGCATTACGTACACCCTTTCATACGGCAGCAAAATACACAAGCTCCCTTTTCAATTAAAACTCAATGATTTCATTGCGGAAAAATATCCGGGAAGCCAGAACAGCTATGCCGCCTTTAAGAGCAAGGTAGACGTGCTTGGCCCTGGCGGAACCGTCAATGCAGAAATTTACATGAACCACGTACTTGACTACCAAGGATACCGCTTTTTCCAGGCCTCCTTCCACCCGGACGAAAAAGGCACTATCTTATCGGTAAACAGAGACGCCCCGGGAACCTGGACTACCTATGTGGGATACTTCCTGTTATACCTGGGATTGCTCCTGACATTGTTCAGCAGACATTCAAGGTTTCGCAAGGTATCAAAAAGCCTGACCCGGCTTTACCATCCCAAAGTACGCGTCCTGCTTGCCTGCACCATCCTCTGGGGTTGGCCGCAGGAAGGCAGGGCACAAACACCCCCCTCTCCCCTGTTGGTCAAAACACAGATTGATTCGATCCTGAGCGCCCATAAGGTACCACAGCCACATGCCCTCGCCTTTGGCAAGCTGGTTGTACAGGATCAAAACGGACGGATGAAACCCCTTAACACCTTTGCCTCCGAACTACTTAGGAAACTCAGCAAGCGCAATAGCTACAACGATCTCACGGCAGACCAGACGCTGATTTCCATAATGCAATTCCCTGAACTTTGGTACAATGTACCGCTCATCTATGTAAAAAAAGGCAATGACAGTATCCGAAAAATATTACAGGTTCCCGGGGATATCCGGCACCTTCCACTGGCCAGTTTTTTTGATCAGGAGGGTGCCTACAAACTGGAGGCCCGGGTGAAGCAGGCATATCAATTGGTTGTTCCCGATCGGTTTGCAAAAGACTTTATAGAAACAGACAGGCGGGTACACCTGCTCTATGATGCCCTTAGCGGACGCAACCTAAAGATCTTTCCTGTGCCGGGTGACCCCAACAATACCTGGCTTTCGGCCAATGCCTTCAAAGAAAAAGGGCTGGGGTTGAGGGACACTGTTTTTGTCGGGCAGGTACTCCCCTATTATTTCCAGTCCCTGGAGGAAGCAAGAGAAAGCGGGCAGTATGACAAGGCGCAAACCATCCTGGAGAAGATCGGGAAGTACCAACTTAAATATGGAAAGGAAGTACATCCCGGGGCATCCAAGATAAACGCCGAAGTCCTCTACAACAAGTTGGCCCCCTTTAACCACCTGTTCCTGGCTTATTTACTTGCCGGGTCCTTGATGCTCCTGTTTGCCATTGTCTCCTTTTTCCACCAAAGCAGGGGTATACGCTTTATCCTGAAAAGCTTGCGGATATCAATCGTTCTCTGCCTCCTGCTACATAGTGGCGGACTTGCCTTCAGGGCCTATATATCGGGGCACGCCCCCTGGAGCGATGCCTATGAAACGATGATCTATATCGGATGGGCCACCATGCTTATTGGCCTGTTCCTCAGCCGGACTTCCTACCTGGCTTTGGGTGCCACTGCCTTCGTGGTTTCGATACTCCTTATGGTGGCACACTGGAACTGGCTCGATCCGGCAATCGCGAATCTCCAGCCCGTATTGAATTCGTATTGGCTGATGATCCATGTCGCCATTATTGTAGCCAGCTACGGGCCCTTTACCCTGGGGATGGTATTAGGCCTTATATGCCTCTTTCTCATGGTCTTTATTAATGCCCGAAACCAAGAGCGGATGAAAGCCCAGATACGAAAGCTAACCTTAACCTCCGAGCTAGCGCTGACCCTGGGCCTGGTCATGTTAACCATCGGCAATTTCCTGGGAGGGCAATGGGCCAATGAAAGTTGGGGCCGCTACTGGGCCTGGGATCCTAAGGAAACCTGGGCCCTGGTGAGCATCATGCTATATGCCTTTATCATACATATGCGCCTGGTTCCCCGGCTTAGAGGTGCCTGGGTGTTTTCCATGATGAGCGTATTGGGCTATTACGCCATTCTCATGACCTATTTTGGGGTGAACTTTTATCTCTCCGGTTTGCACTCGTATGCCAAGGGCGACCATCTTTTAACGCCGGGCATTGTCACCTACTCACTTTTAGGGTTCCTGCTCCTTGGCACGGTCTCCTATGTCAGGCAGCGTCCTTACCTGTGACCATCGCCTGTTAGTTCGCTTGTTATCTGTTGCAGCAGTTCCAGCAATACATCCACTTCCTTTTTGTGTGTCCTGAAGGATAGTATGGCGGCGCGCAACGTATACCTGCCTTGCAGGATGGTCGATGAAATAAAAACACGCCCATCCTTGAGTAGCGCCTCCAGAATAGCCTTATTCAGGGTGTCATGACCACCTGGGCCCACCTCGTACCGAAACACCACGACACTAAGTTCAGGTTCACACAACACGTTAAACCCCAGCTTTTGCAATTGCCCGTAAAGGTACCGGGCAAGTTGCAACTTTTCGTTCAGGTATTCTGAAAAGACCCCTACGCCATATAGTTTTAACGGTAACCACATTCGCATCCCCCTGAAATGCTTGCTCAGCTCCGGTGAGAGGTCGGCTGGAGAATGCCTGTCCGCGTTCAAGGCGTCTTGCATGTAATTCGCATTGTATCGGTTGGCATCGAGCAAATGCTTCAACTTTTTCACAAGGACGATCCCTGAACCGTACGGCAGGAAAAGGCCTTTGTGTGGGTCCAGAATCACAGAATCAGCATATCCCAGACCCGAGAGCCTGTCCTTTCCCAATTTGGTAAGCATAAAAAACCCGCCATAGGCTGCATCTATATGGAACCATGCGCTGTACGCTTCACAAAGTTCATGGATTTGGTGCAAGGGATCTATGGCCCCGGTGTCTGTAGATCCCGCATTGGCCACCACCATAAAGGGAGACAGGCCTTTTTGGACATCCCCGGCCATCCGTGCACGGAGGGCAGGAACAGAAAGCCTGAATTTTTCGTCCACGCCAATCTCCCGCAGCAGGCATTCCTGCAGACCCAGGAACGCGATGGCCTTGTGGATACTATGATGCGTTTGAGGGGTACAGTAGATAACACTCTGGCGGACATTCCCCGCATGGATCCCCTTTTGCGTTCTGGCGGTGGCCAGGGCAATCAGGTTGGCCATACTCCCGCCGGAAGTCAGGTTCCCTCCAAATCCCCCATCATATCCAACCAGGTTTCCTGCCCAGCGGATCAGGGCTTCTTCCATCGCTACCGCCCCGGGGGAGGCATAGAATACCCCCGCGTAGCGGTTGGTTACGGCAGCCAGGTAATCGCCCAGGGCAGCACTGTAAATACCACCGCCCGGGATATACCCCATATGCCCCCCGGAAGCAGGGTTAAGCCCCCTGTCAACCACATGCTCCCGAAAGTCGTCGAGAATTTGTTCCAGCGAAGTGGGCGAATCGTCGATCCCCAACCAATCATCAGCTTCCGCCAGGGACGATTTCCGGTTGCTGTACGCCTTTTGGTCCTCCAGGCTCTCCAGGAATCCATTGGCGAAATCCAGTACCACCCGGTTAAAGGCGCTACGCGTTCCTGCCGATTCCTCCAGGGAAAATTCATCTGTCATAAGCATCGTATTTATGATCTATGGCACGGTCTTCAACACCGTGGGTAAGGGGATACACGCAACTATCCATCCCTGGCTGTAAAACCCGGGGGCCGTGCGAGGGAAGGGCAATGGCACCGTCCGGGGCCGGCTATCGCTTCATCCACCAGGTGTTTTTATTGACTTCCATCCGCCTGGCCCTTTTTCGCTTGTACGACCAGGTAAGCCCAACAATAAGGATTATGGTGAGCATCCTAAGGGTGTTGGATAATGCCCCCCCGAAGGCATTGTCGCTTACCGAGAACAACGCCCAGTACAAGTTCATAAAAAAGTGTAGAAAAACAGGTACCCAGATATTATTTTCCCATTCAACATAGGCCCAGGCAAATAAGACGGCCCCTATAAAGGTAGTACTGAAAATACCTATAAGGGTCCCCAATTCATCACTCTGGTACAAATGCATGAACGCGAATAGAAATGAGCCCAATAGCACCGATGGGACAAAGCCCAATTTGGTAAACCGGTATAGCTGGCCAAAAAGAAATCCCCGGAAATACACTTCCTCAAAAAAAGCGGCCGCCACCACCGATATCAGTATATGGTTCCAACTGATTTCGCTATTAAAATCAAATTTCCAGGCAAAACCGAGTAGCATGGGCAAGGTGCATACCAGAGCGAACGCCAGAGCCCTGATCACCGACCTGTCAAGGCCCAGGCTGCCTGGCACCCCCTTTGTTCCATGCATGAGGCCGGCCCCGATCAGGAGGGGGATCCCGTGAATGGCATAACTAAGGATATGGCTTATCCCCTTGTAGTTGATGTGGGTATCCAGCCAGGCCCGGAGTTCGTTAAAATATAAATCATCCAGAAAGAAATACAGGGCAAACGAGAGCACCGTAATCAATAGGATCCTGATATGCTTTTGTTTCATTGTAGTACGCATCAATGGATTACAAAATTAGTTTTAACTTCAAAAAGTACATCATCAGACATTGTATCCCGTTTGAACCCGGGTGGCATCGGCACCCAGTTGCAATAAAGTCCGCTTGACATCGCTCTCAAAATCCCTGGGCCCGCATACATAAAACCATTGCTCCAGGGTATGGAGACGCTGCTTTAAAAAACACGAATCAATATGCCCGGGGAGGGTTGGGTTGTCCTGGCCGCTCAGCACATGAATGGCATGATCCCCCAGGAGGCCCTCCAGTTCATTTTCAAACAAGATATCCTCCGGGTTCCTGATCGCATAAAATAACCTGTTGTGCCTGACTGGTATCAAGTCGTCAGCACACTTTGCAATCTTCCTGAAGATGGCCATAAACGGAATGATCCCGGTCCCGGCCGCGATAAATGTGCCTGCCCCCTTGTAGGTAAAGGCATCCCAGGGTTCGGATACCTGTAAGCAATCTCCCGGATCCAGTTTTGAAAGGCCATAGGTAAGTCCTTCCCTGTTCTGGCGGACCTTAACGATGACTTCCAAGAAATCATATTCACTAAAATTGATCAATGTAAAGGGTGCGACCTCAAGTTCGTAACCGGGCTTATCAATACTCAGGGCAATGGCCTGACCGATGGCATGGTCAAAACCCCATGGTTTCTGAATCCGAAGCCGTATTACATCCTTTTTTATCCGGGCTATATCCAGCAATTTTGCCTTATAGGGAAAGATAAACCCGGTCGTGGCATCCGCGTTCATGATGTTCTTTTAAATACTACGCTTACTTACCTATTAGATGGATGGCACCCCCTGAGGTTACAAAACAATCAATACCCCCGCGAAGGAAGGACCTCTTCCCGACTTCAGCGCTATCCAACCAGGTTTGCCACCAATTGTACGGACTTTGTAACCATCATCACCGCCTGGCATCTAAAAAAGAAAACAAAGAACATGATGGTAACAAATTCCAAACCCGATTTTGAAATCGCAACCCTTTATTCCATCCTTAAATACACATTTGGGGTAGTACCCATTGTTGCAGGATTGGATAAATTCCTGAACCTGCTAACTTCCTGGGAACTGTACCTGTCTCCCACTCTTACAGGCCTGCTCCCCATAGAGGCGGGTGCATTCCTAAAGGTGGCAGGGGTAATAGAAGTAGCTGCAGGGGCCCTGGTAATTATCAAAACACGATTTGGGGCCTACCTGGTTGCCGGCTGGCTGGTATTGATTGCCTTGTCGCTGGTCCTAAGCGGGCAGCACCTGGATGTGGCGGTACGCGACCTTGTCATGGCTATTGGAGCCTATACGCTTGCCCGATTGAGCGTAATCCTGGACAAATGATGCCGTACCCTATTCATAAAGGACCAACAAAGGGCATGGGGCAAAATTCACGATTTGTTTCCGCAGGGAAGGGCCCCAACCAAAATAAGACAGGAAGCCGGGCAGGCGAACCAGGTAGCTGACCAAGGCCCACCTGTTCTGTGGTTCTTTTTCTGAGGTACCGCACACCAGCGGGCGATCCTTATGGGACAGGAAACAGTGCTTAACCCCCGACAGCCTGCGGCGGAGGATTACCTGGCGACGCTTGACAGCGGCTTTGAAAAATCCTTTCGCCTCAGGCTTATAAATATGCAGGTGGGCATCATGGGCCGCCGCAATTTCGGCAAGCAATCCCAGTTGGCTGGCATCGTCCCTGGTTTTATGGCGCAACACCATCAATATGTCCCGCCTGGTTATGGGCCGGGCATCCAACGGAACTACCAGGACCGGGCAATTCAGGCTACTTCCCAATACTTTGTGGACCTTGCTCCCAAACCGGCTTCCCCGGCAGGAGTGGATCCCCCTGGCCCCCAATACGATCATTTCTATTCCCAATTCCCCCACCAGGCCCTGTAAGGCTTCGAGCAAGGGGCCCGGCCGTGCCAGGGTGCGGAATTGATGCAGCGGATTATCCAATTCAAAGGTCGCTTTGGTCAGGATGTGCCCCAGGCCTTTGAGGGAATTCCTTTTGGCCAGCTCATTGAAGGCCCCTTCCGGATCCAGGACATATGCTCCCCTTGTTCCGAAATGCTCCGTACGGTAGGCATTCAATACAAAAAAATCACAGGGGACTTTCTCCAGCAGGGAAGCGGCATACGTAATGGCCTGCCATGAGTCCTTTGAAAAATCGCTTAATAACAGTACCTTTTTTCTCATCACCCGATATTGTTAAATTCTTGCCTTGAGCACCACCCCGGTCAGCAGCTTGTTTTTCAGGGGCCTGTAGGCCCGAACTATTTCCATGTAGGCCCGCCTTTGCTCTTCATGGTGGTCCAGGTAATAGGCATCGCATTGCAGCTCATCACATTCCAGGACGTTCTTCAGGCTCAACTCGTACCGGTACAGTTCAGCCGCCATAAGATCGTTCTCGCGGCGTATGTGTTGTAATTGCATAAAGAGCCCCGGGTCCTGCAGCATACGGTCTTCCAACTCAAATAGATACGCCAGTTCCTTGCTGATGGCATCCAGGTGTTCTATCCATAGGGATAGTTCGGTCTTGTCTTTTAATAACATGATCCGCCCATCGGGCTCGTGATGGTAAAATGGGTTCGCACTCATAGGTCTACCGATAGGTTCAGGGGGTGCTTCCTTTGCTTCACCCCTTCGATTTTAACCGATATATGCCCCCCGGGAAACACCCAGGAAATGCTATCTCCACGGGCATAACCCATGACCGCCGCGCCCATGGGGGTCAGGACGGATATCTTGTTTGCCCGGATATCACTGTTTGCGGGTGACACCAACTGGAATTGTTTTTTCCATCCATTGTCAGCACAAATGTCTATTTCCGAATTTAACCGGACTACATCCCCCGGCATGGTTTCTTCATCCAGGATCTTCGCCACCTGCAATTCTTCGGAGAGTTTTTTGAGGGAATACTTAAGGGACATGTCGCTGTGGTAGCCAGACAAATTAAGCAGGCGTTTCAATAAAACATATTCCTTTTTCTCTATCAGTAACCGCTTGTATTTCATTCTTTTAAAGAGTTTGTTATGGAAATATCCCCCGTTGCAGGTAGGTTTGTTCCAGCCGCTGTATCGCGATCATAAACGCCGCGGTCCGCAGGTCTACCTGTTTCTCCGTGGCGAACGCCACCACCCTGTGGAAGGATTCCTTCATTTTCTTTTCCAGTTTCTCCATTACTTCATCCAGGGTCCAAATTTCCCCATTCCGGTTCTGCAGCCATTCAAAGTAGCTGCCGATCACCCCGCCCGAATTACAGAGGATGTCCGGGATAATATCAATCCCCCGGTGCAGGAGGATTTTTTCAGCTTCCACGTCGGTAGGCCCGTTGGCGCCTTCAGCGATCAGTGCTGCTTTGATATCCGCGGCATTCCGGGCGGTGATTTGGTTGCCCAGGGCGGCGGGAATGCAGAGGTCGCAATCCAGGGCAAAAAACGCCCCGCTATCCACCGGTTGTGCTTCCTGGTACCCCAGGATGCTATTCCTGTTCGCTTTTGCATATTCAAAAAGGGGCTCTACCGGAATCCCCAGCGGGTTATACAAACTCCCATAGGCATCCTGTACGCCTACCATACGGGCGCCTTCCGCTTCCAGGAAACGCGCGGCCCAGTACCCTACATTCCCAAAACCCTGCAGGATAAATGACTTCCCCCGCAGCGGGTACTTTTTTTGTTCCGCCCAAAATTTGATGTTTAAAAACACCCCGTAACCGGTAGCCCGGTCCCTCCCCTGCGAACCGCCGGCCCCGATGGGTTTTCCGGTAACCACATGCAGATTGGTGGAGCGTTCTGCCGGTGCCTTGGTAGACATATAGGTGTCCAGGATCCAGGCCATGGTTTGGGGATTGGTATTTACATCGGGGGCCGGGATATCCAATTCCGGGCCAATATTGTCCCCCAGGGCATAGGTGAACCTTCTGGTAATCCGCTCCAATTCTGCATCGGAGTACTTCGTAGGGTCTAGCTGTATACCGCCTTTGGCGCCCCCGTAGGGCAGGCCGGCCAAAGATGTTTTCCAGGTCATCCACATGGCCAGTGCCCTGGCGGCATCTATATCAACCGTCGGGTGGTACCTCAGGCCGCCTTTGTACGGCCCCAGGGCATTGTTGTGCTGTACGCGGTATCCCGTAAAAACTTCTACCTGCCCGCTATCCATCTTAACGGGGAAATGGACCACCAGCTCGTTGTTCGTGATTTCCAGGATTTTGCGGATATTGGGGTTCAGCCCGATGTGGTCCGCGGCGTGGTCAAATTGCCGCATGACATTCTCCAGCATTCCCTGCTTCAGGGCATACGGTTTCTTTTCTTTGGTAATCATTATTTCAGATGAATATGAGTTCTTCGTAATTATCTTCTTCCCCGGATTCCTTTACCGGTTTCGTGAAGGTTTCTTTTTGGTGTTCATAATCACAACAGTAGGTTATGAACCGCATATCTGTGGAAAGGGCACAATCGGCCAGGTTCCGACAGGTGATACAAATGCTCCTGCTATATTTTGTCATGTCCATAGAATCTAATCGGAAATAAAGTGGCCTGCTAAAAAATCTGCCTGGCCCATCCCCGGTAAAATGAGCAGGTATTTCTGGGTACGGCCAGGCAGAACCAATCAACTAACTAAAAAGCACTACCCAGGATCAGCCCTGGAGCTCCCCCGATTTCAGGGCCGGCTTCAAATCTGCGGTGACGGAGAGGAAACTCCCAAAAAAACGGTCGCCATACTTGCGTTTCAATTTAATTTGTATGCTCCCATCCTTTTTTTCCCGTACGGCCGTCACGATGACTTTCATGCCTTCCACCGATTTAAAATTGGCACTGCCGCCTTTCCGGATTATTGCGTCGGCAGTGGGGAAATCGATGTACCGGTATTGCGTTTCAGCGGGCCTCCCAATTTCCAGTTCATCCCCCACCTTTATCTGGTTTTCGATAGTTGCGGAAGGCTCCTGGGCATAGAGCATCCCCATAGATAACAGCATAGCCATTGCGAATTTGATCATAACTTTGGTATTTAAGATTAGACACATTTTTTGCTTTGTTTAGCGGGTATTCCCCTGCACTCCCCTGGAATAGGGCCGGGATTTAACAGCGGATCGCCCTACGCCTGAATGCGTCCTGCTCAGCCCCTTCCCCGAAGCCCGGGTTCATGCGCCGTAGCCAGCGGCTGCAGGTACTGATCCGTCTGTTTCACGCGCATCACCCTGATCGTAATTTCACCCAGGGGAGCACCCACAGTGACCTCATCGCCTTCTGCGTACCCGATGAGCGATGCCCCCAACATACTTTGTACCGACAGGCAGTCGCCATCCGTATCACGTTCTGTCGGCAAAACGATTTGCAGGGTCTTTTTCCATCCGGTGGCGGTACTGAGGGTTACCCGTGAATACAGCCTGATGACATCCGCGGGAATGGCGTGAAGGGGGTAAAATACGGCAGACTCCTCCTGCTTTATAAGGGCTTCCAGCGCCCGTTCATGGGCACAGTCTTCCACGTATCCGAAATAGTCCAAATAGCGCTTGGCGACCAAAAAATCCGTCTTTACAAAAATTCGTTTCCCATGCTTCATGATCCATTTTTTTTAGCGTCCCGCTCCCAAAGGCAGGGCAAGCAGGAAGCGGCTAAACACCATAGGCAAGGGTTGTGCCATAAGTACGACTAGGTACTTTAAACATTATATGCCTTTGGTTTTCAGGGATTTAAAAAATCGAAGGTAATGAAGCGGGTGGGGAATTGTTCCCCTGGCGGGGAATTTTGAACCACTGCCTATTTTAGTTTTTCCCTCAGGGTTTTCCGGTCGATCCGGAGGATTTCGGCCGCCCTGGTTTTGTTGTTCCCCGTATGGGCCAATACCTGTTTGATATAGTTTCGCTCCATATCCTTTAAGGAAGTAAAATGTTCGTCGGGGAATTCGATTTCATATTTGAGGTAATCGGGAAGGTCTTTTAGCGTAACCTTTTCATCGCACATAATGACCGCGCGCTGGACGACGTTTTCCAGTTCCCGGATATTCCCCGGCCATCCATACCGTTCCAGCACCTTCAGGGCTTCGGGCTGTATCGCCACATACCGGTCCCTGTATTCGAGGCCATACTTTTTGAGAAATTGGTGAACAAGGTCGGGGATATCCGATTTGCGGTCCCTTAAGGGGGGTACTCTGATCCCTACGACACTCAGGCGGTAGTAGAGGTCTTCGCGAAACGAATTTTTGGACACATGGTCGCGCAGGTCGCTGTTGGTCGCTGCTATGATCCGTATTTCCACCTTTTCCGTTTTCCTGGAGCCTACCCTTACAATCTCCTTTTCCTGAAGCGCCCTTAAAAGTTTGGTCTGCACTGCCATTGGGGCGTTCCCTATTTCATCCAGGAAAAGGGTGCCGCCCTGGGCTGCCTGGAAGAAGCCGTTCCTGTTTTCCGTGGCTCCTGTAAAGGCGCCTTTGCTGTAGCCAAACAATTCTGCCTCCAGCAGGTTTTCGGGGATGGCCGCACAATTGACCGCGATAAAAGGCGCGCGCGCATACTTACCGGAATAGTGGATGGCCCGTGCCACCAGTTCCTTTCCGGTCCCACTTTCACCCTGTATAAGGACCGTTGCCCGGTTATCCTTTACCCGGCCGACCGTGTCCAGGACCTTCATGAATGCGTCCGAGGAGCCGATCATGTCCCCGCTGGCCCCGCGGGAGAGGTGTGCAGCCCTGGCTACCGGTTTTTTGCGGACGACACTTTCAAACGACTTCTGCACTGCCTGCTTAAGTTCTTCCCTGGTAAAAGGCTTGGTCAGGTAATCCGTCGCCCCTGATTTAATCACATCCAGGGCGCCATCCATAGAGGGGAACCCTGTGATGACCAGTTTGGGGAGCTGTGGGAAGTGCTCCGCCGTATACTTCAATAATTCCAGGCCATCCACTTCGGGCATCTGAATATCGGTAATCAGCAGGTCTATATCCGATTCCTTCAGGATCTGCAACGCTTGTTTCACCGAAATCGCCCTGTACGTATGATAGTCCAGGCTATGGAGGTGGCGCTGGAGGAGTTCCAGGATATGGAGGTCATCATCAACGATAAGAATGTTTTCTGTTTGGTATGACATAGTTACAAATTTGGAAAATCGAGTACAAAGACTGATCCCTTTGGTGTATTGGGCCGGTATGTAATAGCCCCTTTATGACTGCTCATGATGCCGTGTACCACACTCAACCCAAGCCCCGAACCTTCGCCCAGGGGCTTGGTCGTAAAGAAAGGTTCAAAAACCTTATCTTCAATCGCCTGCTCAATCCCCGGCCCTTCATCCGAAATGGCTATTTGCACCCCCTGTCCTGTCGCTTCCACAGCGATTTTTATACCACCGGATTCGGGCGAATAGTAGATGGCGTTCATAATGAGGTTGAAGAGTACCTGGGTCAACTGAATCGTATCGGCCCTGATCATCAGCGGTTCATCGCTGAAGGACTGGGTTACCTTGATCTTCTTTTTCTTCAGGCTGGGTTTCAACAGGTTCAAAACATTGTCCAATACCGGCGCCAGTGCCACCGCTGCCATATGCTGGGGCATCTCACAGGCAAAAAACATGAGTTTCTTGACCACTTCCCTGCAATAAATCGCGCTGTCCACGATCTTATCCAGATCGCGGGCGCCATGTCTTCCCGCCTGGGAATCTTTCAACAATTCAGCGAAACCCAGTATGTTGGCCAGGGGTGTATTGAGTTCGTGGGCAATACCCGCGGTTATTTCCCCAAGGATGCCGAGCCGGTCAGCCCGCTCCACCTGCCTTTTGATCGCTGCTTCGTTCTCCCGGATTTGTTTCCGTTCCAGGAGGTTGCCGATGGCCAGGCAGACGTTGTCCAGCAGTTTTTGTTCTTCCACCAGAAAATCGCCCGGGCCATAAGCATGGGCGGGGTACCCCACCTCGATGAAACCCGCATCTTCATTAAACACCTTAATAACTGACTGCAGCGTCACCAGTTTGCCGTTCCTGTTCCCCGCGACAGCCTCATAATCATTGGTTTCAATCAATACGGAGGCAGCTGCTTCGTAGCGCCAGGCTTTCTTAAGGCATAGTGCTATGGCCTCAAAAGAGGTTTCCAACTGGTCGTAATCTGTATTGACCATCACCGAGCTCACCTCGTACAGGCATGTCAGTTCCTTGATACGCTCCCTGAGTTTGTCTTCATTGGTCATCACTTTCCAAAAGTATTAAATCCAATCTGTTTGGTTTTGGATCATACGGCAAATAATAGGTCAAGCTGGGAATTCTGTACTAAAACTCCGGACCTGGATTCGCTAAACGATTAAAAAAAGAGCGCTGCCATGCTCATTCGTTTATAAAAACCTATTTTTGATCCCGAAATTCAGCCATTATGACACTTTTATTGATGGCTGCCGGCAAAGGCAGTCGCTATGGAAAACTCAAGCAATTTGACGGTTTTGGCCCCGAAGGGGAATTCCTCATGGAATTTAGCATATACGACGCCCAAAAATACGGTTTTGACCATATCGTGGTAATTACGCAAAAAGACAATGTAGCATACCTGCAGGAGTACCTGCAAGCCCGCCTGCCCAAACACCTCCAACTGGATGTGCTCCCACAGACGTATACAGACCTCCCCGAGGGGGTGTCCTTCAACGGGGAACGTACAAAACCCTGGGGTACTGCCCATGCGGTGTGGACCGCACGGGATATAATCCATGGGCCCTTTGCCGTGATCAATGCCGATGATTATTACGGGGAAGCCGCCTTTAAGCATGCAGCCGAATTCATCAGGAAACATCCCGGGGACGAGCAGTACGGCCTGGTAGCGTATACCCTGAGCGATACGCTTTCGCCCCATGGCTCCGTATCCAGGGGTGTTTGCAAACAGGAAGGGGACCAGCTGGTGTCTGTAGAGGAACGCATCAAACTGGTGCCAGACCATGGGGGGGTCAAAGACATGGATACGGGGCTTGAATTTACCGGTGACGAATTGGTCAGCATGAACTTCTGGGTATGCAGGCCCAGTTTGTTTAAACAGGTGGCAACAGACCTGGCCCATTTTATCGAAAAAGCGGAAAACGTAGTGTCCGGAGAAGTGTACCTTCCCTTTGTGATCCAGGGAATGCTGCAAAAAAACAAGGCCTCCGTAAAGGTCATCCCTGCCAACAGCCATTGGTTTGGGGTTACCTATGCCGAAGACAAGGAGAAGGCCGAAGCAGAACTCCTGGAGATGACCCGGGCTAAAAAGTACCCTACACCCCTCTGGAAAAAGGCCTGACAAACTCCCCCCGACATGCACCATACATCGCCATCTGAACTTCTGGAGTATTTCTTGCTCCCCGACAATGGCTTTGAGGTGAGGCCTTTAAGACAAGGCCTGATCAACGAGACCTACCTGTTGCAAAAAGACGGGCAAACCCAATATATTTTCCAACGCATCAACACCAGCGTCTTCCCGAAGGTAGCGGCGTTGATGGGCAACCTGGAGAAATCCCTTTACTACCTTAGCGCGGAAGATTACCAGAACCTGGAACTGGTAAAAACCAGGAAAGGCACCCTTTACCTGGATGCCGGGGAAGCCGGGTGTTGGCGCCTGATGAATTTTATCCCGGGCAGCCGCACCTACAACACCACCACGAATCCCGTGGTTGCCAGGGAAGCAGGGCGGATAATTGCCCGTTTCCATGGCCTGTTGGCCGGGGCTCCCCTCCCTGAATTTCAGGAGGTAATCTCCCGTTTTCACGACCTGGATTTCCGGCTGTCAGAATTACGGCAGGCCCTGGGGCAGGCCCCGGCGAAACGCAGGAACCTGGCCGCGAAAGCCCTGGGCATTATCGGGGAGTTAACCCAGGGCCCGATTTTACCCGGGGCGGGCAACCTGCCGCAACGCATCTGCCATAACGATACCAAGCTGAATAACATCCTGTTCTCTGATAAGGAACAAAAGGCTTTATGCCTGATTGACCTTGATACTTTGATGAAGGGGTACTTCCTCTATGATTTTGGGGATGCGGTGCGGACCATTGTCAATACCGCCCCGGAGGATGAACGCATCCTGGAAAAAATCCAATTTTCCCGCCCACTCTTTGAAGCCTTTGTGGAAGGTATCGGCACCGAACCCGATTTGCTGAGTGAGGTGGAGATTGACACCCTGGCCCGGGGGGCCATCTACATGCCATTGCTCCACGGGTTGCGGGCGCTTACAGACTACCTGCTGGGCGATATCTATTACCAGATAGCCTACGAGGGGCAGAACCTGGACCGCAGTATGAGCTTGCTAACCTTTGCGAAAAGGGCGCAGGAGGAACTGCCCTATATGCAAATGGTCATCCGGCACCAACTGGGGTAAAAAGCTTTTACGGTATCAGGGGGTTTCCAGGTAGGCCTTTAGCGCCAGGTAAACGCCATTGCTCCACCCGAAGCCGTCCTGTACCGGATATTCTCCCCCGCCTGCCTGAAGGCTCATATCCTCCACGTTGTACTTTTCCACGAATTTCCCGGTATTGGCATAGACCCTTTCATTCAACGCCACCCAACGCTCCGCGATGGTCCTTGCAAGCTTCGTATGCCCGTAACGCTCCAGGCCCATGACGGCCATCCACTGCAAAGGGGCCCAGCCGTTCGGGGCATCCCACTGCTGCCCGGTGTGGTTGAGGGTAGTGACCACCCCTCCGGGTTTCAGGAAATGCCGTTCTACGAAACCCGCTACCTTATCGGCCTGTTCCTGGCTGGACATGCCAAAATACAGGGGGTACACCATGGCGAGCGATTTGACCGGGCCAGGTTGCTGGTCTACCCAATTGTAGTCCAGGTAGACCCCCTCTTTCGCATTCCAGCAGTACTGGTCCAGGAAGTCCTTACGAACCTCCATTTGCGTCCTGAGCGCCGCCACATAGGCCGGATCTTCTTCAAAACATTTCAACAAGATGGTTTCCATGCCATAGAGCAAGGCATTCAGGTCTACGGGGATGATGTCCGTGGTCTCTATGGTCTCCATGGTTTTTGCATCGGCGAACCACCGGGAGCTGTAATCCCATCCCGATTCGGCCCCGGAACGCAGGTCGCTATACATTTTGGTGCCCCCGTTGACGGCCATTACCTGCCGGTAATCTTCACGGTAGGATTCCTGTCGGGGCGATTCGCCCCGGTCAAAATAGCGGTTCATGATCCCCAGGGGGGTCCCCACGCAATGCAGGACCGGGCTGCTGCCAGGGTCGCCTCCCTCCATCCAGAAATCATACTCCTTCCGCAAGGCATCACGGTATTTCAGGTAGGTGCTGTCGCCTCGTTGTTCGGCCAGCAGGGCCACCATCTGTGCAAAAAAAGGAGGCTGCGAACGGGTAATATAGTAGGAACGGTTGCCGTTGGGGATGTGTCCGACCCGGTGGACCAGGTGGGCAAAATTATCGAGCATATCCTCAACAATCCCCAATTCCCCGCTTTCTACCAGGCCCAGCATGGTGAAATAGCTGTCCCAATAATAGACTTCGCGGAACCGGCCGCCGGGAACGATATAGGGTTCCGGCAGGGGGATCAGCGAACTGCCCGCTCCCACACTGTCGGAGGCCCGCATGAGCACCGGCCACAGTGCTTTCACATGTGCCTCTGCACTGCGGTCGGGATCCGATGTAAAGTCGGAACTAACCAGGGGCGGGGTATCAAAATGTTCGAGCACAAAGGTGGTAAGGTCAAATCCCGGTGTATCCTTTCGGGCCGCATACCGGGCCGTTATGGTATCATAGGGGAAGCGTGCGGTACAATCGACAAAGGTTTTACTGTCTTCAAAAACACCCGCCAGTTGTACTTCGGCAAACAACTCACCCAGGAGTTGGTCCGGGGTCTTGATATCGGCAAGCCCGGCAGGCACTGCCTGCAGTTCAGGGGCGGCAGGCCCCTGGGTTTCGGGCCCATTCTTACAGGCGGTCATCAGAATCAGCAGGCACAGGAAAATTATACGCATAGGGAATGTATTGGCAGGATTAACAGCCCTCAAAATAGTACTTTTTGTCGAAATCGCTGCCTGTTTCGTTTTAGGAAAAGGCGGAGTGCCCGGTGATGTCCATCCCCGTGATCAGCAAGTGGATATCGTGGGTCCCCTCATAGGTAATCACGCTTTCCAGGTTCATCATATGACGCATGATGCTGTACTCGCCCGTGATCCCCATTCCCCCCAGGACCTGTCGGGCCTCCCTTGCGATATGGATGGCCATATCCACATTGTTTCGCTTGGCCATGGAGATCTGTGCCGTGGTGGCCTTGCCTTCATTCCTGAGTTGCCCCAGGCGGTACGCCAGTAACTGGGCCTTGGTGATCTCGGTAATCATTTCCGCCAGTTTCTTCTGCTGCAGCTGGGTGGCGGCAATGGGTTTGCCAAACTGTATGCGCTCCTTGGCGTATCGGAGGGCGGTGTCATAACAATCCATGGCCGCGCCGATGGCACCCCAGGCAATCCCATAACGGGCAGAATCCAAACAGCCCAGGGGAGCACCCAGGCCATTCTTGCCGGGCAGCAGGTTCTCCTTGGGCACCTTCACGTTATCAAAGATCAGTTCGCCGGTGGCCGATGCCCGCAATGACCATTTATTGTGGGTCTCGGGGGTTGAAAAGCCCTCCATGCCGCGCTCCACGATCAGCCCATGGATACGGCCTTCCTCATTCTTCGCCCAAACGACCGCGATATCGGCAAAAGGGGAATTGGAAATCCATAATTTGGCACCGTTCAGCAGGTAGTGGTCTCCCTTGTCTTTGAAATTCGTAACCATCCCGCCGGGATTGGACCCGTAGTCGGGTTCGGTAAGCCCAAAGCACCCCATCCATTCTCCCGTGGCCAGTTTGGGGAGGTACTTTTGCCGCTGCGCTTCCGAGCCGTAGGTATAGATGGGGTACATCACCAGGGAAGATTGTACTGAGGCCGTGGAACGGATCCCGCTATCGCCCCGTTCAATTTCCTGCATGATCAGGCCGTAGCTGATCTGGTCCAGTCCCGCCCCACCGTATTCATGGGGGATGTACGGACCAAACGCCCCAATTTCGGCAAGGCCGCTGAGCAATTGGCGGGGGAATTCCGCCTTTTGCGCATAGTCCTCTATGATAGGGGATACCGCCCGTTTTACCCATTGGCGGGTCGCATCGCGCACGAGCTTGTGTTCATCGGAAAGAAGGTCGTCCAATTGAAAATAATCAGGGGCTTCGAAAAGATCGGGCTTCATAGTTTTGAGAATTTCCGCCAAAGGTACTTAATATAACATTACCGATAACTATTGTGATATTTTGAATAACCGTGCCAACACCCCCTGCTATGCGTGCATGTATTTAGCCAGCATGCGATGGAAATGGTGTACCCCTTTCTCACGGGTAGGGGAAAACCGGCCCCGGTCATAAAAGGGTGATTGGATGCCCTGCTGTACCCCTTCCACGACCGCTTCATCTTCCAGCTCCACCCGGTCCAACCCGCCGCCGGCCCCTTCTTCCAGTTTGGAGGCATCCCATACGTAAGAGCTAAAGTGCACCCTGGTTTGTGTCCTGCTGACCGGGACGACCACGTTGAGCGACAGGCCCCATGGATAAAAATTGAACATCAGGTTGGGGAAGACCCAGTAGTAGTAGGCGGCTACGTTCTTCCCAAAATCCACATGTCCGGGGGGCAGGTCAAAGCAGCTGCCGGAACGGGCATCGGCATGGCCTATCTGCAGGCTACCATGCTCGGAGAGCAGGGTGTCGTATTGCCCGTAGTCCAACACAGCGTCCAGTGCCTTGTGCACAAACGGGATATGGAAACCCTCCAGGTAGTTGTCGCAATACAGGGCCCAATGGGCCTTTACCTCATAGGTTTTGGAGCGCTCTCCGGCCAGTTTAAAATCTTGGATCGGGAGGAACCCCACACGTTCCTCCATCCACTGTACCACCTTATGGAAAGGAAAAGCCGGTTCCAGGGAGATAAACCACATAGGCCCCCAGGGCGTCAGGGGAAAGCGGGGCAGATGGTCGCATTCCGAAGGGAAGGCGGCCGCCTGCTCAAACTCCGGCATGAACTCAAAAGTACCATCCAGGGCGAAGCGCCTGCCGTGGTACCCGCATACCAGTTTCCGGGACCCGGATGGCCCGGTGAGCAGCAGGTTCCCCCTGTGCGTACACACATTGCTCAGGCAGACCAGGGCATCGTCCTGTGCCCTGCTCAGGAGCAGGGGCACTTTCAGGTATCCGTCCAGTAAGGAAAAAGGGATGGCCCGGTTTTCCCCGGCAGGCAGGCATTGCGGGTGGATGTACTGCCATGAAGGCCTGAAGACCTTCTCCCGCAGGCCATCAAATACCTCCGGGTCCGTGTAGAAAGCTGCCGGGAGGGTACTGGCCTTAGTAATATCCGGATCGACGTGAAACCTTGATGCCATTACCAATATTATTTGTACATTCAGCGGGAAGTAACTGACCAAATGTACCAAATTAATCCTGATAATTTTTTAAGGGCCCTGTAGTATGTCGGACCAAGGAGATGGCAAAAAAATGGGGCTCTGGATGAGCACCTCCCTGGTGGTCGGAAACATGATCGGGGCGGGCATTTTCCTGATTCCCGCGACGCTGGCCGCGTTTGGCGGGATCAGCATCCTGGGGTGGATTGCCTCGGCCATAGGGGCCTTGTTGCTCGCGCGGGTCTTCAGCAAACTCAGCACGCTGGTCGGCTCTAAAAGTGGCGGGCCCTACGCCTATACCCAACTGGCCTTTGGCGATTTCATGGGCTTCCTGATCGCCTGGGGGTATTGGATTTCCATCTGGGTTTCCATCGCCGCCATCGCCATTGCCTTTGTCAGTGCCATGAGCATCTTATTCCCTATCCTTGGCGAGAACCGTATTTGGGCTGTACTGGCAGGCCTTGGGGCCGTGTGGTTCCTGGTTTGGGTGAATTCACGCGGGGTACGGGACAGCGGCAGAATGCAGTTGACCACTACGCTCCTTAAAATTGTGCCCATACTGATCGTGACCGTTGGCGGGTTTTTCTTTTTTGACATCAACAACTTTATCCCCTTCAATGCCAGTGGGGACAACCCCATGGTGGCCCTCGCCACCACGGCCACCCTGACCCTCTTCGCCTTTTTGGGCATGGAAAGTGCCTCGGTCCCGGCAGGAAACATCAAAGACCCCGAGAAGACCATTCCCAAAGCCACGATGCTGGGGACCCTTTTCGTTACCGTGGTTTACATTTTCAGCACGATCGCGGTCATGGGAATGATCCCCATGGACGAACTGGCCGTTTCCGCGGCCCCCTTTGCCGATGCCATGGGGATCATCACCGGGGATTGGGGCCGCGATTTGGTGGCCGCCGGGGCCGCCATCAGCGCTTTTGGCGCACTGAACGGCTGGATCTTGCTGGTGGGGCAGGTCCCCAAGGCGACCGCGGATGACAAATTATTCCCGCTCTTTTTCTCGCGGGTGAACAAACACGGGACCCCCTTTATGGGGATCATCGTGGGCAGCATCCTGACCTCCCTGCTCATGCTGATGAACTTCAGCGACGGGCTGGTGGAGCAGTTCCGTTTTATGATCCTGCTGGGCACCTTTTGTGCCCTGGTTCCCTACCTCTTTTCCGCTTCCGCTTACCTTATGCTTGTCACACGCCGCCGGCTCACCCGCTCCCTGTGGTGGCCCATCATATTTGTCGGCGGGGGGGCTTTCCTCTACACTATCTGGGGGTTGTTTGGCGCAGGGGAAACCTCGGTGTTCTATGGCTTTATCCTTATGATGTGCGGGATTCCCTTTTATGTTTGGATCAAATGGAAAAACCGCAAGGAGTAAAGCACGGACCCATGTCTTTCAGTTCCCATTCAGAATACCTTCCTCTGGTATCGGTGCTGCTCAACCCCGTGCGGCATGCCTTTGCCAGTCAGGAAAAGCTAAAGGCCGAATGGCAGGCATTAAACTACACCTGCTGCCCCGATTATGAAAAGGCCCTCAATGAATACGATGCCTTTGAAAAGCTGCTCCTGGGGCGGGGCGTTACGTGTGAGTACCTGCCACCCTCCGTTGCGACTTCTACCGATGCCCTATACAGCCGCGATGCCTCCATTGTCACAAATTACGGGGTCATCCTCTGCCAAATGGGCAAACCCGGGAGAAGAAAAGAACCGGGGGTACACGAGGCCTACTATCGTTCGCAATCCATCCCTGTCCTTGGGCGTATAACACCCCCGGGGACCCTGGAGGGAGGCGATGTGGCCTGGCTGGATAGCCAGACCCTGGCTGTGGCCCACAGTTACCGCACCAACCCGGAGGGCATCGCCCAGTTAAAAACCATGCTGGCGCCTTACCCCATCCAGGTACTCGTCGTGGAACTACCCCATTATAAAGGGCCCGGAGACGTATTCCACCTCATGTCTGCCATCAGCCCGGTGGCCAAAAATACGGCAGTGGTCTATTCGCCCCTGCTGCCTATCGCCTTCAGGAACACCCTGCTTGCCATGGGATACCAATTGGTCGAGGTACCGGAAGAAGAATTTGATTCCATGGCTTGCAATGTGCTTGCAATTTCGCCCGGCACCTGTATCATGGTGTCCGGAAATCCGAAAACCCAGGGGGCGCTAAGGAAAAAAGGCTTTGAGGTTTTGACCTATTCGGGGAAGGAAATAAGCATCAAGGGAGGGGGCGGCCCCACCTGCCTGACCAGGCCCCTGAAGCGGCAGGCATCGCCCTACATTTTGAGGTAGAAATCCGCCGTAAGCCGCTTGTATGCTTCTGTGTACCTGTGGCGGCCTACTTCAATGGTCAATTCATCCATGGCCGTACCCCCCGGGGAAAAGCTTAATTCCATTAGGGTCCTTTTCAGCGGGGATCCCGGGTTGCCCCGTACCCGGGTGACCCGCACCGGGTACAAGGACCGCGCTGCTGCCAGCGCCAGCATACGGACTTCCTCCTTGTAGGGGACGATGGTACTGAAACGCCCCGTATTGGAAAGTAAGGTGGAGACCCCTTCCAGCAAGTGCTCAAAGGGAAGCGCGCTATTTTGCCGGGCCCGGTCCCTGCTCGCCCTGCCACTGGAAACGGTTTCTGAATAAAAGGGGGGGTTGGATACAATGAGGTCATAGGTGGTATCCATTTCTTCGGCAAATTCCCCCAGGCCCGCATGGTAGCAAAACAGCCGGTCGGCCCATGGCGAGGCTTCAAAATTTTCCACACACTGTTCATAGGCGTCCCCTTCTATTTCCACGGCATCTATGAGTGACGCGCCACTGCGCTGGGCGAGCATAAGGGCCAACAACCCGGTACCCGCGCCTATGTCCAGGATAGCCGAGGCATCCTCCTGCACGCCGGCCCAGGCCCCCAGCAGCACCCCGTCTGTACCTACCTTCATGGCACAACGGTCCTGGCGGATGGCAAACTGTTTAAACCGGAAAGGTTGATCGGCCTTTTGGCTCATACTCCTGTTGTTTTGACCGGGGTTTATGGCAGGGTTCCCGCGTCCCTGTTCTCTGTGCCTTCTACCCCTTTTAACCGGTCCCCCAAACGTTCCCGCATGGCATCGGCCAACGCGTTCAGCTCCCCCACCTCTTCCGGGTGGGCGGCCGCCACATCACGAGTTTCGCCCGGGTCTTCCTCCAGGTTAAAAAGGACCGGTTGCTCCAGGGTCACATAGCGGTATTCCCCGGGCATGCCATCCTTGCCTGGCTGCTGCCCCTCCATGGTCCGGTAGGTATGGGGGAAATACAATTTCCAGGGCCCCCTGCGCACCGCGTGCAGTTCGTTTACCCCAGAATAGAAGAAATACGCTTGTTGCGGACCCGGTGCAGACGTACCCTGCAATAGCTTCCAGGCACTCTTGCCATCTATGGGCTGCGCAGGGAGGGTACTTCCCGTAATTTCAGCAATGGTAGGCAGCAGGTCTATAGCCATCACCGGGTCGTCCAATACACGGCCGCCCTTGAGTTTCCCCGGAAACCGAATGATAAAGGGTTCGCGATGCCCGCCTTCCCAGGCCGTACCCTTCCCCTGCCGAAATGGCAAGGCGCTGCCGGCATGGTTGCCATAGGCCAGCCAGGGGCCGTTGTCCGAGGTAAAGACCACTACCGTATTGTCGTCGAGCCCGTTATCTTCCAGGGCCTGCAGGATCTGCCCCACGGACCAGTCTATTTCCATGATGACATCTCCATAGAGGCCGGCTTTGGACTTCCCTTTGAATTTTCCGGAAACAAAAAGGGGCACGTGGGGTTGTGGATGTGGAACATAGAGGAAAAAAGGCTGTTCCTTATGGCGGTTGATAAAGTCGACACTGCGTTCGGTGATCTGTGTCGTGAGGGCCGACTGATCGGTCAGGGTGTCTATGATGGTCTCATTCTCGTACAAGGGCAGGGGGCCAAAGTTAAAAACCGTCCCCTGTTGGGGGTGCAAGGGCCACATATCATTGGAATAGGGGATCCCAAAATATTCATCAAACCCCTGTTTAAGCGGCATGAACCCCGGATGGTCTCCCAGGTGCCATTTCCCGAAAATAGCGGTAGCGTAGCCCCTGGCTTTCAGCATTTCGGCCAGGGTGGTCTCCGCAGGATTGAGGCCTACCGGGCTATTGGGCATAAAGGCGTTATGGATGCCTATCCGGTTCGGGTAGCATCCGGTAAGCAGCGCGGCACGGGAAGCCGAACAAATGGCCTGGGCCGCATAATAACTGCTGAGCCTAACCCCCTGGGCCGCCATACGGTCCAGGTGTGGGGTCATTATATCGGGGGCCCCAAAAACGCCTACGTCACGGTACCCCTGGTCATCGGTAAATATCAGGACCACATTGGGCGGGGTGGAACCATCGGGTTTTATCTTATCGGCTATAGCCATACAGGCCGAAAGGCACACCCCCAAAAAAATAAGAAAGACAATTCGCATCGTTACAGGCCAATAAATCAGGTTCGTGATTACCACCGGCAGCCCATGTACCCACAGACCGCCATAAAGTACTAAAATAGCCCGATTGACGCATGGAAAATGGCCCCCATATTATACAAATTTGTCATTATCACACCATATTTGTTCACTCCATCAAAAAAATTGCGTAATCCCCTGAATCGTTTTAATTTTCATTGCGTGCATATGCGCCCGGGCCTAAAACCAACCTATTGATGAAACCCCCTGAAACCGTTGCCCCCAGAATCGCACAGAGAAAGACCTTGCCCCTGCTGGGTATTGGCGGCCTCCTGTTAACCTTGATTTGTTGTGCCCCTGCCGAAAAAGAAATCAACCCGGTGGATAAGGTCATTAGTTCCATGTCAGACACCCTTCCCCGCGTCACCCTGCCCGAAGATGCCGATCCGGAAGATGAGAACTGGAAGGACATCGACCTGGATCCCAAACCGCCGGTATTACCCCTCCACCCGCAGGAACAAGCCCGGAAATTCCTGCTACCGCCGGGCTATTCCATAGAGCCGGTCCTTACGGAACCCCAGATAGCCCAGCCGGGGGCGATTGCCTTTGACGGCAATGGCCGCATGTATGTGCTGGAATTGCGCACCTATATGCTCACCGCCGATTCAGACGGCACCCTGGAACCTGTCAGCCGCATTTCGCGTTGGGAGGACAAAGACCAGGACGGGGTCTACGAAAGCGGCACCACCTTTATAGACAGCCTCATTTTTCCCCGCTTTGTATTGCCCTATGGAAAGGACTGCGTCCTGACCATGGAATCGGATGCCGACAATGTGTACAAATACACGGATACCAATGGGGACGGGGTGGCCGATAAAAAGGAGTTTTTCACCAACAAATACGGCAGGTCGGGCAATGTAGAGCACCAGCAGGCCTTTATGTACTGGGGGATGGACAACTGGCTGTACAGCACGGTAAACGCATTCCGGGTGAGGGAAACCCCCGGGGGGGTCATCCGGGAAAATACCGGGTACAACCGCGCCCAGTGGGGCATTACCCACGATGACGACGGCAAACTCTGGTTCCAGGGCGGGGCCAGTGGCCTCCCCTCCTATTTCCAATTCCCCATCCATTACGGGAATTTTAAGGTGGAAAACGAATTTGCCGAAGGTTTTGAAGTCCCCTGGGGGGCCCCTGTGAAAATAGCCGACATGCAGGGGGGCATGGACGAGGTCCGCCAACCCGACGGCTCACTGAACCGGGTGACCGGGGCCGCCGGCAACGATGTTTTCCGGGGAGACCGCCTGCCCCGGGACCTCTACGGGCAGTATTTCTACGGGGAACCGGTGGCCAGGATCGTACGCCGGATCAACCCGGTGGTAGCGGAAGGGCTCACGACCCTCCATAACGTCTACCAGGACGAAAAATCCGAATTCCTCCGCTCTACCGACCCCCTTTTCAGGCCGGTGGACATGACTACCGCCCCGGATGGCACCCTCTACGTGACCGACATGTACCACGGCATTATACAGGAAGGCCAATGGGCGCAGAAAGGCACCTACCTGCGTGCCAAAATAGAACAATACCAACTGGACAAGGTGATTGGCCTGGGCCGTATCTGGCGGGTCACCCATAAAGACTTCCAGCGGGATCCCCAGGGTCCCCGGATGTTCGACGAGGCCCCTGCCGACCTTGTGAAACACCTGGAACACCCCAATGGATGGTGGCGAGACAAAGCCCAGCAGTTGCTGGTACTGGCCGGAGACAGGACAGTGGTGCCCCAACTCAAGGCGTTGGCGCGAAACCAAAATAAGCTCCTCGCCCGTTTCCACGCCCTGTGGACCCTGGAAGGGCTGGGGGCCCTGGACCCCGGCCTCGCTGCAGAACTACTCAGCGACCCCAACCCCAGGATGCGCATACAGGCCTTACGTGCCAGTGAATCCATTTATAAAAAAGGACAGGAAGCCCTCGTCAAGGAATACCGCAGATTGCTAAAGGACCCTGATGCCAGCGTGGCCATACAGGCGATGCTGACCGTAAAATACCTGGAATTGCCAGCCCTTAGAGACCTTGTAAAGTCTACCATGGCTACCCATAACGCCAGGGGGGTGCAAGTGGTGGGGGAACAGATCCTGAACCCAGCCGAAGGCCAGGGCTTTGGCGATGTGGCCGGCCTGGAATTCACCCCTGCGGAACGCGAAAAGCTGGAGCAGGGTTCGGTGATCTTCAACGAACTCTGTGTCCAATGCCACGGCCCCAACGGGGCAGGGACCGACCTGGGCAATGGCCTGGTCATGGCACCTTCGCTCCGCGGTTCGCCCAGGGTACAGTCGCACCCCGAATACGTGATGAAGGTAATCCTGAGGGGGTTGGAAGGCCCCCTGGACGGGAAGACCTATCCCGCGGGGATCATGGTGGGCAATGCCGAACAGTCTGACGAATGGATTGCCGCCATCAGTTCATATATTCGGGTGGGGTTGACCAATGAGGCCTCAATGGTCCACAAGGAAGATGTCGCCAGGGTCCGCGAGCAGACCAAAGGGCAAAATGGCCCTTATAACTTTGCGTCCCTGATGGCTTCGGTGCCCCAGGTACTTCCCCCGGACCCTTCCTGGGAGCTCAGCGCCAGCCATACCGCCCCTACCCGCATTGGCGGGACGGCTTCGCCCAGGGCGGCCTTTAATTTTGAAGGCTGGAGCACCGGGGAAGTCCAGCGCCCGGGCATGTGGTTCCAGATAGCCCTGCCGCAGGCGCGGCAGTTGACCGAGCTTCATTTTAACGCCCCACCCATCCGCAAAGGCTGGGGCCCCGACGCGCCCGACCCGGTCCAGACCTATCCCAGGGCTTATACACTGGAACTTTCTATGGACGGGAAAGCCTGGAAAGAGGTAGCAAGGGGGCAGCCCGATAACCAGGAAGTACTGATCGTATTCTCCCCCGAGGAGGCCCGCTATATCCGGATCACCCAGACCGGCGTTCCGGAAGACTCCCCGGATGTGATCCCCTGGAGCATGCGGCAGTTAAAAATATACGGCTATGCAGGGGGCGAAAACCTAAACCTGAAATAAACAACCCTGACCATATAACCAAAAACCGGGATCCATGGAACCATCAAAGAAAGCCGTTAGCAGGCGAACATTTATTGGCACCACAGCCACCGTGGCTGCGGGAACGGCCCTTGGGGGCTCTTCCCTTTTTGGCGCCCCCGCCATCCTGAAACATATTGGAGATACAGGCACTCCGGCGGCCGGGGTGTCGTTGGGCGTGATTACCTATTCTTTTCGTAGCATGGCCGACCAAAGCGCGGAGGCAATCCTGCAATACGTGCTGGACAGCGGGCTGCGCGCTATCGAACTCATGGGCGACACCGCGGAATCCTTTGCGGGGAAACCCGACAACCCCCTGGACCGCCGGGCCTATTTTGGCCTCAGGCGCAAACAGCGCGAAGTCGGGAAGCTTGACGCCGGGGAAGAAAAGCAATTGGCGGAAATGCAGCAACAGGCAGACGCCTACCGAAAAGAGGTCGCGCAATGGCGGGCCTCGGTTTCGCCGGGGAAGTTCCGGGAATTCAGGAGCATGTACGATGCTGCGGGGGTACGCATCTATGCCTTTAAACCTGCAGCTTTTGGCATGGAAAATACGGAACAGGAAATGCACTGGGGGATGGAAACCGCCAAAATCTTAGGTGCCAGCCATGTCACCCTTGAACATCCCGGGGATGATGCCCACACGATGAAATTGGGAAGGCTGGCCAAAAAACACGGGGTATATGTGGCGTACCACGGGCATGAACAGCAAACGCCCACCTTCTGGGACACCGCCCTGAACCAATCGGCCTACAACGCCCTCAACCTGGACCTTGGGCACTATGTGGCAGCGGGCAACCCAGCGCCGTTAGGCATTATCCGGAAACACCATGACCGAATCAGGAGCATGCACCTGAAAGACCGGCAAACCCCCGCCCATGGCAAGGGCAACCTCGCATGGGGCAGCGGGGACACCCCCATAGCCGGGGCCCTGCAATTGATGAAAAAAAACAACTACAGCTTTCCGGCTACGATTGAGTTGGAATATGACATCCCGGAAGGTTCGGACGCCGTCGGGGAAGTTAAAAAATGCCTGGAGTTCTGCAGGCAAGCCCTTGGCTGAACCGCCGGGCTCCGGCTTTATAAAGAATCCCCCAAATACAGGGCTACCAGGCCCTCCGGGGTCTTCACATGGATGGTCCTGTTTTTGCGGTCGACCCTGGTAATGATATCGTCATTAATAGGGACCAACAACTGACGGCCCTCCTTTTCCGCTTCAAAAAGCGCCTGGGAGGCATGGTCATTGATCCCGGTAATGGTGCCAATAGGGCCATGCACCTCATCCTGCAGGTTGAATCCAATTACCTCGTGGTAGTAGAATTTATTTCCCGAAAGTTTGGGCAACATGCTCAGGGGCAGGTAGAGTTGGGCCCCCATGATGCTGTCGGCCCCGGCTTCATCGTTAATTTCCTCAAACCGCAGCCGGAGCAGGCTCGATTTGTGCAGGCGGCATTGCTCAATAAAAAATGGAACCAGGTTGTTTCCCAATGAAACAAACACTGATTCCATGTTTTCGTATATCTCAGGCTCGTCGGTATCCAGTTTTACCAGTACCTCCCCCCTAAAACTATGCTTTGATACAATTTTACCCAGGTAGAAACAATCTTCCTTTCGCATGTATCAGGAATGATTACTCTTTTTCCCCGGCAGCATCGGCCTTTTTCGCTTCCGCCTCATCAGCGGCTGGAGCTTCTTCCTGAGGGGCTTCTGCAGCCTCCCCGGCAGCGGTTTCCGCTTCCGCAACCGGAGCAGCGGCCTCTTCGGCAGCTTCTTCTTCCACAGGGGCCTCGGCTTCTATTGCAGCCTGGGCGCGTTTTTCGGCTACCTCTTTCTCAGCTTCCAGTGCCTTGGCCCTGGCTTCGGCCTTCTCCTTGTCCAGGCCTTCGGTTTTTTTGCTGATGATCTGTTGCTTGCTCTCGAGCCATTCGTTGAATTTGGCTTCAACCTGCTCTTCGGTCAGCGCACCTTTCCGCATCCCCACCAACAGGTGGTGTTTTAACAATACCCCTTTATAAGAAAGGATCCGTTTGGCGGTTTCAGAGGGCTGGGCCCCGTTTTGCAACCATTTAACGGAATGGTCCACATTGATGTCGATTGTGGCTGGGTTGGTGTTGGGATTGTAGGTCCCCAGTTTTTCCAGGAATTTCCCGTCCCGTTTTGAGCGGGAATCGGCGGCTACTACCCAATAAAAGGGTTTTCCTTTTTTACCGTGTCGTTGAAGTCTGATTCTTACTGGCATATCACATTAATTTTGCAGGGTGCCCGACCCTCGTTATTAATTCTTTTTTGCCCCTGTATCGTCCCCGGGGGCGTTTTGGCCTATACTTTCCCCCGATGGGGTGGGTAAAAGCGGATGCAAATATACATCATCTATCCCAAGTGATCCTAAGGAAATTAAAAGAATTTTGCACGGCCCCCACGCCCTCCTTTAACACTTGTTAATAAAAGGCGTTAAAATCTGGCTAAAGCCGCTATTTTCCTTGTGATTGGGAGATATTCTCTTAGTTTAAAAAAAATGGCCGGCGAAAGTCGCCGACCCCTATGGGAACACCAAAAATCTACTGACATATGACGTATTCGGAAAAAATATCGCAAAAATTAAATGACTTGCTAGAAAAAACCTATGATGCGGAAAGCGGGTATAAACTTGCGGCGGAAAAAGTCACCGTTCCGGCCGTACACCGTTTTCTGAATGACAAGGTGCAGCAGCGATTCGATTTCGGGCAAGCCCTAAAGGCCGAAATTGAAGATTACGGGCAACTGCCCGATAAAGGAGGCAGCACCAAAGGGGCACTCCACAGGACCTGGATGAACCTGGCCACCACCCTTAGCGGGAACGAAACGGAGCGCATCCTGGAAGAAGTGGAACGGGGCGAAAAAGAAAGCCTGGAGGCCTACAATGATATCCTGGGCGATAAAGAACTGACACTGCCCCCGTCTACCCGGAACCTGCTCAGCAAGCAGCGGGATGCCATACAGGCGGCCTTGAATACCGCCAGGGTCTATGAAGAACTGGTCTCCTGATAAATAGTAAACAACTTCTGTCATTACTAAAGGACCCTGTAGTGCAACCCCGGGGTGGTTGCGGCTACGGGGTTCGTTGATAACTCCTAAAAACTACCCTTTCAGTTACCCATCCATTTGGCTATTTTTATAGGCTGAAAACCACCCCAGATACTTCGCCCTATGTACCTGATATTCGATACCGAGACCACCGGATTGCCCAAACGATGGGATGCCCCGGTTACCGACACAGACAACTGGCCCCGTTGTGTGCAGATTGCCTGGCAGTTGCACGACCCCATGGGGGGGCTGTTGGACCAGCAGGATTACCTGGTGCAGCCCGATGGCTTTGACATCCCTTATGACGCCGAACAAATCCACGGTATTTCCACGGCCCTGGCCAGGGAAGAAGGGGTGCCCCTGGAGACGGTCCTGGAACATTTCAGGGAAGCGCTTTCCAAGGCCAAGTTCATTGTCGGCCAGAACCTGGGGTTCGACATCAACATCATGGGGGCCGAGTTCCACCGCGTGGCACAGGAAAACCCCCTGCCGGCCTTCCCCGTGCTGGATACCTGCACCGAAAAAACCGCGGAACTTTGCCGTATCCCGGGAGGACGGGGAGGGAAATTTAAATTGCCCACCCTTACAGAGCTGCACGAATATTTGTTTGGGGTCCCTTTTGAAGAAGCCCACAATGCGACCGCCGATGTGGAAGCGACCGCCCGTTGTTTCCTGGAGCTTATCCGCACCAGGCAATACAACCAGCAGGAATTGCAGGCACCCCCGGATTATTTTGAGGCCTTTCTTCGGGCGAACCCCGAAAAAATAACCCCTGCAGGATTATCCCATACCAACCTCAGGGAGGCCTCCGCAAAACTCGCGAAGGCATTGGGGACCCACCAAAAGGAAGAGATCTCCCGGGAGGAGATCCGGGAGAACATCAAAACCCTGGAAGACGCCCCATTTGCGCACCTGCATAACCATTCTCAGTTCTCGGTACTACAGTCAACCATTAAGATCCGGGACCTGGTGCGTTCCGCGGCGGAAGAGGGCATGCCGGCGGTGGCCATAACCGACCATGCCAACATGATGGGGGCCTTTCATTTTGTACGGGAGGTCCATGCGCACAACAAGGCCCTTAAGGAGAAATCGGAAACTGAGGGGGACGGGGCCGATGCCCAACCCCCGCAGGAACTCCTGCCCATCGTGGGCTGCGAATTCTTTGTCTGCGATAACCACAAGGACAAGAATGTCAAGGACTATGGGTACCAGGTAGTCCTGCTGGCCAAGAACAAAAAAGGCTACCACAACCTGGCCAAAATGTCTTCCATCGCCTATACGGATGGCTTTTATTACGTGCCCAGGATTGATAAGGAGGTCGTGGCACGCTACAAGGACGATATCATTGTGCTGACGGGCAACCTCTATGGGGAGGTGCCCTCCAAGATCCTGAACCTGGGTGAAATCCAGGCCGAGGAAGCCCTGCTTTGGTGGAAATCGGTTTTCGGGGAGGACCTCTATGTAGAGATCATGCGGCACGGGCAGGAAGATGAAGACCGGGCTAACCAGGTCCTGGTGGCCCTGGCAAGGAAACACGGCGTCCCCCTTGTGGCCACCAATAACACCTACTATATGGCCAAAGAGGATGCCGAGGCCCACGACATCCTGCTCTGCGTCAAGGAAGGCGAAAAAAAAGGCACCCCTATCGGACGGGGGCGCGGTTACCGTTACGGCTTGCCCAACCAGGAATACTACTTTAAGTCGGCCGCCGCCATGAAGGACCTATTTAAGGACCTTCCAGAATCTATCCTGAGCATAGGGGAGATCCTCCAAAAAATAGAACCCTACGAGTTGGCGCGTGATGTATTGCTCCCCGCCTTTGAGATCCCCGAGGCCTATAAGGTGGCCGAAGATGTACAGGATGGGGGGAAAAGGGGCGAAAATGCCTACCTCAGGCACATCACCTACAAGGGTGCCGCTAACCGTTATGGCGAACTTACCGACGAAATCAGGGAACGTATCGACTTTGAGCTGCAAACTATTGCCAATTCGGGCTATCCCGGATATTTCCTTATTGTAGAGGACTTCATCAGGGAAGCCCGCAATATGGGGGTATCGGTAGGCCCGGGAAGGGGGTCTGCCGCAGGCTCGGTGGTCGCCTATTGCCTGGGCATCACCAACATCGACCCCTTGAAATACGACCTGCTGTTTGAGCGTTTCCTCAACCCGGACCGGGTCTCTATGCCTGATATCGACATCGACTTTGATGACGAAGGGCGTGCCAAGGTCATGGAATATGTCATTGGCAAATACGGGTCCAACCAGGTGGCACAGATCATTACCTACGGCACCATGGCTGCCAAGTCTTCCATCAGGGACACGGCCAGGGTACTGGACCTGCCCCTGGGCGATGCCGACCGTATCGCCAAACTCATCCCGAACATGACCAAACTCGGGAAGATCTTTGGCATTCCCGAAAGCGAATTACGAAAGAAAATGCGGGCCGACGACCTGCAAAAAGTAAACGAACTGCTGAATATTTCAGAGGGGGACGACCTGGAGGCACAAACGGTCAATATGGCCAGGGTGCTGGAAGGTTCGCTTCGGAATACAGGGATACACGCCTGCGGGGTTATCATCACCCCGGACGACATCACCAATTTTGTGCCCGTGGCCACGGCCAAGGATTCCGACTTGTACGTGACCCAGTTTGACAACGCGGTGGTGGAGAGCGCCGGTTTGCTGAAGATGGACTTCCTGGGCCTGAAAACCCTTACCCTGATCAAAGATACCGTCAAAATAGTCAAGGCCAGGCATGGGGTAGACCTGGTGCCGGACGACTTTCCACTGGATGATGAAAAGACCTACGAACTTTTCCAGCGCGGGGATACGGTGGGGATCTTCCAATACGAATCGGTGGGGATGCAGAAGCATTTGAAGGACCTGAAGCCCACGGTCTTTGACGACCTTATTGCCATGAACGCCCTGTACCGGCCGGGGCCCATGGAATATATCCCCAGCTTTATCGCTCGTAAACACGGGCAGGAGGAGATCCGTTACGACCTGCCCGAAATGGAGGAATACCTGATGGAAACCTACGGCATCACGGTCTACCAGGAGCAGGTGATGTTGCTTTCGCAAAAACTGGCAGGCTTTTCCAAAGGCGAGGCCGATGTATTGCGGAAAGCCATGGGGAAAAAGATCTTTGCCCTGCTGCAGAAGCTCAAACCCAAATTCCTGGACGGGGGCGAGAAGAACGGGCATTCCAGGGACATCCTGGAAAAGATCTGGAAAGACTGGGAGGCCTTTGCCTCTTATGCCTTCAACAAGAGCCATTCTACCTGCTACGCCTATATCGCCTACCAGACCGCCTACCTGAAGGCCCACTACCCGGCCGAGTATATGGCGGCGGTGCTTTCGAACAACATGAACGATATCAAGCAGGTGACGTTCTTTATGGAGGAATGCAAGCGGATGGGGCTCGAAGTACTGGGCCCCGACGTGAACGAATCCTACTATAAGTTCGCGGTGAACCAGCAAAATGCGATCCGGTTTGGCATGGGTGCCATCAAAGGGGTGGGCCGGTCGGCCGTTGAGACCATCGTGGAAAACCGCAAAAAAGACGGGGCCTATGCTTCGGTATTCGACCTGGCAAAGCGCATAGACCTGCGGGCTGCCAATAAAAAATCATTTGAAAACCTGGCCCTGGCCGGAGGCTTTGATTCTTTTGGAGACACCCACAGGGCACAGTACTTCCATGCCGAGGCAGATGGGCAAACCTTCCTGGAAAAAGTGATCAAATACGGGGCCCGGGCCCAGGAAAGTGCCAATTCTTCCCAGGTAAGCCTCTTTGGGGCCGCCAGCGAAGTGCAGATCCCGGAACCGGTGGTGCCCCCCTGTGAGGAGTGGGGCACCATGGAAAAATTACGAAAAGAAAAAGAGGTGGTGGGTATCTATATCTCGGGCCACCCGCTGGACGATTTCAAGATAGAGATCAACGCCTTTTGCAATGCCAGTGTTTCCTGTTTTCATTCCCCAGGGGATTATTTAAACCGGGAATTGTCATTTGCCGGGGTGATCACCGATGTTCAGCACCGGGTTTCCAAAAACGGGAAAGGCTGGGGGCTCTTTACGGTGGAGGATTACACGGATTCTTTCGAATTCCGCATCTTCGGGGAAGAGTACCTGAAATTCCGGCACTTCCTGATGATCAATTCCTTTGTCTATTGCAAGGTGCTGGTGCGGGAGGGGTGGACCAACCGGGAAACGGGAAAAACCGGGGAACCCCGCCTGCAGTTCAACCACTTTATGCTGCTACAGGAGGCCATGTCCCAATTTGCCAAAAAACTGACCATCAAACTGGATATCGCCCGCCTGGGGCCACAGCATATCACGGAGCTCAAAGACACCCTGGTCTCCTTTAAGGGAAACCACCCCCTGCACTTTATAGTGTATGAAATGGACCAGGCGATCAAGGTCAACCTCATCAGCAGGAAACGCAAGGTGGAGATCAGCAGCGAATTGCTTTCCCTGCTTGAGGCCCGGGATGTACATTACAAACTGAACTGACGTGGTATGGGTTTTTTGCGGGCGGCGTAACCGGATAAATAACGGGATAAGGCTTCCCAATGGCGACATAGGCAAAACGTATACGGCCTATGTAATGAAAAGGCAATAGAAATGACTAACTTTGCGTAATTATAAAAACAAACAATATGGCCTTAGAAATAACAGACGCTACTTTTGACGAAGTAGTGCTTAAAAACGATAAACCCGTAGTTGTAGACTTTTGGGCTGCCTGGTGTGGCCCCTGCCGAATGGTAGGTCCGATCATCGATGAAGTAAGCAAGGAATACGAAGGCAAAGCGGTGGTAGGCAAAGTAGACGTGGATGCAAACCAGGAATACGCTGCCAAGTTTGGTGTGCGCAACATCCCTACCGTATTGGTTTTCAAAGATGGCGAGATCGTAACCCGGCAGGTAGGGGTTTCCCCCAAGAAGGTGTATACCGATGCCATTGACGCGGTTCTCTAATACCTAAATGATAGTAAGTCAGTAGTATGAAAATCCCGGGGTCTCCCGGGATTTTTTTTTGTGCCTTCCACAGATTGGCCATGGGGCCAATCAGGCCCTCCCCCATCGGCCACCATCGGATAAGTTCCGTATCTTCGCACCATGGACCTCCGCACAGAACTTCACAACGCCTCCCTGTTCCAGAACCTGGAACTTTTGGCCAACCAGATTGTCGAAGGCTTTATCAGTGGCATCCACAAAAGCCCTTTCCACGGCTTCTCGGCAGAATTTGCCGAGCACAAGATCTACAACACCGGGGAGAGCACCAAGCATATCGACTGGAAGTTGTACGCCAAGACCGACAAGCTCTACACCAAACGCTACGAGGAGGAGACCAACCTGCGGTGCCATATGATCCTCGACAACTCTGCTTCCATGCATTACCCCGCGATTAAAAACCTCAGCCTGGACCACCTTAACAAGATAGGCTTCGGGGTGCTGGCCATAGCCGCCCTGATGCAGCTGTTGAAAAAGCAGCGGGACGCGGTAGGCCTGAGTGTCTTCTCGGATGCCTATACCTATTACGCCCCGGAAAAAGGGAGCGAGAGGCACCGGCAGATGCTATTGTCCAAACTGAGTGAGGTGAGCCTGGACCCACGGCCCGGCAGGGAGACCCGAATATATACCTACCTGCACCAGATCGCGGAAAAGATCAAGCGGCGGAGCCTGGTGTTCCTGTTTACCGATATGTTCCAGGCCGGTGCGGATGAGGGGCAGTTATTTGAGGCCCTGCGCCACCTGAAGTACAACAAACACGAGGTAGTGCTCTTCCACCTCTTGGATGCGGAGACCGAGATGCACTTTAATTTTGAGAACACCCCCAAACGCTTTTTGGATGTGGAGACCGGGGAGCATATAGACCTGTACGCCGATACGGTGAAGGAGGCATACGAGGCAGAACTCCGGCGGTTTATGGAGGGGTTAAAGCTTCAGTGCGCCCGCTACCGTATAAAATATGTCCCCGTGGATATCCGGGACAATTTCTCCAGGGTCCTGAATACCTTTATGATCGAGCGGCAGATGTTCCTCTAAAAAATGGCCCGGGGTGCATTCGTCCCCATGGACCGGAAGCTTCCTTTTCCGGATGCACGCCACTGTAGTTGCCGATCCCACACCCATCACCACATCACGGCATCAACACATCACGGTATCAGGGCATTACCATTATACGGTAAAATTCCCTGCAAGGATATTTCTATGCCGGGCATTAATTTGAACCCGGGGCGGGGTTAAGAAGCCCCCTCCTTCAAAACCAATAACAGTCCAACTTCCCCTATGACGTATCACCGCCTCACCCCATTACGTTCATACACCCTGCTTGTATTATGCAGCCGGGTCCGCTACCTTGTACCCGGGGCGGGGTTTAGTGGCCCCACCACAAGCCCTGATTTTCCACACCTGCGTGCCGCATCCCTGAGCCCCCTGATCACCGCGTTACCACATCAGTGCATAACCCGCGGCTTCACCTGCGCACCCCCTGCTAGTTTTATGCACATACAGGCACGAACTTGAAACCGGGGCGGGGTTTAGGGCCCCATTCCCAATTCCCATAACTCTAGAATCCCATAACTGCATCACCGCATCACCAGGCCATATACCATCAACCATGGCTCAGGGATTTTCCCCGCAGGTAGTCGTAAATGGCATATTGTGAGCGAACGGCTTCGCCTTTTCCGGGCATGGCATAGGTATTGTTTCCCTGCGCGTCCCGGATCCTCGCCTTTACCGTATCCGTGAGTTGCAGGTTCATCATTTGCCTGAGTTCTTCAAATAGTTCCTTATCCAACACCGGGGCCAGCACTTCAATACGCTTATCCAGATTCCGGGTCATCCAGTCGGCACTGCCCATATACATTCTTTCATCGCCCTGGTTGTGGAAGATGAAAACCCTGCCGTGCTCCAGGAACCGGTCTACGATACTGGTTACGACAATATTTTCACTAAGCCCCGGAACCTGGGGCCTTAAACAGCAGAACCCCCTTACCAACAGCCGTACGGGAACCCCTGCTTTACTCGCCTTATAAAGCCAGTCGATCATCTTTTTGTCTTCCAGGCTGTTCATTTTAGCGGTAATGCCCGAAGGCAAGCCCCGGAGGGCCTGATCGATCTCATACTGGATAAAGTGCTCAAAAGACAAACGACTGTTGTAGGGTGAGACGAGCAGGTGTTTTAATTTGGGAACAACCACCTCCCTCCTGAGCACCCTGAATACCTGCTTTATGTCTGCTGTAATTTTTTCACTGGCCGTAAAAAGGGCATGGTCACAATATATCTTTGAGGTATTCGCATTAAAATTTCCCGTCCCGATATAGGCGTAGCCCCTGGGTTGGCCTGATTCCCTTCTTTCAATGAGCATAATTTTAGAGTGTACCTTCACATTGGGAAAGCTGTAAAATACCTTTGCGCCTTTTTCCTCAAAAGTCCTGCCCCAAAGCAAGTTGTTCTCCTCGTCAAACCGGGCCTTTGCCTCCACAAAAATAGTGACTTCCTTTTTGCGCTCCAGTGCATTTAAAAGTGCTGTGGTTAGCGCGGAGTCCTTCGCAATCCTATAGAGGGAAATATTGATGCTGCTGACGTCCACATCAAAGGCCGCTTGTCGGACCCATTGCTCCAGGTACCCAAAACTCTGGTAGGGGAAATGCAGGATACGGTCGCCCGCTGACAGCAAGGCAAAAATATCGGGGCAGTTTTCAAAATCCTGGTGAGTCAGGGGCGGTAAAGGTTTGTATTCCAGGCAAGGATAGCCCAACGGGTTGGGAAAGGCAAAGAAATCACTGAAATTGTGATGCGCCCCGCCTTTGACCATGTCCACCTTCCCGATGCCCAATAATTTGCGTACCTGATGCTGCACCTCCCCGGGCATTGTACCCTCAAACAGCAACCGTGTAGGTTGCCCATCCTGTCTTTTGTTCAGCGAATCATAGATCTGCCGGATCCAGTCGCCTTCATAGTCGTCTTCCAGATAAAGTTCCGCGTCTCTAGACACTTTGATGCTGTAAGTTGCCACAACCTTCCTGTGGGAAAATAGACGTTGCGCAAACCCTCTGATGACATCCTCGAGGAAAATATACTCATAACGTCCCGGTTTTGTAGGCAATGACAGGAACCTGCCCAATTCCTTAGCAGGGACAGATAGAAAGGCCAGGCCCTCTTCCGCTTCAAACCGGACGGTGAGATACAGGGTGCCGTCTTCAAAATTATCCCGATTTAGTGTATCGCCGTCCATGATCGTTATTCGCGGTTGGATCATATCCCGGAATAAATCGACCAAATGTGCTTTTTGTATTGCCGTGCAATCATCAAAATCCAACAGGGCAATGCCATTGGTGCCCAGGCCTGGAAGAATCTGCTCCCTATAGATGGTCCCAAACTGCTCCTGCTGACTGTCAACCTCTTTTAAGATACGTTTCAGTAACTTATTGGGCTTTAGCGCAAGGGGTTTTCTGACAGATTTTTCAACCTTCCTGATTTGCCTCAGCTTAGAGACACGCACCCTGAAAAATTCATCGAGGTTAGAAGAGAATATGGCCAGGAATTTAATTCTCTCGTATAGGGGGTTTGTGCTGTTCGCCGCTTCCTGAAGTACCCTTTCATTAAAAGCGAGCCAGTCCAGGTCCCTGTCAAAATACCGTTCTTTTATTTCCAAAACCTGTTGTTTACAAAACCGAATATAGCCATACATTCCATGTAATTTGTCTGCCGCCAGGTTAACTGATCGTTATATTACGCTATGGATATCCAACTTCTTGGCACCCGGATGACTGCAGGGCGCATGCGTGTAAAATCCAGGGTTCTCCCTGTGAAATGAAACAGGCATGGGTTCATGGTCGATATCCCTGTCAAAGGTTTACAGGGAACACACACGGGCTTTTGCAGCCAGCTCTCAAAGGCCCAACCTGCGGGCGAGCGCTTATCGAGCCCCCGCCCGGTGCAGGGAAATACCCCCACTTGCCAGAATAATGGAAGCCATGGCCGAAGGCAGGTTTCCCCGGGCCAATTTTATGGCATAATCCCTATATTTCGGATAAAAAACTGTGGATACCGACCTGTATTTGATCGCCCTTGTCCCTCCCCCGCCGCTGCGGGAGCAGGTGCGTGCCCTTAAGTGGGAAATGCAACGGAAATTCGGGGCCGGGCATGCCCTGAAAGCACCGGCCCACATTACGCTGCAAGGGCCTTTTCGCCTAGCGCGGGACCGGCGTGATGAGCTTGAGGCAACCCTGCGCCATGTTGCCGGCCTGCAGCATCCTTTCATGGTAACGCTTAAGGATTTTGATCACTTTTCAACGCGGGTGGTCTTTATCAGGATCGAGGACCACACCCCTGTGGTCACGTTGGAAGCGCGGTTGGGAGCCGTACTATCAGCAACGCAGCTGCTGCCAGTGCGGCCCAGGGCAAGGCCCTTTCACCCCCATATGACGATAGCCACCCGCGACCTGGGGGAAGTTGATTTCCAGGCTGCCTGGCCATTGTTCAGGGAACGCAATTTTAATGGAAGTTTTACAGCCTCAAGTCTGTACATATTAAAACACAATGGGGACACCTGGGACATCCACACGGAATATACATTCGGAAAATAAGAAGTATTGAGAATCGATTATCAATAATCATAACCACAATTTCGATGGAAGATTCAGATATACAAAAAGCGCTTAAGTACGGTCTCAACTTCCCTGCTTTATTCCTGCAGTAAACAACATAACTTAAAACCCAGGAGGGGTTCAGAGCCCCATTTTAGGAGCCTATTCTAAAAGATCCTATCTAGCCCCCCATTGACCCTCTTAATTGAATTCGCCTTCAAACCCTATTGAAACCATGATTGGACCTTGCTAAGACCCTGCCTAGAGGCTAATACTATACCTGTGTTTGGTAAAATGATCTTCAATCAAATCCTTAAAGCCGGTATTTTATGTTGATGAACGGGGAGGAAAAAAATGTGGAGGCATATCATATTTTCAGCCGCGATGAATTGAGCTCATTAGATTGATGGAAGCTGCCAAAAGGCGATAAATACCGTCTTTCTATATTCAGCCGCTCGTTATTGGGGGGGGGTGCGACTAAAGCGTATTCTTTAAGATCGTTGCTCGGATTAAAAGATAATTAAGGGTAGCGTGGCGCAAAATATTTGGAATTATTTAACCTATTTACTTCAATATAATTTAACAGAAGAAATTAATTTGGCTCACGTGTCTTAAAGTCAAAAAGCACCTGCCCTTGGGAAGATGCTTTTTTTGTTGGTGATTACATTAGCTTTTCGAAATTACAATCCGTTAAGCTTAAATATTTCCTCTCCATTTTTCTTGATGATACTTGTAACCCACACCCTCTTGGTTGAAGTAGGTTCTACGCAATCAAACGTAAGATTGTCTATATCCAAATTTCGAACCCCGTCGGTTACCTTTGCTGTCAACCACATGATATTGTCAGTCGAAGGTTCATCATAGGTATAATACTCAAAATCATAGTAAGGGTCATCTGTCACCAGTTTATAGGTTCCCATAACATGAATGAACAAGTACCCCTGAAATTCATCCATACAAAGATTGGAATAGATCAGTTCAAAGGAAGGCAGCTCATATATTTCAACTGCGAAGTCCCGGGACCTGGCAATGAATTGGGCTTGACCATTTGGAAGAATGCGAACGTCGATAGGAGACCTGTAAAAACCATCCTCTATTTCATATACGCAGACCAAATAGTCACCACTTACACTACAAGCAACCGGGTCAGCGCCATTTTTTATGAAAACTATCCCATTTTTTTTATGCTTGTCGGTTTCCCTTGAAGTGAATAAGTTTTCAAGCGCCTTTCTTCCCCCCTGATCTGACAAAATTTGTGCGATTGGGCTGGGCGTTTGTAATTTTTCATCTTGAGGCTCTGTTAGTTCCTTTCGGCTTTCGAAGTCAGGTATCTCATCTTGTTCAATCTTGGAACATGAGAAAACCAAAAACAGTGAAAATACTACAATGATCGATCTCTTTTTCATGATTAAGGCTTTAAAGGTTAGACACTTAAATAAAGTTCACTATCTTGTTTGGGATTCACATTCAACTATGTTTGGAATGAGTTAAGAAATTGTTTAATTCCTTAAACTATGTTTCAATATCCATTTTAGATGGTGCAAATTTGAACATAAGGCGGTTCTGGAATTACAAATGCCAGTTGCTACTCCTTTTAGTACTTTGTATCATTACAATGGTTATTCCCACTTAAAAAACACCCTGAAAGTCCCATTTTTCGATGCATTCTGAAGAATTTATTTCCAAAGCGAAACAGGTGGTTTTGGACAACCTGCAGAATGCACAATTTGGGGTATCCATACTGGCCAAGGAACTGGGAATGTCCAGGTCCGAATTATATCGAAGAATAAAGAAATCCAGGAGTAGTTCTGTCAGTCGGTTTATACGTGAAATTCGGTTGGAAGAGGCGGCCAAATTGCTACGTACCAAAAATTATTCCATAGGAGAAATTGCCTATATGGTTGGATTTAATAGTCCAACCTATTTTTCCACATGTTACAAAGAATATTATGGTTGTCCTCCAAGTGAACCAATTGTAGAACCTGTCCAAAAAGAATATTATATCGCCAATAAATCCAGGAAATGGCTGATACCCCTAAATATTGGGGCAGTGATAGTGATGGCTTCCTTCTGGATTCTTTCGGTGAACAAGGAGCACAAAACGAATGATGAAAAATCTCTGGCTGTCCTGAAATTTGATCATTTGGGTACGGATTCCACAAATTCCTTCCTGGCCAATGCCGTAGCAGATGAAATAATTAATAACCTAAGTAATCTAGGCACCTTAAAGGTAATCACGGCTTCATCGTCATTTAAAGTTGATAAGAACAATGGTATCGATGAAATTGGTAAAAAACTTGGCGTAAGTTATGTGATTGACGGTTCTCTTTGGTGTGATAAAAACAGACTCAAGGCAACGGTGAAGTTAATAGATATTACAACGGGTTATCAACTATGGTCCGAGGCGTTCGAAGAACAATTTGATGATTTCTTTGACGTACAGGGGCACATTGCAGAAAGGGTAGCGCAACATTTAAAAATATCGTTGGCCAGGAATCTGGAATCCCCGGAAAGTCGAAAACGAACATTGAGTTTCAAGGCCTTTGAACTTTATGTAAGGGCAATGCAATTGGGAGAGATTCGCAAGGACGAATCCATTGACGAGGCAATTAAGCTTCTTGAAACGGCGGTGAGTTTGGATCCCAATTTTGCAGAGGCCTATTCCGAATTGTCTTTCTTATATGGTCAGAAGCACTACTATGGCACTTTGAGCAGGGAGGACAGGGATAAGTTGATGCGCATCAACATCCTGAAAGCCTTTGAGTTGAGTCCAGAAAGCCCTGAGGTTTTGTTCGCTATGGCTGATTATGAATACAAAATCGGAGATTTGGACAAAGATTCCTCAAAGATTATTGATGGATTTCGAAAAGTTTTGAAAATTAAGCCCAATGATGCGAGAAGCAATTATCGACTATATCAGTTGTTTGGGAAGATCCGACAAAACGAATTGTCGCACAGGCATCTTGAGAATGCGGTTGACCTGGATCCCCTAAACCCTTTTTACAAGACAATTCTAGCCAGGGATTATTTTTGGGATAAAGGAGAATATAAAAAAGGGATTGCGCTTATAGAGGAGGCTTTAAAGGACGATCCCCGCCATGTAGGAGCGAGGTATTTTAATGCGATTATGCAAGCTGACAAACCACATGGCAGTCTTATTTCTGCTTATAAGTTTCTTCATAAAGCCTTGATTGAGAATCCCTACGAATTTGGCTATTTGTATTGGGGCTCACTCCTGGCCACAGACTTAGACCTTTTGCCCATAGCAAAGGGGTATGTAGAATTGATAAAACTGAGGTTTCCTGACAACCCACTGTACACCTATGAACCTACCCTTCATCTTCACCTCATTGAGAAGCGCTATGAAGATGCCTTTGCTCTTACTGAAATATGGTCGAGGGACAAAGACCTTAACAAAGAAGTGGTTGCTACCCGGATGGCCAGAATTTACTATTTGCAAGGTGAATTCCATAAAGCGAAAGAAATATTGCTGGGGGAATTCTCCGATTTGTTCGAAGTAATAGATAAAGGGCTGTTAAATGTAAGGGACTTTAAAACATTGCATATTACGCCCGTCAGAACATATATTGAAATTCTAAGGGAAGAAGGTAATGAATCTCAGGCGCTCAAATATGCTGACTATTTATGTGCCCATTTCAAGATACACAAGTATTACGATAGTGGATTACCCACTATTAATCATAAAAAATTCCAACGCATGGAATGCTTCTATCTTCAAAACAATATAGAAGCATTTTTGGATGAAGTCCACGAAATTTATTTCGAAAACAGAAATCGTTTCGGATTATTCGGAAGCTTAAAAAGTTCCAAATTCCATGCCTTTGAATCAAAACCGGAATTTCGTGAGCTTTTCAATGAAATAAAAAGAGAAACCCACATGGCACGGTCAGAAGTAATTGAATACCTGAAAAATCAGGGAGACTGGAAAGAATCATGGAATACGGAACTTACAGAGATTAAAGTAACCAACTGATCATGAATATCGGGTAATTCAGAAAAGGGGATGAAGCGAGTCCTTCGCCACCTGCCATAACTCTTTTCTTTTGTACAGGATATATCATACAACTGTCGACTACAACGGCCACCGAACACTGAAGCGAGCTTGCTCCACTTCAGTACGGCCAACTACAAAAGACGGGGTCTTTTATTTTCGCTCCCAGGAGAAATGAAAAAAGGGCCCAAGGGGATGTGCCTGCAGAGATTTGACCCGAGCCCTTCCGCCACCTGCTTTGGCCTGGGTGTATCCCAATTTAGCAAATCTAGAAGGGTGCTTCAAATTGATATCACCGAAATTGAATTGAACATATAAAGCGGCCGTTACAGGGTCGCATAACCTCCGGGGGAGTGTTGTGAATTGCTTTCAGTTCTATAATTTTATGGATGATTCACAGGCAATATAAGTTAACAATAGACCATATACACGTTGTGAATTGCTTTCAGTTCTATAATTTTATGGATGATTCACAGGGGCAACATTCAATGGATAGCGGTTGGTTCAGTTGTGAATTGCTTTCAGTTCTATAATTTTATGGATGATTCACAGGTACGGGCTTTCAGGGTAAGTTCATCCTCGGGTTGTGAATTGCTTTCAGTTCTATAATTTTATGGATGATTCACAGGCTAAGGGTTTTTTTCTTGCTCATCGATATAGTTGTGAATTGCTTTCAGTTCTATAATTTTATGGATGATTCACAGGCTCAAAAATAATATTACCCCAGCGCCGGAAGTTGTGAATTGCTTTCAGTTCTATAATTTTATGGATGATTCACAGGTACTGATCTGAAGGGGGATATTAATGAGATGTTGTGAATTGCTTTCAGTTCTATAATTTTATGGATGATTCACAGGGCATACGCTTTGGAACTGGACAAGACATTAGTTGTGAATTGCTTTCAGTTCTATAATTTTATGGATGATTCACAGGGCCGCTTATAGAGGCTGCATATATGATCATGTTGTGAATTGCTTTCAGTTCTATAATTTTATGGATGATTCACAGGTGATACCGCTAAGTTAAACTTGAAGATATTGTTGTGAATTGCTTTCAGTTCTATAATTTTATGGATGATTCACAGGAGCACTAAAGGCCGAAAACACAAGCATTAGGTTGTGAATTGCTTTCAGTTCTATAATTTTATGGATGATTCACAGGCCAATTCCGTGAATGTATGTCGTAAGCGTGTTGTGAATTGCTTTCAGTTCTATAATTTTATGGATGATTCACAGGTATACCCCCCGCCTTGCCTACTCCCCAATTGTTGTGAATTGCTTTCAGTTCTATAATTTTATGGATGATTCACAGGAAATACGGGGCGTTAATAGTTCCCATTTTGGTTGTGAATTGCTTTCAGTTCTATAATTTTATGGATGATTCACAGGCATAAAGGTGAGATCGCCGCGCGCCTAGCCGTTGTGAATTGCTTTCAGTTCTATAATTTTATGGATGATTCACAGGGGCGCCTTATCCCGGTAAACGTTAAAAGCAGTTGTGAATTGCTTTCAGTTCTATAATTTTATGGATGATTCACAGGTTTTTTCTTCATTTTCGCTAAACGTTAATAGTTGTGAATTGCTTTCAGTTCTATAATTTTATGGATGATTCACAGGATATAGATGAGAACAACCCATCAACATTTGGTTGTGAATTGCTTTCAGTTCTATAATTTTATGGATGATTCACAGGTTGTTCTCTCGTACCAATAAAGCCAGATCAGTTGTGAATTGCTTTCAGTTCTATAATTTTATGGATGATTCACAGGCCCTTGATCTTTGCAATCAATCGCTCGAATGTTGTGAATTGCTTTCAGTTCTATAATTTTATGGATGATTCACAGGGACTACCCTGCTTAACACGATACCGCACCTGTTGTGAATTGCTTTCAGTTCTATAATTTTATGGATGATTCACAGGGGGGTATTCTCGGCCATTGACGTAACTAGCGTTGTGAATTGCTTTCAGTTCTATAATTTTATGGATGATTCACAGGGAGGATTATATTTCTTACCTCCTATCAAAGTTGTGAATTGCTTTCAGTTCTATAATTTTATGGATGATTCACAGGACGGTATTTCCCGGGCTTGTAGATGAACTGGTTGTGAATTGCTTTCAGTTCTATAATTTTATGGATGATTCACAGGCCCGTTACGGATTTGATCTTTCAGAAGTGGTTGTGAATTGCTTTCAGTTCTATAATTTTATGGATGATTCACAGGACGGCATCGTTCTGGAAGAGCCGGAAGACAGTTGTGAATTGCTTTCAGTTCTATAATTTTATGGATGATTCACAGGCATGTTTTCCGGCGGGTTCTTGCCCAAGCTGTTGTGAATTGCTTTCAGTTCTATAATTTTATGGATGATTCACAGGCGGAATTACTAAACAACAAAACAAACTAACGTTGTGAATTGCTTTCAGTTCTATAATTTTATGGATGATTCACAGGGGGATAGATGTCTTTGAGGTGGTGCAGCAGGTTGTGAATTGCTTTCAGTTCTATAATTTTATGGATGATTCACAGGTGCCAGGTCCAAGGAGGGGAAAGGCACCCTGTTGTGAATTGCTTTCAGTTCTATAATTTTATGGATGATTCACAGGATTATCAATGAAGGTTCTTCCAGGTCATCAGTTGTGAATTGCTTTCAGTTCTATAATTTTATGGATGATTCACAGGAGGGAAATTTCAAAAGCTGATTACAGCCACGTTGTGAATTGCTTTCAGTTCTATAATTTTATGGATGATTCACAGGTTCGGTAATGACGTATCGTGCTGGCAGGGAGTTGTGAATTGCTTTCAGTTCTATAATTTTATGGATGATTCACAGGTGAAAGTCTTAAAATCAAGAACCTCGAGGCGTTGTGAATTGCTTTCAGTTCTATAATTTTATGGATGATTCACAGGTCAAGACATTTGAAGAAGCCATCGGGGTTTGTTGTGAATTGCTTTCAGTTCTATAATTTTATGGATGATTCACAGGTAGTATGGGACAACATTCTCGACAGCCCAGTTGTGAATTGCTTTCAGTTCTATAATTTTATGGATGATTCACAGGGGACGACTACCAGCGGCACCCCGCAGGACAGTTGTGAATTGCTTTCAGTTCTATAATTTTATGGATGATTCACAGGCCTCACTACGGAGGAAAGAAGCGAAGGCGGTTGTGAATTGCTTTCAGTTCTATAATTTTATGGATGATTCACAGGCGGCATGGACTTTGGATTTAGCGTTGACCGTTGTGAATTGCTTTCAGTTCTATAATTTTATGGATGATTCACAGGGCCGAAGAAGATCTACCCGGATGAACATCAGTTGTGAATTGCTTTCAGTTCTATAATTTTATGGATGATTCACAGGGATCAGCAGCAGTTAGTAAAGGCAGATATCGTTGTGAATTGCTTTCAGTTCTATAATTTTATGGATGATTCACAGGACCATGTGGCCCTGAAGTTGGGGTTAGACTGTTGTGAATTGCTTTCAGTTCTATAATTTTATGGATGATTCACAGGACCGAATTGCTGCATATAGGCACCGAGAAGGTTGTGAATTGCTTTCAGTTCTATAATTTTATGGATGATTCACAGGTAAAGCCGTAGAGGGCTTTTTGCATTGTAAGTTGTGAATTGCTTTCAGTTCTATAATTTTATGGATGATTCACAGGTGTACATGTTTGCCGTACCTAGCTTTCTGTGTTGTGAATTGCTTTCAGTTCTATAATTTTATGGATGATTCACAGGTTGATAACCCCTCTACCAACGACTGACGGAGTTGTGAATTGCTTTCAGTTCTATAATTTTATGGATGATTCACAGGGAGACTATCACCCCGGCCACGGCTACTGATGTTGTGAATTGCTTTCAGTTCTATAATTTTATGGATGATTCACAGGTACGGGCTTTCAGGGTAAGTTCATCCTCTGGTTGTGAATTGCTTTCAGTTCTATAATTTTATGGATGATTCACAGGATACCTTCCCTAAAAAGTTGGTATCCTGTTTTTTATGCATGGTTGCAGGAATTAAAAAAGGGGGCTCACACATCTTCCCCACCATGTTCCGGTCTGGCTTTTAAGGTTCCTAAAAAAGTTCCAGTTGCTGGTTGGGCGACTCCGGTTCCACTTCTTTCTGCCCATGAAAAAGCTCAATCATGCCAAACTGTTTGTCTGTAATCTGCATGATACAGACCTTGCCTTTCTGGGGAAGGTTTGCTTTGGTACGCCTGATATGGACCGTAGCGTTTTCCCTGCTGGCGCAAAACCGCAGGTAGATGCTGAACTGGAACATGGTAAAACCATCGTCTAAGAGGTTTTTGCGGAACCGGGTAGCGGCCTGTCGTTCTTTTCGGGTTTCGGTCGGCAAATCAAAAAGTACAAGTACCCACATGGAGCGGTATTGGTTTAAACGGGAAAAATGGCCCTGGTTCATCATACACCTCCTTTCGTCTTACCCTTTTAGGAAGGGAATCACTGGGATTGAAGTTCCGGATATAAGATTTTACGGCTGCTGCCCAAGAAACACTCGTACAGGCTATTGGTGGTGCGACTCATGGCATTCATCAACGGGCTTTGTTTGCCGTCTATCACCACATCCATGGCAGGAATCCCGAGCAATTCGCTTTTAAGGTTGGTGTTCAGGTCTGTGATTTGCCCACCGGTTTCCACCATTTCATAAACCAAAGCATCCACAAAGGGCCTGTAGGGCTCCATCACATCATCAGCCAGGCAAAAGGCATTGTATTTGTTGCGGTGGTAGATACCCACAGAGGGCAGCATGCCGCTGCTGACCAGGGCCCTGGCGGTCACCGCCCGCAATATGGCATAGCCATAATTGAGCAGGTTGTTGGGGGGCACCCCCTTCTGGTTGCGGCTAAACCCCGCTATATCCGAAAACAAGGATTGAAAATAATAGGCCGCCGCGATAGCCTCATGGTTATGGGCATCCCCGCTTCTCACCTCTTTTATCCACCTTTTCAGCTTCAGGGCATTTTTTCCACGCCTGAGCAGATGCCCGGCCTGATTATCAATTTTGGCCTGTACGGTTTGCTGCCACAGGTTTTTTTTAAGTGGTTGGCTGGCGTTGAGCTGGTGCCGCATCCGCTCGGTTTGCTCGGTATGCCCCACCAATGGCTGCAGCAGCGAACAGGGCAGGTGTTGCTGGTCGCAGGTAATAATGGCCGTTTTATTTTCGACCAGTTTTCTGATAAGTCCGTTGGTGACAGTGATCTGCGGGTCTTCCAGGACCACATAGCCTAAATCCTCAATGGGTATGGTGGCTTCCTTCTTGTTTTCCTCCGGAAAACTGACTACCAGTTGTTCATTTCGGGTACTTAGATAGGCTGGGTTGCCGAAAAAGAGGGTGCGTTTAATCATCCTACTAAAATTCCCCTATTTGAACAATTTTTCCAATATGGTTTAGTCTAATTTTTTTTATTCCATTTAACCCACTAATACCTATACGTTTCCAACTATACTCCTGCAAGTTGTTGTTATTCTCTACGGTAGTTTCAAGGTGATGCCTAAAAAAGTAATCTTTGGTAGTAAATTTTTGAACCCTGAATAAATTTTTACTGATTATGGAATAAAGATTTTCATCCAACAAATCAACTTGACATGGGTCAAAATCTTCAGAGGGAAATACAAACATTTCATTTTGCTTCATAGTGAATAGAAACCTCCAGCCATTTGAATGTTCCTTTTGAACAATTGGGTGACCTTGATTTTTTCGTATTACAGCTTCATAAAATGAAACTACTTCTTCCCGCATGTTTCCATTCTCATCTTCATATATGGCAACATGATGGTTGTTGCCCGTACTTACATAGTCTACTGGGATTTGCTTTTCATGCTCATCCAAAATAGTATTGCCTAAATGGTTTGATGCATAATGTAAAGGTTCTGCATTACTCACACCTGTAATCGTAGCGCGTTTGATAGATATACCCTTGGACCTATTCAGCCAAATAGGATTTTTCTCCAAATCTGAGAAAGCTGTTTTAAAATCACCATATTCTACCAATCGTTTTTTCAAGGTTTCTCTCACACCTTTATCTACAACTTTATCAAGGTGCTTATGGGTCTTGAAATTATTGGGATTGATGTCTTTTCGAATGGTGAAAATCTCTTCAAATGTTCTTATTTCTTTCAAAAGTTCGCCATTAACCAAAATTGGGTCGTTTTTTAGTGTCTTTGTATCAAACGCCTTATCTGGATTGTTTCTATATTTTTTAAGATGGTTTAAGACAGCTTTACGTTCCTTAATATTAATGATAAGAAATACCTGAGATACAGAAAGTCTATTGTTGATCTTGGTAAGTTTGTCCATCGGTTGTTTGGCCTTACCGTAAATGGTTTCTTTATGCAATTGACCCCTTGGGGTAAGCTGTACTCGAGTATGCAAGGCACCGTTCTTCCTTTTGGTTTTATTGATGTTTTTGGTAACAACCTTGTTTTTGTTTTTAAAACTCACCAAAATTTGTTCTATCTGCTCTTTGGCATTTTCCCGAAAGTGAGGCATTGGGCTTTTATATATACGTTTGCCTTTTTCACTTCGTTCCGTAATGCGTGCTTCAATGTTTTTTATGATGGGATGGTTATCCCTTGAGGTGTCTTTTCGAGCACTGAGGTTGTTGATATATTGAATATGGTTTCTTGTTGTATAGGCCACGGCAAGTGCATCCATTGCGTGATGTCTATGATCGTTGCGTTTAGACCAGTCTTTGATCACTTCATGTTTCTTGAACTTGCCTGTGGATTTGTCAAGGCGTACTTCAAATGCGGTGAGCCCCAATGCCCGGTACTTAGGAAGATTGAGTTCTTTCATTACATTGATAAGACCCCAATCTTCACGTAATTTATCAGTTATACTGCCTGAGGTTACAATAACATCCTCAAACACTTCAAAAAGCATTTCTTTAGCCTTTCTGGCGATATACTGACTGTTACGAAGATCGCGCTCAATAAAGCCGTCAGGAATTTTAGACAAGGGCATCAGAAACTTATTACGCTTTGCTTTATTGATATGGCCGTCATTGTGCATGCCCTCTATCCGTTCCACAAATGCTTCAAGGTCGGAGTTATAATCTTGGCAAATAAAATCATAAGCAGTACGATTGCCTTTTTTCAAATTGTCCTTTTTGAAAGCCAGGGTTTTATTTGAAAACGAATCGTCGAACAAAAGCGATTTGGGTATGATGTGCTCAATATCTATGTCTTTAGAAAACAATATGTCAGGACTTATGTATTTATTCGTGAATAAATCGTTGTGTTTTCTTGGCGCAAGCTCCTGATACAAACGGTAGCGTATAACGTCGTTTTTTGTAGGGTTTGGAATTCTAAATTTTTGTCTGATGATTTTCCGTATTTCTTCATTGCGCCTTGTGGCATCGGCAATACCCTTGGTCATTGCGGCCCGTTCCTTGGCCGATTTTTTTAATTCACGGGCCAGTTCTATGCGAATAATATCTGGCTTCCCATAATAGTCGATAATTTGGTTGACCACATTCACCATTTGGTTCAAGATTTTCTCGACTACAGGATTTCGCAGACTGTTCTTTTTTAGTATTTCAAGTTTTGGTTTCAATTCTCGATTATCGAGGGCTTCCCTGTCTAAACTATTGGAATGGTTGTACCCGGCCAAGTGGCATGCCTCAGAATATAAATGGCCATCTTCCAGATAAGGCAGAATTTTGCGTATAGCCTTTGCAGAGAGGTTGCCATAATCTTGTGTGAAGGAGATATTTGCCAACAATGATGCATACTCAGGCTTGAAACCGAATTTTTCCTGTAACTTTTTCTTTAAGGCAACGCTTGAATTGCCATAAACCAACCTGTCGGCTTCCGAAATCTTTTCGTCTTCCTCGGTGGCATAAAGCAAATGCCACAATTGATAACAAGGCTGCTTGTCAAAATGATCGGCATCGGCATTAAAATCAAAAATGTTGCGATCAATACCTATTGTCGGGAATGTGCTTTTAAGTTCTTCTTTTATTACGGATGCTGAGGCCTTACTCCAGTCAATGCCATAGCCTTCTCTTTCTGATATAGCCTGATAAACATTGTAGATTGCTTGATTGGTGCGGTTGCCCTCAATCTTTTCAAAATTGCACTTCCACAAGCTTGATTTGCCAATGACCATAAACCTGGAAACCACTTTTAGTAAAACATTGGGATTTAAATCGCCTCGAAGGTTCAATTCTTCAAATAAGGTATGGCGTATTTCGGAATCCAACTCTTTTACTTCTATTCTTGTCTTTGCTTCGGCATTCGTGAAAACAAGGTGATTTAGGTTTTGCCAAATTTTAAATTCCTGAAAAAGTGGTGATGATTTTGGTAAAACCCGTCTCCCTACCGTTCTTTTTTTGTGCTTTCCTGTTTCTTTTTCCACATATTCCTGTTCCCAACTTTCAAATTGACAGAAACTAATCAACGATTTTTGTGATTTCAATTTACGCTGGTAAAAGATAATAACATCACGAATCGTTCTTTTTAAATCTTCAGTAAGTTCATGGTGATAATTTGCTTGGGTATTCCATATGGTTTCAAATTCATCTAAATAATCCTGTCTGTAAAATACTTGATTCTTTAGGGAAGTATGCGGATTCCTAACCAATTGCTTATACAGATACTGGCCTACGGTTTCTTTATTGAGATAGAGCTGTTTGCTTCTGTCGGATATCGCTCCCAGATATCCGCTGGATTGATTAATATTGTTGTTGATTTCCTGTAACACAGTAGCCAAATGTTCCAGTTCTAGCTGTTTGCTCAAGCCGTGTACGCGCCACTGATAATTTTCAAACCTTTTGACTTTGGCAGTCCCTACTCTTTTGATACCCACAATGCCAAATGGATTCTGACAGATAGCCCAGGTCTGGCTTTTGTTTTTTCCTTCTAGCTCGTTGTAAAGTATTGAAGTTAAAACTTCAGGATAAAATTGTTTCTGGGCATTCCATATCCTTTTAAATTCTTCAAGTAAATCGGACTTATAAAAATCGGGAATATATTTACCATCTCTTTGAAGGATACGCAGCACATATTGCCCTGGGGTTAGGTTTTCATCATACAATACCTTTGCAACGCCCATTCCGTCAATGGCCTGTCCTTCCTCCTCGTTAGTTGCTTTACGACTGCTTTTATAGCCTCTTTTTTTATTGATTGCCAAGAGTACTTTTGCAAAATCTTCAAGCGCTATTTTCTCAGAGGCAGCTTTTGCGCGAAGTGACATCGTTTGGTGGGTAGTGTTTTTGCCAATTTCGGTCAATGGTGTTTCTTCTGAAATAAACCTGTTTTCTTTAAGAATTTTGATGAGTTCCTCCCTTCGCATTTTATACCGCTGTAAGTTCCGACGGGCTCCACGTTTGAGGGTTCTATTGGCATTGGTCGACAATGGTCGACCTTTTTCAAAATCGGTTTTTTCGTCAACGGTCAAAGGGTTGACCCTTACGCCGAGCTTAACAATTGAGGATTCTTCGTTTTTATGCTCTGCTTCGTTCACCAACGCCCATCCAATGGAGTTGGTTCCCAAATCCAATCCTAAAATTCGCTTCACTTTTGTTTTTTTATGGGTTTATTTTATATTTACAGCACTGAAAGCAATTCACAATAAGGATTATTCCGTTGTGAAAACATTTAAGGACGCCCTCGCCTTTCTACGGGGGCTTTTTTATTTTCCTACTTGTTTATCGAGTGATGGAAAATTGATATCACCGAAAGAAAAATAAAACTTATAAAGCGGCCGTTACCGGTCGCTTTTTTGGTTTCATCCAGAGGCCATCCTGTAAGAGAATTCCCCAATGTATGAATATTATTGAAAGAAATAAAAGTGGAAAACCGTAAAAAGGGGTGGCGATCTGTTCTGAACTTCGCCTCCCAGAAGAAGGTTGTAATCACATTCATAACATTCTGAATCCTTACTTACCTAAGGAACAAAAAGATGAAGCTCCATTGGGATACTGAATAGCTATGGTGCCTAAAAAGGCCTTCTTACTTTAGATACAAAAAACTAAGATTAAGACTTTTGAAATATGCGGGACTTTCTTGGCAATTCATGTTCTTTTGTGCATATGGCAGAGAAGCGTAATTTTTGAAAGTTTGCGCACGAGCAACAAATAGTCCCATTTTGCCTTTAACCCACTTTCGCTGGTCCTTCCCGTTCAACGCACCAGCCACCAACTCCCTGCTTGTTTCCTGCAGTATGGTCCGCTAACTTGAAACCGGGGCGGGGTTAAGAAGCCCCATCGGCCCACCACAAGCCCTGATTTTCCACACCTGCGTGCCGCATCCCTGAGTCCCCTGATCACCGCGTTACCACATCAGTATATCACCGTATCGCGGCGTCACCTGCACACCCCCTGCTAGTTTTATGCACTTACAGGCACGAACTTGAAACCGGGGCGGGGGTAAGGGGCCCCACCAGAATACCATTGGCATCTAAATTCCCCCTTTCCCCCTGGGCCAGATAGCAACTTCACTCCATCACCAGCAAACTCCCTGCTTGTTTCCTGCAGTATGGTCCGCTAACTTGAAACCGGGGCGGGGTTAAGAAGCCCCCACCTTCAAAACCCATCGTAGCCCAACTTCCCCTTTTTCCCCCGGGGCACATCACCGCATCCCTGTATCACCCCTGTGAAAAAGGACAGGACCAAGCTGTGATCTGCTATAACGCTCGTATGCCTATCTATTAAAGGGTATTGTTGAACCTCCCCTGAAGTTGGTTTTAGTGGTCATTAGCCACAGGTTTCGACAGGCGATACCTAATAAAACACACATTATCTATTCCCAACACCCCAACTTTCTCAAACCCCAGGCGCAGTAGGCCTGAAATTCTTGTCCTTGTAGCCGGAAACAGCACTGTAACGGATTGCAACCCCATCTCACCAAAAGCCCTGCGCATAATCTCCTGGTATAGTATCTTGCCTAAGCCCCAATAATGCGGGTGTAACACCAATGCCAGGTCTGCTTCGCCATCCTCATGCTGCAACCCACCCCAACCGGCAAATTTGCCATTGACAACCAATGCCCATGGACCGTAGCCATAGGTGGTCCAAAGTGATTCTTTGGCTGAAATGAACTTGCTACAATCGCTTTCGGTAAAATTTCCTTTTAATAAAGGGAGATGTCGCCTGACCAATGGGTGGTTCATCAATTCCATAATCTCAGATTTTTCAATTGCGGTTAATCGCGTAAATCTAATGGCCATCTATATCGTATTTACTATGTGACGTCACACTTGAATGCTAGCAATCCCTCCTATTGCGTATTAAATCAACTTTTGACAACGGCCGTTTACCCCAATCCCCCCCGAAACTTATAGGGGGGGGCCATCTTCTGTTCCCCCGGGCCCATTGCATCACAGATCCAATTGCCGGGCTGATAGAAACAGCCAAGGTCAAATCCAGATTTGCCTCCCAGCGTACTTAAAGCACCAACGGTTAGACGAAGGAGGTGGTATCTTATTACTCAAAAAACCTTATGAGGACAACAGTTCCCGTTAATAACCTCCTGCCGACCGTAACCCACAGACCTGCTTTGATCTCTTTGGTGCCTTGAAACAAGTGGGTTCCGGCCCCCAAATTAAATTGAAAGATGAGCAGGCTGATTGTGGCAGCCTTTTGACGCTTCCCGGAAAATTTTACCTTCCTGCGCGCCCCAGACGTTCCGATATTTTTTCAACAGGCCATTTCCAGGGCAGTCATCGGGGCCCTTTCAGGAAATGAATCGAGCATACAGCAATGCCTCCTCCAGGCAAGCTCCATAAGCTGCTTCATAGTGCCATGGGGTACTTTTTTGATGGTCGAAATGAAGCTTCCCGATCCGGGGTCCCAACCCCGCCCCACCTTAAAGTTATAAACGCCCACTGCAATAAACATGCAGGGTGGGATTTGGGATTTTGAAATTTGGGATTTCACCATCGGGCGGGCCTGCCCTGACCGTCCCAGCCCTTATTCATCCATCTCAATTTTGGGCTTTTTTGGTGGGCTCCCTATTATGGCAGGGTGCCGGTAAATAGGCTCCATCCTGTAACAAATGTTTTAAAACGTCGTCATTTTAGAAGAATCCTCTGCTGCTGCGTGTGCATCTCATTGCGCAGCACTTGTTTTCGGGTATTCTTTGTCACGTATGGTTATTCCGGAGTGCTTGGGGGTCTCTGGCCCAATCGGCATCCAACAGAAATGGGCACCTTTACCCGTAAACAAAGTCCTGCTACCGGCATGGATATTTCGGAGCAGCATATAGTAGTATGATATAAGTATTACAGCCATTAGGAAGCGAATCAATGAAAAGACCTAAACAAGCACAACAAGGAATTGAATGTTCGCGTCAGCGAGTTAAAACCGGCAGCAAATGAAGAACTTATCAAAGCCCTGTTTCCTGTTATTTCTCATCTTCATAGGATGTGGCACGGTACATAGAGACCAACTTGTCCATAAAGTACTTATCTATGAAAAATCAAACTGGGATGGAAGCAATAAAGGGAAAATCGCAGTTTATCGGGAGAAACCTGACCAATTGGAGTCGTTTAAATGGCATGATGGAAATCAACACGCCACGATTGTCCGGGCAAAATTGGATGAACACAATCATACAGTCAAACATTTTGACGTTTATAGAATGACGCAACAGGAAAATGAAAACCTGGCTGCCGTGTTGCATGTTTCGGAAGACAAAACCATCTCTGTCCAGTTGGGTGATCATCGGCAGGATTACCCATATCCTCCATCTCAGTGGCACAGTTATGATTTTGATTTTGCCAGCCTGGGATACGCCTTCCCCTGGCTAAAAAAAGAAGACCAGCCAATTATTTTCAATGTTCTTGACCTGGATTTGAATGAGTCACCTCCCAAGCTTAAAGACTTTGGGGTGGTAAAAATGCTGTTTTTACAAGAGGAGGATCGTGGGGCAAGGAAACTACTCAAATATGACATCGATGGTCCGGGTCTTGATCATCGGGGCGGCACTATTTGGTTTGACAAAACAGACGGATTTCTAGTGTCATTTGAGATAGAAAAGCCTGATGAGCCGGGGTATGATTCCGGGAAACTTGTCCTTAAAGAAATATTACAGATGGATACAGGTGAATGGCGGGACTTTAAAAAGAAAAAGTTGCGACCCAATTGAACAAACATCTGAAATTATTGTCAATGGGACCCATTTATAAAATTCTCTTATCCAAAAAATTATGAAAAAATCGACTTCAATGGAAAAAAAGGTAATCGTGTTATTCTCGGTTCTGGTAATGGCACTGAGTTCATTGATCGCCTTTATCTCTTACAAAATAGAAGATTCAAATGTCGCGATATTATCTGTTTTTACACCCTCACTGGTTGCACTGGTCCTTACATCCCTGATACAAGGTAAGAAAGGTGTTCTTGAATTGTTTGTCAAACAAACATTGAAAAAAACAGGCTTAAAATGGATCCTTATTTCCCTTATTGGAATTCCAGTGCTTGCATCCTTAGCCCGGCTCACTTTTTTGGATTTTGATATTTGGAGCCTTGAATTAAGAACCACACAAGTGCTGCCCCAGGTTGTTGTGATCATTTTAATTGCCCTTGGGGAAGAATATGGGTGGAGGGGGTTCTTACTTCCCAGATTGATGAAAAAGTTCAATGTTTTTTATTCAAGCATCATTCTTGGTTTGATCTGGGGTTTCTGGCATTTTCCAGGATATCTGATTGAAACAGGTGTTCCCCTGGAAATGGGTTTCCTGGTGTTTCTACTATGGGTAGTTTTAGGAACACTTTTCATCAATTCGATATATTACTATACCGGAAGTGTGCTGACGTCTATACTTGCCCACATTAGTGCAAATGCCACGTTTAATTATCTGCATGTTTTGCCAGAGTTTACCGGGAGCATGAATACATTTTGGTGGCTTATGCTCTATTTATCCGTTTTTTTGGTGATCGTCTACTACTTTGGGAGAAAAGATTTATTAAAAAACCATACTTCCCAATAAACGCCATTAAAGGTCCTTATTCAAACTGATGAAGGGATACGTAAGGGGGTATGGTGGCGTAGCTTGGCCCCTGCGCCAATCAAAAGGCCAGGGGTGGTTGGTTGCTGCTGATTGCGATGCAATTTTCTAAATAGCAAACCAGGCGTCTGCAGTCCGGGATATCCCGGACCGGAGTTCCCAGCCCGGGGTCCCAACCCCATCCCACACAAAAGTTACAAGCGCCCACTGCAATAAACACGCAGGGTGGGATTTGGGATTTTGAAATTTCACCAGTATATAAGGCCACCGAAAGGTCCTGTATTCAGCGGCACCCGGAGGGGAGCTTTCTAACAGAAGTTGAACTAATTCTGAAGCTGTCCCGGACTTTTTTCATGCAAAACGGTAAAAAGCTATCTATTAAATAAATAAGTCTGAGTGCGAACCGATCCGGACCAGTTTGATCGTCCTTGGTGCTTCAATTTGGATCCATATAATTAACAAATCGGGCTTAATATGGCATTCCCAGTTGTCTTTGTAATCGCCAGTTAGCCGGTGTGGTTTCATTACCGCAGGAATACCTCTCACCCCCTTCTGTCCAAGGATTTTTAAGACTTTAGCGGTCAATTCAAAATCCTTAGGCCGTTTTTTGATTTTTTTGAGATCCTTTTTAAAACGAGTGGTTAGAACCAATTGATACATCCCCGGCTAATCTTAGAGGCGGTCCAAAAAAGCATCCAAATCTTCAATAGCTTCAAGGTCCCCTCCCTTCCGGGCTTCTTCTATGGCGGCTTTGGTAGTTTCATTGGGGATGTCCCCCACCTCCTTATATAGTAAGTACTCTACGTAGTTGTTCAGGCTCCTTTTTTGAGCCTTTGCTTTTTCCTTGATGCGATCAATTAACTCCTGATCGAGACGGAATGCGGTTTGAACTTTCATAGCTGAATACCTTTAGGGTAAATATACAAAATAACATTATGTTATACAAATGTTATTAGCCTGGGAATTGTTTCGACCTAATCACCAAAAACACGTATATAGGGTGAACATATTCACCAAAACTACATGTAATGCTTTCAATGTAACGGGGGTTAGGTCCCATACAATTGTCAATTGATGCGTATTTGCGGTAACTGCCAAAATCATTGGCAGGCTTCAGTGGTCTTGCAGCAATTGGCGCTCCCGGGCCAGCAGTGCCATACGTTTCATACGGTCGTCTTCTGTTTTCAGTTGTCTTCGGACGGCAAGGAAACGGTAAGTGCGGTCCCGGAATTTTTCAGACCGCTCCAATTGCCCCAGCCAAAGTGCGAAGTCTTCCAGGCCTGCCTGCCCTGCGGTATATGTGAAATTTTCGGTAAATCCTGCGGCCTCCAGATTGGAACCTTCATATTTATCCATAGGTTCTAAAGGCCTTCCGAAGAACTTGTCAAAAAGGTAGGTGTTGGAAAACCAAGTTTCAAGGGCCTTCTGTCGCGCATCGTGCTCCTTGCCATTCTTAAAGAGGATGAGCGTCCATTCGAACAGGAAATGCGGGAATCCTATGTCGTCCGGGAAATTCTTCCTGAACCACCTCAGGTAATTTAGGCCCCCTTTGTAATCATGTAGTTTGATATACAGTTCAGGGGGCAAGTATCTCAAACCCCTGCTGTCGTCATACCAACCAAATTTGCGCTTCTCCGCATTCAGGGCTTTCCGGATCCCAGCAATTTTGGCCCTGAGCCGTTCCTGTTGTTTTGGGGTTAATTCTTTCACCGCTACCATGACCTTGTTAAACCTGTGAATCTTCAATCCTATGGACCTTTTGCAGCCCTTCATACCTGGATCAAAATGTAAAGCCCTAAAACCAAACAAGCCCATATGAACCCTTGCCCTTTCAAGGCCCGAAGTGTGGACTGGAAAAGGATGACGTTGGGCTGTCCGACTTTTTTACCAATGTGCGTACGATAACCCGTTCCAATAAGCACAGCCAAATATATAATATCTACTTCATGTAATTTAAGGCAGTATCCAGTAATTGTTTTTCATACTTGTAGATATCATCTACAGAGATAATCTTTTCTTTAATTTCATTTTTGTCAGCATCAAATACACTAATGTACTTAGTACCACCATTCAAATGAAGTCGGCAAATTGGCTTGCGGTTATTGTCATCGAATAATACCCCAAAATACGATTGAGTGTCTCTGTGAAATATTCTATCTTTTGGAATAGAGCGGCGTAAAATAGCCAGTATGATCTGAAAGCCCTCTAGTTCTTCATCAGTAGTTTGAACCTTTGATATTTCTTCCTCAATATTCGTATTCTCTTCTTCCTGCTTTTTGGATTCTTCGTTTAAGGCTGAGGTCAACCTATCATTGACTTTTTCACTAATGAATTGATTAATGGCACGTCCCACAAGTTCTTCAAATTGATTCATTACTTTTTCCGTGAGCCTGCCATTATATAACGGATTGGCAAAATGACGAACAAAATCCTGTGACGGGGTAGTGAATTCAGACTCCAATAGCTTCTTTATCTCTTTAGTATATTTAAGGGAACTAGCATTGTTGATGATTTTCTCTACGTCAAAGTTGGATTTACAAAACTTACCGATTTCGCTTATGGTGTTGTCTTTCAGTTTTGTAATATCAAATTCAAGAAATGGCTTTTCATCCATTATATTGCTTGATTCTAAATCCGTATAGAATCTGTATTCGATTCCATTAGTTAAAAGAGCAAATCGGGTTTTAGTAACATGGAAATATCGAAACAATTGTGAGTTGTGAATATTTAAATCCTCAGACCACTTTTTACACTCGATAATAATAATTGGGGTTCCGTTCTGAAAAATTGCGTAGTCAACTTTTTCTCCTTTTTTAAGACCCAAGTCAGCCGTAAACTCAGGTACGACTTCAGTTGGATTAAATATATCATACCCCAGCGCATTTATGAACGGGAGTATGAATGCAGTTTTTGTGGCCTCTTCGGTGGCAATACTTTGCTTTAGTTCTCCTACTTTTTTTGCCAGTGATTTTAGGCTAGTCGCGATCTCCATTACTATATTTTTCGTTGATATTGGTACATCCCAAAATAAAAGATCATTAAATTTTCATGGTTACGGATTTCCACAATAGACGTACTATTTTTAAAGAAGTTGGGAAGCAATTGGGAAAACGTTAAAGGAAAAACGCTCAAATCTTCGTTAACAGGAAATTTGAGCCTTGATGTGGGTGGTCTGGACGGGATTGATTACGCGCCCCGCTGCCGCGGGCTCGTAATCGGCCCAAAGAGGCGGGGCCGCAGTGAAGTGAGCCCTTCGCAAATGTCCACCCGTCTTCGGAAATATTCCATGTGCAGCCTACTGCGCACTAACAAAAAGACGGGATTCTTTTCTCCCCCGCCCATTGCGGGGGAGAAAAGGGCCCAAGTGGGTGGTCCTGCAGTGAAGTGACCCGACCCTTTAATGCCAACTTCGTTGGCAGTGGGATTTTTTCGTTTTTTATCTAAAATGAAGCAAGCTCCTTTACGTCAAAAAACGAAAAAACCCCTCAAGCTAGCGCTTGAAGGGTCTACTTCACTGCGGTCTGGACGGGACTCGAACCCGCGACCCCCTGCGTGACAGGCAGGTATTCTAACCAACTGAACTACCAGACCAATGATTCTACCCGCCCGGGGCGGACTCCGGCAACAGCCAGATTCAAACCTTGTTGCATTGCTTTTAGAAAGCGTGTGCAAATATACGCCCTCAAATCATATCCGCAAATAAAATTATTCAAAAATCCTGTGGCAGCCTCATCCACCCTGCCAGGTGGTGCCTCCTGCCGCCGGCAACAACCCTTCTTCTACCGGGGAATACCCTTCCATACCGGGGCCGGAACCCCATCCATTCAAAACAATAACGTAAAAGAAGTCTCCACTCCGGGGGTGGAATGTACATTCAAATTGCCCCCATGCAGGCGCATGATCTGTTTGGACAGGCTTAACCCTATGCCGGTCCCCCCTTCCTTGGTCGTGAAAAAAGGCACAAAGACCTCCTCGATACGCCCCGGGGGTATCCCGGGGCCATTGTCGCGTACCTGTATGCGTTTCCGGCCCTGGCCATCCTCTTCCGCGATGATTTTTACCCACCCGCTCCCCTGCCCTTCCAGCGCCTGGATCGCATTCCTCCCCAGGTTGATCAATACCTGGGAAATCTGCTTCTCATCCACAAACAATTCCAGGTCCGGTGGTTGGGTATCGGCTTCAAAATGTATGTTCTTTCCCTTATGTTCCCCATCCATGATCAGCATGAATCGGTCCAGTAACTTGTGCGCGGGAACCAACGCCTTGTCCGGCGGGGGAAGGTTAAGGAAACTGCGGTACGATTGCACGAACTGCATCAGATCACTCCCCTGCTCCTTGATGACTTCCAGGCCTTTTACCGTATTGTCTATCTGCGTTGGTGAAAAATCACCCCTCACCGATGCCCCGTCCCTCTCCCGGTAATACTTTAAAATGGATTCTGAAATAGAAGTGATAGGGGTAATGGTATTCATGATTTCATGCGTCAGCACCCGTATCAGCCGTACCCAGGAATCGGTTTCCTTTTCATCCAGTTCCTTGTGTATGTCCTGTACCGTAACCAATAAAAGCGACTTGCCATCCAGGGAAAGCGAGGTGGCTTTGAGGGCGAGCTGGATTTTTTCGCGTTCGTTGCTCAATTGAAACAACTTCCGGTCAAACGGCTGCAAGCCGGCAAACAATGCATACAGTTTTGGGTCTATTTGCTCCAGTTGCTTGATATGGTTCAGGGGCCTGTAATTCAACAGCTGTTCAAGCGTGGGGTTGGAAAACAGGATATGCCCCTTTTCATTGTAGGTCATGATGCCAATACTGGCCTGCTTTAAGATCTGTTGGTAATACTGCTCCCGTATCTGCAGTTGCAGGTGTACTTCCTGTATCAGTCCATTCACCCGGTTCAGGCTCCTGTTGAGCTCCTTGAACGATTCTATGGAAACCTTTTCCGGAAATCGCAGGGTAAAATCCTCGTTCTTGATCGCATCAAAAAAATAGGCGATCTTACGGTTGGTGCTGTTGATATACGAAATCAGCAGAAAGGCCTGGACCACCAGGAGCAGCACGGCCATTACCAGCAACAGGTACCAGGATTTTGCCAGGGCCAGCGCCATCCCAACAGCCGTCAGGCTCATCAGGGTTACCCGCAAAATCAGCTGTATGTAAAAATTCCGGCTGGCCATCAGTCGCGTACCTTTTTCAGTTTGTTGTAGAGCGTTTGCCTGGAAATACCCAGTTGTTCTGCCGCTGCGGTATAATTTCCGCCGTGCCGCTCCAGGGCATCCGCAATCATTCGCAACTCCATCTCCTCCAACGTTCCCTGGCCCGTACCTGCCCCAACGGGCGTATGTACCTTTAAAGGAAAATCATCGGCCTTCAACACGTTGCCGTCCGAGAGGATTACCGCCCGCTCAATGGTATGCAACAGTTCCCGCACATTGCCCGGCCAGCGGTACTCCATCAGTTTATCCCGGGCCGACTGGTTCAGGCGCAACCCCGTTTTACCGTACTTGACCGTATAGCGGTGCAGGTAAAAATCGGCGAGCAGCAAGATGTCCTCCCCCCGCTCCCGCAGCGGAGGGACTTCGATCCGGATGGTATTGATACGGTATAGCAGGTCTTCCCGGAACAACCCATCGGCCACGAGTTGGTCCAGGTTGACGTTGGTCGCGCAAATCAACCGGATGTCTACGGGGATATTCTGGTTGGCCCCTACCCGGACCACTACCTTGTTTTGTATGGCAGATAAAAGCTTGGCCTGTGAATTCAGGGACAGGTTCCCTATTTCATCCAGGAACAAACTGCCGCCATTGGCTGCTTCAAATTTGCCGGTCCGGTGTTCCTTGGCATCGGTAAAGGAACCCTTGACATGGCCAAAGAGCTCGCTTTCAAAAAGGTTTTCGGCTATAGATCCCATATCCACGGGGATAAAGACCTCTTCCCTGCGCGCCGAGAGCCTGTGCAACTCCCGGGCTATGAGTTCCTTTCCGGTACCGTTCTCGCCGGTAATGAGCACGTTGACATCTGTCTTCGCCACTTTATTTACCACGCCGAGAACGGCGTTCAGGGCTTTGGAATTCCCGATGATATAATTTTTGCCGGTATTTAAAAGTTGCTTCAGATGCCCTTCCTTCTGCCGCAGGGAATCTACTTCCCTCTGGGATTTCCGAAGTTTATAGGCGGTGTGTACCGTGGCCAACAGCTTATCGTTATTCCAGGGTTTTAACACAAAATCCGCCGCGCCCTCTTTCAGTGCTTTTACCGCCAGGTCTACCGCGCCATAGGCCGTCATCATGATCACCGATATCCTGGGCGCCTTCTTCCGGATCTCCCTGAGCCAATACAGCCCCTCGTTACCCGTGTTTACCCCGGCAGAAAAATTCATGTCCAGGAGCACCAGGTCATATTCCTCCAAATCAGGGAAAGACGATATCTGGTTCGGGTTGGAAATTGCGGTCACCGTGCTGTACTCAAACTGCAGCAAGATCTCCAGGGCCCGCAAGACACTTTTGTTATCGTCTACCACTAAAATCTTCGCTTCCCGCATCACCATTTTTTATAGGATTACCTAAAGCTACGACATGCCAGGGGTACTTTACACTTTGTGTCCAATTTTTTGACAATCTCTGTACAACAATTTTACGTTTTTACGGATTCCACATTCCAATACTATTTTTATTTGCTGATTTTCAATGCTTTAGATGTTTGGCATAAGAATAGTACAGCCTATGGCAGATGGCATTACTATGAATCTTATTTTAAAACTCGTCTTGTTGTTGCTCTTCCTGCTTTCCAGGTTGGCCCTGGCCCAGGATCCCTGGACCCTGGATGCCTGTGTGGCGTATGCCCTGGAACATAATCTGCAACTAAAAGACTTTGAATATTCCACGGAATCCAATAGGGAAAGCTACCGGCAGTCGTTCCGCGACCTGCTGCCCAATATCAATGCCACTACCAACTACAACATTCGGTTCGGACGCTCCGTAGACCCCAATGACAACAGCATTATCACCACCGATTTCTTCTCCAACAACTATTCGATAGACGCGACGCTCGACCTCTTTAAAGGTTTCCAGAAAATAAACCTCATAAAAGCCTCCAGCCTGCTCTACAAAGCCACCAAAGAGGAGACCCTGCAACAGAAGTACCTTTTGGCCTTTCGCGTCATGCAGGCGTTTTACGACATCCGGTTCTATGAAGGGCTGGTGGCCAATTCCGCCGACCAGCTCGCGGTGTCCCAGGCCAACTTCGACCTCGTCAAAAAACAAATAGCGCTGGGCCTGAAAGCCGGGGCCGACCTGTATGAAGCGGAATCCCTGCTATTGACCGACAAGCTGAACCTCACCCAAAGCAAAAACCAACTGGAAGCCGCCCGGCTGCGGTTGATGCAGGAAATGAACCTGAATGAACGTGAAACGATAACGATACAGCACGGAATGATCAGGGAACCGGACATGGCCATGGATGTCGCCTCCCAACCCGATTCCATTTTCGGCCAGGCCAGGGGCTTCCTGCCCATTATCAAAGCCCGGGAACTGCAGGTACAGGCCGCAAAAAAAAGCGTTTCGGCCGCCAGGGGCGACCTGTATCCTTCCCTCTCCATTTTTGGGGGATACGGGACCGGGTATTACGAAACCACCCAGGACACCCTGGGCAATACCATCCCCTTTAGCGACCAGTTCAGGGACAATACCTTCCAGTTTGTCGGGCTGAACCTTAGCATTCCCATTAGCAACGGCTGGTCTGGCCGCTCCAGGGTGAAACAACAGAAAATAGAACAGCTACGCGCTCAGAACAACCTGGACCTTCAGGAACAGGTACTGTATCAAACCATACAAAGCCTGGTCCAGGATTACGAGGCCCTCCGGCTGGAATACGAACAAAGCGCCCAAACCGTAAAAGCCCAGGAACTGGCATTCACCATCGCCCAGAAACGGTATGAAAAAGGGCTGATCAACGCCCTGGAACTCATTACCGCAAAAAATCTATTCGCGAATGCACAAAACCAAAACCTGCAGGTGCGGCTCCGATGGGAAATCAATAAAAGTACCCTGGACTTTTACCGGGGCCTGCCGGTTTTTTCGATTAACCCGATAGCAACACCCTGATATGGATATACAACTAGAAAAGAAGAAAGGATTGCGCCCCAGGCATTATGGGTATATGGCCCTCGGGCTGTTACTGCTGCTGGTGGCCTATAGGTTGCTATTTGCCACGGCGGTCTCCACCTTCCGTACGGATAAGGAAAAACTGACCATCGCGCAAGTGGTCGATGGCAAGTTTGACGACTACATCACCATCAATGGCAATGTCGCACCCATTGCCACCATCTACATGGATGCCTACGAGGGCGGCCGGGTGGCTGAAAAACTTATTGAAGAAGGGGCCATTGTCCAAAAAGGGGACATCATCCTGAAGCTCGAAAACATGAACCTGTACGAGCAGATCCTTCAAAGCGAAAGCAATCTGGCCTTAAAGCAGAACGACCTGCGTTCTACCATGCTCAATTTTGACCAGCGGCAGGTAGAGGGGCGAAAAGCATTGGCCAATGCCAGTACAGAGTTGCAAAAGCTAAAGCGGAACTTTGAGCAGAACCAGGCCCTTTTTGACGAGGAATTGATCTCCAGGGAAGCCTACCTCATTTCCAAAGAGAATTATGAGCTCTCACAAAAGCAATATGAAATTATCAGGGAACAAACCGAGCACGATGATGAATTGCGGAAAACCTCCCTGAGCAGTCTCGATGCAGACCTAAAGCGGATGCAGAAGACCCTGGGTATGGTCTACGAGCGGTTAGACCACCTGAACGTACGCGCGCCTGCCGACGGCCAACTGGGCTTCCTCGATGCCGAAATAGGCCAAAGCATCGCCCAGGGGGAGCGCATAGGCCAGGTAAATGTACTGACAGACTATAAGATTGAAGCCCAGATAGATGAGCATTATATAGACCGGGTGCAGCGCGATCTTACCGCCGTCCTGGAACGAAACGATACCGAGTACCCCCTGCGATTGCGAAAGGTATACCCCGAAGTCAGAAACGGCAGGTTCAAGGTAGATCTTGTGTTTACCAAAGATAAGCCGGAGACCATCCGCACGGGCCAGAGTTACAATATCAAACTACAACTCGGGGAGTCCAGCGATGCGTTGCTGCTTCCCAAAGGCAGCTTTTTCCAAAGCACCGGGGGGCAATGGATTTTTGTGCTGGGCCCGGACGGGGATGAGGCTCTAAGGCGGAATATCCGCATCGGAAAGCAAAATTCCAGATACTATGAGGTACTGGAAGGCCTGCAGGCCGGGGAACAGGTGATCACCTCCAACTACGACAGCTTTGGCAATGCCGAAAAATTGGTTTTACGACCCTGAAAAGTGTCACAAAATTAGAAACGAACCGTCATTATAACATACAATCAGATGAAAACCGGACAAGAAATGATCAAGATCCAGAATTTAAAAAAGAGTTTTCGCACCGAGGAGGTAGAAACCCTGGCCCTGCACAAGGTGAACCTTACCGTGGAAGAGGGGGAATTTTTAGCGGTGATGGGGCCTTCGGGATGCGGTAAATCTACCCTGTTGAACATCATCGGTATGTTGGACAACCCTACCGAAGGCAGTTACAAGTTCGCCGGGCACGAGGTAGGGCGGCTTAAAGAACGGCAGCGGACACAGTTGCGCAAGGGCAACCTGGGCTTCGTGTTCCAGAGTTTTAACCTTATTGACGAACTCACTGTTTTTGAAAACGTGGAATTGCCCCTGATTTACCTGAAAATGAGCAAGAGCGAAAGGAAGCAAAAGGTAATGGCGGTGCTTGAGCGTATGAAAATCGCCCACCGAGCCAAACACTTCCCCCAGCAGCTATCCGGAGGGCAACAACAGCGGGTAGCCATTTCCAGGGCGGTGGTGACCAACCCAAAACTGATCCTGGCCGATGAGCCCACCGGGAACCTGGATTCCAGGAACGGGCTGGAAGTCATGAACCTGTTAACGGAACTCAACCAGGAAGGGACCACCATAGTCATGGTGACCCACTCCGACCACGATTCCCATTTTGCGCACAGGATCGTAAACCTGTTTGACGGGCAGATCGCCACCGAAAGCCAGAACAAACCATTTGGCGCACTGGCGTAACACCCTCCTTTTATCCGGCCGGCCCTCCATGGGGCGGCCCTAATCCTTACCGTCATGTATAAAAATTTTATAAAGATTGCCTGGAGGAACCTGATGAAAAACAAAGGGTATTCCGCTATCAATATAGGGGGCCTCGCCCTGGGGATGGCCGTTACCCTGGTCATAGGCCTGTGGATGGAAGATGAACTCACCTACAATGATTACTTCGGGCACCGGGACCGCATAGCACTAATGTACCAGTCGCAGACATTTAACGGGGAAACCGGCACGGGGCCGGCCATACCCAGGCCACTGGAAATGGCATTGCGGGAAGGGTATGCAGACAACTTCAAATACATGGCCATGTCTTCCTGGAATAACGCCCAGTACCTCAACTATGAAGAGAAAAGCCTCTCGCGTACCGGGAACTTCATGCAACGGCAAGCCCCGGAAATCCTGGACCTGCATATCATAAAAGGCGAACGCGACGGCCTGCGTGAAATGAACTCCATCATGCTGTCCGAATCTACCGCACATGCCCTGTTTGGCGAAGAAGAAGCCATAGGCAGGGTGATCGAGGTAAACAGCGAACACGATATGATGGTCAGCGCGGTCTATGAAGACATCCCGGCAAACAATTCCTTCCACGACCTGCAGTTTATTTTGCCCTGGGACCACTACGTCGCCAACTCGGAATGGATCCGGGACGCCGAAGACCAGTGGAGTAACAACTCCTTCCAGCTCTTTGTGCAAATTGCCGACAACACCACGATGGAACAAGTCACGCAAGCCATCAAAGACGTCAAGAAAGATTTAAACGAGGATACGGTCGAATTTAACCCGCAATTATTCCTGTTTCCCATGAAGGATTGGTACCTCAGGGGCAATTTTGAAAACGGGGTGCAGGTAGGCGGCCGGATCAAGTACGTGTGGCTATTCGGGATCATCGGGGTCTTTGTCCTGCTCCTGGCCTGTATCAACTTTATGAACCTGAGCACGGCCCGGTCCGAAAAAAGGGCGAAAGAAGTAGGGATCAGGAAATCTATTGGCTCACAGAGGAATCAACTGATCTACCAGTTTTTAAGCGAATCGTTTCTGGTGGTTGCCCTGGCCTACGGGCTCGCAATCGTGATTGTGCTGCTATCCCTGGACCATTTTAACGAACTGGCCAGGAAAGAAGTGGCATTTCCCTGGAGCCATCTCCGGTTTTGGGGTGCCTCCCTCCTGTTCATCCTATCGACCGCCCTGCTGGCCGGAAGTTATCCCGCCCTGTATCTTTCCTCATTTCGCCCGGTCGACGTACTCAAGGGTACCTTCAAGGGAGGCAAATACTCCGGGACGCCCAGGAAGGTCCTGGTCGTGGTCCAGTTTGCGGTCTCGGTGGCATTCATCATCGGAACGGTGGTGGTCATGCAACAGATCAACTACGCCAAGAACCGCCCTGTGGGGTATGACAAGGAAGGGCTGATACAACTCCCCACGATGAGCCAGGATTTCGAGGGTAAATTTGACCTGATGCGCTCCGAATTTATCGCATCGGGCGCTGCCATAGAAATGGCCACCTCCAGCAGCCCTACCACCCAAATATGGTCTAACCGGGCCGGATATGACTGGGACGGCAAACCGGAAGGGTTCCAGGAAGATTTCGCATGGACCTACGTCTCCACGGAATACGCCAAAACGCTCAACCTGAAAATCGTTGCCGGCAGGGATTTTTCCAAAGACTTCGCCTCCGATTCCAACGCGGTGCTCATCAACCAAACCGCTGTGAAATATATGGGGATCACAGACCCTATCGGGCTGCTCCTGAAAGATGAGGATGAGGAAAATCCCGATGAACCCCTTAAAATTATCGGGGTCGTAGAGGACATGATCGCCCAGTCTCCATACGAACCGGTAAAACAGGGGATGTATGTATTCGACAAATACGGCAACGGAAGTTTTTACAACCTGCGTTTGAATCCCGAGCAGAGCGCCAGCCAGAACCTGGCGGTCATCGAAAGGGTTTTTAAGGAACACTTTCCGGATATCCCTTTCCAATACGATTTTGTGGATGAACAATACGGGGAAAAATTTGCTTCGGAAGAACGCATCGGCAACCTGTCGGCCATTTTTACCGCCTTTGCCATCTTTATAAGCTGCCTGGGGCTCTTTGGGCTCACCTCCTTCGTCGCGGAACAGCGCACCAAAGAAATAGGGGTGCGTAAGGTCCTGGGGGCCTCGGTCTTCAATGTGTGGAACATGCTTTCCGGAGACTTCCTGAAGTTGGTCGTTATCTCCTGCTTTATAGCGGTCCCCATTGCCTATTATGTGATGAATGGCTGGCTGCAGGATTATCCCTACCGGGTCGTACTTTCCTGGTGGAACTTCGCCCTGGCCATCCTGGGGGCCCTGCTGATTACCATTTTAACGGTTAGTTTCCAGGCTATAAAGGCCGCCAACGCCAACCCGGTAAAAAGCCTGAGGACGGAATGATATGGAAAGTGCGAAGTGGGAAGTACAGGTAACCCGTAAGATTGAACCTTAAAAATGCAACCCAAATGATCAGAAACTATATTAAAATCGGCTGGAGGAACTTAAAAAAACAACCCTTCTTTACCTTTCTCAATACGTTTGGGCTGGCCATAGGCATGGCCGGGGGGTTGCTGATTGCGCTATTCATTTACGATGAATTGAGCTTTGATAAGATGTTTGCGGATGCCGACAGGATTTACCGGCTAGATGCCGACATAAAATTCGGAGGCATGGAAAACGAATTTGCGGAAGTCTCTGCTCCCATGGCAGAAACTGTACTACGCGATTTTCCCCAGGTTGCTGCTGTTACTCGCTTAAGGAACCAGGGGAGCAGGCTGGTACGAAAGAGCGGGACTACGGTCAATGTTAAAGAACTGCATGCTGCTTACGCAGATTCAACCTTCCTTTCCATGCTGGGGATCGACTTGCTTTATGGAGATACAAAGACGGCCCTTACCAAGCCCAACACCCTGGTGATGACCCGGACGGCTGCGGAAAAACATTTTGATGCGGCCAATGCAATCGGACAAACCCTTACCCTCAACAATAACGAGGTGTATACCGTTACGGGGGTAATGGAAGACCCGCCCAAAAACTCCTTTCTCCGCGATCACAGCATTTTTATGGCCATGACGGGGTATGCAAATTCGAACATACCGGACTGGGGAAGCAACAATTACTACACCTTGGTAAAACTAAGCCCAAATGCCAATTATAATTCATTTAAAAACAATCTCGATTCCATTTTCAGCACCTATATCGTCCCATGGGCCCAGGAGTATTTTCCGGGTATTACTGAGGAACAATTCCTGGCTTCGGGGAATTATGTCCGTTTTAATGCAACCCCCCTGGAAGACATCCACCTCTACTCTTCAAGGGACAGTGAGTTCAGTGCCAACAGTGACATACAGAATGTCTACATCCTCTTTTTTATCGCCCTCTTCCTGATTGTGCTTGCTTCGGTAAATTTCATGAACCTGTCCACAGCCTATTCTCTTAAAAGAGCGAAGGAAGTTGGGATACGCAAGACCCTGGGATCCAATAAACCCGAACTCATAAAGCAGTTCCTTATAGAATCGGGTTTGATAAGCTTTATATCCCTGGTTTTCGCCCTGGTCCTGTCTTCGGTTGTTTTACCGTTATTCAATGACCTAGCCGGAAAGGAAATAGCAATCCCTTTTGACAATCCCTACTTTTGGGTACTACTTCTCCTGGCAACGGCTTTTTTAAGCCTTATATCGGGTAGCTACCCGGCTTTCTTCATGTCTAAATTTATCCCGGCAAAAGTGCTTAAAGGGCTTGGTAATAATAGCGTGGGGAGTGGGAACGTTCGGAACACCCTGGTAGTATTCCAATTTGCCATTTCAATCTTCTTGATTATCAGCACCCTGGTGGTCTACCAGCAATTGCGCTTTATCCAGAACAAGGAGTTAGGGTTTTCCAAAGACCAGGTACTGGTTGTTGACGACCTGGGTATGTTCCCGGACAAAGTTCAGGCCCTGAAAGAGGAAGTGACACGGTTGTCCCAGGTAAAAAGCGTAACGCTTAGCAGCTATTTTCCCACACCCTCTTCCCGAAGCAACAGTTCATTTTTTCAGGAGGGGAAAACAGCACAAGAAAATGCCCTGAACATGCAGAATTGGGGGGTAGATTACGATTATATCAAGACGCTTGACCTGCGCCTTATTGCCGGCAGGGGGTTCGACAGGCAGTACCCTACCGATTCCACGGCACTTATCCTCAACGAATCGGCCCTCGAAGTACTAGGGGTTGATCCACAGCAGGCAATCGGCCTGCGTATCCTTGATAATTTCGGCCAGGGGGCAGACCCAAGGATCCTCACCGTAATCGGGGTGGTGGGGGACTTCCATTTTGAGTCACTCCGCAGGGATATCAGTTCCCTGAGCCTATACATTGGTGGTTTTCCCGGGGCCATGGGGGTAAAAGTACGTAAGGACGACCTTTCCCATACACTTGCCGAAATTGAAAACGCCTGGAACAACATCCTGCCGGGGCAGCCCTTTAACTATTATTTTATGGAGGATTCATTCAATACTACCTATGAGGCCGAACGGCGACTGGGTAAAATATTCATGACCTTCACCATTCTGTCCATTGTCATCGCCTGCCTGGGACTCTTTGGCCTGGCTGCCTTCAATGCGGAAAAACGTACCAAGGAAATTGGAATCCGCAAGGTTCTGGGGGCCTCAGTTAGCCAAATCACCTATAAGTTATCCGTAGACTTCCTGAAATTGGTCGGCATCTCCATCCTGGTATCCCTTCCATTGGGTTGGTATACCATGAACAAATGGCTACAGGATTTTACCTATCGGATCGATATTGCCTGGTGGGTCCTGGCACTATCAGCCCTGCTAGCTGCTGCCATCTCCATTATTACGGTGAGCTATCAGGGAATCAAAGCCGCAAGTGCCAATCCGGTTAAAAGCCTGCGTACGGAATAATCCCCACACTAAAAATGCAATGCCATGTGGTCCCGGACTTTAAAATTTGCCAGCAGGAAATTGTGGAAGCACAAGGCAACTTCCTTTACCAAGTTGTTCAGCCTGTCTATTGGGATCATCAGCCTGTTCTATATATGCCTGTACGTCTGGCGTGAAAGCAGTTTTGACGATTTTCACGAACACCGGGACCATATCTTTAAGGTAAACACGGCAATCCACTCCCCGACCGGAAACCTGGATCTGGGCCTGAGTGCGGTCCCCCTGGGTCCGTATCTAAAATCGATTGCTCCGGAGATTCGCGAGTACGTACGGATTAGCAAGGAATACGGCAGCCGGGCTATTAAACAGGGGGAAAAGCTGTTCTCCGAAAGCGAAAACATCTACTATGCAGACCCCGCGTTTTTTGAACTTTTTGATTTTGACCTGCTTTCGGGCGACCCGCGCACGGCACTCCGGGGGCCAGACCAACTTTTGATAACCAAACAAACCGCGTTAAAATATTTTGGTAATACAGACGTGGTTGGCCAGGTATTGCTATACGACGGGACCCCCATGACCGTCACAGGGGTCCTGGAGGACCTGCCAGCCAACACCCACCTGCAATTCGACTTCCTTATTTCCATGGATACCTTTATGAATTCCAGGCCAGACAATGTGGGTGAAAACTGGACCTGGTTGCCCATGAATACCTATTTCCTCCTTGAAAACACGGGAGACGACATGGTCCTGGCCCAAAGGCTGGAACATATTCCTCAGTATGTACCCGAGAACAACACGACCGACCGGTACGTGCCTGCGTTGGAACCGCTCAAGGGATTGCATTTTAGTGCACCGAAACTGGGGGAATTGGGACCCAAAGGGAGCATTTCCAAGCTATATCTGCTGGTTGGGATAGGGATCATGATCCTGTTCCTGGCCATTTCCAATTACATAAATCTAACCACCGCAGCCCTGTCTGTAGAAGGCAGGGAGGTGTCTGTGAAGCGCACCCTGGGCGCCTCCAGGAAAGATATCTTTAAGCAGTTCATTGCCGAATCCCTGTTGGTTGCCATCTTGTCCATGCTCCTTTCGCTGCTCGGGATCATGGCCACGATCCCATTTTACCGCACTTTTATGGGTAGCGCTATAGATCTGGGCATGCTGTCCAGTCCATATGCATGGCTGTTCATCATTTCACTGCCCTTTGTGCTCACCGCCCTGGGAGGGGTGTACCCCGCTGTAAAATTCGCGCGTATCCCGGCAATTTACCAACCCAAAGCCATCCCCCGACACAACAGGATCTTCAGTGCCAGGACGGGCCTGATCGTATTTCAATTCGCCATTACCAGTGGCCTCATTATTAGCGCGTTGTTGATTTACAACCAATTGAACTACCTGCAGGACCACGATCTGGGGATAGACACCAGGCACAAACTGGTGATCGATTTCGGCCCCAACGCAGAGATCGGTAACTCCTACAAGTCGCTAAAAAATGAATTTACCCGGATACCGGGGGTGGCCAGTGCGACCTTCAGTTCGCACGTGCCCGGACAAACCCCAAACGGAGTCTCAACCCTGCTGAAAGACGCTGATGGCAATGCCAGGAATGGGGAGATTAGTCTTACGCTGGTAGACAATGAATTTATTTCCAGTTATGGGCTGGAAATCATTGCGGGACGCGATTTCAGACCCGGAGTGGCCGACAGTACCGCAGCCCTGATAATGAATGAAGCTGCAGTAGAAGCGTTTGGATATGCCAACCCGGAAGATATCATCGGGGTTTCATTCGAGCAATGGGGCGGAAACGGGAAAGTAATTGGTGTCGTCAGGGATTTTAACTATGTATCGCTGCACCAGGACATCGGCCTGCTGTCCCTGAAAATCTGGCCCCCGCAATTTGAAAAGATCACCCTCGAAATATCCGGATCAGAGATGGCAAAAACCATTTCCAGCCTGGAATCGTGGTGGACAAGCCGGTACCCCGATATTCCCTTTAATTATTATTTTGTAGATGATAATTTTCTCCTGCAATATGCCAAAGACCGGCAATTCGCCACCATCATGAATGTGTTTACCCTGGTTTCTATCTGCATCGGGGTATTGGGCCTGATAGCCTATGCCTCTTTCTGGTGCCATCGCCGGAAAAAGGAAATGTCCATAAAAAAGGTGTTGGGAGCCAGTTCTGCTTCCCTCCTCTGGAATGTATACAAGGGCTTTAGCATCCCGGTGTTGGTGGGATTTTTGCTGGCCGTCCCCGTTGTATCCTACCTTGGGGATCAATGGTTGGCCCAATTCGCCTATCAATTTGAACAAGCTTGGTATTTCTATATTTTTCCCTTGATACTCCTGCTGGCCATGGTAGCCATGGCTGTTGGCATACAAACGTTACAGTTGGTGCATTCCAATCCTGTAGATCATTTGAAAGTTGAATAAAGGGGCTGATGGAAAAGCCTGTCGGAAGGTACCAGGCGTTACAAGCCCGCTAACCAAAACAAAGCGATATGTTACTTGAATTGAAAAACGTCTTCAAATGGGTGCAACAGGGAGGTCAGCATGTATTCCTGTTAAAAGACATCAGCCTGCAGGTTGAGGAAGGGGAATTCATTTCCGTCATGGGGCCCTCCGGTTCCGGGAAATCCACCCTGTTGAACGTCATAGGAATGCTCGACGATTTTGATGAAGGCAGCTATACCTTCCTGGATGACCCCGTGCACCTGCTCAAAGCAAAACACCGTGCTAACCTCTACAAGCAATATATTGGCTTTGTTTTCCAGGCCTACCATTTGATCGATGAACTCACGGTTTACGAAAACCTGGAGATGCCACTGCTGTATAAAAAACACAGCGGTTCTGAACGCAGGGCCATGGTGGCCGATATGCTGGACAGGTTTAACATTGTTGGCAAAAAGGATTTGTTCCCCACCCAATTGAGTGGCGGGCAACAACAACTGGTCGGGGTTGCCAGGGCGTTGATTTCACAGCCCAAACTGATCCTTGCCGATGAACCCACCGGGAACCTGAATTCCCGGCAAGGCGAGGAGATTATGGAGCTTTTCAGGGAACTGAATGACGAAGGGGTCACCATCATCCAGGTAACACATTCCGAAAAAAACGCTGCCTATGGCAGGCGTATCATCAATTTACTCGATGGGCGCATGATCGGGGAAGGCCGATAAGCGCAAAATGGCCGGATGGCTTCGGTTCAGATTCAGGGAGCAGGCAACGACCCTACAGGTCTACCTCAAGCCCAACCGGGCAGTGGTCGGAGCCATAGACAGCTGAATATATGGTTGCCTTCCTTACTTTAGCGAGCAGGGATTCGCTGACAAGGAAGTAATCTATCCGCCAGCCCGTATTCCGCTCGCGGGCCTTAAACCGGTAACTCCAATAGGTATACGCTACCTCATCGGGATGCAGCTGCCGGAAGGTATCCACAAACCCGGCAGCGATGAAATGGTCCATCCCATCGATTTCAATTTGGGTGTACCCCGCCGTTTTGTTGTAATTGGACGTATCATTTTTCAGGTCGATGGGCCTGTGCGCCACGTTGAAGTCCCCACAGGCGATTACGGGTTTGGTTGTTTCCAAATCCTTCAGGTAGGCCAAAAAATCGGCGTCCCACTGTTTGCGGTAATCCAGCCGGTCGAGTTGCTGGCCCGAATTGGGGACATAGACGTTGACCAGGTAGAAATCCGGGTATTCCGCGCATTGAATCCGGCCTTCCGCATCGTGCACGGCCTTTCCCATATCATTGGAGACCTTTAGGGGTGTTGCCTTACTCAGCAGGGCCGTACCCGAATACCCCTTTTTATCGGCCGAATTAAAATGGGCGTGGTACCCGCCCATAGGGGAAAGCGCCTCCTCAGCCTCGGCATCCTGTGCCTTGGTCTCCTGCAGGCAAAGGATATCTGGGTTTAATTCCCCAATTGCTTCAAAAAACTCCTTTTTGACCACGGCCCTGATGCCGTTTACATTCCACGATACAATCTTCATAGGTTTCCCGGTTGATACAGGACCGCAAATACAAGACGGGTCCTCCCCAAAGATACAGCATCCAAATTGTTTTCCTATGAATTCCGTTCCCACCGGAGGCAGGGTAAAGAATGAAGCTTGAAGGAAACATGGATGAAGCTTTACCCCCGGATTTGACGAGTGCGCAACCCCATAAAGAAAACCCTCCACAAGCATTGCGGAGGGTATCTATCGGGCACTATCGCCAGGATCGCCTGTGTTTTTCCCCTCCAATACGGGAGGCGACGGACCTTCGCGTCAAGGACCGGCCAGGGGTGCCCCGAAGGTCTCGTTTCATAAACTCCCGGCTTGCATTTACGTATACTACTCCATTCGCCGGGAGCTAACAAACACCACAAAAAAACCGTTAGCGACCTTCTAAATGCCTGTGCATCTGGAGAAAACGCCAGGACCAGTTTCGCGTCAGGGGCCTTACAAGGCTTTTATGGCCCACATGCGCCATGCGCGCAAAATCAGTGTGAAACTTCTTCCTGCAAAGCCGGGGCCAAAGGAAAGTCAATAGGGAAATTGAATGCCCCATACAGGTAGTTGGTGATGGTTTTATCGCCCACCTGGAAGATGACATCGACCAGGTTTTCCTGTGTGAAACCCGCGTCGAAAAATTGGTTTTTGACCGCTTCGTCTATGATGCCCCTGTGAAGGACCAGCGCTTTGGATATTTGTGCGAGGGCATGGTGCCTTTCGTCCCCGGACACGCCCTTCCTGAACCCGAGGATCTCTTCGTCCGAAAAGCCATTCATCTTCCCGATGGCTGTATGGGCGGCCTGGCAATAGGTACAGGCATTGGCCGTACTAACCGCAAGGCTGACGATTTCCTGTTCCTTTTTGGAAAGGCTGCTCTTCCTGGATGAAAATGCCAGGTAATCGCCCAGGGCGTTATTGCTCAAAGCCATGGTCGCATACAGGTTGGGTACCATCCCAACCTGTTTCTCCAGGGTGTCAAAAATGGTTTGATTGTTTTCAGATACGTCTCCTCTGGCGGGAACCTCAAACTTTGTCATTGTCTATATTTTTTAAATTATTGTTCTTGGACAATGCAAAGATGGGCGATGGAATCCGTGGGGCGTTAGGCAGAAATCCCCGAAAGATATGCAGTTTTTCCCTCCTGCCCCGCCCGGTATTCCGAGGGGCTTATTTTCTCCATCTTTTTGAAAAACCGGCCAAAAGTCCCGATGTCTTCGAACCCGATTTCGTAAGCTATTTCCTTAATGCTCTTATCCGTATAGTGCAACAGCCTGCGCGCCTCCAGCATCTTTCGTTCGTGAATGAACTGCAAAGGCGATTTCCGGGCTACGGAAGTAAAAAGGTTGGAAAGCGTTTTGGGGGATTTGTGCAGCAGGCGGGCGTAATCCCGGACCTTGTGCTTTGTCCGGAAGTGCTGTTCGACCAGAAAGTTGAACTCGCGGATCAGGTCGTAGGAGTGGTCGTCTCTGGGCAAAAGGGTATTTTGTTCCCTGTAGAGCCTGGTACACAAGATGATCAACCGCTTGAGCATCATCTGCAGCATTTCAATTTGCAGGTGGTCATAGGATTGCATCTCTATGCGGAACATGTCCCAGAGTATTTCAAACTTTTCCAGGCCCTCTTCCGGGATCGAAAGGACAGGTACCTTGGAAGCCCCGAAAAAAAGGGCCCCTTTACAGCTCACCTCACTGTCATGGTCTATAACACAGTAAAACGGCCTGTTGAAGGTGATCAGCCTTCCCTTTTGCAGGGCCATTTCGCCGATCCGGTGGAATTCTGTAACACTCAGGATCTGGTTCCTGCCCAGGGTGGTCCGCACCCCATCGACGGTCAGGCTGGCCTTTTCCCCCAGGTTCCAAAAGAGTGTCAATTCGCCTGCGCCACGTTCCTTTAGTACGGTATGGTTCCCGGGTGCTATTTCCCCTAATCGCAGGTATTCGTAATTACGTCCCCTAAACTCGTGGATGTCCATCTGCCTTAAAGATTACTGCACCAAAGAAGGTGCCAGGCGCGTCTCCGCACCCCCGTTCGTATTGGGATCGGTCGGGAAATACCCAAAAACCTATCCGGAATCCCAAAGACGGAGTGGAATCGGGCTATCCCCCTGGCCCTGCCCCTATGCCGGCTATCTGAAATTTTTGTTAAAAAATGTAAGTGTTTCCGTCCGTCCCGACTCAAGGCCTACAAAACACATCTTTGCACAGCCACCCAACATACAAGACTGCGGTCCTGATTTTTGCACTGTCCCCGGGGGCAGCCGCAGAAAACAAGCCCTTTCTCTCCTGGAATTCCCTGGCAGCCAAACTTACGGCTGCCACCAAAAAGAAGGTAGCGGCTACAGGCATGGATTTCTTCCATTTCACTGAAGCTGAGCAAGAGGGCCACACGTTTGGGGAACGCTATACCAACGCCATTTCCGAGGTATATGCCCGGGGGTACGATGCCGTCATTACCATTGGGAATGACAGCCCGGGCCTCCAGAGCCGCCATATCCTGGAAGCGAAGAACGCGGTAGAAAATGGTGGCTTTGCCATGGGGCCTTCCCATGATGGTGGATTTTACCTGATGGCATTGCAGCAAGCCCACTTTGACCCTGCCGCCTTCGCTGCCTTTTCATGGAACACCGCAGGGGTTGGCCAGGAGGTTTTGTCGTACTTCAGGAAAAAAAACGCGGCGGTCCATACACTGCCCCCCTTATATGACCTGGACCGGCCCGGTGATGCCAAAAAGCTCCTGGCCACCCTAAAGCCCGTGCTTACCAAGGTCTTGAGGCTGCTTACCATGTTGCTGAAACCCGGCGCCCCCCTGTATGTCTACCACCCAGCACAAACGCTGGAGCTGTCCGGGTGCCCGGTTTGGAATAAAGGCTCCCCCCTGCCCATTAGATAAGTATCAGGATCCTTTTTGCAGCGGATACGGCAACGGCCCGTAGGCTACCGCTTTTTGTTTACCCTATGATGAATTCTAATGAAAAGACTTTTTTTTGTAGCCTTAGCGCTATTTGGATGGGCGGCAAGCGCCCAGGAAGACCTGGTGGTCTATGCCATCGATTTTGAAAAAAACAACCCGGTGGCAAATGCCACCGTCATACTTGTCAACGAAGAATTGGGGTATGAGGTGGAACGTACCACGAATGCCATTGGGAAAGCCTCTTTCAATTCCATTCCCGTAGTGAATGGGTACCAGGTTTTTTTTGAGGGCGATGACCGCTATGCGGCCTCCGTTTCCGAAACCATTAATGTGCGGTCTAACCAGGAATTGGTGGTACGCATGTTGCTTATTCCGTCACAAAACAGTTCTGTAACCCTGGATGAAGTGGTGGTTTTGAGCCGGAGCACGGCAAAAATCAACCAAAAATCGGCTGAGGTCTCCTTTGAACTCAAGGAAGCCGAGTTAAAGGAGCTCCCCATTGAAGGCAGGGATATTACCAGGGCGCTCTTCAGGCTGCCCAATGTTTCCCAGGCCACCGGCTTTTTCTCCGAAGCCCCTAACGTAAGTATCAATGGTGGCAACGGCCTGTTTACAAGCTACCTGATTGATGGCCTGGACAACAATGAACGCTTTCTGGGGGGGCAAAAATTCGCGATCCCCCTCGGCTTCACCAAAGACATCACCGTACTCACCAACAATTACTCGGCAGAGTTCGGGCTTTCCAACAATGGGGTGGTCAACATCACCACCAAGTCCGGGACCAACGAATTAAGCGGTGAAGTGTTCTTTGTAACCCGTCCGGGGGCCGTTATCGATGCCAGCTCGGCCTTTTCCCAAAGAGACCTTTCGGGCAATGCCGTAAAGGATGGTTTTAAAAGATACCAACAAGGTTTTTCACTCGGGGGGCCCATCCAACAGGACAAGACCTTCTTCTATATCAATGCCGAGTATACCCGAGATTTAAAAGACAACCTGCTTAATTCACCCGAACTGGGCGTTAACGAAGTGGCCCCCGGCAACAACGACTTTGCCTATTTCTCTGCCAAGATAGACCACAACTGGTCCAGACAGTTCAGGAGTTCCCTGCGGGCCAATGTAGGCCGTGTGACCATCGAACGACAGGGTGGCGGGCTCGAAGGCGGGGTTAATTTTCCCTCGGCCGCCAACTTCCAGGACAGGAACTCCCTCAATCTGGCGTTAAAAAATGACTATATAGGCAATGCCCTGAGCCTGCAGACCAACCTCCAGTATTCCCGGTTCCGGTGGGATTTTGGAAGGCCCCTGGTGGAAGGTAGTCCGCAGGTAACCGTCCTGGCACCCGATGAAACCCCCCTGGCTATTTTGGGACATCCGGGGTTTGATTTTGACCAGTTGGAAAACACCTTCCAGTTTCAGCAAAAAGCCAAATTCTACCTGGACAAACATACCATCAAAGCCGGCCTGGGCTTTATTTCGGGGAACCACCGCCTGGATGGGGGTGGCAATCCCAACGGGAATTACACGATCCGGCTGACACAGCAACAGCTGGATGAGCTCAAACAGGCCAACCTGGGTGGGGCACTGGATATTGACAATCTGCCACGGAATGCCGAGGTGGTCAGCTACAATGTGGAATTGCGGCCACAATCCTTTGGGACCACCCAAAACATTTACTCCGCCTATATTGAAGATGCGTTTAGCCCGGATGATCAATGGAATTTTGTATTTGGCCTGCGCTATGATTACGACAACCTTTCAAAAGGCGGGAGCGCAACCGGGGATCGAAACAATATTGCGCCCCGTTTTAATTTCAATTACAAACTCACCCATAACAGCAGTATCAGGGGGGGGTATGGCATCTTTTACGATAAGATCAACTATGCCATATACAGTGACGCGCTCCAGCAAAACACCACTTCTGCAGACTACAGGCTGCAAATACAGGAGCTTATCAACCTGGGGCTGTTGCCATCTGACACCAACCTGGACCGGGTCCTCTTTGATGGCAATCTGAGTGCAGGGTTTACCCAGGGCGACGGCATTGAATTCCTGAACGGCCCTTCGGGTGCCGAATTGCAGGACAGGCGTGAATCCGTCTTTAGCAATGAACGGCGCATCCTGAACCCCAATGGCTATAAAAACCCGTATACGCACCAGTTTACCCTGGGGTACCAGCTGCAACTCAATACCCATAGCCTGTTTTATATAGACCTGGTACACAACCAGTCATACAACCTGTTCCGCCTGCGCAACCTGAACGCCGCAGCCCCCTTCCCCATCGGACCCGACTTTTCGGCCGGGGAGGTCCGAAGCCCCGAAGAGGCCGATGCCTCCCGCCCCATCGCGGTAGTCGATGGGGGCGCTACCATTGATGGGCAACGGGTCACGGGGATCGCCAGGAATGTGGTAATCACCGAAAGTGAAGGTCGTTCCAGATACTATGCCGCCAGTATCAACTATCAGAAAGAAAAGGGGGATAGCCCGTTTGCCTATCGCCTCAACTACACCCTTTCCCGATTGAAAAACGATACGGAGGATATCAATTTCAGGGCACAGGATGCCAATAACTTTGAAGCGGAATACGGCCCTTCCATCAATGACCGCACACATATCATCAATGCCATTGGAAGCTATTACCCCTTTAAGAATGCATCGCTTACCCTGGCTTCACTCATCCAAAGCGGGCAACCCATCAACCGCATCCCCAACGCCGATATTTATGGCACCCGCGACCTTAATGGGGATGGCTCATCGTTCGGGGATGCCTATGTGGGGAACAGCGACCGCTCCCCGGGGGAATCGCGGAACAACGACCGGCTGCCCTGGTCATACACCTTTGATTTGGCCGCCCAATACCAATGGGCACTGGGAAAAGGGTCCAGGCTGGAATTCCGTGCCGATGTCTTCAACCTGCTGAATACGGTAAACCTGAGTGGCTTTAGTAACAACGCTACCCAAAGCAACCAGATACAGGAAGGCTCTAAAGCCAGCGGGCAGTTTGTGCAACGCAACGCAGCCCCCCCAAGGCAGTTCCAGTTCAGTATCCGATATTTGTTTTGATCCCTGGTTCCCACCAAATCGCGGACCCAGAAAAATACAATACCATGAACCCATATGCCCTTTCAATCACATGGCCCCGGTTGCTTTTAATGCTGGCCCTGGTAACCTTCTTGCCGGGCTGCGCCCAGGAAGCCGCAAAACCCATTCCCCTGATTATCGATGCCGATACGGCCAATGAGGTAGACGACCTGTTTGCCATCGTGCGTGCTATAGACGCCCCCGCCTTTTCATTGCTGGGGGTTAGCTCCGCGCAATTTCACACCTCTCCCCTGGCATCGGGCAATTCGGTACAGGAGAGCCAACAGGTCAATGAAAAGATCATGGCATTGCTCAGGAAAAGGCAGATCCCGCTGCCGTTGGGCAGCAATACCCCGCTCCGGTCAGTCGAAGTTCCTCAAAATTCACCGGCTTCCGACTTTATTGTTGCCCAGGCGCGGCGCCATTCCCCGGAAAATCCACTCCATGTGGTGGTACTGGGACCATGCACCAATGTGGCGTCTGCCATCCTCCAGGATCCCGCTATCATACCGCATTTGAAAGTGCATTATCTGGGGTTTTGGCATGATCCGGCCACCAATGACTACAACAAGGAGGAATTCAATACGGGCAACGACCCTTTGGCAGTGGAGGTATTGCTGAACCAAAGGGACCTGGACCTAAGTGTTATGACTGCCACAACAAGCCAGCATTTAATTTTTGAAAAGACCGTGGCCAGCAGTCATTTAAAAGGAAAAGGCGGCATAGCCGACTATCTGTTGGCCCGTTGGGAAACCTACGAACGCTGGTGGACCCGGGAAGACCCCGAAAAGGCAAAATGGGTGATGTGGGATGTGGCCCTCATCGAGGCGCTGGCACACCCGGAATGGACAGAGGTACATCCCTTCCTGGCGCCTCCGGGGAATACCCCCCGCACCCTGAACATTCATACCCGAATCGAGGTAGGAAAAATGAAGGCCGATTTCTGGAAACACCTGGAAAAATTAATACATGGGGAATAAGCAGCTATGGTATGGCCCGCAGCGGGCATCAGCCTGACAGGGACGGGAAACCATTGTAGGACCATCAGGGCGAAGCCTGATTGAAATAGGATTCCATCCATCGGAATCGATTCCCGATCACGGTATGTTTTGAAGACCGCAAGTGCTGCAGGTAAGCTGCCGCCGCCGGGGAAAATTGCTTCCCCTGCAACCAGATCAGGTTCCAACTAGTAGTTACGGGCAGGCCTTTTACGGGGATGATCTTTAAATCCCCGTCTGCCAGCTCTTTCTTTATCCCGATTAGGGGCATCACAGAACATCCGAGCCCCGCAATTACCGCTTGTTTTACCGCCTCATTGGAAGTGAGTTCCATCCTTTTTCGGACAGACCAGCCCTGGGCATGGATAAATTCCTCCATGGCCCTGCGGGTCGCAGATCCCGGTTCCCTGTAAATAAAGGGCAGATCGGTAAGCTGCAAGGGCTTCCTCCTGTGAAAGGCCTCATATTGGTGGGGGTTGCCTACCAGGAACAACTTGTTCTCCATGAGCGTTTCCTTTTCCACCCTAAGGTGCTCCGGCAAGACAGACACCAGGGCAAAATCCACTTCATTTTCTTCCAATGCCTGTACAACTGTGGTTTTGTTGGTAACATCCATCCGCAGATCAAGACCCGGATGCCGGGCAAGGAAGTGTGTCAGAAAGTAAGGCATCACATACTTCCCGGTAGAAACCACGGCAATGGTAAGCTGCCCCACCAGGAACCCCTTATAGGCCAGGGTCTTTTGCTCCATGCCCTCGACCTCCCTGAGGATCCTTCCTGCCATCTCCGCAATTTCATAGCCGAATGGTGTTATCTGCAACTGCCTGCCGATGACCTCCGTAAGGGGAATATCAAACTGATCCTGCAGTTTCCTGAGCTGGATGGAAACAGCGGGTTGTGTCAGGTACAGCGCCTCAGAGGCCTTTGTAATGCTCTGGGTTTCGGTGACCTTAAGAAATACCTGTAACTGCCGCAACGTATAATTCATAAGCACTAAGTTATGTAATCTATAAATTATATAAATAAAAATATATATAATAAATATCGCAATTTTGCAGCGGTATAACTAAAAACACGATTGTTATGAGTCAAAAGCACAAGGTAAAGTTGATTGAAGGTAGTTTCTCACCCCAGGGGGCGGCAGAAGTCCTCTTCTCCATCATCGGGGACAAGATCCGTTTCCACAACGTTGAAATCCTCAGTATCAAAGAGCGTTTTAACGGGGACACCCAACATTCTGAAAAACGATTAAAGGAATTGAAAGCGGCCAAAAAACAAGTGGCCCAGCTAATTCTGGAAGCCCGGGATAAAGGGTACCAGGTAGACATCCATAGCACCATAGAAATTGAACTTACAAAACAGTTCGCCGAACATCGGGCCAGCGATACTGCCACAACCGATATCTCGTAAATCCAATATTGGAAGTTTTGATGTACAAAAACCCTATACAATAGATGGATTTACACCTGCTACTGGATAACCTGACCAATCCAGCCCTGTTGTTCTTTTTCCTGGGCCTGCTTGCCGTCCAGCTTAAAAGTGACCTTGAAATTCCTGCCAATAGTTCCAAATTTATTTCCCTTTACCTGCTGTTCTCCATAGGCTTTAAAGGCGGGCAGGAACTCTCCCACAGCCCCTTCCAGATGGAGATCCTGTGGTCGTTGATCTTCGGGATCCTGCTGGCACTACTGGTTCCGTTCTATACCTATTTCATCCTAAGAAGGCGACTGGATGTGCCAAATTCCGGGGCCATCGCTGCTGCTTACGGGTCCGTGAGCGCTGTAACCTTTGTGACCGCAATATCCTTTCTGGAATTGGAAAAAATCGCCTTTGGCGGTCACATGGTGGCGGTGATGGCCCTTATGGAGGCCCCCTCGATTATTATCGGGGTACTCTTAATCGAGTACTTCAGGAAGGAAGGCAGCAACAAGGTGTCCTGTGGGCGTATCATCAGGCATTCTGTAACCAATGGGAGTGTTCTGCTGATCCTGGGCAGCCTCCTCATCGGGCTGCTGGCCAGCGAGTCGCAGGCCGAGGGGATAAAGCCCTTCACCACAGATATCTTTAAAGGGTTTCTGGCCATTTTCCTCCTCGATATGGGCATTACCAGCGGCAAGAAACTGGCTTCCTTTATCAAGAACGGCTGGTTTACCCTGCTGTTCGCGATCGTCATCCCTTTGATCAATGGGCTCACGGTGGCCTTCCTCAGCGGTTTCATCACGGAAAGTGTGGGGAACCGCTTTCTTTTTGCCATCCTGGCAGCCAGCGCCTCCTACATAGCGGTCCCCGCAGCCATGAGGCTGGCCGTCCCCCAGGCCAACCCGGGGCTTTATATCCCCATGGCGCTGGCCATCACCTTCCCCTTCAACATAACCCTGGGGATGCCCATCTATCTGTTGATGATCCATGCAACGGCATAGAATGATCCGGCAGGCGAGTCCCCCAGACCGCCCTTGCCCCTGCGTCCCCCATGTGGACAGGATGCCCAAAACACCAAAAAACATTGTAATGGCCCCGTTATTTTCCCGTCTGTATCTTTGCAAAAACCGGCAATATGAAACAACTTCTCGCAATTTTCGCCCTGGGCTTCCTTTTGATCGCCTGCAAACAAGGAAATGCACCCCGTGATGGCGCTGTAAAATCAGACAACCAGCAACATGAAACCCCTGCCTGGGTACCTGCTTCATGGATTCAAAAAAGGGTCGCCGCTGCCAGGGAACGATTAATGGATACGGAAGCCGGAAAATTGGTCTGGGAGTCCATGCAGGCCCACGGTGGACTGGATCGCTGGTACGCCAACGGCCCGCTCAGTTTCCAGTTTAACTACCAACCCCTGGGGGAAGGCACCCAGCGCAATACCTACCAGGCCATAGACACCTGGAGGAACCAAGCCAGGCATTTCAAGGTAGGCGACTCTACCGCCCAATACGGCTGGGACGGAAAAGTGGCCTGGAAAATAGCGGCAGACAGTACCGTCTTCCCGTATGACGTTCGTTTCTGGGCGTTGACACCTTATTACTTTTCCGCACTGCCCTTTGTACTCGACGGGGAAGGAGTACACCTGGAAAAACTACCGCCGAAGGCCTATAAGGGTACCTCACACGATGCCGTAAAAGTTACCTTCGCCCCCGGTACGGGTGACGCTCCGGACGATTACTACATCCTGTACTTCCATCCGGAGTCGCACCAGCTTAAAGTGATCCGTTATATCGTATCCTACCCCGCCTATTTTAAGAAAGGCGAGCATATGCCCGAAAAATTCATGGAACTGGAAGGTGAACAAAACGCGGGAGGCATCCTGTTCCCCCAGGGGTACAAAACCTATTGGTTGATGGAAAATGAACTCCCTGGCGAATATATTACCAGGATTACCCTCTCGGGATTAGCATTTTTACCCGGACTGCCAGCTTCCTTTTTTGAGGTGCCCCGGGGGGCAGAAACTATCGATTCCCTGTAACACACATTCGTGTTGGAACGGCAGGCTCACGGTTGGCACAGGCCCAGCGCTGTTTCCATGGCCACGTCCCGTCCTTCCAATAGGTCCGGGACGGTGGGGGTTATTTCGTATTCGGGCAACACCCCCCGTTCTGCAGGGTACTGTCCTTCCAGGGCCATATAATAGGCCACCAGGGGGATCCCCAGGGTTAAGCCGGTATGGGGTAAGGTAACCACGGCAAACGCCCCGCTGTTGTTCCCACCAAGGGCTCCACCGTTCTCCTCTCCAATAAAGGTAGCGCGGCCCTGGTCACGGGCAATAGCCGCGAACTCGGAGGTCACAGAATAACTCAGCCCGTCCTGCAGGATATATACCGCACCCAGATAGGGGTTCGCAACGGGCTGTTGGGTGCCCAGGTTTTCATTCATGGTAAACAGGTAGTGCTCCCCACTTTTTTCGATAAAGCCCCTCAGGGCATCCAGATTGGGAGGCAACCATGCATAGTCGGCAAAACTGAAGGGTTGGTCGGTAGCCACCCTCAGGCACCTATAATACGGGAAAGGTTGGTTTGTAAGATAGGCATACAGTTTTTTTCCCCAGGCGTCTATGCCCCCCTGGTTACCACGCAAATCCAGGATGAGGTGCGATGTGCCCGCACCTAAGACTTCCTCAAAAGACGCCTGCAGGAACTCCTCAAAGTCCGGGCCCTGCTCGCCGGGCATAAATACCCCGATTCGCAGTAGCGCCACCCCCGGGGCCGGGAAGCTTAGCCCGAAAGGGCCAGCCGTATCCCGCTGCTGTTCCCTGCCGGTAAGCTCCTGCCGGGTGACCGGCTTTAGGGTGACGTTCCCGGGCCTGCCGTTCCCGGGGCTGAGATAGCGCACCTCAAATTGGCTGGCCTTTCCCAAAAAAGTGGCGTAATAACCAGCGAAATTTTGGTTCAATTCCTGGAATTTCGTGCTTTGCACCTGGCCATCCGTATAGATGTTTTCAAACAGTTGCCCCTGTATTTCCCCAATGTTGCGCCCGTTGATGGCTGTGACCCGGGCTCCCGGCGCAATCCCCTCCTGGTCAGAAAAAGAATCCAGGACATATACCCCCCGGGGTGAAAAATGCAGTTTTAATGGAAAAAGCCCCTCGTCATAAAATGCGTAGAAGTCATCGGGCCGGTCCTTCCTGTGAAACTTGGTATGCCCGCAATGGATACGGGCTACCAGCGGATTGAGCATCCTGAAAAAGTCTAGCTCCGTCATTTCCGCGCCCAGGGAGGTTTCAATGGCCTCAAACTGCCGATCAAAATAGGCCTTGTCGGTATAGCGGTAGATCCCGGGGTGCGCTTCGGTAAGCGCCTGCCTGAAAATCGCAAAATCTTCCCGGAGTGCCTCCGGGGAAAAAGTTTCCGCTTCCTGTGTGGGCAAAGGGAGCAGCTGTGCTAACTGGATTAAGATGTACGCTATATGGACCATGTTTTTTTGATGGCAAAACTAACGGTTGGCCGCCTTTGAATCGACCGGGCCGACAAGATCATACCTCTTTCTTTTTTAAATGATGGTAGGCGGAGGGTGTTTTCCCTGTGTGCTTCTTAAAAGCGGCGTTGAAAGTGGCCTTCGAATTAAACCCGCAGTCCAGCGCGAGGCCCAGATAACTGCGATTGGCGAAACCGGGGTCGCTGATCCTGCCTTTCAATTCCCGTACGCGATACGCATTGATGTAGTCGTAGAACCTTTGCCCGGTCTTTTCATTGATCACCTGCGAAAGGTGGTGCCGTTTTACCTCCAGGCGATCTGCCAGTTCATGCAGGGTCAGGTTTCCCCTGAGGAAGGGTTTCTCCTCTATCATAAGCCGTTCCAAATTTCCAAAAATGGCGTCCATGGTTGTCTCGTTCAGCCCGGAACGCGCGTATTTAGAAACCCGGGGCGCCCTTTTGGGCACCTCCTCCGGAAGTTCTATTGCCAGCCCGCGATAGGTAGCCCATTTATAAGCGATCCAATACAGTAAAAGGACCACCAGGGCGTAGTTGTAATGATAGATATTGGTGAGGTGCGGGATCCCCCATTTTCTTCCGTAAAAACCCAATACCGAAATCGCCAGGATCCCGATCAACGCGTACATAAATTGCTGTAACCAGCGAAGTCGCACCCCTTCAATTTCGGAAAAATGCCCTTCCAGGCGCCTTTTGTGCGATGCGAGTTCTCCCATGGCCAAAAGGCAATAAGCGAGAATTAACAAAATGCTCAACTGGTTGAGGTACCCGAAATCTTCCAGGCTGTGTAATTCAAAATTGCGCAGTTGCGCTACTTTGCTCGCCGCCGCTTGAAAAAACCATGGGGATAAAAGGGCTACGTATCCCACAAACGGCAGGAAATGGAAGGAGTCACTGCCCCGCAGCCCCTCGGAAGGACGTGTCATCTTGCGGACGATCAGGTATACCAGGGGGCCAAACAGGCTGGGAAGCAGCCAGGAAATACGGCTCAGGTGCGGGTATGCCACGAAAAAGGCCCTGGTGTCAAACGCGTTGAGCAACGCCTGGAACGACATCAGGAGCATAAAGACAAGCAAATAGAAGGAAGCCACGTTTTTCCTGCTCCTTTTTAGGAAGAACAACGCGAAGAGCAGTGTATTGAATAGCCCTGCAATTACAAAATACCGAAAGTACTCCGAGGCAGCCATAGCTGATTGGCATACACGTTAACCGCTATAAAATTCGATAATATTTCGACTTGGCGCTCAGGAAACGTCACTTTTTTCCGTTTTCCCACCCGGGGCGTGAAGGCCGTAGGGTACACCCGCGTTGCCAACGGCTCAGTCACCCTCCGCGGATATAAAGGTGACCGCCTTGAGGTTGATTATATCCTCGTTGGGTTGCTCTGGCTTCAGCGTGATGAAATATATATCATGGCGCCCCGCTATTGGGGTATCCAGGGAAGCTTCCAGTGAAGTTACCTGGTCCCAGTCACCGGTAGGCTCATAAGGGGTTTTGGCAATGACCGGGCCGGCCCGGGAGTCTATCCGGACCTCAATAACCCCGGCCTGGTCTTTGGAGGCAAATTCATACAGGAAACCCCTGATGCCACTGAGATCGATATTTTTCATCATATAGTAGGCCTTATGCCTGGCATTGGTAACATAGTTCCCAAAACGTTCGAAGGGCTCATAGCGGTCCATAAATACCGTGGGGACACGGGCCTTCCGGAAACGGAGCACATCATGGCCCGTAATCGGGCCTATGCCGTTGCCCCCCTTATCGGTATATGATCCTACCAGGGTATACACCCCTCGAGGTTCATCTTCCCCATGCCGCTTAAACTCGAGTTGCCCGCGGGTTTCCAGGGCCACCATTTCTTCCTGTTCTTCCGAAAGGGAAAGGATATACCGCACCATTTCCTCCACGTCCTGCGGGGCCAGTTGCGGATGCGCGCTCATGACACTTTCTCCCCAGTTTCCACCGCCCCCGGAGATGATCTTGGACTTGAGCATCGACAAGGCGTCGGCCTGCCCCTTATAGCGCAGGGCGACCTGGGTATAGGACGGCCCAACAGATGTTCCCTCCACCACATGGCAGGCCTTGCAATCGCTGCGTTCGATCAGGGAATACCCCAGCGGAACGGCCCTGGCAACCATTGCGCCTTCCGCCTCGTCCTGGCTGAGGGTACTTGGAGACGGATTGTACCCGAAGCGCACACGGGCGCTATCCATCACTATGTCCGTATCTTCCATATCCCGTACCTCCAGCTGATATTCAAAGGGTTTTCCCTCCCAGAAAAACGAGGTATTTTGCCGGGAAACCAGGGATACCCCGGGTGGGGTATTTCCCACTTTCACGGTCAGCGTATCGGAATGGCTCATCCCATGTCCATCACTCGCCTTCAGTACGGCTTTGTAGATCCCCGGGGAGGTGTAGGTATGAACTGGATCCGGATCCGTCGAAGTCACCCTATCCCCTTCCAGGAACCATTCGAAAGACAGGCTGTCCCCGTCATCGAGGTCTGTGGAACCACGGCTGCTAAAGGACACCTTTAACGGGGCGGCCCCTGCAATTTCTTTCACAGGCGACCCGGTGCGCAATTCAGACGTAATAAATACCCGTGCCGAACGTTCTGCCTGGGCCAGGGAATCGACGATAGAGGCTTTGGCGACCGGGGGCCGGTTTCCCCGGTTGTACCGGATCTTTACCAAACGGGCATCTTCGTTATCGGCCCCGTACACAGAGCCGTATTCGAGCATATACATCACCCCGTCCGAGCCAAAAGCCAGGTCGATAGGCCGCCTGAAATCGCCTTCAGCGCTCATAAAAGGTTCTGCCTTCACCAACTTTTCCTCGGCGTCAAAGGTCAGGGCCATCACCCAGTTGCGCATCCAGTCAAACACAAAAAGGCTGCCGTCATAGTAGTCCGGGAACCTGGATTCAGCGCCGGATTCCGGGTCATAGGTATAGAATTCCCCTGCCATGGCAGAACGGCCACCCTCGCCCAGTTCCGGGAATTCGCCGGAAGCGGCATAGGGGTACCAGATCATGGGGGGCTGGGCGGGGGGTAATTCCCGCAGCCCCGTATTGTTGGGAGATTCATTGACGGGAGCCATGGGGTCAAATTGGGCCCCCGCGATACCCCTGGCAAAATCCCAGTCAACATAGGGCTGGTTATCGCCTATAAAATAAGGCCAGCCATAGTTCCCGGCTGTTTTGGCCTGGTTGAACTCGTCATAGCCCCTTGGGCCCTGTGGCCCCTCCTCCCCTGCGTCCGGGCCAATGTCACCCCAGTACAGGGTGCCTGTTTTAGGGTTTACCGCGATGCGGTACGGGTTCCTGCAACCCATAGTGTAAATCTCCGGCCTTGTCTTTTCCGTGCCGGGAGGGAACAGGTTCCCTTCCGGGATGCTATACAATGTTTCTCCCTTTGCCGCCCCGTAGGTTGGTTTAATCCTTAGGACCTTTCCTTTGAGGTCGTTGGTGTTCCCCGCAGACCGCTGTGCATCCAGGCTGTAATATTCCCTGCCCGGGCGTTCATCCAGGGGGGCAAAGCCATCGGCAGGAAAGGGGCTTGTACTGTCTCCCGTAGAGAGGTACAGGTTGCCATCCCTATCCCAGGCAAGCGATCCCCCGTGGTGCGACCCGCTATTCTCTTCTACCGGCACCTGCAGCAAGACCTCCTCTGAATCCGGGTCCAGGGTATTGTCGGCCCTGAGCACAAACCGGGAGAGGTTGAAAATTATGGGCTCCCCTTCTACAGGGGGCGAATAATAGAGGTAGATGAAATTATTTTCCATAAAATCGGGATCCAGGGTAATCCCTATGAGGCCGGTACCCCCCCTGGTGGCCACGTCAAAGCGATGCACGATGGTTTGGGCTCCCGTACCGGGGTCGAACATGCCCAGGTTGGCAGACCTCAACTCGGTGTAGAAGACCCTGCCATCAGGTGCCACCGCCAGTTCCATGGGGGTGTCCAGGTCGTTGATCAGCACGGTCTTCTCAAAGCGGTTTTCTTCGGGCGATACCCTGGCGGTGGCTTTGCTGTAATCGAGCTTCCTGCCGCTGCCCATGGCGTAGGCGATACCCCCCTTCAGGTGTTCCAGAAAGAGGGGTTCGCTATAAGACGCATCCTCGTGCCCGCCCCCTGTGTAGAAAGCGCGCCCCCCGTCAAATTCATGGTACCAGGCGATGGGATGGCTGCTGCCATTGGTCCCCCCCTCATAGGTCTCTTCGTCCAGGTAGGCAAGGATGTTCAGGCCGGGGTAGAAGTAGCGGTAGTTATACCATTCGTCCTTCCGTCCCCAGCGGTCTGGCAGGCCGATCGTAGACGGATGCGATTTGTCCACCACCGCTATACTAGCCGTACGCACATTGGGGTTGTGCGGGTGGCTGGCGAAATAGGCCCCCATCAGTTGGCCGTACCAGGGCCATTCGTACTCCGTATCCGCCGCGGCGTGTATCCCCACATAGCCCCCGCCCGCCTGGATATAACGTTCAAAGGCCGCCTGCTGCTCGGCATTCAGCACATTGCCGGTCGTATTGTTGAAAATGACTGCATCGTACCACCGGAGGTCATCATCATTAAAAAGGGCCGCATCCTGGCTCAGGTCAACCCGGTACCCGTTTTCATTACCCAGTTTTTGGATCGCGCTATTGCCAAAGGGAATGGAGGTATGTTCCCACCCCGCTGTTTTCGAAAACACCAGGACCCGGGGCCCTTTGTCCCTGCAGGAAGTTGTAATTACCGTTAATGCCAACAGGGCCCAAAGGGCCAACCATCTGTTTTTTGTCATCTGAAGTTTCTCTTTGCTGTTCGCCGGAGAACGTCCGCTCCCGGGCTGGGAATGGCTTTACAGCCCATCCCGGAAACAGGAGCATTTTGGAACCGTTACCTGCATAGGAAATTCGTGAAAACCGGTGTATTAAAAAAATACTTTTCTGTCAATCTCCACGCAAATGATGAATCCCCCGGTACATCACGCCAGGGCCTGTGGCTACCTGGAGTCGGGCAGGTAATAAAAAAGCCCGGGGAAAAGCCCGGGCCCTTTGTCATGTTTTGTCCTTATGGAAGAGCCTAGTTGGCGTTCACGCCAATATTTCCCTTGGCTACCACCGTTTCGAGGTCCTCGGGACTCAGGTGGATCTTCACGTGGCCGTTAAAGGCCTTCAGGCCCTGGTAGGTAATTTTGGTCCCATTATCCAATTGGGTAACTTCGGTAATGCTGGTTTCGCACTCGCATTCATTGAGTGTTAACGCTATCTCGGTATCTTGCGTATCATTGCCGTAGTAAATAAAGGCCGGGTGGACCCTGGTGGTGGAGCCATTTAATTTTATCCCTACAGTGGCGTTACCATTTGCCTTTTCAGAAATGGTGACCGTGCCAGATACTCCGCTGTTGTTTACAGGGTTCAGGGAAAAATTAAAAGATTCCAGGGCGTCCGGCTTTGCCGGGTCGCCGTCATCCTTGCTGCATCCTGAAATCGACAGGGCAATTACCAATAAGAGAACGGGGGCTAATTTTTTCATTTTCGGGGCTATTTTAGTTTCGTGTAAATTAACATCTAAGGTAGTATAAACCAGACCAATCACACTCATTTTAATCGATATCCAGTTCAAATGCCCCGATTAAATGACAAAAATTACCTACAATTTTTTGGGGACTGATGGGTTTATCAGAGCATCAGGTACAAGCCCCAGGGCATTGAAAGACCACGAGTTACCTTTTCGGGACCCTGGTATGGGCACCACACTATGGCGCGGCTTTGGGATTGGGGTAATTGTCAGACTGGTCTTCGCCCGTTTCGTCCAGGCAGGTAAAATCCTTTTCCAGCAGCAGCGACAATCGCTGCCCATCGGGAAGCGCCATGTCGTTGCTGAATCCTACCCGCGAACTTCTGGCCCAGCCGGCGGCCGTATCCGCGGGTACCATCAGGGTGATGGTGTTGTCTTCAAAAATAGCGCTCAGTTCAGCCCTTCCTGGGGCGGCTTTCACGGCATACCGGAACTGCCCTGCCCCAAAATCGGTTCGCTCTTCATAAAAACCGTTTTTGCTGAATGCCTCCACCTCGGACATGGTGAGCCGGTATCGCACTGAATTTCCTCGTATCCTGATTTTCATGGGTATGTGATTTATCGGTTGCCCTGAAGGCCTTTCATCGGTTAAGTGCTTTGCCTATGAGGGCCCGTGAACCATCGGGCAGGGGTAGTCGAAGGGCGGCCTCCCTTCCCTTTTCCGACATTTTATGCCAGGTTTTTTGAAGGATTTCGATGAGCTTTTCCTCCGGGTGTTTTGCCAAAAAAGGTTCCAGGTAGTATTGAAGGAATACCAAACAGATCACATCCTCCAGGGTTTGTGTTTCCGGGTCCCTTTTGAGTTTCTTTTTCAGCAGTAAAAACGCCACGCGGTCAATCACCTCTTGTGGATACCCCACTTTTTCCAGGATCTCAGAAGCCTTTTCCGCATGGAATTTCTTGAGGTCCTGCCGCCACTTCAGGTAACCTACCCTGTCCATATCGTAAGATTCCCTGGAGATTTCCCAGCGGCAGATGTGCTGGCAGCGGGCCGTTAGTTGCAGGGCCTCAGAGGCATCCGGGGCAAATTCGTCCAGCATCTCCGTCATCCGCATGGCATAGAGCAATTCTTTTGGATAAACCGTACCCTGGTCATCTTCTGTATTGGGATCCTGTTCGTTGGCCGCGTCAAAATCCCTGAAAGCCCTGAGCAATTTTTCCGATTTATCCATGGGGTCGCGGTTTCTTCCAAAGCTATTCAGAAAAACCTATATACACAAAACCATCCTCCACTTTTACGGGCTAGGTGGCCAGGCCCGGGCAGGCACAACGAACCTTAGCTCGCAACATAGAAGAACCCGGCTTACAGGCCTTACCGACTTGTCCGGGCGCCGCTGTTAGCCGGGTGCAAAGAGGAGAATTCCCAGAAGTATCCAGGGGGTCATACCTTAAAATAGACTTTCTTCTGATCCAGGAAATAGGTCAGGTACCAAAACATCCAAAGGACGAACAAGGCGTTGATGACCATGATGGCGTCCTCCGGCATCCCGAGGGGCGACAACAAGCCCTCGGTAAAAATTTTGCCAAAGTCCCTAAACCACTGTATCCCCACCGTTTCGGCAAACAGGTAGATAAAAATAGAGTTGGTGCCCACCACAGAAAAGATACGCAGCCATTTTTTATGGTTGTCCCGAATGTCTATCCACCAGTAAAACAAGGCCAGGGCCAGGATGGTCCATCCGCCCGATGCCAGGGTAAAGGAAGTAGTGGCAATCCTTTTGACGATTGGGGTCACCCCTGTCCAGTCCATTGCGTAGCCCAAAACCAAAATTATGCCCCCCCAAATCAGGAAGGGTTTTACCTTATCCTGCTCTTTCCTGTCCGATAGCAGGATCTGGCCACAGATCACCCCCCAGATGGTATGGGCGGCTGTGGGTATAAAATTAACGGTGACCCACCCGCCTTCGTTTATTTTACCCATCAGGACCATATCCATAAATGACCCGAAACTGGACCCCTGGTTAAAAGGATCCTGGGGGTTGTATACCCGGTAGAGTATTTCGGTCAACAACAGAAGTCCAACGGAAATGCCTATCTGGGTTTTGTGGGGGAGGTTCATGATGGCATAAGCGATGAGGATGGTAAAAGCCAATTGCACCAACACGTTCCACAATTCCCACACCAGGGCATGGCTATACACGCAATGCAGGAGCACCCCAAAGGCAAAGAGGAGGAAACACCGCTGCAGTATATGCCGTGTCGCGGCCTGGCGGGTGCCCGTAGCCAACCTTTTTCGGAGCGAAAAGGGCATGGCCACCCCCACGATAAACATGAAGAAAGGTTGAATTAAATCCCAAAAGCGCAATCCGTTCCAGGGATGGTGGTGCAGTTGGTCTGCCAGGGCCGTAAAAAACCCGGAACCCCTGGCCCATTCCCCAAAGTTATGGTGGAACCCGGCGGCTTCGGCTATCAGTAAAAACATGGTAAGGCCACGGAATACATCCAGGGAAAAAAGCCTCTTAGACACTTTGGCAGATAATTCAGACATAAGGTTTGGTTTTAGGTTGGTTACTAATACGCCCGGGTTAACGGGACTGTTCTTGCTTTTCTAATGTCACATTCGCTACCACAAACTTCCCAAGGGCCTTGCCCTGGGTAACCCCTTTTTCGATGGCAGGCCTGTAATGGATACCCCCATAGAGGCGGCTGATCGCCGCTTCTTCGGCGGCGTGCATAAAGGAGTTGTATTTACGGGCAGGCAACCCATAGGGTATTTCGGTAGCATCCACAAACTGGTAGTGGTCTCCCAGGGACGCGGTCAGGACCGTGGCGGCGGCAGAGGACGCTACGCTGTGGCCCGAGGTATGTTCGGGGAATGCCGGGGTCTGCAGGATGGGGGACCATTCTGTGTCTATATAGGCATGGATATAGGTCTCCGGCCGGGTGAGGTTGCTCCGGTATTTTTGGTCCCAGCAACTGATAAAGGCATCTGCCAGGGCGATGGCTACTTTGGCCATAATCACGGAATTCTCCACGGGGTCCAGGTCTTCCTCCTCCAATACCTGGGCCGCAATATGCATCCAATGGCCCCCGGGCGAAATTTGTTGCTGAAAATACATGACATGCCCTTTGGTATGGGAGATATTGGGGTTGCAATCCCAGAACTTGGCAATATCCAATTGTTCGGGATCCAGGTTCTCCACCGTATGGTACACATCCAAAGCCTCTTTGTAAAATTGTGATTCCTGGTCCGTATCAAACGGGGTGGGGAGCCCGGGGTCAAACTGGGCCGCAGAGTCCAGCACAAACGGCCGCAACTTGCTCCAGTGCGGTTCTATGGCCTCCATATAATCCGGGGGGGTAGGCCTCCAACGCGAAGGGTCGTCCGTTACGCTGTACCTCGGCAGGGCTGTCCTGCGCCTGTAGCCATCCTTGGCGGCCCATTGCAGTATTTCGGAAGCCACCTTTTGGCCATAAGCCATCGAATTGTCCAATATTTCGGGGGCTATGCCAATCTCCCGGACCTCTTCCAGGAGCTCCTGTTGTTGTTGCTGTACCCGTTCCTGGTTGTATACCAGCGCCTGGGCCACGTCGGTAAAAGCCACCATAGACACCAGTGGAAAATAGTAGGCTTTGCCCGGGTCGGGAGGCGATACAGAATCCAGGCCGTTGAGCTGTCCGGCCAGGGAGGGCCGTTGCCCGTCCATATGCCTGATACCTTCATATGCGGCTATATTCGGATAGGCGTAAATCCTGCTCGCGACCGGCGGGGTAAAAATATCAGCGACGATCACGTCGGTAAGCAAGCGGTTGTGCTTCATCAACCCCTTACTGAAATACTGTTCCAGTCCTTCCTGGTTATGCGGATTTTTACAGGCCGCCCCCAGAAAGACTATCCCCAGAAAAAATCTAATTAGCGTGTTCATTTTTCAAAAACAGTTTTCGTATTTCCGTCAACATCCGTGATAGTTATCCGTTGGATGCCTTCATGTATTAATATACTCCGGGTACTTTGGGACAAATATCCGGACCCCCGGAAAAATTCAATTTTCTGCACCCTGCCATCCGTGAACAGCAGCTGGGCGCTGGTGGCCTCCTCCTCTGCAAAATACACCGTTTTGCCCCCTGGTTTCTGTTGGTGTCCGAACACCCGCACCGGCCCGTCGCTGTTTGCGACAATGATGCTGGTTGCCCCTTCCTTGTCGCGCAAGAGCGCGAGACCACTCCCGTCAGAGTCATTCCTAAAACCACTTTCTTCCAAAGGCACAACGGAGAACGTACCGTTTCCGCCCCCTTTGAGGAAAATCCCTTTGATGGCATCGTACCGCCCGGTAGCGACCTCGGTCCCATACGCGTTCCCTGTGAGCACGACATCCAGGTTCCCATCGCTGTCCAGGTCTTCAACAGCCATGCCTTCTATGGGACCCAGTTGAACCGCCAGCGGGAGCGGGTGCATTGCAAACTTCCCATTCCCGAGATTTTCCATGTAGGAACTCACAAAGGTATGGCTTTTAACCACATAGGCGTCCTCCAGTTCCTCGGGCAGAAAGGAATCCTCAAAGGTCGTTTTCGCATAGGATTCATAGGTCCTGAACCGCGCCCTCATGGCACTGATCTGGCTGATGATTTCATCCCTGGAATGTGCCAAAAAGTTTTCGCCTTCCATATAATGGCACATGACCGGATCTATGCGCCCGTCTTTGTCAAAATCCTTCGCGTATATGCAGAGGGGCTCTTCCTGCGATGCCTTGTATTTTCCATTGAGCCCCAGGTTGCCCAACAGGTAATCCGTGTCACCGTCATTGTCAAAATCGCCGGCCGCAATGCTGTTCCACCAGCCTTCTGTGGCCGACAGCCCTGTTTGTTCACTGGCGTAGACCAATTGTCCCTGCACGTTCTTATAAAAGGTAACCGGCATGAACTCCCCACAGACGATCAAATCCGTCCATCCATCGTTGTCATAATCAGTCCAGAGCGCCGATGTGACCATTGTCAGCCGGTCCCAATGCGCTATTTGCCGGCCGATGTTCCTGAACTTCAGTTGTCCGGGGTCGCCGTCAGACTGGTTCTCCAGGAGCAGGCTGGCCACAGGCATCGGATATTTCCCGGGGTTGACACGCCCACCCACAAACAGGTCGAGATCGCCATCCCTGTCAAAATCTGAGGCGGTCACCACACTGCCGCTGATATTGGAGGGCGGCAAGGCCCCCGAAATCGTAAAATGGCCCTGGCCGTCGTTCAGGTACAGCCGGTCCTGGTATTCTTTTTGGTCCTGAACTGCCAGCACCCCCCCGCTAACCACGTACAAATCCTGGTCACCGTCCTGGTCCGCATCGAAAAACAGGGCCCCCATATCTTCCCGATCCCCCTCAGCGGTAATGGTTTGGCCGATAAACCCGCCGTCCCGGCCTTGCAGGTAAAGCCGGCCATACTGGCCTGAAGCCCCGCCTACATAAAAATCCTCCAGGCCGTCGCCATTGGCATCGGCCACGGCAATTCCGGGACCATTGCGCGAATGCATATGGGGAAGTATCGGTTGCAACTTAAAGTCGACCATAGGATCCTCCCGGTGCTCAAAATCAACCCCCAGGCTGTCCGTCAATTCCCGGAACCATGTTGCGCCCGCCGGTGGAGGTTCCTCTGCAGGCGGGGGGCCGGCATCCTCCTGCCGCAGGTGCAACCACTGGTTGGCCGGCACCCCGGTAAGGACCTGATAGCGGTTATCGGGCCACCAGATCTCCAATTGTTCCAGGCTATCTTGCCCCCCCAGCCCGAAATGAATGGTAGGATCCACGCTGGATTCATACCCGCGGCTTAAAAAATGCTGGTAAGACTGAATCTCCGAACCGGAGGTGAGTTTTATTTTGCTTCCTATGCCCTGCCGGTTCCCGGGTTGGCCCTCCAAACTTATGCGGAGGTAATTGGCGCCGGGTTGCTGGTTGCTCAGGTTCTCGTGCAGGAATGCGGGCTGGTTGACATTGTTTACCACGATGTCCAGGTCCCCGTCGTTATCCAGGTCTGCATAGGCGGCCCCGTTAGAGCAGCTAGCTTCGGTGATGCCCCATGCGCGGCTGACATCCTCAAAGGTTGCATCCCCTTTGTTCTTAAAGGCATAGTTCAGCAGTTTTGCGCTGGGTAACTCCTTTATGGAGTTGAGTTTGTTGTTGATCTTGGTTTGGGGGTCGCCCAGGGGGTTGTCGTAAATGTTCTGATAGTGGATATAATCCAGGTTCCCCAGGTCCCTTAAAAACCCGTTGGTGACATACATATCCTTATGGCCGTCATTGTCGTAATCGGCCAGGAGCGCACTCCAACTCCAGTCTGTACTGCTCACCCCGGCCAGGAACCCGATTTCACTAAACTCCCCTCCCCCCTGGTTCAATTGCAACGTATTCCTGCTGTACTGAGGGTCGTATCCGGCCTCCAGCATCATCTGAAAACGGTCGTATCCTGTAGAAGCAATAATCAGCTTTTGCCGTTCGTTATCCTCGGGCCGCATATCCAGCACCATGATATCGGGCTTCCCGTTGTTGTCTATGTCGGCCACGTCGTTCCCCATTCCCGCATAGGAACTGTGGTTGATATACCCGGTGATTTCATCCCGAAAGGTGCCATCCCCCTGGTTGATATATAGAATGTCGTTGCCGATGAAATCGTTAGACACGTAGATATCCGGCCAGCTGTCGTCATTGATGTCGGCAATACCCACGCCCAGGCCATACCCCTCGACCAGGATGCCCGCTTCAAGGGTGACATCAGTAAACTTCCCGTTCCCCTCATTGCGGTACAGCCGGTCGTTGCTTACTGACTTACCATCGAGCTGTTTGGGGGTACTGATGTTTACCTTGTATTCATACGCGGCGGGATTGACAAGGAGGTACATATCCAGGTCCTGGTCTTTGTCATAATCAAAAAAGGCGGCTTGCATGGATTGGCGGGTATCGGCCAATCCGTATGCCGCTGCGCTTTCGGTAAATGTCAGGTCCCCGTTATTGATATACAGCAGGTTGGCCCTTTCGGCCTCCGCACCCCCGCCTGAAACACAGACATAGATATCCAGCCAGCCGTCCTGGTTGATATCCACCATGCTGGCCCCGGTTCCCCAACGTGAATTCAGGATACCCGCCGCCTCACTGATGTCCTCAAATTGCAGCCCCCCTTTGTTTAAATAGAGCCTGCCCGAAACCATATTGCCGCTGAAGTAGAGGTCTGTCAGGCCGTCATTGTTGATATCGCCCACGGCTACCCCTGCCCCGGTATAGATGTTCATGAAGGTAAACACATTGACAGTGTCGTTTTCCCTGATGGTATTCTCAAAACGGATCCCGGTTTCCGAGGGGTCCAACAACCGAAAACGCTGGTCCTGCTTTTTACCGCAGGCGCAGGCTAAAAGCATCAGGACTATACAGAGTGTGCCTTGGAATTTGAGGGTCATTTGACAAGGGGTATTTCGGTTTGCTGTCCTTTTCGGTCAATGATCTTTAACGCCCGGGCTTTCGAAGGTATGAAAAGGGAACGGCTGGATTGTGAAAGATACCCTGCCCCGTAAAAGAACTCCAGAAATTCCCGGGTTCCGTCATCATAGCTGATTACAGCACCCACATCTGTAGGCCCGGCCCTGTAGATCTGCCCCGGTTGCCCGGAATGCGCGTGTGCTTTCAAGGGCCCGTCATTGATACTGGCTATGGCCATTGGGCCGTTTTCCCCCTGCAAGTTCACCAGGGCCTTCGCATCCCCGTCTACAAAAAATCCACTTTCCCCAACCTGTACCGCATTAAAGCCTCCTTTCCCGTCACCTGCCAGGAACCAGCCTATGGAGGCATCATAGCGCCCGGCAAAAACTTCCCCGCTGTAAAAGTTGCCTACCGCCAGGACATCCGGATGGGTGTCATTGTTGAAATCGGCCACCAGGGTTCCGTAGATGGGCGCTATTTGCGCCTGCCGTGGCAAGGCCGTCAAGCGGAATTTTCCGCTACCCAGGTTTTCCAAATAACTGTTGGCAAAGGTTTCTGCTTTTACGATATGGGCTTCTTCCAGCTCTTCTTTCCGGAAAGATTCTTTAAAAGTGGCCCGTGCGTAATCTGAATAGGTCCGGAACCTCCCGCGCATGGCGCTGATCTGTTCGATCAGGTCGTTGCGGGAATGGGCCACATAGTTCTCCCCGTCTATATAGTAACACATCACCGGGTCAATCAGCCCGTTATTGTCATAATCCGCTGCGTAAATGCACAAGGGTTCTTCTGCAGTGGCCCGGTAGCGGGCGTTCAGGCCCAGGTTCCCCAGGATGTAGTCGCTATCCCCGTCCTGGTCAAAATCGCCTGCCGTGATGCTGTTCCACCATCCGTGGGTATTTTTGAGGCCGGAGCCGGACGTGATTTCCTCGAGCTTCCCTTTTTTATTCTTAAATATGCGGATGGGCATGAATTCCCCCACAATAATTAGGTCGGGCCAGGTATCCCGGTCAAAATCGGTCCATAGGGCAGCGGTGACCATTCCCAGCCCTTGTGCATCCACACCCATGCTGAGGCTGTCCTTCACAAAGCGAATGCCTTGCGGGGTACTGACGTTTTTTAACAAATAGCTGGAGGGAGGCATGGGGTATTCCCCGGGCTTCAAACGCCCGCCTACAAACAGGTCCAGGTGGCCATCCTTGTTGTAATCTGCCGCCGCAACCACAGAACCGCTCACGTTCATCCCGGGAAGGGCAACAATACGTTTAAAATTCCCGTGGCCATCATTTTCATAGATCCGGTCCTGGTAGCGGGGGTCACCATCCTCATACGACGAGCCCCCGCTTACCACATACAGGTCCAGGTCTCCATCGCCCTCGGTGTCAAAAAACAAGGCCCCCATATCTTCAGGGGCTGCCCCCTCAAAGTCCCGGCGTTCAAAACCACCGTCCCCCTGCTGTATCAGCAGGGCCCCGGCCTGTCCTGCAGCCCCTCCGACATACAGGTCTTCCCTGCCATCGGCATTGACATCCCCAACGGCGAGGCCCGGACCGTTGCGGGAGTGCATATGGGGTAACAGCGGCTGGATTTTGAAATCCACAAAATCATCCTCCGTATGCCGATACCCGGCCCCCAGGCTGTCTATTTTATGAAAGAGGGTTTCCCTGGTGGCGGGGGGTACCGTAGAAACCGCGATGGCATCCTTATAATCCAGCACGATTTGCTGGTTGGCCTTTACCCCCTTCAGGCTTTGCCTGCGGCCATCGGGCCAGGTAACGACCAGGCTGTCTATTTGGGCAACGGCCCCAAGCCCGAAGTGCAAACCTTGTTCCACGGTGGATAAGTAGCCCCTGAAGGGCGTAAAATATTGCTTTTGTACTTCCCCCCCGTAGTACAGGGCTACCTGGCTCCCCAGGCCCTCCCGGTTAGGCGCCTGCCCCCTGAACCGGACGGACATATAATGCGTATCTTCCGATGCATCGGCGTTATTCCTGAACAAGCCCGCAGGCTCGTCGATATTGTTGATGACCAGATCGAGGTCCCCGTCATTGTCAAAATCGGCATAGGCCATCCCGTTGGAATAGGTGGGTTTGGTAAAGCCGGCTTCTTCGGAGCGGTCTTCAAACCGAAGGTTGCCGGTATTCCTGAAAAAATAATTGGGCAGCTTGATCCCGGGCAGTTTATTCAGGGCTTCCAGCCGGTCTTTTCTGTTGGCTTCCTCAGTGCCCATAGACAACACCTGGTTTCCGTAGACCATAAAGTCCAGGTTGGTGATATCCTGTCGGTACCCGTTGGTGACACACAGGTCTTTGAGGCCGTCATGGTCAAAGTCGGCCAGGAGGGCGCTCCAACTCCATTCAGTGGCTGAAATCCCCGCCAGCTGCCCGACTTCGCTAAACGTCCCGTTGCCGTTGTTTACCTGAAGCGTATTGCGGATATACTGGGGTTGGTAGCCGTAAGAGAGGCCTGTCTGGAACTGGTCATAGTTGTTGCCCATCATGGTCAGTTTCCAGCGTTCGTTGTCTTCCGGCAGCATGTCCAGTACCACCACGTCCATCAGGCCATCGTTGTTGATGTCGCCGATATCATTGCCCATCCCATTAAAGGTGAGGTGTTTGAAATAGCGGCCGGTTTCATTGACAAAGGTGCCATCTTTATGGTTGATGTACAGGATGTCGTCTGTCAGGAAATCGTTGGAAACATAAATATCCGGCCAGCCGTCCAGGTTGATATCGCAGATTTCCACCCCCAGCCCAAACCCTTCGATGGTAATCCCGGCCTCTTGTGAAACATCGCTGTAGGTACGGTCGCCATTGTTCCGAAACAACTTATCTACCGATGGGGCCTTCCCGGACCTGTCAATCGGGCGGGAGGTGTTGCGGTTGAAATCAACCAGGGCGTTGCTGAGCAAATACATGTCCAGGTCCCCATCCCCGTCATAGTCAAAAAAGGCGGCCTGTACTGAATAACTTTCATCTGCAAGGCCCCAATCCTCAGCCACCTCTTCAAAAGCGAGCTTTCCTTCCACGGGGCCTTTGTTGAGGAACAAGAGGTTGGCCCTGTCACGGCCCCTGGTATTCCTTGGGCCTCCCCGGCAAACGTAGATATCCGGGTACCCGTCCTGGTTGATGTCCACCACGGCTACCCCATTGGACCACCCGCTAGAACCAACGCCTGCCTGTTCCGTCAGGTCTTCAAACTTCCAGTCGCCCAAATTCCGGTACAGGCGGTTGCTGACCATATTGCCCGTAAAGTAGATATCCTGTAGCCCGTCCAGGTCAAAATCGGCAACGGCCACCCCGGCCCCGTTATACATATACTCAAATTCCAAAACGGATACTTCCCCGCCCAGTTGGAGCTGGTTACTGAAGCTGATATTGCTCTCGGAGGCAGGTATTTCTTGAAAATAGTCGTCTGTGCCCTGCTTACAGGAAAGGAATCCTGTAAGAAAGAACATGGCAAGTATCCCTGAAGCACCCGTAATTCTAAAAGATTGGAACATAAACCCAGCCGAAATCAAACTATTCCATAAAACAAATCCAATCTATTGGAATTAGACTGGATTCGCAAATATTAAACGTACTTAAACTACATCAAATTTTTATACCTCTTGTTGTATGAAGCGGTTTAGTACCCCTGGTTTTGGACTAATTTTCCATCGGAACGTTCTATCTCCGACAATGGGAATGGAAGCACCTCAAACCGGTCGTTCCACGCCGCCCCGAAAACCTGGGAACCAATACCCCATCGTGTAATATCAAACCACCTGTGGGGTTCCAGGGCCAATTCCACGCGTTTTTCCTGGCGCATGGCCTGGGTAAGGTCTGCAGAAATATCCAATGGGAGCAGTCCAGCCCTCACCCGTATGTCGTCAATTTGATCTTTGGCGATACCGAGGTCGCCTCCCCCCTCGATAAGGGCTTCAGCGTACAGCAGTTTTAATTCCGCGAAACGGAACCAGCGCTCGTTATTGAAATCTGCCTGTCCATTGGGGGAACTGTTGCCATCAACGGCATTGACCGGCCCCCTGTATTTTTTCAAGGTATACGAGGTGGATGACCAGCTGGTATCATAGGGCAATTCATACCGGGTACCATCAAAGGAGTAGTAGGTATCCCCGTCCTGGTACAGGATGGTTTGCAACCTGGCATCTCCGGGTTCAAAGGCATCTACCAAGTCCTGGGTAGGTGCCCACCATCCGAGTTTACCGCCCGGGGCGCCATTGGAGGCATCCCAGTACCAGCCCCTGCCAGTACCCTGGGAAGCTTTGAAATCTTCGGAGTGTGTATCGTCAAAGACCCAAAGGTTATCATCGGAGAAAGGCCCTCCATATTGCACTTCGAATATGGATTCGGCATTGTTCTCATTGTTGTAGGCAAAAACGCTTTCGTAATCGGTCAGTAGTTGATAGGGCCCATTGTTTACCACATCTTCAAAAGCGGTAATGGCAGCTGCCCAGTCTTCTTTCCAGACATTCACTTTTCCAATATACGATTTGGCGGCCCATGCGGTGGCCCTGCCTGTATTGCTGCTATCCCAAACTTCGGGCAGGCCTGCGGCTGCATCGGCAAAATCGGCGAGGATGGCCGCAAACAATTCTTCTTGGGTCGCGTTTGGTAGTGCCTGGTCGTTGATGCCGGTCCTGATTTCCAGCGCCAAAGGCGGAGTACCAAACAATTTCATTGCCTGGAAGTGGAACCAGGCCCGTAAAAACTTGGCCTCTGCAGAGAGCACCGTTTTATCGGCATCGGTGAGCTCGTTCTCCCCGGCGAGGTTCTGGATCACCAGATTGGCCCGGTAGACCCCTTCATAAATCTGGGTATATACCGCTGCATACGGAACATCGCTGGACCGGATCAGCAAGGCATCGATATCCCGTGAAATCTGATCCGAAAGAACGGCATCTGCGGCAACGTCATCGGTTATCGTCATTGATATCTTCCAATATTCCCCCCGTTCCGAGAGGGTCTCGGTACTGGTCCCATAAAAATCCTGGATAGAGGAATAGGCGGCGAACACGGCCCCGTCAAAGTCTGCCCGGGTCTTATAGAAGGTCTCGGTAGTCAACCGGTCTAGGGGTTGAAGGTCCAATTCATTACTGCACGAGAACGTACCCAGGACAAAGAGACTCGCGAAAAGTAGATATATGTTTTTCATAATAGTTTTTATTATAAAGATATTAGATATCATGATTAATTAAAAGTCACAGATAAGCCCAACTGGACAATCCTGGGAAGTGGGGAGGCCCCACCGTCCTGCCCGGTAGCAAGTGTAAAGTCGCCTTTCTGAAAACTCTGGGTCCGCCCGACTTCGGGGTCATAGCCCGAATAACTGGTGAAGGTGGCTAAATTCTGAGCTCCAATATAGATTCGCAGGTTGGACACAAAATCGTTGGTCCAGGTCCTGAGGGTCTCCTGGGGCAGGGTATAGCCCAGCGAGATATTCTGTATACGCAAATAGCCTGCGTCTTCTACCCAACGGTCCGAAAAGCGGTTGTTTCCATTCGGATCGCCTGGAGCCAACCTGGGTTGGGAACTCGAATTGGTAGATCCTTCCCCATCCCATCGGTTCAATACCTGGGTACTGAAGTTATTCTGTCCGGTGAGTCCTTCCAAGGCGACCCTGGCCGAATTGTACACCTGCTTGTTGCCCACGCCCCTGAGGTTCACGGAAAAATCCAATCCCTTGTACTCGGCATTGAAAACGATCCCGTAGAAAAATTTGGGAAAGGGGCTACCTATTATCGTCCGGTCCTCCGCGTTGATCTGCCCATCGCCATTGACATCCACAAAACGGATATCTCCCGGGGAGGGGGTACCTCCCGCGTCGGGCAGGGCAGCGGCTACTTCTGCAGCATTTTGGTATAGCCCATCCGTCTTATAGCCGTAAAAATGGCCCAGGCTTTCCCCTACGATGGTACGGTGGGTAGAAGCCCCTCCAATCCCGGTGATGATCTGCGGGATCGACCCCAAATCGGTCACTTCATTCTTTACGGTCGTGAGGTTCCCTCCCAGGCTATACTTGAAATCTTCCCCTACGGTATTGTTCCAGGTAAAGGAAAACTCGATCCCCGAGTTTCTGATCTCGCCTATATTGGCATCTGCCGGCAGGAAGAAGCCGGATACATAGGGCAGTGGCAACCCTAATAAAACATCTTCTGTTGTTTTGTTGTAGTAATCTGCGGTAACGCTGAGCTTCCCATTCAGGAAACTGGCATCGACCCCAATGTCAAACTGGTTACTGGTCTCCCATTTCAGATCCTCGTTGGCAAAGGTGGTAGGGGCAGGCGCTACGATTGTTTCCTGCGCATCCCCGATCACATAACGAATGTTGTTGTCTATAGAACTCAGGAAGGCAAAGTTGAGACCGGTGAACTGGTTCCCCGATTGGCCCCAGCCAGCCCGGATTTTGATGTCGTCTATAAAATCATCTTCTTCGAGGTTGAAAAAGTCCTCATCGGTAATCCTCCACCCCAGGGAAACCGATGGAAAGACCTGGTCCCTGTTGGCCTCGGCGAACCTCGAAGTGGCATCGCGGCGCACATTGAAGGTGGCAAGGTACTTTCCTCGATAATTATAGGTCAGACGCCCCAGCCAACCCTGCAGGGTCCAGAGGTCTGCTTCGTTCGCGCCGGCCACGGTGGTACCGCTGGCCGCAAAATTGATGTTGAACAGGTCCCTTCCCTGCAAGCGCACCTTATCAAAACGGAACTTGGTTTGCTCAAAGCCAAAGAGCGCACCGATATTGTGGTCTCCGCCAAATGTCTTGTCGTACTGGAGTGTTGCCGCCGTTGTCAGCGTCAATTCTATGGGGCGGGAGGAAACCAGCAGCGAAGTGCCTGTCGAGTTGTCGAGCACCGCGTCCGTGGTCAGGTACTCCCCTACACCGACGTTGTAATCGATCCCCAGGGAGGTCCGGGCCCTTAAGCCCTCTATAATCTCAAGTTCCCCATAAAAATTACCCAATACCTTACGTGTTTGAATAGTGGTTTTGGTATAGCGGTCATCGGTATTAAACAGGTAGTTGGTAGCCGACCCGTTGCCCACGGTGGTCGGGTTGATGGGGTTGTACCCAAAGGCCCCGTCGCCAAAAGGCTGGTAGTAAGGGGCGTTAAGGGCAGAATTGAAACCGGCGTAGATACCGGGTTCGCTTTGTACCTGGCGATCCGTCTGGCTGATCAGCAGCGACTCGCCAAACTTGAGGCGGTTCCCTACCTTGATATCAGAATTGGCTTTGAAGGAATACCGGGTAAAGGCCTGGGCCCTTTCAATCCCTTCCTGGTCCATATAGCCCCCGGAAATGAAATAGTTGGCTTTCTCGGTCCCCCCACTTACGGTGACATTGTGGTTTTGTACAAAGCCCGTCTTGAAGATAAGGTCTTGCCAATCGACAAACGGCCTCCCGCTGAATTCAGAAACATCGATCCCCAATTGCTGCTGGATATCGATATATTGCTCGACGTTCAGCACGTCAATTTTGTCCCTGGCGCTCGCAAAGGACGCGTAGCCGTCGTAGGTCACGCGGGCATCTCCGCTTTTACCCCTTTTGGTCGTTACGATAATGACCCCATTGGCGGCCCTTGCCCCGTAAATGGCGGTTGATGCGGCGTCTTTCAGCACATCAATAGATTCTATATCATTCGCGTTCAACCCAGCGAGCGGGTTGGAATCGGTTGTCGAAGAAGTATTCACCGTGATGTTGGTGGTTTGTACGATAGGCACCCCGTCAATCACCCAGAGGGGGTCGTTCACACCCGGGGTACCAATACCACGGATATTGACACTGATGGGAGCTCCGGGATCCCCGCTACGGTTGGTAATGTTTACCCCGGAAATGGTGCCCGCCAACGCCTGGTCGGGACTGGTGATCGGTTTGCTGACAATATCCGCGGCCCCGATGGAACCAACCGCCCCGGTAAGGTCGGCTTTTCTCTGGGTACCATAACCCACCACCACGACCTCACTTAAGGCCTGGGCATCTTCTACCATGGTCACGTTCACGGTAGACCTGCCGCTAATGGGTTCCTCCTTGGTCGTATACCCTATAAAGGAGAATACCAGGGTGGTCCCGCTGTCCGGAACATTGATGCTGTAATTCCCATCAAAATCCGTTACCGCACCAATGCTGGTGCCTTTGACGACTACATTCACCCCAGGAAGCGGCCCGGTGGCATCGGATACGTTACCTGAAATCGCGTTTTGGGCAAAACCTGCCTGTGTTCCTATGAATATTGCCAAAAGGAAGAAAAGGCAAAACAGACTAGTTCCATAGTGGCCCGCGTAGTTTTGTTTCATAATGGTTGGTTTTTGAGTTAGTTTTTTCGGTTGAAATAGCGTTGGCGTTACTTTGAGCTGCAAAATGGGCACCACGACATTCCGTAGAATGTACTATGATACACTATGCTACTATGTAAATGTAATTTTTTTGTTAAGTATTTAATAATAAAATTCCAAAAAAAATGAATCTTTGCCAGTATAAAGCGTTTTTGTTTAAGATACACATTTTTCACAAAGAAGCCGAATTTTAACTAAGGGCATGCTCAAAGCCATCTATAATTACTTAAAATTCAAGGGGTAACAATGGCTTGCATATGGGTTAACAGGCCTTTTCCCGTCCCGTAATCCTTAAAGACCTCCGGGGTAAAGCCTGGTGGGATGTTAAACATTGTTATAGTAATCTGATTATATTTGAAGACGCTTCTACCCACAAAGGACCCGCAAGGGCGAATTGAAGCCCGGGGCCCATTTGAATGTAGTCACCTCATCCAGGTACTTTTATGTCGTTGATTGATATTTTCTCCAGGCTGCAAGAAAACAAGCATTTATTAAAGCACGAGCTCCTGGTCCAGGGGGTTATAGAGGCTATAGACCATGGGGTATTGAAGCAGGGAGACCAATTGCCTTCAATCAATACCATGGTCCACGATCTCGGCTATGCCAGGAAAACCATTGTGAAGGCGTATGAAAGCCTTAAAGACAGGGGCCTGGTAGAATCCAAAAAGCTAAAAGGGTATTTTATTGTCAGTGAAGAGACCCATGTTACTTTGCGAATTGCGCTGCTCCTCTTCGCTTTTCAGCGCTACCAGGAAGAATTTTACAACAGTTTCAGGAGCGAATTAGGCAAAAGGTTCCGGATCGATGTATTCTTCCACCACAACAATATCACCGTCTTCGAAACCATATTTCGGAACATCCAGGGTAAATACGGGAAATATGTAATCGCCCCCATACAGGACCCGCGGGTTAGTGGCTTGCTGGAAGGCATCCCTTCCGAGAAACTGCTTGTGGTAGACCGGTATGTCCCCATGCCGGGGGCCTACTCCTTTATCACGCAGGAATTTCATGAAAACACCTATAAATCGCTACTGTGCCTTGTTCCCGAAATCCAGAGGTTTGAGGATTACGTCCTCTTTTTCAATGGCTCCAGGGAAATCCCGCCCGACCTGATCAACGCCTTTACAAGATTTTTTTCGGATTACGGGCTAAAGGGTGCCATCAGGGAAAAGTATGACCCCGGCACCTTACAACAAAACACCCTCTACATCTGTATTACCGATTCGGATCTGTGGGAAGTGATCAAGGAATGCCGGCATCACAACTATACCCCCGGGAAGGACCTTGGGATCCTGTCTTTTGATGACCATGTGGTGAAGGAAATCGTCTTGGGGGGTATCACTACGATTTCAACGGATTTTAAACAGATGGGCAGGATGGCAGCCGAACAAATCAAACTGGGGGAGAAAAAACAGGTGATCCTGCCTGTCAACCTGTATAAAAGGGAATCACTTTAGGCCCTGCCGACATTTGGCAATGATACGTTATTATCATATCCTTAACGTATTATTCCATTTTCTACTTATTTAATCACTTCTTCCTTAAAATGTTTTTTATTTCTTAGTTTTTATACTATTTTTACATAGTAGCATAGTCTACCATAGCACATGCAAAATCATGGCAGCCACGATGGGCAGAAATCAAATCTGAGCCTTCATATACCATGGGGCAATACAATATCCGGAACCGTCAAATCGGTGAAACAGTTTCTATTTAAAGTTGCGTTTAGTTTAATTATTTCAAGTTAGTCGTTAAGAGCTGGGCAAATTCATTGCCCAGCTTTTTTTATACGTAAATACCCTATATTCGCAGCACCAAGCAGATGTTCGAGGCCTTCGTCACCACGGTAGTAAAGGGCAACCCGGCATACGATTGAAATGTGATCATGGCATTACCAACACCTGAAACTTTTATTCCAGACCTTACCGTTTCTGCCCCGGGGCGCATCAACCTTATAGGAGAGCATACTGATTACAACATGGGGTATGTGTTGCCCGCCGCGGTGGATAAAACGATCGTATTCCGGTTCCGGCGCCGGCCAGATGTGTTCCGGGCCAGCTTTTACAGCCAAATGAACCAAAAGGGGTTTACGGTTTCCCTGGATGCTATCTCGCGCAGTGCTCAGTCCTGGGAGAATTACTTGCTGGGGGTATTGGCGGAATTAAGCAAGCGGACAGACCGGGTCCAGGGTTTTGATTGCGAGATTGAAAGCAGCCTGCCGGCAGGTTCCGGCCTGAGCTCTTCTGCCGCCCTTGAATGTGGCCTGGCTTTTGGGCTGAATGAACTTTTTGGCCTCGGGCTCACCCCCTGGGACCTCATTGCGCTAAGCAGGGATGCGGAACATCATTTTGTGGGCATGCAATGTGGGATAATGGATCAATTTGCTTCGGTCATGGGGCGGGAAGGCCACGCTATGTTACTCGATTGCAGGTCCCTGGAATATTCGTACCACCCCTTAAAATTACATCCTTACAAGCTGGTCCTCCTGAATTCTCACGTATCCCACAGCCTGGCAGATAGTGAATACAACCTGAGGAGGGCGCAATGTGAGGAAGGGCTTTCCATAATACGGCAGCGCTTCCCCGTGGCCGGTACACTTCGGGAGGTGAGCCCTGAAATGCTCCTTGCCTGCCAGGGTAGCCTGAGTACCGTCCTGTACAACCGTTGCGCCTATGTGGTATCTGAGAACGAGAGGGTGCTCGCTGCCGTTGACGCCCTGGAGCAGGGCGACCTCCAGCGGCTGGGGGCCTTGTTTTACAGTTCGCATGAAGGCTTGCGGAAACAGTATGAGGTAAGTTGCCCTGAATTGGATTTCCTGGTGGATTACACCAAAAAGATCCCCGGGGTGCTGGGATCGCGTATGATGGGAGGTGGTTTTGGCGGCTGTACCCTGAACCTGGTCCATGAAAAGGACGCGGAGGGGTTTGTCGGTGAAATTACCACGGCATACCAGCAGCAATTTGGCCTTCAGCTGACGTCTTTCGAAGGGGTACCCTCCTCGGGCGTAGCTGTGGTAGGCAAAAAGGACGCTTAGGGGCTTTTCCCAAATCCCGCCATTTTTGGGGGAATGTAAAGCCTCCGGACCGCCTGAAAGTCACTCCTCTTTTTCAACCATATCGCTTTCCCTGGGCTTTCGCAATTTGGTGCTTGTTTTTAGTTCTGCATAGCGGGGGTCTTGTATATAATCCTGCTTTTGCATCTTTACCACCTCGATGCTCAAAAACCCGAATTCACTCACCACCTTCCCGTAAAAGCGGTAGATCCCCCGCCCGCGAAAAGGGTATTTTGCAGCCACAGGGGGGAACAGTACGGTGTCAAAAACTTCCCCGTAGCGGTCTGTCAGGGTGGCAAAATGCATACGGTCTCCTTTGTGGGTATGGGTGTTTTTTACCGTTACCAGGTAGCCATAGATATCAATGTGGCGGCCCAGGTAATCGGGCAGGTGCTTGCTCCCATTTCCATTCCCGGGGGCTTCTTTTAAGAGATCAAACGGGCTGCACAGGCTGAAACCCAACAGCTCCAGCTGGGTAAAGGCGGTTTCCTGCATGCTGGTATACAGTTGGGGGATCTTGAAACTCCGCTGCCTGGGCGGGAACAATTTGGGGTGCCCGGTCTGGGTGCCCCGCGACAGGTATAGATGGGCCTTCCACAACAATTCGTGCTGGTTGTGCCCGGTAAACCGGAAGGCGTCAATACGGATCAGGATGCTTGCCTGTTCAATGGATATAGGTACCCGGTCCAGGAAATCCTCCAGGGAGGCAAACAGCCCTTCCTTCGACCTGGCTGCCAGGATGCGCTGCATGACCCGTTCTTCCAACTCCTTCAGGTACATAAACCCCAGGTAGATATCTATCCCGTAGATGGTGTTTACGGCAAGGCTGCGGTTGATACAGGGGGCATGCACGCGCCCCCCGAGCATACGGGCCTCGTGTACATAGAACTCCGGCCGGTAAAAGCCCCCGCCATTATTGAGCACGGCCACCAGGTATTCCAGGGGGTAATAGGCCCGGAGGAACAGGCTTTGGTAGCTTTCCACCGCATAGGAAGCAGAGTGCCCTTTGGCAAACGCGTAGCCGGCAAAACTGGCTACCTGGTTCCAGACCTCGGCCACCAGCCCGTCATCATACCCCTTTTTGCGGCAATTCTCCAGGAAGCGGTCTTTCACCCTCTGGAACTCCTCCCTGGACCGGAACTTTCCGCTCATCCCGCGCCGCAACACATCGGCTTCCCCCAGGTCCAGGCCGGCAAAATAGTGGGCCACCTTGATCACGTCTTCCTGGTAGACCATGACCCCATAGGTCTCGGGCATGATTTCGAGCATGACCGGATGGGCTTCCCGCCCTGCCCGGCCTTTGTCACGGTGCCTCAGGATATATTCGCGCATCATCCCGCTCCGGGCCACCCCGGGGCGGATGATGGAACTGGCAGCCACCAGGCCCAGGTAGGTATCTACCTCCAGCTTCCTCAGCAGCATGCGCATGGCCGGCGATTCTACATAAAAGCACCCCATGCACCGGGCCGATTTGATCAGCTCATTGACCCTGGGATCCCGCTTAAAAGAGCGGACATCGTGAATATCGACCCCGGCAGCCGTTTCCGGCTGGTTTTGCAGGGCGATTTCCAGGGCTTCCTTGATCTTGGCCAAACCCCGCTGCCCCAGGATATCAAATTTGTAAAGGCCTACGTCTTCCGCGATGACCATGTCAAACTGGGTCGTGGGGAAACCTTTGGGCGGAAGGTGGGTCGCCGAGAAATAATGTATGGGCTTTTCACTGATGAGGATCCCCCCGGCATGGATGCTCAGGTAATTGGGCATGTCCTTGATAAGCCTCCCGTATTTAAGGACCAGCAGCGACACTTCGTCCAACTGGGAAGGCTGGTAGTTGCGTTCACAGAGGAAATCGATCTCTGCCTTGGGCAGCCCGAACACCTTCCCCAATTCACGGATCACCCCCCGTTCCTGAAAAGTGACATACGTACCCAGCAGGGCCACATGCTCAAAGCGTTCGAAAATATAACGGGTCATTTCCTCCCGGTCTTTCCAGGAGAAATCAATATCGAAATCCGGGGGGTTCACCCGGTAAAGGTTGATAAAGCGTTCAAAGTAGAGGTCGAGTTCAATAGGGTCCACATCGGTAATCCGGAGCAGGTATGCGACGATGCTGTTGGCCCCGCTGCCCCGGCCCACGTAGAAAAACCCCTTTTTGCGCGCATGGGAAACAATGTCCCAGTTGATCAGGAAATAGGAAACAAAGTTTTTTTCCCGGATCAGGTCCAGTTCCTTCCGGAGCCTTTGGCGGATAGGTGCCCCCACTTCGGGATAACGGTACGGAAGGCCTTCCAGGCACAGCTGCTCCAATAGCCGCTCGTCTGCCTCCCTGGAGCCCAGGTAGGTTTGCAGGTTCTGCGGCCTGCGGTCTGCCGAAAAGTCGAAATGGATTGTACAGGCATTCATCAGGCGCTCAGTGTTTTCGAGGATGTGGGGGTATTCGGCAAAGGCGGCAGCCAGGTTGGCGATGGGGAACATCTTCTCGTTTTCATCGGCTTGCTCCTCCCCGGGGAGCTTGCTGAGCAGCACGTTGTTGTCTATGGCGCGCAACAGGCGGTGCGCGTTAAAATCGCGCTTGTTCCTGAAGGTCACCGGCTGTAACACCACCAGCTTTTCCTTCTGCTCTTTCAGGCGGGAAAAGGGCAGGCGCCTGAGGTCTGCCACGGAAACACCGATAAACTCATGTTCCCCCAGGGCCCACAACCCGCTGAGCAGCACCCTTTCAAAAGGGTAGATTACATAAGCCTCCCGAAACAGGGGGGCTCGTGAGGGCAGCTTTTTGCCATCGTGCAGGTGTGCCGACAAAAAGGCGTTCAACTCACGGTACCCCTCATTGTTTTTGGCAATCCCCACAAAACAGGGGTCGGCCCCGTTCCTGAAGTCGATCCCCAGGATGGGGCGTATATCATACTCCTTTGCCTTGCGCACAAAGTTGAGCCCCGCCGAGGTATTGTTGATATCGGTCAGGGCCAGTCGCGTGACCTGCATCTCCCGGGCGAGTTCCAAAAGGGCTACCTCAGAGAACGTGCCGTAACGAAGGCTGTAATAAGTGTGGCAGTTGATATACATGATAAATCCCAAATGGAGATAGTGTTTGGAAATTAATTAGGCCGTAGTTTTTTTATGTTCATGATCCGGTTTGCGATGGAAGACAATATCCTTCTTAGTTTTGTAGCTTGTTTTATCAACTCTTCCGTCCTTTCATCATGAAGAGCCTTCATGACCTTTAGGGCCTGAGCCAGTATTCTGCTTCTTTTCTGGCAACCCGCAACCTCATCGCCAGGTCTTTTCCTCCAGGCTTTTCACCGGCTTCTATATAACTGGCCCCCACGGATCCTGAAGGCATTATAAGTTGTTTCCCGCCATTAATATTGCTAAGGGTTGGGCAACATACCCACAAGAAAACGGCAGTCTCCGGCAAACCGGGACGTTCTTTCTTCGAGGTCATATATTTTTTATTGCTCATCGCTTTCGGGATTTGTTATTGTTTCCGGTGTGCCAGCACCACGGGCGGCTGCCCGTTAAAAGGGTTCTGCATCCTGCCGATGGTTTTGGCGCCCATGCCAGAGGCCCTCAGCACACTTTTGTCACCATAGCGTTCCCGGATCCTGTCCATGGCCGCATAGAGATTCAGGGCCTCCTCGGTATCCTCAAACAAATTGATCTGGTAGCTCCCCGGCACCAGGTGGCTGAACCGGATCCCTACCAGGCGTACCAGCAACCTTTTGTTGTACAGGTTGTTGAACAGCTCCAGGATCCTGGGGATCAGGATATGGTCGGCGCTGGTATAGGGGATGCGCATTTGTTTGGAATAGGTATTAAAATCCGAATAACGCAGTTTTACCGCAATGCAGGCGGTAAGCTTGCCGCCCCTCCGCAACTGGAAGGCCAGGTTCTCGGCCATGGCGATAAGGATCCCCCTGAGTTTCACCACATCGATGGTGTCCCGGTCGAAAGTGCGTTCGGTAGAGATTGATTTGCGTTCGTGAAAAGGTATCACGGGGCTGTTGTCCAGCCCGTTGGCCCGTTTCCAGATCACCGTGCCGTTGGCCCCCAGCACCCGCTGCATGAGGTCGATCGGCATCTCCTGTATGGTTTTCACCCTGCGCAGTCCCAGGTTCCTGAGGATCTGGTACGTCTTGTCTCCTACCATGGGGATTTTCCTGATCGATAGCGGCGCCAGGAAGGGCTTTTCATACCCCAGGTCGATCTTCAGTTGGTTGTTGGGTTTGGCCTCGTTGGTGGCCACCTTGGAAACCACTTTGTTCACCGACAAGCCAAAGGAAATGGGCAGCCCGGTCTCCTTAATGATGGTCTTCCGCAATTCGGAAGCGTACTGGTAGCAACCAAAAAACCGGTCCATCCCCGAAAGGTCGGCATAGAACTCGTCGATGCTCGACTTTTCAAAAAGCGGCACTTTCTCCCGGATGATCTCCGTAACCAGGTCGGAATGCTTGCTATAAGTGCCCGCGTTGCCGCGGATGACCACGGCTTCGGGGCATAGTTCACGCGCCATTTTCATGGGCATGCCGGAATGCACCCCAAACCCCCGGGTCTCATAACTGCAGGCAGCCACCACCCCCCGGTCGCTCACCCCACCTACCAGCAGGGGTTTGTTGCGCAGTTCACTGTTGATCAACCGCTCTACCGACACATAAAAAGTATCCAAATCCAGATGTAATATCGTCTTGTGCATCCCTGTTCAAAAAAGGAAGACTAAGATATGGAATATTTCCATTTTTATGGACTATTTCCATATATATTTTCCATCCCGGGCCGGGCCGGGAAAGGGGCACAAAAAAACCTCCGGGAATACCCGGAGGCCTCAACAAAACCATGTCTCCCCTGGAAATTACATGACAGGCAATACCACGGCATCCACCACATGGATGACCCCATTAGACTGGTTCACATCGGCAATGGTTACGGTGGACCGGTTACCGGCGGTGTCTTTTATGACCACCTTGTCCCCATCTTTCATCGCCTCAAGCGTTGCCCCGTTCACGGTGGTGAGTTTGGCGACGCCCATGCCCTTTTCAATAGCGGAGACCAGATCGGCCGCGCTGTACCTGCCGGCAACCACATGGTAGGTTAGTACCGACTGTAGTTGTTGTTGGTTGCCGGGTTGCAACAGTGAGGCCACGGTCCCGTCCGGGAGCTTGTCAAAAGCGGCATTGGTAGGTGCAAAAACCGTAAAGGGGCCCTCCCCCTGCAAGGTTTCCACCAGGCCGGCAGCCTTTACCGCAGCCACCAGTGTGGTGTGGTCCATGGAGTTAACCGCATTGGAAACAATATCCTTGCCGGGGTACATGGCGGCACCCCCCACCATTTTTGTATCCTCTTTCATCGTTTGGCGCTCCTGGGCAAACAGCATGCCCCCAAGCAACAGCATCCCGAACAGGAAAGCTTTCGTTAAAAAACCATTGAATTTCATAAGCATCTATGTTTTTATGTTGTACAGACACTTACGGAGTTTTATGCTGAGGGTTTGGAAAAGCTGAAAAATTTCCCGGAAGGCCCGGCGCGAAGCGGCAGGGGTATTTCCTTTCAGCCCCTTTATTTCCGGCAGGTCACACCCCATGTGAAAAGGCGTAAAAAAATCCCGTAGCGCAATGCTACGGGATCGTTGTTCATGTCAGACTCTGCGCTCTCGCCTAACTCGTATACCAAAATACGAATACGAGGGTAGCGATCACGTAGAGCAGGGTACAGATCCGTTCCAGGGGAAGGTTTCCGGACCCTTTTAGGTTAAAAATCTTTTCCATTGGAAAATCATTTAAATGAGCCCCACTTGGTTAACACCCCAAACAGTAAGAAAGAAAGTAGTTTTCAATCAAAGGCAAAACCGGTTGAAACCCTGAATACAAATGCGTACAGGGCGATTATAAACAAGGCGAAACTAAACCAGGCATACACCTTCATCGAATGCTTCATCAGGAAGTGCCCCAGATTCCGGAACCCATCCATGTAGATCTCTCTAATAAGTACTATTGTTTTCATATCCCAAATTTTATCATTTACCATAGGACTACAAATCTAATTCCAGAGCAGGCTAAAGGAGGTAGTTTTAGCTAAGCGGGCCAAAAAACATGATGAAATGCAGCTATTTTTCACTCATCCGGCCACAGGCGCATTTCGTAGAAAAAATTTGACAGCAATCATTTATACGCCCCCCACAGCAGGGGAGGGCTTAAGAAATTAACGCGGATTTATACACGTCTAATCCCTGCTATTTCTATTTTTGCGCATTCTATTAGCCCTATGCAGAAAAACGACCCGTACGCGGCCCTTCGTTATAAGGAATTCAATATTTTCCTATTGGTACGCTTTGCCATGGTTTTTGCCTGGTCCATGCAGTTTGTGGTGATTGAATGGGAAGTCTACAGTCTTACCAAAGATCCGCTTTCACTGGGTATTATTGGCCTTATGGAGGTCATCCCCGCCGTTACCCTGGCCCTTTTCGCGGGGCATGTGGTAGACCAGAAAGAAAAAAAGGGCTTGCTGGTCAAATGCATCCTCGGTTTTTCCTTTATCAGCCTCGGCCTGTTCTTACTGACCTGGCCGGCCGTGGTAGGGGACTTGTCGGGCAACCTCGTTTTGGGGGCCATCTATTTCCTGGTCTTCGCGGGGGGTATTGTCAGGGCATTTCTGGGGCCCACCATATTTGCCCTGTTTTCCCTCCTGGTACCCAAAAAAATCTACCCGAACGCGGCCACCTGGAGCAGTTCGGTTTGGCAAATGGCGGCCGTACTCGGACCTGCCCTGGCGGGTTTTTCCATCAGCTGGATCGGGGTGCACTGGTCTATGTGCCTGATCCTGGCATTCTCCCTGATGGCGTTCCTGTTGCTGACCAGGATCCCCAAAAAACCAATCCTGAACCCCAAGATCGGTGAGCCTGTCCTAAAAAGCCTGAAAGAGGGGGTCAGGTATGTATGGAATACCAAGGTGATCCTGGGGGCCATTACCCTGGATATGATCGCCGTGCTCTTTGGCGGGGCCGTGGCCCTGCTTCCCATTTATGCACAGGACATCCTCCAGGTAGGTGCCCAGGGTTTCGGAATCCTCCGGGCAGCCCCGGCCGTGGGGGCGTTGCTGATCATGTTTACCGCCGCCTATTTCCCCCTCAACAAAAAAGCCGGGATCAAGTTGCTGGTGTCTATTTTTGGCTTTGGCTTGTGTATTATCGTCTTTGGCCTTTCCACCGTGTTTTGGATCTCCGTGGCCGCCTTGTTCCTCAGCGGTGTAACCGATGGCATTTCGATGATCATCCGCCAGACCATCCTGCAACTCAAAACCCCGGACCACATGCGCGGGAGGGTAGCCGCTGTCAACAGCATGTTTGTGGGTTCGTCCAATGAACTGGGGGCTTTTGAGAGCGGTATCACTGCCAAGTGGATGGGCACCGTCACCGCTGTGGTTTTTGGGGGGTGCATGACCGTGATTACCGTCATCACCACGGGTTTTGTATTCCCGGCCTTCCGGAAACTGGATTTGCGAAAGGACCTGGAAGAGCACGAAGCCTCCTAGCGCCGTACCCCGCTTCTATGGGCAATATTCCCGCACGCCCCCTTTTATATGGGCCAAAAGAGGGGTACCAGAACCATGATCAGCAGGAACAGGATAAGGGTGACCGGGAGCCCGGCCTTTATAAAATCTATAAACCGGTATTTTCCGGGGCCGTATACCAGGATGCAGGAGGGTTCAAAAGGCGTGATGAGTGAAACAGAAGCTCCCAGCATGATGGCAATGGCAAAGGAACGCGGACTCGCCTCCAGGATATGGGCAGCCTCCAGGGCCACGGGCAAAACCACCAGGGCCGCCGCGGCATTGGACATGGGTTGGGTAAGGAGGATGACCAACAGCACGAAACCGCCCAGCACGTACCGCTCACCAAACCCTCCCAGGAGTTGGATAATTCCGTTGGCAAGAAATTCTGCTGCCCCGGAATTATGCATCGCGGTCCCAAAAGCACTCATCCCCCCGATCAGGATAAGCAGCTTCCAATCCATCACCTGGTATGCCCGTTCCATACTCAGGGCTCCCGCAAGGACCACAGACAGGGCAGCGGTTAAAAAGGCGATGGAAAGGGGCACCCACCCCAGGGATCCCAACAAGACGGCGAGCAGGAAAATGATGGCCGATATAATACCCTTTCGCTCCTTGAACATATTCACCCTGAAGTCGCCTATAAACGAAAAGTCCTTGGAATTCCGGTTGGCCTCGAAGGTATCCTCCGTACCCTGGACGAGCAGTACATCCCCTATCTTGAGTTTGATATTTCCAATTTTCTGGGAGGCCGTAAATTCGTGCCGGTGCAGGGCCAGTACCACCAGGTCATAATTCTGTCGGAACCGTACCTCTTTGAGGGACTGGTCGATCAATGGCGAACCCGGGATAACAAGGACCTCCCCCAACCGGATGTTACCGCCCTGGATCTCCTTACTGGAAATGGTATCCGCCAATACCTCCAGCCCGGACGATTCCTTGACCTTCATCAGGTCGTCCAGGTGGCATTCCACCAACAGCAAATCGCGTGCTTTGAACCGGGTGGAGCTATCCGGTATGAATTCCGTTTTTTCGCGGATAATCTTGATGATCCGTATGTCCCATTTCGAAAGCTCGGACCGAAACACGGTTTGCCCTATCAACCGGGAAGTATCCGTGATGACAATTTCGGACAGGTACTGTTTGATCTCATATTCTTCTGCATAGCTCGTTTCCTTGTAATCGGGCATGATCCGTTTCCAGAACAAAAGAATGACCCCCATCCCCGCCAGGAACAGCAGCAGGCCCACCCAAAAAAATTCAAAGAACCCAAGGGGCGCCAACCCCACATTGGCGATATAACCGCCAACGGCTACGTTGGTGGAGGTGCCGATCAACGTACAGGTACCCCCCAGGATCGACGCGAAGGCTACCGGCATGAGCACTTTTGATGGACTGATCGCCAGTTTACGGCACATGCCCATGACCGGGCCGGCAACCAGTGCGGTTACGCTGGTATTGTTCATAAAAGCAGAAAAGAAACCGGTTACCAGCATCACATACCCCACAAACAACCTTTTGCTCCTGACGCGGCGGATCAATTGAGATCCCAGCTTGTCCAACAGGCCGGTTTCGGACAGGGCCGCCGAGACGATAAAGATAGAAGCGAGGATCACCATAAAATCACTGCTAAACCCCTCAAATGCCTCTTTGGGGCTCAGGATGCCCGTCAGTGTCAGGACCACCAAAAACCCAAGGGTAACTATATCTACCCGGAACTTTTCACTGGCAAAAAACACAAGTGCCATAATCAGTAATCCAAGGACCAGTGCTATCTCCATATGAATTGTATTTGGACCCGTACTAAAGATAGGCAAAGGAGTCTGATGCCGGGGAGGTTGCCTGAAATTTATGTAAAACCAACCATAGGTATGGCGTCCAAAACCGAACCTGGCTTCAGCGGTTCATAATGCCGCCATCTATGGTAAAAGTGGCACCGGTAATCCACGAAGCCTGTTCCGAAGCTAAAAACAACACCAGGTTGGCAATATCCTGCGGTTGGCCCAGCCTTTTTAACAGGGTGGCATCCCTGGCCCTGTCGACGGCGGTTTCCGGGTGGTCAAAAGCAGCGGCGGAGTCCTGAAGCAACGGGGTATCTACCGGGCCCGGGCAGAGGGCATTCACCCTAATGGCGGGACCATAGTCCAGGGCCATCTGTTTGGTCAAAGCTACCGCCGCCGCCTTGCTGGCACAATAGGCAGGGTGGTTGGGGAAACTCCTGAAGGCAGCGATGGAGGCATTGATAATGATGCTGCTGCCGTTATGTAACAGCAGTTTGGGGATGGCGTATTTGCAGAGGTAAAAAATGGAACTCAGATTGGTGTCCAGGGTACGGTGCCAGGAAGCAATGGACAGCTCCGTCACCGCCCCCAAACCAAGGACTCCGGCATTGAGTGAAAGCAGGTTGATGCGCCCGAATCGGGTGACGGCCTCGGCTACCAACTTCTCATTGTCCTCAGCCCTGCTCAGGTCCCCGGGTACAAAAACCACGTTGTCATTGACAGGTTTCAGGGATGCCACCAGCGATTTGCCGCGGCCGGTGTCCCTGCCCGAAAGCAGCAGGGAAGCCCCGTGCCTGGCAAAAGTTTCCGCAATCGCCTTGCCCATTCCACTGGTAGCACCGGTCACCAGCACCACCTTATCTTTTAATTGGTCAGATATCATTGTTGCTGTATTGCCTGTATCGCTTTATATCAAAAAATGTATCCCAAGGTACTAAAAATCGCTAACGCGTTAAATATCTGTCAAATTCCTAAAGCGATTCCCTTTTTTTACTTAATTCGGAGAATTTTTCAAACCCCTGTAACCTATGGCCGGAATTATGTTTTTTACGCTCTTACTGGCGGGCAGTTGCGGCCTGCTACATGCTCAAACCATGGAATATAGAACGATCACCGTGGTTGAATCGATCGACCCGAGCGGACTGGGCAGGTCACGCATGATCAGTACCGGCGAAACCCGGAACTATAAAGAGTTTTCCTCCCTGCGCTCCGGGGAAGAGGACGAACGCAACAAATCGGACCAGGGGGAGATCCGGGTCAGGAACTTCGAGGAGACCAAGCTTCTGACCTTCTTTAACCTGGGGGGGATACGCTTCCAGAATATCGCCGCCAACGACGCGCTGGTAAGCTCCAAAATGAACAGCATGTCGGAAGAAGGGTGCGACCTGGCCTTTGTGGTCGGGGGATTCGAAAGCTCCGCCGGGGAGGATGACAACAATGGCATCTTCAACACCCGCTACATCTTTAAAAGGCCCAAAGGCTAAACGGTGATGGACACTACAGCTGAAACACGGAAGAACCTGTATACCTATGCGGTCTTCCTGGCTATAGCTGCTGTCGGGATTCTCTATGGGAATTCCCTTGCCGCGCAGTATCCGGACCTAAGGGTGTGGGGGCTACCCAACCTGTTGCTCCTGCTCATCGGGGTTCCTTTTCTGTGGTGGCAATCGGGGGCGAAACTGCCCAATTTCTGGGAAGCGGGAATTTATAACCAATGGAGGGTCCTGTATCCTTTGGGGGTCGGGTTGTTTTTCGGGCTCCTGGATGTCATGGTTTTTAAATGGGTGCTCCACCCGGAACCCTACTCGGAATTGCCCCCTTTCTTACAACCCTTTCCCTACTCCCTGTTCCTCTATTTCTCCGGCGCTTTTGAGGTAGAGGTGTTTTACCGGTTAATCCCCCTGACCCTGCTCCTATGGTTGGGGGCGGTTGTCAAAAAAGGGCGTTACCTGGACGTTTTTTTCTGGACCGCGGCCATCCTTACCTCCCTCCGGGAGCCCCTGGAACAATTGTCGGACAACCGCCTGGTGGTCATGGCCTATGCCCTACTGAGCGGCTTTGCCATGAACCTGTTGCAGGCCCTTTTTTACCGTAAGGCCGGATTTTTGGCTGCTTTGAATATCCGCCTGGGGCATTACCTGCTATGGCATATTGCACTTGGGCTTTATGTGGAGTGGGTAGAATTGGGCAGTATATGAACCATTTAATGAATGAAGGAGGTGTAATGCCGGTACCTGTCGAAAATCTGATTCACGTAATTATAGGGTTCAATGCCGCGGACATACCCGTGGGCAATCATTTCCAGGTTGTAGTTCTGGGGGTGGCTTAGCGCCAGTATCATCTCATCAACGTGATTATCCCATTTCTTGGGGTCTCGCCCTTGCATAATGGCCAGTTTTTGCGCATCTCTCACATGCTGGTAGCCGCAGTTGTACGCTGCCATGGCGAACTTAATCCGTTGGATGGAGTCCCCTACCTCCTCAAACTGCCTGTGCAGATGTTTAAGGTATTGTGTGCCGCCAAGCAGGACAGCGGCAGGGTCCTCCACGTTGGAAACCCCCATCTCTTCGGCTGTTTTTGGCATTAGTTGCATCAACCCCTTAGCCCCGGACCAGGAAACTGCCCCCGGGTCAAATTTAGACTCCTGGTAAATCAAAGACGCCAGCAGCCGCCAGTCCCAACCCAGGCTCCGGGCATGTATTCTTATCAGGGAATCAAATTTACTGATCTGCCCTTTGTTCAGGCTGTAATACGCACTTTTTGCCCTCTTTTTAAACCCGCGTTCATTCTTAAAATATTTGTTGTAGAGCACGTAATAGTCCAGGCCGTCTTTTTCTTCCTCAATCCATTGGTTGGTGGCTTCCAGCAGTTCCTTTGCATCGGGGTGCAGGGCCCAGGCGATCCGTTGGGAAAAACTTACCGGGACGCTGACATCCAAAATGGGATAGAAGGAGGCATTGATCCGCGCCAGGTTCCTGTCGGCCACCGTATACTTTATCTTCCCTTCCACGACCCATCGGATAATTTCATCGGTAGACCATTTGCCTTTTAAGGTATCAATATGAATCTCGCCGCCAATTTCTTTGGAAAGGTTGATTAGCCGTTCCAAATAGGAAGAATTCTTTCGCACACTAACGGTGTCGCCTATTAGTTCAACGGGGTCCATCACCAGCGAATCCCGGATTTCATCCAGGGTAAGTTGCCTCCAGTTTGCAGGTTTTTTTTGAACCAGGACCTGTTTGGTAAGGAAGAGGTAATCGGAAAACGCTACTTCTTTTTTTCGTTCAGAGGTAATTGCCAGCCCGTGGGCAACCAGATCCACATCTCCTTTTTTCAGATCGTTCAGCAGGTCGTCCAGGTCCCTGGACACCCGGAGTTCAAGTTCCACGCCCAGATGGTCGGCCAGCCTTTTTAGCAGTTCGTATTCATACCCCATGGGCTGCCCCCGGTAGAGAAAGTAACTCGTGGCGCTATAGGCTATAAGTGCCCTGAGTTTCCCCTCAGCCCGGATTTCCTCCAGGTCCCTGCTGTTAAAAATATTCTCTGTTGGTGGCCTTCTATCGAACTGACAGCCCAAAAAGCAAACAGCAAACAGCACGATAAGCCAGGTTTGCAACCTCATATCTATCAATCGCTTAGGAGGTTAAAAGATACTAAAGAATTTTTAGTCTTCTCGCAGCTTCTGGTCCGGGATACTGTTGGAGGAGCCAGGTTCTGGAAAATGGGCTTTCGGTTCTTAACCCGGGGCTTCTAAACCCCGCCCCAGGTTCAAGCTAAGCCCGCAGCCTGCAGGAAACAAGCAGGCAGGGGGAATACGCTTGTTCAATACCCGATGTAAGTTAAGCCTTAAAATCGTGCTTTTTCCAATAAGGTGATGGGGATAAGCTACTGGTATCAGACATTTGACCATAGGTTTCGGTGCTATTGAGTGGCGGGCAAATATCTGGTTTTTTCATTCCTGCTCAAGGAAACTTCCCGGTTGGGGAGTTGATGTGAATAGCGGATAAAATCCCTCGGAGGGTAACTTTCTGGATGTCTTTACGGTTATCGCCATTGCAAGGCCGTTCTTCCCCCACCATACCCATTTTACCACAAGTTAGAGCAGAGATACCTAAAAAAAGCCAAAAAAACTTCGCCACATTCAACAACCAGCCAAGGGAAAAATCCGCTTGGAATTTTCCGATCAAATCAACAGACTAAAAACACGTTGCATTGGTCCTAAACACAAAGGATTACTACGCCAATATAAAAACTAAGAATAGGATTGTCCGTAATATCAAACCTACGCCCATATGTAACATTTGTTACACCAAAAACCCACAGAACCCCTGATTTTATTGATGTTAATGACTTTTCTCATTTGACTCTACCCATGGTGAATTTACCTTTATCCCATAGTTTAATTTAAAGACAAGTACCATGAAAAAAGTAATATTGTTAGTGTTGGCAGTACTAGGAACTGCTTCACTTCAGGCGCAGGATAGGGATAGAATCCAGGATCCCGACCAGGATCGTGACCGATTGATGTTGGTCGATGGAAATGTCCTCCAAATTCGTGACCGGGACCAAATTCGATTGCACGATCCCATTACGCTTAACGACGGAACCGTGGTTAATCCAAACGGATCTTATTTGACCAGGGATCGCGACAGGCTTAGGTTAAAAGATGGTGAATGTTTGGATAACGACGGAATAAAATACCGCAATGAATACCAATACCGCTATAAAATCATGCAGGAGGACCAAGGTCTCACCAATGCACAGGTAGCGCAGCGAAACCAAAACAGGTTCCAGGTCATGCTCATTGATGGCGAGGTCTATCAAATTAGGACCCAATCACAGCATAGGTTACAACAAAGGCTGGATCTGGCTAACGGTAGCACTATTGCTCCAGACGGGTCATATATGGCTCAAGATGGTCGACAATTGCGGCTACAAGATGGAGAGTGTTTAAATCTTGATGGGGAGAAATACATGAATACGTATCAGCTCCGAAAAATGATCCTCCAAAAAAACATGAAGAGCATCAATAAGATGAAGACAAAAAAAGGTGTTAAAAAAGCGGCTGTTCAAAAGAAAAAAGGCGTAAGCTAATGCACAGTTTGAAATCGTGGGCTTTGCCGTAAAGGAAATCGGCAAGGCCTCCCATTTTAATTGGATTGTAGTATAATGAAACGCAACCTGTCCATATCATTGGTTTTATTGCTGCTGATGGGGGGTGAACTATATGCCCAAAAAACCTCAGAAGGCCAGTCAAGTTCCGAGGAATCCTATTTCTTAACCGACATCAGTTATATAAACGATGCGGTATTTATGGGTAGGCGCGACTCAATAGCCGCTCCTTATATCTTACCTTCCATCGGATACTACGATCAATCCGGAATATTTGTGGATGTGTCTGCATCCTATCTTACCCGAGCAGAAGAGCAACGGGTAGACCTGTTCATGGTTACGGCTGGTTATTTGTTCGATTCCAAGAATTGGAGTGGAGGAGCGTCAGGCACAGCTTATTTTTACAATGAAGACAGCTATAATGTACAGTCGGAGGTGGTAGCAGATATTACCGGAATCCTTAGCTATGACCTCAAGGCGTTGGAATTGTCGGTGTACGCCAGTAGTTATTTCAACAAAAATAGTTCTCCTGATATTTTCCTGGGATTTATGGCTGATCGCACTTGGTATGTGTTCGACAACCATCTTTTGATAACCCCAAGGATCTCTCTTTACACGGGTACTCAATACTTTTATGAGGAATATTATAGTACCAGTCGTCTTGGGAACCGCAAAGGCCAGGGCAAAGGTTCTGGAAGTTCAACCACAACAGAGGTCGCTTCGGTGGAAATTGCACAAGCATCCGAATTCAATTTGTTGAATTTGGAGCTAAGCCTTCCATTGCAGTACCGCCAGCAGCAACTTATTTTTTCGTTTACCCCGGTATGTGCACTCCCACAGAGCAGTGCCACCCTTACCACGGAGGATGCCATTTTTGAAGAAGACTTGCGCAATGTGTTCTATTGGTCTGCGGGAGTCAGTTATTGGTTCAATACCAAAAAAAGCAACTAACTACCAATTATTTTGTCCTGTCAGCTCAAGGCCAAAGCCTTTGCAGTAAAATATAGTGGCTTCCTTCCACGAACATGGCACCTCAAAAGCATCCCCTGACTTGGGCACTTCAATCGCACATACTGATCTAAAGCCAGATAGCCTCCCATATGTTTAATGGCATATTCGGGTGGGAATCGAATGCCGGCGCTACGGCCGGCACCCTGACCGAAGACCGCAGGGCAGAGCGTCAGGGCCCACGCCGATATTGCAGGGAGAAAAAGAGAGGGGGAAGAAAAAAAGGGCCAGGAAAAACCTCCTGGCCCTCAAGTACCCCGGGTGGGAATCGAATGCCGGCGCTGCGGCCGGCACCCTGACCGAAGACCGCAGGGCAGAGCGTCAGGGCCCACGCCGATATTG
>LXTR01000004.1 GCA_001683825.1 Flavobacteriaceae bacterium CP2B | reverse complement strand
TTCTGGAGTCTCTTTATGTCGCTGCTGTTTGAATTATTGACCATTCAGGCAAGGAAATGAATTCGCTGCTTTGAAATTTGTAGGACAATTACTCGGGACCTAGCCATCCAGAGCATAAAGCCTTTGTGCAAGTTTTCTGACGCCGGTGTTCTTGAAGTGCCGGATACTTGCAGGTGGAACTAAATAGACAACTCCGGCGGCCAGTCCGTCGCGCCAGCGCAGCTGCACTTCGGCAACGGTTTTGGGGACGGCATCGAAGACATAGAACTCTTCCGGCAGGTCGGTAACCTCGTTCAG
>LXTR01000016.1 GCA_001683825.1 Flavobacteriaceae bacterium CP2B | reverse complement strand
CGGCGTCCACGGGATTAGGGACGGATTATAATTTGAGTGGTACGGGTGTGACCTGGACGGGAGGTACGAGCCTGACGGTGAATTTCCCTGCGGGGACTACCAGTAGGTCAATACTATTAACTCCGGTTGATGATACCATAGTAGAGGGAAGTGAAACAGTCATTTTCACCACGGCTAATGGTACGGGCTATACTCATGGATCGACATCGCAATCAATAACAATTGTCGATGATGACAGTGCCACCCTGACCATTACCAACCAGACCGTGGCTGAAAATGTATCCGGTGGCAATATGGTCTTCACGGTAACCCTTAATAACGCGGTAGCAGGAGGTACGTCTGTAGGCTACAGCTTTACGAACGGTTCAGCCTTGGGAGGTGGGGTAGATTATACCGGTACCCCGGCTACACTCACTTTTGCCGGCACGGCCGGGGAGCAGGAGACCATTGTTGTCCCAATCAACAATGATTTGATCGTAGAAGGGACAGAGGATTTTACGGTAACCCTTGGTACACCTACCAACGGGGTTACAACCGCAGGTTCCCCGGCTACGGGAACCATTACGGATAATGACACTTCCACCTTAACCATTACCAACCAGACGGTGGCAGAAAACGTTTCCGGGGGCAATATGGTGTTTACGGTGACCCTAGGCAATGCCGTGGCAGGGGGTACCTCTGTTGGCTATACCTTTACCAATGGTTCCGCTACCGGCGGGGGCGTCGATTTTACCGGAACCCCCGGAACCCTCAATTTTACAGGGCTCCCCGGGGAACAGGAGACTATCACTGTTGCTATCAACAATGACCTGCTGGTGGAAGGGACCGAAAGTTTTACGGTCACCCTTGGCACCCCCACCAATGGGGTGACCACAGCCGGGTCTCCGGCGACGGGGACGATTACCGACAATGATTCCGCCAGTATCTCGATCAACGATGTAACCGTCGATGAAGATGATGGCACCGCGACCTTTACGGTGACCCTGAGCGGCGGTACCGTTCCCGGTGGCTTTGATGTGGACTATGCCACCGCCAGTAACTCGGCCATTGCAGGCAGTGATTATACGGGCACCAGCGGCACCTTGTCCTTTTCCGGGACCATCAACCAAACCCGGACCATCACCGTAACTATCCTGGATGATGGCGTGGTGGAGCCCACCGAGACTTTTAACGTCATCCTGAGCAATATTACCGGGGGCGCTGCTACCATAAGTGGTGGGCCGGGTGTGGGCACCATCCTCAACGATGACTTCGCCACCGTCTCCTTCTCCTCGGCTACGGCCTCGGGCCCGGAAAATACGGGAGCCAACGTGCCCACCCTCTTTGTGGACGGCAGGGTTGTGGCCCCCACCACGGTGAACGTCAGCGTGGGCGGTGCCAGTACGGCCAGCGGGGGTGGGGTCGACTACAATTTCACCAGTCCCCAACCAGTGACCATCCCCACGGGCGATTACGACGGTACCGCAGCTACGGCCATCGCCATCCCCAATTTGTCCATCACCAACGACGATGTGGTCGAAGTTGACGAAACTATCGTTTTTAACCTGGGCGGTGCCACAGGCAACGCCTCCGTTGGGTCTCCAAATTCAACCGTCTATACCATCGTGAACGATGACGCCTATGCAATCAGTATTGACGATGTCAGCCTGGCCGAAGGGGATTCAGGCACCACGCCTTTTGTCTTTACCGTAAGCGTGGACGGGGGCAGTAACGCCCTCAGCAACATCAATTTCGCCTGGGCCACCTCCGACGGCACCGCTACGGTAGGCGACAATGACTACGTGCAGGTGGTAAACGGGACCGGGACCATACCGGCCGGGAGCAACAGTACCACCATCACCGTGAACGTGAACGGCGACGTCAAGGCAGAACCCATAGAAACTTTTGATGTCATCCTGATCAGCACCTCACCCAATGCCACCATCAACGACGGGGAAGGGCTGGGGACCATACAGAACGAAGATTCGGCCGGGGTGCTTATCGGCCCCATCAGCGGCCCCACCACCGAAAGCGGTGGTACCGCCACCTTCCTGGTAAGGCTCACCTCCCAGCCGCTGTTTCCGGTCACCATCAACCTGAGCAGCAGCGATACTGATGAAGGTACAGTGCCCCCAAATGTTATCCTGGGCCCCTTAACCTGGAACAGCGGCGTGAATGTGACAGTCACCGGGGTAGACGATGCCGTGGTAGACGGGCCGCAGACCTTTACGGTCATTACCAATGACGTATCTTCCCTTTCCCCCGAATACGATGCCCTGGGCCCCGGGGATGTAGACAACGTGCTGGTCACCAACAACGATAACGACAGCTTTACCGCCACCATCACGGCCACCGATGCCGAGGCGGCCGAAGAGGGCCCGGACAACGGGACCTTTACCATAGACCTGGGTGTGGAAAACGGGATGGGCAGCCCGGTAACGGTCAACTATGCCATCAACGGGACCGCCGCCAATACGGGAGATTATGCCACCATCGCCAACAGTGTCAGCATCCCCAGCGGTCAGCGTTCGGCCACCGTGGTCATATCCCCCATAGACGACACCCTCCTGGAGGATACGGAAACCGTAGTCCTCACCCTGGAGCCAAGCCCTAATTATGGCATCGGCACCCCTGCCTCCGCCCAGGTAGACCTGGCCGACAATGATACCGCCGCGGTGACCGTCAACAACGCCCTGGCGGCAGAAGGCAATGGCCTGCTGTTTACCGTCACCCTGAACAACGATATTGCCGGCGGGGGCTTTACCATCACCACCGGCTATACGGATGTCACCGCCACCGGGGGCACCCCCCCGCTGGAGAGCCCCGAAGACTATGACAATACCCCGCAGGTCCTTAATTTTACCGGGACCGCCGGCGAGAGCCTGCAATTCACCGTACCCACCCTGGCCGATACCCTGCCCGAGGGCACGGAAACCTTTACGGTAACCCTGGCATCCAGCAACCCCCTGGTCAATACCACCGATACGGGCACGGGGAGCATCGGAGATGGGGATACCGACGGGGATGGCCTGCTGGATGGGGAAGAAGCCAACCTGGGGACCAACCCCGCCGATCCGGATTCGGACGGGGACGGGATAGACGACCCCACCGAAGTGGGCCCCGACCTGCTCAACCCCCTGGATGAAGACGGGGACGGCATCATCGACGCCCTGGACTCCAATACGGTAGATACCGACGGGGATGAAGTAAACGACCAGCAGGACCCGGCCAATACCAATGCCTGTGTCCCCAACAACCTGAGCCCCACCTGTGATACGGACGGGGACGAGATCCCCGATGTGGAGGAAATCGCCAACGGCAGTGACCCCATGGACCCCTGCGACCCCAATATTACCTCGCCCACCTGTATTTTGGGCGACGTGGACCTGAGTGTAAGCAAAGTGGTGGAATCCCCAAGGGCAAGATATGAGATCAATGACGAGCTCACCTTTACCATAACCGTGGCCAACGTCTCGGAGGTCCCGGCCTTTAATATCCCCATCGATGAAGTGATCCAATCGGGCTTTGCTTTTATCAGCGCCTCGGACCCCAATTATGACGTCAACGGGAGCCTGTGGACGATTCCCCGCCTGGACCCCGGGGAGGAGGCGCAGCTGCAGCTTGTGTTGCAGATCGTCAGTGACGGGGCCGATGGGGTGCTGCGGAATTCGGCAAGCCTGAACCTGTTCCTGTATACCCAGGACATCAATCCCGATAATGATACGTCTACCGTGGAGATCACCGTGAATGTCCTGAATGAGCAGGACCCCGGTTTCCTGTTCAACCAGTTCTCGCCCAACGGAGATGGTATAAATGACTTCCTGGTCATCAACGAAATTGAATTATATCCCCAGGTGAACCTGCAGGTATTTGACCGCTACGGGAACAGCGTCTATGAAAACACCAATTATGACAATAGCTGGGACGGTACCGGCAAAAACGGGAATTTGCCCAAGGGCACGTACTTTTATATCTTGGACCTCGGGGACGGGTCCGAAGTGCGCAAAGGATGGATACAGATCATCCGCTAAAAAAGGAAATGGCTTTTTCTATGGGTAAATCGACATATACTATTGCTTGCCTTCTCATCCTGGCGTTCGGGGTGGTTGGCGGGGCCTACGCGCAGAAAGAGCCGCAATACACCCAGTACATGTACAATATCGGGAGCTTTAACCCCGCCTATGTGGGCACGGTAGAGACCCTGGATATCACCGGCCTGTACCGATCGCAATGGACCGGGATCCCGGGCGCGCCCAAAACCATCCGGCTAGGGGTGAATTTCCCGCTGCCCAATGAAAGGAACGGCCTGGGGCTGAACGTGGTGAACGACCAGCTGGGCCCCACCTCCCAGACCTATATGGACCTGGCGTATTCCTTCCAGGTAAACGTGTCTGACAATACCCGCCTGTCTTTCGGGATCGACGCGGGCGGGTCCCTGCTGAACGTAGATTTCAACAAGGGCGATTTTGAGGTGGAGAACGACCCCATCCTCCAGAACCAGCAGGTAAACAGTTTTTACCCCACCATCGGGGCCGGGGTTTTCCTCTACCAGCGGCACTGGTACCTGGGGCTTTCGGTACCTAATTTCCTAACCGATGGGATCTATAACGATGAAGTGGCGGGTATCGTGGAAGACAAGCAGCAGTTTAACTTCATAGGCGGATACGTGTTTGATATCAATGAAAGGCTGAAGTTTAAACCGGCATTCCTGGTAAATTACCTCTCCGGTTCGCCGGTGAACATGAACCTCTCTGCCAACTTCCTGATCAACGACGCCTTTACCGCGGGGGCTTCCTACCGGGTAGACAACGCGGTTAGCGGCCTGGCGGGCTTCCAGGTGTCAGAAGGTACCTTTATTGGCTATGCCTATGATTACAATACCAACGCTTTGGGGGAATTTGCCCAGGGTTCCCATGAAATTATCCTTAAATTCTATATCGGGACCGGGGGCGGGGCCACAGAGCGGGAACGCTCGAGGAACCTCAAGGAAAAAGGCAAGCAAATAGATTCACCAAGATTCTTTTAAACAGGCATGCGAATGAAAATCGGCGTACTTTCCATCTTGTGTTTGCTCCTGGTATCGGGGATCCTCCCGGCACAGGAGAAGAAGTCCAGGGCCGATGTGCTGTATTTTGAATACGCCTACAGGGACGCTATTACCGAGTACCTGAAGGAAAGCAGGAAAGCCCCGCTGACGAACCAGCAGCAGCTCAACCTGGCACATGCCTACCTTAAAACAGGCCGTTATGATCGTGCCATGGAGTCCTACCTCCAGGTGTACAAGCAAGACTCTACCATGTCTGTCCACCATTTCAACGACATGCTGCAGGCCATGGCGCGCACCTCGGGGATGGACCGCGTAAAGGCCTTCCTGGCCACCAAAGAAAGCTTCCTTTCCGCCGAACTGCTGGAAAATGCGGACTTTAACTTTGAATTACTGGCCCGGGGTGAAGACAGCAGTGCCCCAACCTCCCTGTTCAACCTGGGCGACAACAGCCCACAGGCAGATTTTGCCCCCTCTTTCTATATGGACGACCGCTTGTTGTTTACCAGCGCCAGGTCCCTGCATGCCAAACAGATCTACAACCCCAGTGGCGAGTCTTTCCTGGACATCTACGTGGCACGGCTGAAAGCGGACGGGGATATTTTAAGCGCCGGCGTTTTCACTGCCATGCCCGATAGTGAGTTCCATGAAGGCACCCCCTTTTATTCCGGCAAACTGGACAAGCTGTTCTATATCCTGTCTAATGCGGAAGATGGGCAACTCACTTTTGACAACAATGGAAAAAACGCCCTAGCCATTGGCCTGGCCGATGCCGATGGCAATTTCAACTACCTGCTCAGGGACCTGGGAACCTCCTTTTACTATCCTTTTTACGAGGAGAAAAGCAGCAAACTCTACTTTGCCGCCAATTTTACGAACAGCTATGGGGGGACCGACCTGTATTATGTGCACACCAACAACGGCCTGATCATGTCGGCCCCTGTCAACCTTGGCCCCAGGATCAATACGCCCGGGAACGAGATCGCGCCCTATATTTTTGAAGACAGTTTTTATTATGCCTCCGATATCTTTTATGGCCTGGGCGGGATGGATGTGTACAAGGCGACCATACAGCAAGACGGGAGTTACAGCATCCCGGTAAACCTGGGGGAGGGGATCAACTCTGCGGAGGACGATTTTGGCCTGATCATCAGAAACGACGGCAGTGGAGGCCTGGTGGGCTATTTTGCCTCCAACCGGCCCGGGGGGAAAGGGAATGACGACCTCTATGGCTTTAAAGTGGCCGAAAAACCCGGCCTGAAGACCCTGGTATTCCGGGGCCGTGTCATAAACGCGCTTTCCGGGAACCCGGTTGACAAGGCGGCGGTGGCCGTCCGGGCCCCGGACGGCGCCCTGCTCAAGGAGGTCTACACGGGGGAGGATGGGGCCTACCGGATTGAGATCCCGGCCCGAGACAGCGTACAACTGTCATCCGGCAAAGACCGATACTCTGCCTACCGGGAGGTGATGGGTGGTTCGCGCCTGGATTCCCTTCAAGGGGCTACCCTGGATATCGCGCTCAGCCTGCTGGACGACCTGGTGCGTGAAACCGAAGGGCAGACGGTGATCAAAATGGACCGGTTTTATTTTGAGCGGAACAGTGCCAGGATCTCCCCTGAGATTGCCACGGAGCTTGACAAGGTGGTGGAAGCGGTAAAGAAATTCCCGGCATTGCAGCTGCGCATTGAGGCCCATACCGACAGCAGGGGTAGCAAGTCTTCCAATTTCAGGCTCTCGCAAAGCCGGGCCGATGCCATTAAGGCCTATCTGCAGCAAGAGGGGGTGGCCCCATCAAATATCCTGTATACCATGGGGTTTGGGGAGGACAAGATCATCAACAACTGTACTGACGGGGTGTTCTGCCTGGAGATGCTGCATAAACAGAACGAACGGCATTTGATCGTCATACTCAACTACAACCAATTGTTTGATGCGCCCTAATGAGACAGTTCGCAGTCGCTGCAATCCTTTACCTCGCCGTAATAGGTGCCGCGGTAAGCGTACAGGGTTTTCAGGGGGATTCCGGCCAGTGTCCTTTTGATATAGGTGACCCGGGTATGCAATAAGCCCATCCGGGGGCTAAAGCGTTGTTCTTCTTTCGTCTTCCGTACTACTCGTATCAATTTCATTCGTCCGTGTTTGGGTGCAAAGATTTAAAAAACAGGGGCTAAATGCAAATCTACCCCCCGCTTCCCGGGTGCAACCCTTGCTATAATGCGCTAAGTTTTTGCGAACGCGGCCCCAAAATAGCAGGGATTACTTATATTTAGGCAAACAATCGGGAAATGGACAAAAAAGAAAATGCCCGGGCTTACTGGAGAAAGAACCTCCAATACCTGGCCATCCTGCTCAGTATCTGGTTTGTAGTCTCCTATGGATTTGGGATCCTGCTCAAGGAACCCCTGGATGCCATCCCCCTGGGAGGTTTTAAACTGGGGTTTTGGTTTGCCCAGCAGGGGTCTATCTACACCTTCGTCGTTTTGATCTTTGTGTATGTACGCCTGATGAACTCGCTCGACAAAAAATTTGGATACAGAGAATAAACCTAACCCACCAAGACCACCACTTTCATGGACGTACAAACCTGGACCTACCTCCTGGTAGGGATTTCTTTCGCCCTTTACATAGGCATTGCGATATGGTCCAAAGCCCTTTCCACCAAAGATTTTTATGTAGCCGGCGGTGGCGTTCCACCCATAGCCAATGGGTTGGCAACCGCGGCCGACTGGATGTCGGCGGCTTCTTTCCTGGGCATGGCCGGCCTGATTTCCATCAGCGGGTACGACGGCTCGGTATACCTGATGGGCTGGACGGGGGGCTACGTGTTGCTGGCCCTGTTGCTGGCGCCTTACCTTCGTAAATTCGGGAAGTTTACCGTGCCGGACTTTATCGGGGACCGGTATTATTCCAATGTGGCCCGCACGGTAGCCATCATCTGTGCCCTGCTGGTGTCATTTACCTATGTGGCCGGGCAGATGCGGGGGGTGGGCCTGGTGTTTTCGCGTTTCCTGGAAGTACCCATCAATACCGGTGTCCTTATTGGGATGATCATCGTGCTTTTCTATGCCGTGCTCGGCGGTATGAAAGGGATTACCTATACGCAGGTGGCGCAGTATTGTGTCCTTATTTTTGCGTTTCTGGTACCGGCTATCTTTATTTCCATCCAGATGACCGGCAACCCCATCCCACAACTGGGCATGGGAAGCAAGGTAGCGGGAGAGGGGGTGATGTTGCTTGACAAACTGGACCGGCTCCTGGTAGACCTGGGGTTTAGGGCCTACACAGATGGTTCCAAACCCATGATCGACATATTCTGTATCACGGCGGCCTTGATGGTGGGTACCGCGGGGCTTCCGCACGTGATTGTACGCTTTTTTACCGTGCCCAAAGTGCGCGATGCGCGCAAATCGGCCGGCTACGCCCTGCTTTTTATCGCGGTCCTGTACGCTACCGCGCCCGCCATCGCCATTTTTGCAAGGACCAACCTGATCGAAACGGTGAGCGAACAAAAGTATTCCGATATGCCTTCCTGGTTCTCCAAATGGGAAACCACCGGGCTCATTGTATTTGACGACAAGAACGCCGATGGGCGGATACAGTATGTGGGCGATCCCCAACGGAATGAACTTACGGTAGACCCGGATATTACGGTTTTGGCCAACCCGGAGATCGCCAACCTGCCCAACTGGGTCATCGCCCTGGTTGCCGCAGGGGGGCTGGCAGCAGCCCTGTCGACGGCCGCGGGATTGTTGTTGGTCATTTCCACCTCCATTTCCCATGACCTGATCAAGAAGCAGATAAAACCTGATATTTCTGACAAGGGAGAGCTGGTCGCAGCCCGCCTGTCTGCCGTAGCAGCCGTTTGTGTGGCCGGTTATTTCGGGATCAACCCCCCCGACTTTGTGGCCGCCACGGTCGCCCTGGCCTTTGGCCTGGCCGCGGCCTCCTTTTTCCCGGCCATCATCATGGGAATCTTTTACAAGAAAATGAACAAGGAAGGGGCCATCGCCGGGATGGTGGTGGGGATACTCTCCATGCTTTTTTATATGCTGAAATTCAAGTTTGATATGTTTGGGGGTGGTAGTGAAGCCGACTGGTGGTGGGGAATTTCACCCGAAGGTTTTGGAACCATTGCCATGTTGCTTAACTTTATTTGCGCGGTGGTTATCGCCAGGTTCACCAGCGAGCCCCCGGCCGATGTCCAGGAAATCGTAGAGGACATACGGGTGCCCAGGGGTGCCTCTGAGGCCCACCATCATTGACATCCCGGCCACAGTTGACCGGTGGCAGACGCCCGGGCCAAATCTGTGGTTGCCAGATCAGATTCAATTAAAACCATCATATGAGTAATTACCACATAAAACATTTGGAGGAGTATTTTCAGGTCTACCGGAAGTCTGTCCGAGACCCTGAGGCCTTTTGGGAAGAAATCGCAGAAGAGCATTTTGTCTGGCGAAAAAAATGGGACCGCGTTCTGAGCTGGGACTTCAGCAAACCCGAAGTCAAATGGTTTGAGGGTGCCCGGCTGAATATCACCGAAAATTGCCTGGACCGGCATTTGCCGACCCGGGGGAACAAGACCGCCATCCTGTTTGAACCCAATGACCCCAAAGAGGAGGCCCAGCACATTACCTACAGGCAACTGCACGAAAAGGTTTGCCGTATGTCCAATGTGCTTAAGGAACAGGGGGTGAGTAAGGGCGACCGTGTATGTATCTACCTTCCGATGATCCCGGAACTGGCCATAGCCCTGCTGGCCTGTGCCAGGATCGGGGCCATCCACTCCGTGGTGTTCGCCGGATTTTCCTCCCAGGCCCTGGCGACCCGGATCAACGATTGCGATTGCAAACTGGTCATCACTTCCGACGGTTCCTACCGGGGTGGAAAAACGCTCAACCTGAAGAGTATCGTAGACTCGGCCCTGGAGGCATGCCCCGGGGTGCAAACGGTACTGGTGGCCAAACGGACGGGGGAAGCTATCGACATGATGAAAGGGCGGGACCTGTGGCTGGAACCATTAATGTATAAAGCCTATGCCGACTATGTGGCGGAGGTGATGGACGCGGAAGACCCGCTGTTCATCCTTTACACCTCGGGCTCTACCGGGAGGCCAAAGGGGATGGTGCATACCATAGGCGGGTATATGGTATACACCGCCTATACCTTTAAAAACATATTCCAGTACCGGGAGCAGGATGTGTACTGGTGTACGGCAGACATCGGCTGGATCACGGGGCATTCGTATATCGTGTATGGCCCGCTTGCCAATGGGGCTACTTCGGTGATGTTTGAGGGGGTACCCTCTTACCCGGACCATGGCCGGTTCTGGGAAGTGGTAGCCAAGCACAAAGTCAACCAATTCTATACCGCGCCTACCGCGATCAGGGCCCTGGCCAAGGAAAGCCTGAAGTTCGTGGAGCAGTACGACCTGTCTTCCTTAAAGGTTTTGGGGTCTGTCGGGGAACCTATCAACGAGGAAGCCTGGCACTGGTACAACAATAACATCGGCAAGGGGAAGAGCCCTATCGTGGATACCTGGTGGCAGACGGAAACCGGGGGCATCATGATTTCGCCCATCCCCTATGTGACGCCCACCACGCCAACCTATGCCACCCTCCCGTTTATAGGGGTACAACCCGCATTGATGGATGAGGAGGGCAAGGAGATCAAAGGCAACCTTGTCGATGGCCGTTTGTGTATCAAATTCCCCTGGCCTTCCATGGCCCGCACTATTTGGGGCGACCACCAGCGCTACAGGGATACCTATTTTTCGGCTTACGAAAACAAATATTTCACCGGCGATGGCGCCCTGAGGGATGCTGTGGGGTATTACCGCATTACCGGAAGGGTAGACGACGTGATCATTGTTTCGGGCCATAACCTGGGTACGGCGCCCATTGAGGATTCTATCAACGAGCATCCCGCGGTGGCCGAATCGGCCATTGTCGGTTTCCCGCATGACGTTAAGGGGAACGCCCTGTATGGGTTTGTCATCCTCAAGGAAACCGGGGAGGGGCGCGACCGGGACAACCTGCGCAAGGAGATCAACCAGCAGATTGCGGAGCAGATCGGGCCGATTGCCAAACTGGATAAGATACAATTCGTCAGTGGCCTTCCCAAGACACGAAGCGGTAAGATTATGAGGCGTATCCTCCGGAAGATTGCTTCCAGGGACGTAGCAGACCTCGGTGATATCAGTACCCTGTTAAACCCGGAAGTCGTGCAGGAGATCCAGGAGAATGTGCTATGAATGGTGGGCGGCGGCAAAGGCCGTATTCCGGTTGGTGCTACCGTATGAGGGAGGTTTTATAGAAAATTTGGCAAGGGGGGCATCCTGGCCCCACCCCGCGGACAAGGGATGCGCCGTGGCTGCAAGAAGCCATCAGGTTAGCGGTGATTGTTGCGGTACTGCTTCTGCTTCCTATTTCAGATGTGGCAAACGGGCGACCTGTGGATTGGAGGACAGGGCGCTTTTGGGCCGTGGCATTCAGGCAGCCTGGGTAGATATCAGCGCATATGCTGGTGTTTACTCGGGTGTTGGGGTTTTTACCCCTCCCCGGGTACAAGGTAGTTCGCTTGCCTGCAAAAGGCCATCAGGGAAGTGAATATCGTTGGCCTTCCCGGTACGGGTTGTTCACAAGCTCATGGTCCTGGTAAATCGGAGACCTGTAAGGGTGGCTGTGGCCTGTTTCCAACCTGGTGCATCCTCAGGCTTATAAATTTGGTTCTTTCTCAGGGGTATGGGTTCCTAACCCCGCCCCAGGTTCAAGGTAGGCGCCCCGCCTGCAAAAAGCCATCAGGAATCCTAAAATAGTCCGGCATTGCGGTACCGTTGGTCCGGAGTCTTGTGGCCCCCGGTATAGTGGAGACCCATCAAATGGAGGATGGAGGGGAAGGATCCTGGCGGCCATCCAGGCCAGGGGCAAAGCCATAACGCCACCATAATTATTTTCAATTGGGGATCATATGGGGGGTTCTTACCCCCCCCAGGGACAAAGTAGCTGCCTTGACGGCAAAAAACAATCAGGCTGGCGGCGAGAAATAGGCATGAACCGATTGTGTGTTTTCCTTGGGTTACCAACGCTGTTTTTTACGTGCTAAAAGGCCACAAAAAGGAAACTTCCGGCCCTTCCCGCAAGGTTTTGGCAGGGAACTATGGTACCTTTACACCGGGGTGGGGTTTAGCCCCCCCATGGGAGTCCGGCTTCAACAATGGGGGGTAGTAAGCACCATGCACCCCACTTTTGAAACACGCCAACCCTGAAAAAACCATGCTTTGGGGTGGGGTTAAGCGACCCCTAACGCCCGCGGGTACAAAAATCCAGGGGTGCCAAACCTATGGGGACCTTTACGGGCACACTGCATCCAATATGGAACAAACCTCCTATCAAACAATCCAGGCTGCGGCCGCCGCCCGTATTACGGCACTTTCGTATCCCCGTTATAGCCGGTGACTAGAATACGACCAACCAACAGTAATAAACCGCGAAGAGCGACAAAAACAGGATCCCCGCATAGGTAAGCCATTGCAGGGGTTTGCCGGGGCGAAGGTTTTCAGGGAGGTCTTCAGACATCACATTCTTCAGGTTCATGTAGCCTACAATAGGGGCCAGAACAAACGAGATAAAGGTGGCCAGGGCTACGAGCAGGCCCATGTTGGCGCTAAAAACCGTGACCACCAGATAGTTGACTACCGCCAGCAGTAGAACCCCGGCCGCATAATAGGCCCTGCGTGAAAAATCGCGCTTTTTAGGCCCCAACAATCGCAGGATATCAAGGCTTACCCTGGATATGGCGTCATGCGCGGTCATACAGGTGCTGAACATGGTGGCAAAGGCCGAAACCGCGATGAAGATATAGGCCCATTGGCCAATATGGGTGGTGAAGAGCTGTACTACCTGGTCCGCGAAGACCACAGCGTTCCCACTTAATTCGGTTTGGGTGCCATAAAGGGTCATCCACCCGATAATGAGAAAGAAGATGGCCAGTAAAGCGGTCATGTAGTAGCCGGAATTGAATTCCTGAAGTGCTTCCCCGAGGGTGAGGCGGTACCCGGTGACCTTAGATTTTTCAAGGGTCCATAGACTGATCCAACTGCTGGCCTCTACCGCCGTGGGCATCCAACCGACCAGGCCTATCAGGAAGAGGATGCCCCCTTCATTGAATATGGGGGGTCGCTCAAATCCCGGGACCATGGTTACAGGGCCTTTGATCAAGACCAAAACCGTGGTAACCAACAGGGCCAAAAAAAGGATGGTAACTACGAATTTGAGGGAAATTTCAAGGAACCTATACCGCCCGATGATCAGGACGGCCGAGATAAAGGCAAACAGGCCCAGGGCTACCATGGAAACAGGAAGCGGCGTATGGAACAGGTTGATAAAAAGGCCGGCAGTAACCACATACAGGGCTGCAAGCATGGTAAAGGTGGTCACCAGGGTAATAAAGGCATATAACCACAGGTATCCCTTCCCCCGAAGCAGGTAACCCTCTATGAGCGAACGGTTGGTGACATTGGTATACCGGATGCCAAATTCAAAAAAGGGGTACTTCAGCAGGTTGGCCAGCAGGATGGGGATCACCATGATCCAGCCATACTGTGCGCCGGCTTTGGTAGACAGTACCAGGTGGGAGGTTCCTATGGCCATGCTGGCGAACAGCAGCCCGGGCCCCAGGTTTTTCAACAGGGTTTTTAATTGCGACATGGTTGGTGAACTAAGACGGTCTAAATTACACTAATTGGCTTGAATATTCGAGCGGGTCAAAACCATTGGAATCCTTTAATATATGCAGGTTTTGGGGTCATCCTTTACGTAGTAGGACTTGTAGTTTTTTGCATTGGGGTCCATACAACCACAGAGGTTGAGCAGCGCGATATTCTTAAAATCGATGGGGTGGCTCTCCGCTTGCAAGGCGATAAAACCAGAATCGAGGATTTTACCCGACTGTGCGAGCCATTTTTCTCTATCGCGTTCCACCCCAAATTGCTCCCAGTCCGAAACCCCATCCCTGTCGGTGATAAACCCACCTCCCACCTGGGGGTGTTGGAATTGGAGTACGGTATCACCCTCGATAATAAAGTACATGGCTTCCCCGCCCAGGACAACGGCTTCCCCACGTACCCACTGGTCACCGTGGTAGGTGGCCGAACCGGAGGGGATGCAATGATTGTAATTGACGGTATCCTTCAATACCACCGCGGTCCCGGGGGTACATACATTGGCAGTGGTACGTTCTCCTGCCCCCAGGCCGCCCAGTAACTGAAGCTCTATGGATACAGGGAAATCCTGCCCAATTTCATTACTCGCGGCCGCTTGTGAGTGCAGCATGATGCCGCTGTTCCTCACATTCCAGGTCGCCCCACCCTCGAGTTGTTCCCCCAAAAAACGGTAGTCGAACCGAAGTTTGTAGTAGGAATAGGGTTCCTTGTAATACATATGCCCGAAGGCATCTCCAAAAGTCTCGTATTCGTCGTACCGGATACGGATCATACTATCTTCCGCTACAAACGTATTTTGATAATTTTCATTCAGGGGGTGCCCCGATATTTTGATGTCCCATCCACTGAGGTCCCTGCCGTTAAACAGGGCGACCCAGTTTTCTTCTGCCGCCGTGTCTTTCTTTTGGGTGGGTTGGCAGGAGTAGCTGGCAGCGGCCAGACATAGTACCGTGAAGAGGCCCCTGAGATATAAAGGGAGGCCTGAAAACGATGGAGGGCCCTCAGGGGGGACAGGCAAGGAAGGTTCCCCCGGGTTTTTGGGAAAGGTATTTTTTGGCATGGTTACGGTTTTAGGTTTTACTGGTTGATGATGCACACGATAGCGGTGGGTAGCTATGGCATTGGCGTCCTAAGGTAAGCATTCTTTTTAACAGCCCTTGCCCTGGAATTTTTTGCCGGGCGGGGTTAAATTTGCCTATCCGCCAACCAGTTCAACGGATCTCTACTTTTTCCCCGTAAAATTTTGGCTGGGTGTTCAGGAGCAGGTCGATGAACACCTTGACCCTGGCAAAATACTCCCGGAAGCGTACTTTCTGTCCTTGCTGGCCCGTTAGGTCCTCGGCATTAAAGCCAATCGCCTTAAGCCCTTTTTTTTCAGCCAGGTAGATGGCCCTTTCATTATGGAATTCCTGGGAGATCACCGTAACACTGTCCAGGCCAAAGATGGCCCTGGCACGGACCACTGAATCCAGGGTCCGGAATCCGGCATAATCCAGGAAAATACGATTTTCCGGGATGCCGGCCTTCACCAGGTCTTTCTTGATCGTCACGGGCTCATTGTAGTACTGGCTGCCATTATCACCGCTGACGAGTACAAATTGGATCTTCCCCGCTTCATACAGGGCCACCGTTGCTTCTATGCGGTGGGTATAGTAGGGGTTGAGGCCGCCCTCCATCAGTCCCCTGGCAGTGCCCAGTACGAGTCCGACTTTATTGCCCGGGATGTCTGTGACGCTGGAAAACGTCTTCCCCCTGGCGGTTTCTTCGATGATGAGGTTGCAGGTACCCAACAATATCAGTGGAAATACCAGGACTAACAACAAGATGTAGCCGATTCTTTTTTTCATAACCTCCCCAAATCAAAAATAAAGGTACGTAAAGCTCCATGAAAATGAGTCGGTCATCGTGAAACTTCCTTAAACGTAAATGCCGGGATACCACCCCAGGAGCCATAGTGATGCGGAGGGTTCTTAACCAAAGTCAATAATCTTTAAGGGGGTTGCCGTTTACTTTTGCATGGAAAGTAAAAGTTGTCAGCCATGAGAACACCTGTTTTAGAATCGTTGCGCTTCAAGGCGAGGCTTGCAGGGCTTTGCTACCTGCTCATTATTGTATGTGGGTTATTTAGTGAACTCTTTGTGAGGGGCCAGCTCGTTGTGCCGGGAGATGCCGCCCTGACTGCCTCTCATATTATCGCTTCCAAAACCCTGTACCGGTGGGGTATCGCCAGTGAGGTGCTCATGGTGGTATGTGATGTTGCCGTTGCCCTCTTATTCTATGGGATCCTCCGCAGGGTGAACCGTGACCTGGCCCTGCTCGCTGCGTTTTTCAGGCTGATCCAGGCAGCCATCCTTGCGGTCAACCTGTTGCACCTGTATGCGGCGATTGCCCTGTTGGGGGGACAGGAATACCTAAACGCGTTCCCCCCCGGGCAAATATCGGCTTTGGCACTATACTATACCAACCTGCATACCTATGGCTACCTGATCAGCGGGGTCTTTTTTGGAATGAGCTGTTCCATAGTGGGGTACCTGTTTATAAAATCCGGGTTTTTCCCGAAGATTTTGGGAGATTTGGCCATCCTTGGGGGCCTTTCTTACCTCGCTGATAGTTTTACGCATTTCCTCTTCCCAGGCTGGGCACAGTATACTGAATTTATGGTCCTCTGTTGCGCGGTGCTGGCCGAGGTTTCCTTATGTCTGTGGCTATTGCTCAAAGGGGTCAGGGTGGAAAGACCGGATAGCTTGTCCTGACAGGGGATCCATCCTTAAGCGCCCGTTCTTTTGTTCGCGACCCTTTTCCTGATCCGGCTTAACGACTCGGGTGTAACCCCCAGGTAGCTCGCCAGGTGGTATTGCGGGATGCGTTGGAGGAGTTCAGGGCGGTTTTGGAGCAATTGCAGGTAGCGCTCCTCGGGATTGGTGGTAATATAGCCGGCCAGTACTTCCTGCTGCCTGGCATAGTTATCTTCCATGGAAACCCGGCAAAGGGATTCGAGCTTAGGGACCTGGCGGTAAAGTTCCAGTTCTTTCTCCTGATGGAACACGGCCAGGATACAGTCTTCCACACAGGAAAGGTAATATTTGGAGGGATCTTTCTGCCTGTGGCCGGACAAGGGGGAAATGGATTGTCCTTCGGTATAAAAAGCCGTGGTTTTTTCGTCCCCGTCAACCAGGCAGTATTGCCGGACACAGCCCTTGATGGTTTGATAGCTTTCCACGGCTACTTTTCCCTCATGTAGCAGTATAGTACCTTTCTCAAACGTCCTGATCGGAATACAATCGTCTACCACCCTGGCCTCTTCTTCTGACAGGGGCATGGTTTCCATGATCATGGCAGACATTTTAAGCTCGCTGTCCATTGTAGGATTTTTACGGTTTGCCAAAGGCGGGAGTGCGCATGTCAGCGGATGGATTGTGGGCTTAAAGTTAGGAAATTCCAGGGATTTGTGATTCACGGTTGGGCGCCACTGCGCTATAAGTTCCGATAATTACCGTATTTTTGCGCCTCATAAACATAGATTTGGAACAGGAACTTAAAGTACGAAGCGGCGATGCCTGTGAGCTTTGCGGTGCCACTGAAGGTCTGCAAGTGTATCAGGTACAGCCAGAACAGGGCGGTGGCCTTGAGGAACACCTCTATGGCTGTGCCAACTGCATTGAACAGATAGAAAACCCCGACAAGGTCGTAGCCAACCATTGGCGCTGCCTGAATACCAGTATGTGGAGCCAGCACAAGGCGGTGCAGGCAACCGCCTGGCGCATGCTCGACCGTTTAAAGAAAGAAGGCTGGCCCCAGGACTTGCTGGACATGCTGTACCTGGAGGAAGAGGTATTGGCCTGGGCCAAAGCCGGCAGGGAGGGGGAAGATGCCCAGAACCTGGTAGTCCACCGCGACAGCAATGGCGCCATTATCAATGCCGGGGACAATGTGGTCCTGATCAAGGATTTGCCCGTGAAGGGCTCAAGTATGGTAGCCAAGCGAGGCACGGCGGTCAGGAGGGTTACGCTAGACCGGGACAACCCCGAGTACATTGAAGGGAAGGTCGATGGGCAACAGATTGTCATCCTGACCAAATTTGTCAAAAAGACCTAGAGGGGCGCAAAGCAACGTTTAGGCAACAGGGTTACGACCAGCGTGCGGCAAAGCGATTACCCATGGGCGTACCCATGGCTAATGGATCGATGTCACCCGGATATAGTATCCGTTGGGATCCACCATACGGAAGTCCCTCAATCCCCAGGGCTGGTCCTTGGGGGTTTCACTGATGGATGCCCCGGCATTGACCGCCTTTTCAAATGCCTCAGTGACATCAGGCACTTCCAATACGATTTCGACCCCATACCCAAACTGGATTTCGGACTGGCCTGGGTCAAAATGGTGCGCTTCTGAAAGCTTGTCCAACAATCCGATTCCCAGGAGAACATTGCCCCGTTTTACCGGCTGGTAGGTGGGGTATTCAGAAGCTTCCAATTCAAAACCCAGTACGTCCCTGTAAAACGCGGCCGTCTTGGCCACGTCTTTGGTGAACAATTCGAGTCTCAGGGACATGGAATTCGGATTGGGCGGTGTTTTTTTAGGGGTGCACCCCTGTATTGCCAGGAGGGCCAGGCCGCCCAGGGCCATGATCAGGTATCTTTTCATAGGTATTTTGGTATTTAGGTGAGAAATAATGTGCAGGCTATCGGTTTTTTTGATTGAATTGTTCTTCTTCCCTGAGCGCTCCATGCAGATATTTTTCGGGTAGCGGATGCTCAATGCTTACATCCGTCCAGGTGGCATTGATTATCCACCATCGGTTCCCGTCATTCAACAACTGCAGGCTGTTGATCCCGTAGGTCCATTCCGGTTCGGGTTTCAACCTTCCTGCGGCGGTACTCCACTTGTAGGTGCTCCACACATGCAGCACCGGTCCATACCCTTCTACCAGGCGATGGATTTCAAGCTCGACAAACCCATTTTCCCGGATCCATGCCCCGGACTGTTCCACAAATTCGTTTGCATTGCGTACGGCTACGGATGCAATGTCTTTAAGGGGATTGGGGATCGACCGCAGGGCGGCATCTTCCGCAAACAGGTTTTTGAACCTGTTCCAATCCCTTGAGGCCTCCCTGTCTCCAGACATGCTGGCGTACAAAGCACCGATGATCGAATCGACAGATTGGGTGTCGCCCTTGTATTGTTGGCTGTTGGCTGCTGTCATGGTCAAAAATACGGCGATTGGAATTAGTACACTGTTTCTCATGATATTTTTTGTTTCAGGGATTGTTTCATTACCGATAAAAGGGATAATGGGTGGTAGCGTTTTATGAAGCAAAATTGGGCAGGAATTTTGTCCCATGCCTTTACATATGTTGAGTAGCGGCATTTTTTTAAACTTTCCGGAATCCGCGGCAGGCGTTTGCAATGGTGGTGCCCGTTCTTCAGGAAAGGGAACCGCCCTGGTTCCTTCTGCGATCGCGGTAGCCAACAATCAAAACCTTAAGTTGATATCAGGCATGCAAAACCTAGGTTGTAAACTGATGGTTTTTTGCACTGAGATACGATATCTTGTTGTAGGGGGGGAGGGGATGCCCTCCCCGATGTTCAAAAATTCGTATGGGCCTGCTGAAACCGGTTGCCAGGGCCGAGGGCGATGGGCTTTTAAAAGGAACAGACACCCCCGCGATAAGCAGGTGTCACTACGGCCCTTTACAAAGCTCCTGATATCGCGCGACGAAATGCCTGGAAAACCAGAGGCTATTGAATTACAAGAGTAACTGATGGCTTTTTGCACTGCTAAGTGGTAAATTGTCATAGGGGAGGGGGATCGCATCCCCGGCTTCCGAATGGACCTTCTACCAAATATTACACCCCCATAAGGCAAAAGGTCCCATACCCATGGGACGGTTCCCCAAAAAGGGTAGTACCCCAGTCACCTGTGCCATAGTAGCCTGTTGTTTGCAGCGGGGTACCTCTCCAAATTTCCAGGGTGTCTGGAACACCATTATCAACATTATCCGGGAAATCAGGTTTCGCCTGGGAGGGTCGTCCCAAAACCTCAATTGTAGCCCCATTGCAAGGGGCCACAAGCATTGCGGATCCTCCGGCGGTATCCCAAATCAGAAATGGCCCACCAGGCCCAACCCATTCGCCCGTATTTGCAGGTTCCATGTCATGTTCGCACGCTTTTTCTTCAGGGACGTTGTGCCGTACCTCTTGTCGAGATATGTGTCGATGGCCTCTACGGTAGCGATGCTCAGCGCGACGCTGAGGGTAATGTCCGTCAGCCAATGGGCACCTTCCCATAGGCGCGTCATGGCAGGAATGCTACCCAACAGGTAGATGCCCCCTTTTACCCACGGACTCCTGAATTGTTTGGCTATGGCGTAGGCCGTGGTAAATGCCAGGGCGGTATGGCCCGAGGGAAACGAATGGTATTCAGAATCCCCCGGAAAAGGTTTAAAGTGGTTTTTGTCCAAACCGGAACGTGGTCTTGCTCTTCCAACGACGGATTTTGATACCTGTTGGAGCAGGCCGGTGGCCGAAGCAGAAGAAATCATAAGCAACCCCGTACGGCGGATCTTTTCATTCCTGGCAAACAAGCCCGTTAAGTAAACGACACCGGTAAAAGCATAATTGTTCTGGGGGTTACCATAATACCAGCCATAATCCTGAATCCATTGGGGGACATCCTCTTTCTGCCCGCTAAACCACTGGTCCGCTTCATCGTCAATCGTGTATAAAGCCCAGGTGCTGGCAACCACACCACCAAAGATGACCCAATCGTCTTTTTGCCAGTGCAATGGCCTGGTGTAGGCATGGCCAATCCCCCCCAAAATAGAAGTGAAGTCGTATTTAAATGTGGTCCAGTGATCAGTTGGTTGCCCGCTCCGGGTACTGTCAGCCCCCGGGAATTGGCCCCATGCGAGGACACTCCAGGCCAGCATGAAATAGATGAGCGCTCTTGTGTGTTTTGTTTCCATACGATAGGGTTAAAATGGCATAGATAGTCCGAAGGCGAATCGACCGCCGTCACTGGAATCAAAGTAATAGAGGTTGGCTACGATAAAACCGGCCAAATTGATATAAAACCCGCCTCCCTGGGAGGTATGCCACTGATTTGCGGTATCACCGGGCTGCCAGACCCTTCCGTAATCGAACCCTCCGTATAGGGCAATGGATGTGGGCAAAAGGCCATTGTTCAGGCGACCCAGGGAAATCCTAAGGTCCGTGGTTTGGTAATATGCCTGTTTCCCGCTAAAACGCCGGTACCTGAAACCCCGAAGCCCATCTAACGCACCTATACTGGCCGCTTGATAAAATTCATATGTATCATTGAAATTAAGGTGCCCCTTGATCTTTGTGGCAAGCACCAGGACCCCGCCCTCATCCACTCTCGAAGTTACCCGGAATTCGGGGACCAGGTATCCATAACTTCGATCTTCATCCAGGTTGAAGGTATATCCGCCCGTAAGTGAAAAACCAATGCCCTGTTTGGGTTGTACCCTGCTGTCAAAATTGTCATAGCTATAGGTCAGCGCGGTCCCAAAGAAGTTCTGCCCCTCGAATACCTCCGGGTTCACATTGGCCGAGGCAATAAAGCGGTCGTCGGAACGCTCCACTTTGTAATAGTCGTAACTTGCAGAGAGTTTGACCATACTTCCCTGGTACCCATGAAAAATCAGCGATGGGGTAAAGCCGAGGTTTTGTAGCCGGGCCTGGTTGAATTCAATGTCCAGGTCATCGTCAAAATTGGGTGTGTCGCTGCCGAAACCGAAAAAATTCACGATGTAATTCGGACTGGTATAACGGGCATTAATCCCGAGGTTGACACCGTCCATCACATGGGCAAATTCTCCCTCATAATTCAGGGCAATACCCGTGGGGCCAGTGAACACTGTTCCTTCCAGGCTATGTTTTTGACTGAAGGGGCTGCGGTAAAGCGACTTTATTTCAGAATTGAATTTGGCCCCCAGTATGACGCCGTTATCGGGATCATACCCTAATATGGGAAGTGTATAGTTGAGGGTACGCGGGTGACGCATATAATGATACGTATTCAAATCGTAATGATCGGTCAATTTTTTAGGCATCCCGGTCAGGAAGGTATTCGGTTGAGTCCGATGGTCATAAATCCTGATCCCCTTTTGATTTGCAACCTCGTACACATCATTCCCGTTGCCGCCGATTACCTTGATTTTGATCTTGCCGTTTCCAGGTCCCCGGACCTTGAAATTATCGGCTCCATCAAGCCCGTACACCCAAATTTCCCTGGTAACCCCTGCACTATAGGTCCTATCCCAAAAGGGCCTTTGCCCCTCCCCTTGAATACGGTGCCCTGTAATGGTGGTTGAGCCGTCGTCATGCCGCTCTATGTTGATGATGTCTTCCCCTTCGGTACCCGTGACCACCACATATTTTGACAGGAATTCATACATGTTTTTGGCATTCTCTTCTATACGGGACAGCCTCCCCAAAAGCGCCTTTTTAATGACTTCTTTTCGTTTCTGGTCAACTTCTTCGGGAAAGTTTTGGAAGGCCTCGTCTATCACCTCCTTGGTCAGGTGTTCCTTAATGTACCGCGCTTCACGCAACCAGTCTTCCAAATCATGGCTCTCGAGTACCGCCAGATCCACATCGTCTCCGGCATCATTGAACCACCTGACATGCTTGTATTCAGGGCTATAACGTTGCATGAATCGCAACGGGGGGCTTAAGAAGGCCAGGAAGCGCAGGATAAAACCGTCATGATCCGAATAGACCTGGTCCCGGTCTCTTGGGATAGGCCTGTAGTATATTTTACCGTTTGGCTGCTTTTCCTTGGTCCAGCGCCATTGGTCTGCATGGCGGTCCCAGTCACCGATGAGGTTGTCAAAAAGTCGTGTCCTGATATATAGCGATTTGTCAATGACTACCCGGTCCCGGTTTCGTAATGTTTCCAGGAGTTCAAATGTGCTCACTATTTCATCGCTGTAGCCAAGGCTTTCAACATCACTGTGGCCATCACTGAGGTGTTCTTCAATAAAGTAGGGTTTGTTGCCAAAATCCTGGTTGTATACGCCAAGGGCCTCTTGCACAGGGACATAATACAATTTGGGATTTGCGTGTAATACGGAGATTGCGTCCGATAGTTCGCCTACGGTGAGCAGGCCATACGGGTTTGCCGTGGTCCAGTAGTCCTGAAGGATCTGTAAGAGGTACGTTTCTTCGTAGTCTGGGTTCAAGTATTGCGTTTTGTATACAAAGTACTGCAGGAAACGGATGGCGCTTTTTTCAAGGGAGCGCATAATGTACTTCTTTCCCTGGGCATCTTCCAACCTCAGGTTATTGGTCTGGTGCCCGCCTCCTTTGCGTACCACCCGTAAACCCCCGTTGAGCGTGTCGAGCAATACGGCCTTCATCCGGATGGGGGTAGTGTAGTCTTCCTTGTAATGTCGCCCATAAATAGATTCATACAACCCGCTCCTTTCCAGGTCTTCTTTTTTGTAGATCGCCACATGCACGTATTCCGGGACGTCTTGCTCGGGGACCGATTGTTTTTCATTGGGGACTTTTTGGACCGCATGGGTGAAGACCGGGGAGGCATACCCGTTGTCGGCGCTGTAAAAAGCAACCCATATAGCACCATCCTCGTAAACCACGATCTTGGCAAAGCCCAATGAAGGGGTGCCAAATCCTTCCGGGCCGGCTTTTCTAAGCCTGGAAGTTTTACTGGCAGAACCACTGATGATAACCGGGATTCCCTTATCCTCCAGGAATTGTAAGCCGTTGTCATGGGCAGATAGGAATATGACATTTTCCCATTGTCGCGCGATGGCCATAAGCCGATCGCGAAACTCGAGATAGTATTTGTTGTTTATTTTTTGCGGGTGTACTCCAAAAGAACGGCGGTTCCCATGCCTGCCCAGGCTGGCAACAGGATGGTGCATGGCAATCAGCAGGCTTTTCCCCTGGCTCTTTACCACCTGGCGCTCTACTTCCTCGAAAAATTCCTCCCGGGTCTTTATCCCGCAATCCGCGTTCAGGTTGGGGACTTTGTTCCAGTCCATAAGGGCCCATTGCGAATCCAGTATAAGTAGGTCTGCCTGGTCACTGATTTTCACCTTTTCCAGGGGACACCCGTTTTTTGGCAGGTAGATGTCATCTATATGGGTATACTGCTGCAGGCTTGCTTGTTGTGCCATGATCCCCTGCAAGCCCTGGCCCCATTCCCGGTTGCCCGGAATAAAATGGACCTTGGCCCCGGTTCCCTCCAACAATTTCCATTGATCCAGCAATGACTGAGGCTGCAAATGGACATCGGATGAATTTGGGAACTCCCTGTTTTTTTTCTGTATGCTGTTTCCAATAAAAAGGATGGTCCCTGGGTTTTTGTCGACCTCTCCGGAAAGGCCTTTAAGGACACCCTCCAGCTGGTCCACAGGGCCTTCGCCCGAATCGCCAAGGGTATAAATTACATGGGCGATTTCTTTCGCCGGGAGTTGTGGGGTACGTGGTTGGCCTTGCCCCCACCCCATATGCAGGGAAACCAATAACAGGAGTATGTGGTGGTATTTTCGGTTCATTGGGTTGGTGTATCTGATTTGCATGCTGTCAGGAAAGAAAAAGCCGTCCTTCTGTTAACGCTCTGAAATTAACTGTGAAGTGGTGTAGGAAGTAATCGGACGGCTTTTTTACAATAGTGATGGCTTGTTTTTAACTTTTGAACTTGTCCATGGTTTGCCAATTCTCGTCGGCCTGCATGATATGTTTTTCCTTTCCTTCCTTTTCCCAAACCTCTACAAAGTCGCCTTCCGGGTTTTTGGTGAAGAGGTACAACTTACCGTTGACAATCCGGAACTTTTGGGGATCCGGCTGGAACTTGCCGCCCAGAGATACCGCGAAGGCACACCATCCGCCATATTGGGCTTTGTATTTGGATGGGTTCGCTTCAAAGCGGTCTTTTTGCGCCTGGTTAATGAAGTAATAGGTGACCCCGTCAAAGGTAGACTTGTAGTCTTTTTTGCCTAACTGGGCCTTTCCGTCATCAATGTAAGAGACCGGGCTATAGCCTTCCAACGCAATTTTACTGTCGTCCGTACTGTAACTGTGTGATTGCGCGGAAAGCAAGCCTATTTGGAATAATGCAAGGAGCATTAATGCGGGGATGCTTCTCTTGATGCCATAGCTTTTTCTAGTTTTCATAAGGATGTTGTTTTAGATTAATTTATTCGTATCTATCCTCAAAAATAACGGGTAGGCCGGCCTGATTTTTTTCCAAAAAAGCGACATTATCGAATTATTGCGGGATAGTGAACTTTTGAACTTTCGGGGTTGCGTAGCGGCTATGGGAACCTGCCAATGGGGCCATTGACCGCAGCCCCCATAAAGGTAGGGCAGCTGCCAGCCATGGAGGAAGGGTGCTGCATTCGCACCACCTTAAAGGATTATAATCCCAGTTTGATATGTGATGCGGGCTGGGCGCAGCAAATAAATATCTTTCCTTCTTCGGCCTCCATAAAAGGTTCAGGGTCATAGAGGACAGACCCGGACATGAGCGGGGCCGCGCAGGTAGTACAGGTACCCATTCGACAACTGTGCTCCGGTGTTAAACCAAGCGATTCGGCAAACGACAAAAGGTCTGTGTGGGAACGGTCCCACAGGGCTTCTATTTGGCTCTTTGCAAAGCGCACCTTATACGATTGGGATCCGGAACCTTCTAATCCAGGAGTGCCGCCAAGGGTATCGCTCCCTCCAAAAAACTCGTAATGGATGTACTCGGGCGGGATCCCCAGGTCGATAAGGTGGCCGTACATGGCCTCCATGAACCCCACAGGGCCGCATAAGTAGTAATCTACCGGGCATGGCAGGATCGTTGCTTCCAGGTGGCCTTTTTTGATGACCCCGAACTGATGGCAATCTTTACCCAATCTTTCATCATCCAATGGGCGGGTATGATGGATAGACAAAAACAGGTTTTCGTTTAAGGATTCCAGTGCCTTCAGCCGCAACAGCATGGGCTGTACCTTCCTATGCACGCTTGAGTGCAAAAAGCAGACTTTCCGTTGGGGTTGGTGTAATTGAAGGTATTCCAGCATGCTGAGCGTCGGGGTGATACCGACACCTCCGGACAAAAGGACTACCGGAGTCATGCTGGAGGGATCTATATGAAAATTCCCGCCCGGCTTGCTCAGTTCTACCAGGTCTCCCACCTTCAACTCATCGTGAAGGAACCTGGAGCAAAGGCCATGGTCTTCCCGTTTTACGGAGATGCGGTAGTAGCCTTTTCCCGGCGCATCCGAAATAGTATAACTCCTGGAAAATTGTCGCCCGTCAGCACCGGTCAGTCGTAGGTTGATAAACTGCCCGGGTAAATAATCGGGGCCGTTATCTGCTTCGGACCTAAAATAGAATGACTTGATGGTCTCGCTTTCCTTTTCAATCCGATACACTTCATGCTTCCTGAACATAACAATCAAGGGTTAAAAGGAGAATACTCGGAAAATTCCCATGTGGCATGGTGATGATTATCAATCCGCTGCCATTTTTCAATTTTGAAAAGCCAATACCTGCCGGTGCCGGTGGTACGTTCCATGTCTTCCGGGCGCTGCTGGTCAAAAAGGAAGGTCACCCTGCCGGTTAGTTGCAGGCAGGCGCCGCTATTATAATCGAGGAAGGTCAGGCCTCCATTGGGGTTCTGGTGGAAATTCCCCAGGGTGTTGTAGAGACTGTTGCCGGAATAGTCCGGTATCTTCAAGGAACCGTCTTCCAGAAACTGTATAAAACCGGGATTGCCCCCCCGGTGCGATACATCCATGCGTCCGTCTTCGCTACTGCTGCCTACAAAAAACGTATCTGCACTGCCAATCCATTTCCGCTCATCTTCCCCCAGCGATACCCCCATGGTAATCAGGAGCCCTTTCTGTTTTTCTGTTTCAGGGAAAGTCACCACCCTCCTCTGGATGTATTTCGGGCAATTCGGATAGGCTTCCTGCACCTGGATGCCTATCCCGTCGGGGATGCTCCCGGCCCTGCCGTTGATACGATACCTCCTGCGGGTTGCGGGTTCAATGAACAATGTCCCCACTTCCGGGTTGCGGGTAATGTTTTCGAAAAAGATGTCTTCCCTGGTACTCCGCAAATGCGGAAGGTTGATCAGTAGTGTTTTGGTGTCGGGGACAGACGACAACCCGGGTTCTCCCACGAGGACAGAGGCCCATACCTGGCCATGATCATCTTTGCTGCTGACCACGACCAAAGGTTGCTTTTCTATGAAATGGACCGCACCCGGAAAGACGGTATTGCTTATAACGCCACGGTTCATCTTTGCGCCTTCCCGTTCGCCGGTAATCTCTTGTATCTTAAGTTCGCCACTGTGAAATATCTCGTCCATGCCAATAGATTTTTAGGATAGTAGGATTGGGTTTTCTTTCTTGTCAGAAGGTGATAATGGTAAACCCTTCGCGGGTGAGTTGGGCCAAACTCGGCAATCCGGGGGTTTCAGGGATTTGATTGCCTTTAATCAAATCAAGCCCTGATGGTTCCGCCCCAAATGCGGCCGCACAGGCCATAGAAACCCCCTTGATGGTGTCTTCCACAGCCTTGTACAGGTCGTTGGCAGGATGGTTTAACTTTTGAAGTTCGGCGGGCCAACGGGTGCCTGCGCCCTGGAACAGTACTTCCACCTGGTCACCCGATTGCTTATAGTCATAGGCCGCGGCCAAACCGTTGAATACTTTTCCCAGGGCATCCTCGCATCCGTACCTCGGATCTGACAGGATGATGATGGCTATTTTGCTCATTGCTTTTGGTGTTTTAGTGTACTATTCATATGGTGCAGAACCGCTGTTGGCAAACTGCCCACCCAAGCCCAAACCGGTTGCCGTTTTCCATACGTTCCCCATCCTTGCCGGTGTCAGCTTTCGTTCGGTTTCCTCAATTGCGAGGACATTGATACTGGCATATCGCTTCCGCATGAAGCCCCACGCATCAAACTCCCAGTTCTCATTGCCATAGGCCCTGTGCCACTGCCCGGAAGGATCCTGGTATTCATATTCGAAGCGTACCGCGATCCTGTTGTCTGTATGCGCCCAGTATTCCTTTTTTAACCGGTAGTGCAATTCGTTCTCCCATTTCCTGGTTAAGAATCGCTGGATTTCATCCCGGCCATTGATGAATTCGGAGCGGTTGCGCCACTCACTATCCACGGTATAGGCCATGGACACCTTCACGGGGTCCTGGCTGTTCCACGCGTTTTCTGCCAACCGGATTTTCTGTTCCGCGGTCTTTCTGGTAAAGGGCGGAAGCGGGAATTTTTTTTCATGCATGATGCGTCGTATTCGTTTTTGGGGGCACTTTCCGGATTAGGCGCCTCCAAAACCCTATCAGCTTAATGGCCAGGGAACAGAGGAACAATTGGGTATTTAACCAGGCGGTCCACATGGTACAAAGGTTTTAGGCAACATTCAGCCATTTGCGGTTCAGGTACTCCTTCATTTTCTTCCTCGCCCTGCAAAGGACCACCCAACTCTGCGATTTGGTGATTTGCAGGCTTTGACATATGGCTTCTGTACTGAATCCCCGGATTTTCATTTGGAGCACCTGGGATTCCTGTTTGGCAAGAAACTGCATGCCATCAGACAGGATATCCTGTAAATCACGCTCGTACAAACTGGAGTTGGTGCTATTCCATTCAGGGGCATCCTGTGACAAGTCCAGGATAGACAGAGGCTGCGTATCGGCTTCGCGGATGGCCGCTTGCCAAAGTTGCCCCTGCTTCGTGTTGGCTTTTCGGTAGTGATCTGCAATCTTGTTCTTCAAAATGGCGGTTAACCATACTTTTTCCGTCGAATCGCCCCTGAATTTTGATGCCGATTGCAAGGCGGCCAGGAAGGTTTCCTGGAGCATGTCTTCCACCTGGTCTTTGGGCAGCTTCAGCAAGGCCATGCTCCGCAGATAGCGCTGGTGCCTTCTGGCCCATTGTTCGGGTTCTAACGTATGGTTTTTAGGGATATCCGCCATCTTGTTCGTGCTAAGTATGAGACATTAATTAAATTATTTTGATCGGTGTTGCCGCCCCTTGTGAGGGATAGGACAGTCCACCGGGTGCATTTCAATGGCCATGGCCCTTGCTGCCGGTTGCTGGCAGTTTAGTACTTGCCATAGTGAATATTCATGGCTACCAGTTTCTGGTAGCGTTTATTTCTGTGGATGTACAGCCTGATGATCGGGCAGAGTGGAACTATCTGTAATCCTGTGCGGTGGACATAGTCCAGCACCCGTTCGATCAGGGCGTTGCCCACCTCCTCCATCTTAAGGCATTTGGAAATATGCATCTTAGACAACAACATCCTGTCTTCACCGATCATTTTGTATTCAATGGAAGCCAATTGGCTGTTGATCACAAACTGGAAAAAATGCCTGTCACCTTCATTCTTAAAAATCAATGGCACTATGGCGGATTCATTATTAAACATCGGGACATACTTTTAAGAAAAGGATGGGGTATTGAACCAGTGATATCAACAACTAACTCAAAACCAATGGTATACACTTAAACTTAGAGTGGCCCCCATCCTTTAATTTTGTTACTTCTTATAGTATAAAATTGCATAAACCCCGGGTTTTAATTCTCTCGGTTTTTGCGGTTCTGTCGTAAAATTGCGGTGACCATCAGTTAAAAACGACAATGCTAAGCATGAGGAATCCTATAAATAGGAAAAGCGTAGAAAGCCCTACTTTCAGATAGGCCTCTGGCAATACCTTTTGTAGTCTGGGCCCCAGTTGCCCACCGATGAGCACGCCGGGGATGGTGAAGATGACCACGTTGACGACCTGGAAGACAACGCGGTCTTCCGAATGGAAGAAAAATTCATAGAAATGCCCGGATGAGGCGATGAGGACCGTGACCACCACGCAGAATACGGCCGTGGCTACGGCTACCGGGGTAGGGACCTTGCACTTAGACACCAGATGATAATCCATTAGCTCTCCCAATCCTACGGAGATAAGCCCGACAAAGGCGCCCCCGATAAACCCGAAGAAGCGGGCGTTGGGTTTGTTGCAATAGGTATAACGGTATTCCCGGTTCTTACTGTCTATAAGCAGGGAGGAATGATTTTCGACCTTGATAAATCTATGGAGGATGGAATGTTTCTTTTCCTGTAAATAGGTCTTATACATTTGAAAACCGATATAGAGGATGCCAATCCCAAACAGGGCCTTCAGGTAATCCGGCGGGAGGTAAGAAGAGCCCAGGCTGCCCACAATGGCAGCAGGGATGGAGTATTTCAGGATATCCCGCCCCATGTTAAAATCTATAAGCTTGCTGCGCATATAAGCAACCAGGCCGGAGGAAAAACCAAATAATTCGGTCAGTAATGCGGTGCCAATGGCTACCTGGGCATCCAGCCCGAGCACCAGGATAAAGAGCGGTGAAAAGAATATGGCCCCACCCACCCCTGAGGCCATTGCGATGGTCGCGATGCACGTGGCTATGGGAAGCAAATACCAGAAGTCTAATATAATTTCCATGGTTTTTGAGCTATGCACCAGGGTGGCGTGGGCCTTGCCATGCCAATACCCCTGTGCTGATTTAGGGGGCTTGTGTATAGGGCGCCAGGGTAAGGGGAACTGCCGTTCAGGCCATGGCCAGCTGCAGTATCCTTACCGTGAGAAGTAGGATAAGCAAAATAAGATGGTTTATTTTTTCCCTGGCATCCATTACCCTGTGCGCTATACATTGTTATCACAGCAAACCTGCCTATGCGGTTTGTTTTTGGGCCTCCAGGACCCGTTCTAATTGTGCTGCGGTGTAGACTTCGCTCGCCATCAATACGTAATTGGTTTGCGCTGCCTGGTCCCCGTCCAAATGGGGGAGTTTTGCAGATCCGGTGGCATCACCCACTACGGCAACCTCAAATCCACACTCCAGGAGCTCCCGCATATGCGATTCTACACATAGGTTGCCCGACATGCCCCCAAGGATGATTTTAATGATCTTTTGCTTTCGCAATTGAAGTACCAAATCATTATTTTCTGGCCCAAAGACCTTATGCGGGCTCACCACGGTCACCTTTTCTTTATTCCCGATGTACTTTTTGTACCTGGGAAGCCAGTCGGCCCCAGATCCTTCAAACCCCGCTACGTTGAGCTGGTCGCCACGATCAAACATTTTGATGTTGTGCATCAAACGTTCCAGGGTGCCTTCAAAGCGCCATTTGTGGTCATGTTCATAGTAATAATGGGGTGAAACAAAAACATGGATGTTGTATTCGTCCCCCAGCCTGAAAAGTGTTTCTATGTTCTCGACCGTGTTGTTCTCTACCACACTTTCACCGACAGCGCCCCATGCCACGCCCTGCGGGCTGAGGAAATCGTTTTGCGGGTCAATGATCACAATCGCGGTGTCCTTGTCAATTTCGAAGCCTGAGATTGGCAGTTGGGCTTCCTTTTTGCCCTGTAGGGCTTTTTCTGTTGAATTCATCGTTCCTTTTTTAATGGTATTGGGTTCATTAACTGGTTTTCTTGTATGATGTAATATTCATACAAATCCTGGAATTGGATTGGCGTGTATTTGCGGAAGTGTTCTAAAATTGCGGTTTGTAGGAGGATAACCCCTAAATGACCAGGGACTATACCCCAATGACGATGCCTGTGCTGAACACCAGGTTGTTTACGCCCCCGTTGGGATCTTTCATGCCCGCGTTGCTGATGTGCCTGAACCCCGGCCGGATGACCAAATGGGACTTCCTGGACATGCGGATTTGCACCCCAAGGGCAATATTGTCTGAGAACAGGAACCCGGGCGATTGCCTCGATGGGGTACCAGAGACATAATGCGGCCCTACGCCCAGCAGCAAATAGACCCCTATCCGCGATTTTGAAAACCATTTTTTGACAAGGATTCCCAGGTTGACCCCATATTCATAGCCTTTATGATCGCTTCCCGTACTTTCATCTGGGCGGTATCGCGTCAGGTTATATTGGGGTTGTACTACCCATTCCACGGATATTTTACGACTATGGAACAATCGGTGGTAGTATTCAAACTGCAGGAAAACCACCTCGTAGAGGTAGTTTTCATTAAGGGCCGCTTTGGCCTGTCCGCCATACCCATAAACAAAGCCGATGTGGTGTTTTTCAATGGAGGCGCGCTCGGTCTGGGCCGTCAAATCGTTTGATGCGAACGTGGCCATGAGACAACAACCGTAAAAAGCCAGGTTTTTTGTAATCCGATATATAAAATGTAGTCGTGGCATGTGTTTTCTGCGAAGATGTCACGGATCGGGTAGTTATTTTCGGGATATACGGCTGCAATGTTCTGAAATTGATATAAAAATAAGCGGTCCGGTATCCGATTCGCAGGAGGGGGGGGAGGTGCGTGAGGCCTGTGGCGGGTAGCAGGGTTGGTTTTGTACGGGTGCCACGCGGAAAAGGGACCGGGTAGGCAGGGACCCCTGGCTCATTTTGGGGGGTAATCCCTGTAGAAAACAAACAGGGAGGATAATGATATCCTCCCTGCGTATAGATCTCTTGGTATCGGAGATCGTAGTTTGATCAGTTCATGATCAGGGTTTCAAGTCGCTCCTTGATTTGGTTTTCCGGTACAGCTCCTGTCAGGCTATCCCTGACCTCCCCATTCTTAATGAAGAACAGGGTTGGAATACTCCTAACCGCGAACGCCTGGGAGAGCTCCTTGTTTTGATCGACGTTTACTTTTTTGATTTCAACGCTACCTTCGTATTCTGCCGATAGTTTTTCTACGGTCGGCGTGAGGATTTTACAGGGGGGGCACCAATCTGCATAAAAATCAAGCAGAATTGGTTTATCCTGATTAATGAGGGTCTTAAACTCCTCCATGGTGTTTATCGCTTCCATTGTTTTGTGTTTTTAGTTTCAATTCCTGTTAAACGGTTTCTATTTCCGGTTTGAGTTGTTCGGATTCAACAAATTCCCATTCACCCCGAACGATCCGGGTCACATAGCAGTTGTCCGCTTCTTTGATCAAAAGGGCCCTTTGCTCATCGGTAAGTTCACCCTCAATACTGATGGCAGACTCTACCCTGGTTCTTAAGCTGCCGTCGTCCTGTCGTATGACTGTTTGGGACAATTCTGCATCTACGTCCCCAATTTCCCAACCTTTCCTCCGGGCTACGTTCCTGACGGTGGCGACTTTGCACATGGATATCCCGGCGAGCAGAAATTCGACAGGGGAGAAGCCTAAATCGGTTCCTTTGGCGCGTATGGGCTCATCACCCAAGACCCCATGCCTGCCATTACTGATAAAAGTTTGATATCCTGTTGGGATGTTTTTGATCTTGATTTTTGTTGCCATTGGTGTATGTTTTAAGAACCCTACAGGGCGTGAAAGCCCTATAGGGTCATGATTTGATTATGTTAATGGTCTATTTGGATTTGAATTCCTTAACAAGCTCTTTGGTGGTAAACACCTTGCTGGCTACCATTTTGTAATTGGTTTGGGCAGCCTGGTTGCCATCAAGTCCGGGGAGCTTGGCAGAGGCTGTGGCATCGCCGACAACGGCAACCTCGAAACCATTTTCAATGAGTTCCCTCATATGGGATTCTGCACAAAGGTTCCCTGACATACCTCCCAGGATTACCTTGTCTATCCCTTGTTTGCGAAGCTGAAGCGCCAAATCGTTAGATTCGGAACCAAACACTTTGTGGGGGCTGGTAACTACAACACGGTCTTTTTCAATGTACTTTTTGTACCTGGGCAGCCAGTCGGCACCAGAGCCTTCAAAGCCTTCAACATTGAGTTGGTCACCCCGGTCAAACATGCTAATGTCGTGCATCAGTTTTTCGAGGACACCTTCAAATTTCCAGGTATGGTCGTGCTTGTAGTAGTAGTGAGGAGAAATGAAAACAGGGATATCGTACTTCTCACCGAGCTTGAACAAGGTTTCGATATTATCGATGGTGTTGTTCTCTTTTACACTCTCACCTACGGCCCCCCAGGCAACGCCATCAGGGCTTAAAAAATCATTTTGGGGATCTGTGATTACAATCGCCGTGCGTTCGTCAATCGTGAATCCCGGTTCGGGTAATTGGGCATAGGTTTGGGTTAAACCCAATACCGCTAAAACTGTGGTTACTACTAATTGTTTCATTGTATTTGATTTTATGTTACACTTATTTTACACTGCAAAGATGCGGCAGAACCACAGGGCGGGGTTAGGTCACAATTCCCTATGAGTTAACCATACTTCCCTCCATGCAGCGGCCTGTCAGAAACCTTTTATTTTGGGGGGTATCCACCAAAAAAAAGAACCGCTTTGAGCGGTTCCCGGGGTTGCACTGAACGTTCGCCTTTTAAAGGGCGTTTCGTCCTCGTAGCGGGGGGTATCCAATGGAAAGCCTAGATGGCATACCTGGAAATAATGGTCCCTTTTGAATTACAATAGTAATCGTGGTGGCCATGTTGTTCGCAATAATTATCCGCTTTCACAGGTACCACAGTCCTGTTTCGTTCTCCAAATACGTTGTTCAGGTCTATGAAGAGGTTTTGTACTATTTTCATCAATACGCTTTTAAGATTATTGGACTTTATTTTAAAGGTGCAAAGATGCGCGCTTTACAGGGGCAGTGGGTATACCACTTTTCCCTAAGTGTTGGCAATTTTTATCGAAACTTCCTTCCCTTTGTATTCCGAAGGCGAGATCCCTTCCTGTTTTTTGAAAAACCTGCTGAAGCTTTGGATGCTGTCAAAACCAATTTCATATGCAATTTCCTTAACAGGCTTGTCCGTATGCCGTAAAAGGCGTCTTGCCTCCAGCATGATCCGCTCCTGGATATATTGCAAAGGTGTTTTCGAATTCACTTTGGAGAAGATATTGGAAAGGGTTTTTGGTGATTTGTAGAGCATCCTGGCATAGTCGGCAACGTTGTGATGGGCCCTGAAATGTTGTTCGACCAGAAAATTGAACTCCCTGATAAGGTCTGTTTCCTTTTTCTCGGGGGGATAGTTTTGATCCAGTTTATACAAACGGGTACCCAGGATGATGTATCGTTTTAGCATCATTTGCAACATTTCAATCTGCAAATTGTCATTGAACTCCATTTCTATGGTAAACATCTTCCAGAGCGTCTCGAATTTTACCAGTTCCGCTTCTGGAATACGAACGATGGGAAGTTGTGCGGCCCCGAAAAAAAGTACCCCTTTGCATCCTACCTCGCTGTCATTGTCTAAAATGCAGTAAAAGGGCCTGTTGAACCTCAGAAAGCGGACTTCGCCGATTCGCCTGGGGACAACCCGGTGGAACTCGGTCAAAAAGACAATTTGATTTTTGGTAAACCGTTCTTCCTTTCCATCAATGATCAGCAGATTGTGGTCTGTTTGGAACCACAAAATGGTCAGACTGCTTTCAACTACCTCTTGCAATACGCCACAGGTGGTATGATCAATGGTTGCCAGGTCTATAAATTCATTTGTTTTGCCAATAAATTTCATTGGGTACTATTGCTTAGGTTCGTTATTGTTTTCACCCGGCGGGCGCGGCGGGTGGTTGTTTCAAAAGGGTGGTTCATCAATTGTGCAAGGCCGGCCTTTAAGCACTTTCCCTTGCGAAACCAACCGTATCCCTGTAAAATTTTGGGGAAATATCCACATTGTTTTTAAAGAAGCGGCTGAAGTAGTATTCATCTTCATAGCCCAGATCATAGGCGATTTCTTTCACGGTCTTGTCCGTTAGGTACAATTCCCGTTTCGCTTCGATGATAATCCGTTCGGATATTAAATTGGTGATGGTCTTGTTGAAGTGAGATTTGGTGATTTTTGCCAGGGCTTTGGGGGTAATATTCAACAAATCTGCATAGTCACTTGCAGAGTGTTTTGTCCTGAAATGCGCTTCTATCAGGTTCTTTAGATTTTGTAGGATAAAGGGTTCTTTGCTATCATCGGATTCGTCCTTTGCCAAAGGTTGTTGCCCGCTCTTCAGCCTCGATGCGGTGATCAGGAAAATTTTCAAATAGGATAACAGGAGTTCGTACTGCGCCAAACCGGATTTTTGTATTTCAACCTTCATCTGTGAGACCAATTGCTCAAATTCTTTTGCGGTGGGCTCATCTATAATGACCAAAGGCGGGTTGTACACATCGTTGAAAAGGATGCCATTGCACGCTACTTGTTTGTGGTGCTTGTGGATACAAAAGAAGTCGGGATGGAAGTTCAACACGACCCCCTGTAGTTTTTCTGTTTCGCTAATGGTAAAGGGTTGGTAGGGTGTCAGTGCAAGTAAGGTGCCGGCTGAAACTTCGTAATCCAGAAAGTCGACCTGAGCTTTTCCACGACCATTTTTAAACCATATCAGGGAATAATGGTTCAGGCGCTGCAGCTCTTCAAACCGGTGGCTGCCTTCAAAAGATTGTACCCTGAAGGCCAGGTTGCCGGTCTGCTCATCGATGAGGGTGTAGGTATTATAGATTTCCATAGTGCTAATACAACATTTTAGGCCCCGCAAAGGGCGATCGTCAAAGATTTCCCATATACTGTCGTAATTTGCCTGTCATTCCTTTCGCATTTTTAGTTCTATGGCCACTTTGGGTGTCGTGATACGATCACCGTTACGGCCTCTGGGAAACGGTTAAAAATGTCTGTGGGAACCTGGGCGGGGCCGCAACCACGGGTACCAATGATGCTCCCGGTACCGGTGGGCAGGCCGACATGCCGTGGCTACCCGCTCGCTGATTAAAATTGGATCATGGTGGCTCCAATGGGAGGCCCAATGCTTTTTGGGCATAAAAAAAGGGCAAGTATTGAAATTTTCAACACCTGCCCTTTAACGTAAAGGAACTACTGTTAACTTTTTTTAACCATGGACCAGTTTTTGTGGGCCGCACTTTTAAGTTCTGTGGTACGTTTGTTCCAGTCTAGAATCGTATTGAATTGCTCGCCGTTGAAAGGGGCGTTGAAAAACAAGTAAAGTTTTCCATCGACAATGTCATAAGATTCCGGATCAATGGGGAACTTGGCAGATTTAGCACCAACGCCCCAGGCGCAGAACCCGTCAAATTGGGGAAGGTACTGCTCAGGTGAATTGGTAAAGGCTGCCCTGTTGTCTTTGGTGAAGAAATAATAGGTAACCCCATTGTGTTTCGCGGAAAAGCTTTCGAATCCCCGCTGGGCTTCACCGGAAAAGTAGGATACAACGTCGTATCCCCCTATGGCAACACCGTTGTCATCTACAGGGGCAATTTGCGCATGGGCAGCGGCCCCAAAGGTCGTTGCCATCACCAATACCAGGATGTACTTAATAATTTTCATCTCTTTTTGATTTTTGGATTATACATTCGGTTATACGGTGGCAGCTTCCACCACGGGGAAATCAATCTCCGTTTCTGCCGTATTGTTGAAATAATTGGTAAGGACGTTCAAGGCAACATGGGCAACGATCTCGCCTACCTGTCCGTCGGTGTATCCGGCTTCCTTAACGGCCTGTACGTCTTCATTGGCAACCCTTCCGCCTTTTTGGACCAGGGCTTTTGCAAAGGTGAGTGCGGCTTCAATTTTCGCATCACTGTTTTTTCCTTCCCTTGCCTGGCTCAAAGAATCGGTATCAATTTTTACCAACTTCTCACCGATAAAGGAGTGGGCCGACAGGCAATAGTTACAGGCATTGGATTCTGCGACCGCCAATGCGATCAGCTCTCCCAGTTTTCCTCCCAATGAACCTTTACCCAGGGCATCGCTGAGGTTAAGGTAACCTTCCAGAACAGCAGCGGAATTACCCATAGTCCGCATCATGTTGGGAACCATCCCGAGTTTCGCTTGAATACCATCAAATAATTCTTTAGATCTTCCGGTTGCTTCTTTTGGATCTAGTGCATTTAATCTTGTCATAATTGTATCATTTAAATTGTTTGTCACTATTGACGCTGCAAAATTGGGAAGGTATCCCGTGCCGGGGAATGGACGATTTACGTAAGTCGATGGACAATTTTCCAAAAGGTGCTGGAAAACGGGTCTAAATGGCTGATATTATGGCGCCTGAATGTCAAGGGGCCAACACCTTGTAGCGGGGAAAGAGCGTACTTGGTGGCTGGGGGGTAGTGGCACATCCCTGGAGCCGGGCCGTCATTATCACTGGCGCAGGGCTGCTATTGGTGGTCCGGTGACCGGTGCCGGGAACAGAAACATCCCATACCTTAGAGGTCCAAAACAGCCAATGATTTTGATAAGAGTTCCGCGGCCATCTTTGGATCGACCTCGTACTCCTTCAGGGTAACTACCGGATTTGGAAAACTCACATGGACGCGACCATCCCCCTGGTCATAAACAACCACTTTGACAGGGATTTCGTTGATGGCCAGCGGATCCTGCTTTATAATCTGGTCAATATACGTTGGATGAAAGAAGAGGAATTGTTTAAGCGGACGGATGGCTATGCCATGTTTTGAGACGATGTCCTGGGTGTTGATCTGGTGAAGCAACAAGAAACCGGCACTTTTTATGTTTTGGGTTATAGCATGGCAAACTGCGTTAAATGGCATGTCAAACTCCTTCACGATAATTCCGGATTTCATGGCGCTTTTTTTTGTTGGTTTTCGGAGAATGTATGGCTACCGTTCCATGTGAATTGGGAAGGGGACACCTTTTGGCTCATGGCCCTATAGTCGTTTAAAGGGGTGACAACTTAACGGGGAATGAAATTTTTCCACCGGCCCCACGATCATGGAGGCGGCTTCTGATCCGCGGTCGGCGTGGTACGCATACCCCTCCCGATAGGTGTGTGGAACCAAAGCCGTAGTACACTGCATGGAAGGGTTACCGGATCTTGGGATTCTTGGCAAACCGCATATAGGAAGGCCCCTTGATAGACAGGTCTGGATACAATTTATCGACTTCCTTTTCCGATAAAGCCGGATTGATCAGGACATCATGATCCTGGTTCCAATTGGCGGGGGTTAGCACCTGGTATTGGTCGTTTAGCTGCAGAGCGTCAATGACCCGGAGAATCTCGTCAAAATTTCTTCCCACGGCCATCGGATACGTCAGGTGTAACTTGATTTGCTTATCGGGACCTATGATGAATACCGACCGGATGGTGTGCTTTACAGAACTTTTTTTATGGATCATGCCGTAAAGTTGGGCAATTGTTGCTGTTTCATCAGCAATAATGGGGAACCTGACGGTCACGTTCATAGACTGTTCTATGTCTTTTTTCCAGCCATAATGGGATTCGAGACTATCTACACTCAAAGCGATGGCCTTGGTATTTCGTTTGGCAAATTCATCCTTCAACTGCGCAACGACTCCCAGCTCGGTAGTACAAACAGGCGTATAGTCTTCCGGATGGGAAAAGAACAATCCCCATGCGTCTCCCAACCAGGAATGGAACTCGATAAACCCTTCCGTGGTGTGGGCTTTAAAATTTGGCGCTTTACTACCTAAACCTAAAACCATATTAACACCCTGATTATAAGGTTAAAATAGATATCTTCTTTTAATTTCATGTATATTTAATGTAAAATTTTTCATTTATTTCTGAATGGGTGTAGATATCAAGGCAATTATTGTTGACGATGAACAGCGGCATCACGATATCTTGGGGAAGATGTTGGCGAATTTTTGCCCTAATGTTACCATCCTGGGTAATGGCTACTCCGTTGAGGAGGCGGTTACCCTCATAGAGAAACATCAGCCCAACCTGGTTTTCCTGGATATCGAAATGCCCAATGGGAATGGGTTTGCCGTTTTTGACCATTTCGAGGAACCGCCCTTCGAAGTGATATTCACAACGGCCTATGACCTCTATGCGATCAACGCCATAAAGCACGCCGCGCTGGATTACCTCCTGAAGCCCATCAATATCCAGGAATTAAAGAATGCCGTTGCACGGGCAGAAAAGGTGCTAAGCAAGGATTCTTCTGAAAATATCGAAAAAATCCAGGCCCTGAAATCGAACATCCAACTCAAGGACAGTAGTCTGACAAAGATTGCGCTGCGTTCTTCAGAGGGGATAGACTTTGTGGAGGCAAACAGGGTCATCCGTGTGGAGGCCAACCAGGTCTACTCCAACTTCTACCTGGATAACGGAAAAATGATCATGGTATCAAAACCTTTGGGCGAGTATGAAACACTGCTCGAGTCCTGCAACTTCTTCAGGATACATAAATCGCATATGGTGAACCTGAACCATATTGAAAAATACATCAGAGGCAAGGGGGGGTATGTGATCATGAAAGATGGGTCGCATGTGGATGTTTCCGTACGAAAAAAAGACAAACTCCTCAAGCGTTTAATGTAAGTCGTTGGGAAAACACAAGGACACCCTGGTCCCGCCAGGGGCCCCGCCTTCCACGAGGTCTTCTACCTTCACATTAAACTCATCCAACGCCACATCCAGGTTCAACAGTTCCAATCTTGCTTCAATATTGGACATAGCGATAGATTGGTGATCCTTTGGCTGTCCTTGCCTGGCTTGATCCCGCCCAATGCCATTGTCCGTTATAACGCATAGTATTCTGTTTTGCTCTTCAGCGATATCCAGCGTCAAAAGGCCCGGGCGGGAAACCCTGCGTAACCCGTGGATTATGGCATTTTCCAGATAGGGTTGTATGACCATTGGCGGGATCATGATATTTTCCGGGTTGGGCACATCGATGTTAATTTCATACGTAAAGGTATTGTTGAAACGGGTCCTTTCCAGGCTTAGATAGCTTTGGAGGAACCGTAGTTCATCGGAAAGCGGGATAAAAGGCACGAGCGAGTTTTCGAGGTTTTGCCTCATTAAGCCAGCAAATTCCGAAAGGTACTCCAGGACTTTGTCCGTTTCGTTGGACAATATGAACTCCTGTATGGACGATAGGGCGTTGAATATGAAGTGGGGGTTCATTTGGGAGGATAACATCTTCATCTTTGATTGCAATGCTTCCTGACGCTCCCTTTTCAGTTCGTTCTGATGGAAGCGGGAGGCTGAAATGATCGACTGAACGCGTACCTTCAGAACCTCGTGGTGAATGGGTTTCCGGATATAATCGTTCGCCCCGAGTTCAAAACATTTAGCCAGGGTATCATCTTCATCCTCCCCGGTAATAATAATCACTGGCAGGCTGGCATAGCTGGGGTTGCCACGTAACATGCGCAACAATTCGTAGCCATTTAATCCCGGCAGGTTTACATCGAGAAGGATGAGGTCAAATTTTTGCCGTTCCAGGCGTGGAAATAAAAATTCACCTTTGGGGATAAAGGAAATCTCAAATCCTTCTCCTCCTAAGATGTGATTGATCTGGTCCAGCACCTGGCGGTTGTCATCCACAACCAGGATCGAAAAATTACTGTTCATCCAGGGAGTTTGATAAAATATCCTGCAGCACCAGATCATCTCCGGAATAGATGGCCTCTTCCAATTTGTTGAATACCAAAGGAGATAATAGAGAATTTAAAGGTTCTGCAGCGGCAACTAGTTTTTCTGTCTCAAAGATGGGCAATACGCGAAGGGACTGCAATGCTTTGTCCCTTTGCCGCCTTTGTTGGTCGCTCAGGGGCGAGTCGCAACCATTGGCATTGACCCTGTCTTTGATCAAATACTGCCTGAGCACCTGAATTAACAGGGTCATTTGTATAGGCTTGGTAAGGTAATCAGAGAAACCAGCCTTAATGGCGGCCTCCTGATGTTCTTTAAAGGCATCCGCCGAAAGCCCAATTATGGGCACCTCCTCATTAAAGGTCCGGATCCTGTTAACGGTTTCGAAGCCATCCAAATGGGGCATATGGATGTCCATGAAAATGATATCCGGCTTATATTGCCTGGTAATCTTGATGCCCTCGCGTCCGTTACTGGCCAACAGGATTTCAGCGCCCAGTTCGGCAAATAGGGCCCGGATCATTTCCTGGTTCATCGTGTTGTCCTCGACCACCAAAATTTTGCTGGATTCAGGGATGTTAAAATTGGCAAAGAGTATTTCGGGCATCTCGGTTTTGTCCATACTGGCTTTTTCATAAGGAATACAAATGGTGAACGATGTTCCCTCTTGTACCTTGCTTTGCACATCAATGCTCCCCTGAAGGATCTCTACCAGTCTTTTGGTAATGGCCAAACCAAGACCGGTGCCGCCATACTTCCTGTTAATGCCGGCATCTGCCTGAACAAAAGGATTAAAAATCTTCTGCAGTTGGCCCTCTGGGATGCCGATACCTTCATCAATGACCGAAAAACAGAGCAAGGAACCTTCCCTTTTTACCCGTAAACGTACTTCCTTGTCCGGGGGGGTGAATTTAATCGCATTCCCAAGGATGTTCATCAGTATCTGTTTCAGTTTGCTACGGTCTGAATGGATATAATGTGGCGTACCTGTTTCCCAATCGCATACCAGAGTCACATTCCTGGTTTTCCCCAGGCTTTTATGAATCCGGAAGACAGACATTACCATCTGTTTCAGGTCCATGTCTTCCTTTTTCAAGGTCATTTTTCCGGCTTCGATCTTGGACAAATCAAGGATGTCATTGATGATTTCAGATAAGGATTCAGCACTTTGGTGGATATTATTCAAATATCGCTTGAACTTGTAGGTCAATTGAAGGGCCTGACTCTGATTCATCAAGATTTGTGCAAAACCGACGATGGCATTTAACGGGGTCCGTATTTCATGGCTCATATTAGCCAGGAACTGGGACTTTGCTTTGTTCGCGTTATCAGCGTCGTTTTTCGCGAATAACAAACCCCTTTCTGCTTCCTTCCGCATCTCGATCTCATGGCGCAGGTGCTTGGTCCGTTCCTTGATGCGCTCTTCAAGGATGAGATTCATTTTACCCAGTTCTTCCTGGGAGGCCGCCAATTCCTTGTTAAGGGACATCGCTTGCTCATACAGTATCGAATTTGTAATGGAGATGGCTGCCTGGGATGCGATTACCCTTAAAACTTCCAGATCCCCTTCGGTAAACAATCCGGAAACCTGGCTATTTTCCAGGTATAGCACCCCTACCAGGTCGTTTTGTTTGACCAGGGGCAAGAGTATCAAAGAACAGATCTGGTTCGATCGAAAGTAGCCATCCTTGTTCGTGCTGAATTGGTTTACGTTGTCTATACTAAATTCCTTCTTACTGTAAATTACATGCTCAATGAGGTTGGTGGGGAGTCCTATGAAGGAAGCCAATTCAGCTTCTTTAAATATATTGTCCTTGTGATTTTCACCAACAATAACTGCCTGTACGTAAGGCACATTATCCTTCATCAGGACAAGCGCCCCTTTATCGGCCCCCGCATTTTCCATGACAATATTGAGAAGCCTCTGTACCAACGCATCTCGGTTAACTTCGGCTGAAATAGCCTGGGTAGCCTTAATAAGGCTTTGCCTATCAAAACTGATGTGCCTACTATCTGTGCTCAATACTTTTTTGCTAGCAACTTCCCTATTGGCGCCTTTTGTGTTCACCCCCCAATTGCCATATGCCTCGATTGCCGCCGATTTCAGATGTTTCTTCATAAAACCATACTCCTTATTGGGTAAGAGCCTGCTCCCCAAATCATACAACATTGCTTGTATTGCTCTTAGATTACCTTTCTCAGACCATTTTAAAGCTTCTTCGATTTTCTCTACGGCTAATGGGTATGCATTGCGCCTACAGGCAAGAATGAACTCAACCATAGTGAATTCGGCTCTAAAGTTTGTCGGATTTTGGTCTGCCCATCCACGAAGCGAATTTTGCCGATCCTCTATAATTTTAAGGTCTTTCTTCCTGGGAGATTTGACTAGCATAAGTTCGCATACCGATTTTAAAACGTGGTGTCTGAAGACATTTGGTTGCGATGTGGCATAAGATATAAATTCTTCATTAGATTGAAGTAGATCATAGGCTTTGACATAATTTCTTTTTAAACAATATACCCAGCTTCTAAATACATTGTGATTAACCAATGCTGAAAAGTGCTTCTTTTCAATCAATAGATTAATAGCCTTTGAATCTGCGAGTTCATCTTCAGTACTAGGATTGTTTTGGAGTAGCAGGACCCCACTTTTGATAAGTGACATTTGAGCCATAAAGCCGTCACAGTTATTTTGGGACATTAGTTCCAACGCTACTTCACACTGTTTAAGGGCTTCTGGTAAAACCGTACCAGACAAAAACTGGTTGCGGACTTTTACATAATACAGGTAGTTTGTGCACATGCTATCACCCATATCTGTACAGGAGGAAATTCCTTCTTCTAATTTAGCGTGTATGATTTCATAAGATTCCCTAAAATGGCTTAGAAGAAGATGAAAGCTAGAGACTGTCCTAGTGCCATATTTGTCCGATTTTACCTTTTCCAAAAGATCAAGGCCAAGCTCGCCAACTTTTAGGCCTAGCTCATATGAAGTGTACTTTGAAATCAAAAGAGATCCAAGACACACAAAAGCCAGCGGGGTTGATTCTGAAAGGCCAAATTTGAATGAGTGGTTTACCATTTTTAGTACTACCAAAGAGTATAGCTCCTGGTTAGTAAAATGGGCAGAGGTAATCATGTTCGCAAGGATATCCATGTAAATCCGTTCGGAATATCCTTCCATAAGTTCTTGTGGGATTATTTGCTGGAGTTCCTTTCCATTGGTGAAGGAAATAAAAATCTCATATTCCCGGTTGATCAAGGATGCGATTTCATTTCCGGAGCCTGTGGCCCTTATGGGTTTGCCGCATATTTGCAAAGCCTCTAGACCAGCTGAAATATTGTCCTCATAGTAGGTATAGGCTTCATAAAATTTCATGGTAAGGAGGATTATTTCAATCCTTCCTAACTTTTGTTTGTATGCCAATTTTTTTGTCAGCTTGGCATATTTTCTACCCTCATCTATATCGTTCAGAAGCAAAAAGGCTGTGGTCAACCCCTTGTGCAATTCGTACTCAAATCGCTTTAAATCAAATCGCTCAATCAAATCTATTCCCAGGTTGAAGTAGGATTTTGCAGTTTGTGGGGCATTGGATTCATTGGCCAAATTACCGGCTTTTACGATATATTCAAGGGCTTCATCACTGGTTTTTCGCGATAGGAGATTTTTGGATTCCTGTAAATGATACATCAATTGATTTAGCTCCAGGGACTTATCAATAGAATACTCTTGTAACCTGTACAAGGCGATCATATGGTGCAATTCTTCAGGCGAGTACTGAAAATTGGGAATTACCAAAGAGAGGGCTGCTTGCTGTATACGCTTGTGAATGAAGCTATAAGTGCCTTTCGGCCCCTCAATCGTTGATAAAAGTCCGGCATGTACCAAGACGTCCAAAAGGAGTCGAATAATGTCTGCCGAGTAGCCAGATATTCTTGCGAGAAGTGGTATATCGAACCGTCCATCGTTGTAAGCGGCAACCTTCAGCAAATTTTGCGCCTGGAAGGACTGCAGTTCCAGTTGTTTTTCTTCTATGGTTACGACATTTTCAGTAACCTCCAGCAGCTTAACCTGATCGAGGTTGCACCTCCATCGCTTTGTTGATTGATCAAAGTACAATGTTTGATTGTCATGTAGCGAGCGCAAGAAGTGCTTTATGTAATAAGGGTTCCCGTAGGTTTTTTTGTATATCAATCCAGCCAATTCACGGACATCTCCTTCATTCTCAGATAATATATCGGATACCATGCGATTCGTACCCGCGGGCGAGAGTGGTTTAAGACTGATGATGGAGAAATACTTAGGAGAATTTTTTAGTTCATTTTGAAACCGTAGCAATGGGTGGTCCTTATGAATTTCCTTCGCATTGTACGAAAGGACGAACATCAGTCTGGGAACAGATGATTTGATCAGGTGCTCCACAATCTTCAGGGAAGGCAGGTCGCACCACTGCCAATCATCTAGGAACAAAACCCTCCTGAGACCGATATTATCCAAAGTGCGACAGTAGCGGGAAAAAACATTTATGAATCTGTTTTGTGTCTCAACGGGATCTAAAGGCTCTGGTGGATCCATGGATCCAGTTAAATCCTTGAGATCGGGGAGAATATCAAAAAGGAGAGACAAATCTGAGCCCAGGCCTTTTCGGAAAATCTTTCGTATTTCCACGTGACTTTGGCTAGATTTTAAAAATATTCTTTTGGCAATATTCTTAAAGGCCCGTTGCCATACTAAATAAGGTGAAGAGTTTGACTGATCAAAACCTCCTATGTTACATAACGTATTAGATTCAGATATCTTAGATAGAAAGGCTTCCCCCAAACTGGTTTTACCCATTCCTTCCGAACTTTCGACAAAAACAATGGCCGACCCTCCTTTTTTCACCTTTTCATAAATGGCCAATAATTGGTTCAATGGCTCTTCCCGCTCATAAAATGCTTTGTTCAGATTCAATACACCGGGATTATAATCCCGACTTATTTCTATTTTATCAGAGAATTCACCCTTAGAATTATGGAATTGGAGATTAGTAAGGTCTTTTATAACACCATGGGCAGAACGGTATCGATCTTCTGGATTTTTGGATACAAGGTTCGAGATAATTTGAAATATTCCCGTATCATTCCATAAAGCAGGGGTTGCTTCTTTATCGTAATTTTTGATCAGATGCTGGTGCAGCATTTCCTGCCGGTCTTGCCCGTCTACAAAATGCTTCCCTGTCAGCCAATAATGCAATAGTGTACCCAGGCTGTAGAAGTCGGCCCATTTTTCCGGGATACCATTGGTTCTGCTGCTAAATTCCGGAGCCAGGTATGAAAAATCAGAAGTCTGAAAGCCAGACAGGTCAATATCTCCGTAGTCTTTCCTGACCATTCCCAATCCGATAATGACCAATTGACCTTCCTGGCTTACAAGAAACCGATCTGCGTGGAAGACCCCGAAACAATGATCCAACTGATGAATGACCGACAGCGCCTTTGTAGCGGAAATAGCGAGGTCCAGGAACTTTTCGAATTCTTCCTGGGTACGAGGTGCCACAGGAAACTTATCTGAAATAGGCGGAATGGTATAGGTGATGCTATCACCTTCTATAGCGGTAATTTTCTCAATACCGCAATACTTCAAAAAGGAGGTACTGTCCAGCTGATTGATCAGTTCAGCATTAATGCCATCATCTATCTTTTCCTCCACGACAAACTTTTTGGAATGTGGTTTCTGCCTAAGAAACACATTCGTAATTCTTATCGGATCCATAAGAGCTGGTTTAGACTTCAAATTACTCATTTTATCGCTAATAGCCTTTACGTTAAGAAGGTAAATGCCAACGTTAAGAAGATTTTTTCCGCGCCGTGGCGTTCAAAGCCTGCTGCTTTCCCTGCATTGCCCCCCTATTTGCACCGTTAGTTAAACAAATGAAGACATTAAAAAGTTGGTACTGGCAGCAGGGGTATTACCGGCTTAATTTTATGCTTGTAAATGTTGAGGTTGCCTTCAGAACTAAGACCCACAGACCTTTTGCAAATGAAAACAAAGCGCTGTGGGATATAAAAAGGAACCTTTAGAGCGATAAACCTGAAAGGCAGATACTATCTGAAAAGAATAAGGCGCCTTCAGAGAAAGAAATAGTACGGATTCAACCTAAAAACTACATCATGCGTTACGTGAAAAATCTCAAGCAAATTATCAAAGACACGGATAAGGTGCGCAACCTTGCACACAAGAACCCCATCATCCTATTTCTTAGCAATAAAAAGGACTATAAGAGCACGGACTATGCTGAAGGGGAAGACTTCCAATTCGTATTCCATTTGGAGGCTTCCGAAGAGTACGCCAATGAAGGGCCATTGATATTGGGGCTGTATAACGGGGTCTTTGGCACGATGGATGTCGATTTAGATCCGGAGAGTTTTGTGCAAAAACACTTTATGGACGGAGCATTGAGCAACCAGTTGGCCATCTATCTGATCCAGGAATTGCTGTATTGCCCCGGGGATGATAAATGGTACCTGGAAAACATGATCGTTTCGCTGGGCGACTACCTGGTTAAAAGGGTTTGTCAACAAGAAGCCCTTTGCTCCACACGTAAAATGGGCATTACCCCTTTTCAATTGCAGAAAATACAGCGCTACATATTGGACCATATAGATTGCCAGATCAGTACCAACGAATTGGCAACACTGGCCAAATTAAGCGTCCACCATTTTATTCGAATGTTTAAAAGAACCACAGGCGAGACCCCGCACCAGTTTACCAATCGCTTGAAAATGGAACACGCGAAGGAGCTCTTGCTGGGTACAGAGGAAAATATCATCCAGGTGGGGATGGGCATTGGCTATGACAACCCCAGTCATTTTTCGCAACTATTTAAGAACAGTTTTGGCATTACACCCCTCAAATTCCGCAAAGCCTTCCGCCAATCCCTGCTGTCGGCCTAACCCGGGCCGTGGGATGCGATACCAGATCCCGGGGGTGAAGCAATAGTCGCACCAAGGGTTGAAGGAACTTTGGAATTAAACAGTATAAGGCAGTTGCAGGTATGGCATAGCAGGTAGACGCATACTGTTTCCTGGGAATCAACATGAACCGATATCAGCCGGCTCCGATCGTATTAAACACATACAAAAAACACAGCATCATGAAGGTCTATAAAAATAAAGTAAAGCTTGAGGATTTGCATTTAAAAATGTTTAAAGAGAGCATACATCCTTATACGATATACGAATTTATTGAGAACAACATCAACCTGTTGGCTCCGGGGCTGTTCATATCCCTGAATTGATACAGTGCTACAGAAATCGGCACACCAAACCCAAATATGGTAAAGAATGGGGTGAGGCAGGTCTTGGCGCGTTACCGGGAGTGGGGGTCGGTGGATTGCCGGTTACGTACGAAACAAAGTCAACAGGGACATCTTGCCTATCACCGGGGAATACCTGCATAACACACTGATGTACAACGGGGCTACCTTTGCGGCATCAAAGAAAAAACAAAGAGTTTATGGATTTTTTACAGACACTACTGAAAGACATTCGGACAAAAGCAAACTTCTTCCTGGGCCATACCCGTGACAGGCTCCCGATGGCCCCAAATGATACGTATGTCGAGCAACCAGCAACCAGGGAATACTACTGTGACGACCATGGGTGGTTTATTTAGGAAAACCAGGGCGTAGCCTGGAATCTTGAAAGGGCCTTGTGCCCTGGTACATTTTACGATTAAGATCCCACCCGGGGATTTCGTGGCCCCTGAAAAGGCATTGTTCTTTAGTGACATCCATTTCCTTATGGAAGACCTCCGGTACGGCCGGGTAGACCAGGCTAGCCCCCCTTGCCACGCTTCAGCGCCTGAATACCACTTGCTGGCAAGCTTGTACCATGTGTCTTGTCGGAAGATTAGGCATAGGAGGTCCAGGCCTTTCCCGGAATAGATCATGGCCTTGCGATGGTCCGATTTTGGAGATTGGATTTCCGGGGATTTTGTAGTAGCAACCGGATGCCTTTTTGGTAATCACCCTGAACCTGAATGATTTAAATGTTACAAGGTGCGCCTAAGTCTTGTCTGCACCCTTGAGGCCCCGGCAAGCAGCCCCTGCCTGAGGTATTCCTGGTCAGCCGGTGCCTTTGGGGCACTTTGGACCGCTGGTGGGGAATACCTGAAAACCCACTGCTTGGTAATTTTACCGGTTTTTTGATCACCCTGTAATAGGCATTTACCTCCTCCGGGATCAATGGAATCCTGGTCCAGTTCCAGAACTACATTTTCAAGGTCCTGTTCTTTTCCGTCCGCGATTATTTTCAGGGTTACCGGAGAACTGCCCGTTGAAGGCAGCAAGAGTATCCCAACAGGGATCAAAGGCTGGTTATTTATAGAAACTGTTGGCTTGCCACATGCCGACGTATACGATGGTGTGGCATTGTCCTCACCGGAAAGTATCTTTGCAGGTGTTGTATGATCTGTGGCCATATAAATAGGTTCTTCTGTTATTGTATTGTTTTGTCGCGAGATCCGTCGCTGTCGCGGGGTATTGCTTGTTCCTCCTTCCGTTGGAAGGGTATCCCATAGGGTGGCAAGTCGCCTACCTTTGTTCCCCTAGGAGGCCAGATCCCATTCGGTGTTCAAATAGGCTTTAAGCTTTCGCCTCGCCCTGTGGAGGGCCACCCAGCAATGGGATTTTGAAATGGACAATTTGTCGCAGATATAGTCATTGTCAAATCCCTTACTTTGCAAGTGATAGACCTTTAGTTCGACACCGTTCAATGATTTCAGGCCTTCATTTAAGGTCTGCTCCAATTCTTTGAAATGGATATAGCGGCTAACCGGGTTGTTTTCATAGGAGTCCTCTGTGGGTTCCAGATGATGTTCCGAGCCAAAAGCGCTGAAAGAGACTGTTTTTCGCAATCCCTTCCCTTTAAACGTGTTTGCCTGCCGATAGTGGTCCACGATCTTATTCTTTAAAATGGCGGTTAACCAGGTTTTCTCGCTGGCATTTCCTTTAAACAGCCCCCTGTTCTTAAAAGCGGCTAAAAAGGTATCCTGGACAATGTCCTGGGCGGTGTTGGGATCCGCAATTCTGTTTCTGGTGTAGTTCATCAGGTACGTTTCGTACTGATTTACCCAATTCTCTGGTTGCAATTGTGCTGACATGATTAGAAGTTTTAACACCCTTGGTATTCCTATTTAATCGACCCAGGGTTAGTATACTGTAAATGTCCTTTGGTTTTGCCGGCTATTCTGTTGCCATTTTGCTCTAATGTCGAAATAAAGGCAGGCCGTTGGGATTAGCGCCCTGATGGAAGGCGCAATTTTTTGACAATTCGGTTAGGATAGAACAAATTGGCCTGATATCAATTAAGAATTTTGGGGCCAGTAGCAAAGAAGCATGTGCAGGTGGCCAATGGCAACCTAATAACAGGGAAGATGGATACGGCTTCAAAACCACACCGGCCCCTCCTGCATGCACCCTTAAAAACACCGCGATGCGGGGAGGGAGTACAAAGTTCCATTCCACCGGTGCACATGCGAATTGTTGCTTAAATAATGTTTCACTTAAACTTTTTTAAAATGAAAAATCATCTTCAAAATTCATTGTTCATCCTCGTTTTCATGGTGGCATCAAGTTTTAAACTGGTCGCGCAACTACCCGATCCCGGCTTCACTGTTGATGCTACCACAGCCATTGTTATCATTGACCCCCAGAATGATTTTCTAAGTCCCCAAGGGGTGACCTGGGGCGTTATCGGGGAAAGCGTTACAAAAAACAAGACCGTAGAAAACCTGGAAACGTTGTTTAAACTGGGTGAAGAAAATGGTATTAAAGTCTTTATCTCACCCCATTATTACTACAAGCACGACCATGCCTGGAAATTTGAAGGGACCCTGGAGAAACTGATGCACGATATCGGAATGTTTGACCGAGGAGACCAGTTAAACACGGAAGGGTTCGAGGGATCTGGCGCGGATTGGCTGCCACGGTACAAAAAGTATATAGAAAAGGATTTTGTGACCGTCGTCAGCCCCCATAAGGTGTATGGTCCGGAACAAAACGATCTGGGTTTACAGTTGAGAAAGCAGAAAATAGACAAGATCGTGTTGGCAGGTATGTCGGGCAACCTTTGTGTAGAATCCCATTTAAGGGAACTTTTGGAACTGGGATTTGAAGTCGCCGTAGTCAAGGATGCCACGGCCTCTGCCATAGTTCCCGGGTACGATGGGAACCTCGCAGCAGAGATCAACTACAGGTTCCTGGCCAGCCATGTATACACCACCGCCGAATTTGAAAAGGAGTTTAAAATGTAATTTCCGGAGGAACAGCGCCCTATTTGGTGCCATCCAAATGGCACGATAGGGTGTCTTTACCCTCCCAAAGGTCATACCAGGTTTGTTTGATTTTTTGACAGAATAGCGGGGTTGATCCCCGCTATTTTTTTGTCGGCCATTTAATGGGGGCTGTCCTCAAGCAGTGGTCTGTTACGGGGGCCTTTGCAGAGACCGTGAGCGGCCGCACTGAGGGTTTGTAAACCGCGAGGGGTTTTGTCGACTACCCTCTTCAACGGTTTCACCGATAATCAAATAAAGCGGTAGTGGTGGCTGCACTCCGGTTGGAATTTCACTAAAATATGTTTGGACTATGATGGATTTTTTGAAAGGGACCAAGGTGTATAGTATATTTAATGGGGCGTGCCCGGTTTGCCAGCAAGAAAGTATGTATCGCCAAAAGAACCCCTATAGGCTTACGCAGACGTTGAAGATGTGGGAGCGTTGTGGCAATTGCGGTACCAGGTATAAGATAGAGCCTTCCTTTTTTTATGGGGCCATGTATGTAAGCTACCCTGTGGGCCTGATCTTTGCGGGGATGGCTTTTGTCCTGTCCTATTTCCTGGTGGGCCTCGGCCTGGTAGACACCTATATAGTCATTGTAATCACCATGATTGTTTTATTGCCGGTCATCCTGCGGTTGTCCCGCAATATCTGGATCAACTTTTTCATGAGCTTCGACCGGTCTATGGGTAAAAAGAAACGATAGGACAAGGCAGGGGGACTATCCTATGAAAAGGGCAGGTTGGTGGCATTTAACCCATTGGGTACTAATGGCGGGTAGTCATTTTCCAGACTGATGGCTATTTGCAGTCATAAGTGGTAAATTGTCATAGGGGAGGGGGATATCATCCCCTTCGATGGATATCGTTTTTTGACCAGTAAAGCGGCAAGCGGAGACTGATGCGGAGGTCTTTTCGAGGTATAATGGCATGCTACTTTTGTGGCGGCTCTCAGCGTACCCGGGCTTTATGAATCAATGATCCGGAAAATATATTGTGTTCAGGACGGGAATTGCCCGGCTGTTCGCCTCGCGAGTCCCGCCCGAAGGGGTTAAAAAGGAAAAGCCCATCCGGGTTGCCTCTGGCGAAATTTGCACAAATCGGGATGTTTTCAGAGCAAATCGGGATGTTTCAGACGGGAATTGCCCGGCTGTTCGCCTCGCGAGTCCCGCCCGAAGGGGTTAAAAAGGAAAAGCCCATCCGGGTTGCCTCTGGCGAAATCTGCACAAATCGGGATGTTTTCAGACGGGAATTGCCCGGCTGTTCGCCTCGCGAGTCCCGCCCGAAGGGGTTAAAAGGGAAATGCCCATCCGGGTTGCCTCTGGCGAAATCTGCACAAATCGGGATGTTTTCAGACGGGAATTGCCCGGCTGTTCGCCTCGCGAGTCCCGCCCGAAGGGGTTAAAAGGGAAATGCCCATCCGGGTTGCCTCTGGCGAAATCTGCACAAATCGGGATGTTTTCAGACGGGAATTGCCCGGCTGTTCGCCTCGCGAGTCCCGCCCTAAGGGGTTTAAAAGGAAAAGCCCATCCGGGTTGCCTCTGGCGAAATCTGCACAAATCGGGATGTTTTCAGACGGGAATTGCCCGGCTGTTCGCCTCGCGAGTCCCGCCCGAAGGGGTTAAAAAGGAAAAGCCCTTCCGGGTTGCCTCTGGCGAAATCTGCACAAATCGGGATGTTTTCAGACGGGAATTGCTCGGCTGTTCGCCTCGCGAGTCCCGCCCGAACGTGTTGAAGATAAAAACCAAAACCTCCGGCTTTGGTTTTTTATTTTGCTCCTGCGATCGCTCAAGCAAGCTTGGCGCCACAGTATCAAAATAAAAAACCAGCGCAATTGCGCTGGTTTTTATCTATCCGTACTCGGGACGGGACTTGAACCCGTACGGCCTAATGGCCATTGGATTTTAAGTGCTGATAAGGATAGACAAATTTGCACATAAATGATTGATATTCATTTATATGCATGTCCTCGAATATAATTCGATGCTTTTTCAACTCATTTGGATTCAACCAAGTGTTGTACCTATGTTGTACCTGGGAAAGTATTACATTAAAAAAATAAAGAAAAATATGTCAGCCAGGGCTACTATTACCTTACGAAAAAAGCCGAATTGTGCAGGGCATTTTCCCCTGGCCATTCGCATTATCAAAGAACGTAAAGCGATCTATAATTATATAGGTCAGTACATTCCCTTAAACCATTGGGATAAGAAAAACCGGGTGGTGAGAAAATCCAATCCCAATGCATCCTATCTTAATAGTTTGTTGCTGGCCAGGCTAGGGGAGATCAACCGCACTTTGCTCAAGATGGAGTTGGAGCACAAAGAATTTACCCTGCAACAGATAAAGAAGGAGTTGTCCACCGACACCCGAATACAGGGATTTAAAGAGCTGGCTAAGGCGCATCTGAAAGAATTGGAAGAGAATTCCAAGCTAAGTAGGCTTAAATCTGATCAGACAAGGATCAATCACCTTTATGCATACTGTGGAGCCAAACATCTGGAATTCCGTGACCTGGATGAAGAATTTTTAAAAGGGTTCTGTACCTACCTAAAAAATGATAAGAACCTATCGGACCGCTCAGTGGCTAATAACCTTGTTGTAATACGAACCTTATTTAACAGAGCCATACGAATGGGGATTGTTGATCGCCAATACTATCCCTTTGGAAAGGGTAGGGTGCAGATCAAGTTTCCGGAGACCAGAAAAATTGGACTATCCCCTGAAGAAATAAGAAAACTGGAAACAATAGACACGCTTACTAAGTACGAAAAGCATGCTGTGAATGTTTGGCTTTTAAGCTTTTACTTCGCGGGCATGAGAATTTCAGATGTTCTTAAACTACGATGGACAGATATCAGGGATGGCCGACTGTACTACCGAATGAACAAGAACTCTAAACAACTTTCCTTAATCGTGCCCGAAAAGGTAAATGACATTCTAGAGGATTATAAGCAAGATCAAAGAAGCGATGATGACTATATTTTACCTGAGCTTAAAATGTCCTTATCACAGAGTCCAAAAGATATTTTTGGCAGGACAAGGTCTGCCAATGGGGCATTAAACAAGGCCTTAAGGAAAGCAGCAAAGAAAGCCAAAATAGATAAAAACTTGACCATGCATATAGCCAGGCACAGTTTCGGCCAAATTGCAGGAGATAAAATTTCCATCCAAATACTTCAAAAGCTCTACCGTCATTCATCGGTTACCACAACCATGTTGTATCAATCTAATTTCATGACCGAAGAGACGGATAAGGCATTGGAAACAGTTATTAATTTTTAGGTTTTACATTGAAAGTCTAATTAAATTGAGGCAGAATTAGGATGGGTTACATAATAACTATCTATTGGGATAATCATTGATCAATTAATTCATAAAATTGATAAACACACAAATTGATAAGGAAAAAAAACTGGCAGCAAATCATTCCCTAAAATTTGTTGAGGATGGTATGTTGGTAGGTTTAGGGTCAGGAACAACTTCTGAACGTATGATCAGGAAGCTAGCTGAAAAAGTACATAATGGACTTTCAATATTAGCGGTGGCTTCTTCGGAAAAGTCAGCAAACTTAGCCCAAGATTTGGGCATTCAACTTACTACAATGGCAAAGGTGAGAAAGTTGGACGTATATATTGACGGGGCGGATGAGTTCGATTCGAAACTACAATTAATTAAAGGTGGAGGAGGAGCACTACTAAGAGAAAAAATACTTGCCCATAATTCTAAATGCAATATAATAATTGCAGATTCCAGCAAGCAGGTAATGAGATTGGGTAACTTTAGATTACCAATAGAAACAATACCATTTGCCACAGAGTCGATCATTGCAAAGTTAGCTGAATTAAAACTGGGCCCTGTTTTGAGAAAAGAAAAGGGCGTGGCATTTCTCACTGATGAGCAGAATTATATTGTTGACATTAATATTGTGGAAATAGATGATATTGAAGCTTTTAATCAGTTTCTGATTCAGATTCCCGGTATAGTGGAGACAGGACTATTTATCGGGTATACGGACATTTTGATTGTAGGGAAAGGGGATTCAACTCTGATATTTAAAAAGGATATGAAATAGAAATCAATTTTTTGGAAATCATTTTCCAGTTATTTATCTCTTATGAAAATTGGAATGATGGGAATATGAATGTATTTAATTATGTGCTGTCCTGATTTTTAAATCCCAAAGGGTTATTGAGTTATCTATCGTACTATTAGAAGGAATTAATAAAGTTCAGGATAAGGTAAGGTTAAAAGGATTTAATTGTAAAAGATCATGCTTTCTACCTTGGAACCATGTAGCGTTACCACTTAGGTTAAATGACACAATTAAAAGAAAAAAAGCCTTACCCTTAGTTTGGGAAAGACTTTTGATTGAGCGAACAAAAACGATCAATTCAATATTTCCTGCTCAAGGCTATCAATCGCTTTTTCCAGGGCGTATTCTCTCACTCCACTCATAGAAGTACCTTCTACACGAATAATTTCAACATCCGTCATCCCAAGAAAGCCAAGGACGCTTTTCAGATAAGGTGATACAAAATCAAAGTCTTCCGAAGGCCCTTCAGAGTAGATTCCTCCCGATGACATGGCTACATACACTTTTTTTCCCGCTACAAGGCCCTTGGGACCGTTTTTATCATAAGAGAAAGTAACACCAGCCTTTGATATATGATCAATCCAGGCCTTAAGCTGAGACGGTATTCCAAAATTGTAGAGCGGAGCCCCGATTACAATAATATCAGCATTGAAAACCTCCCTGATAACTTCATCATCACCGTCTTTGTGAGATTCAAGTTCAAAATGTGGGAATTTTTGCTTTACCAAATCGCGCTCTACGAGATGTACGCCTGGATAATGCTGTTTCAAATTTTCAATAATGGCTTTACCCAGCCGTGTACTGAATGAATGATCTCCATTCAGACTTGATTTTATATGCAATATTTTTTTCATGGTTATAGAATCAGGCTAAAGAATAGTTATATAATTTATAGGAGGAGAAGAATGAAGCGGAGAGTATGCCCAGAAAAATAAGGGGAGAAATTATGGCAGCCGCCTCATCCCCAATGGCAGTATGTGCTATTAAGGCAGATAAGAAAGTAAGGGCAAATCCGGCATATGCCAACACCTTGAACCCATAATTCAAGGGCAAAATAAGAACCAAAGCGCCCAACATTTTGGCAACAGCAAGTTCAATTCTGAAGTATTCCGGAAAGCCCAGTTTCAAAAATGCATCTTTCATTTCCGGACTGTTGATATACGAATAGCCCGATAGCAACATGGTTATGACCAGGATGGCAGTGGAAATCCAATAGGCCCATTTTAATGACTTGTTCATTGTTTGTTAAATTTTAAATTACCCGTCAAAATTACCTACATTTACTTTACTTTTGTTAGTAGTTTACAAAAGGTAAGTGGTTACCTTTTTGTTAGTTAGTTGATACAATTATGGGAGAACCGATATCTAAGGAGGCATGTCAGAAGAAACTGAACGGCATCAATGATGCCCTCTATGCCATAGGAGGGAAGTGGAAGATTAAAATTATAATTGCAATAAGCGAAGGCTACTCACGCTTTAATGAAATACAGAGAACTCTTGGTATTTCTGCAAAAGTGCTTTCCATGGAACTCAAAGACCTGGAACTCAATGGGTTTATTCAGCGTAATATTGATCCGGGCCCGCCTGTGGTAATTGACTACACTACAACGCAATACAGTAATTCGCTTGACCAGGTTTTGGCTGCGCTCAGTAACTGGGGAGAACAACATCGGGAAAAGATCAGAGCGGAACGAAGCTGATAGTTTAACCTCCCCTCCTGCTTATTCCCAACAACAGCTTAAGTTATACGGTTTTCACTACACTGCCTCGCGTCATACGAAAGGGAAAATTATGGTGGATAATTAAAAAAGGTTGAGATTTTACCCCAACCTTTTTTAATTCCACACGGCTAAAATTACTTACTTCAAATACTTTTTCAATTCCGCCGCTGCATGGTCCAGCATCGCTTTTGTAGACGGTTGGTTGGCCAGGGCGTTTAATAATCCGAAGTCATGAATGGTACCATTATAACGGATAGTGGTTACTTCCACACCTGCCTGGTTCAATTTGCGTCCGTATTCCTCGCCTTCGTCCCTTAGGACATCGTTCTCGGCTACCATGATCACAGCAGGCGGAAGTCCTTGTAAATCCTCCAGGCTGGCTTGTAATGGGGAGGCATAAAGGGATTTTCTCTCTTCGGGATCTGTAGTATACTGGTCCCACATCCACTTCATGATAGGAACGGTCAAAAACCTGTCTGTGGCAAAAGTTTGGTAGGACTCCTGGCTGAACGTCGCATCGGTCACTGGCCAGAGTAGAATCTGGGCCTTAATTGCAGGTCCATTCTCAGCCTTCGCCCTCAGTGCGGTAACGGCGGTCATATTTCCCCCTACACTATTACCCACAACAGCCAGTTTACTTCCGTCCACGTTTATCTCGTCACCATGTTTGGCAACCCATTTGGTGGCAGAATAAATCTCATTGATGGCTGTAGGGTACTGAGCTTCAGGGGAAGGGGTGTAATTTACAAATACTCCGGCGAAGCCAGATCTTACTACCAGGTCGCGCACCAGTCGTTTATGTGTTGGATAGTCGCCCAGAATCCAGCCACCGCCATGGATGAAAATAAATACTGGCAATTTTCCTTTCACACCACTAGGCCGAACGATATTCAATTTGACTTTATGGCCATCAGCAAGAATCGTCCTTTCGGATTCTTCAATACCGCTAAGATCAACGGCAAAGGCTTCCTGCGCCCCTACCAGTACCTGACGTGCGTCTTCTTTGGAAAGTGACTCCAGAGCCGGTCCGCCTGAGGTATTTAATACTTCTAAAAAACCCTTGACATCCTGATCAAGGTGGGAATCTGTCAGGTAATCCTGTACCTGGGCATTTACTACTGTACTCATAGTTGCTAGAATTAATGATTTAATGATTGTTTTCATGTTTGTATGTATTAAGGTTCTTTTATTTTGATGCTACAAATGTCTCCCATTTGGTATATATAAATCAAATTAATAATATTGTGTATTTATAAATATAATTTATATGACCCTCCAACAGCTTCGCTACATCGTAACCCTGGAAATGGAAAGGCACTTTGCCAGGGCCGCAGAAAAGTGCATGGTTACCCAGCCAGGCCTGACCATCCAACTGAAAAAACTCGAGGAAGAAATCGGCATTAAAATATTTGATCGTTCGAAAGTTCCCCTGGAACCCACTCCCCTGGGTGTTGACATTGTTGAAAAAGCCAAAAAAATCCTGCGTGAAGTAGATACCGTACGGGATTTTGTAATCGAGCAAAAAAACATCCTGAAAGGCAAGATGTACATAGGAGTAGTAGCCACCCTATCGCCCTATTTGATTCCTCTTTGCCTGAAAAATTTTCAAAGAACATTACCGGAAGTAGAATTTATAATTTCAGAAAATTCTACTGTTGGATTAATGAAAGCCCTGGAAGCAGGTGAAATCGATATAGCAATGATGGCCACACCCACAGGTAACAAGAACTTAAAAGAGTTCCCCGTTTTTAATGAACCATTTATGGCCTATCTGCCGCTAACAGACCAGCATACCAAAGACCCTTCCTATATTCTACACGAGCATAACCGTAAGGAACTTTTAATTCTGGAAGGGGAATTTTGTTACAACTCGCAATTATTAGATATCTGTAGCCTTGACACCTCCAATTCCCTAAATAATTATTCTTATGAGATCAACTCCATTGAAACATTAAAGAACATGGTACGGGAAGGGTACGGATTTGCCATTGTACCCTGGCTATCCACCTTAAATGAATCCACCCCCGACAAAGCGATATGCAAACCCTTTCAGGATCCGCAACCGATACGTGAAATCAGTTTGGTTACATCCGATACCTTTTCCAAAAAGCTATTACTCGAAAAAATGAACCAGACGATCTGGGAAAGTCTCCCGGATGCCTTAAAATTGCTGACCAAATACAGAAAAGTACGATGGGATGATTCACCCTATTTTTCCGGACAATTGAAACGTACAATCTGAAACGCATCCTCCGATGTCGTAACGCTTTTAAGCAATTGTCAGGAAATTGGTCTATACTTTTTTAAAGCCATCTAACAGAACCTTACTGAATCAAATCTTAATTTGAAAAGTTATAGAACAGGTCTCAAGAAAATTAAATGAACGTTTAATGGCATTCAGTAATCTACTACAGGGTAATTCTTAAGCTCTTGATCAGTCCGTCTTCGAATTCAAAATTATGCTTCAATACTATAGGGCTTCCCGGAAACGTCCCTGAACTTTGAGCCGTCAGAATTCCATACTCTCCGGATTCTTTGTACGCAAGAGGTTCCACCACCGTATTGTACTTAGCATTTGTCGTGGAATTCCACGCATATATTTCGCTTCTCCCAACATGGGTTTTTCCCTCATCGAAAACCCTGGCAGTTTCGGAGAAACATTTGGCATAGGCAGCACTATCAAAATTTCCCTGTGCGGCAATTAGTTCTGAGATTACTTTAGGTAAATTCATTGCTTTAGAATATTAAACCGTTAGTCAAATTGTGAGAGTAGGCTGTAATTAAACGCCTGCAAATAATCCATTGTATTTCTTATCCTATTACCAGAGTGTTATCAATTAATTTCACTCATCGCGTTTTAGCAATGCATATCAATTAAATGGTTGGGATGGTACCACCATCGATAACATATTCGGTACCCGTCAAATAGCCCGCTCTAGGGGATACAAGAAAGCCAACAAGCTCGGCTACTTCCTCAGGTTGTGCCGGTCTTCCGAAGGGAATTCCTCCCAGGGCATCCATCACGGATTGGGCGGCTGCCTCAATAGTGATGTTGGAGCTTTCGGAAATTCGCTCCATCATCTTTTTCGATGACACGGTCATAATCCAGCCTGGAGAAACTGTCAGGACACGTATGCCCTTTGGGGAAACTTCTTTGGCCAATCCTTTGCTATAATTGATCAACCCAGCTTTTGCCGCAGCATAGGGAAGTGTTGAATCGTGCAGTGGCAGTTTTCCCTGGATCGACCCTATGTGTATAATCACCCCACTTTTTTGCTCTAGCATTTGAGGCAGGACTGCCCGATCCAGACGGACCGGGGCCAGTAGATTGGTCTGTATGGTCGATTCCCAGTGATCATCGGTAAGCACTGAGAACCCACCACCAGGAGTTTCAGACCCACCTATATTGTTCACAAGGATATCGATCTGCCCGAATTGGTGCAACACCTCCTTTGTAATTGTATCGGCACTTTCGGGAGTGCCGAGATTTGATGATATAAAATGTATCCCAGGGGCAATTGTTTCAGGCTGATTTCGGGCAGTAACGATTACTTGCGCCCCAGCATTGTTCAACCGTTCGGCGATAGCCTTACCGGCTCCTTTTGTTCCCCCTGTAACTAATGCGACTTTGCCAAGCAGCTCATTCTGATAATCAATCGTTTGTTCCATCTCAAATTGTTTTGTACAAATTTCTGCCCTATGAAACAATCTCACAAGTACGGAATTACGATTCATATAGGGAGAAATTATTCCCCTATTGCACAAAATGGTACATAGGCTTATTTTTATACCATGTACGAAAGAAAGATATTACCAACCCTCAGCTGTGGCCTTGACTTGATCGGAGAGGTGCTTTATGGCAAATGGAAGATGCGCTTACTATGGTTTATCAATGAAGGCCATAAAAGACCAAGTGAGCTGCAGCGTAAAATACCGGATGCCTCCCGCAGGGTCCTGAACATACAGTTAAAGGAATTGGAAGGACATGAACTGGTAACCCGTAAGATTTACCCTGTGGTCCCTCCGAAAGTGGAATACAGCCTTACAGATTTTGGAAAGAGCCTTATTCCGGTTATTGGCGTCATAGGGCATTGGGGGGATGATAATGCGGATCGATTACGGGAAGTGATCTCCAGGCGGTTTAATCAAACCGAAAACACAGATAAAGGCACTGATTAATTCAAGGGAGCTCCCATACCTCTCTAACAATTACTTTTTAGTACCCATACTGTGCAGCACCATCCCAATTAGTATCAAAACCATGCCACTCAAGGCGTAACCATCCGGAACCGGGGCACTGAGAATCAATATCTCCCCTACCAGGGCAAAGAATACCTCCGTGGATTGAGTAGCCTCCACCATGGCCAGGGATTTCTCGTTATGACGAACCTTATCCGTTGCCAGAAAAAAAAGCGCTGTGGCTATAACCCCGGAAGTGACCGCCACTATAAAGGTTTGCACATATTGCTGTTTGCCCGGCAGATTATGTTCTACCAGCAGATCATAGCCGCTTAGTAGTAACCAAAAGGGCAAACTACCAATAAGCATTCCGAGAATCCTCTGGTAAACATCCAATGTGCCCCCGCTGATCTTCATCGTTTTACGATTTCCCAACGGATAAGCAAATGCCGCCACCAAAACTGGTATGGTACCCATAACCATATGATTAAAAGAAAGGGATTTGCCTTCACTAACCTGCATTACCACTATCCCAACCAGGATAATCCCCGAAAATAGAAAGGGATACATACTCCGATGACCGCCTTTCGCTTTTTTATTGATAAGCGGGGCCATCAACATGCCGGCAACAATGGTCACTTGCCAGGTACTGGCCACCAGCCAGGACGGACTATAAGCTGCCGCAAAAGTCAACGGGGCATAGAAGATGCCAAATCCTACTGTACTCCAAAGAATCCATTGCGCCCAGCTTTTATTCATTTCTTCCCATAGCACCCAAAAATTCCTTCGTGAAAGAACGATCAGCAGGAAGAAAGGAAGCATCCAGAAAAACCGTAGGGATGCACTCCATATCCAGCTACCTCCTCCTAAAGAGAGTAAGCGGTTTACAATAAAGGTGGCGGCAAAGAATAGCGAGGCCAGAAGCCCCAGCAAAAGGGCCCTAGAAGAATTACCCATAACATTTAAGAATTAATCTCCGGCAAGAAATTTGGTTCTGAATCCAGATGGGGTTTCACCTGCCTTGTGCAGAAACAACCTGCTGAAATAGGCTGGGTCCTCATATCCCAAAATATATCCTATTTCCTTGGATGTAAGGTCGGTATAAGCCAACATTCGTTTTGCTTCGAGCACGATGCGGTTCTTAATAACATCATTCGGAAGTGGAAGCTTAAGCCTTTTAAACTTGTGGGTGATTGTTTTAGGGGCGATGTTCAAAAGTTCAGCATAGTCCGACACGTTGTGTTTCTGCTTGTAATATTTGTCTACGAGCATCGAAAACTTTCGGAAAAATTCAAGGTCATTTTGATGATCGGCAAGAGCTTTGTCCAGGTTCTGTTTTTTCCACAATCGGGCAGATTTGATGAACAACTGCTTCAAATAGGTACGGATCATCTCCTCCAGGGAAACATCCTGCAGCGCAAACTCAGTTGCAATCTGGTTGAAGATGTAGTCAAAAAAGGGAGCTTCAGAAGGATCCAATCGTACCAGGGGCATATTGTGGATGTTGTTGAACAACAAACCATCGCACGCCACCTCTTCATCATGAATTTGGATGCAGTAAAAGTCGCGGTTGTAGTAAACCATATATCCTTCTTCGATACCGCTTTGCTCAAAATGCAAATGTTGATTGGGGTTCACAAACAGGAGCGTGGGTTGATCTGTGACATACACATTGAGGTCCACCTGCAACCGATAGCCCGCGGTAAGATAAAAAACCAGTATATATTCCTTGTAAACGCCTTTATTAACCTGATTTAAACTTCCAAAATCAAGTGAGAGAAGCCCAAAGGTTTTAAGTTCACTCTGAAACAACTGACCGGTGTTCATTACCTGAAATAATTAAAGTAAACGTACAAATTTTGAAGCAACCCAGTGCTAAACAGACCTTAAGGCAGAATAAGGTTGAGCCCCAGGGAAAAGAAAACATTGACAGGACATTCTCTGTCCTGTCAATGTTAAACAATTACTTAAGAGCAAACTTTTCCAATTCACGGTTAAACTTCTCCGCTTCTTCCACGAACAGAGCATGACCGCTGTTCTCGAATTTAACGATATAGGAATTCTTGATTCCTTTATAGAGTTGCTCAGCCAGGGCATATTCAATTAGCTTATCTTGAGTCCCTTGAAAGATGACCACGGGAATATCTATTTTTTCCAACTCATCCCGCAAATCAAGGTCGCGCAGGGCAGTTATGGATTGAGTTACCGCATACGGCCATGCCTGAAGGTTGATATTCTCCAGCCATTTTTCCACATGCTGTGAAATATTGCCCTCTTTGGCAGGAAAACCTGCACCAAAGCCAGCAATCAAATCCTGACGGCCGGTGAGGGTAGCATTTATAACACCATCAGCTTCTTCTTTGGTGAGGCCATATGGAAAACCGTCACGTTTTATCCAGGAAGGTGCTGCTGCAGCAAATAAGGCCAATTTACTAACATGGGCAGAATTATATTTGGTAACATAGTGCGTCACCACGGCACCCCCCATGGAAAAGCCGCCCAAAGTGGCATCCTGAATCTTTAACTTTTCCAGAATTACTTTAATATCATCTGAAAAGACATCAAAATCATATCTTCCATAAGGCCTGTCAGACTGCCCAAATCCTCTTAGGGTAATGCCAATCACACGAAATCCCTTTTGGGCAAGATATTGATATTGGTATTCGTACATGGCATCGCTTAAGGGCCAACCATGAATTAGCACAATAGGTTTGCCTTCACCTATGTCAGTGACATGAAGTTTGACACCCTTTTCAACTTCAATGTATTCCTTCCTTCCTAGGGAAGCTGGTACTCTTTTCCCTTGTGCGAAAATCTGTTGATTTGATAAAAGTGTTACAAATAAAGCAGTTGTTGCAAAAATTGATTTCATCTTTTTATTTTTTAAAGGTCAATGATATTTTGAAAGTGCAAAGATGGGGTAGGAACAATCGCTAAGGAATGGACAATGGTGGATAAAAATTGTACAGATTTCCCTTTTAAAAATTCTTCATCCAGGTCACCTGCGTTGGACTGCAAAATTCCGTGATGAAATCGCAGGAATACCTGCGAGTCAAAACCCACTGTTACTCGATCACATCCTGATGAGTCAACCCCTTTGTGATGGTAGTCTGCCGCTGAAGGTAAATGCTGGAAATGGCAAAGTAGAACATGAAATCTTTGAAACGGCCAATGCGGGATCCAATAGTCATACCAGGACTAGCGATCATCGGCCTGTATCTTGCCTATTGGATAATTCAAACTAAGAGATTCCTAAACTTAACCTTTCAAATCCATTGGGGAAATTACTGCCCAAAGGATTTGTATTTCCACATTTTTCTTCTTCTGTGTCCACATCCTAAGACAACTAAATAATATTTGTATTCAAATGATATAAAGTCTGTTGAATAAAAATTTAGAAAGTGAAAATTGTATTAATCTCGAAAATGTTGTACCCAGAAGGTTTTTTAAACGAAAAAGCCGAGATCGAAATCTCGGCTATCGCCCTGTACTCGGGACGGGACTTGAACCCGTACGGCCTAATGGCCATTGGATTTTAAGTCCAACGTGTCTACCAATTCCACCACCCGAGCGGAAACAAAAAAACGCTGACAAGCAGCGTTTATGTTGTGCGAAAAACCGGATCCGAATGCCAACGCTTCGGTCGGCACCTCTGACGGCATCGTTGATGTATCAGAGTCTCTGACCTGACCACCGCGATGCGGTTCGTCAGCGTGCATCGACAATTCAGGGTTAAACGTAAATCCAGAACTTCACCTTGCTTGGAGCGAAAAACGGGATTCGAACCCGCGACCTCCACCTTGGCAAGGTGGCGCTCTACCAACTGAGCTATTTTCGCATACTTGTAAGAACGACACACCCACTGAGTGAATGCGGACGCAAATTTAATATAATTCTCTAAAAAGTAAAGAACTTTTATGGAAAATCAACGAGGCCTGCCCTGCAGCTCGCCAAAACACCTTAGGGTCAGGAGCTGGCCTTCTTGTTTTTCGTGATCATCCGCTTGATCTCATTCAATTTCATCAGGGCTTCCACCGGGGTCAGGGTGTTGATGTCCAGGTGCAGGATCTCTTCCTTGATCTCCTCCAGCAGCGGGTCGTCCAGGTGAAAGAAACTCAGCTGCATTTCGCTCTGTACCGTTTGTAATTTGCCTGCCAACTCTTCGCTTGAGTGCGATTTTTCGAGCTTCTTAAGGATTTTTTGCGCCTTGTGGACCACCTGTTGCGGCATCCCGGCCATCCGGGCCACATGGATCCCGAAACTATGGGCGCTGCCGCCTTTCTTTAAGGTGCGCAGGAAAAGGACCGTGTCCTTTAATTCTTTGACCGCGACATTGTAGTTGCGGATACGCTCAAAAGTGACGGCCATTTCATTGAGCTCATGGTAATGGGTGGCAAACAGGGTTTTGGCCCGGGCCGGGTGCTCATGCAGGTACTCGGTGATGGCCCATGCGATAGAGATGCCATCATAGGTGCTGGTGCCACGCCCTATTTCGTCCAGCAACACCAGGCTGCGCTCCGATAGGTTGTTCAGGATGGAGGCCGTTTCATTCATTTCCACCATAAATGTGGATTCGCCCAATGAAATATTGTCGCTGGCACCGACACGGGTAAAGATCTTATCCACATATCCCAGGGTGGCGGCTTCGGCAGGAACAAAACTACCCATTTGTGCCAGCAATACGATTAAGGCCGTTTGCCGCAGGATGGCCGATTTACCGCTCATGTTGGGGCCGGTGATCATCATGATCTGTTGCTCTTCCCGATTCAGCAGCACATCATTGGGCACATAGGGTTCCCCGGGGGGTAACTGCTTTTCGATCACCGGGTGCCGGCCTTTGACAATGTGGATTTCGGTCCCCTCATTCAATTCGGGGCATACATAGCCGTTTTCTTTGGCCAGCTGGGTGAAACCACACAGGCAGTCGAGCCGGGCGATCTGGCAGGCATTGTTTTGAACCGGAGCGATATATTCCTGCATCCAAACGATCAACTGGGAAAACAGTTGCTGCTCCAGGTCCATGATCCTTTCCTCTGCTCCCAGGATCTTTTCTTCGTAATCCTTCAGTTCCTGGGTGATGTAGCGCTCGGCATTAACCAAGGTCTGCTTGCGCACCCAATCTGCCGGCACCTTTTCTTTATGGGTGTTCCTTACTTCTATATAATACCCGAAAACATTGTTGGAAGCAATTTTAAGGGAAGTAATGCCGGTGCGTTCCGATTCCCGCTGCAGCATTTCGTCCAGCAGGTCTTTGCCCCGGTAGGCAATACCCCTCAGTTCATCCAGCTCTGTGGAATACCCCTCGGCAATGATGTTGCCTTTCTGCGCAAGGGCAGGGGCCTCCTCCCGGACCATTTCCCGTATTTTGGTGCGGAGCAACTCGCAAAGGTGCAACTGGTCGCCTATCAGTTCCAGGGCCTCATTCCCGCTCTGGAGGATCAGTTGCTTTACGGGGACCACGGCCTCCAGGGAATTTTTCAGCTGTATGACCTCACGCGGACTGATCTTTCCGGTGGCCACCTTGGAGATCAGCCGTTCCAGGTCGCCCATTTTCCGGATGTATTCCTGCAGCCGGTTAAAAGTGGTTTCCTGCTTCTTTAAACAGGCGATAGCCCGGTGCCGCTGCTGGATCTTTTCCAGGTTCTTCAACGGGAGGGCCAGCCATCGCTTGAGCATTCGCCCGCCCATGGGGGAAATAGTTCGGTCTATGATGTCCAGCAAGGACACCCCCTGGTGGTTGTTCGCCTGGTATAATTCCAGGTTTTTGATGGTAAACCGGTCCATCCATATGTGTTCCTCCTCGGCAATCCGCTGCAAGCGGTTGATGTGCTGCAGTTGCCGGTGTTGGGTTTCAGCCAGGTAATGCAGGGCCGCCCCCGATGCGATGATCCCCTGTGACAGGTGGGCCACTCCAAAGCCCTTGAGGGTACTCGTTTTAAAATGCGCGGTTAGCGTTTCCAGGGCGTAATCCTCCTGGAGGATCCAGTTCTCCAGGTAAAAGGTGTGATAGGCGGTGCCGAAGGCATGTTGAAAATCCTTTTTGTGAGACTTGGAGACCAACACCTCATTCGGGCTAAAATTTTGGAGCAACTTGTCAATTTGCTCTTCCGAACCTTCGGAAGTGAGGAACTCGCCAGTGGAAATGTCCAGGAAGGCAATGCCCAGTTGGGTCCTCCCAAAATGCACCGCACAAAGGAAATTGTTGGCCTTGGCACTTAGGATATCGTCATTCAGGGCAACGCCCGGTGTTACCAGTTCGGTGACACCCCGCTTCACGATGGTCTTGGTCTGTTTGGGGTCTTCAAGCTGATCGCATATGGCCACCCTTTGCCCCGCCTTTACCAGTTTGGGAAGGTAGGTGTTCAGCGCGTGGTGCGGAAACCCGGCCAACTCGGTCCGATCGCCCCCGTTGTTCCTTTGGGTCAGCACAATATCCAGGATCCGGGCCGCTTTCACGGCATCCTCCCCAAAAGTCTCGTAAAAGTCACCCACCCGGAATAGCAAAAGGGCATCCGGATAGCGGGATTTGATGCTGTTGAACTGCTGCATCAGGGGGGTTACCTTTTTAGTGCTTTTTGTCTTCGCCAAAACTGTATTTAAACCTTATTTTTACGGCCGTAACGAAAATACAGGTTTCCCCCTGCATTCTAAACCCTTGTTAATATTTTTGGATAAGTTACTGAAGCAGTATTTTCCGCAAGGAAAATACGTAGCTGAAGTAATCCCGACCGCAGCGTCGGGATCTGCCCGTTAGCAGGGAAGAGGGGTGTGCAGTATTTTCCGCAAGGAAAATACGTAGCTGAAGTAATCCCGACCGCAGCGTCGGGATCTGCCCGTTAGCAGGGAAGAGGGGTGTGCAGTATTTTCCGCAAGGAAAATACGTAGCTGAAGTAATCCCGA
>LXTR01000091.1 GCA_001683825.1 Flavobacteriaceae bacterium CP2B | reverse complement strand
TATTAAACCTTATACGTCCTATGAGAAATTTAGATCGTATTTACCCAAAGGAGAAAATAGTTTAAAGCAAAATAAAATAAAATCTTCTTTAAAAATGCCCTTCATATTACTTGTTTTTTCTTTATTGATTGTAGCAATGTACTATATTAACTTTACCATTCGTGGAAGTTTTAGTTTGTTTTTAGGGATATATGGAACGCTGATGGTGATTTACTTACTTGGAAAACAATCATTATCATTTTTTATCGACCAATTACAGGTGATAAGGTTCCAAATATGAAAGTGGCAGTAGTGGTCCCCTCATATAATGAAAGTGCAAGTGCTATTGTTAATACAATTAATAGCGTTTTAGCTCAAGATTATCCAATTCATGAAATTTTCTTTGTTGATGATGGTAGTAAGGATAAATCGGCTTATGAAGTAGCACTTAAAATGAGGGAGGAACTTCTTAGAACTCAACGAGAAATTGCTGCTACAACTAAGAATATTTGTTCTGAAATATTAGGTATTCCTGACTTAATCGTACATCGTTTACCTAAGAATTGCGGGAAAAGACATGCTCAATTATGGGCTTTTAAACGGACAACAGCAGATGCTATTGTTACCATTGATTCAGATGGTGATTTGTTCCCAAATGCTGTTAGAGAGTTATTGAAACCCTTTAATGATGAAAAAGTAATGGCCACAACTGGTCACGTGAACATTCGTAATAGAAATGATAATTTATTAACAAAACTAATTGATATGCGTTATGACAATGCGTTCCGTGTGGAGCGTGCAGCACAGTCCGTAACAGGAAATGTTCTTGTTTGTAGTGGGCCGTTAAGTTGTTATCGTAGAGAAGTAATAACTGAAAATTTAGAACATTATGGAAGTCAGATGTTCCTTGGTGAGGAGGTGCAGTTTGGAGATGATAGATGTCTAACTAATTATGCTATTTTGAAAGGGAAAACAGTTTATCAATCCACTGCTCGATGTATTACTGATGCTCCAACTACATTAAAACAATTTCTTAAACAGCAACTACGTTGGAACAAGTCATTTTTTAGAGAAAGTTTAATTTCACTTGGCATTGGTATGAAAAAACCAAATGTTCTTGTTTGGACAATTTTCGAAATATCGTTATGGATTTTATTTGGGCTTTCCCTACTTCTAAGTATTATTCTCAAGGCAAGTCATGTAGGGTTAATTTTGGCTGTTTATTATTTGGGTTATATTTCATTAGCTGTATATGCTAGAAATGTATTTTATCTATTAAAACATCCCCTTACTTTCTTACTGGCGCCATTATATGGAATTCTCCATGTATTAGCACTATTACCTATACGCTTTTATGCTTTACTAACTATTAAATCTAATGGTTGGGGAACACGTTAATTACAGTAATTTTATGTATTTTTTTAGGAGGATATTATTAAGTGAAGATTAGAAAAGCGATTATCCCAGCAGCGGGATTAGGCACAAGATTTTTACCCGCAACAAAAGCACAACCTAAAGAAATGTTGCCAATTGTAGATAAGCCAACTATTCAATATATTGTTGAAGAAGCTGTTAGCTCAGGAATAGAGGATATTATTATTGTAAGTGGGAGAGGGAAGCATGTTATAGAAGATCATTTTGATAAATCTTATGAGCTAGAACAAACTTTATTTAAGAAAAACAAAATAAAGACTCTTGAAGACATTGAATGCATTTCTAATTTAGCGAATATCCATTATATTCGGCAAAAAGAACCTAAAGGATTAGGACATGCTATATATTGTGCTAGACGTTTTATAGGTGAAGAACCTTTTGCAGTTTTACTTGGTGATGATATTGTTAGCTCTACGTATCCATGTCTCAAGCAATTGATAGATGTTTATGAGGAACATCACTGTTCAGTGGTAGGTGTTCAAAGGGTATTAGAAACAGAAGTGTCTAAATATGGAATAGTTAAATCGGCAAATCAAAATGTTAATCAATCTATTATTCCTATTTCTATGCTAGTTGAAAAACCACCTCTGGAAACTGCACCTTCAAATTTAGCTATAATGGGCAGATATATACTAAAACCAGATATTTTTGAGGTGTTAAAAAATTTACCTGTCGGATCAGGTGGAGAAATTCAGTTAACCGATGCAATCAATGTTTTAAATAAACAACAAAAAGTACTCGCCTTTGAATTTGATGGGAAAAGATATGATGTAGGGGATAAATTTGGCTTTATTAAAGCGACTATAGATTTTGCACTTCAGAGAGAAAGTCTAAAAGAAGATGTTTTGAGTTATTTGAGAAATATCACTCGAGATAAACTTATCAATAAATAAAATATGTAAAAAGTGAGGAAGTCTTAATGAATATATCTATAGTAGGAACAGGCTATGTTGGCTTAGTAACAGGTGTGTGTCTATCAGAAGTAGGTCATAACGTCACTTGTATTGATATAGACGAAGAAAAAGTAAAAAAAATGAAATTGGGTTATTCACCAATATTTGAGCCATGTTTAGAGGAATTAATGAAGAATAATATTATAAAGGGAAGATTACATTTTACAACTAACTATGTTGATGGAGCTGATGGGGCAGAAATTTTTTATATTGCAGTTGGTACACCACAAAAAGAGGACGGTTCAGCCGATTTAAGCTTTATTAAGCAAGCAGCTATTAATATTGCTCGTACAATTAAGAATGATGTTATTATTGTGGTAAAAAGTACCGTGCCTGTAGGCACCAATATATATATTAAGAATCTTATTTTGAAAAATTTAAATTATGATGTAAAAGTAGATATTATTTCAAATCCAGAATTTTTACGTGAAGGTTCAGCTGTAAATGATACTTTTTATGGGGATCGTATTGTAATTGGATCGGAAAATAAAACATCGGCAAATGTTATGGAAGAAGTATATAAACCCTTTGGTACACCAATATTCAAAACAGATATCCAAAGTGCCGAAATGATAAAGTATGCGTCTAATACATTCTTAGCCACAAAAATTAGTTTTATTAATGGGATAGCGAATTTATGTGAAATGGTTGGAGCAGATGTGGAAAAGGTAGCACAAGGGATGGGACAAGATAAAAGAATTGGTTCTCAATTTTTAAATGCAGGAATAGGATACGGTGGATCATGTTTTCCTAAAGATACACATGCGTTGGTTAAAGTTTCTGAAAGTTTACAACATAAATTTCATCTTTTAGAATCTGTTATTAAGCTGAATAAAAATCAACAAACAGTTTTGATAGAAAAAATAAAAAAACGTTTTGGAAGTATTGTTGGCAAAAAAATTGCTTTATTAGGACTTTCTTTTAAACCGAATACGGATGATTTAAGAGAAGCTCCCTCTATTCCCATAGCAAGAAAATTAGTAGAAGAAGGTGCACAGGTGATTGCATATGACCCAGTTGCAATTAAGAACGCGCGAGAAGTGTTGCCTAAAGAGGTACATTATGTATATTCTACTATGGAGGCTCTTACTGAAGCAGACATTGCCTTAGTTCTAACAGAGTGGGATGAAGTGGTCGATTCTTTACTATTAAAAGCAAGTCAATTAATGAAAGAACCCGTAATTTTTGATGGTCGAAATTGTTTCGAACTTAATGAGGCTAAAAATTACGATGTTGAATACCACTCGATTGGAAGACCCTCAGTTTTAAGAGAAGTAAAAGGAGAGATAACAGCTTGAGATTTAAGTTATAAATTCAAGCTGTTGAATTAGAAATAAGAAATATGAAACTACTTATTACTTATACTATATAAGTAATAAGTAGTTTGATTTATTTATATCTATACACGGATGATTTTAAATGAAAAACAAATAATATATACAGAAACAGTAATAGGAAAAGAGCGTAGTTTATATATAGGGCTTTAGAGCGATGGCTTATTAAATATAAGTTTAATATATAAGTTCGCTTGTAGTTGTTAAAGCATACAAACATGTTTAAATGATGTTACCACGATAAAGTATAGCTCCTATGATTAACAAAGGAATAGAAGCAAGAAGGGAGCTTTACTGATTATAATATAAAAAATCATTTCATTAAAGGTACAAGTTTTACGCTAGAATAAAATGATAGATTCACTATTTTTAAAAGTAAATTAGTTACTAAAAGTCTATACTCATAATGATATAAAATGTTTTTGATTAAAGGGGATTTATAAACATATCGCTTAACAATATATTTAATAGCAAACTATTTTTGTAACAATCGGTACCTACAAAACAGAGTTGAGTTTTATTAAAAATACTTTATATGAAGGAGAATTAATATAAAAAACTTTATATCTTATACAATTGATATTGCTGTTTAGCCTAATTGTTTTAATAAACATACCGATAATTATTATTGTATATTTGTTTCTCTTTATGACTCCAACAGGGACACCAGTTATCTTATTAGATTACGCCGTTCTACTTGGATTAATAATAATAGTTAATATAATAATAGTCCAACTATTTTTGGCCCTTAAAACATTGAACTTTAAGGCTTTTTTATATGGTTTACTCGTAGGCTTATTGCAGACAATTGGTTTATATATGTTTCTTGATACTTCTGTAAAATTGGGTTTGCTTTTTATTATAATTTCTATTATAGCTGCGGTGGTATTGTTAATATTAGAATTGAAAAAATGCTACAGCTTATAAATCAGTAAAAGATAATAAATTTAAGTTTCTATTATTACTTTATAGATACGAAGTGCTACAAAAAGTAATTTTGAAATCAACTTTTCCCTATCCAACTTAATATTATAGAAAGTTGGAAAATAAAAGATAAGGTATTAAGTAATTAAAAACCTCATGGTCTATCTGAAGTGAATCCGAATAGTGAGCATGAAAAAAACACCTCCATTAAATTCACATACTTTGTGAACTGATCCAATGAAATAAGACAAGGAAAAAACACCTCTTATACCGTATTTAATTTAAATACGAATATACGGAGGTGTTTCTTTTATGGGAACGAGAAAATCTTATTCAGAAGAAATTAAATGGAAAACAATCGAACTGAAAAAAACAAGGATACACAAACAAAGAAATTATGGAACAATTAGGAATTAAAAATAAAGCACAGATTAAAACTTGGATGAAGTGGCATCGTGAAGGTGAAACGTATCGTTTTAATCGCCCTGTAGGAAAACAAAGTACGCTACAAAAGGCTAGTGAAGAAGGTATAACTGAAATCGAGAAGCTTCAGATAGAGAATCGGAAATTAAAAATGCAACTAGATATTTTAAAAAAGTACCAAGAAATCGAGAGGAGTTGGTTAAAGAAGTAGTTGTAGAAGTAGTGGAGTTGATGAAAGATGAGTACTCCATTAAAGAGATATGTATATTAATTGGTATACCTCGTTCTACTTATTATCGATGGAAAAATAAAGAAAAAGATGTAAAGGAAGCAAAATTAGAACAGGCTATTTTGACAATTTGTATGACAAATCACTTTCGATATGGCCATCGAAAAGTTACTGCTTTATTGAAACGAAAATATAATTATCACCCAAATCGAAAAACTGTACAAAAAATAATGCAAAAGAAAAATTTACAATGTAGGGTTAAAAGAAAGAGAAGAACCTGGATCAATGGAGAAAGTAGAATTGTTGTAGAGAATCTCTTAAATAGAAACTTTCAAGCTAACAAGCCAAATGAAAAATGGGTTACAGACATTACATATTTGCCATTTGG
>LXTR01000086.1 GCA_001683825.1 Flavobacteriaceae bacterium CP2B | reverse complement strand
CCCGCCCCAGCGGGAGGATCAGCACCCTGACCGCCTTGCGCGTCAGGGCCGGTGAAGCCCTTTGACAGCCCGCCTCCCGAGAGGCCCACCACAACACCCAACCCCCATAGATGCCCGTCAGGCCAAGGCCCATAGCCGGCAAGCCGCCCCACAGCAGCGGATGCGCTTCGCACAAGGCCAAAAAAAAAACCACCAGTAGCCTGGTGGTTTGGTGGAGAATACCGGAGTCGAATGCTGACGCTCCCGCCCCAGCGGGAGGATCAGCACCCTGACCGCCTTGCGCGTCAGGGCCGGTGAAGCCCTTTGACAGCCCGCCTCCCGAGAGGCCCACCACAACACCCAACCCCCATAGATGCCCGTCAGGCCAAGGCCCATAGCCGGCAAGCCGCCCCACAGCAGCGGATGCGCTTCGCACAAGGCCAAAAAAAAACCACCAGTAGCCTGGTGGTTTGGTGGAGAATACCGGAGTCGAACCGGTGACCTCTTGCATGCCATGCAAGCGCTCTAGCCAGCTGAGCTAATCCCCCATTAAAAGCCCCAATCCCTCGCGATTAGGATGTGCAAAGGAAATACTTTTTACAAAAGTATCAAAATTGAAAGGACGAATATTTTAGTTCAATATTTCTTTACGCTGAGGACCAATACCGGGATCCGTACTGAGAATTCCGATTTCAGGATGGTATTTTTCTCCCAAAGGCTTTTAAAGAAGCCCCTCTTCCGGCGAAAAACACATAGCAGGTCGGGCTGTTGCTTCTGAAAATGCTCCAGAACACCCAGATAGGTGGTGGCGTGCTCGGTAATGCTCATCTGTGAGCTAATATCCATAAGCGCCGTATTCACCTGCAGGTCTTCTTCTTTATACCCCGGGTTTTTCACCAGGAGTAAATTCACTTTTGACTGATGCTTCGCCTGAATCTCCTTCAGGGGGTACAGCACCTTCTTTTTCTTTAGGACCCCCGATGCAAAGGCTGTCAGAATTGTTTTAAAATGTTGGTACCGGGTGCCTTTGGGCACGATAAGCGTAGGGATGTCTGTACGTTTTATTATCCGCCCGGAAGTATTTCCCAGGTAGAGTTCTTCCTTGATATCGTTGCTCCTGGGCGAGATAATGATCAGGTCTATCCCGAGTTCCTCGTTAATTTCCTTCAATCCATCCACCAAATCCCCGTTGTAGGTGGCAATCTTGATATCAACTCCTTCAGCACTCACTTTTTCTATAACTTCCCTAAGGTGGTCTTTACTGCTTTGGGCCACCTTTTTTTCCACGTTGGTAAGGCTGCCGGCCATGGCGGTAACACTAAAAACTTCCATGACGTAGATACGTGAGCCAAAGTCTTTTGCAAAATGCACCGCGTACTGCAATGTCTCATGGCTATCGGGGGATGTGCCTATAGGAACCAAAATGTTTTTCATACCATTACTAATTTATCCTTTAAATTTACTGCTTAATTGAATCACAGCAATGATCAGACGGGCAAAAATACTGGAAATCCCAGAGATTCTGTGCATAACGGAAGCCTGTGCCCGGCATATGGCCCAACGCGGCATTGATCAGTGGAACGAAAACTACCCCAACCGGGCGGCCTTTGAAAAAGACGTGGAACGCGGGGAACTTTTTGTGATCGAGGAAAGTGGCCGCATCCTGGGGACCGTGGTGATATCCGGGATAAGGGACCTGGAATACGAGGATGTCTCCTGGCTCACCCCACACGGGAACAATATATACATCCATCGCCTGGCCGTAGCACCCGAATACCAGGGAAGGGGCTACGCACGCCAGCTCATGGATTATGCCGAAAGCCTGGCCCGGGAACATGGCGCCATTTCCGTTAGGCTGGATACCTTCAGCCAAAATAAAAGGAACCAGCAATTCTACGAGCAGCGGGGGTACAAGAGGTTGGGCAACATCTATTTCCCCCTTCAAAGCGTACACCCTTTCCATTGTTATGAATTAATACTTTAATGCTCCCTGCTTCTTGAAAACGGCCGTAAGCCTGCATACGATCAACAGACTGGCCATCCCGGCAACCATCGCAGGGATAGCAGAACCGGTATTGTCGATTACCGATACGGCCATTGTGGGGAATATCCCTGTAGACGGCCTGGAATCCCTGGCCGCCGTGGGGATTGTAGGCTCCTTCCTCTCCATGCTGATATGGATCCTGGGGCAAACCAGGAGCGCCATTTCGGCTATCATTTCCCAGTACCTGGGTGCCGGACGTTTGGAGGAGGTGAAAACACTGCCTGCCCAGGCCATTTTCTTTAATGTTGCCTTGAGTGTGATCATCCTCTTGTCTACCATATTCATTGTGGAGGAAATCTTTATGTTGCTCAACGCTTCCGGAAAGATACTGGCCTACTGTGTTTCCTATTACAGCATCAGGGTATGGGGCTTCCCCCTAACCCTTTTTACCTTCGCCGTTATGGGAATCTTCAGGGGGCTCCAGAATACGTACTGGCCCATGCTCATCGCCATGACCGGGGCCCTGCTCAATATCATCCTCGATGTACTCCTCGTGTATGGCTTCGCAGAGATCATACCCCCCATGTACATTGAGGGTGCGGCCTGGGCGAGTTTGGTGTCCCAGGCAGTGATGGCGGTCATGGCCTTTTTGCTGCTGGCCCGCAAAACCGATATCCGCCTCATCCCGCGTTTCCCGGTACATCCGGAACTGGGGCGACTGGTATTGATGAGCCTTAACCTGTTTGTTCGTGCCGTGGCCCTGAATACCGCCCTGATCCTGGCGGTACGGGAAGCGACCGACCTGGGAGACCGTTATATTGGCGCCCATACCATTGCCATCAACCTTTGGCTGTTCGCGGCATTTTTTATAGATGGCTACGCGGCTGCAGGAAATATTATGGGCGGGAGGCTCCTCGGTGCCGGGGACTACGGAGGCCTTTGGCGCCTTTCCAAAAAAATCGTCCTCTACGGAACGGTGGTGAGCGGGGTATTGATGTTCCTAGGATTCCTCTTCTATCGACCCCTGGGCCGCATATTTTCCAATGAGGCTATCGTCCTGGACGCATTTTATGCTATTTTCTACATTGTTATCCTGGGACTTCCCATCAACGCCCTGGCTTTTGTTTTTGATGGGCTGTTCAAGGGCCTGGGCGAAATGCGCTACCTCAGGAATGTGTTGCTATCCGCCACATTCCTCGGTTTTGTGCCCGTACTTTTCCTTGGAAAATACCTCGGGTGGGAGCTCTATGGAATCTGGATAGCCTTTACCCTATGGATGTGTATCCGTGGCGGGGCCCTTGTATGGAAGTTCCGGAGTAAATTTCTCCCCCTATTGCAAAAGACGTAAATTTGGACAAAACAGATGTTATGGGAACCCAGCGGCCGAACGGAAGCTTGTACACCAGGATCCACAACAGGGTGGCTTATGTCGAATTCGGACACCCCGCCAGTAATTCTTTCGTTTCGGGGATGTTGGAGCGACTCGGGGACACATTGAAAGAACTTTCAGGAAATACCCTTGTATCGGTAATCGTGTTGCGTTCGGAAGGGGATGGTGCTTTTTGCGCCGGGGCTTCCCTGGACGAACTCCTGGCTGTTAGCAGCCTGGAAGAAGGAAAAAAATTCTTTGGCGGCTTTGCCGGCGTGATCAACGCCATGAGGCGCTGTAGTAAACCCATCCTGGGCAGGATACAGGGCAAGGCGGTAGGCGGAGGGGTAGGGCTCATCGCTGCCTGCGACTACGTGTTTGCAACAGAAGGGGCCGCGGTCCGCCTTTCGGAACTCAGCATCGGAATCGCGCCCCTGGTCATCGCCCCGGCGGTGGAAAGGAAGGTGGGAAAAGCAGGGCTTGCCGAACTTTCCCTGGCCCCTGGTGAGTGGAAAAGTGCCTACTGGGCCAAGGAGAAAGGGCTGTATTCCCGGGTTTTCGAAAACGTTTCGGAACTGGACAGGGAACTGGAGTTCCATGCCGAAAAACTGGCTTCTTTTTCCCCCGATGCCCTGAAAGACCTGAAAGGTATTTTTTGGGAAGGAACAGATGCCTGGGAGGACCTACTCCCCCGGCGTGCCGCCATGACCGCGAAACTGGCCCTTTCGCCCTATACCAAGGAGGCCCTTGAGAAATTCCGGAAGAAATAAGCGGGACAAGCCCGGCCCTTTGCCATAAACCCCCGGTGCGCAACCTAATCCTTTACGCGCCATCTTAAGGGTGCCAAATTTAAACAGCATGTGGAAATCAGCACTTAGTAGCTTTTTTGTAATTCTCCTGGCGAAATGTTCGGACGATGCCTCCGAAAAGACCGAAATCAACTGCGCTACAGTACTGTGCACCCAGGAATTTGTCACCCTGAGTATCCGGGTACAGGATAAGGACGGGGTTCAGATTCCCCTGGATGACTTTCAGGTAATTGACCTGCAAAGTGGAAAGCGGCTCAACAGGGAATATCCCGCAGAAGAACTGGCGTTGTTCCGGCAGGAGGGCTCCTATCCCCTCTATGATGACAGCTTTCGGGCAGCACACCAGAATGAAGAACGCCACATCGTCTTTTCGGGGTCTATCCGGGGTGAAAAGGTCGTGGAAGCACCCTACGTGGTTTTTGCTGATTGCTGCCATGTCAGCCTGTTGTCCGGGGAAGATCCGCTAACACCCTGAAAAAGGCAGGTTAAGGCAGCCGCCACAGCGCATTATCCAGGCTGGTTTCCCGGGTAGTTTACAAAAGAAAGGCGTATTTTTCTCCTGAAAATGTATTATGAAAATCCGCGCTTTCTTTCAGCAGCCCTATCCTTTCTACTACGAGGGAACAACGTTCTACCGCCTGTTGGGAGCACTCTTTTTGATGGCCCTGGGTTTTAACTACCTTTTTGAGCCGTTTCACGTACACCACCCGGAACACCTGCTACCGTATTTTTTCATTTCCGCTATCCATGCGCTGGTTGCCAGCCTTACCTTTTTTGGCTATTACCTGATTTTAGAATGTTTTCCCGGGCTGAAAGCAGATTGGACGGTTGGGAAGGAGTTCATGGGACTCTCGTGCTTCCTCCTTGCCACCGGTATTTTCCAGTTCCTGATCCGGGACCTGATTTATGACAACCCGGGCAACTGGAGCATGCGCTATTTATGGGAGGAAATACGAAATACGTTTCTTGTGGGCATCGTGATTTTGGGCATCCTCGTCCCCTTAAATTTCAACCGGCTACTCCAGCGGAATCAGCGAATGGCCCAACACCTTTTAAAAAAGGACCGACAAAGCGGCCCGGATGAAAACCTTCTCATAAAAACCCAGCTAAAAACCGATGACTTCTACCTCCGGCCAATGGATTTGATTTATGCCATGGCCGAAGGGAATTATGTCATGTTCTACATTAGGACAGGCGACAGGGTCGAAAAAAAGTTAAAGCGCATATCGATAAGCGAGTTGGAATCGCAACTTGCCCATCTCCCATATATCCTAAGGACACACCGGTCTTATCTGGTAAATACAAACCAAATAAGTCATATCTCGGGCAATGCCCAGGGGTACAAGCTGGTAATCAAGGGAGTGGAAGAGAAGATTTCCGTATCCCGCAATATGATCGCGCGTTTCAATGAGCATATGAAATAAAGCAGGGCCTTGTTATTCATCCCAAAAGCTTGTCGCTCGCCACAAGCTCCTTTTCCACCTCAGAATCTATGATACCTTCGCCAAAAAAACAAGCTTATGCGACGATATGATATGGACTGGTTACGGGTCCTGGTATTTGGCCTCCTGATTTTCTACCATGTAGGAATGTTCTTTGTGCCCTGGGGGTGGCACATTAAAAACCCGGTCACCTATGAGTGGTTAGTGTACCCAATGCTGTTCGTCAACCAATGGAGGCTCCCGATATTGTTCGTTATTTCAGGGATGGGGACCTATTACGCCCTCAATAAAAGGAGCGGCGGTCAATTTGTGAGGGAACGCCTAAAGCGGCTTTTGATTCCACTGGCGGCGGGTATGTTCCTGATAGTGCCTCCGCAGGTATATACAGAGCGACTGGTCAATGGGCAGTTTTTGGGGTCTTACCTGGATTTCTGGCCTGCACACGCCTTTGTAGGGGTGTACCCCGACGGTAACCTGAGCTGGCATCACCTGTGGTTCCTCCCCTACCTGCTATTGTTCTCGATAGTTGCTACCCCTGCATTTCTCTACCTTAGGAGGTCCCCGGATAACATAGTGTCCCAGTGGATCAAAAAACAGGTAAAAAGCCCTTTGGGCCTTTATTGGGCCATTGTCCCCCTGTACCTGGCAGAATCCTTCCTGGAACCTTTGTTCCCGGTAACACATGCACTGGTGGGTGATTGGTTCACCCTGGTGAATTTCCTGATCCTGTTCCTGTATGGCTTCCTGCTGATTTCCGTAAAGGAAGTGTTTTGGGATACCGTGGAAAAGAAGCGTCGTCTTTTTTTGCTATGGGGCATCCTGGGATTTAGCCTGTGGATGGGCCTTATCTTTTCCTTTGAAGACAGCACCTGGGTACATTACACGGAGGCGGGCCTCAAAGTGTTTAATTTTTGGTCCTGGATTTTGGTATTGTTTGGCTATGCCGCCCACTACCTCAACAAACCCAGCAGGGTACTGGGATATGCCAATGAGGCCGTGTACCCCTTTTATATCCTCCACCAGACCGTTACCATCCTTATTGGATATGTGCTGCTACAGCTAGATTTGGGGTTTTTCCCGGCTTTCACGATCATGGTACTGGGAACTTTTGGCGCCAGTTGGATCCTGTATGAGTATTTTATCAGGCGATGGACCTGGTTGCGGCCCCTTTTCGGGCTTAAAATCAAAACGCGTGCCAGGAGGGAATGGATCCCTTCCCGGAAGTAACAGGGGTGTAAAAAGCTGTTTCCATCCCATGAAGAATCCCTACCTTTGCAGGGCAATTAACACGGTATGGAAAGGATTCGGATTACCAAGGAATTTACCTTTGAAACAGGGCATGCCCTTTACGGCTATGATGGCAAGTGCCGCAACGTACACGGCCATAGTTATAAGCTGGCGGTAACGGTCATTGGCAGCCCGATAAGCGATACCTCGCACGTTAAATTGGGCATGGTTATCGATTTTGGTGACCTGAAAACCATAGTCAGGGAAGAGGTGGTAGATCCATTTGACCATGCCACGGTTTTTAACCGGGGCACCCCCCACCTGGAGCTGGCAAATGAACTTAGTGAGCGGGGCCACAAGGTGATCCTGGCCGACTACCAGCCCACGAGTGAGAATATGGTAATCGACTTTGCCCAAAAGATCAAAGCCCGGTTGCCCGAAAATATCCAGTTGCACTCCCTTAGGCTCAGGGAAACGGAAACCGCTTTTGCCGAGTGGTTTGCCTCCGACAATGATGAATCCCGCACGTAGGGTGGCCGGCTCCTTCCATTGGGCTTCTTTACGTATCTTTGCTGCCTGATGAACCAGTTCAAAATCCCAAAAGGCAAAAAAGTCTATTTTGCCAGCGACAACCACCTGGGGGCGCCCAACCGCAAGCAAAGTCTCGGCAGGGAAAAAAAATTTGTCGCCTGGCTGGATATGGTCAAAAAGGACGCGGCTGCCATCTTCTTACTGGGCGACCTGTTCGATTTCTGGTTTGAATATAAAAAAGTGGTCCCCAAAGGGTTTACGCGCACTTTTGGGAAACTGGCTGAAATTACCGATGCCGGTATCCCTGTCTATTATTTTGTAGGCAATCACGATCTCTGGATGAACGGTTATTTTGAAGAGGAACTAAACATCCCCGTTTTTCATGCCCCCCGGGTATTTGAACTGAATGACAAGCGTTTTTTTATCGGGCATGGGGATGGCCTTGGCCCGGGGGACAAGGGTTTTAAGCGGATGAAAAAAGTGTTTACCAACCCCGTCGCCCAATGGTTATTCCGCTGGTTGCACCCTGATCTCGGGGTACGCATGGCCCAGCATTTCTCTATAAACAACAAACTGATTTCCGGCAGCGAAGATGTACACTTCCAGGGGGAAGACAAGGAGTGGCTGGTGCAATATGCCAAAAGAAAACTGGCATCGGGCCATTACGATTTTTTTGTTTTCGGGCATCGCCACCTGCCGCTCGAAATACCCCTTGGCGAAACCACCACCTATGTGAACCTGGGCGATTGGATCAGCTACTGCACTTATGCCGTATTTGACGGGACCCGTTTGTCGCTGGAAACATTTAGTTCCCCACAGGGGTCACCTTAGGTCCTTCAACTTCAACTGCAGGCTGACCGTCCCGTTCCATTCGTTTTCGTCCAGGCTGAAAACCGCACTGAAGTGTTTTCCACCGGCTACCAGCCCCAGCTTGTCGCCCAGGTTAAAGCCGATGGCGCCAATGGGGGCTGAGGTTTCCTGTACCACTGAAAGTTTAAGGTGTTTACCCTCCTGGCCCACTGTGCGGCCAGCTCCCGTGTCCCTGAGGTGTTCCGCCATAAAGACGGGGTTGGGATTCCCCGGGCCAAAGGGGGCAAACTGTTTGATGATACGCATCAGCCTGGGGGTGATCTGATCCAGGCGTATCAGGGCATCTACCTGAATTTCCGGCACCAGCAGCGAAGGGTCTATGGTAGCGGACACTACCTCCTCAAACCGCGCCTTAAAGAGCTCGTACTGGGATTCGGACAAGGTAAGCCCTGCAGCGTACTTGTGCCCCCCGAACTGTTCTATGTAGTCCGCACAACCTTCCAATGCCTCGTATACGTCAAACCCTTTGACCGACCGGGCCGAAGCAGCCAGTTTTTCGCCGCTTTTGGTAAATACCAGGGTGGGCCTGTAGTAGGTTTCCGTAAGCCGCGAGGCCACAATCCCGATCACCCCTTTATGCCAATGCTCCTTGAAAACCACGGAAGTGAAGCGCTTTTCTTCCTCGTTTTCCCGGATCTGTAGCAAGGCTTCCTCTGTGATTTCCTGGTCGAGCCCCCTGCGTTCCGTATTAAAGGTTTCAATTTCGGCGGCGAGCACCATCGCGCGGTCCGGGTTGGCCTCGGTGAGCAATTCCACGGCCTGGAGCCCGTGTTTCATTCGGCCCGCGGCATTGATCCTGGGGGCAATCAGGAAAACCACATCGGTACTGCTGAGCACCTCTTTTTTGGTTTGGGCGATCAACGCCTGTAGTCCCGGCCTGGGCCGGGTATTGATCCGTTCTAGCCCGAATTGGGTGAGGATCCGGTTCTCTCCCGTCATGGGCACGATATCAGCCCCAATGGCCGTCGCTACCAGGTCCAGGTATGGAATGAGCTCCGCTACACCCCTGCCTTGCCTTTGGGCCAGGGCCTGGGCCAGTTTAAACCCTACGCCGCAACCACATAGTTCTTTATAGGGGTACTGGCAATCGTCCCGTTTGGGATCGAGCACAGCCACAGCTGCTGGCAGTACCTCCCCGGGGCGGTGGTGGTCGCATATGATAAAATCTATGCCCTTATCATTCGCATAGGCCACCTGGGCTACCGCCTTTACGCCACAATCCAGTGCTATTATCAGGCCAATAGCGTTGTCGCTCGCATAATCAATCCCCTGGTAAGAAACCCCGTACCCCTCGGTGTAGCGGTCGGGGATATACGTCGCCACATTCGGGTAGGTTTCCAGGAGGAAGGAAGACAAAAGGGCCACGGAAGTGGTGCCATCCACATCATAATCCCCGTATACCAGGATGTTCTCTTTGTCCGATATGGCAGTTTCTATGCGTTCTACCGCCCTTTCCATATCCTTCATGGAAAAAGGGTCATGCAGGTCCGAAAGCCTGGGTCTGAAAAACTTCCTGGCATCCTCAAAGGTGCCGATGCCGCGCTGTAATAGCAGCTCGGCCACCAATGGATCTACCTTCAGGGCTTCCTCAAGGGCCCTGCACTGTGATTCATCCTGATGTGGTTTTAGTGTCCATCGCATCCTTGAACTGCTATTGGCTTTATTCCTGCTAAGCTGTGGGCGCCCAGCGCAATTACCTTGCATTATTCTTGGTGAAAGAGGGTTTTGATCTCCATGCTAGCAAAGCTGCGGAACATTTCCATGACACCACAGTACTTTTCTACCGAAAGGTCTACGGCCCGCTGCAATTTTGCTTCGGCCAGGTCCTTGCCGTAAAAATGGTATTCGACCACCACGGCGTGGTAGTACTTGGGATGTTCCTCGGTAAGATGGGCGATGGTCTCTATTTTGAAATCCCTCACTTTGAGTTTCATCTTCCTGATCAGCATGGCAATATCCAGGCCCGAACAGCCGGCCAGGGAAGAAAGCATCAAAGCCTTGGGGCGGAATCCGTTCCCTTCCCCCCCGTCTTCGGGGCTCGCGTCAATACGGAAACTCAGCCCGGAAGTATTGTTTGATTCAAAGGCCATGCCGCCTTTCCATTGTGTCGTGATATGATTTGTCATGCGGTCTTTTTTTCGTTTCTTGTGGGTTCAAAAGTACCAAAAATATACCATCATGCCGCTAGTACGCCCTTTGGATCCCGACCGTGACCCCGATACCCGCCAACTCGCGGAATTCTTTAACGAAACCCTGGGGTTTTGCCCCAATTCCGTGCTGACCATGCAACACCGCCCGGCAATCTCCAGGGCGTTTATCAATCTGAACAAAGCAGTAATGGCCAACGAAGGACGCGTTAGCTCTGCCTTAAAGCGAATGATTGCCTGGGTGAGCAGTAATGCCAGTGGTTGCCGGTACTGCCAGGCACATGCCATCAGGGCTGCCGAACGTTATGGGGCCCAGGCAGCGCAGCTAAACCATATCTGGGAGTACCGGACGCATCCTGCCTTTTCTGAAGCCGAACGGGCAGCCCTGGATTTTGCCCTGGCAGCCTCCCAACTGCCCAACGCCGTTGATGAAGGTATTAAGGCGCGCTTGTACGCCCATTGGGATGAAGGGGAAATCGTGGAAATGCTGGGGGTGATCTCACTCTTTGGTTACCTCAACCGCTGGAACGACTCCATGGGAACTACCCTGGAGGAAGGGGCCATTGACAGCGGGCAGCATTTCCTGGGAAAATACGGGTGGGAGCCGGGGAAACACCTATAGCAGCCGGGGTCAGACCCTCATCGCCTGCCGTACCCGCTTTTGCAGTTCCGGGATTACCTCGCCCTGAAACCAGGGGTTTTTGGAAAGCCAGAAACGGTTGCGCGGAGAGGGGTGTGGTAGCGGGAAGTAGGTAGGAAGGTACTCCCTGAAGGCCCGTACGGTCTCTGTGAGGTTTTTTTTGCCGCCTTCCTTTAAGTAATAGGCCTGGGCATAGGCGCCAATGGTGAGGATCAGCTCCAGCCGCGGCATCGTATCCAATAGTGCCCGGTGCCAGAGGGGGGCACATTCGGGTCGGGGTGGCAGGTCGCCCGAACGCCCCTTTCCTGGATAGCAGAACCCCATGGGAACCAGGGCAATTTGCCCACTCTGGTAAAACTGCTGATCATTCACTCCCAACCACTTGCGCAGCTGTTGGCCGCTGGGGTCATCCCAGGGGATGCCGCTTTGGTGTACCTTGCTGCCGGGAGCCTGCCCTATTATGGCGATGCCGGCCCTTTCAAAGGCAGCGACTACCGGCCTGGGGCCCAATGGCAGATGGGATTTACAGTGTTCGCAAGCGCGTATGCGCAACAGGAGGTCCTCGATCATTTTTTGCCCGAAAGTATCAGCACCAGTTCCCCTTTTGGGGGGTGTGCCTTAAAATGTTCCAGTACTTCAGCAATACTTCCCCTGAGGGTTTCCTCGTACATTTTCGTTAGTTCCCTGGAAACAGATATGGGCCTGTCCGGTCCAAATATCCCGGCGAATTGCTCCAGGGTTTTGAGTAGCTTATGCGGGGATTCGTAAAAAATCATCGTCCTGGCTTCGCCTGCCAGTTCCATCAAACGTGTCTGGCGCCCTTTTTTAATGGGAAGGAACCCTTCAAAAACGAAGCGGTCATTGGGGAGCCCGCTGTTGACCAGGGCGGGGACAAAGGCCGTGGCACCCGGCAAACACTCCACCTCAATCCCTTCTTCGATACATGCCCGGGTAAGCAGGAATCCCGGGTCGGATATGGCGGGGGTGCCCGCATCGGAGATCAGGGCCATAACCGTTTCACTCTTTAGCCTGGAAGTAATACCGGCTACCGTTTTATGTTCGTTGTGCATGTGATGCGACTGCATAGGGGTTTCTACGCCGAAGTGCTTAAGTAGTTTACCACTCTTGCGGGTATCCTCGGCCAGGATCAGGTCTGCCTCCTTCAGAACCCGCACGGCCCTGAAGGTCATGTCTTCCAGGTTTCCGATTGGGGTAGGAACAATAAATAATTTACCCATGGGGTTCCGGCTGCTAAAAACAGGAAACCGAAAGCAGTTTGATGAACTTTCGGCCTGTGGTTATATCTGGCGCGTCTGGTGTTTCAGTTTAGGAGAACCTTCGGTGTATAAGGGCCATAAAACGGGCAGCGATTTCCTCTTTCCCTTCCCAGTTGTTGTAGTCCGGTTTCACCATGTTGTTGATAAACGCCACGGAGCGCTCTTCGCTGTCTATGGTATTCAGTTGGGAAACCACCCGGTTAAAATCCTCTGTGCTCCCGTCAAACAGCTGCTTTACGAATGCGTGGCGGTCATTGATCCCTACGGAGATCTCCTTTTTGGTCAGCACTTCGTTCAGTGATTTCTTCTTCCCTTCATTTCCATTGGCCGGTTTGGGGGCTACCCAATCCTTATCGCTCTTCACCGCTTCGGGTTTCGCCACGAATTCAGCAAAAAACTGTTCTACATTCACCCCGCCGGGCATTTCGGAAATCATGTCTTTAATGGTGTCGATCCCCGGGGTGATAATGTCTTCTTCATGGGGGTTACTTTCCGGGACGGACTTGTTTTCATTCATCACCGCATTGGCCATTTTTTCAAACCTGGCGGCGATCACGTTCTTGGATACGTCTATTTCCACATCATTCAGCTTCTCCTCTATAAATTTAAGCACTGCCAGTTTCTCATACAACGCCCTGGCAGACTCGTATAGTTCCGGGAGCTCCTTCTTCCCCGGGGATGTGATGATGTCAGTACACAGCCTGAGCAATTCTTCCTTCAATTTTCTTTTCATCTCTTTTTGTATTACCTCCAACCCAAAGGTCTATCTTTTTTAATACTTTTATACGAACGTACGGTACTAGAACGAATACATCGTTTATTTCGTTTAAAATTACAAAATGTTTCTTGAAAACACTGTTAATCATAAAGAACAATTCGGCTGGATAGAAGTGATCTGTGGCTCCATGTTTTCGGGCAAGACCGAAGAACTGATCCGCAGGTTGAAACGGGCCCAGTTTGCCCGGCAGAAAGTGGAAATCTTCAAGCCTATCGTAGATACCCGCTACCACGAAGACCAGGTAGTTTCCCATGACGAAAACGCCATAAGGTCGACCCCGGTCCCTGCGGCCGCCAACATCAGGCTGCTGGCAGACGGATGTGACGTGGTGGGTATTGATGAAGCCCAATTCTTTGATGATGAGATTGTTACCGTTTGCAATGATCTCGCCAACAAAGGCATACGGGTGGTTGTGGCAGGCCTGGATATGGATTTCAAGGGAAATCCTTTCGGCCCAATGCCCGACCTGATGGCCACGGCCGAGTATGTCACCAAGGTACATGCCATTTGCACCCGTACCGGAAACCTGGCAAATTACAGTTTTCGCAAGTCTGATAACGACAATCTGGTGCTCCTGGGTGAGACCGAAGAATACGAACCGCTTAGCAGGGCCGCCTTTTTCAAAGCCCAGTTGAAGGAAAAGGTCCGCAAAATAGAGGTGGAAGCCGAAGAAGTGCCCGTTGAGGCCCCCCTGAACAATAACCCGCTGAACAACAAGAAGTGAAAAATCCCCTGTCGCCTTCCATAGGGAAGCTCCCGGTCCTGTCAAGGGCCTTCCAAAAGACCCCTTCATGCCCATAGCCCAAGAAACCCAGCTGGAGATAGACCTGAGTGCCCTGGAGGGCAACTACCGATACCTTCGTTCCAAAATAGCGCCCGAGACCAAATTCCTGGCCGTTGTAAAAGCCTTCTCCTATGGGCATGACGCCGCTGTGGTCGCCCAAAAGCTTGAATCGCTGGGCGTAGATTATTTTGCGGTGGCCTACGCCCAGGAAGGGGAGGCTTTGCGGGACGCGGGGATCAAAAGCCGTATCCTGGTATTGCACCCCGCCCCTGTGAACTTTAAGACCATCATAGATCGCTGCCTGGAGCCCAGCCTGTATTCCAGGAGGATCCTCTCCAGTTTTATGGAGACGGCCGCGATGGAAGGGCAGGTGGGCTACCCCATCCATCTTAAATTCAATACGGGCCTCAACCGGCTTGGCTTTGGGGAGCAGGACCTGGACTTTATCACAGGGGCGGTAAAGGACGCCCAAAGCCTGAAAATAGCATCGGTTTTCTCACACCTTGCCGCTTCCGAAGACCCGGGCGAGAGGGCTTTTACCCTGGGGCAAATCAGCGCCTATGACGCTATTTGCGCACGCCTGTTTGAGGCGCTCCCCTACAAACCGATGCGGCACCTCCTCAATACCTCGGGTATCGTAAATTACCCGCAGGCCCAATACGATATGGTCCGCAGTGGGATTGGGTTGTACGGTTTCGGCAATGAGGCCTCGGTGGACGCGAAGCTACGTCCTGTAGCAAGCCTTAAAACCGTGATTTCCCAACTGCACACCATTAAACCCAATGAAAGCGTTGGCTACAACCGTGGTTTTATCTCCGAAACCACAATGACCACGGCCACCCTCCCACTGGGGCATGCAGACGGCATAGGGCGGCAATACGGCAAGGGCCGGGGTTTTGTCTATGTACACGGCAAAAAAGCCCCCATTGTCGGAAACGTGTGCATGGACATGATCATGGTAGACGTTACCTCCATAGAATGCCGTGAAGGGGACGAAGTAGTGGTTTTTGGTGAAAACGCCCCGGCAGAAGCGCTGGCCGCGGCTGCAGGAACCATCTCCTATGAGTTGCTTACCGGCATTTCCCAAAGGGTAAAACGGGTGGTCTTGCCTCCAGAGAAGTAAGGTTGGCCACCGTTGTTATTACCAATTTTTGTTTAACTTGTTGGGCAACTATTCAATACATTAATTAAATTAAACACAAAACCATGCTAAAAGAATTCAAGAATTTTATCATGACGGGCAATGTAATCGAATTTGCGGTGGCCGTCATCCTGGCCGGGGCCGTAGGCCTTGTCGTCAACGGTTTCGTCAATGACATTGTCATGCCGGTGGTAGGTGAATTTTCCGGGGGGATGGACTTTTCAAACATGAAAGTCATCCTCACCAAAGCCTCAGGTGTGGCCGGGGAAGAAGGCTATATAGCCGAAAACGCCATCCGCTATGGGGCCTGGATCAACACCCTGGTCAACCTGATCATTGTCGGGTTTGTCTTGTTCATCATCATCAAGGCCTACAACAAAACAAAAAAACCACCCGCACCCGCCGCCCCCAGCGGCCCCTCCGAGAAAGACCTGCTGATAGAAATCAGGGACCTTCTCAAAAAACAAAAATAACCCGAATGCCGGCCATGGCCGGCAACCGCTACACACCTATAGCAACCTTAACCCCTCCGGCCCGGGTACCCCCCAACCGGAGGGTTTTTTTACATTTTGTTCCTTTTATAACATTTTGTTATATTTTTGCCAATCTTGCTAAAAATGCTTGCCGGGTTTTGCATCTTGCGTTACCTTTGACCCAAAATTTTTCATTCATGAAAGTAGCGATTGTTGGAGCCACCGGGATGGTGGGAGAGGTAATGCTGAAAGTGCTGGCCGAGCGGGAATTCCCCATTAGTGAACTCCTGCCCGTAGCCTCGGAACGTTCTGTAGGGAAACGCATTACGTACAGAGGCAGGGAGTACCAGGTAATTGGGCTGGAGGCCGCCGTGGCCGCGAAACCCGACCTGGCAATCTTCTCTGCCGGAGGGGATACTTCGTTGGAGTGGGCGCCGAAATTCGCCGCGATCGGGACCACCGTGGTGGACAATTCTTCTGCCTGGCGGATGGACCCGGACAAAAAGCTGGTGGTCCCCGAGATCAACGCGCATGTACTTACCAAAAAAGACAAGATCATAGCCAACCCCAACTGTTCTACCATACAATTGGTCATGGTTCTGGCCCCATTGCATCAAAAGTATACCATGAGGCGGGTGGTGGTGTCTACCTACCAGTCTGTATCGGGGACGGGTGTAAAAGCCGTCAGGCAATTGGAGAATGAAATGGCCGGGGTGCAGGGCGAAATGGCCTACCCTTACCCCATTAACCGGAACGCACTCCCGCATTGCGATGTGTTCCTGGAGAACGGTTATACCAAAGAGGAGATGAAACTGGCGCGGGAGCCCCAGAAGATCCTGGCAGACCATTCTTTCGCCATTACAGCCACAGCCGTTCGGATCCCTACTTCGGGTGGGCACTCCGAAGCGGTGAATGTACAATTTGAGAAGGACTTTGATCTGGAAGAAGTGCGCAGCCTCCTTGACAATACCCCCGGGGTGGTACTACAGGACCATCCTGGATCCAATACCTACCCCATGCCTTTGCATGCCCATGATAAGGATGAGGTATTTGTAGGGCGTATCCGCAGGGATGAATCCCAACCGAACACCCTGAACCTGTGGATTGTAGCGGACAACCTTAGGAAAGGCGCTGCGACCAATGCCGTACAAATCGCAGAATACCTGAACCAACAAGGCCTGCTCTAGGGCTTTGCCCGCTCCGGAAAATGTCATAAACCTTTGTAAACAATAGCTTTGCAAAGGTTTTTTTATATTAGTTTTGCCTGTAAAATAGCGTTATTAATGCGACCTTTTTTACTGCTTGCAGGCAGTCTGGCACTGTTGGCTTCCTGTAGTACCCAAGAGAAAGAACTGATCCCTGTGACATATCCAAAAACCCGAACCAGCGACACTGTCGACACTTATTTTGGAACCCAAATACCCGATCCTTACCGCTGGCTGGAGGACGACCGTAGCCCGGAAACCGAAGGGTGGGTGGCCGCACAAAACAAGACGACACAGTCCTACCTTGCCCAAATCCCCTATCGGGAAGTTTTGAAGGAACGCCTGGAGGACCTATGGAATTACGAAAAAATCAGCAGTCCGTTTAAAGAAGGTCCCTATACCTATTTCTACAAGAATGATGGCTTGCAAAACCACGCCGTGGTCTACCGCACAAAGGGAACCGGGGACCCTGAGGTATTCCTGGACCCCAACACCTTTTCCGATGATGGAACGACTTCACTTTCGTCCCTGAGTTTCACAAAAGACGGGTCGTTGGCCGCCTATTTGATTTCAGAGGGCGGTAGCGACTGGCGGAAAGCGGTGGTCCTGGATACCGAAACCCTCCGGGTTAAAGAAGATACGCTGGCAGATATCAAGTTTAGTTCCATAGTGTGGAAAGGGAACGAAGGTTTCTTCTATGCACGTTACGATAAGCCGGGGGGGAGTGAGTTGTCTGCGCGGACAGACAGCCACAAGGTGTACTACCACAGGATGGGTACCAAACAAGCCGCAGACATCCTGGTATATGGCGGTAAGCCGGGTGAAAAACACCGGTATGTATTTATCGGCATTACCGAGGATGAGCGGTTCTTAACCCTGCAACCTGCCAATTCAACTTCCGGCAATAAACTACTGCTCCTGGACCTTGAAGTCCCGGGGGCCGGGCTGGTGACTGTGCTGGACCACGAGCAAAGCGATACCCGTCTCATCGCCAACCGTGGCAATGAATTGTTCTTTCTTACCAACCTGGACGCCCCCAACCAAAAAGTCATCAGCACCGATGCTGCCACACCGCAGCCCCAATACTGGAAAGACCTTATCCCTGAAACCGAACATGTGCTTACCGCTGTTACGGGGGGAGGGTACATTTTTGCCGAATACATGGTTGACGCACTTTCAAGGGTATACCAGTACGATTATGACGGCAACCAGGTGCGCGAAATACCCTTGCCTGACATCGGGAGCGCTTCGGGCTTTGGCGGGAAAGAAGCTGAAAAAACCCTGTATTTTTCCTTTACGAATTACAAGACCCCTTCTTCCATATATGAACTGGATGCGGAATCTGGTGACTACAATAGATATTGGAAGCCTGAGATGGATTTTAACCCGGAGGATTATGAATCACGGCAGGTATTCTATCCCTCCAAAGACGGTACCCGTATCCCCATGATCATCACCTACAGGAAAGGGCTTCAAAAAAATGGCCGCAACCCGGCGATTTTATATGGTTATGGGGGGTTTAACGTCAGCCTCACCCCCTCTTTCAGTGTCGTGAATGCCGTATGGATGGAACAGGGTGGCATCTATGCCGTCCCCAATATCCGTGGCGGGGGCGAATACGGCAAAGAATGGCACGATGCGGGCATCAAGCAAAAGAAACAGGACGTTTTTGATGATTTCATCGCTGCCGCTGAATATTTGTGTTCGGAAGGGTTTACCTCGCCTGATTTCCTCGCTATGCGGGGGGGCTCCAACGGCGGCCTGCTCGTGGGGGCGGTAATGACGCAGCGGCCTGACCTGATGCGCGTTGCCCTGCCGGCGGTCGGGGTCCTGGATATGTTGCGCTACCATACTTTTACAGCCGGGGCCGGATGGGCCTATGATTACGGGACTGCAGAAGACAGTGAGGCAATGTTCCGTTACCTGCTGGGATACTCGCCTGTTCATAACGTAAGGGAGGGGACCACGTACCCGGCAACCCTGGTCACTACCGGAGACCATGATGACCGGGTGGTTCCGGCCCACAGCTTTAAGTTCGCGGCAGCATTGCAAAAGAAACAGGCCGGGGCCAGCCCGGTGCTGATCCGGATAGAGACCAGGGCAGGGCACGGAGCCGGAACACCCGTACACATGACTATTGAACAATATGCCGATATCTTTGCCTTTACTTTGTACAATATGGGGTTTGATACTTTGCCAAACACCGGTCTCCCGGTGCCTGTCAAAGGCTAAGGTCAATATTTTCCCCCTGAATCCGTTTGAATATTCCGGGGCCTGAGGTTTTAAACCATATACCCCTTTATACTACCGTCCTATGCTACGTGTAAAACAAGTTTCTTTTTCGTATGACAAGGGTTCTGTGCTGGAAGACATCAGTTTTGAGCTGAAGAAGGGCGAGCACCTGGCTGTTATGGGCGAGAGCGGTTGCGGGAAGAGTACCCTCCTGAAAATCATCTATGGCACCCTGCAAACCCAGGAAGGTGAGGTGTATTGGGGGAAAAAGAAAGTCAGGGGCCCGCTCTACAAACTATTGCCAGGAGAGCGCTTCATGAAGTTCCTGTCGCAGGAATTTGACCTGATGCCCTATACCACCGTAGAAGAGAATATCAGCGAATTCCTCTCGGTTTTTTACCCCGAGGAACTTAAGGCGCGTACGCGCGAATTACTCTGGATGATTGAGATGGAAGAGTATGCCAGGGTCAAGGTGCAGCACCTGAGTGGCGGGCAGCAACAACGGGTAGCACTGGCCCGGGTACTGGCCCAAAAACCGGAACTCCTGCTACTGGACGAACCCTTTAGCCATATAGACAACTTCCGGAAGAACAGCCTGAGGCGCAATTTGTTCGATTACCTCAAAGAAGAAAAGATTACCTGTCTCACGGCCACCCATGACCAACAGGATGTGCTGCCTTTTGCAGACAGGGTGATTGTGTTAAAGAACCAACAAATCATCGCCGATGAGCCCATCCTGGATTTGTACAGGAGGCCGGGGAATATGTACATCGCCTCCCTATTCGGGGAAGCCAACCGTATTCCTATCCATATCATGAAATCGTATGCAGATACCCGCCGTCAAATTATCGTATACGCGCATGAGTTCAGGATATCGAACCGTTCGGGTTTAAGGGTGGAAATTAAAAAAAGCTACCCCATGGGCAGCCACGACCTGGTCCGGGGCGATTACGAAGGTCAGCCGGTATTTTTTCATTCTGAAAAGCCTTTACAGCCGGGAACCTTTGTCTTCCTAAATATTTCGCTGGAGACCATCAACGAACGCCTGCACGGGCAGAAGCCCGAAACCGATGGATGAAGCAACCCTGCTCCGCGAGCTTGCCTACAAGGCCGTACGCAGCAGCGGGGCCGGGGGGCAGCATGTGAACAAGGTCGCTACCAAGGTGCTCCTCACTTTTGACCTGGAAAACTCCAGGGCCTTTACAGCAGCGGAAAAAGAGCAATTGTCACGCAAGCTGGCAAAAAAACTGAACAAGGAACAACAGTTGCAACTGCATTCCGATACGGCGCGGAGTCAGCACAGAAACAGGGAACTGGTCACCAGGCGTTTTCTGAAGCTGGTAAACGATGCCCTGAAGGTCCCCAGGAAAAGAAAGAAGACAGCACCCACAAAGGCAGCCATACGGAAGCGCCTGGAAGTCAAAAAAAAGGTGGCCGAAAAGAAGGCCGGCCGCAAAAGGCCCCCGTTGGACCCTTGAGGTCACGGCACCCTCCTCAATCCCTTTCAGGCTACGGTATTGACCAGGACACCGATGCCGTCAATACGGATCTGTATTTCGTCCCCGCTCCCCAGGCTGAAATCTGAGGAAGGCACAATGCCAGTCCCGGTCATTAGAAAGCTGCCATGGGGAAACGTGCATTCACGGTACAGGTACCCGGCCAGGTCCGTAAATTTACGACGGATTTGGTCGATTCCCACCTTGCCTTTAAACACCTCTTTGCCCTTGCGAAGGATCTGGAGCGTGATTTGTGTCGAGGGGGGAAGCGCGCCATCCGTGACCAGGATACAGGGGCCCAGGGCAGCACATCCATCGTAGGTCTTTGCCTGTGGCAGGTAGAGTGGGTTCTCTCCTTCTATACTGCGGGAACTCATGTCATTGCCTATGGTATACCCCACAATTTTACCGGAGCTGGTGATAAAGAGGGTGAGTTCGGGTTCGGGAACGTCCCAGCTGGAATCCTTCCTGATTCGCACCTTCCCCCCCGGGCCTGCGGTGCGTGCAGCGCTGGCCTTAAAGAACAACTCGGGCCTGTCTGCCTCGTATACCCGGGCATAGAAGTTAGCGCCACCAGCTTCCCTGGATTCTTCCTCCCTTCCCAGTTTGCTGTTGTAATAGGTTACCCCGCTCGCCCAGATCTCCTGACTGCCTATGGGCGCCTGCAAATCGCGCTCCAGCAAACCGGAAGGATCCGGAACCTTTTCGGCCGTAAGGATCTGTGTCCTCAACTTCTCAGAGAGGGCATCGTCGTTGATGAACCGGTCCCAGTCTTCATCGGCCAGCAAAAAGTAGCCCGATTCATGGGCAATGAGGATCCCCCGGCTTGTTTTGTAGATTTTCATTGGAAACGTTTGGTCGACTGGCCTGGCGGCAGGTCATGGTTAAACATGTTCCAAGATACGGGTTCATATTGAGATTTCCATACATGAAGCCAGGCGGCGGGGTACTTTCAGGAGGTCAGATCAGCCAGTTCCTGACCTACCAGGCTGCCAATGGCGATCCCCATACCCCCCAGGCGTACCCCGCAATAAACCCTGTCGGACAATTGCCTGACGATTGGCTTTTTGCTTCCGCCCACACCCATAATACCGCTCCACCGACGGTCTACTTCAAATGGGGTCCCCGGTAAGATCACCTCCCGCAAAAGCTGTTCCAGCCGCCCCTGTATGAGGGAGGTCTGGCCAAAGTCGGTTGTTGTTTCCCCTTTAAAATCCAGGTTCCTGCCTCCGCCTATCAACAAGCGGTCATGGACATTCCTGAAGTAGTAGTACCCCTGGTCCAGGTGGAACGTGCCCTCCACTGGCAGGTTCTTAATGGGCTGTGTAATGAGTACCTGCGCCCTGGCGGGCACCACGTCCTCCTTCAGCAACTGGGCAGCAAAACCATTGGTGGTCACCAGCAACTGCCGGGTCTCAAATTCAAAGGTCCCCGTTTGTACCCGTACGCCCTGCGGGTGTTCCTCAAAATGTTGGACCCCGAGTCCGTTTAAAACCCGGATATCCTTTTGCCGGGCAAGGTCCAGGAGTGCCAGCATCATCTTCCCGGTATCTATTTGTCCTTCAAAGCGATGGGTTATGTAATGGTCTTGTACCCTCGAAAAGTGGAACCGGTTGGAAACCCGTTTAAAGGGCGCTTCCCCGAACACTGGTTTCAGCAAGTGATTGACCCGGTCCATTTCCTCCAGGCATTGCCGGTACAAGGTGTTTTGTTCCCCGAGGAACACTTCGTGCCCCCCCAGGTTCTGGAAGTCTATGGCCTTATCGCCCAACATTCCACGCAGGCGTTGTATCCCTTCCCAGCGCCTTTGCACCAGCTCCAGGACCTCCTGTTCCGACTGCTGTGAAAGGTCGGCTAAAATCTCGGAAATACTGCCAAAACAGGCAAAGCCCGCATTCTTGGTGCTGGCCCCCTGGGGGAGCATCCCTTTCTCCAGGACCAATATCCTGGCCCTGGGGTAGCGTTCCCGGAGTTGCAGGGCACAACTTAGGCCCACGATCCCGCTCCCCACCAGGGTGAAATCGGTTTCTGCAAACCAGGATTGGTATTCCCAATAGCTTAAATTCATACGACAAAGGGTATTGAAGGGCAGGGCAGCAATTAGCCCGGGACCGTTATTTCCCAACTGTACATATCGCAACGGCCTCATAAGGCCGGTCCGGTAGTTAATCCTCCTTGGGGGGGTCCATTTTAAAGGACTCCATGAACTTGGTGGTATAGTTCCCCGCCAGGTAGTCCGGATGGTCCATCAATTGCCGGTGAAAGGGGATGGTGGTCTTTATCCCTTCGATCACAAATTCATCCAGGGCCCGTTTCATCTTGTTGATCGCCTCTTCCCTGGTTTGGGCGGTGGTGATGAGTTTGGCAATCATGGAATCGTAATTGGGCGGAATGGTATAGCCACTGTATACATGGGTGTCCAGTCGCACTCCGTGCCCGCCTGGCGTATGCAGGGTAGTGATCTTTCCGGGGGAGGGACGGAAGCCATTGTACGGGTCTTCGGCATTGATCCGGCACTCTATGGAATGGAGCTTGGGGGTATAGTTCTTGCCTGAAATTGGTACCCCTGCAGCCACGAGGATTTGTTCCCGGATCAGGTCATAATCGATCACCTGTTCCGTGATGGGGTGTTCTACCTGGATACGGGTATTCATCTCCATAAAGTAGAAGTTCCGGTGTTTGTCAACCAGGAATTCTACGGTCCCGGCCCCTTCGTACTTAATGAATTCTGCTGCCTTCACGGCCGCTTTCCCCATACTTTCCCGTAGTTTGTCGGTCATGAAAGGAGAGGGGGTTTCCTCGGTGAGTTTCTGGTGCCGTCGCTGGATAGAGCAATCCCTTTCGGAAAGGTGGCAGGCTTTGCCGTATTGGTCACCTACAATCTGTATTTCTATATGCCGGGGCTCCTCAATGAGTTTCTCCATGTACATGGCCCCATTCCCGAAGGCCGCCGTGGCTTCCTTTACAGCACTCTCATAGGCGGCGGTGATATCTTCTTCCTTCCAGACGGCCCGCATTCCTTTGCCACCGCCCCCGGCGGTGGCCTTCAGCATTATGGGGTACCCCATTTTCTTAGCGACCTTTTTGGCATCCTCCACATCTTTAAGCAGGCCTTCGGATCCCGGGATAGTGGGAACCCCTGCTTTCTTCATGGTTGCCTTGGCAGTAGCCTTGTCGCCCATCTTGTCTATATGTTCCCCGGAAGCCCCGATAAATTTAATATCGTGCTCGGCACATATTTTGGAAAACTTGGAGTTTTCAGAGAGAAACCCGTAACCCGGATGAATGGCATCGGCATTGGTAATCTCGGCGGCAGCAATGATATTTGGGATCTTCAGGTAGGATTCGCTGCTTGGGGCAGGTCCAATACAAACGGCTTCATCGGCAAAGCGTACATGCAGGCTTTCCTCGTCGGCCTTGGAATAGACGGCTACCGTTTTGATCCCCATTTCCTTGCAGGTCCTGATGATTCGCAGCGCAATTTCACCTCTGTTCGCTATTAATATCTTTTTAAACATGGCAATCTGAGTTTCTGGTTTCTAAACTTCCTTTCTAACCGTAAGCTATTCCCGCGTGGCAGGCTTTGCATACACTGTTAGGACGGGTCTATAAGGAAGAGGGGTTGATCGAACTCGACAGGGGATGAATCCTCTACCAAGACCTTAACAACTTTGCCCGACACTTCAGATTCGATATCGTTGAATAATTTCATGGCCTCAATCACACAGAGGACATCCCCTTTGGATATGCTGTCACCCACCTCCACGAATGCAGGTTTATCCGGGGAGGGTTTCCTGTAAAAGGTACCAATGATAGGGGACTTGATTGTAATGTATTTGGATGATTCTTCGCCCTCAGACTTGGGTGCGGCATCCTTAGGGGCCGCTGCTTCACCGGCTACCGGAGCCGGCGCCGCCTGCGGCGCAGGGGCAGCCTGCATGGGAATGTGTTGGACATAGGTCCTCTCGCTACCGGAATCGGTGGGGCCGGTACGTATGGTAATCTTAATGTCATCTGTTTCCAGTTTCACCTCGCTGGCTCCTGATTTGGCCACAAACTTGATCAGGCTTTGAATCTCTTTAATATCCATGGATTAAGGTTTAGTGTAGTTGTATCCTTTGATTACTGGCTGTTATAAGCCCAGGTTAAATATATCGATCCCCAAGTAAAGCCTCCCCCAAAGGCTGCAAAGATTAGGTTGTCGCCTTTTTTCAGCTGCCCTTCATATTCGTTCAGGAGCAGGGGGAGTGTCGCTGAGGTAGTGTTTCCGTATTTTTGGATGTTGACCATTACCTTAGAAGCATCCAGGCCCATCCTGTTGGCCGTGGCGTCTATGATACGCTTGTTGGCCTGATGGGGTACCAACCATTGTACATCATCATGGTCCAATCCGTTGCGCTCCATGACCAGGGCTGCCACTTCAGCCATATTGGACACGGCAAACTTAAAAACCGATTTCCCGTCCTGGAACACATAATGTTGTTTCATCTTTACCGTTTCCTCGGTCGGTGGCAACAACGAACCCCCTGCCTCGATCTTGAGGAATTCCCGGCCATTCCCATCGGCCCTCAGGTATTCGTCTTTCAACCCGTAGCCTTCCGTATTGGGCTCAAAAAGGACCGCCCCCGCCCCGTCACCGAAAATTATGCAGGTGGTACGGTCCGTATAGTCGAGGATGGACGACATCTTATCGGCGCCGATAAGCAATACCTTTTTATAACGCCCCGATTCTATGTACCGGGCCGCGGTAGACATCCCAAACAAAAAGTTGGAACAGGCCGCCTGTATGTCATAGGCAAACGCGTTGGTTGCCCCAATCTGCGTCGCCACATAAACGGCCGTGGCCGCCACGGGCATGTCCGGGGTCGCTGTGCCCAGCAATACCAAATCTATCTCCCCGGGGTCTACCTTGCTTTTTGCCAGGAGGTCTTCTGCCGCCTTGATAGCCATAAAGGAGGTACCCTTGTCTTTGTCCTTCAAAATTCGGCGTTCCTTGATCCCCGTCCTGGTGGTAATCCATTCATCGGTGGTTTCCACCATGGTTTCCAGTATTTTATTGGTCAGACGGTATTCAGGTACGTAAGCTCCTACAGCCGTAATGGCTGCTGTGATCTTGCTCATGCTATGTATGATTTTTCATCAAGAAACATCGAAAAATGCCCCATAATGTGTGAAAAATAAGGATTTTTTGCGACTTCGCCCCTTATTTATGCCATTTTTAAAAGCTTTCTGGGGCCATAAAAAAACTCCCACCTGGCGAAGTGGGAGTTGGTATTGGCGAGCCAATAATTTATACGGTTGCTTCCTCGCTTTTATCGATAAGCACCTGACCCCGGTAGTAGAGTTTCCCTTCATGCCAGTGAGCCCTGTGGTACAGGTGCATTTCCCCTGTAGTAGGATCCTTGGCTATGGTTGGCACCTCAGCTTTGTAATGCGTTCTGCGCTTATTTCTGCGGGTTTTGGATGTTTTTCTTTTAGGATGTGCCATTGTTATATCTTATTTATCCGTTAAAAAATTCTTTAGGGCGTCCCATCGGGGATCTGTTTCTTCTTTTCTCTTTTTCAATTCCCTCGGTTGCAATTCCTCGAGTTTTTCCAGCAGGTCCGACCTCAGGCTGCCATCCAGCACCCCCGGGTGAACCCGTTTGGCCGGCACGGCCAGTACCAGCATTTCGTACACGTACTGCGCGATGTTCACCTGGTGCTCCCCATGCGGGATGATCAGGATTTCATCGTCCTCATTGTTGTATTCCTCGCCGAATTTAACCACCAAACCCAGTGATGCATCGATCGGCTGATCATAGGGTTCACTGCTTAGGTCACAGTCTACATTGACTGTCCCGGTGGCGCGAAATTCAAATTCCAGTACTGTACTTTGTTTGTCAAGAAGTACCTGTAAATCAACCGATACTTCATTAAACTCTTGGAAACCAAATGATTGAATGAACGTATTGTCTACTCTGTATTTAAACTCGTGTTTCCCTTGTTTTAGTCCTGAAAAAGGAATGCTGTATTCCTTATGCTCCATCTTCTTTTCCACTAGTTTAAGGCGTGCAAAGATACTTTTTTTTTCAAAAACCCCAATCAATTTTCAAAGATATTTCCCCCAGCTCAAGCCCCTCAAGCACTGAAGGTCAACACCCCTATCGCTTCCGCTTTTGTTTTTGGAGCGGGTTTGCCGTCAATTCCAGGTATTCTTCCCGGTTTCTGTATATCTGCAATGCCGTAAAGACCGCTTCCTTGAAAGAGCTGTGGTCGGCCTTGCCTTTCCCGGCTATTTCGTAGGCCGTCCCGTGGTCCGGGGAAGTGCGTACCCTGCTGAGGCCGGCCGTGTAATTTACCCCTTTCCCGAAAGCGAGGGTCTTAAAGGGGATTAGTCCCTGGTCGTGGTAGGCTGCCAGTACCGCATCAAAACCCTTGTGGGTACCCGAACCAAAGAAGCTGTCGGCCGGGTATGGGCCAAAAACGAGTAGCCCCTCATCCTGCATTTTTCGAATAACCGGTTTTAATACTTCATCATCTTCCTTCCCGATGACCCCGTTATCACCGCTGTGCGGGTTGATCCCCAGGAGGGCAATCCGTGGTTTGCGGATCCCGAAGTCCATCATCAGTGACTTCATCACAATAGCTACCTTCTTGCGCACCAATTCCGGGGTGATGAGGGCCGCCACGTCTTTGACGGCGACGTGGTCTGTCAGCAGCCCTATTTTCAGGTTGTCGGTCACCATGAACATCAGGCTTTCCCCTTCAAGTTCCCGGGCGAGGAAATCTGTGTGGCCGGGAAAGTTGAAATCCTCTGCCTGAATATTGTTTTTGTTGATCGGGGCAGTCACCAATACATCGATTTCCCGGTTCTTGAGGGCCTCTACCGCGGCCTTGAGGGATTTGATCGCATAGGCCCCGGATTCCCTGCTGGGTTGCCCGAATTCAATAGGGGGGGTGTCTTTCCAGATGTTGACGATGTTGATCTTCCCTTCCAGGACGTCTGCCGCTTGCTGCACTCCATGATAATTGACATCCATCTGCAGGGCGGTCTTCTGAAATGAAATGGTTTTGGTGGAAGCAAAGATAACCGGCGTGCAGAAGTCGAGCATCCGGCTGTCCTCAAAAGTCTTCAGGGCCACCTCACATCCAATACCATTGAGGTCGCCTATGGAGATCCCGAGTTTTAATTTTGTCGCTTCCTGTGTCATTTCTTTTCGGTAAGTGGTACTTTTGTACCGCAAAACTAGGTAATTTACACGAACCATGTTTACAGGCATCATCGAAACTTTGGGCCGGGTGGCCGCCCTGGAAAAAGAAGGGGGCAACCTGCATATTACGTTACAGACACCCCTGGCTTCAGAACTGACCATCGATCAGAGTGTGGCCCATAACGGGGTGTGCCTGACCGTTGTAGCCGTACAGGATGACCAGTATACGGTCACTGCCATTGCCGAAACCCTGCAGAAGACCAACCTGGGCATGCTCCAAAAAGGAAGCCTTGTCAACCTGGAAAGGGCCATGGTGCTGGGCACACGGCTGGATGGCCACCTGGTGCAGGGGCATGTAGACCAGACGGCCACCTGTACGTCTATTGAAGAACAAGATGGAAGCTGGCACTTCCATTTCCGCTATGACGCAACCCAGAACAATATTACCATTGCCAAGGGTTCCATCACCATAGACGGCACCAGCCTTACCGTGGTCACTTCCGGTAAGGGCCATTTTAGCGTGGCCATCATCCCCTATACCTATGAACATACCTGTTTCCACACCTATGAGGTGGGTACGGTGGTGAACCTTGAATTTGACATGATTGGAAAATACGTCGCGCGCTTGATGGAAGCCAGGGGTTGAACAAAGGCCTTTCCCTCCTACTCCTGGAAAAAACTGATGGAGGAACCTATCCATTGCTCATCGGTGAGGTGCGACACATTGATTAGTGCTCCTTTGGCCATGCGGGTGAGGTTGATCACCGGTTTCAAACGGCCCTCGCCCTCATCCCATATGTACAGGATCCGCAATTCCACCTTGGCATTTTTATCGGTCCTGGTTTTGATCAGCGGGGCATAGGTGACCTTCCGCTGCAGCAGGTAGTTGTGTTTATCGGGAAGGCTTTCAATCAGTTCACGGGTAGGGTTCAGGTTAATCCCCACCCCCGCAAACGAAAAAAGCGGTTTTAAAACGTATTGGCTAAAGTCTATATCACCGGGTAATTCGGTAAGGTAATACGATTTAGGGATGCCTTCATGTTCCAAAAGGGGCATGATACTTTTGGATATCACAAAAAACCAGTCGGGATGCGTCACCCATTCGACGTCCAATTCGTCAAAAATGTTGAAACTGGCTTTGATATCGGGCGACCGCTGAAGTTCATCGTAGATCACGCGGTTATAAATCCGGTATATGGGAACTTTCTTCCCGTTTTTTTCATAAAACAAACGATTGCCCTCCCGTTGGACTTTGGTATAGCAAACCACTTCAATCCCCAATGCCTCACGGGTGGCCCAGAAATCGATCCGTGTTTTTTGCTTTTCGGGATGCAACTCCATCAGGATGACATTTTCCGGGGCGTGCCCCCCCAGGATCACCCTGGACATCGCCTCCAGGTACGAGGGCTCTTTAAGGTTGCTGAAGAAATAATGAAAACCCTCTTTAGGCAGGTTCGGATAATGTTTTTGCACGGCATTCCCCAGGAAGTTCTGGTAGTAAAAAAGCGAAGGAAAGGCCTGTAGTTCTATAAGTTGCGGAACGATCTCGCCGGCCTCGTTCTCACAGAGGCCAAAATCGATCCCCAGGAAATGCGGGTGTCCCATGTGGGTCGGAGATTGCAGGGCCTTTGGCATAAACCGTTGGCGGATAGCCTCATAATCCAGGGTGTCCAGTTGCTCCAAAATGGCATCGCAGGCGGCAAATACTTTTTCCTTCAGTTCCCTGCTGATAAAAACCGGGGTTTCGGAAATACGGAATGGGCAGGCTTCCCCAAACCGGGACCTGACCTCCCCAAGGAGGTTTTCGTAATACGTCGGGCGGAAACTCTGGTTGAAAGCTTCCCGGACTTCTGGTATCATACAGACAACATTTTGGAACGGTTAAAGGCGTCGGAGGCCCTTTTTAAAAACCTCGGAATAATGGTGCGGTTGGTCTTCAGGATTTTATCGTCATCATCCAGGTGTTCCAGCATATCCCTGTACTTGTTCCTCCCGTGATGCTTGATGATGTGGTCTTTTTTCTCCGGTTGTTGGAAATACACGCTCATCCCTTCAGAATCTGCTTCGGGATGGAACTGGACCCCAAAAATCTCATTGGTGAACCGGATGCCCATCACGGCCCTTTCCAGGGCTACATGGGGCCGGATCTTTTCCTTGCAGACAATCTTCCCCCCCATCTTTTTAATGCGCTTCTTCTTGGGTTTGATCAGCTGGTAATCCCTGGAATCTACCGCGTAAAAGGGGTCATTGAGGCCTTCCAGAAGCGGTTCTGAATGCCCTTTTTTGGTTTTGTGAACCGGCATGATCCCGAAAGCGGTTGACTTGCGCTTGGTCACCTTGCCCAATTTCCAGTGCAGGCAGGCCAATTGAAAGGAGTGGCAAATAAGGAACAGGTGCTTTTTCTCCTGTTCCAGCAGGTTATGGTCAAAAATCGCATCCAGGAAACGGTTGAACTTTTTTTCCCAGGGCTTGCCCTTGGCCTTCGGCGACCCCGGCCCGCCGGAAGCAATATATATGTCATAGTCCTTTATATGGGGCATTTCGTCTTTGCCCCGGACGTCGAACACTTCATAGGCGCCCGGCCTACCGGGGTCTTCCAAAAACCCAGCTACCAGGTCTTTAATACATCGCATGCCCTGGTTGGGGTTTCCTGCATTCAGGTCCAGGACGGCTATTCTCAATGGGTGCTTTTGTCTGTTCATAGTACTTGCTCTCGCTGTAAGGCCCTGAGCTTGGCGCACTTTATCCAATCTAGGGGACTAAAGGCCCTTAGCAGTTTGTTTTATGATATATTCCACCACCTTTTCCAGGTCACCCGTCTTCCTGTAAACGTCCAGCTGCCGGTCGGCACCGCTCCCCTGTTCCAGCATTTGGTAGACGTAGTTCACTTCCGAGCGGCATCCCAGCTCGTCCACAACATCATCAATAAATTCCAGCAATTCGTTGATGAGGCTGGCAAAGGGCACTTCTTCTTCCTTGCCAAAATCAATGAGTTTGGCCTCAATCCCCCATCGCGCGGCCCGCCATTTATTTTCATTGATCAGAACGCGTCGGTACGAACGGAAGCTTTGATTTTTCTTGTGCAGCTTGTACAATTTGGCGATGATACACTGCATCAGGGCCGCGATACAGATGACCTCATCCACGGTCATTACCATATCGCAGATACGGAATTCCACCGTCGGGTAGAAGGGGTGCAGGCGGATGTCCCACCAGATCTTCTTCCCGTTGTCAATACAATTGGTTTTTACCAATACCTCGATAAACTTGTCGTATTCGCCCACACTGGCAAAGTAGGGCGGGATGCCGGTCCTGGGGAACTTGTCGAAGATCTTGGATCGAAACGACTTAAAGCCGGTTTCCCGGCCTTCCCAGAAAGGCGAATTGGTAGACAGGGCATACAAATGCGGCAAAAAATACCGGGCGATGTTCATGATATGCAGCCCATCGTCCCTGTTGGGAATGCCCACATGGACGTGGAGCCCAAAAATCAGGTTGGAGCGTGCCACGTCTTTCATTTCATCAATGAGTTGGTCATAGCGGGGATTCGGCGTAATCAGTTGGTCGCTCCAATGTGAAAAGGGATGCGTCCCCGAAGCGGCCACCTTGAGGTCTTCTTTCCCTGCCAGCTCAATGATCTGCTGCCTCAGGTAGGATACCTCATCCCTTGCCTGCTGAATATCGCCGCATATGTTGGTCCCCATTTCCACCACAGACTGGTGCATTTCTTCTTTGATGCGTTCCTTGAGGAAGACCTTACCCCCTTCCAGGATCTTGGACATTTGGGAACGGAGCCTATAGGTATCGCTTTCCAGGATCTGGAATTCCTCCTCTATTCCCAGCGTAAATTGTGTACTCGCCATGGTCTTCCTTTTTTAGGGCCTTCTTGGGGTGTTCCCAGGACCGGTTAACTTTTCTTCCCGCCTTTCGCTTTCGGCCCGGTGCTGCGCTTCGCTGCAGCGGTTGTTTTGGCCTTGGGTTTGGCACTCCCTTTCGCAGCCGGGCTAGTGGTTTTTGCCTTCGTCTTCGCGGGGCTCTTTGTTGCAGGGGTTGCTGCCTTGGCCTTGGCAGTGACCGGTTTCCTTTTAGCGGACTTCTTCGCCTGGGCAGCTGTTTTCAGGGGAACTTTGGCCTGTTTCATGGCAGGGGGCGATACGGACCTGGCGACAAATCCTCCCCAACTGCAGTTGTTCTGGTTGAGCTTATGGGCCAGGGCCTTTTCTACCGCGAATTTGGCGGCGTGCTCCACGATCCAGTCAAAGTTCGCCTGCCCCACGGAGTGTACATCGGCATCGGGAGCCGGGTTACAGAAATCGATGGCATAAGGAATCCCGTTCCTGACGGCAAACTCCACCGTATTGAAATCATACCCCAGGGCTTTGTTCAGGGTAATGGTATAATCGTGTATGGTCTTCATGAGTTTCACGTGCTCTGCGCCCTGGGTTTTGGGTTCGGTGGCGTAACGCAGGTGGAACTCATTCCTGGGCTCATAGGGCATAATATGCACGTACTTCTGCCCCAGGCAGTACACCCTGTAGTAGTCTTCAAAAACGATTTCCTCCTGCAACATCATCACCAGTTGGTTGGTTTCGCCATGCTTGGCAAACAAATCGTCCTTGTTCTCTACCCGGTACACACTTTTCCAGCCACCTCCGGAATGCGGCTTCATATAGGCAGGAAAGCCGATATAATTGAAAATATAGTCCCAATCGAGGGGTGCTTCAAGGTTTCTGAACGACCGTTCTGTAGTATCGTCCGGCCGTTCCTTGGAAGGCAGCAAGACCGTTTTGGGCACCGGGATACCCCATTGGATGGCCAGGCAGTTATTAAAGAATTTTTCATCGGCGCTCCACCAGAAGGGATTGTTGATTACGGCCGTACCCATCAGGGCGGCGTTCTTCAGGTAAGCCCTGTAAAATGGCACCTCCTGTGATATCCGGTCTATGATCACGTGGTAGCCATAGTCTATGCCCTGCTGCACCTTATCTATCCGTACCGGTTCTGCGTATACCTTCCCTTTGCCCATGGCATTGACCCTGTCTATAAACGCCCAGGGAAAGGTGTCCTCCATTCCAAAAAGAATCCCAATTTTTTTCATAACAAAATGTGTATTAACTGATTATTTTTAAAAATAGCGCCCCACATACTCGGGGAAAACCATCCTCCAGAGCGGCCAGTCATGCGCTATCCACTTTTTTTCATCGTACCAGTATGGAATTCCCTTCGCTGCAAGGATGCCGGCCATGTGTTCATTCCCGGGCTTACAGGAATCCCAGTCGGAAGTGCTGAGCACAATATGCATGTGATGGTACTTCCAGCCTTCCTCGTGCTGCAGGAACTCATCGGGGCAGTTGTAATAGATCCGGATAACATCAGAAAGGGGCACGAAATTGCGGATATTGAACACCCCCGACATGGAGAACAGGTGCGATACCAGGTCGGGAAACCTAAAGGCGGCATTGGCCGCGTGGTACCCCCCGAAGCTTACCCCTGCCACGGCGATCCTGTGCGTGTTGCACTCCCTTTGAATATACGGAATTAACTCAGACCTTAAAAACTGCATATACAACTCGTAGTGGTGTATTTTGGTTTCCGAATTCATGCCTTCGGCATAGAAGGTCAGCCCGTCTATGGTTTCCACATTATAGAGCTTTATCTTACCTTCATCAACAAATTTCATCACGGAGGCATTCAGGCCAAAATCCCTGTTCTGGGTATACTGCCCATACGAAGAAGGGAACATCAGGATAGGATACCCCCAGTGCCCGGTAACCTCCAGGTTGATGTTACGACCAAGGGTGTTTGAGTAATAGGATATATGCTGTCCTAACGCCATATTCTTAAATGTAACCTAATTCCGGTAACCTGACAACAAATTTTTGCGGCGCAAAGGTATTTTAAAAAGCCCTGATAACCAGTTTCTTTTAGGGATTACGTAAGTTTGCAACTTTGCAATTCGGGCAGCATGAAGTACGAGGTAGAATTCATAAGTTTCAGGGGGAGTCTTTACTCGGACCACCTGAAGCGAAAAGTCCGCTTCCGTTGGGTAGCGCCCCCCAAATACAGGGACGCAAAGGTGGGGTTCCCGGTACTCCTGATGAACGATGGGCAGGATTTTGTCCCCTTGGGTTTGGAAAAAACCCTGGCAGCCAGCTTTGCCTCAAGGGCTGTAAGGCCTTTTGTCTATATAGGGCTAGAAGCCAATGTGCACAGGATGCAGGAATACGGGACGGCAGTCGCGGCCGACTTCAAGGGGCGCGGCAAAAAAGCCGGCGCCTATACCCTTTTTGTCACTGAGGAGTTGCTCCCCTTTTTAAAAGAAGAATTCAACCTAAGCCCCGACCCGAAAGAATGGGTATATTGCGGCATGTCGCTGGGGGGATTGTCGGCCTTTGATATTGTGGTCAACCACCCGCAGTTTTTTGGGAAGGCCGGGGTTTTTAGCGGGTCTTTCTGGTGGCGGAAGGCCGCCTATGTTAAAATGGACCTGGAGGACCGAAGCCGCATTATCCTGGATGTCATCAAAAATTCCACCTATGCGCCCCACCTCAAATTCTGGTTTCAGTGCGGGAGTGAAGATGAAACGGCAGACCGGAACAATAATGGCATAATCGATGCCATAGACGACACCCAGGATGTCATCAGGGAGCTCGAATCCAAGGGGTACAGCCAAAGGGACGACATTGTTTTTCTGGAAGTGGCGGGCGGACGACACGACCTGCCAACCTGGGGAAAGGCCTTTCCCGAATTCCTCCGTTGGGCCTTTAGAAAAGGCTGAGCCCTTATACCTTGATAAAGATTTTCTTCCGGTAGAGCACATAGGCCAGGAGCATGTAAAAAGCTACCACGGTCAGGCCATACAGCAGGGAGGAAAACCTGGGGGAGAAAAAATCCTGCAGATAGATGGTCTGAAACAACCATTCGTGTACAGACGCCTCCTCGTTTACCTTGATGGAGTAAAACAATTTGGTGACAAAGCTCGACAGGAAATAGACGGTGATGGCATTAGCGCCCGCCTGTTTGAAGACCCCGCCAAAGGAAAGGCCTTTCACATCCGTAAGGTAGTAGATGAAGGCCAGTACCAGGTTGGCCCAGCCAGCGGATACCAGGACATAGCTGCTGGTCCAAAGGGCTTTGTTGATCGGGAACAGGAGGTCCCAGGCATGGCCTATCAATAGCAGGCCCACGCCCATCCCGGCCATCAGCATCGTTTTATGGGCCCGCTGGGATACCAGCAACAGCCCGGTGAAAATCCCCAATACCGCAGTGACGATGGCGGGAAGGGTACTCAAGAGCCCTTCCGGGTCATAGTCTGCTTTATACATGTGGGTCCCAAAGGTTTTCAGGTCTATATAGTTCGCCCAGTTATTGGGAGCCCTGGCGTAGGTGGGGTCAACTCCCTCAAGGGGGATATACCCCAGCCAGATCCAATACCCCAGTAAAACGGCAATGGCCACCCCAAGCAGCACCTTCCAGTTGGCGTGGAGGTACAGCAGGGCCGCGAAGAAGAATACCACGCCGATACGCTGGAGTACACCGGGAAACCGTATGGTCTCAAATTCCTTGATAAAGGGAAAAGCAACGGTAAAGGCCCCCAGGAACAAGCCCAACCCTATGAGCTTGAGGCTGCGAATTACAATTTTTTTATGGGTGGCGGCATTGGCCTCCTTTTGGCGGTAGGCAAAAACGATGGAGGTTCCCACGATAAAAAGGAAAAACGGGAAGACGAGGTCTGTGGGGGTATAGCCATGCCATTCCGCGTGCAACAATGGCCCGTACACATGGGCCCAGGTTCCTGGTGTATTTACCAGGATCATCAGGACAATGGTCATGCCCCGGAATATATCTACAGATATAACGCGTTCCTTCATAGTATTGGTGGGTTTAGAGAATACGGTCCTTCATACGGTTCCAGACTTTGGCCAAAAGGAATCCTGAAACTATGGCCAACCCGGTAAGGACCAGCGCCTGGGTCTGCTTGCCATAGATCCAGTACCCGGTGGCGAACATGCACGAATAGATCAGCACACAGCCCAGGAGCATGGCAGAAATGCCCGAGGGCACACTCCATTTTTCCCTGGTGGTCACCAGGCTATGGTGTTCGGCTTCGGCTTCCAAAACGATCTTCTTCCAGCCAGGCCCTCCCGGCTGGATCTTGCGGTAAAAGCTTTGCAGGACCTCCTTGGATTCCGGCTGGGTCATAAACGTCACCGTAAGCCAGATCAGGGTGGTGGCCGCTACCACGAACAGGTATTCCATCCAATCGGGAAACACCCCGGTTTCAGGGGCGAAAAAGAAGGCGCCCAGGGGGGTGAGCTTCAGGACGATAGAAATGATCCCCGAGGCAAACATGGCCGCAATTTCACTCCAGGCATTGATGCGCCACCAGAACCACCTGAGGATAAAGATAAGCCCTGTACCCGCCCCAAAGACGAGCAGCACCTCAAAGAGCTGAAGCGCGTTTTGCAACAACAGCGCCAGGGCCGCGCTAAATACCATCAAACAAACCGTGGATATCCGGCCCACGGCCACGAGCCTTTTTTCAGAGGCATTTGGGTTGATTTGTTGTTTATAATAATCGTATACAATGTAGGAAGACCCCCAGTTGAGTTGGGTGGAAATGGTAGACATGTAGGCGGCCACCAACGACGCCAGGACCACACCTAAAAGCCCGCTGGGCAGTTTTGTGAGCATGGCCGAATAGGCCAGGTCATGGCCCAGTTTGTCTTCGGTAATATTCGGGAAGGCCTCATGGATACTGGCTACATCCGGATAGACCACCAGCGACGCCAGGGCCACCAGGATCCAGGGCCAGGGCCGCAATGCGTAATGCATGATGTTAAAGAAAAACGTGGCTCCTATGGCGTGGTTCTCGTTTTTGGCCGCCAGCATCCGTTGGGCGATATACCCCCCTCCGCCGGGTTCGGCCCCGGGATACCAGGAGCTCCACCATTGTACCGCCAACGGGATAACGAACAGGGTGATCAGCGCCTGCCGGTCGGTGAAATCGGGGAGGATGGAAAGTTTCCCCGCCACATTGTCATGGGTCAGCAGGGCCGCAACCCCTCCTACTTCGGGAAGGTTGACCAGGTAATACGCGGCGCCGATGGCCCCACTCATCGCGACAAAAAAGAGCAGGAAATCGGTATAAACGACCCCTTTAAATCCGCCCAACGCACTGAAGGTAACTGTGATCAACCCCGCACTGATGACTGTTTGCCAGGGTTCCAGCCCCAGCATAATACTGCCTATTTTGATGGCCGCCAGGGTAACGGACGACATGGTGATCACATTGAAGATCACCCCCAGGTAGAGGGCGCGGAATTTCCTCAGGAAACGTGCCGGGGCCCCGCCGTATCGAAGTTCATAAAATTCCAGGTCGGTATTTACATTCGACTTCCGCCAAAGCTTGGCATAGACGAATACGGTAAGGAGGCCGGTAATCAGGAACGCCCACCATACCCAGTTCCCCGACACCCCGTTGGTCCGAACAATATCGGTAACCAGGTTGGGCGTATCGGTAGAAAAGGTAGTAGCCACCATGGATAACCCCAGTAACCACCAGGGCATGGTACGCCCGGAAAGGAAATATTCAGAGGAATCCTTGCCCGATTTTTTGGAAACCAGGACCCCTATTAACAATACGATAGAAAAAAAGACGATGATAAAGGCGTAGTCAAGCGTACTTAGCTCCATATGCCAGGTTGTTTGGTTGGGAGTTAAAGATATTATTTTTTAGGATACTTTTGTTTTTAATATACCCGGCACCTTGCATGGACTACAACCTCCCGCTCAACATATCGCTCTCTACCTGGGTTCTGGCCTCCACGGCGGCCCTGGTCCTGGGGATATCAAAGGCGGGCATCAAGGGGATCGCCATTATCAATGTCACGCTGATGGCGCTGGCCTTTGGCGCCAGAGAATCTACGGGCATGCTGGTTCCGTTGTTGGTCGTGGGCGACATATTCGCGGTGGTATACTATAACCGGCATGCCCGCTGGTCCTATATCCGGCGTTTCCTCCCATGGATGTTGCTGGGGCTGCTCATCGGGGTGTTCATCGGGAACGGGCTTCCCGAAAAGGCATTTAAGCTGGTGATGGTGGTCGTGATCCTTGGGAGCGTCCTGATGATGTACTGGTGGGACCGGCGGAAGTCCAAGGCCGTCCCTACGCACTGGGCCTTTGGGGGCTTCATTGGGGTCCTGGCCGGTATCACCACCATGATCGGCAACCTGGCAGGCGCCTTTTCCAATATCTATTTCCTGGCCATGCGCCTTCCCAAAAACGAATTCATCGGAACCGCAGCCTGGCTTTTCCTGATCATCAATGTGGTGAAACTACCCTTCCATATCTATGTCTGGGAAACCATCAGCACCGAAAGCCTGTTGATCAACCTGAGGCTGGTCCCCGCCATCCTGTTGGGGTTATTGGTAGGGGTCCGACTGGTAAAGCTCTTGCGGGAGGGGATGTACCGGAAAATGATCCTGTTGCTCACCGCATTAGGGGCCGTCATGATCCTGTTCCGGTAAGGGTTTAGCGGAAATCCAGGTCGGCCAACACCGGGAAATGGTCAGAAGGGTACCGCCCGTCTTTGGTCGCGGTCAGGATGGCATACCGCAACAATCTGAATTTCAAGGGAGACAGGAAAAGGTAGTCAATCCTCCTGCTGGCCGCCTCGCTCACCGAAAAGCCGTTGAAGGTCCCCGCAGGGCCAAAGTAACCCGGGCCTGCCAGGTGATGGGCGTCTTCCATCTCCTTGCCCAGGACGGTTATCGAGGCATGGTCCGGTTCCAGGTTGAAATCTCCCATCAGGATCACGGGCAGGGCGGCAGTGTTGATCGACTTTATTTTTTCGAGGAGCAGGCGCACGCTTTCCTGGCGGGCCGTCTCCCCCATATGGTCCAGGTGGGTATTGAATACATAGAATTTACGCCCCTCCTTCCTGCTTTCGAAAAGGGCGTAGGTACATACCCTTTTGATGGCGGCATCCCATCCCAAAGAAGGCACCTCCGGGGTTTCAGAAAGCCAGAAGGTGTTTTCGGCCAGCAGGTTGAGGGTGTATTTGTTATAAAAAATCGCGGAGAACTCGCCTTCCTCGCCCCCATGGTCCCGGCCCTTGCCAATAAAATCATAGTCCTCCAGGCCCTCGCGGATAGCCTGCAATTGATGGAGCAACCCTTCCTGGGTACCAAACACATCGGGCTGGTAAAACCGCAGTTGTGCGATGAGGAATTCCTTGCGGTTGTCCCAACGGTTGTCCCCGTCGGCTTCCGTATCATAACGGAGGTTGTAGGTCAGGGTACGCAGGTCCTGTGCCCATGTTGTTTGCATCATCAGCAGGCACACGCCTACCACAAGTAATTTTTTAATCATAAGGTTCTAAATTTTCTCTGATGTCTCCTGTATTCACCAAGCCCTGAACTTTAGGGTGTTAATCGTTTTCCTAACCGCAAAGCAATAGCAAATGTCGTTAATCCCTTGTTGGCTGGCATCATGTTGCAATGCTAAAGGTTCCCTTTGATTAGGGGTAATATTCCCGTGGGGAACCTTTCAATAGGTGAACCCTAATGTATCCAATCCATCTTTAACTGCCTCATTTTGCATGAACAAATCCCAGAGCATTTGTGTCCGGTAATTCTCTATCATGGCAATGATGGGGCCCTGGTCTATTGCCAAATAGGCCTTTGCTACCCAGAAATCGTACTCCGGGCTAAACGCATCGTAAAAGCCCGCCGGGCCCAATAGCTCGGATTGGTTCGCGTAAAAGTACCTCAGGGCCCGTAGCGATTCTTCAGGGGTATAGGGCATGGAACTCAGCGCCGCGGTGGGAGAAATCACCCCCGTGTCATTGTTTGGTTGATGGGCGTTATACCCCAGGGTGCCATCGGTATTTCTGGAGTAACTTGCCGTAAGCCCCCAATTGTTTGGCCCGTAACCATTGTATCCTTTGGGGTTTTCAAGGCAATATTGGTAGTTGATCTTTGCATGGTTTGTATGTACCTCCCAATAGTCTGCATAGGCATCCCGGAGGTTGCGCGGGTCCAGGCCCAAATAGGAATAGTGTGCCCAGAACAAGGGCCCGCCAAATTGCTCGGCCCCGCTATGTTTCAAAACAAGGGGAATCCCGTATTGCAGGTTGCTAGCCTGTATGCCCCCGGAGGATGCCCAACCTTCGGTATACACCTCCCTATCGATGCCAAAGCCGGGTGAGGCGGCCGCGAGTACATAAGCAATCAAAGTTTCGTTATAGCCCCGTAGCGGGAGGTTGATTGCAAACCCGTGGTTGGGGCTCCAATGCCAGTAAAGCACCTTTTGTTGGCGTGTATACCAGTTCCATTCAATCCCCTTCCAAAGGTCTGCTGCCTGGGCCGATAACGCTTGTTCGTCAGTCGATCCATCTTTGAAGTACTCCTGCACGCAAATGAGGCCCTGGGCCAGGAAGGCTGTTTCTACCAGGTCTCCCCCGTCATCGAGGCTGCTAAATGGGCGCGTATTGCCTGTAGCGCCCTCCAGCCAATGCGGCCAGGCCCCATGGAATCGGTCCGCATTTTCAAAGAAATCCAGAATTTTTCCCAGCCGATCCACCCCTTCGGCCCGGCTGATAAAATTGCGTTCAATCCCCACGAGAATTGCCATCAATCCAAAACCGGAGCCTCCTGTAGCCACAGTATGTGCGTCAAAGGCGGGGTCATCCATATGATATCGCTCCCTTGCCGCCCCGGAATGGGTCTCGGCAAACTCCCAGAAATAGCGAAATGTTTCGCGTTGGGCCAGGTCCAACAAGGCTTCGTCTGTAATAAGGGAGTCTCCTGAACCGGGGGGCTCCTCCGAGTCATCTGGAAAATCTAAAGGTGTATACGTATAGGTATCTTCCGAACAGCTCAACAAGGAAATGCTTAGCAGGATCCATATGGTATAAACCCTATTCATACTGTGACAGGTATGGGCTGCCAAACCCCAGTTTCCGGAGTCCGGAAAGAACCTCCTTGTTCCTCATAAACAAACCCCACAGCAATCCCGACCGGTAATTTTCGATCATCACCGGAATAGGACCCTGGTCAATGGCCAGGTACCTCGGCAGCTGCCAATCATATTCCAGACTAAAAGCATCGTAAGGGCCATATTTCCCAATCAGCGTATCGTGTTCCGTATACAAATGGCTCAAAAAAGCCATACTCTCTCCGGGGGTATACGGCATGGAAGACAGCGCCGCCGTAGGGGAGATCACCCCTAAATCCCCGGAAGGGTTGTGCCCCGCATAGCCTTTAATGGAATAGCTTGAGGTAAATCCCCAACATTCCGGGCCATAGCCTTCAAACCCCTTAGGGTTGTCAACCGCATAGGCATGATGGATGAGGGCGTGGTTTCTGTTTAGTTTCCAATAGTCTGCATACTGGTCACTAAGCCCTTTTGGATTCAACCCCAGATAGGAATAGTGTGCCCAGAATAAGGGGCCCACCGGTGCGTCATCGTGTTCGTAATGGTCCAGGACCGTTGGAAGATTGTAAAAGGTAGTGTCCCGGGCAATAGCTCCGCCCCGGGCCCAGCCCTGCTCATACACCTGTTTTGAAATGGGGTGGGTGGGGGAGGAAGCTCCTAAAACATACATGATAAGGCACTCGTTGTACCCCCCAACGGGAAAGTTCATATCCCAGCCATGAATGGGCGACCAATGCCAGTAGAGTACATTCTCGCCACCTTTGGTATACCAATCCCACTCTACCTCCTCCCAAAGCGTTTGAATTTTATGGACAAGCTGTTGTTCCCGCGCGTTGCCTTCGTCAAAATATTCCCTTACGGTAAGAAGGCCCTGTATCAGGAATGCGGTTTCCACCAGGTCGCCCCCGTCGTCCTTAGCGCTAAAAGGTGACACTTTTCCACTGGGATCCAGCCAATGTGGCCAGGCGCCGTGGAACCGGTCTGCAGCGCCAAGGAAATCTACCACCCTCTCAAAGCGCTCAAGGGCCTGTTCTCTGGTAATAAAACCCCTTTCAACGCCTACCAGTATCGCCATCAGTCCAAATCCCGAGCCGCCAATAGTGATGATATCCTTATCATGAGAGGGATAGATACTATCCAAATGGATCCGTTCTCTCGCCATGCCCGAAATGGGTTCTGCCCCGCTCCAGAAGTATTCGAAAGTTTGTTTTTGAATAGTGTCCAGCAATGGTGCCATCCGGGATGAATCAATACGGATCTTTTTTTCTCCTGCAATTTCCCTTTTGGAAGAAGAATGGCCACTACACCCTATTAGGGCGGGTATAATGGCCATAAGCATTACAACTAACTTCATAAAAACTAACTAAATCAAATAATGTTTTTTTAACCTGCTACGGCTTGTTTTATAGGTCAGCATTACGGACCGCCTGTATTTCTTCCTGGGTCAGGGCTTTATCAAAGAGCCGGAGTTCATCGATAAAACTAGGATCAGACAAGTGCCCCCACTCAGTAAACCGTGGTGCCCCCGATCCTATGGACAAGATATCGCAACCGGTCCAGTCAACCCCGGTAAAACTACCCTGGGCAACAATTTCCCCGTTAAAGTACACAACGCATTCGGTATTCGAAATGGTAAACGCCATGTGGACCCATTCCCCAGCCGAAGTGTCGATACGCGCATTATCCCCTCCATCGAACCAGCTATCCGCGGTTCCGTTCCCCACATTCAATTTAAAGATCTGGCTGGAGGCGTCTCCTTCCCTGAAAAACCTGAAACCGTTCGTACGGAGGTTTTGGACGTCAGGATACCCGGGGTTATCTGTATGTGGGGGCCCCATGACCAGAATTCCGGCACGATCGGGGTTGGCGTTCACTTTGTACCAGAACGTGGCACTGAACTCCTGGGTGGTGAGCCCGTCGGTGGGGAAGCTGAGATAGGAGCCTGCGGCGCCCGCAAAGGCATTGCTCCCCGAAGCACTTTCGCCGGCAAAACCGGTAGCGCCAACCACAGTCGGTTCGGCATTTGTGAATTTATCCCTGTTATCTCCGTCAAAGGGCAGGTAGAACATTTCGCCGTCAAATTTACCCGTATAGGGATTGGTCACGTCAATCATGTTCTGGATATCGGCCTCTGTAAGGGCCCTGTCAAAAAACCTGAGTTCGTCCAAGGGGCTGTTGTCCGACAGATGTCCCCAATAGCTGAAGGTATCACCTCCTGCGCCAATGGTAATGGAATTGACCCCTGTCCAATCCACATTGGCCGGCATGTCCGAAGAGCGTACTTCTACCCCATTGAAAAAGATCGCATTCCTGGTGGGAGATATGGTGAAGGCGATATGCACCCATTCCCCGGCGGCAACGTCGAGAACTTCGCCATCGTTCCAACTCTCTCCGGTTCCCACGCCGACGTTCAACTTAATCCTTTGTTCCGTAGGACTTCCCTCCCTGAACAACCTGAAGCCCTGGAAACGGTCATCGGCATCGTCGCCGGCCACCAAAATCCCCGCCCTGTCGGGTGATCCTGACACCTTGTACCAAAAAGCGGCACTAAACTCATTTCCGAGGAGTACGCCTTCCCCTGGGACAGACACGTAGGCATCTGTGGCACCCTGGTATGCATTGGTCCCTATAATCCCATCCCCGGCAAATCCAGGGGCGCCTGTTACCGTGGCCTGGGAAATACGGATAAGGTCTGTAAAGTCGCCATCGAAGGGCATGTAGAGTGTTTCCCCGGCGAATAATGGCGTGTAGGCGGGCTCCTTTTCGAAATTCACGGACTGGGTGGTCGTCTTCCCGTCGAGATCGGTGGCCAACACCTTTAATTCATGGCTGCCATCGGTGAGCGCGTCGTATACAAAATCATCGATCAATACACGGCGGAAGTCCTTAAAGTTGCTGAAGGTTGCGATTTTTTGGCCATCCAGCCAAAGTTCCACCCGGACCACTTCGATATCATCGGTAACTTCAAAATCGACGGTAACGGAGGTGACCGCTTCCAGCACCTTGATTTTCGTCCCCTCAGAAGGGTAATTTATCGTTACCTGAGGTGCGTCTTCATCGGGCCCCGGGTCCAGCTTTGTAATGGAATCAATTCCGTTGTCGCATGCTGCCAGCGCGCATATCGCGCCAACAAACAACAGTATTTGCTTAATGCTTTTCATGATTTTGTATTTTGGGTGCGTTATTATATCCACTTAATTCGCCAGGATTGGGAATTGATCCACCTGTGCCTGGGGATAGGGCAGGAAGCTTTTATCCGGTGAAAAGGTCCTCCCGTCATAGCTTAATTCGCTGTATCGCTCCAGCCTCAACATGTCAAAATAGCGCTTTCCCCATTCCATACTTAGTTCCGCGTACTTTTCGTCAAGAACCTGGTCAATGGTAACCCCTGATAAGGGCGGCATGTTGGCCCTGGCACGCACGAGGTTTACCGCCTGGTCCGCCGTCATCCCGGAACCACTGGCGCCCTGAGCCAGGGCTTCTGCGTACATCAACAGGATTTCAGCGTACCGGATAATGTTATAGTTCTTATTGCTCCCGTAGTTTGTCCTTCCCGGGATCAATTGGTTTGAGGGCAAGTAATGCTTGCCGCTGGCAAACAAGGCCCGTGCATAATCGTTGATCAAATCCCCATCACGGGTGGTATTGGACACAAAGGCCGGCAGGTTGTTGTAATTAGGATCTTCCCGCAGTTCCGCTATCCCACGGTCTGTAAATAGCACGCTGGTTTCCAGGCGAACGGTTTCGCCCCTGTCGAGCATGAATTTTATGAACTTCATACTGGGTTCAAAAAAACCCCATCCGCTTGAAGCCCCTTCCACAGCAGGTGTCCAGTTCTGAGGTCCATAGGGCGCATAGAGGTGGTTCTCGCTATCGCCTTCGCCCTGGCCAAAATCAGAATACTGCATATCCAGGATACTTTCATTGCTCAATTTTCCAGGAGTCTTAAAAAGCTCGTAGAAATCCGGGTACAGGCTAAATTTCCCGGAAGATATGATTTGTCCGGTAGCATCGGCCACTTCCTGGTAATTACCCAATTCCTGGTTGGCCAACGCCTTAATGGCCAAAGCTGTGTAAATGGTGACCCCCCCGGGTATATCGGTTCGCTCGTTAGGACGCATATTTGGCAAAAAGGGGAGCGCTTCGTCCATCTGGTCCGAGATGTGTCGCATTACCTCGTCCTTTGTTGGAACTGACTCCAGGGCGAACAATTCACCCGTGTCCGAAGAAGCAGGGATAAACACATCGCCCCATACCTGTGAAATATGGAATAGCAGCATGGCCCTGATCACCTTGGCTTCGGCAATATACTGTTCTCCCAAGGCAACGCCATCCGCATCGGCTTGTTCCTGATAGCGGGCAATCTGCTCCATGGCGGTATGCGCGGTAATGACGTCTACATACACGTTTTCCCAAAGGGAATTGTACATCCAGTAGTCTTTGTTATAGTTAAAGTTGTCGGTCTCCGCATAATCGGGTTGATCCCCGAGCCCCCCCGCATTCACATCGTCGCCCCTCACGGCAATTAGCAAAGGTTGTTCCCAACCCCTGGATTGAAAGGCTTCATAAACCCCAATAAGGGAAAGGACCATATCTTCCGTTTTAGAAAAATCTGTGCCCCCGGCAAAATTGTTGTTCAATTCCGGTTCATCCAGTTTATCGGTACAGCTCACTATGGCCAGTGCAAACATGGTCAGCCATGCAAGGCTTTTTATTTCATTAAACAGTTTCATAGTATCTTTTTTAAATTTTCACATTAACTCCAAGGGTATAGACGGCGGGTATTGGGTAGGTCTGGTTGTCCACCCCGTTGCCTACCTCCGGGCTGAATCCATTATAATCAAACAGGGATAAAGGCTTCTCCGCAGTCGCATAGACCCTTATCACCGGCAGCTTTTTTATAGCACCGTCTTTGTTGATCGTATATCCCAGGGTAATATTCTGGATCCTGAAGAAGTCACCATCCTCAATAAACCAGGAATTCAGTTTCTGGTTCCATGATTTCCTGATCCCGGCAGAGGAGGGGTAGCTGTTGGTGGTACCTTCACCATGCCAGCGATTTACCGCAAAATCCCGGTCCCAATTGGTGTCGTTCGTAAAAATAACCTCCCCCCGTTTGCGGTTCAAAATGGAGTTGCCTCCCTGACCGGTGGCGCTTGTCGAAAAGTCCCAGGCCTTGTAATTAAACCCGAGGTTGATCCCAAAGGTATAAGAAGGCAGGAAGGACCCCAAGACCGTCCTGTCGTCATCGGTGATATCTCCATCGCCATTGATATCCTTATAAATAAAATCTCCCGGTTCCAGTCCGTTAGCGACGGCCACCGGATCGGCCTGTATCTGGGCGTCATTTTGATACACCCCGATAACCTCGCGCCCATAGAAAGCAAAGATTGATTCTCCCACGATGGACCGCTGCCTGAATTCTGCGGTGCCGGCATCGAGAAAGGGTTGCCCGCCAAGATCCAGGACTTCATTGTTTAGCGTGCCGATATTTCCGCCTACATTATAGCTAAAATCCTTGGATACCTGCTTGCTCCAGTTCAACGCCAATTCAAATCCGGAATTCCTGATCTCCCCGATGTTTTTCCTGGTGGCACCGGGTATGAGCGGGCGTTCAACCGGGATGACGGCATCTTTGGTATCCCTTATATAATAATCGGCTTCCAGGGAAAGGTTGTTGTTGAACAAACGCATAGACACCCCCGCGTTCATCTCTTCGGTAACTTCCCATTTCAGGGCTGTGAAATCACTACTGGTACTCAACCCGCTAAATAAAATATCTCCCAAAGCCGTGGTAACCACGTTGGAGGTAATAGACCCCTCACTGGAGGGCACCCTGTCATTCCCCAGCTTGCCCCAGCTGCCCCGAAGTTTGAGGAAATCAAAAATGCCGTTGTTTTCCATAAAGGATTCCCCTGTTACCACCCAGCCCGCGCCAATGGTGGGGAAATATCCCCACTTTTCCTGGTATTTATTGGTTCCGTCGGCTCTAAACGTCCCATAGAGCAAATAGCGGTCATCATAGTTATAGGAAAGCCTGGTAAAGTATGACAGGCCAAACTCCCGCGCACCCCCGTCAAAGGTGTTTTCTTCAACGATGGTTTGCGCCTGGTCAATAAAATAGGCTTCTTCCCCTGTCAAAGGAAAGTTCAGGCCCTGTGCCTGGAGTAAATCCAGGGCTTCATCCCTGAAGGAAATACCCCCCAAAAGCGTGAGGTCGTGTTTGCCAAAAGTATCATTGTATGTTAGCGTATTGTCCCAAATCTGATTAGAAGTGGTGATGGTCCTTTTGAGCAGCGATGCATCTACCCTTTGAAAGTTATTGCCGATGAAGTAGGGCAGGCGGACTTCCCTGCGGTTGGTGTTTTCAAAGTTGTGGTTGTATGCTGTTTTAAAGGTTAATTTATCCGGAATAATATAGGCCTCAGCGTAGAAATTAGCCAGCACGTTTCGTGTTTTTTCACGGTTCTCGCTAAAGTCCAGGGTCGGAAACGGGTTCTGTCCCCCCCTATACCCCAAATCCTGTGCATTGGCGTAGTTGGTCGGGAAAATCCCCGGGTCATTTAACAGCAATGGGTCCAATACTGGAAGAATGGGTACCGCAAAATACGCCAGCCGCCATGCTGAATCCTCGGCGTCGTAGCGGGTAGCGTTACTCAAGACCATGTTGCCCCCCACCTTTAGCCAGTCATTCACCTTAAAGTCAATTTTGCTCCTTAGATTAAACCGCTCATAATCATTTTTCATTTTAAGGAGCCCTCCTTGTTCAAAATAGTTGGCGCCTATGGCGTAAGTGGCGTTCTCACTGCCACCGGTCATATTCAGGCTATGGTTTTGTATCAAAGCCAATTTCATGATCTCATCGTACCAATCTGTATTTACCGCTGGCACATTTGGGTTGATCCTGCTCCTCCCATATCGTTGCATGGCATTGAGAATAAACTGGGCATCCGGAGCCGATCCGGATTCCAGGGCCAGGGTAGTAAACTGTTCGGCATTGGCCATTTTAAGTACATTCTGTGGTACCTGGTAACCGGTATATCCGTCATAGGTAATTTGCGACTTCTGGTTATAGGTGCCTGATTTAGTTTCGATCAGGACCACCCCATTGGCTGCACGGACACCATAGATGGCCGCAGCAGAGGCATCTTTAAGAACGGAAATAGAGTTGATATCCGCCGGGTTCAAAAAGTCTATCTCGTTAAAGAAGGCGCCATCTACCACATACAGCGGGCCCGATGCATCGGTATTGTAGGACCCAATCCCCCTCACCCTAACTGTTGGCGATTGTCCAGGCCCCCCATTATTCACGATTTGCAATCCTGCCACCCGTCCTTGCAATGCCTGCATTGCCTGTCCTACGGGGGCTACTTCCAGCACCTCGGAATCTACCGTTGTTATGGCCGAAGTCAGGTCTTTCACCTTTAATTGCCCATAACCTACCACCACGACCTCGTCCAATGCCTGGGCATCTTCTGCCAGCTCAATATTCAACGACGTCTGACCTTCAACCTCAATCTCAATGGTGGTAAAGCCAATATAGCTTACCACGAGGGTACCACCGGATGGGACATTTGCCAGAGAAAAGTTGCCATCGAAGTCTGTTTGGGTTCCTGTGAGGGTTCCCTTAAGCACGATACTGGCCCCGGGAAGCGGCAACCCGGCCCCGTCTGTGACCGTCCCGACCACCGTTGTCGTTTGTTGCGCCAAAATTGGAGAACTAACGGCCACCAGGAAGATTAGCAAAAAAAGCTTTCGTAAATTCATAATCACTCAATAATTCAGTTAGATTCTTGCTAAATTATTAAAATGATCAGGCCGGGGCTTTTAGGTGAGCTACATAAAAATTACATCAGCCGATACCGGCCCGGAAACACCCTGCTTTCTACTATTTTGCAGTATACCCAATAGTATCTGGATGTTAGTTTTTAACATAGTGATGTAGTGGTGATGTATAAAAAAAGGGTGGTCTTCGATTCAAGGGACTCCCCCATAAACGCTTATTTCAGAGTGATAAGGAAGTTGGAGATATTTACATGACCTTCCAGGTCCAGTTTTTTGCGCAAACGGTAACGGTGAATTTCGACCCCCCGAGTGGTTATACCCATCAAGGGGGCAATTTCCTTGGAAGTTAGGTTCATTTTAAGATACGCACATAATTTTAAATCCTTGGGGGTCAGCGCGGGATACCGGACCAGTAATGTTTCGAAAAAGTCTTCATGCAGTTCCTTAAAGTTTACTTCAAATCGTTTCCAATCCTCATCGCTATTTATCGCATGGGTCAGTTTCTTCATAAAACTCCTGTAGCGTTGCTGATTCGCAAACTTGTCCTTATTCATAAACAACAAATTCTTCAACTCAAGAATCAACTGGTTTTTCTTGGCGACGTTCATTGTCGTACTGGCAAGTTCTTTTTGTTTGGACCGGACTTCCCTCGCTAACTTGTCCTTTTCAATCTGGGCCAGCCTGCGCTCCTGCTCCAGGTGCATTTCTTCCTTTAACAGTTGGTGTTTGCGCTCGAGTTTTAAACGGTTATACCATCGTACTGCCAAAACCAAGCCGATCAATAACCCGATATAAACGATACGGCTCCGCACGGACCAATACCAGGGAGGGGCAATGGTGAATACAACGGAAAGGGGAGAAGAACGAGACCCATCAATACTCACAGTATTGACTTTTAAATGGTAATTGCCAAAAGGGAGGTTCTGAAATATCAGATCGCCAGATTCGCTAACCTCCTGTTGTTGCACAGGACCCTTTAACTCATAGCGAAACCGGGGGTTCGGCAATTTCGGACAAGCTATCTGGAAGGCTACTTCCCTGGAGCTCTTGAAGGAAAAAGTGTATTCATCGGTTTGGAGTACAAGATTTCCATCCTGATCCGAAACCTCTGCCAGGAAAGGAGCAGGTAAATTAAATTTGCCAGCAGTACTTTTAAACTTCGCCAGATTAACCCTGGCGAAACCATCATTGAGGGTAAGAAAATAAATAGAATCATTCCTCCTGACGAGATTCTCCGAATCTGTTTCAAGGCGTTCTCGCAAGGGACCTTCTCCCAGGATATACAAGTCATCCCTAAGGTCTGTATAATAGATCTCCTTGGTAAACCCCTGAGCACTGAACCAAAAATAACCCTCCCCAAAGTGGATTAAGTCCATTTGACCAAAAGCATTAAATTGTTCAAAAGGGACAATATTTCCAAGAATGGGGTCATATTTGAACCAGAGGCCATTACTCCTAATGACGATCTGGTTTTTAACATTATAGACCTTCACATTGTATATCCCCGGCAAGGATTCGTTTCCAAATTCTTTTATCTCCGCGACCCGTGTGTAGTCTTTATTTAAGCTTAGGCGATAAAGACCCTTATAGGCATGGGCCGCCCACAGGGTAGACGCGTCTTCGAAACAGAGGTGCTTTACGGGAAAGTTAATCCCAGATACCGGATCGACCTGCCATTTCCCCTGCACATCCCTATGATATTTTGCCAGGCCTACATAGGTGCCCTGAAGATAGGCAGCGTCTGTATCGGGTATTTTGACCAGGTTATAACCCCCGGATATCTCTGAAAGTTTATGTAATTCGCCTTGCTCCAACAAAAATGTGCCGGTGTTATGCCCGCAAAACAGGTCCCCGTCTATCAGCGCCAGGTCCCAAACATGCCCCTGAGTGCCTTCAACAAACCGCAATTCCCCATTGTCGAAATAAAATACCCCCGTGTTTGTTCCCATATACAGGGTTCCCTTATGAAATGCCAGGTCGTATACGGTCCCTACAGCCCCTGTCGTATCTGTAAAATAGGTATACGGATTATTAAATTGTACCCTATCCAAACCATTATCCTGAGCGATCCACAACTGATCCCGGTATTGCAACAACGCCAAAACCGTATTATTCTGAAGGCCCACCCCCCTATTCAGTACTTCTGTGCTACGCGTTTCCGGATCAAAAATATACACCCCGTTTTTTATGGTTCCAAACACCAGCTTCCCATTATCCAGATAGTATATTTTGTTCAATTGATGCTGGCGAAGTTCCGGTATCATTTCTTCGGCCCAACCCGTCGTAGTACTTCCCTTATATAGAAAACATCCATTCAGTTTCGTACCTACCAGCAGACCCTCTTCTATAACCACCATGTCGGTAATGGTCTTACCCTCCAGCAGATCTTCCCCTTCAAGCGGAATCAATTGATCTTTATCCAATTCATATAAACCTGAAAATCCCAATGAAACTATCAGTTTGCCTTCGTATTCTATGATGTCCGAAACCACCTCGTCCGGGTCTATCACACGTATCTGATCATTGCCATACACATAGATGGCCGAAAAGGACCGGAAAACAACCGTTTCTCCATGGGGGATAATCTCCCAGAACTCTTCGCTGGTAAAGGCATGCCCCTCTATGAGATGGGTTAGGGAGGTGTAGTCTAATTGCCCCAAGGCGTTGTGCTGCCAGTACCCAAATTCTTCATAGGAGCCCGTGTATATACGGTTTCCTATGCAGGCAACGGATCGGATTACCGTGGTGTTTGGAAGCTTATAAAGACTCCAGGACTGCCCATTAAAGTGCAGCAGACCACTGTTATTCGCAACATACAGCTCCCCCCTTTCATTGACCGCCAAACCCCAGTTCTTGCTGCCCGCATTATATTGAAAGGCCTTAAAGTGGTCTATAGGAGGTACCAGTTGCTGTGCTTCGGCCATAACGCCCAGGCATAACCAAACGACACTAAAAAGAAGCTGTTTTCCTTGCATATTCCTGGGAATCGGGAGATGTGGCGCAAGATACGAAATAGGTGAGGTTCTCATAACTGCCATAGCAGGAATCCCAGCAAGGCTCCACCTGCCACAAGCACCAGGGAATTTGCCTTTTTCAAGCCCAAAACATACCCCATCCCCAGCAGTGCGATCAGCCAGGCTTTCCAATCCACCAGGATGGCTTCGCCCAGGCGAAAGGTCACGGCCAGCATGACGCCCACGGCCGCGATGTTTACGGCATCCAGAAAGCCCGCCGCTAAAGCCGATTTTCGGAGTCTGGGGACCAAAGGGTTTAACAGGAGTACAAAGAAAAAGGAGGGAAGGAAGATCCCCAGGGTTGCCACAACAGCCCCCTGCACCCCATTGATCTGGTACCCGATAAACGTGGCTGTAGACAAAACCGGACCGGGGGTGAACTGCCCTATGGCAATGGCATCGAGTAATTCGGCCCGGGTAAGCCACCCCAGTTTTTCGACCAATTCTGCATCCAGATAGGCCACCAGCACATAGCCACTGCCAAAGAGGACGGCCCCCACCTTCAGGAAGACCAGGAAGAGTTTGGAGTTGGTGACGCCGGCCGCCAGTGCTTTACCCGCCCCCGTTAGCAGCCATGGGATAAGGCCAGGGCTGTTGGCCCTGTTGCCGTGGAAGGCCCTGGGTAACCCCAGCCATAGCATCCCGGCAAGGCCCGCCAGAAGGATGGCTGTGATTTCATTCATTCCCAGCAGGGAGGCCGTGATCACCAGGACCCCTATGATGGCCAGTTGCCAGTTCTTCAGCGCCTTTCTCCCCAATTTGTAAATGGCAGAGAGGATCACCGCCAGCACCGCCGGTTTAATGCCATACAGAAAGGGTTCTACCTGCGGGACCGTCCCGTATTCCACATAGAAATATGCCAGAAGCCCGGTGAGTACCACCGCAGGAAAAATAAAGCAGAGCCCGGCTACAAACAGGCCTTTCCATCCGGCGCGTTCGTGCCCGCAATGCATCGTCATTTCGGTGGAATTGGGGCCGGGGATCAGGTTGGTGGCCCCGACGAGGTCCAGGAAGTGTTGCCGGCTCATCCATCGGCGTTTGGATACCACCTCCTCTTCCATCATGGCAATATGGGCCGCAGGCCCGCCAAAGGCTATCACCCCCAATTTAAGGAAGAGGGTCGCTATTTCCCACAAACGGTCCTTCTCGGGCAACAAAGCAATTTAATTGATGGAATCTGTGATACTGCCACAGGTGAGCATGGCATCGCCATAATACGGGTTCCTGATCTCCCTGTCCAGGCTAAGCCAATACGCCCCCTGGTTGTTATCGGCCATGGGGCACTGCTGTATATACATGGTCTTGCCCCCGGGCCTGAGCCGTTTGGCAAGTTCCGGCAGGTGCTCGTTGAGGGCTACAAAATGCGTGCGCAACTCCTCCAGGGTTTCGGCCCGGGCGATCGCGTCAAGTTGTTTGCGGCTTTGTGCCAGAAGGTCACGAATCCTGTTGTCAAGGCTGCTCTCATCCAGGTGCCGGAACGCCTCAAGGGTACGCATGGCATACTGTTGGCCCTTTTTCAAATCATCTGCCACCAGCGCGTCTTTGAGCAGGAAATACGGATCCAGGCCTTTTCGAAAGCCGGCAAGTACCTCTTCCGGCCATCCGGCCACCTGGTCGCCGGGGCCCGTTCCAGCCATGGCGCCATGTGCTTCATGACCCGTCATGGTGGCTTTCCCCTGCAGGTTCATCATGGATTTTTTCCCTTTAAGCTGGGCCGCGGCATCCACCGTAAAGGTGCCATTGATAACCACTTCCTCCCCGGGCAGGAGGCCATCGGTCACCTGCACTTCACCGTCCCCGAATGTCGCTCCCAGCACTACTTCCCGCATTTCAAAAACGGGCTGTGAAGGGAGGGGTTTCACGTAGACCACCGAGCGTTCCCCCGTCCATAGCACCGCACTCGCGGGCAGGGTGATCCCTCCCCCTTCCTGCGTAGCCGACGGAGACGCGATGCTGCCCTTTACAAACATGCCCGGCTTGAGGAGGCCCTGTTTGTTTTGCAGTACGGCCCGTACCTCCACGGTCCTGCTGTCAGTATCCAGCATAGGGTCTATAAACGCGACGGTTCCTTTAACCCGGTCATTGGGGTAGGCGTTGGAGGTGATCAGGATTTCCTGCCCTTCCTCCAACTGTCGGAGTTGGTTCTCATAGGCATCAAAAACTGCCCATACCGTACTTAAATTGGTAATCCTGAAGAGGGGCTGGCCCTGTTTAACATAGTCTCCTTCCCGTACCATTTTTTCGGTGACCGTACCCGATACCGTGGCAAAGACCGGGAAATATTCCTGCACCTTCCCAGAGGACTCGATTTCGCCAATCTGGCGTTCCGTCAGTTTCCAGGATTTTAGTTTGTTGCGCACGGCTTCATACAGGGCAGGCTGGCTCTTTTTCAATTCCGCCGCACTTAACAGTTCCTGTTGTGCCGCCACCAACTGGGGCGAATACAGGGTTGCCAGGCGTTGACCCTGGCGGATTGTTTCGCCGGTAGTATTGATGTAAAGGTTTTCTATGCGCCCGTCAAAGTAGCTCGCCTGGACGGCGTTGGCACGTTCGTTTTCCCGTATTTTACCACTTAACAGCAGCCCCTGCGCTTTGAACGCGCTTTCCCCCACCGTCATGGTACGTACATCGGCAAGGGCAAGGGCGTTTTCTGTCAGGGAAAACTGCGCCTCCCCCATGGCCATTTCGTCCCCTTCGGCAGGAATGAGATCCATCCCGCAGATGGGGCAGCTCCCGGGCTCGGGTTGCATGACCTGGGGGTGCATGGAACAGGTCCATAGGGTTTCGCCCACCATCTCCATGGAGTGGTCGTGTACCGCCCCGGCCTCGTGGCCGGGGCGCGACATGAAATAGCCCAGGATCAATCCTGCGAGCAGGCCCAGGGCAATATAACCTATAGTTGATTTTTTCATGGTTTCGAAATTACACATTAGAGGCCCGGCCCCGGCTTATTTACCGCTGCCCGGCACAGATACCTTTTTTTTCTTTTTAAAACGCTTTCGGATGGTGGGGGAGGTCACAAACCACAGTGTAAACCCGCTGAGCACCGTGACCAGCCCCAGGAGTGAAAACCCCCTCAAAACCGCTGTGTTAAAATTATCGCGCCCTTCATAGTCCATGGTATGTGTCATCCAGAGGAAATCAAACCATCGCCAGGCGCGGTGGCGCACTGACTGGAAGCTGCCATCACGGGCCGACACATAGGCTTTTAGGTTATCCGGCTCCTGGTAATGCACCACGTAGGCCGGCAGGGGCCTGCCCCGGTATTCGTGGTGGGCGCCAGCTTCATCAATCCTTTCCACCTGGCGCACCTCCAGGTCCTGCCGCATGTGCATGGCTGCCACCTGCAGCGCCTCGCCCTCTGACAACCCCTGGTGGACCACCCCGGATTGCGCGTGTACCAGGATATGCCCGTTGATATAGTAGAAGGGTTCTCCCCCTATTTGCCGGAGCGACAGCGTACGTATCTTTTCGCCCTTCCACTCCGATGGGCTCAACAGGTTATCAAACGCATGGAGCGCGGCTTCTTCCATCCGGAAATGGTCGCCGTGGATCTCATCGATATCCGTCCAGCTGAAATAGATCCCGCTAATAGTCCAAAATAAAAATTGTACCCCCAAAAATACCCCCAGGTACCGATGGGCTTTCCGAATTGCAACCGCTGTTTTTCTTTTAACCATTCTTTAATTTAATTGTGTCGTTTTAAGGCGCAAGGCATTCGCTATTACCGATACCGAACTGAAACTCATGGCCGCCGCCGCGATCATGGGTGACAAAAGTACCCCAAAAAACGGGTACAGCACACCGGCTGCCACGGGTACCCCCAGGGAATTGTACACCAGGGCAAAAAACAAATTCTGCCGGATATTCCGCACCACCTTTTCGCCCAGGTTCCTGGCTTTTACGATCCCTTGCAAGTCGCCCCTGACCAGCGTGATATTGGCGCTTTCTATGGCGACGTCGGTTCCTGTGCCCATGGCGATCCCCACATCGGCTTTGGCCAGCGCGGGGGCATCATTGATCCCGTCGCCCACCATGGCCACCTTTTTACCTTCAGCCTGCAGCCGCGCTACTTCCCCCAGCTTATCCCCGGGCAGCACCCCGGCTTTAAAATCGGCGAGCCCTACTTCATCGGCCACTGCCCTGGCGGTATCCTGGTTGTCGCCCGTTAGCATGATCACCCGGATCCCCTTATCTTTCAGGGCTTTTATGGCGGTGGCACTGGTTTGTTTGATCTTGTCCCCGATCACCACATATCCCACGGCTTTGCCATCTACGGACAGGTAGGAAACCGTCTTCCCTTTTTGCTGGTAGGCCTCGGCTTCCTTTTGCAATTCCCCGGGCAGGGAAGCACCTGCATGATCCATCATCCCCACATTTCCCAGGCTTACTTTTTTCCCCTGGATAAGGCCTTCGACCCCTTTCCCGGTCACGGAGTTGAACTTTTCGGTTTTCAACAGGGCGACCCCCTTCTCCTCCCCGTAATGCAAGGTTGCCAGTGCGAGCGGATGCTCGCTATCCCTGTTGAGGGACACCATGTATTGCAACACCTCTTTTTCGGATAACGCACCTCCGCCAATCCCGATCTTTTCAATAGCCGGCCTGCCTTCGGTAATGGTGCCGGTCTTGTCTACAATCAGGGTATCCACTTTATTCATAAGTTCCAGGGCTTCGGCATTTTTGATCAACACCCCGTTTTGCGCACCTTTACCGACCCCTACCATCACGCTCATGGGCGTGGCCAGGCCCAGGGCGCAGGGACAGGCTATGATGAGCACCGCAATGGCGTTTACCAGGGCGTACACATAGGCCGGTTCCGGGCCCCATATGGCCCAGGCGCCAAAGGTTAGCAGGGCGATGAGCACTACGGCCGGAACAAAATAGGCCGATACCCTGTCTGCCAGGTTTTGTATGGGGGCGCGGCTCCTGCTGGCCTGGTTCACCATTTGTATAATCTGTGACAATAGCGTATCGGCCCCAATTTTTTTGGCAGTCATCAGGAATACCTTGTTTCCGTTAATGGTCCCGCTATTGACGGTATCTCCCGCCTGTTTATCCACCGGGATGGGTTCACCGGTAATCATGGATTCGTCAATACTGGTTTCCCCTTCTGCAATTACCCCATCAACAGGGATCTTCTCCCCGGGTTTGACCTTCAAGGTATCGCCAACCCCGATCTGGTCCACGGCAATCTCTTCCTCCTTGCCATCCACCACCCGAATGGCCTTGTTGGGGGCCAGTCGCAACAACTCCTTTACCGCATCGTTGGTTTTGCTGTGGGCCCGGGCTTCCAGCACCTGGCCTAGCAATACCAGGGTAAGGATCACCGTAGCCGCCTCAAAATACACATGCACGGTCCCGGCATCGGTCTTAAACTGTTCCGGGAAAAGCCCCGGTACCAGCATCCCGGCAACGCTGAACAGCCAGGCCACCCCTGCTCCTATCCCAATGAGGGTAAACATATTGAGGTTCCAGGTGACCAGGGAGCGGTAGGCCCGTTCAAAGAACATCCAGGTGGCATAAAAGACCACGGGCAGGGACAAGGCGAATTGCACCCAGTTCCAGTACCGCATGGGCAACAGGTCGTGCAGGGGGTTCCCCTCCCACATTTCCGTCATGGCAATCAGGAAGACGGGAAGGGTAAAAGCGAGGGCTATCCAGAATTTACGCAACAGCCCCCTGTATTTCTTTTCTTCGGCAGAAAGGTCCGGTTCTTTGGGCAGCAGTTCCATTCCGCAGATGGGGCAGGACCCTGGTTCATCGCTTTCTACTTCCGGGTGCATGGGGCAGGTATACCGGGTATGTTGCGCGGATGAAAGTTGCTGTTCCTCTACCAGGTCCATGCCACAGACCGGGCAATCGCCGGGGGCGTCATACGTTTTGTCACCCTCACAGTGCATCGGGCAGTAAAAGGTACCGGTTCCCGTCCCTTTTTCGGTTGTCGGTTTTTCGGGCTGGTGCCGGTGGGCTGATCCCTCTTCGTGGATCGTGTAATGTCCGGAGCCTTTCGCCAGGGCTTCCTGGAACTTTTTTATGGGGGTATGCGATGCCATTTTGATCGTGGCACGCCCTTGCTCCAGGTCTACCGATACCTCCTGTACCCCCTCAACTCCTTCGAGTGTGGCCTGCACATGGTTCCGGCAACCCTGGCAGGTCATTCCATGGATGTGATACGTGTTTTTCATTGTGTGTTGTTTACATTCAAGATTGTGTGAATCCGGCTATCCGGCAGAGCAGCTATCATGCTGCCTCTACGTACATCGCCTCTGTAAAACTAACTCCATCCCTTCAATTACCTTTTCAAAATTATGGTTCGATTCTACAAAATTTGGTCGAGCCCTTTCCGCGTATTCCGTTTCATCTGCCTGTAATACGACAGGGACATGCCCGTTTCGTTTTTAAACTGGCTAGACAGGTGGTTGCTACTGCTGTAGTCCAGTAGTTGGGCAATTTCGGTGAAATTATGGGAAGGGTCCTGAAGGAGTTCCTTGGCCTTCTCAATCTTTAATTTTATAAAATACTTTTCGATGGTCTGCTGTTCGCGCCTGGAGAAGGTCTTGCTAATCCCCGAATACTCCTGGTGCAGCCGTTCTGACAAATACGCCGATAGCTTCTTGCCCATCTGCAGGGGTAGGGCATGCAGCAGGCGGATAAGTTCCTGCTTAACGCGTTCCACGAGGAGGCCATCAGGGTCTTTGACCAGTGAAAAGCCATGGCGCGACAGGATGTTTTCAATGGTGTCGTCCATTCCCTTTCCATCCTGGACCCGTACCAGCAAACGCCCCAGTTCAATGCTGACGAGTGCTACCCCAGCTTCCTCCAGGGCCTTCTCCAGTACTTGAATACAGCGTTCGCAAACCATGTTCTTCACATAAAATTCCATTTCCATCATTCTCCGGCTATATAGTTTACCATGGCGGCCTGCCAAAAGTAGTCCCTAACGGCTCCCACTTTGTTTTCCTGGAAGCTCAGCTGCAATTCATGAATCTCCAGCAATTCGTCAAAATCTATGGCTCCCGTTTCATAGGTCCGTAACAGGATTTGCTCCGCATTCTGTGCCCGTGAAAGGTTGTCTTCCTGCGTTTCATACCGTATCCGGGCAGCATTGCGGAGGGCGAGGGCTTCTGCCCATCGTGAACGCAGCATATTCTCCCTTTCCTGCCGCAGGGCCTGTAATTCCTGCTGGCGTAATTTATTTTGCCGTGTACGCGAATCATAGCGGGTATTAAAGATAGGCACCGTAAGGGAAACCATGGGCATGAGGATATCCTTGCCGTTGTCGTCGAACGCCATGGCTGCCCGCTCCTGTACCGGAATATAATCAAGCCCCAGCCCAAAATCGGGGGCCGCCTCCTTGCGGTTGAGCAATTCCATAGACGCGACGCTTTGATACAATTTCTCGTACTTCAGCAATTCGGGATGCATGCGTAATCCGGCTGATTCTGCCGGGTCTTCCAGGGCTGGCAGTTCTAGCGTTCCGGTAATGGAAATAGGGGTCGAGGGATCACGGTTCATCAGGTTGTTTAGCGCGGCCTGTTCAGCAGCATAGGTCTCCTCCAGGACCCGCTTTCGTTCTCTGAGTTTGTTTTGCCTTATTTGCAGGCGGAGCACGTCTACGGAAGAAGCGTTTCCCACTTCCACGGCCGTTAAGGCCTGTTTCTCATAGGTGTCCAGGAGGGCGATGTTCTTTTCGAGAACCTCTTGAAGGGCGTAGTTGGCATATAATTGGTAATAGGCCTTGGTAACCTCCAAAACCAGCTGACGCCTCAGCACGGCCAGTTCCTCATAATCTACTTCCGCCATCGAAGCCGCGTACTGTTCCCGCGCCGTAATGGTGCCAAACCAGGGCAACATCTGCCGGACTGAGAACCGCGCTTTTTGGGCTCCTGTCCGGGTCTCGGGTTCACTGACAAATACCCCGGCCCCCAGTTCCGTATCGGGAAGGCTGGCCGCTTCCGAAACTTTTTCCCTGGCCGCCGAATACCGAAGTTCATAAGCCTGGATTTTCGGGTTGTTGTCCTGGGCTATTTGTAGAAGGTCGTCCAGAGATTGCCCCTGTAGCTGGTGAAATCCAATGATGGCAAGGGCAACCGTCACGATCCAAATACCCGGGGAGTTCCTGTTAGGCGTAGTGATGTCGACAGTTTTCATAGGCTTTTATTTCAATTGTTTAAGTCGGCGTTCCGCATTCCAGCTAAACAAAACCGGTACCACAAAGAGGGTGATTAGCGCAATCAGCATCCCGCCAAAGCTGGGGATGGCCATAGGGATCATGATATCGCTCCCCCTCCCGGTAGAGGTAAGAACCGGCAAGAGCGCCAGCAAGGTCGTTGCCGTGGTCATCAGGCAGGGCCTGATCCGCTTTTGCCCTGCTTCGATCACAGAGGCCCTGATTTGCTTTTTATCCGATGGTTGATTGCGGTCAAAGGTCTGTGTCAGGTAGGTCGCCATGACTACCCCGTCATCGGTCGCGATGCCAAAGAGGGCGATGAAACCAACCCAAACGGCCACACTCAGGTTGATGGTGTGCATTTGAAACAGTTCCCTCAGGTTTTCCCCGAAAAAACTGAAATTCAAAAACCACCCCTGTCCATAGGCCCAGATCAGGAGGAAGCCACCGGCAAAGGCCACGGCTATACCACTGAAAACCATCAGGGAGGTAGCGACCGACCTGAATTGGAAATACAAGATCAGGAAGATGATCAGCAGGGCCAGGGGCATAACCACAGACAGGGTCTTTTCGGCCCTAAGCTGGTTTTCGTACGTGCCGGTAAAGCGATAGCTAATCCCTTTAGGGACCACCAATTCTCCCGCATCTATTTTTTCCTGTATCAGTGCCTGGGCCGTTTCCACCACATTTACCTCGGCATAGCCATCCATCTTATCAAACAGCACATAGCCAACCAGGAAGGTGTCTTCGCTTTTGATCACCTGGGGTCCCTGTTCATAACGGAGGGTTACCAGTTCGCTTAGCGGGACAGGGCTCCCTTTCTCAGTAGGGATGTAGATGTTCTGCAGGTCTGCCGGGTCGGCCCGTAGTTCCCTGGGGTACCGCACCCTTACGGCATAGCGCTCACGCCCCTCTACGGTCTGGGTAAGGGCCATGCCCCCAACGGCTACCTCCAGCACCCTTTGCACGTCTTCGATCAGGACCCCGTACCGCGCCAGTTGTTGGCGGTCTATATCCAGCAGCAAATAGGGTTTCCCCACAATGCGGTCCGCAAAAACGGCTTCGTCCTTTACCCCTTCGGCTTGTTTTAATAGCTGCTCCAGCTTCAGCCCAAAGGCTTCGATCTGTTTGAGGTCCTGCCCTTTGACCTTGATCCCCATAGGGGCCCTCATTCCCGTCTGCAGCATGATCAAACGGGTCTCGATGGGCTGGAGTTTGGGTGCCGATGTAATGCCGGGCAGGTTGGTGGCCCTGATGATTTCATTCCAGATATCGTCGGGGCTTTTAATCTCAGGCCGCCAGATACGAAAGTATTCCCCGCCGGTATCCGGGATAAGGTGGGTTTCCCTTACCCCGTAAGGCGGGGCCAGCTGGGCCTGGTATTCCTCGAGGGTCGCCTGGTCAGGAAGGAGGTTGGGGTTGGCCACCAGCCTGCCGTCCTTCAATTCAAAAAGGCCATGGCTATTTACCCGATACCGCCGGCGCGCCCCCGTAGCGGTTTGCATATATTCCGGTTTGTACTGGATGATATTTTCATACATGGACAATGGTGCCGGGTCCAATGCCGAGGTTACCCGTCCGGCTTTTCCCACCACGGTCTCCACTTCCGGGATGCCGGCCACCGCCATGTCCAGCTGCCGGACCACCCGTTTGTTCTCTTCTACGCCCGCGTGGGGAAGCGAGGTGGGCATAAGCAGAAATGACCCCTCATTCAGCGAAGGCATGAATTCTTCCCCGGTGTTGCGCATGATGAAAACACCGGCAACCACTATGAGGGCAGGAAGGCTCAGGAATAGTAGTTTATTCCGAAGGGCCCAGTCCAAAATCCTGGTATAGTACAGGCGGAAAACGGTGAATACCCCCAACAGGCCAAAGGTGATAAAAGCCACGAAGGCGAAGTTGGCCGCGATACTACGGTCAAAACCAAAAGGCCTCCAATAAATGGCCAGCAAGATTACAATGGCCAGGACGGACAACAGGACCTGCAGCAGGGGATACCCCAGCGGGATCTCCCGATAGGCCTTAAGGCGGGGGTACCTGCCTGACGGCCACAAGCGCAGCACCGGCAAGGGGAGCCCCCTGGCTTTCAGGAACCCCAGCCCGCCAAAAAGGACCAGGATCAGCCCCAGCCAGTATCCCATGAAAATCGCCAACAAGCCAACAGATACCAGTATCCCTGGTAGCAGGTAGCGCAGCATGGCACCCTGTTTTTTCCGCCTGAAGAAGTACGCCGCAAAGGGCGGGATCAGGAATAAGGCTACCAAAATGGAGGCGGTGAGGGCCATGGTCTTGGTGAACGCCAGGGGGCGGAATAGCTTTCCTTCGGCCCCGATCATGGTAAAAACGGGAAGGAAGCTGATGATGGTCGTCAATACAGCCGTAATGATGGCCCCCGAGACTTCGGCCGTAGCATTGTAGACAATTTGGTTGACCGGAACCTTATCATCACCTTCGTCCAGGTGCCTGATGATATTTTCCGAGAGGATGACCCCCACGTCCACCATGGTGCCTATGGCAATGGCTATTCCCGAAAGGGCGACTATATTGGCATCTACCCCAAAGAGTTTCATGCTAATAAAAACCATCAGCACCGCTACCGGGAGTAACCCGGATATCAGGATGGAAGCCCGAAGGTTAAACACCATTACCACGATCACCAGGATGGTGACCAAAATCTCCAGGGTGAGGGCTTCATTAAGGGTCCCCAGGGTTTCCTGGATAAGTTCGGTACGGTCGTAAAAGGGCACCAGGGTCAGTTGTGATGTCCTGCCATCGGGGAGTACTTTGGACGGAAGGCCGGTACTGAGTTCGGCTATTTTTTCCTTGACATTATTGATGACCTCCAGCGGGTTGGCGCCATAGCGGGAAACAACCACACCCCCGACCACTTCGGCCCCTTCTTTGTCCAGGATGCCCCGCCTGGGGGCCGGCCCCAGGGAAACCCTGGCGATATCCGAAATACGGATGGGCGCAAAGTCCTCGGAGTTCACTACCGCATCCGCGATGTCTTCGACAGAACGGATATAGCCCAAACCACGGACCAGGTATTCCACCTGGTTGATCTCAAGGGTTTGGGCCCCGATATCCCTGTTGCTTTGTTTGACGGCATTTACCACCTGCTGCAAACTGATCCCGTACTGCTTCATCAATTCCGGGTCCACGTCTACCTGGTACTCCTGCACATAGCCCCCTATAGAAGCCACCTCAGAAACCCCGGAGGCCGATGCCAGGGCGTACTTGACGTAAAAATCCTGAATGGAACGCAATTCGTGCAAGTCCCACCCACCGGTCACATTGCCGTGCTCATCCCGTCCTTCAAGGGTATACCAGAATATTTGCCCAAGGCCTGTGGCATCGGGCCCCAGGGCTGGGCTGACATTTTCCGGCAACAACCCTGAGGGGAGGGAATTTAATTTTTCCAGGATACGGCTACGGCTCCAATAGAACTCTACCCCTTCTTCGAAAATGATGTAAATGCTGGAAAAGCCAAACATGGAAGAACTCCGGATGGTCCGTACCCCTGGGATCCCCAACAAGGCAGAGGTAAGGGGGTAGGTAATCTGGTCCTCTATATCCTGGGGTGAGCGCCCGGGCCATTGGGTAAAGACGATTTGCTGGTTTTCCCCAATGTCCGGGATGGCATCTACCGCCACGGGGTCCGAAGGCAGCAATGGGAGCTCCCAGTTAAACGGGGTGTTTACCAGGCCCCACCCTACAAAGAGCAACAAGAGCAAAAGCGCTACCAGCTTGTTGTTTATGAGGTATTTTATACTACTATTTATCATGGGTGAATTTTTAAACCAAAGGGACGCTACCGGCACGCTTCGCACCGAACATATCGTTGGGGGTCAGGGCTCCCCGACTCCCATTTCCATGGTTTAAAATTCAAATGAGAAAGGTCTCGTATAAGAGGTGTGCCTTCCGGTGGGGGACGGGTGGGGGATACTCCTTGAATGGCTGTCGGTACCGGGACGCAACGCTTACAGGCCAAAGGTAGTGGGTGGTGGTTGGGGCAAGCACCGGAGGTGGGTTATCGTCAACCGCGAGGGGATCGCCCTTCTGGGGAAGGTCTTCCTGGCCCTGCACGACAATCTCAAGGTCTGTACAGCAGTCCATGGCAGCCATGATACAAACGCCCGGGGTTTCCGGGGCGTCATTCAGCATTGCACAACCAACCGCATTGCTGGTAAAACTAAAATCGACCAGGTGCTCCCCGCAGAAATGCATGTCTACCCTGAAGGATAAGGTAGAAAACATGAGCAGGGATGCCAGAAGCAGGGCTGTTATTTGCTGAAATAAAGTTTTCATCGCTTCCTAAAAATACAAAATATTCATTACAAAGAATTGGCAAACAAGTGTTTCCGCCCATTGTTGACTCCCTATGCCCCCTGGGGGAAAGGGATGGCAGGGTGCGGGTTTAACACGTGATTAATCAGGCTGCCGCTCCAGTACCTGCAAACTGCCATTGCGGTAATTCGCAATATAGAGTTTCTCCTGGTGGACTACCACATCGGTAGGCTTTTCCACGCCTTCGGCCAGGATTTGCTTCAGGCCGCCTGCATGGTCCAGGACGAGCACCCTGTCGTTTTCAAAATCTGTGACGATGACTTCCCGGGCATCCACATAGATGCCAGTGGCCGCGTTCATTTTTTGATCGGCCCCAAGGGCCTTTACAAACCGGCCGTCTTTGGTAAATACCTGGATCCGGTTGTTATAGGCGTCGGCCACCCAGATCCGGTCTTCAGTGATCTGCACATCGGTGGGATAGTAAAACTGCCCCTCTGATTTTCCTTCTTCCCCAATGGGAATATAGGTTTCGCCATCCGCGCTGTACAGGATGCGATGGTTGTAGAAGTCGGCAATAGCCATCTCCTCCCCATACACCGAAACCCCCGCGGGGGCGTCCAAAGAATCTTTCAGCGGTAACGCCCGTATGGCCTTTTTGGAAATTTTGGCAATCAGGTCATTGCCGTAAAGGGGCACATATACGGTGTTCCCCGAACTGGCGATATGCATGGGGCGTTCCAGGGAATCGACCGTCCTTAGCAGTTGGCCCTCTTCATCCACCAGGACCAGCCGGTTGCGGTCCCCGTCACTCAGCCAAAGGCCTTCATCGGTAAAGGTCAGTCCAATAGGGTTTATCTCATCGAGTGGTATGGATTGTATCCATTGCCAGCTACGTTCCTTTTTAGTAGTACAACTTCCCACTATGAGCAGCAGTGAAAATAGTAATGAGGTTCTCATTCCGGATATTCAATATGGAAGGCAGGGCCGGAATTCCCGCGGGAACCGGGCGTGCCTTCCGGTAAGTTCAATTATTTCTTTACAGCATCAATACGTTCGTAATGGCAGCATCCCGGCAGGTTTTCATAGGCTTCTGCATGGGCCCTGTGGTGTTCGGTATCGTGCCCTATCTTGGCGATGGCTTTTTCAATCGCCTCCAGGGAGGTGGCTTTCTCGTCGTACCCAACTTCCAGGATTTTGGTGTCCTTGTTCCAGGAGGCGCTAAGCACTCCCTGGTGCTCCATGGCTGCCTTCTCTATACGGGCTTTGCACATTTCACAATTCCCGGCAACCCGGGTGCTCGCCATGGTTTTTTTGGCATTTGCGTCCACTTTTTTCGGGCTTTCGTGCTTGGCCTCCATTCGGCCATCATTGCGCATCACGCTGGCGGCGATAGGGGTATACCCTGCTTTCTTTACCTGCTCTTCCACCGCCTGAAGGCTCAGGGCTTTTTCGGCCGGAAAGGCGAAGGTGAAGTTTCCGGTTTCAATGTCTATCTTCACCTGCCTGATCCCTTTAAACTCTTTAAATTTCTTTTCCAGGCCGTAGGCGCAGAAAGGGCAACCCAGCCCGTCTACCTGTACCTCGAACTGATCAAAACCCTGTTGGGCTTTTACTCCTGAAACACCCAGTATTGCCAGTATGCATATGATTACAATTCTTTTCATCTTATTGGTTTTGGTCCCGTTTACCACGGGAAATTAGTAATATTTTTCTTACTTCTTGTCAAAATGTATAGCGCATTCCAAAAAACACGCTATAATTCAGGGCCCTGTCATCGGGAAAATCCTGAACAAGGGGCAATTCCACGGCCAGGTCAAACGTCACTGCCTTGGCCGCATATTGTATCCCCTGCGAATACAATAGCTGGTACCAATCCCTTTCGGTGAGCCAGGCACTGGTATACTCAAAATACAAATTCACCTGTTTGTTGGGGTACTGTGGTTTTAACAGGGGCAGGCCAAACCCCAGTTTCGCCCGGAATTCATCCATGCTGCCGTTGGGCATCATATTGTAGCCCAATTCACTGGAAATCCCGTACTTAAGGGTTTCATAGCCGGCAATCACGCCGTAGTACCCTTCATACAGCCCGGTACTAAGGCCCATGAGGTCTAACTCCGGGCCCGTAGGCAGGCTTTGAACTGTTTTGGCGACCATCCGGAAGGTCTTGCCCATCTGGTCTTTTCGAAGGAACTGGTATTTCCCCAACAGTTTGATGTCGGCCAGCTCACTACCGCTAAACCCCGGTCCCAGGTCGTAGTCTATATAAGGCAGCGTAAGCCCCACCAGGGTATTGGCCGTGGGCAGGTATTGTATGGTCGCCGGCACGTATACCGAAGTTCCGCGACCGGTGTTACGGATCTCGACCAGTGTTTTGGTGGTAAAACTCCCGCCCCCCAGCATAATGGGGTTGTCAGCGGTAATGGGTGGCCCCTGCGCCCAGGTGATAGCCACGGATCCCAAAAGGGACCATAGAAATATTTTTTTCATGAGGTTTTTATTTATGATGATAACTTACTGCCAGAGGGTGGCGATCATCATAAATCAGATCAGGAAAGCCTGGTGTAGAATGGGAAGGTCCCTGATAAGCGGCGGGGGCGAGTACTCCCGGTACCTGATGGGCTCTTGGCCGTCCACAGGTATGGTGGAAAGGACAGACGCCAATGGGGGCAAAGCCATCAGGGGCGACTGCCATTGCAACTGCGTGCCTGCCGACTGCAGGTCGTCCTGCCCGTCAACCTGCCATTGCACATCCTGGCAACAATGCCAGCCCAGTGCACTTGCGGATCCCGAATCTGGTTCCGAATCCATAGACATTCCGCAGCCCTGCGCTTTCCCATTGATGGCAACATCCACCAAATGCTTCCCGCAATAGTGCATGTCAACCGAAAAGGATAGGGTTGAAAACAACAGCAGGGCCGAAAGGCATAGCGCGCCAATATGTCGGAATAGTCCTTTCATAGACAGGACAAAATTACAAATTTCCAAATGCCGCAGCAGATCTTAACATAAATTTAGGGGGGCGACACCGCTTACTCCCCTCCCGGGGTGAAGGAACCGGCCCGCCCTCTATAACGGGGATATGGCTTTAGAAGTATGCCTGGTGTCTTAAATCCTTTTGTATTCCGGGTACGGACACTGCCATCAATATCACGGGGGCCCTGCCATTAGCCCCAACCCCATCCAGCCCCTATGTGCATGCTGGCATCCCCTTCTCCTTTCCTGGGATTGGTGGTATTGCCTGCATGGGATGATCCGTTCCTGCTTGTTTACAGTAGGCCTAACAGGGTTTGGGATCCCCGCGGTAAATGGAATGGTGACAGGTTACCGGCAGTGGAGGCGCCTTGTGCGGGCTAGGCCCCATATGTCCTATATTGATATGTTCCGGTCGGGGCTGGCACTCTGCAATCCCCCGGCCCCGATGCAGATAAAACGCAGGGAGGGGCATTCACAACAGGGGTGATTCCATGGAGCCTATTTCATGGGTGACACTCCACTATGGCCCGTGAGGTGAAAACCCGCTGGCTGGCGTTCCCGCAAAATGCCCAGGCCAGGAGCCTGATCACAGATGTACCCCCCCTGTTATGGAAGACCTTAACCCAGGACCTCCAGGCATATTTTGTCACTGCTTCGGCTCCCGCAACAAATAAATTGTTAACATTTTGTTAATTCAGAAATATTTCCGTATTTTTAGAAAGGTTGCTTAATGCAAAGCATCGGGTTATGAAACGTACAGATAAAATAATGGGGCTTTGGTTTTTAACGCTCTTCATGGTGCTGGGCATCCTGGCGCTTTCCATCCTGATCTATCAGGATTTCTCCAGTGGTTTCTATGATGAGTGGAGCCGTGCCCTGGCGTCTTCACTGGAAAACTTTGAGAATACCATGGCCGGCAAATAAGTGTGCGGAGCGGCTTTCCAGTGGTATTATGGGTTTCACATCACCCTTCCCCAGGCAAATTCCCCCCATGGCAAACACTACATCTTATCCGGGAAGTACCTTCCTGAAAAAATCGCTTGTAGTACGATATTTTTGGCTACCTTAACACTAAATTAATTGGGCACGTACGGCCTTTGGGTTTTTGTGTACTTAGTTTAAAATCAATTTGACAAGACATGAAACATTTACAATTTAGCCTGGCTGAAAAGTTAGCGGTGATCAACGCGGTTGAAGATGTGATCCTGGCCGATGGAAAAGTGGATAACCGGGAGATCGGGTTTATGAAACAGCTTTCCTATTTCCTGAATTTTGATATGAACCTGATCGAGGAATCCCGTAAAATGAATCAGGACGAGGTGACGGTGATCCTCCGCGGCATGCCACGGAACAAAAAACAGGCCCTGAGCCTGATGATCAAAGAAATGGCCAGCGCAGATGGTAAGGTTGATGACGAGGAACTGCGTGTCATATACAATATCTTTGATGATGCGGGGATCAATTCCTGAACCTGTGGCCGTTGCATATCCCATGGGCAATCTCCAGGGCACTTCCCGCATCCTGTTTACATTTTAACAGGGATATCCTTACATATGGGTTTCCAAAGCCCTCAAATACGTTGAAAGTAGCTGTTTTCTCGACCACGACCATGAAAGTCGGCGCGTGCCGATAGCGCCAAGTCGCTTATTTTCAACTATATTTGGTCCATCCCCATACGCTTATCAGACACACGGAAAACTACCGGGTAACCCCGAAATGAAAGGCTGTTCTCTTTATTCAGGTTGATCGATCTTTCAACAGGTTCCCGGGAAGGGCACAATGTGGTTTTCGTGCAGCCTTGCTTACTTGTTCATATGGGTAATGCTAACAAGATACCAACCACACCTGTATGAAACACTGCTACCCCGTTTCCCTTCCTGGCAAGGGCTTATGTACCGCGTATGATAAACGTCCCTTGGGGCTGTTCCTGCCCTTAATTTTGTTCCTTAGTCTTAGTTTTCAGGCCTATCCGCAGGAGGGGGGCCGAAATGGAGGTGGTGGCGGAGGGGCAAACAAGGACATAGTTGTAAGGGCCTGTACCGAAGCCATCGGCAACGGGCTATACCGGGTAAACTTCGGTTATGACAACCCCAATAAAAAAGAGGTCACGGTAGACGAAAATGGCAGCTATGTCATTAGTGGAAAAAACAAAAACAAGTCCAAAGGCCCCCAGAATTTTAAAGCGGGAAGTGTGGATAGGGCCTTTACCATGGAGTTCCATGAGAAAGAATCCGTAGAATGGACCGTGATCAACCCCAGTGGCAGGGTCTTTACCGTTACCGCCAGCGCCAACTCTTCCAAATGCCCGCAGGGGGAACTCGGGTTCATCTTCCCGGTCTTTGGCCAGGGCAATGGTAAAAACTTAACCCTCATTGGCTCCGAGCTCACTTCGCTCTCGGAAGGAAATGCCGGCGATTCCCCATCGGAGGTCATTTATCAGATCAACGCCAGCGGGAAGGTCCTGATAGAGATCATCCCACAGGCGAACAAACTGCAGGATGTCATCAACCTGTTGACGGGCACCTTTGGCCTGCAATACCATCCCAACCCGCTTCTCTCCGATTTTGTGATCAACCCTTCGGATATCGAGGCCGCGATTGACGCGTTTTTTCCCATTTCGAGGTTACAGGAATTAAATTCCTATCCCCTGCTGATCAATTTCGCCAGGCCGCTGTACAAACCGCTCCAGAACTCCGGGATTGTCCGTACACAAGGAGATAGCGTACAGTATTCGTCCCTGATCAGGGAGGCCTACCGCACTGTTTCGGGCGGAGAAATCGTCAGGGTCAACGGGAAGGGTATCAAACTTGGGGTGATCTCCGACAGTTTTGACACCCAGCCTTTTACCGGGAAGTCGAAAGCCACGGTCGACGTGGAGAATGGCGACCTGCCCGGAACCGGAAACCCCGAAGGCTTCCCGGACCCTGTGGAGGTGGTGGGCGAATACCCTTACGGATCGGCGTCCGATGAGGGGAGGGCCATGTTGCAGCTGATCCACGATGTTGCCCCTGCGGCCACCCTGGCCTTCAGCACCGGTATCCTGTCGCCCCGCCAGTTTGAACAAGCGATCAGCGCATTGGAGGCAATCGGGTGTGACGCAATCGTAGACGACATTACCTTTACCGGGGAGCCCATGTTTGGGATCAGCAATATTGGGAGGTCTATTCAGTCTTTCACCGCTTCCCCCGGGAACTATTATTTCACCTCGGCCGGCAATTTTGCCAATAACGGGGTCACCGGCATTTTTACAAGCTCCCAGGATTTTCCACAGACCAATTTTATCGCCCCGGGCAGCCCGGCCGTAGCCCATGTTTATGGCGCCAACCCCGATGGCTCAGAAGACCTCCTCCAAAGGATACGGGTAGAACCCGGGGTATATATGCTTGTGCTACAGTGGGCGGAAGGGGTGGCTTCCCAGGAAAATTCGGAAGGGGCGTTATCCGATTTGGACCTCTACCTGGTAGGGGACAACTATGACCTGTTGGTGGGCAATAACCGTATCAACGTAAAGGGCGATCCTACAGAATACATCGTATTTCGCGCTTCGGGTTCAGGAGAAGCCAATATCATGATTACCAGCGCCAACGGGCCACCTCCCCCGGGCCTTGCTTTCAGGTTGATTGCCTACCGGGCCAATGGCCTGGAATTCCTGCAATACGGCGGGGCGCCCACCGTAAGCGGGCATGCAATGACCCAGGAGGCCATTACCGTTGGGGCGGTGGACTTTCGGCAGGGAAGCAATCCCGTAGCCCAGCCCTTTTCCTCCTATGCGGGGGCCCTCCCGGATAACAGCCAGATCTATGTAGACCTGGCGGCCCCTGATGGTGGCAATACCAATGTGGCTTCTATTGGCCAGGACATTAGCTTTGATGCAGATGCTTTCCCAAATTTCTTTGGTACTTCGGCCGCTGCGCCCCATGCCGCGGGAGCCTTCGCCTTACTGCTGTCTGCCCTGCCATCCTGGTACCCGGACGGGTTGCCTGCAGCGGGAGGGGCAGACCCGGTCCTCCAATTGTTCAAAAACACGGCCACGCCGGCCGGGGATGCCGCCAGGGCAGGTTCGGGCCTCATCCAAACCGCCCGTGCATTCCAGCAGATTGCCGCACAAACGGCCAGGCTTACCAGCCTGGTCATTGAAGATGGAAAGACCCCCAGTGCCGAACCATTGGAAGTCACTATTCTAGGCGATTTCTTTCCCGAAGACCCCAAGGTGATCTTTGACGGGGAGGAACTGGAAATTACTGCAAAAAGCGATGGCGAGATCAGGGCCCTGGTGGGGACCTTTACCGGGAACCCTGCCCTTTATGTGGAAACGAATGCCATCACTCCCGGGGGGACAGACGGCGGCCTATCCAACCCACTCTACTTTTTTGAAGGGGATAAAATCGCCCTGAACATCCTTGCGGAGGATGTATCTGTTGAATTCGGCCAGTCGGTGGCCTTTTCATATACCGTAGAAGGCCTTCCCGAAGGAACTACCCTGGAAAGCCTTGGCCTGCCCGAAATATCCTTTACGAGCCCTGCGGTCTTTCCCTTTCCCGACGTAAACAACTATCTCATTACCCCTGGCTTTTCGGAGGCCCTGACCCCCGAACAGGAGGAGTCCTTCCAGGTTAATTTTATCAACGGGAAACTGGAAGTAACCAAGAAAGACCTTATCATAAAACCCGATAATGCCAGCTTTACTTACGGGGAACCCGTGGAAATCTCCCTCCAGTACCTGTACGATGCAGAGGGCATAGAAGATAATGCGGCATTTCTCGAGGCGATCAGGTCCGCCCACCAATCTGATTTCTACACGGAAAACACCCTGATCCTGATCAACAAACTACGAGCTGTGGTGAATGAACAGGAGATACTCGACTTACTGACCAACGGCAGTTGGATGGCCAGTGAAAAAATAGTGCAGAACAAGCTAAGGGCAGTGGTTAACGGTATGAACCTGGTAGACCTGGAAGTACAAAACATCGAGGATTACCGGGATGCCGTGATCGATCCCGAAACCAACAAGTTGCGGGCCGTGGTCAACAAACTACGGGCCGTGGTGAATGGACAGGACCTCCTGAACAACCTGGTAGACCTTGTCATCGAAAACAAACTCCGGGCCGTGGTCAACGAAACGGGCCTGGGGGATGAAGACGACAAGAATGATTACAGTGCCACCTTCGCCCTCATCGATGCCGAAGACGGCTCTACGGAAACCGAAGAACGAGGCGTTGAGAAACTCTATGCCATGAGCCTGGTCTCAGGCCTGGAGGTGACGACTTCCCCTGAAGACAGGCATACGGTCTTCCCGGGTGCCTTTTTGGCCTCCATAGCCGCGAACTTTAACGTCACCTACCAATCGGGCTTGTTGGAGATCCTGCCGGCAACATTGCAAGTTACCACCGGGGACCTCCTCATCGGGCAGGGCCAGCCCCTGGATACTTCCCGGGTAAGTACTGCCATAGACGGCTATGTGTACGGGGAAACCTTTGCAGACGTTTTCCCCGATGGCCTTTCCTACCTCCTGGTTGACTCGCGCGGAAACACCTATGAAGAAGGAGACACCGGGGCCTTTTTTATCCGGATAGCGCCCCCGCAGAACTATACCGTAACCTATGAGGGGCTGGGGGTCCTGTACGTGACCCCTACGGGTGACTATCTCCGAAAGGTAAGAACCTACCTGGATTGTGTCGAGTTTGATGCCGGGGCGCCGGACGGGTTGACGTATACGGCAAATTTCCGATATGAAAATCCCAATGAAGAAACGATTTACGTCTTGCATGGGCCAGAAAACAGGATCGTCAGCGATGGGCCTTACGAAGGCGATACCCCCATCGTCTTTTTACCCGGGGAGGGTACCTTTGAGGTCCGTTTTACCGGCAGTGCGCTTAAATGGGAATTAACGACCCTGGACAGCACCCACAAATCGGCCACTTCTTCCAGTGCCAGTGCTTCCTCCAACAAGTGCCCGGAGGAAATTTCCGATAGCTTTGTGTTCTATCCCAACCCGGTAAGCACCACCCTGTTTATCGATCAAAGCCTGGAGGAGTTGGTAGTGTTGGAAATCTTTGACCTCTACGGGATCAAATATTACAGCGCCCAACTGGATGGCCGGGGTACCCGGACACATACAGTGGATGTGTCCACCTACCCGGCAGGCTTATATTTTGCACGGATCACAACCAAAGCCGAAATATCCGTATATTCGATATTGAAGCAATAGTGATTTGCAGGTAGTTATGGGCCGATTTTCCAAAATGGGGATGCTGTTTGGCATGCTTGGCGTTTTTTTGATACTACAGCCTTGTGTTGCCCAGCACAGTAGTTTGGACAGCCTGCTCCTCCTCGTTCGAGGGGCCCAAAACGACAGTTCTAAGGTAAACCGGTTGAATGCGTTAGGTGTTGAATATCTTAGAATAGACAGCCTTCCCGTGGCTATGGCCTATTCAGACAGTGCCCTGGCCCTTGCGTCCGAAATCACCTATCCCAAAGGAAAGGCCTACGCCCTTAAAAATAAGGGGCTGGCTGAATACTACAGGGGGAATTACCTGGAGGTGTTTGATTACTGGACCCAATCGCTGGAACTCTTTGAATCTATCCGTGATACGCTTGGGATAGCCAACATGGCGAGCAACCTGGGGGTCATTTACTATGACCAGGGGAGCCATGACAATGCCCTCAATTACTATCTGCAATCATTGGGAATGTCCGAAAAATTGGGTGACCCAACCCGCATAACCACAGCCCTGGTGAATATAGGTGGGGTATACAGCCAAATGCAGGATTACGAAAAAGCGCTGGAATACTATCAAAAAGTCAGGCCTTACCTGGGGGCGCTGGAAGACCCCGTAATCGAGTCTACCTACCTTATGGGCATTGGCGAGGTGTACAGCCTCAGGGGCGACCATGATGAGGCCATCAGGTATTTCAGAGAAGCCCTGGATATCAACCGGCAGAGCCCGGATTACGCGCATAACCTTACCATGATAGGCAAAGAAGAGTATAGCCGGGGTAATTTGGAGGTGGCCCTGGAATATCTCACCCGCGCCCTGGAAACTGCCAAGGCCTTAAATTTGCCCCTGGACCAGGTCCAAACATTGCTCGCCATAGGGGATGTCTACCGTGGGAGTAACCCCAGAAAATCACTGAATGCCTATAAGGAAGGCGAAGCCCTCGCCCTGACCATGGAAACCAACGAAGAACTCAGGGATATCTACCAGGGCATGTCTTTGGCGTACCGCGCCCTGGGCGATTATAAGAGTGCCTACGACTACCAGAACAAGTTCCTCGGGCTAAAAGACCTTATCTTCAACATTGAAACCGACGACAAGATCCGCGGGCTTCAATTTGACTTCGACCTGGAGAAAAAGCAGGATGAGATAGGCTTGTTGGAAAAGGAGGCGGAAATAACCGAATTGCGCGCCAAACGGCAAAAATATATCATGTATGGTACTGCCATAGCCCTGGGGCTTGTTTTCCTCCTGGCATTGGCGGTGGTCAACCGCTACCGGTATATTAAAAAGACCAACCGCATCATTGAGGACGAGAAGAACCGTTCAGAAAACCTCCTGCTGAATATCCTGCCCGAAGAGACCGCTGCCGAGTTGAAACGGAATGGCAAGGTACGGGCAAAGAAATTCAATTCCGTAAGCGTGTTGTTTACTGATTTTAAAGGGTTTACCTATTTTTCTCAAAACCTTTCCCCCGAAGACCTGGTGAGAAGTGTCGACTTTTATTTCTCCAGGTTCGATGCCATTACCGAAAAATACGGCCTTGAAAAGATCAAAACCATCGGTGACGCCTACATGTGCGCGGGAGGCCTTCCCTTTCCCATCCCGGACCATCCGCAAAGGATGGTAAGGGCCGCCTTTGAAATCGCCCAAGTGGTAAGGGAAGTGAAGGAAAACCCCGCCCAGGGGATCGTCCCTTTTGACATCCGGATAGGTATCAATACCGGAACGGTGGTGGCGGGGGTGGTAGGCACCAGGAAATTTGCGTATGATATTTGGGGCGACGCGGTGAACGTCGCCTCCCGCATGGAGACCATGTCGGAGCCCGGTAAAATCAATATCTCGGAATACACCTATGAATTCATCAAGGAGGAGTTTGAATGTGAGTTCCGGGGGGAGGTTTATGTGAAAAACAAGGGGCAGATGAAAATGTACTTTGTAACCCAACACAAAAAGAACCAGTTGGAAGCACCGGATTATCCCCCAAAAAAGGCAATATAAACTTTTGTCGTACATTGTGTTGGGCGGGTACAGCAGATATGCCCATGCAAGTGATGAAGATCTATCTTTAACAACCCATACCTATGTCACATGATCCTAACAATTATTGGGAGCAACTGGAAAGGTTGGAAAAACTTATCAGGGCTTCAGAATTAAAAGCCGGGGTTATTTTCTCCTTTCACAGCCTTATCCTCGGGCTTTTTGTAGACCGGCTCGATTACTTCCAGCAAGTCTTTCAGAAGCACCCTGTCTTTATCGTCCTCCTGTTGTTGTGGCTCTTGTTCGTGCTCATATCGATTTATTATTGTTTCCGCTGCTTTATGCCCCGGCTGGAACTCAAATACCCTAAAAATGTCTTTTTCTTTATGGATGCGGTACGGGCCTTTGGCGGCATTGAAGAGTATACGAAGAAACTGATGGAAATCTGCCAGGATGAAGAAGCGCTTTCTGCCCAGCTAAGCCAGCAAATACATGTAGAGAGCAAGATCATCGACCAAAAATTCGCCAGCGTGCAGATGTCGATTAAATTCTTTGGCCTGAGTTTCGCCTTTGTGATCGTCACACTGCTGCTCTGGTTGATTTTTGCGTAAAACCATAACCCCTTCGCTCATGAGGGACTACAATGGCCTAAAAAAAGAAGCCCTGGAAATCCTGGGAGAGAACCTCTCTGAACGGTTGCATTACCACGGCCTGGCGCATACCCTGGATGTCCTGGCGGTCTGCGAGCAATATATCAGCAGGGACAAGATCGAGGATGGCAAGGCCGACCTCCTCAGAATCGGGGCCTTGTTACACGATATCGGCTTTACCATCTCGACCACGCAACACGAAGAACACAGCGCGGCCCTGGCTGGCCCCATCATGGAGAAATATGGCTATCCCCCGGCCGATGTGGAGGTCGTCAAAGGCCTGATCCGTTCCACCAGGGTACCTCAACGCCCTGAAAACCACCTGGAAGAAATTATTTGTGATTCCGACCTGGATTACCTGGGACGCGATGATTTCTATCGCATCAGTAATAAGTTGTTTGAAGAGTTGAAATCCTTTTCCGTCGTGAGCAACCAAACAGAATGGAACCAGAGACAGGTAGAATTCCTGAAGGCACACCACTACCACACCCTCTTTGCAAAAACCTATCGCCAACCCAAAAAAGAACAGCGCATTAAGGAAATTCAGAACTGGCTGGACCAGGGGCGCTAATCTGCCAGCAAGGCTGGAGTGGTGCTGTCGCGAAACTCACAAAGGATAAACTTCATCAAATGTTCTTTCATATTTTACTAAATATGAGTACCTTAAGGTATGTCTAACAAACACTCTAGCCATGGGAACAATTAAAACTTGGAACAAATGGGCCAACGCCCATACGTACTACGGATTAGATTTGCTACGGGTGGGCCTGGGGGTCTTCCTGATTGTAAAGGGCATCAACTTTATGTCTAACCTCGACCAGTTTGTCAGCGTAATGCAGCCCTTTGAGGACCTGCCCGGCAGCTTTATTATTTTACACTATGTAGCCGCTGCCCATTTTGTAGGGGGGTTCTTTATCGTTATCGGCCTGCTAACGCGCTGGGCGGTCGCCTTTCAATTCCCCATCCTTTTTGGGGCCATCATGGCCAATTTTTTGGGGGAGATGATCCCGGGGAACCTGATCATGGCGATCATTATATTCCTGGCCTGTGTCTTCTTTTTCGTATATGGTTCCGGGAAACATTCTTCCGACTATTACCTAAAAATGCAGCAATAGTTTATTGAAGGGTAGGTGTTAGGTTAAGGCGCACTGGCCCGCCGGGCTGCTGGCAAACCTCGCTAAGGAAGCGGCCTTACCCTGATATCCTTGTAATAAACCGTACTGCCGGGATCATGGCCCTGTAAGGCAAAGGTCCCTTTTCCCAATACCCTGTTTACTGCGACGCCTTCCCTTTTGGGATGTTCCGGTTCTGTATAGTCTACGACCACTATATCGTTTAACTTGACAATAATCCGTTTCCCTTCAACCTTGATGTACTCGGTATACCATTCATCGTCGTTTACATAGTGCTCAATAACATCCTGTACGGCATACAGACTCCCCGTTCGCCTCCAGTCTTCCTGTGAATTATTTACCTGTACTTCATACCCCTGTTCGGGCCAGCCTTCTTCCTGGTACCGGGTATGGATATAGATCCCCGAATTCGCGCCGGGTTTGGTCATTACCCGGGCCTTGAATTCGAAGTTCTGAAAATTGTGGCCCTCTACCGCTCCCACATAGAACAGGTGTGCCCTGGGACCGACCACCTTAATGGTGCCGTCTACCACCGAAAAGGTGTCCGGGTTTTCACTTGCCTTCCAACCGCTGAGGTCTGTCCCGTTAAAGAGGGAGATCCAACCTCCCTTATCGGCCGTGTCAGCCTCCTGGGCGAAACCCCGGGCAGAAAACGCCAGTAGCAATGCCAGGGCGCTTCTTAAAATTAGTGTATTCATGACTTCCAGATTTAACCCCCTTAAGGTATAAAAAATAAGCCCGGCCGGGCGTATTGAAGCTGGCAAACTGAGACGGGACAAAACCAGAGCCCACAGGACCGTTACTGGCAGCGCAACGCGGGTTTTGAAACCATAGGCCATCATCGGTTCGGGACTTTCCATTTCCCGCATATTCGAAAAATATCCATTTCCCTCAATTAATCCCCTTTTTTACACAATTCAATCAAGCCAGCCGCAGCTTCGGCAAAGATCCGCTGTACAATTGCCTGCTGTAAAAGCAGCGTACCGTTAACCCTTGATAAAAATGAAAAAGCGTGATCCACAACTAAACAGGCCCAGGATGTATTTCACCCTGGGATTTGGCTGGAGTGGATCCCGGTGGCACGATAAAAGGCGGCCAGGCTATCCAATGGAAGAAAAGCGTGACCGCTGAGATCCCGGCGGTCTTTTCTCCCCCTCTTTCAAGCCGGATCCAGGAAGAACGTACCCTTATGAAATTGACCAACATGAAAATACCCTCAAAAGCAAGGAGGCTTAACCCGCCCAGGGGTTTCAAGAACGCAGGAAGACGGCGTTGGGCGACCTCCCACAGCCTATCCCAATACGCAATTGCCTGCCCCCCGGTTGGCGTATCTGCCAAAATCAATGCCGGGGGTTTGACTATTTCACCCATGGTTTAACTAAAACAATGCCACATGAAAAACAATCAAAAATTCTTAATCGTACTGCCCGCTATCCTGCTGTTGTGCCTCTTGGCAACAAGGATATCCCTGCCGACCGATCCGGAGGAATCATGGCAGGCACCCATTGCTCCCATTTCCCCGGATTCTACTACCCTGGTCGCACGGGGGGCGTACCTGGTTAACGCTATTGGTTGCGCAGATTGCCATTCCCCTAAACAGCTAGGGGCCCATGGCCCGGAAGTGATCCCGGAGCTCCACCTTTCCGGGTTTCCCCAAACGGCGGTTGTCCCTCCTATTGATCTGGCCTCTGTCCGCCTGGGATGGGTGCTGTTCTCGCCAGACCTAACGAGTGCCGTAGGCCCCTGGGGGCAATCTTTTGCCGCAAATATCACCAGTGATCCAACCGGTATAGGGAATTGGTCTGAAGCGCAATTCAAACGCGCGTTGCGCCAGGGAAAATACAAAGGCCTGGAAAATTCGCGGACATTGTTGCCCCCGATGCCCTGGGAGACCTACAAAAATATGAGCGATGAAGATTTGAAGGCTATTTTTTATTACCTGAAAACTACCAGGCCTGTAAACAATGTAGTCCCTCCCCCAAGGGCCTTTGTAGACCTCCAATGAACGGTTTTTGGCATTTCCCGGGCCATAAAGGCCCGGGAAGCCACAACACCTTAAAATACTTTGACCGTCAGTGTTTTAACCTGTCATAAAAAAATATAAAACAATGAAATTTTGCCGTACTTTTAATACAGGAATAGCCGAAGTTCACAAATCAGGGAGTTTTGGTGCCGTTTCCGTTACAGCGGGTAAGGGTGGCAGGCCCCTGCAGGGTGAACAGCCGGCTGTTCGTCTTAATACGGTGTCCGATGCAATTAAGGGTGCCCTATATACTATCCGATGGGAAATCCTGGGCACTTTTGCTCCTGGCAGCCTTTTTTTCGCTTTTGGTAAATAGCATTCACATGGGGGCCGCATACATTTCCGGTGGTCTTTATTTTGTGCTAAGCAGCCTAATTTCCCTACTTTGCTTCCTTGTGGTATTAAAGGCCGGTGAATCTATCTCCAGGTTTTTCAAAAAAAGGTTTCCGGGGGACCATGAATTAAAAACGCGCCTCAGTTTTCTGATCCTCGCCTACCTGCTTACTACCCTCCTGTTCCTCCTGGCACTGGTAAACCTGTTCGAAGCCATCCCATTCTTCGATTACAGCTACAATCAGACCGCATTTGCCTGGAGCTATTTTGCCCTGGGCATTCTTGCCATATTCCTCACCTTCCTCAGAGAAGGGATAAGCCGCTTTAATGAATGGCAGCGATACCGCGAGGAGATGGAAGAACTCCACCAGGCCTATGTAAAAAGCCAATGGCATGCCCTGAAAAGCCAGGTGAACCCTCACTTCCTGTTCAACAGCCTCAATGCCCTGTCCAGCCTGATCCAGGATGATGAAGCAGGGGCAGAAAAATTCCTGGATGAAATGAGCAAGGTATACCGTTATATGCTCCGGCAGGATGCGGAGGAACTGGTCACCCTGGAAACCGAACTGAAGTTCTTGTCGTCCTACACCTATCTGCTTAAAGCGCGGTACGGCGATGGTATCCAGATATTGGTAAGGGTGGGGCCCGAAGCCCGGTTAAAATGGCTGGCCCCGCTTACGCTCCAGGTGGTGATCGAGAATGCCTTTACCCAGAACGAATTGGGAAAGACCCACCCCCTGGTGATTTCGATCGTCTCTGAAGACCCCAGCAGCATCCAGGTTTCGCACCCGCTCCGGCTTAAAAGTATTACCGGCGATATGGATTTTGAACAGTGCCTGGACAATCTGCTGAGGAAATATGCATTGCTGAACTGCCCCTTAAAAGTACATGAACGCCCCGGCGAACATCGGCAGATTTCTATCCCCCTTTTCGAACAAAACACCGTGCCTCAGAAATGAAACTGATACAACCCAGCAGACTGGAATGGTACTCCTTCCTCTTTTCCATGCCACTCATCTCGGCTATCGTGAACCTGATCTTATACGAGGAACGGCTGTGGAACGATTTCAGGGTATGGCTGTATTCCTTCCCCCTTATCTACCTTATAGGAGTTGTATCCTGGTATTCCCATGTCCTGTATGCCGACTGGGTGGAAAGAAAGTACCCGGAACTCAACCAAAGCAGGCAGCGCATTACGGGAAAAGCCCTGGTACTGCTCTTTGTCATGGCGCCAAGCTTGCTGTTTATTTTTCTTGTGTATCATCAGTTGGAAATACTGGGCTACCAGCTTCAAACGGTACACCTCTACAAGGGCCTGCTGGTAGGGGTAAGCGTAAACCTCATCTTTGAAACCTTGTATGAAGCCGATTACATTTTTAAAAAAATGAAGGAGAGTTACCGGCAAAAGGAGGCCTTGAGGGAACTGGCCGTACAGACCGATTTTGATTCCCTGAAAAACCAGGTAAATCCGCATTTCCTGTTCAATTGCTTTAACACCCTTTCTTCCCTGATTGGCATAGATAAGCAGCAAGCCGAGATCTTCCTGGATGAGCTTTGCAAGGTGTACCGGTACCTGCTAAGGAACAACCAGGAAGGTTTAAGCACTGTGGTTAATGAAATAGCATTCATTGAATCGTATTACCGCCTGCTCCAAACCCGGTATGGTGAAGCCATACAGATGCATATTCAGATAGACAAACGTTACAACCCATACCTCTTGCCCTCACTGTCCCTGCAACTCCTGGTGGAAAATGTGGTGAAGCACAACCAACTGCATAAAGACATGCCCATTGTCATAGATATATTCACTACCGTAGGCAATAAGCTCGTCATAAACAACAACATTCAGCGTCTGCGGGTAAAAGCCCCCAGCAACAAGGTAGGACTTGAAAACATCCGGGCTAAATACGCCTTATTGAAACAGCCCGAATTCCAGGTTATAGAAGATGCCCATAATTTTACAGTGGTGCTGCCCTTGCTGTGGCAACAACCTGTTAAGGCAGGCATTCATGGCGCCAGTGTGGGCTAGGATGATACAATTCATGACAGGAAATGCGCAATTCATGCATAAAATGCAACAGTGAACCATACAGGGGGTCGGCGGGGGTAAGCAATAACGTACTTTTAAGCAACTAACCATTATTTCAAGAGCCTATGAAACTACTATTGATAGAAGATGAAGAGTTGGCGGCAAAAAAACTTCAAAAAACCGTGGCTGCGGTAGATGCAGCGGCCGAAGTTGTGGGCATTACCGATAGTATCAGGAGCAGCGTGGCATGGCTCGAATCTCATCCGGCGCCAGATTTGATTCTGATGGATATTGAACTGGCCGATGGACAGAGTTTTGAAATCTTTAACCTTACCGAGGTAAAATGCCCGGTGATCTTCACCACTTCCTACGATGAATTTGCCCTCAAGGCGTTTAAGGTGAACAGTGTAGATTATCTGCTTAAGCCCATACAAAAGGATGAGTTGGGGGCTGCATTGGATAAGTTTCGAAAATTTCGTGGCACCCCCGGACAGCCGGTAAATTTTGATTCCTTTATCAGGGACCTGCAGCACAAACTACAACCCAGGGAATACCGCAAGCGCTTCCTGGTGAAGCAGGGCCAAAAACTGGTAAGCATCGCATTGGGGGAGATTGCCTATTTCTTCAGTGACGGCAGGCTTAATTTTTTCAAGACAACAGACAACCGGACTTTTGTCGTGGATTATACCATGGACGAGTTGTCAGAAATGTTGCCTCCGGAAGACTATTTCCGAATTAGCCGTTCGTTTTTTGTTTCCATTGCCTGTGTGGACAAAATAGACGATTATTTTGGAAACCGCCTGCTGCTGGGATTAAAACCCCCGATAGACAAGCAGGTATTGGTAAGCAGGGAACGAGTGACCGAATTCAAGCGCTGGATGGGCAAGTAGGCGGCAGCTATTTGGAAAATCCGGGTCGCGGCTGCCATGAGGCCCCTGCAGGAGTCAGGGGAATTTTGAGTTCGGTAACCGAATGGCTGCTGTGCACCTGAACCCTGAGGCTGGCCCCGAGCAATTCAAGGCGCTTGGCCAAATCCTGCCGGTGTTCGATATGGTGTAATTGTTCTACCTCACAGCATTTGTTGTCCAGTTCTATGCTGTACAAAAGGTGCGTTTTGTCTATGGTCACATGGATACCGCAGTTCCTGGCCCTGGAAGACAAGAGCGCCTTTACGATTTCTTTGAACAATATGAAGGCTTCGTAGCGAATTTGCATGTTTAGCTTCAGGGATTTCACCCTTCGGTCTATAAGGAGGGCCATCCCCGCGTTATGCCTGTTATTCAAGGCTGCTATATATTCTTTCATCCTATCTATGGTCTTCTCCATAGTATCATTTTCCGGCGAAATACTCCATAGCATATCGTCCAGGGCAAATAGCATGTTATGGCTTTTACTGTGGATCTGTTCTATAAACTGCGCTGATTTTTGAGGGTCACTTACCGCCTTCCGGCTCGCCATTTCACTGAGGATGTTTATGTTTTGCAATGCCGCGTTTACTTCCTGGTGCAAATTGGCGGCGATATCCGCACGCATTTTCTGGAGGGCTTCCTTGCGCTGCATCCTGAGCGAATCGAGGAAATACAGTGTGGTGACGATTACCAGGGCCAGCAGGCTCAAAAACCACCAGGTTTTCCAGAAGGGTGGCGCTACGCTAATGTTCAGCGTTAGGGGTTTGTTTGCTTCCACCCCCTCGACATTGACGGGGACTATTACGAGTTTAAAATCCCCGGGGGGCAGGTAGGAATAGACCAGCTGATAGTCATCGTCTGCCGTCCTCCAATCCGCATCCAGGCCCTGAAGCATGTAACGGACGACGTATTGGGTTAGATGAGACATTGTAGAGAGGTCTACGGCGATGGAATTCTGATCGGCGGCCAGTTGGATGGTTTTCAGACCCAACAAGGAGTCTACCGGCAGGGAGTGGTTCATCACCCTGAAATCTGTGATCTGTATATGGGGGTATTCCGCGCTGATCCGTACGTCGGCCGGGTTAAACACCACCATGGAGGAGGATGCCCCGAATGCCATCCTCCCGTCGGGCAAGGTGTGTGAGGCGCCTATGATAAAGTAATCATTGCCAATCCCGTCTTTACGGTTAAATTTTATAAAAACATTGGTCTCAGGTTTCAGGCGGTATAACCCGGATGAGGTGGAAAACCACAAATAACCATCACGATCCCTTTCAAGGGATTGTACCACTCCCGACACCGTCGAATTGGTGGTAAGCCGATTCAGGCTTCGCCTGATGCGGTTGTAAACAAGGATATTGCTGCGCGTGCCAATGACGACCAGGCTGTCATTGTAGTCCAGGATGGAAGAAACATAGGCTTCGGGAAGCGTATACGGAGCCGGCCGGGTTGGGCTGAAATGGTGAATGACCTGGCCGGTATGCGGATTGACCATATAGGCCCCGCTCCCATAGGTAGCGACCCATACCATCCCCTCCCGGTCTACTTTTATATCGTGGATTCTCCCCTGGGGGATTCCCGGAAAGTGAACCAGGTCGTGCGTTCCGTTGGAGGGGTCCCAGGTATACACCCCATGCTCCTGCAGGCCAAGCCACAGGATTCCATTGGAATCTTCCCGGATATCCCGTATCCTGCTTTTTAATTCGGGCAATGTATGGAAGTCTGCGGACCTGGTCATTTGGTTGTACTCAAAAATCCCGTCGGCCGACGCCATCCAGATAACGCCCCCCCACTGAGACGGACTCATGGCCACCACCGGCTTAGGGTGTTCTTCGGAATACCCTTTGATATCCAGGGCCGTCAAATGGAGGTTCCTGTCATAGCGGTACACCTTATCGCCCCATACGGCTGTAAGCAAACTTCCATCCCTGTCCTGTATAAAATCCAGCGGAGCGCCGCTTCCTATATTGCCCCTGAGTTTGGAGGCATGGCGAATGGTCCGGAAAAACTCTTCCGCGGGGTTAAAACGGTACAAGCCATTATTCGCGGTCCCCAGCCAAATATTGCGTTCGCGGTCTTCCCTAATGCTGGTAATAACCACATAGTCTATACTTTGCTCACCCAGGTACCCATTGTAGACCTGCTGAAAAGCTCTGTCCGTTTCCAGGTATTTTGCCAATATAAAGACCCCTGAAATCCAAATGCTCCCATCCTGCTGTTCCAGGAAGTCATTCACCTCGTGGTACCGCGGCACCTGGGAGCCAAACCCATAACGTTCCAAAAAGTGGGTTCCGCTGCCGGTATCGAAACCATAGAGATAGGGCAGGTTTTCTTCCAGGCTCGCATACCAGACGCGTCCCCTGCTGTCAAAGAACAGCTTGTAGGGGTTGATTCCCTGAATATGCCGGGTGATCAGGGGTTCCTTTTCGCGATTATCTACCCTGTCGCTCCATTGCCCGGTTTCATGGTTGTATACCGAAAACCCCGAACCGCCGGTGCACATCCAGTATTTTTGGGTGCCCGGTTGTTGCACAAAATCCATAATTGGCAAGCCGGGCGGAGCCCTAAAGAAATTATGGGCCTCCGAAAAGTCGTGCTTATCCCGGTTATACCTTAGAAGCGCCCTTCCCGGCAACAGGAGGAACACATTGCCGAATTCGTCTGTAATCAGCCGCTGTTGAAACCGAAGCGTTGCCTGGGGGTTCGCGTATTTGCGTTGCACGGATGCCTGGCTAAAGGCAAAGGTCCTGGTATTAAATGTCCCCACCTGCCCGTCTGTGGTAAGCAGCCAAAGTTGCCCGTGACTGTCAGAGATGATTTGCAAAATACCTTTGGCTGGCAGGGAGTTGACCGCGCCATCCAGCGGACGGAAGGTCTTATACCTAATACCGTCAAACCGTTGCAGGCCCTCGTTAGTGGCAATCCAGATATACCCATCCCTATCCTGGGCGGTGGCGTTTACCTGATAGGAAACAAGCCCGCTATCTTCTGTGTAATGGGTGAAATTATGGTGCCTTGGTTCCGGGGCTTGGGCTAAACCAAGTCGGGATATGAAAAGCAGGCAGCCATATAAAAATACATTTTTCATACCCCTCCTCTTGAGCCACACTAAAATAGCAAACCTTCTCCATATTTTATCAAGAAATAACACGGTCGGTCCGACGGTGTCAGGCCGGGTTTTTTAAGCGCAGTAGCCTGGTTTTCAGGACAGGGGTTCCAGCATCAAGGCATTTTGGCCTTAAAGCCTTTGCAGGGCCGGTAATCCCCGGATCATGCAACCGCTATTTGCAGGCATGCATATCCCGGCCCCTCATGTATGAAGGTGCAATTTGCGGCAATTCATGTCAGCATTTCCTCAATTCATCCCGGTCGCCCATACGTACCCTTTTCCATAAATAATCTTTGTCTTAGAAACATGTAATTCTCACTAAATCCATCAAAAAATGAAACAACTAAAATTACTGGCCTTAGTGGCCCTGTTAGTATCAACCTCCTGTTCGGATGACGACCAGGGTAGTGGACCCATTGACCAGTCTGGTATCTTCAAAGGCCCTGAGGTCAGTGTTTATGAAGGTAAGGCCTGGACCTGGGTAGCGCTGAACACCAAAGGTGAGCCCGAAAAGATTGCCATTGCGATTAACCAGGACGCCTTGAACAGCATGCCTGCTGAAGACGGAGAAACCCCGGGGGGGCATGACCACCATAACAATCTTGTACTGACTTTTGACGCCAAGGCTGAGGCCACGTTGTTTAAGCATGTATGGCTCAACTGGAACCCCAATGGCCACCCGCCGACTGAAATCTATGGCCTGCCCCATTTTGACCTGCATTATTATATGGTGGACAAGGCCGAGCGCGAAACGTATACCGACGCCGGAAAACTGGATAAAAGCCTTGACGCAGACTACCTGCCCGCCAATTATATGGGGGTGGATCCGGTACCGGCCATGGGCAAGCACTATGTAGATATGACTTCGCCTGAATTTAACGGCCAGGTCTTTACCCAAACCTTTATTCATGGTTCTTATGATGGCAAGCTTGTATTCCTGGAGCCTATGATCACACTAGACTTCCTTAAGAAAACAACTTCATTTAAAAGGTCGCTCCCACAGCCTTCCAAATACCAGAAAAGCGGATTTTACCCCACCAGCATGAGGGTGGAAAAGGTAGGGCAGGTTACCGAGATAATCCTGGAAGACATGGTCTATAAAACGGCCTCATAGCCCGAGAAATCAGTATCATCTTGCATCGCCCCGGCCACCTCCGGGGCTTTTTTATTGTAGGAAATATTGCGATGTCACGACTAAATGGGGCGTATCTTTAGGTGTTAAAGAAGGAATATGATGGAAAAGATTGGACTTGGGGGCGGCTGCCACTGGTGTACCGAAGCCATATTTCAGAGCTTGCGGGGGGTGCTCCGCGTGCAACAAGGCTGGATATCAGCTATCCGGGCGCCTGCCTATTCCGAGGCCGTCATTGTCCATTTTGACCCCGGCATCATTTCCCTTGCCACCCTGGTAGCGGTCCACCTGCATACCCATAGTGCTACTTCAGATCATGGCATGCGCCATAAATACCGCTCGGGGGTATATGCCTTCGATGAAACCCAACAATCAGAGGTGGCACGGCTACTGGAAGGTTATCAGGCGGATTTTGCCGCTCCCCTCGTTACAAAAGCCTATGGTTTCCGGGCTTTTAGGGAAAATACCGAAGAATTTACCAACTACTACTACCGCAACCCGGGTAAACCTTTTTGCCAAAATTGGATCAGCCCGAAGCTCCAACTGCTCATGGATAGATTCGGATCCAGTGTCGACCCTCAAAAAATTAATGAAAATGCTACATAATTGTTGCTCCAGCAGGCAATGGCAAGGGGAAGATGGGGAGGGGGAAATGCCTGTCGCGTGCGGTACCACCGAATTCTAATACTATTCTAATCCCCGCCTTTTCTACATATCCCATGATTCTGTTATCTTTAAAGCTTTCATCAACCTAACCTATTTTGTCCAACATACAAACAGGCATTAGCCACCACCATGACAAAAACGGTTTTAGTGATAGAAGACGAGCCCAATGTGGCGGCTTTTATCAAACAAGGTCTTAACGAAGCCGGATATGAGGTCTTTCTCGCGTATAACGGGGAACAAGGCCTGGAACTGCTACGGCAAAAGCCCATAGACCTTATCGTCCTCGATGTCATACTCCCCGGCATGGACGGGATTGAGGCTTTGGGGAAAGTGCGTAATTCTGGCCTTAAACATATCCCCATCCTTATGCTGACGGCCCTTGGAAGCACAGAAAACGTAGTAAAAGGCCTGGACAACGGGGCCGATGACTACCTGGTCAAACCCTTCAAATTTAAAGAATTGTTAGCCAGGATCCGCGCCCTTTCGCGCCGTCGGGAACCCGAGGCAAACCCGTCAGAAACTTTGGGGATTTCGGATCTGGTACTGGACCGGGGCACAAAAATTGTGCAAAGGGCCGGTCGGGAAATCAAGCTGACGTCTACCGAATACCGGCTACTTGAATACCTGCTGCTCAATAAGAATAAAGTGCTGAGCAGGATAGACATCCTGGAAAACGTGTGGGACATTAATTTTAATATGGGGACCAATGTGGTAGACGTATACGTGAACTACCTCCGCAACAAGATCGATAGAGAATTCAGCCCCAGGCTTATTCAGACGGTAATTGGAATGGGCTATACCATCCGCGAGGAAATGTCCAAAACCCTATGAAGCTCAGAAATAAACTCACCCTTGTTTTCGTGCTGTTAACGGCCATGTTGCAGCTCCTCGCGTTTTTCCTGATCTTCCACTTCGCCAGGCAGTATACAGAAAAGGAATTCTACTTACGGCTACACCAGCGGGCTACCATCGCTGCACAGACCTTCCTGGAAGAAGATGAAATGAACATCGACATTTACGAGGAAATCCGCAATATCCACCTACAGACGCTCCCGGGAGAAAAGGAGGTCATCTACCCCTTCGACATGCAAGACAATCCGCTGGACCCAAAAATAAAGAGCAAACTGCCGGAGGGTTTTATAGAAAAGATCATCCGCAATGAATACGCCGAGACGAAAGTGGGGGATACCTACTATACCGGTCTTTTCTACCACGACAATGAAGGCGATTTCATTGTGGTATTGTCGGCCCGCGACCTGTATGGGGTGGGAAAGCTCGTGAATCTGCGAAAGATCCTTGTTATCTGTTTTTTCGTAAGCCTGATCATCACCTGGTTGTTGGGGAGGTACCTCGCGCTTCACGCCCTTTCCCCCATTAGCAAGATTGTGCACCAGGTAAACGCCATTAGTGCCACCAACCTGCACCTTCGCCTGGACGAGGGCAAAAGCAATGATGAGATCTCCGAACTGGCGGTTACTTTCAACAATATGTTAGACCGTCTGGAAACGTCATTTGAATTGCAGAGTAATTTTGTGAACAACGCTTCCCATGAATTGCGAAATCCGCTTACCGCCATTCTTGGGCAGATCGAAGTGGCCCTGAACAAAGAACGGCCCGCAGCCTCCTATATCTCCCTTTTAAAGGGCATAGAATCTGAAGCCCTTCGTTTAGATACCCTGGTAAACGGCCTTTTGAGGCTGGCACAGACCGATTATGACAACAAGGGGCTGCTGGTGACCCCCATCCGGGTGGATGAGGTGTTGGTAGAAATCAAGAAGGGTATCAATACTGCCAACCCGGAGAATCAGATCCACCTGGATTTCAAAGACCTGCCAGAAAACGAGTGCGGACTTATCGTCATGGGCAACAGGCAGTTGCTGGAGGTGGCCTTCCACAATATCCTGGATAACGCCTGCAAGTTTTCGGATAACCAAGAGGTCAAGGTGCGGTTGCTGGCCAATGCAGACCACCTGCATATCCTCATATCCGACAAGGGTATTGGCATCCCGCCTAACGAGCTGAAAAGCATTTACGAACCCTTTTTCCGGGGATCGAACGCGAGGGGCATAGAAGGTTTTGGATTTGGGCTACCCCTTGCCTACCGGATCGTCAAAATGCACCACGGCCAACTTCGAGTCACTTCCCAGGTAGGAAAGGGCACTATCGTGAAGATCATTATCCCCAACCAGGAGAAGGCGACCAAAAAATCCTGATATTCTAATCCGGTTCTAATCTCCTTTTTAATCCCTTCTAATCTCGGGCTTATATATTCGGCCAAAATAAATGACCGGATGAAAAAAATACTGATCCCCACTGATTTTAGCCCAGAATCCCTGCAGTTGGTAGAATTCGCCCTCTTAAATTATAAGGAGACCCCTTTAGACGTTGTCCTTGTCCATGGCTACCGCCTTCCGGAAATTTACTGGGAAGTGCTAAATTTCTCCGCGAGGCGGGAGATACAGCGCCTAAGCAACCCGGAATTTCACAAAACCCGGCAGGCACTTTTGCTGGAACACAAAGCAGAAATTCATTCCATCCGCATGGAACTTTTTACCGGGAACAACAGTATTTCCTTTCACAACTTCGTTACACAACTCGATATCTCAGATGCCCTGGTCCCCAGCGAGAACTTCCTCTACTACCCTGACCGGCGAAGTTTTGACCCTACCCAACTGATCAGAAAAAGCGTAAAAGAGGTCCATGAGATTTCCCTCAATGGAAAGGTGCGGGAGGTACGCAAACCACAGTTCTCCCTTTTGAATTTTTTTTGGTAGGCATCCCCTGCAACATGAATTGAATCAAATCGGCATTTTTCCCCGGAAACAACATAATCGATGATCATGAAAACATTCACAACAAAATATATTAAATCGGATTTAAGATCGGGCCTCGTGGTTTTCCTGGTGGCCCTGCCCTTATGCCTGGGTATTGCACTTGCCAGCGGCGCGCCCCTCTTTTCAGGGATTATCGCAGGCATCCTGGGGGGTATTGTGGTAGGTACCCTGAGCAATTCCCAACTCAGTGTTTCGGGCCCGGCCGCAGGACTAACGGCGATCATTATTTCGGCGATTGCCAGCCTGGGGTCTTTTGAGACCTTCCTCCTTGCCGGCGTACTGGCAGGTGCCATGCAGTTGGTTTTAGGTTTTGTAAAAGCGGGGATTATTTCCAACTATTTGCCCTCCAACGTCATCGAGGGCATGCTGGCGGCCATAGGGATCATCATTATCCTCTCGCAGTTGCCCCACGCGGTAGGGTACGACAAAATGCATGAAGGCGACTATTTTTATATGGACGCTGAAGCAGGGAACCCCCTCTTTTCAACAATCATTGAAGCCCTGAACTTTATCCACCCCGGAGCGGTCATCATTGTCCTGGCATGCCTGGGCGTGATCGTGCTGTTCCAAAAAAGCAAGGCCCTCAAGAAATTACAGGCCGTCCCCGGGGCCCTGGTCGCAGTGGTATTGGGCGTCCTTATCAACGAAGCGTTCAGGCTTACGGGGTCATCGCTTTACATTGGCGAGAACCACCTGGTAAGCCTCCCAGTTCCCGAGTCGATGACAGAGTTCTGGGGACAGTTCAGCCTGCCCAATTTCTCCCAGATAGACAACCCTGAAGTTTGGGTAGTTGCCTTCACCCTGGCGGCCGTAGCCAGCATTGAGACCCTCTTATGCATCGAAGCAGCAGATAAGATGGACCCCTTAAAACGGTATACCAATACCAATACCGAATTAAAAGCGCAGGGCGTTGGCAATATGCTGAGCTGTGCCATAGGAGGGATCCCGATGACTTCGGTCATTGTGCGTACCTCCGCGAATATCAATTCTGGGGGAAAGACGAAAATTGCGGCGATCTCCCATGGTTTCTTCCTGCTGATCGCGGTAGTGACCATCCCGCAACTGTTGAACAAGATCCCCCTGGCATCCCTGGCGGCCATCCTGTTCTCCATCGGGTATAAGCTGGCAAGTCCGAGGGTATTTGGCAATATGTGGCGCAATGGCAAGAAATTCCAGTTTGTGCCCTTTATCGTCACCATCATCGCCATCATCTCCACAGACCTCCTCATTGGGGTGGGCATAGGGTTGACTGTGAGCATCTACTTCATCCTCAGGGGCAACCTCAAGCTTGCCTATTTTTTCAAAAGGGACGAACATACCGAAGGGGAAACCATCCATATGGAGCTGGCCCAGGAAGTTTCATTCCTGAACAAGGCCGCCATCAAACAAACCCTGGCCCATTTGCCCGCAAACAGCAAAGTGGTCATTGATGCTTCCAACACGGTTTATATAGACCATGATGTACTGGAAATGATCAAGGACTTTGTAAGCATCGGCTCCAGGGAAAAAGGCATAGTCGTAGACCTGATCGGGTTCCGAAAGGAATACAAAATCGAAAATTCCCGTACGCATGTGACCTCGGTACTCGAAAACAACGGGCAACAGGTCTCCCCTAAAATGGTAGAGAAAGGGGTGAAAATACCTTCCAACGTGCTTTCGGTGAAGGAACTCAACGCCGTATAGTACCACTACGGTATGGATGTCTTTAAAAGGCAGCACAGGTCCCTGGCGCAAACCCCTTGTATATCAACGCGAAAATCCAGCTTTTTATGAGGGCTGGATTTTGTATTTGGGATAGCGGCCCCCCCTGGCCCGCATCCTCCCTGGAACGTATCAATTCCCCTAAGGCAGGACCGCTGTTTGGCCTTGTTAATAGTAATTTGTATTCCGTAGAATGACTAAATTCCGATGTGCATTGGTCTACCCCGGAATTTTACAGGTAAAAAAGGGCTGCAGGGGTCCGGGGATCCATAAATTGTTACCCAGGGCTATATGAAAAAGCGACTTTTAGCAGATTTTCCATCATTTAGCAGGACGCGCGTTGTTTTATGTCATCAGGAGGATCTATGTTATGGGGTTTGCCTACCTTGCGGTAATCGAATGGAAGCCAAGAAACTCGATAAGGTGTTCAACAGGGTCATGCCCCATCTTTCCTTAAATTCCCGTAAGGAAGTTGAAGCCTTGTGCTCAGGAGCGCGCCTGCCCAAAGGAAGCTTGCTTTTCAGGCCTGGCTCTCCAAACCATTCTGAGTATTTGCTATTGGATGGAATTGTGCGAACCTTTTTGCTTAGTGCGGAAGGGGAGGACATCACCCTCTCATTTTTTGAAGCCCCAGCGGTGCTGCCCCCACATGTTACCCGAACCAAGCAGGGGAAATCACTCCTTTACGCGGAGGCCCTGTCGGACTGTGTAGCCCTTGAGATGCAGGCCAGCGCTTTTGAGGCCTTGATGATTGAAAACCTGGAGCTGCGCAATTTTGGTAACACCGTATTGCGGCAGGAGTTACAGCAAAAGGTAAACAAAGAAATCCGCATGGCCTCCTGGTCGGCCAGAGACCGGTTATTGCAATTCCGCCAGGATTTCACCATGCTGGAAAACCGGGTTCCCCATGCCATGATCGCGTCCTATCTGGGAATTACAACGGTTTCCCTGAGCAGGCTGCGAAAAGGATCCTGAAACGCTTTTTATCAAATGTTAATGCAGCGCTCCCCCCATTGCCGTTCTTTTGTGCAAAACAAATAAGAAAATGCAAAAGGCTCGTCAATTCATTTACCGACATTCCGGGAGTAAAACGGTACTATTCCTGTTCCTTATAACCCTGGGGGTATATTCGGCCATGATATTCGGGAGCATTCCCCGGGTACGATCGCATGGGGCGGGAATGCCCTTACTGGATATGAAGCCCCTGGGGTATGACCTGGATTATGTACAGGCATTATTAGACTCGCTGGGCCCTTCCGGCAGGGAGGCGTACCTTGAGGTACAGCTACCCCTGGATATGATCTACCCTTTTCTCTTTGCACTCACCTATTGTTTGCTATTGGCCTTCTTCCTAAGGCGGCTTCACTGGTTTGAGGGGCCTCTTTTCTATGGTTGTTTAATCCCCCCAGCAGCGGGCCTGGCAGACTATCTTGAAAACATGGGCATCATCAGGCTATTGAAAAGCTATCCCGATTTACGGCCAGGCGATGTAGCATATACCAGCCTGTGCAGCCTGATCAAAAGTGGCCTTACCACCGTCTATTTCCTGTTCCTCCTGGGCATTTTGGCAGTATTGGGTTTCAGGGCCTTTAAACGAAAATACGGATAAGTGCATTTGTCGGGGCACGCCCGGGTTTACCTGCTTGTGTTTGGAAGAACGCAACTGCGCCATACCCCCTTGAGCATGAACCGTTTATCGGATTTTTTCGGCCAGGTGCACAACTTTGAGGGTCAAACCACAGGTTTTGGCCCCTTCACAACAATTCAGTCGGGGTTTGCCGGCCAAATTCGTATCTTCTATTCACTAGAAACCCCAAAAATAAAGTGCCATGGAAAGAAACTACCACAATAACGATGTGTTGAACACCATCCTTTCGGTCCTGATCGTAGGGTTGGATGTGGTGCTCGCCCTGATCGTCCTCGGATTCCTGATCGGACTTTACGGAGTTCTAAGTTAAGGCCCGGGGCCACCAGATAGAAATTCCTGATTTCAACGAGGGGGCGGTTTGCGTCCCGGGATTGGAAGCTCCCTGCCGCATCGCAGGGGTAGGTATTCAAAAAGCCTTTGCTATGAGCAAAGGTTTTTTATATGGTGGTTTGGGGGAATCGTAAAACAGCGGGGATGTCGAAGTCCTGGCCATGGGGCTTTGGAGTTTCCCAGGTTGCGGGCAAATTATTTGAGGTTTGTCCGGGCCATCATCAGTGGGTATTTTGGGGCGTGGGCGCGGGGGCGCGGGGGGCTAAACCCCACCCCGGGATAAAGTTACTGCGGCAGACTGCACAAAACATGCAGTAAGCATCCGCATTCCATCCTATTTCGTCTTAAGTGTCTGGTCTTATTCAAGGGAACATTCTGGAAGATGCTATACGGTACCCCGGGGGTTGCCCGTTCGGCAACGATGCTCGTTCCACTGCCAACACTATCCAATTGGGCTGTTTGCCGGGGATACCCCCCAAAATAAGGCCTCCTGGCTAAGAAGTAAAATATACCCTCCCATCATTCCTCTTTCCCTGCTGGTTTCCTGCCCTCTTTCCCTGCTGGTTTCCTGCAGCCAACACGGTTACCTTGTACCCGGGGCGGGCTTTAGAGGCCCCACGCTAAAAATTGCCACCGGCCCGGCACAGGGATTCCCGCCTGATGGGGCACAAGCTGCTGCTGGTATCCCGCAGGCAAAACGCCTACCTTGAACCCGGGGTGGGGATAGCTGCCCCAATTAGTATGCCCAACCGGGAAAAAAGATACATCCGGCCCGTTATTCATCCCCTGCTGGTTTCCTGCAGCCAACACGGTTACCTTGTACCCGGGGCGGGGTTTAGAGGCCCCACCCGGAGATCCCCAAACGAACAGCCCGGGAAAGTAGCACACGCTTCCTCCGGGGAAAGAGGGATAAACAACCCATGCAACTAACAGGGAATATCGCCATTGCCGCTACTTGAAAAGACCAAAAAAAGCAAGCGCGTCCAGCCAGGACACCCACTAAACATTTTTCCCATCCCCTGCTGGTTTCCTGCAGCTAACCCGTCTACCTTGAACCCGGGGCGGGGATAAGAGGCCCCACACGGAGATCCCCAAACGAACAGCCCGGGAAAGTAGCACATGCTTCCTCCGGGGAAAGAGGGATAAACAACCCATGCAACTAACAGGGGATATCGCCATTGCCGCTACTTGAAAAGACCAAAAAAAACAAGCGCGTCCAGCCAGGACACCCACTAAACATTTTTCCCATCCCCTGCTGGTTTCCTGCAGCTAACCCGTCTACCTTGAACCCGGGGCGGGCTTTAGAAGCCCCACGCTAAAAATTGCCACCGGCCCGGCACAGGGATTCCCGCCTGATGGGGCACAAGCTGCTGCTGGTATCCCGCAGGCAAAACGCCTACCTTGAACCCGGGGTGGGGATAGCTGCCCCAATTAGTATGCCCAACCGGGAAAAAAGATACATCCGGCCCGTTATTCATCCCCTGCTGGTTTCCTGCAGCCA
>LXTR01000081.1 GCA_001683825.1 Flavobacteriaceae bacterium CP2B | reverse complement strand
CTCCTAATCATATAAAACCTATTACTATATATTACTATTAATACCTAGTAATAAAAATATGTTTTTGAATAAAATTCATTATTTATTTTCAGAAAAGTTAAACATATAATAAGTATAAGGGAATCCATGGAAGGAGGGAATAGTATGGACTGGTTAGATGGGTTTGGTATATTTTACATCATTGGCGGAATCACGATTATCCTTGTATTTGCTATTTCGTATTTACTAAAGAAACGGTTTCCAGACAAGCAGTTCGATATTATATTTGCACTTAGTCTAATACTTCTTTGTTTAGCATCCTTTCCTGTTACAATGATGGTTATTGGTGGATGGGAAGGAATGGGGTATGGGTTTATTGGTTTCTTCGTCCTACTTGGTACACTTATTGGTATGATTGCACATCAACTTGTAAAAATATCACGAAAAAGCTACGTATAAAACTGTAAAAAATGAAAAGAATATATAAAAATAAGAAAATTCACTCTTGTTTTGAAGTGAAATTTATATTATGATATTCAACAAATTTATTTCGTTATAACGATGAAAAAGGACTAGTACATGTTCAACCTTTTTAGCAGAGAGAGAATCCGTCAGGCTGAAAGATTCTTAAAAAGACAACATGGAACCTACCTTTGCGTTCTGCATATGCAGCGGGAATTTCCCGTTATCAAAAAGAGAGCATGCGCAATTTTTGTGCATGAATCAGGGTGGTAACGCCGGCAAAGCTCGGTCCCTATTTTGGGACGCGGGCTTTTTTGTATTTTCTAGAAGGAGGAAGACTGACTATGGCAAAAGAACAAGTACAAGCAATTACGAAGATGGAAGAGGACTTTGCACAGTGGTATACAGATATTGTGAAAAAAGCAGAACTTGTTGATTATTCAAGTGTAAAAGGATGTATGATTCTACGTCCGTACGGTTATGCGTTATGGGAAAATATGCAAAAAGTTATGGATGAGAAGTTAAAAGCAACTGGTCATGAAAATGTGTATATGCCAATGTTTATCCCAGAGAGCTTATTACAAAAAGAGAAGGATCATGTAGAAGGATTCGCTCCTGAAGTAGCATGGGTAACACATGGTGGGGATGAAAAGTTAGCGGAAAGACTTTGTGTACGCCCTACATCTGAAACTTTATTCTGTGAGCACTTTTCAAAAATTGTGCAATCCTATAATGATTTGCCAAAGCTATATAATCAGTGGTGTTCAGTAGTTCGTTGGGAGAAAACAACTAGGCCATTCCTTCGTACAACAGAATTCTTATGGCAAGAGGGACATACAATTCATGAAACAGCAGAAGAATCCCAAGCTGAAACGTTAAATATTTTAAATCTATATGCTTCTTTCTGTGAAGACTACTTAGCGATACCGGTAATTAAAGGACAAAAAACAGAAAAAGAAAAATTTGCGGGTGCAAAGGCAACTTATACGATTGAAAGCTTAATGCATGATGGAAAAGCACTTCAAACAGGAACATCCCATAACTTTGGAACGAATTTCTCTGAAGCATTTGATATTAAATTTTTAGATCGTAACGGTAAGTGGCAATATGTACACCAAACATCTTGGGGCGTATCAACAAGGATGATAGGTGGACTGATTATGGTTCATAGTGATAATAATGGGCTTGTAATGCCTCCTAAAGTCGCACCAGTGCAAGTTGTTATTGTACCGATTGCGCAGCATAAAGAAGGCGTTTTAGCGAAAGCAACAGAGTTACAAGGACATATTCAAAAGGTTGCACGAGTAAAAATAGATGCTAGTAATAAAACACCAGGTTGGAAATTTAATGAGTATGAAATGAAAGGTATTCCAATTCGATTAGAAGTTGGTCCTAAAGATATTGAAAAGAATCAAGTTGTACTCGTAAGAAGAGATACGAAAGAAAAAGAGTTTATATCAATGGATCAATTAGAAGAACGCATTCCAGCACTACTTGAGGAAATTCATAACTCTTTATTTAATAAAGCAAAAGTATTTCGTGATGAAAATACGTATAGTGTGACGAATTTTGAAGAGATGAAAAAATTGGCTGATGAAAAGCAAGGGTTTATTAAAGCAATGTGGTGTGGAGAATTAGCTTGTGAAGAGAAACTAAAAGAAGAAGTTGCTTCTCGCTGTATGCCTTTTGAACAAGAACATTTAGCAGAAGAATGTGTTTGTTGTGTAAACAAATGGTGTATTGGGGAAAAGCGTATTAATGCTCTTTTGGATAGGAAGGATGAAAAGGACTTTGGGCTGCATAATAAATGCAATCCAAAGTCCTTTTTAGTTTTACAATTTGTTTCATGTATTTTTAAGATGGAAGGATGAGTTTTTATTTTGCGTTTTTACGGCGAATAAATAGTAACATACCAATTAGGAATGTTGAAAGTCCCATTAAAATAGATGCAGGATAATGTGTTGCAGTATTCGGTAACTTATCGCCTTGTTTTTTCGCATTATCTTTTACATTACCACCTTGAGAGCCATTTCCTCCCTGAGAACTGCTATCACCTTTAACACGATTTCCGCCTTGAGAGCCACTGCCGCCAGAACCGTTGTCACCCGAGCCACTGCCACCAGAACCACTGCCACCAGAACTGTTGCCACCCGAGCCATTGCCACCAGAACCGTTGCCGCCAGAACCATTTTCGCCCGAGCCGCTGCTACCAGAACCGTT
>LXTR01000075.1 GCA_001683825.1 Flavobacteriaceae bacterium CP2B | reverse complement strand
CTTTTTTACTAATTCTAGTAAGGTGACCGTCCCAATTACATTTGTATCATAAAAAGGGATTGGATTTTCAATACTACGATCCACATGTGATTCAGCTGCGAAATTGACGATTACTTGCACATCACGTTCCTTAATAACATGCTCCAGCAGCTCTCCATTTTGAATTTCCCCTTTTACAAAATAGTAATTCGGATGATCTTGAATAGACTTTACATTATTTAAGTTTCCACTATATGTTAATGCATCAAAATTAATAATTTTATATGTTTCATAGCTTTGTAACATATAATGTACAAAATTGCTTCCAATAAATCCGGCCCCACCCGTTACTAATATATTCATATAACAACTCTCCTACTCAAAAGCTATCTTCACATTCCTGAAGTAATGGTAATATTCGATCTTTATCAGACAAAATAGGACTTGTTACCGGCCATGGAATTGCTAATTCTTTATCGTTCCAAAGTACCCCTGAGTCATGATCGGCACTATAATACTCATCTACTTTATACATAACAATCGTATGCGGGACAAGTGTACAAAAACCATGTGCAAATCCTTTTGGCACTAATAATTGCCGATGATTATCCGCACTTAAAATATATCCTCTCCACTGTTTAAACGTTGGTGAATCCTTTCTCAAATCTACGATAACGTCATAGATTGCTCCTTGCATAACTTGAATAAGTTTCGTTTGTGCTTTCGGATTTTTTTGAAAATGTAATCCGCGAATCGTTCCCGCTTCCGCTGAATACGAGACATTATCCTGTACAAATGAATGCGTAACCCCTAATGTTTCTAGCACCTTCTTATTATAACTTTCAGTAAAAAAGCCACGATCATCTCCAAATAACCTCGGTTCCAACAATTTTGCGTCGGTAAAGTTTGTTTCTATAACTTTCATATTCTCACCTATTCTCCGTTAAACTGTTTACCAAAGTTTATATCCCGTGCTAACGCATTCGCTCTTTGAAGAGAAACATGAGTTCCCGCATCAGTCCACCAACCGCTCATTTCATTATAAGTAAGTACCCCTCGCTTTAAATACCAATTATTGATATCTGTAATTTCAAGTTCTCCCCTTGCGGAAGGTTTTAATTCTTTTATATAAGAAAAGACTTTCGAATCATACAAGTAAATTCCTGTAACTGCATAGGAACTTTTCGGCTCTTTCGGCTTTTCTTCAATTTCAATTATTTTGCGGTTTTGAATATTTGCTACGCCAAATCTCTCCGGATCATCTACAGATTGCAGCAGTACTTTCGCACCTTCTTTTTGATTTGTAAACTCTTCAACATACGGACGAATATCATCTGAAAAAATATTATCACCTAATATAACTACCATGCGATCATTCCCAACAAAATCTTCACAAAGCCCTAATGCTTGTGCAATTCCGCCAGCTTTATCTTGCACACGATACGTAAAGGACACGCCAAACTCTTGACCGCTCCCTAAAAAGCTAACAACATCCCCCATATGCTCTTTACCTGTAATAATCATAATATCTGTAATATCACATTGTTTTAACTTATATACCGCATGATAAATCATCGGATACCGACCAACAGGAAGTAAATGTTTATTCGTTACTTTCGTTATTGGATATAATCTCGATCCAGTACCACCTGCTAAAATAATCCCTTTCACTTTGCATCTCTCCTTTATGATGGAGATAATATATCTTTGTAATGTTCTACAAACACTTTCCGGTACTTCTCATATGTATCCGCATCAAACTCATCCCCGTTGTAGTGAATACACCATAAATTTGCTTGATTAGGGATACCAATTAAATAACCTGCCTTTTGAAACTCTAAAGACTGCGACACATCATAAAAGTGGAATCCTTGAAATAAGTCTTCTCGCCACGGGATATCATACTGTGTGGCCATTAATAATCCATCAATTGCCTGAACTGACATAAATGATTGATTCCCATAAAAGAGTTGATCTAAATTTAATAGTTGGTAATTCTGTCTTCTATACTCAATCACTTTCCCTACTAAATTTTTCCCTTCCCACCATATCCCATTGCTCGGTAAAAACTGAGCACCAGCTACTCCAATTAAACCAAGTTTTTCGTTATCTTTAAAAAGAGAAATAAGTGTATAAAACATCTCACGATTAATAAGAAAAGTATCTTGATGTATATAAACCTTATACTTCGCGGGATATGAAAGTGCTCGGTTATATGCACTTGCCATACTTTTCGCATCTCGTATCGGAAAAATTTGTACAACATAACCAGGGGGAACAAAAAGGTTTCTTATTTGTCTCTCGCACTGTTCAAATAACTCTTCATTGTTTATACAAACAACGACTAATATTGTATGATCTTTCATTTTGTAGCCCCTCTATTCGTCTTGATTTACATCTGACATATAGTGCTCCACAAAGATCTTTCTATACTTTTCATAGTTGGTCATATTCACATCAATATGATAGTGAATGCACCAAGCATCACGCTGTACAGGAACCCCAACTGTATAGCCAGCTTTTCTAAATTCAAATGATTGGGACACATCATAATAGTCAAACCCATCAAACAAGTCTTCTCGCCACGGAATATCGTATTGCGTTGCCATCAATAAACCATCAATACATTCCACAGGCATAAATGTTTTTGACTCATGGTACGGCTGTTCTTGACTTGCCATATAAAACAAATCATTCATATAACCAATTACCTTTCCAACAACTCCTTTTCCTTCGTTCCATACCCCGTTTGGAGGAACATATTGTGCTCCAATCATTCCTATCATCCCAAGATGTTCATGTTCGTTAAATAATTGCAGTAGTCCATGTAAAAATGCTACATTCATAATGAAAACATCTTGGTGTATATACACTTTATATTTCGCTGGATGCGAAATCGCTTGATTATATCCGCTCGTCATACTTTTCGCATTCCGAATTGGCATAAACTGTACAACATATCCTGGTGGCACTGCCAATCTCAATATATGTCGTACACACTGTGCATACATTTTCGAATCATTTATACATGTAACAAATAATATCGTTTTCTCAGCAGCGCTCATAACGATGATTTTTCTGCTTCAATAATATACTGAAATACTACCGTTTCAGCCATGAAGCCACTTCCAAGACGATATTTTTTACAAACTCCATATAACTCCTCAATTAACGGTTCATACATTTTATGATCAATATATACACGATCTACTTTACTAATAGAATATCCTGCTTTTAAAAACATTCGAAGCATTTCATTAAATGTAAAAAAACGAATATGCGTTTTATCTAATAAACCATATTCTGTATACGACCAATTTCCAGCAAGTAAGGGAGCTAATACTGAGATGTGAGCAACGTTCGGTATACTAGCCAAAATTACACCATTATGCTTTATATACGGTTTTACTTTTTCTATTACAGCCCATGGATCAAATAAATGCTCTAATACGTCACCAAATATAACACAATCAAATTGCTCTTCCTCATATGGCATCTCCATTGTTTCTATATCACCTAAAACAACATGATCTAATTTTTCTTTTGCTTGTTCTGCTGCCTCTGGGAATGCCTCGATTCCTGATACACGTGTGCCATTTTCTTTTATTGCTGCTCCCAACGCACCGCTCGAGCAACCGATATCAAGAACTTCTTTCCATTCCTTTTTTATATGCTTTAATAAATTCGGATTCACTGCATTATAATAATGACCAGATTTTTCTTCATATAAAGAATTTTTTGGGGAATTCATTTCACACACTCCTTATGCAAATTGAATTTGAAATATAAACCTCATATGAAGTCTATAAATATAACCATTGCTGGTTACATTACCGATACTTTACTATATAGTCAATCTATTAGAGTTAGAATCTTGATAAGCTATTTCTAAAAAAACAACCTATAACGATTTTTTTGTTGATCAAAAATGCTCCGAAAATATTTGCGGTTATATTCAATTGCAGCATTATTTGGAACGTAAGAAGCTGCTAATTCGTTGTAATAATAAGCCTTGTCTTGTTCTCCTAACTTGCTATAACAAATGCACATTTGTAAATAGGGAAGCCATGTGTAGCTAGCTGGACTGTGAAATGGACTCTCCGTAGCCATTGGTACTTCCGTTGCAAGTTTAAACCAAAATATCGCTTCATTATATTTTTGTTGTTCCATATATATATATCCTATTCTTGTACAATTCTCTCCTCTAGGAATAGCATACCGAAACGACTTCACACAAGATTCAACTGCCTTTTCCCATAATCCAAGCTTTGCATAGCAATCTCCTAATTTACCACACGCATAAATTTTCTCTTCATACCATCCTTCGTCTTGATTAAGAAATGTTTCATATAGAAGAACTGCATCATCATATTTTTGGTTATCCATACATTCATTTGCGTAATAAAATAAATCTCTCGGACTCAATTCTTCTCCAGCTGCTACAGCATCTTGAAAAATTTTCAAATTACGATTTGTTACCTTTTTTTCTTTTTTATGTGTAATAGCAACATTACTACTAAAAGTTTCACCAGAAATAGCTAAATATTCATGGACCTTTCCAAACCATTGAAATTGTTTTTCACGCTTTACAAGTCGATTTCTTTTTGTACAATATAAAGGTTTCCCGTTAGAATCCATTGCAAGATGATAAGGCATCGAAACAGCATCAATTTTAGGATCCAATTCTCTTTTTAACAGTTTCAATGCTTCTTGAGCATCTTCTAATAATACGTCATCTGCATCTAGCCACAATATATACTCTTGCGTCGCTTTTGAAAAAGAAAAATTTCTTGCTGCTGCAAAATCATCAATCCACTGGAAATCATATATGTTAGAAGTGTATTTCTCTACGATTTCTTTCGTTCGATCGATGGAACCTGTATCAACCACTATAATTTCATCCACAATTTTTTCAACTGAGTCTAAACAACGGGCTATTGTCTTCTCCTCATCTCGAACAATCATACATAAACTAATTGTAATTCCTTGCTTGTTCAACATAATCACCCTCTTCCAAATCAATCATATGTTATACATATACTAAACTTTCCATTTTTTTAAATTGTTCAAGTAGTTTAAGATTTCTTTTCAATAATTCAAATGTCCGTGTCATTTTCTTTCGGTTTTGCATCTACTATATAATGAACGCTTTATGGAGGTGAATTTATGTCAAATAATAATTATTCAAATGGATTAAACCCCGATGAATCTTTATCAGCTAGTGCATTTGACCCTAATCTTGTAGGACCTACATTACCACCGATACCACCATTTACCCTTCCTACCGGACCAACTGGGCCGACTGGACCGACTGGGCCGACTGGGCCAACTGGACCAACTGGGCCGACTGGGCCAACTGGACCAACTGGGCCGACTGGGCCAACTGGACCAACTGGGCC
>LXTR01000065.1 GCA_001683825.1 Flavobacteriaceae bacterium CP2B | reverse complement strand
CATTTGCAGGACGGGATCGCAAGGGATCACCGAAGGTAATCCCTCCTGCGCTGCGATCAAAATACATACCCTGCCGGGAAACCGGCGGGGTTTTTTGTTTCCACCAAGCGAATGGGGCTTGTTTGAGTAAGAGGTTTGGGAACAAAAAAAGCCCTAGCGAAGCGAAGACACGGTTATCATTTGCAGGACGGGATCGCAAGGGATCACCGAAGGTAATCCCTCCGGCTCCACGATCAAGCGCAGCCGGGCTGCGGATAAAAACGGGAAAATCTGCCAAGTTTACTTGAGCAGATTTTTCTGTTTGTAGACGCCCGGACCAGAGGTACGGCCGGCTGCATTTGCAGGACGGGATCGCAAGGGATCACCGAAGGTAATCCCCCAGGCTCCCCCTGTCAGGCATCAATTCCACAGAACAACCCTCATTCCCGGGAGACCCGGTAAATGATATTCGATCCACCCCCTGACACATAGATGTCGCCCGATTGGCCCATGGCCACCCCATCAAAGATCCATGTGGGAGGCATGCCTTCCAGACCTGGCGCACTAAGTTCCAGATCCTCCACCATCGTCGTCACCTCCCCTGTGGACAAGTCGATACGGGACAGGCGGGCCGCACCCGATTCAACCACCACCAATCCCCCGGCGTGATCAAATGCCAGCCCCTCCGGATTTTTAAGGCCGGAGGCCAGGACCACCGGTGTATTTGGGGTATCGCCTTCGAAACCTATTTGCATTATCGTGCCCGAACCCCAGTCGGCCACCCATACCGTTTCGCCATCCGTGGCCAGGCCCCCGGGTGCAAAAATGGTTGTGTTGTCTATGGGCAGGATCATGGAATGGTCGCTTGCCCGGACCACGCCACCCAGTCCTACATCAGACACTAGAATGTCGTCCCCGAACCGTATGGCAGCCACAGGAGCAGCCATGTCATAATGTTCGAGGACTTTTTGGGCCCGGGGGTCCCAGACCTGTACGGCACCACTAAACCATGAAGAAACCAACAGGTGGTTCCCATCTGTGGAAACATTCATCGGCAATGTCAGTGATGAGGACTTTTCCTTCGGGACTAAAAAGCCTTTATCAACATGTTCCTGTTTTCCGCTACGGCCATTGAATTGCCGCAATCTGAACAGATCGGCCACATACAGCTTATCCCCGCCTTCCGGTCCCGCCAATACTGCCAGGCCGGAAGGGGCTATCATCCCGCCGGGGCTGATGGTGCGGGATTGCCCGCCGGACAATACCCGGACCACCCAACCTTCGTCCGCATTGGTAATATAAAGGGTGCCTTTGGCGTCAAAGACCATGTTATCCAGCCCTGGTTCAAGGGTGGTGAACAGTGTTTTTTCGCCGGTGGGCGTGTCTATCTTAAAAACCTCCCCGGTTTGATCCAGCACATAAAGATTCCCATCCGGGCCGAACTTCGCTGACGCCGGGTTCTGAAATCCGGAGCCGATTGTTTGAATGGTCCCGTCTGTGAAGGGGTCTGTGGAAACAGGATCCCCGGGATTGCCGACATCCACACGTATGACCAGCCCTGCGGCAAACAGGGGGCCGTAAAGGTGTCCGTCAGGTCCGAAGCCAAATGCATTCAAAAAACCAAGCGGGTACGGTTTTTCCGGAGTAGATACAATGATCGGCCGTGGGGGTTCCACAAGGGCGGGATCTAGTTCATAGAGCCCGTCACCCTGGAAATCCAGCGCTACAAAGAGACGCCCGTCGGGTGAGAACGCTATCGGGTTCACCCCGGCAGCAACCCATTGTTTGGTCACCAACCCGTCTGGGGTCATTCTTCCGACTTCCCCGACCAGGAGGTCGGTCCAGTAGAGCGATCCATCAGGGCCAAACACAAGGTCATCGGGGCTCTTGATGCCCAGCGCTTTTCCCAACCGTTTGACGATGGTCCCGTTTTCCCTGTCCATCACAACGATTTCCTGGCCAAGGACACTGGCGACGTACAGGTAGCCATCCGGTCCCAAGGTGATACCATTGGTCCCTTTCAGGGCAGCTCCCCTGGCCATCTCGGTCAGTACATAATTCAATGAATCGCTTCCTTCGGGCTTCGGGTTTCCCCAGGTTTGCGATGCCGCATCGGGGCTGTAGGCGAAAGCCATCAGCAGAAGCACTAATACGGGAAGTTTTAACAGGGCACTCAGGCTGCTTTGGATGTTTTTATTCATCATTGTTGGAACCAGGGTTAGGTGAACAGGGCATTGCGGTAGTTTTGAAAAGTATCTATCGCAAATGGTACTATGGCGATGCCGGGGGAATTGCCCGGAAGATAGGGTTTTTAGGTCCTCCTAACAGGATCTTTGGACGAAAATACGCTTCTATTGTCCGAAGGTATGGTCATTTTTTGCGAAGGGTTTATGCATCAACAAAAAACTCCCTGTAGCTGTGGCAGGAAAAAGCCCTCCAACCAGGGCCCTTATGAAAACTTCCGGCTCTACTTAAATGGGAATTTACGCATGCTTTTATCTTTTTGCCCCTGGGGTTCAAAACCTTGCGCCAAAAAACCACCCCCGGGTATTTTCAACCCCCGGAATATTTCAGGATGACCTATTTTTTGAGTACCTTAAGTACGTGAAGCCGGGCCAAAAGCCGTGATGCTGCCAGCCGTTCTTCGCAGCCCAAGGGCACCTTGAATAAATAACCCCTGACAACATTATGAAAGCACTCTTTTTCACGCGTGAATACCCCCCCTATGTGTACGGCGGCGCCGGGGTCCATGTTGAATACCTGGCCGCAGAGCTGGCCAGGCTCATGGACATCGAGGTGCGTTGCTTTGGCGACCAGGACCTGCAGGAAGGCCCACTCACCGTAAAAGGGTACCCTTATGAGAACCCGGTATTTGACGCTTCAAACAATAAGCTGAAAGGCCTGCTCCAGACCCTGAGCACCTGTGTGCATATGAATGCCGCGGACATCGATGCCGATATCGTGCATTGCCATACCTGGTACGCCCACTTTGCGGGGATCGTCACCAAACTGTGCTACGGCATCCCCCTGGTGGTGACCACCCATTCCCTGGAACCACTCAGGCCGTGGAAAAGGGAACAGTTGGGCAAGGGGTACGACGCCTCCTCCTGGGTGGAAAAAACCGCCATCGAAATGGCCGATGCCGTCATTGCCGTATCGGAAGAAACCCGGGAAGATGTGCTCAAGTATTTTAACGTGCCCGAAGACAGGATCAAGGTGATCTACAACGGCATCAACCTGCAGGAATACAACCCTACTACCGAAACGAGCGCCCTGGCCAAATACGGGGTAGACCCCTCCACGCCCTATGTGCTATTTGTGGGCAGGATCACCCGCCAAAAGGGCATCATCCACCTGGTGAACGCCATACAATACATAGACCCCGGAACGCAGGTTGTCCTCTGCGCCGGGGCCCCCGATACCCCGGAGATCGCCCGGGAAATGAAAGAAAGCGTGGAGGCCGTGCAAAAAACACGCAAAAACATCATCTGGATCGCTGAGATGCTCGACAAAAAAAGTGTGATCCAGCTCTACTCGCATGCCGCGGTATTTTGCTGCCCTTCCATCTATGAACCCTTCGGGATCATCAATATCGAGGCCATGGCCTGCAATACCGCCGTGGTAGCGAGCGCGGTAGGGGGGATCAAAGAAGTGGTGGTTCACGGGGAAACAGGGCTGCTGGTCCCCCTGGAGCAACAACAGACCGCCCCGTTTGAACCGGTACATCCCGAACAGTTTTCCAAAGACCTCGCCCAGGGCATCAACCAGTTGATCCAGGCACCTGAAATGCGGGAGGCCATGGCCAAAAATGGGAGGAAAAGGGTGGAAGAAAATTTCGACTGGTCTGCGATTGCCCAACAGATTGAAGCCTTGTATAAATCCTTAAAGCCCTAAAACTATGTTTTCTAAATCCGTACTAGCCATCATCCTGGGCGGGGGCCAGGGGTCGCGCCTCTATCCATTGACACAAAAGAGGTCGAAGCCTGCGGTCCCCATTGCCGGTAAATACCGCCTGGTGGATATCCCCATTTCCAACTGCATCAACGCCAACCTCCAACGGATGTACGTGCTCACCCAGTTTAACTCGGCATCGCTCAACCGGCATATCAAGAATACCTACCACTTTAGCTTTTTCAGCAAGGCTTTTGTCGATGTGCTGGCCGCGGAACAAACCATGAGCAGTGGCGATTGGTTCCAGGGGACGGCCGATGCCGTCCGCCAGAGCATGCACCATTTCCTCAACCACGAGTTCGAATACGCCCTGATCCTCTCCGGGGACCAGCTGTACCAGATGGACTACAACCTGATGATACAGAAACATATTGATACCAAGGCCGAGATCACCATTGGGACCATCCCCGTCCACGCCAATGACGCCCCTGGTTTTGGGATCCTCAAAACAGACCACGAAGACCGCATCACCTCCTTTATTGAAAAACCCGGCCCGGAGCTGTTGCCCGACTGGCCTTCTGAAGTGAGTGACGAAATGAAACAGGAAGGACGTGTCTACCTGGCCTCCATGGGTATCTACATCTTTAACCGGGACCTGTTGATAGAACTCATGAGCAACCCGAATACCATGGATTTCGGGAAAGAGATCATCCCCCAGTCTATTGGCAAACACAGGACCATTAGCTACGCCTTTGAAGGGTATTGGACCGATATCGGGAATATCGATTCCTTTTTTGAAGCCAACCTGGGCCTGACGGACAATATCCCGAAATTCAATTTATACGACACCTTGCGGGTGATCTATACCCGGGCCCGGGTCTTGCCGACCTCCAAGTTCTTTGGCACCAAAATGGACAAAGCCGTGATCGCGGAAGGGTGCATCATCCATGCCGACAGCATCGAGCGGTCTGTCATCGGCATCCGTTCCCGGATCGGCCAGGGTACCAGCATCCGCAATACCTATATGATGGGGAGCGACCGTTATGAGACGCTGGAGGAAATGGACCGCAACAATATTAAAATCCTGATGGGGGTTGGGGAGCGGTGTACCATCAACAACGCCATTATCGACAAAAACTGCCGTATCGGGGACGATGTCATTATCGATGGCGGGCCGCACCTGGAAGATGCTGAAACAGATTCCTATGTCATCAAAGAGGGGATCGTGGTCATCAAAAAAGGGGCAGTGATCCCGGTGGGGTTTCGATTGTAGGGCCTCCCGCTTTTAATAAGCCGAATAGCCACCATCTGCCGGCAACACCCCCCTTGCCAGCCAATGAACAGATGCCTGCTGCAGGGAATTGGGTCCTGCGACTTGTCGCTGAAGCCCCATGGAAAGCCTGTGCTCTAAAATTCTTGACCGCTATTTCCTGCAGGGGAGATTCGGAACTTGTAACCGGTACGGGGTAGCAAACCCCGGGGCTAGCTGCAAACGAGCACCTGCTTGCATGGGATACCACAGGAGGTAACCACGCAGGCACTTTCGGCTAAGGAACCAACGGGTGGTGCAGGAAATGCAGGCTGCAGTAGGCTTCTCCGGGTGGTGGTGGCAGGCGTAGGCGGCCCCGGGCCAGGTTCCTGTTCGCGGGCAGGGTATACGCCACCCGTCCCCGCCTCCTTTTCCCCGCCGTAAACAGGTCGATCACCACCCCCACCGTAAGGC
>LXTR01000061.1 GCA_001683825.1 Flavobacteriaceae bacterium CP2B | reverse complement strand
TCCCCGGTATCTCCTTTATCGCCTTTGGGTCCGGCAGGTCCCTGCGGTCCTTGTGGCCCCTGGGCACCATCTAAGCCATCAGCCCCTGCGGGTCCTTGCGCTCCGGCGGGCCCCTGTGGTCCGGTATCCCCGGTATCTCCTTTATCGCCTTTGGGTCCAACAGGCCCTTGTGGTCCCTGTGGCCCTTGTGCGCCATCCACGCCATCTGCGCCATCGGCGCCGGCGGGTCCTTGCGGTCCGGTGTCACCCGTATCACCTTTAGGTCCAACAGGCCCTTGTGGTCCCTGTGGCCCTTGTGCGCCATCCACGCCATCTGCGCCATCGGCGCCGGCGGGTCCTTGCGGCCCGGTATCCCCGGTATCTCCTTTATCGCCTTTGGGTCCGACAGGCCCTTGTGCGCCATCTGCGCCATCGGCCCCGGCGGGTCCTTGCGGTCCGGTGTCACCCGTATCACCTTTAGGTCCAACAGGCCCTTGTGGTCCCTGCGGTCCTTGTGGCCCCTGGGCACCATCTGCGCCATCGGCCCCTGCGGGTCCTTGTGGCCCGGTATCGCCGGTATCTCCTTTATCGCCTTTGGGTCCCTGCGGTCCTTGTGGCCCCTGGGCACCATCTGCGCCATCAGCCCCTGCGGGTCCTTGCGGCCCGGTATCCCCGGTATCTCCTTTATCGCCTTTGGGTCCGACAGGCCCTTGTGCGCCATCTGCACCATCGGCCCCTGCGGGTCCTTGTGGCCCGGTATCGCCGGTATCTCCTTTATCGCCTTTGGGTCCAACGGGTCCCTGCGGTCCTTGCGGTCCTTGTGGCCCCTGGGCACCATCTGCGCCATCAGCCCCTGCGGGTCCTTGCGCTCCGGCGGGCCCCTGTGGTCCGGTATCCCCGGTATCTCCTTTATCCCCTTTGGGTCCAACGGGTCCCTGCGGTCCTTGTGGCCCTTGTGCGCCATCTGCGCCATCTGCGCCATCGGCTCCGGCAGGTCCAACGGGTCCTTGTGGCCCCTGTGCGCCATCTAAGCCATCGGCTCCGGCAGGTCCAACGGGTCCCTGCGGTCCTTGTGGCCCTTGTGCACCATCTGCGCCATCGGCCCCGGCGGGTCCCTGGGGTCCGGTGAGGTCCGTGGAGGTAAAGGAGGTGCCATCGGAATATTGCACCGTAAAGGTCCCATTTCCGTTATCGATAAAGGAAAACGTGGTTTTGGAGTTTCCACCGCTGCAAAGGTTGTTCCACTGCGATCCGTTGTAATAATACAGGCACTGAGCCTCTGTATTGTAGACCAGGGCCCCGCGCAGCGGGGTCATGCCCTGCATCTGGGCATTGGTCACCCGAGTAAGCACCAACGCCTTGTTATTGCTTTCAAGTTCAATGAGGGAAGAGGGGTCTATCCGGCTTGGGTTGTTGCCTATCTTTACCTGGGAAGAAGCCAGGTGGGTGAGGAGCAAGAGAAAAAGTAGGATTGGATATTTGAAGTTCATCGATAAATAATTTGGGCCCGAATCAATGTTTGCAGGTAAATGTAGGACAGGATCGAGGATTCCCTAAGAAATTGTTGTGTAACGATCTTAAGATGTGGTGTATGTAAAAAACAGCGCCAAACAGCGAAAAATCAGGTGGTTCATCGAGGGTGACCTGTGTAGGAATAACCTTCAAACCATCAGAATTACCGGTCCACCGGAGTTCCCCAGTCCTGGGGTGGACAGTTAGCAGTACTTTCTTCCCATCGTTTTTCTGCCGATCAACGGCCCCGGGACCAATTAACATAAGTTTAAGGACATCGATTTTTTTATATCTCGTAGTTGCTTTTTCTTTATCTTTCTGTTCTTGCTAAAATTTCCGCGCCCCATGAAAAAGCTTTTCACATGTATATTCCTGTTGCTCGCCATTAACCTTTCCTGGTCCCAGGACGACGATCGCCGATTATTGCGTGGGCAGGTCCTGTACCGCAACAGCAATGTCCCCAATGAGAATGTCATTAATTCCACCGCGGAGATCGCTACGATCACCGATGAAGACGGGCGCTTTGCGATCCCTGTAAAAGAAGGGGACGAACTTATCTTTACCTCCCTGAACTATCAAATAGAAATTGTCCCTGTTACCCGGGAACTGCTGGAGAACAATCGCCTGGTCGTGGAAGTAAACGAAAAGGTGACCGAACTGGATGAGGTGGTGGTGAGCCCCGAAGACCAGGAGCGGTTCATCCAGCTCAAGAATGAGGAATTCAAAGAGTATTCCTATGAGACCGACCCCAGCACGGAGGTCGAGAACATCGCATTGGACCAAACCGTGCGCGGGATGGAATACGGACTTAACTTTGTCAATATTTTTAAGGCCCTGGCTAAACTGGGGGCCGGGGAAGAAACCGAAACCCGGCGTCCGTTACAGGTAAGTACGGTACTCAGACAGGTGTATGACGACCGCTTTTTTGTGAACGACCTCCGTATCCCTCAGGATAAAATAGACGATTTTCTATACTATATAGACGACAAAACCCCGGCTTACACCCTTTTGCTCAAGGACAACGAATTCCAACTCATTGAATTCCTGGTCAATGAAAGCGAAAATTACTTAAAACAAACGAATGCCAAAGAGTGAGCTCTTTTTGGGATTATTTCTCGTATTTGGTACTACCCTCTATGCCCAGCGACAGGTTCCATCGACCTTAAGGGGAAAGGTAACGCACGAAGATTTGGGGATTACCGATGTACATGTGATGAACCTCAGTGCAGATCGGGCTACAATCACGAACGACCAGGGGTACTTTACCCTGGAAGCCCGTCCCGGCGATACCCTGCTTTTCTCTGCCGTACAATTCCGTCGCAAAAGCCTGGTGGTATCCCAAACCATGCTGCAGAGCCTCCAAATACGGGTACCGCTGGAAGAATTTGTCAATGAGTTGGAGGAGGTCGTCCTGCGGCCCTACAACCTCTCTGGAGATATTAGCCGGGATCTAGGCCAAATGCCCGGCGGAAACGTCGTAGTGGCCTCCACCCTGGGGCTTCCCAATGCCTATGTGAAACCCGCTACACAGGCGGAGCGAAAATTGTATGAAGCCACTTCGGGGGGCGGGATCCTGCCGCTGAACCCCATCCTCAACGGCATTAGCGGCCGGACACGCTACCTGAAAAAGGTGTTGGAAAATGAGAAGGTATATGCCCGCACGAACAGGGTGCGCGAATTTTACTCAGATTCCCTGTTTGTAAGGGACCTGGGCATTCCCCTGTCGAAGATCGACGATTTTATGTATTACTGCGAGGTAGATCCGATGTTTTCAGGGCTTGTGGACTCTGCGGACCGACTTAAGATATGGGAATTCCTCAAATCCAAGAGCCTGGGCTACCGGAGGGACAATTCCCTGGAATAAGCTGAGTTTTGGCATGTGAATTGCACGTTGAATAGTAATGAAACCCAATAAATACATGTTTGTGCTAAAAAAAGCCCTGCTCGTCCTGCTACTGCCGCTATTCGCATTTGGGGTAGTCCATAAGTTTTACGTGAGTGTCACGCAACTTACCTATTCGGAAAAGGAAGCGGCCCTTCAGGTGACGACCCGGCTGTTTATAGATGATTTTGAAGAAGTATTGCAGTTGCGCTACGGCCTTGATGCACAACTCGCCACCGGGGATGAAGACCCCATGGCAGACGCCTATATCGAAAAGTACTTCCGGTCTAAATTTGTCCTCCGCGTCAACGGGAAGGTCACCGATTACCGGTTCCTTGGAAAGCGCTTTGACAACGATATCATGGTTTGTTACCTGGAACGGTCCGGTGTACCTTTAAAATCCATGGAAAGTATAGAGGTGCAGAACGAATTGCTCACAGACCTCTTCGAGGAGCAAAAGAATATCGTACACATGCTGATCGGGGACCAAAAGCGCAGTTTTGTACTGGTGAAGGAGAATAATAAAGGAATGTTAAATCTATAACAATCTGGAGACATAAATTTAAAATATACTATTTTCGAAAAATTTTAAAAATTCTGCTGAATGAATAGAATTTCTGCCGGTTTTACTGTTTTCCTGCTGTTGTTTGCTTCCTTTTCGTGGGCACAACAAGAACCCGCCAAAACCAAAGAACCCGGACACACCAACCAGAACAAGTTCCGACAGATGTACCAGGAATTTGCTACCCCGAATACCTACCGGTCCGCTTCGGGGGCGCCCGGCCCCGATTACTACCAGCAACAGGCCGATTATGAAATTAATGTCGAACTGGACGACCGCAATGCCAGGATCTATGGGGAGGAAACCATTACCTACCACAACAATTCTCCCGATGATCTTGAATACCTCTGGTTGCAACTGGACCAGAATGTCCGTTCAAAAAGCTCGAAGTCCCCGCTCCGGGACTCCAAGGAAATACCCCTGGCCTATCAGACCGGGACTTTTACCGAAGAATACCTGAAGGAGCCCTTTGACGGAGGTTTCCGTATTGAATACGTGAAAGATGCCAAAGGGAATGCCCTTTCCTATACCATCAATCAAACCATGATGCGGGTCAACATCCCGGAGCCATTGAAAAGCGGGGACCAGATTTCTTTCTCCGTCAAATGGTGGTACAATATTCCCGACCATACCGTAAACCGGGCACGTTCGGGGTATGAGTACTTTCCCAAAGACGGGAACCGCGCCTATGTGATCGCCCAGTTCTTTCCCAGAATGGCCGTATACAGCGATGTGGAAGGCTGGCAGAACCACCAGTTCTGGGGTAATGGGGAGTTCGCCCTGCCGTTTGGCAACTACGATGTGAATATTACCGTTCCTGCAGACCATGTGCTGGACGCCACCGGGGAACTATTGAACCGAAAGGAAGTGTTCAGCGCCCAGATGATGAAGCGGTATGAACAAGCCAGGGCATCGTATGACAAGCCCTTATTGATTGTTACCCAGGAGGAGGCAGAAGCCGCAGAAAAGGGATTTTCTGAAAAGAAAAAGACCTGGAAGTTCCGGGCCGAGAACGTGAGGGACTATGGCTTTGCGACTTCCCGAAAGTTTATCTGGGATATGCAGGCCGTTAAGATTGGGGACAAGGACGTAATGGCGGTGTCCCTTTATCCAAAAGAGGGCAATCCGCTTTGGGAAGAGTTTTCGACCAGGGCAGTGGCGCATACGCTTAGATCCTATTCCTCCCATACCTTTGATTACCCCTACCACAAAGCTATTTCCGTGCACGCCAAGAATCAGGGGATGGAATACCCCATGATCTGTTGGAATTACGGCAGGCCCAATGAAGACGGAACCTATTCGGACCGGGTGAAATTCGGGATGATCAGCGTCATCATCCACGAAGTGGGCCACAACTTTTTTCCCATGATCGTCAATTCTGATGAACGGCAGTGGGGCTGGATGGATGAAGGCCTTGACACGTTTATGCAGTACCTCGCCGAACAGGAATTCGGCGAAAAATACCCGGAGGCCATCGCGCCCGCCAGCAAGTATCCTTCAAGAAGGGGAGATCCTTCCGATATTGTCCCCTACATGAGTGGAGACCAGGCCACCCTGGCGCCTATCATGTCGAACCCTGAAAATGCCTTTCAACTGGGCCCCAATGCCTATGGCAAACCGGCAACAGCACTGAATATCCTCAGGGAAACCGTGATGGGCAGGGAACTATTTGACCATGCCTTTAAAACCTACGCCCAGCGATGGAAGTTCAAGCATCCCACACCCGAGGATTTCTTCCGCACCATGGAGGATGCGTCGGCTGTGGACCTCGACTGGTTCTGGAGGAGCTGGTTTTATACCACTGATTATGTGGATATCGGTGTAAAAGGGGTGAAGAAATACTACGTCAGCAATGAACCCACCCAGAAGATGAAGGAGTATATGGCCGCGCGGAACATAACGGAGGCCGACCTCCCACCCCTGGTATACCTGGCGGAAGAAGATAGCGAGGATTTTGATCCTGAATTGAAAGGGAAAAACCCTTCTGAAAATTCCCAGCCCTTAAATGCTTACATGATGGATCATTTGAGCGCCGAAGAACGGGCCGCGGTAAAGGAACCGCGTTTCTTCTACGAAGTTACTTTTGACAAACCGGGCGGGATTCCCATGCCCCTCATTGTAGAATATACCTATGAGGACGGCACTACGGAACAGGTAACCTACCCCCCCGAGATCTGGAGGAAAAACGATGCGGAAGTAAAGCGCGTATTCGCTTCCCAGAAAGAACTGAAAGGGATTGTAGTGGACCCAAGGGCCGAAACCGCGGATATCGATATGACCAACAACGCCTGGCCCAGGGAAATCAAGAAATCTGAATTCGAGCAATTCAAAGAGAGCATCAAGGGGAAATAAGCCGATCAACCCCTGGCCAATAAAAAAAATAACCTGTGGGCTTCGTTGCCGGCAGGTTTTTTTTGACCCAAACTTCACTATATTTGTCGTATGTATGCCACAATAACTTTATTTATCAGCGGGGGGGAAATCTTCTTCATCATGTTCATAGTGGTCATGGTTTTCGGGGCCGATAAGATCCCCGGAATCGCCAGGGGCCTGGGCAAAGGTATGCGACAATTGAGAGACGCAACAGAAGATATCAAAAGGGAAATACACAAGAGCGCAGAAAAGCAGGGGATAGATACGAGTTTCACGGAAGATATCAAAAAGGAACTCAATGAAGTGAAGAAGAATGTAGATGATGTCACCGGGACCATCAAGAGAAATTAGGGCATCCCATGCTGGAGCAGCTACTGGAATGGGACAGGAAGACCTTTATCTACCTCAATAACCTGGGGGTAGATAGCTACGATACGTTCTGGTCGCTGGCCACCAATATTTCTTCCTGGATCCCCCTTTTTGTATTGTTCCTTCTGTTATTCCTGCTAAAATATCCCAGAAAAGAGGCCCTTTGGATGAGTTTTTCCATCATCATCCTGGCATTGTTCGTCACACTTGCTACCGATCTGACCAAGGAGTTTGTGGCGCGTCTCCGCCCCAATAACGATACCGGCATCAATTCCCTGATACGCATACTCCGGCGGCCGTCCGGCTATAGTTTCTTTTCCGGGCATGCTGCCAGTTCATTTTCTATTACCACCCTTGTGGTCCTCTATTTGCGGGAGAAGCTATCCTGGGTTTGGGTATTTTACCTATGGCCGTTTATCTTTTCTTTCAGCCGTATCTATGTGGGGGTGCATTATCCAACAGACATCCTTACCGGGGCAGCCGTGGGCATTGCTTTGGCCTTTTTATTTCACATGGCGTATAACCGGTTTACCGGACCCTACTTAGCGTCAGGCCGTCCCTGATGGGCAGCAGTACCGTGTCGAGCCTGGGGTCTTCCTTTAGCAGGCGGTTGTACTCCAGCAGTTGGGCAGTGGCCTTGTCTCCTTCTTCGAGGGGTTGCAGCACCTTTCCCGACCATAGAACGTTATCGCTCAGAATGACGGAACCCGGGCGTGTTTTTGGAAGGATCAGTTCCAGGTAACGGAGGTATTCCCTTTTTTCGGCATCGATAAAGATGAGGTCAAAAACCCTGTCGATTTTGGGGATGAGTTCCAGGGCATCCCCTGTATGCCGGATAATCCGGGAAGCGTTCCCTGACTTTTTGAAATACTTTTCCTGGATGTCGCCCAATTCCTCATTGATATCAATCGTATGCAATTCCCCGTCTTCGTGTAACCCCTCAGCCAGGCAAAGTGCCGAATAACCCGTGTAGGTGCCTACCTCCAGGATGTAACGGGGAAACAGCATCTTGGATATCAGGCTCAGGAACCTTCCCTGGTAATGCCCGGTTATCATACGGGGCTGCAAGACCTTCAGGTGGGTCTCCCGGTTGAGTTCCCTGAGTATTGGAGGCTCTTCCTGGGAGTGTTTGCTTATGTAGTTTTCAAGCGCAGCATCGAGAAAATGCATATCTTCAATTTTTCGATAAAAATAGCGAATATTGGCCATCTTGGCCATCCATATTACCATTGTTGCATGGAAGGAATTAGGATACGGCGGGCCACCACAGCAGATCTGTGGACCCTGCTTATATTTGAACAGGAACTTATCAAGGCCGAGAGGCCTATGGATCCTACCATCCGGAAACCCCCGGTACGGTATTATGAACTGGAAGAAATGACCAGCGACCCCAACCTGGCCCTTTTGGTCGCAGACATCGACGGACAGGTCGTAGCCTGCGGATACGCCAGGGCGAAAAAGGCCCGGGCCTATCTGGACCATGAATATTATGCATACCTGGGGTTTATGTATACCATCCCGGAATACAGGGGCAAAGGTATTAACAGGATGATCATAGCCTCCCTCCGCGAGTGGGCACTTGCCCGGGGATTGAAGGAACTGCGGCTGACAGTGTACGACACCAATGATCCCGCGATCCGTGCCTATGAGAAAGTCGGTTTTAAAAAACACATCATAGAAATGCGCCTGGAGGATTTTAAACCCTGATTCCCTGCGTTCCCCATACCGGTAAATCCTGGGGCATGTTGTATTTTTGACAAAATACCCCGCTATGGATTTTCAGAATACCCTGGCCTATGCCGAACAGCTCGATCGTGAAGACCCCTTAAAAGGATACCGCGACGCGTTTTATTTTCCGAAAGTACACGGAAAGGAAGTGATCTACTTTACCGGGAACTCCCTGGGGCTGCAGCCCAAAACCAGCCAGAACTATGTGGATGAGATTATGGCCGACTGGAAAGCCTTGGCCGTAGAGGGCCATTTCCACGCCGGGAAGCCATGGTGGGACTACCATGAGCGCCTGGCGGCGCCATTGGCGAAAATAGTGGGGGCCAGGCCCGAAGAAATCACGGTTATGAATACCCTGACGGTGAACCTGCACCTTTTGATGGTTTCATTTTACAGGCCTACCAGATCCCGGTTCAAAATCCTTTGTGAGGAAAAGGCTTTTCCCTCAGACCAGTACATGCTCCAAAGCCAGGTACGTTGGCATGGCCTTGATCCGGAAACAACCATTGTGGAACTGAAAAAACGTCCGGGGGAACACTTTTGGCGTACCGAAGACGTCTGCTCCAAAATTGAGGAACTGGGAGATAGCCTTGCCCTGGTGATGATCGGTGGGGTAAATTATTACAACGGACAGGTCTTTGACATGGAGGCCATTACCAGGGCGGGCAAGGCCGCAGGGGCTTATGTGGGATGGGACCTGGCCCATGCCGCGGGCAATGTGTCGCTGGAACTGCATGACTGGCAAGTTGATTTTGCGGCCTGGTGTAGCTATAAATACATGAACAGTGGCCCGGGAAATGCCTCCGGGGCCTTTATCCATGAAAAACACCTGGGCAAAACAGACATCCCCCGGTTAGAGGGATGGTGGGGAACAAGCAAAGAAACCCGGTTTTTGATGAAGCCCGAATTTGAACCCATCCCAACGGCCGATGCCTGGCAACTGAGCAACCCGTCCGTCCTTTCCCTGGCGCCTTACATGGCCTCTCTGGAATTGTTTGAGGAGGCAGGGATGCCAGCCCTGATTGAAAAGCGCGACAAACTTACTGCCTACCTTGAGTTTATACTGAAAGCCATAGATGATGAAGTAACGAGCCGCTTTGAGATTATCACCCCAAAAGACAGGGGATGCCAGCTGTCTGTATTCCTGCACGGGGAGGGCAGGTCCCTGTTTGACTACCTGATGCAGCAGGGGGTAATAACAGACTGGCGGGAACCGAATGTCATCCGGCTCGCCCCGGCCCCTTTTTATTGCCGCTTCAGCGATATGTACCGTTTTGGTCAGTTGTTAAAGAAGGGCATCCTCGAAAAAGCGGGTTAAGGATATCATAATTAAAAGGGGAGCCCTATCTTAGCGGCTTTATTTTGGGATCGCCGTCCCAGTTTGCCAAACCATCCTATGCAATCATTACGGTTAATTCTTACCCATCCCCGCTATTTTGCCCCGGCATGGGTCTTTGCCAGTCTCAATATCTGGTTCGGGACCTGGGCGATCTACATTCCCCTGGTCAAGGAAAAACTGGGTATTGATAAGGCCAGCCTTGGGATTGCCATTTTCTTCCTTTCGCTGGGGGTGTTCACTATTTTTCCCGTCGCCTCGAGGATCATCAACCGTGTGGGGGTCGGAAAAGCCACCTGGTATGGCGTACTGGTCAGTAGTGTTGCGGCGATGCTGCCATTATTGGCGCCCAACTATTACCTGCTGATGGGGTCGCTCTTCCTCTTTGGTGCCAGCAACGGCTTTACCGATATTTCCATGAATACGCTGGTTACCGAAATTGAAAAGGAAGACCGAAAGAACTTCATGTCGGCCGCCCATGGTTTCTTCAGCCTGGGTGGGGTGATTGCCGGCCTGGGGAGTTTTCTGATCCCTGTTTTCGGGAATCCCGCGTTGCACATGTTTTTGGCGGTACTGCTGGTCTTTATCATCAACCTGATCTTTCACAAACGCTACTTGCATATTACGGCGGCCCCCATAGAAAAAGAACCATTCAGTTTTAATTTGTTCCGGCCTTTACTGGTCATTGGGCTCGTTTCTTTTATAGTGATGGGAAGTGAAGGGGCCATCGTGGATTGGAGCGGGCTTTACCTGCAGGAGATCAGCATGGCACCGGAGTTCCTGCTGGGGGCGGGTTTCCTGGCATTTTCCACCAGCATGACCCTGGGCAGGTTCGTGGGAGACGGTATCAGTGCCCGGATCGGCTCTGTTAAAATCGTCATCCTTGGCATTGGTATTGCCATGGCGGGCTATGTTTTGGTACTGACTACCTACACCCTGTTGGCCATTACCGGATTTGCCCTGATCGGGCTGGGCTTTTCGGTCATTATCCCGGAACTATTCCGTATTGGGGGCAATGTCAGGGGGGTCGAATCATCACAAGGGGTTGCCTTCATCGCTGGCACCGGGTATTCAGGCTTTTTGATGGCCCCTCCCGTATTGGGCTTTCTGGCCGAAACCGCTTCCCTCAAACTCAGCTTTGTCACCTTGCTGGCATCCTCCTTTCTGGTACTCCTCGCTGCTTTGTACCTCTTGCGTAAGGGAAAGGGCAAAAAGTAAAATTGGTTATTGGGTTTTTACTTCGACGCCGGTAAAATACAACCTGGCCCCACCCCCAAGTTGATGCATGGTCGAAAGTTGAAGCCCTTCTAAAGTCGTATACCCCTCCCAACTGGCGTCTGAACCAGGCGCGGGTTTGTTGGAACGCCTGAAGGTCCATTCCCGTACCATATAGTTTTCATCCAAATACAGGTCGTACGCATCCCCTGGGGTATATCCCCCGGCATTGCCGTATACAATGGTCAGCTTTTGCATGGGGGCCCCTGATATGGGGGCCACGGCCTGCGGGGCCAATTCATGGGTAAAGCTCTCCTGGTCCCAGATGAGCTGGAAAGGCGCCAGAAACCAATATTTGTCATTGATAAACCCTGCATCCTGTTGGGTAAGGGTGCTGTCTACTGCCGCGCGTTGGTAGGTAATGGTATCCCCGGAAGCTATTAAGGTGACTTCATTGGTTGGGGGGTGCCATATCCAGCTGCGTTCAAAATGGGAGGTGTCGCGGTCTACGTTGAAGGTGAACCTGAGTTCCCGTACATCTTTCCAACGGTCAAATCCATGGGCCATTGCCACTTTCTCAAGGATGCCGGGTGCTCCTTCGGAGGATTCAGGTGTTTTGGCTTTCTTCTCGGTCTTGCAGGCCGCAAAAGCCAGGAAAAGCAATAAAAAGGCAGTCAATGGAACTTTCATTCGGGTCATTTTACCAAATATAGGGTATTCGGAGATAAAAATACCCAAAGCCCCAATTTCAATAAGGCTTAATTCCGTAGAATTTGATTAATTTTGGCTTTTAACCAAAACATAAAAATGAGCGCTAAAAAAAGTAGTAAGGTACAGGAACTAATAGACGAAAAACTGCTGAATGAACGCAAGGTTTTTTTGTGGGGCATGGTAGACGATGATTCGGCCAAACACGTCGTAGACCGGCTACTGTACCTGGACATGCTGAACAACAAGGAAATTCAACTCTATATCAATAGCCCCGGGGGATATGTAACCTCCGGATTTTCCATATACGATACCATTCAATCGATAAAGAGCCCGGTAAGTACTATTTGCACAGGGCTTGCAGCTTCTATGGGGTCTATCCTGCTTTCCGTGGGGAAAAAAGGGCGGCGGTTTATCCAACCCCATGCCAGGGTGATGATCCACCAACCCAGCGGGGGAGCCAGGGGCCAGGCCTCCAATATAGAAATCCAGGCCAAGGAAATCCTGAAGACCAAAGAGATTGGTGCCCGTATCCTGGCTGAGAACACCGGCCAGAGTTTCGAAAAAATCATGAAGGATTTTAACAGGGATTACTGGATGGGCGCAGCGGAATCCGTGGAATACGGGATTGTCGACGGGATATTGGAATAACTGGCTTCTGCCCAGGCAGACCAGCAGAATTGCCGGGCATTACTCCCGGCCATTTTTTTACTCCAATGCCAAAGAGCGTATTGGCAGGGATACCGGCCGCGCCATGTCCCCCGCAAGGCCCTGACGAGGAGCGGGGCATAAGGATACAATCAAAAAAAAGCCCCCTGCCGCAGCAGGGGACTTTGCTATATATAGACGCCGAAGCGGAAGATACGTTCTACCCGGATCATGGTACACTATAGGTACGATACAACACGGCTGTTTGGATTTCCGTGGGGACAGTGGACTCCCACCAAAAATTTAATAGCGATCTGGTGTTGCAATGATGGCACGGGCTCGCTCTTTTAGCTGTGCCAATTCGTCCTCCCCTTTTTTATCCAACAAAGACAGCATAAGGGACATCCTTTGGTTGTCCTTGAAATACAGTCTTTTCTCATCCAGGAAATTCCAGTAGAGGGCATTGAAGGGGCAAGCCCCATCGCCCACTTTTTGTGCAGGGCTATAGGCACAGTGGCTGCAATAATCGCTCATTTTTTGGATGTAATTGGCACTGCTGACATAGGGTTTGGTCGCCACCAGGCCGCCATCGGCAAACTGGCTCATCCCCCTGGTATTGGGAAGTTCAACCCATTCAATCGCATCGATATAAACCCCCAGGTACCACTGGTCGACCGCTTCGGGGGCCACCTGGGCCAGCAACGCAAAATTCCCGGTGACCATAAGGCGCTGGATGTGGTGCGCATAGCCCTCTTCCAAACTTTGGGTAATCACCCTGCTGAGGCATTCCATTTTGGTTTTTCCGGTCCAGAAAAAGTCGGGCAGCTCGTGGTGGTTTTCCAGGGCATTGCATTCCCGGTAACCGGGCATTTCCCGCCAGTAAATCCCCCTCATAAACTCGCGCCACCCCAGGACCTGCCGTACAAACCCTTCTACCTGTGAAATGTGGATGCGCGCCTGTTGCTGGCGGTATTGCCTTAGTACACGATCAATCACCTCCTTTGGCGAGAGCATTTTACTGTTCAGCGCGAAGGACAGCCGTGAGTGGAACAGGAATTTTTCATCGCGGAGCATGGCGTCCTGGAAATCCCCGAAATAGGGCAATAGTTCCGTGCAGAAGTAATGAAGCACTGCGATGCTTTCCTCCCTGGAAGTAGGCCAGTTAAATGGGCGCCCTTTCAGCTGCCCGATAGTGCGGATACCGGCCTCCTCCACTTCCCGCAGGACAGGCCGGATATCGGTATCAAAGGTCAACCCCCGGGGTATAGCGGGTTCTCCCGTCCATTTTTTGCGGTTGCTTTTGTCAAAATTCCATTGACCGCCTTCCGGCTTCCCCTGTTGAATTAATATCCCGTGCTTTTTCCGCATCATGCGGTAAAAATTTTCCATGACCAGTTGTTCCTTTCCCTCGAAGAAATCGCGCAGATCATGGCGGCTTGTGTAAAAATGCTCGGTGCCAAAGGCTTCATTAGCGATTTCCAACCTGCTGCAAATAGCTTTCAGCTGCTTATCCAGGCGATATTCGTCAGGGTATTGATATTCCAGCTTTCCTGCCCCGGTAGAGGCGATGTATTTGGGCAGGATCTTATCGAGCCCCTGGTCATTACCCGGGTCGTTGATCTTTAGGTAAACCACCCTGTGTCCCCTTTTTTCCAGCTCTCCGGCAAAATTGCGCATAGACAGGAAAAAGGCAACTACTTTTTGGATATGGTGGGTAACATAATCGGTTTCCTGGCGCATTTCTGCCAGCAGGTAGGTGACATTATCGTCCACCTCGGTATACCAGCTGTGTTGCAAGTTGAGCTGATCACCCAGTACCAATCGTAGTCGTTTCATTTCTTTTCTTTGTTGCGTGTTTCCAAATCCGGTTCCTGGAACAGCTGCTGCTGCAACCAATAGCGCTGGTATTCCCCATTGGGGTCATAGTGTTCCGCCTGGCGTTTTATATTGAATTTCCTGTCCCTGGGATCGTTGCCTACGCCGCTGTGGTACATCCAGTTACCCCAATTGCTGTGCACGTCGTAATCGATCAAAAGGGATTCAAAATAAGCAGCCCCCGAGCGCCAGTCCTGCCCCATTTCCCTGGACCAGTAGCTGGCTACGTTCTGCCTTCCCCGGTTGCTCATCCATCCGGTGAGCGCCAGTTCCCTCATGTTCGCATTCACAAAAGGTTCAGGGGTAGTGCCTTCAGTCCACTTTTCAAAGGCAGATTTAGAACGCTTCCAGGATACATGCCTGTCCCGGATCCCCCCAGGCTTGAATATGGCGCCCCCGTACTTCAGGGAGATATATTTGAAGAAATCCCGCCAGATCAGTTCAAAGATCAACCAGTAGGTATCCTGGTTTTTTTGTACTTCCCGCTCATATTTTTTGACTTCCGCATAGACGGTGCGGGCAGAGATACAACCATTGGCCAGCCAGGCGGATAGTTTGGAACTGTATTCGCTCCCCAGGAGGCCGTTCCTGGTTTTTTTATATCGGGAAAGGTTGTTGCTTTGCCAGAAATACCCCCGTATCCGATCCATGGCAGCCGCTTCCCCTCCCTGAAAATGGAAGGCGGTTCTCGGGTCGGTTTTAAATTCCCTGTAGCCCAGTGCTTCCATTGAGGGGACTTCCGATGCCCTTTCCAGCAGGTTGTTTTTGGGAAGGGGACTTATGGGTCCGGAATACGGCCTTATCCTGGCGTATCGCTCACAACGTTTCCTGAAATCGGTAAAGACATTGGGGATATCGGCCAGGCGCTGGTATGGCAGGTCGTCGGGGTGGTACAGGAACTGGTCATATTCCTCCTCCCACCGGACCCCCTGCGCAAGTTGCGATTGTACCTTACGCAGGACGCTGTCCTCATCCCTGGTCCATTCCCGTTGCCGGTAGATGGTATCAATGGCATGGGTCTCCACTACACGGGGAAGGATGTCCTCGGGCCTCGCATGGTATACGAGCAAAGTGATATGGAGTGCTTTTAAGGATTCCCGGAGGGCCAGTACACTTTGAAGGAGGAAGCGCGCGCGAAAGCGCCCCATTTTCGCAAATCCGTATGGGTGTTGCTGCTGCCATCTGGGATCAAAGCAAAAGACGCCAATGACGCGTGAACCCTTGCTGGCACGGGCCAGGGAGGAGTTGTCGGTTACCCGTAAATTATTGCCAAACCAAACCAGGCTATTCATGCAGGGGTGTATTTTTTTGTTTCCGGCAGCGTTCACTGCAATATTTGACGGTCTCCCAATGACGTTCCCATTTCTTGCGCCAGCGAAAAGGGAGTCCGCATACAGGGCATGTTTTTACGGGAAGGAATACTTTGCGATGGGCCACGATTCTAAATTGTTTAATAAAAATATTAATAAATTAAACAAAAATTGTTAATTTAATCGTAAAAGCTATTATGGCCCGGGTATCGGCTTAGTGAGGGGAGGGAGCGGGCTGGTAATTTTTAGTACATTTACCATCCGACCCACTAAGTTTCCGGGATTTTTTATGATACAAACACCAAAAAACATTGCTATTGCCGGTTCCGGTTTGGTGGGTTCACTGCTGGCCATTTACCTCAGGAAATTAGGGCATACCGTCACTGTTTTTGACCGAAGGCCCGATATACGTACCATTACCTTTTCAGGTCGTTCCATCAACCTGGCCATGAGCAACCGGGGATGGAAGGCGTTGCGGGAGGTGGGTTTGGAGGAAGAAATCAAACGTATCGCCATTCCGCTTGACAAGCGGGCCATGCACCTGCCGGGCCAACCCCTTTATTATCAGAAATACGGGAAGGAAGGGGAGGCTATCTGGTCTATTTCCCGGGGCGTCCTCAACAGGAGGATGATCGACCTGGCGGAAGCGGCCGGGGTACATTTCAGGTTTGACGAAAAAGTTTGGGACGTAAACCTCCCGCATGCGAGGTTATATACCGGTGAGACCGAGAAAAGCGAATGGAAGGAATACGATTATGATATCATTTTTGGATGCGATGGGGCCTTCTCGCGGATCCGCCATAAAATGCAAAGGCGAAGCCGCTTTGACTATTCACAGCATTTCATCGATGTGGGCTATAAGGAGTTAACCATTGCGCCGGGGGCAGACGGCGCCCATAAGCTGGATAAACATTCTTTTCATATCTGGCCCAGGGGAAATTTCATGCTCATTGCCATGCCCAACCTGGATGGCAGTTTTACCTGCACCCTCTTTTTGCCTTTTGAGGGGGAGGTCTCTTTTGAAAGCCTGCAGACCAAAAGCCAGGCCATGGCTTTTTTTAAGGAGCATTTTCCTGCGGTGATGCCCGATATAGAAAACCTGACCGAAGACTTCTTTCGCAATCCCACCAGTGCGATGGTCACCATGAAGTGCTTTCCCTGGACGTATTGGGACAAAGTGGCCCTTGTGGGCGATTCGGCCCATGCCATCGTGCCCTTCTACGGGCAGGGGATGAATGCAGGTTTCGAAGATATTTATGTACTCTATCAATTGATCGACCAATGGGGAGACGATTGGGAAACCATTTTCCGCAATTATCAGGAAATGCGGAAACCCAATGCCGATGCCATCGCGGAATTGAGCTACCGCAACTTTGTGGAGATGAGCAGCAAAACTGCCGACCCCGGTTTCCTGCTGCAAAAGAAGATCGAAAAACACTTTGCTGCCAAACATCCCGATAAATGGATACCGGCCTATTCCCGTGTGACCTTTTCTGACCGGCCGTATACCGAGGCCCTGGCATTGGGCGATGCCCAGGAGAAGATCATGCAGCAGATTATGCAATTGCCAAAAATTGAGGAGCGCTGGGACAGCGTGGCAGTAGAGCGAAAAATCTTGGATTTACTGGAAAATTCCTAACAGCGTTTACCGGTCGTCGCGTATTTCGGCCTTGCGCATGGGCATCGCGTCAATACGTTCAAAAATTTCTTCAGGGAGCACCGGGAAGGGCTTTCGGAGTTTAACCCCCCCGTCTTTGCCAATAAGGACAACGCCTTCAAAAGCCGGGTTCGGAACTTCCCGGATGCCCATGGGGGTTTTTTCACCCTGTTGGTCTAGCAATGCTTTACCGTCAAAAACAAAGAGCAGCAGGTCCCGTTCCTGCATGGCGGCCGTGTGCGGCTTAAAGGCCCCAAGCTGCTGCTGGCAATGTGGGCTGCCGTTGGGATCCATCAGCAAGAGGATACGGTGCTGCCACCTCAGGTCACCCAATTGCTGTGCCTGGAGTGGGATGTAGGTGCCCAGGGTCATAAGGGTAATGGCGATTAGTATTTTCATTACCAGTAAGATATGCAGAAAATATGGAAAAATAAAAAAGCCACTCCGGCAGGGGTGGCTTCAGTTCCTTGACTTTTAGGTCCTAAATCTTGCTGAACAATTTTTGCATCTTCTGTTGTTCTTCCTCAGCAAGGGCCGGATCTACCAGGATACGACCGCTGTGTTCATCGGTGATGATCTTTTTGCGGGAGGCAATTTCTACCTGTACCTGAGGGGGGATAGTGAAGAAAGATCCCCCGGAGGCCCCCCTTTCGATAGGGACTACCGCCAGTCCGTTCTTCACATTGTTGCGGATTCTCTTATAGGCTTTGATCAGGCGTTCCTCGATTTCTTCCTCATATTGCGCGGATTTTTCGAGCAGGGCCTTTTCCTCTTTTTCGGTTTCGGCAAGTATGGCGTCCAGTTCCCCTTTTTTGTGTTTCAGGTGTGTTTCACGTTCGCCCAGGCGTTCCTTTGTCTCGGCAATCACTTCCTTTTTTTGTTCGATCTGGGCCTTGAATTCCTTGATGTTTTTCTCGGCCAGCTGAATTTCCAATTCCTGGAATTCCACTTCCTTGGCCAGGGAATTAAATTCGCGGCTGTTCCTTACATTCTTTTGCTGTTCCGCGTATTTCTTGATAAGGCCTTTGGCTTCCTCGATCAGGTTCTTCTTGGCAGTGATCTCGTAGTTGATGGTTTCAACATCGGTCTTCAGCTTGTCAATCCTGGTTTTAAGACCAAGCACCTCATCTTCCAGATCTTCTACTTCCAGGGGGAGTTCCCCTCGTACATTCCTTATTTCATCCACTCGGGAATCAATTAACTGCAGGTCGTATAAAGCTCTGAGTTTCTCCTCTACTGTTGCTTCTGTCTTTGTTGCCATATTCAATAATAGTACTTGATGGGATTTGTTATGCTTTCGGATAAAGAGATTGCAAAATTAGGAATTTTTTTTGTAAGATGATCAAGCAATAGGTTTTTTGTAAACTGCTCAGATTCAAAGTGTCCGATATCCAGTAAAAGCAGCTTTTCCCCGGCCTCGAAAAACTGGTGGTACTTGATGTCTGAAGTGATCAGGGCATCGGCACCGGCAGCAATGGCATGCCTGATGGCAAAGGCCCCGCTGCCGCCCAATACGGCCACCTTTTTTATTTTTTTGCCCCGCAGCGCGGAGTGCCTGATGACGCTTGCCTCCATCCTTTTCTTTACAAAAGCCAAAAAAGCCTTTTCTTCCATAGGTTGCTCCAGGCTGCCCAGCATGCCCATCCCGAGTCGCTGGTAGGTATTTTCGAGGTGTTGTATCTCGTAGGCCACCTCCTCATAGGGGTGGTTCTTTTGCAGGGCTGCCAATATGTGCCCTTCCAGGTCGGCCGGGTACAGCAGGTGCAACTGTGCCTCGGGTTCATAATGTACTTTGCCGATTTCCCCTTTGGCCGGATTGGTGCCTTCGCCAGCCTTGAAACTACCAGTGCCTCCAACGCTGAAACTGCAGTGGCTGTATTTCCCAATATGGCCGGCGCCCGCGTTGAAAAGGGCTTCCTTCAGCTTTCCGGCATCCTCCTGCGGGACATAGGTTGTCAGCTTTCTCAACACCCCTTTTTTAGGGATGAGTACCTGCCGGTCATCAATCCCCAGGACTTCCAGGATCTTTGCATTGACCCCATCCCAGGCATTGTCCAGGGCCGTGTGGGTGGCATAGATGGCAATATGGTGCCTCAGCGCTTTCATAACCGTACGTTCCACATAGGTAGCCCCTGTCAGCTTTTTAAGACCGCTGAACAGGATGGGGTGGAAACTGACAATGAGGTTGCATTTTTTTTGGATGGCTTCCTCCACTACCACTTCCAGGGTATCCAGGGTGACCAGTACCCCGCTTACTTCTGTATGCGGATCCCCCACAAGAAGTCCCACATTATCAAAATCCTCTGCATAGTCCAGGGGTGCGAGTTCCTCGAGGATGTCGGTTACTTCTTTTATGATCATTTCCCTAAAATTAAAGCTATCAAAGATAAAATATTATATTTTCGTTCCGATGCAGCTGCTCAGAAAATTGGCCTTTCCCATTGCCTTGCTCTACGGAATAGCGGTCCGGCTCCGGAACCTTTGCTATGATTGGGGTGTTTTTTCCTCCAGGGCATTTGATACCCCAACCATCGCTGTCGGTAACCTAAGCACAGGAGGCACCGGTAAGACCCCCATGGTAGAGATGCTGGTAGCGCATTTCCGTGATACCTGCCATGTGGCGGTACTAAGCCGGGGCTACCGCCGGAAGACCCGGGGTTTTGTACTGGCTGATAAAGACAGTACTGCCCGGGATATTGGCGATGAACCCTATCAAATTTACACCAAATTTCCCGGAATCACAGTGGCTGTGGACGCTGACCGCCAACGGGGGATTGGCTTGCTGCAAGAACGCCTGGCCCCGGACCTGATCATCCTGGACGATGCCTTCCAGCACCGCAGGGTGCGGCCAGACATCGCCCTGCTCCTTAGCTCGTACGGGGACCTGTATGTAGACGATTGTTACCTTCCTGCCGGGAATTTGCGGGACAGCCCGGCAGAGGCAAGGAGGGCCGACCTTATCATTGTGACCAAATGCCCAGCCTCACTTTCCCAAACGGCCATGCAAGAAATAAGGGGTCAACTGGGTCCACGGCCACATCAACAGGTCCTTTTTGCCTGCCTGGAATACGACATGGCATTGAAAGGAGGGAAACAACCCCCTTCCCTGGAAGCCTTACGGGACAAGCCCGTAGCACTGGTCACCGGCATTGCCAATCCCGATCCCCTGGTCGCTTTCCTGAAGAGCAAGGGGATACACCCGGAACATTTTCGCTTTGGCGACCACCACTATTTTTCCAGGGAAGAAATGGCCGGTTTTGGCGGCAAGCCCGTGGTACTGACCACTGAAAAGGACTACCGTCGGATCGACCAGCCGCCGCCCAACCTTCATTATATCGCTGTCAAACACAGCTTTTTAGGTAATGGGGAACAACAATTGCTCGAACGTCTGAAGTACTTATGAGGTGGGTTTGTTGACCTTGTCGCCCAACATGGTCTCCCCGATTTTCTGGTAGAATACTTCGGGCTTAAAGGGTTTGGTCACAACATCGTTGCAACCTGCGGCATAAAATGTTTCCAGGCTGTCATCCAGGGAGATGGCCGTAAGGGCGATTATAGGGATATCCTTGTCAAATTCCCGAATTTGAATAGTAGCCTCTACCCCACTGATCCCTGGCATATGGATGTCCATCAGGATGCCGTCGTAGGGGTTGTTCCTGGCCATATCCACGGCATCGGTGCCGTTAGCGGCAATGTCGCATTCGATACCGCGCTTGTTCAGCATTTTCTTGGTAATCACCTGGTTGATTTTGTTGTCTTCTACCACCAGTAGTTTTAATCCCTGCAAGTCGTATTCTTTTTCGGTGATCTCAAACGGGATGTCGTCTACAACGCTATCCTTGCTCTTGAGATCCAGTTCGAAGAAAAATGAACTGCCTTTTCCGGGTTCACTTTCCAATTGGATTTTGCTGTCAAAAAGTCCCAGCAGGCTCTTGACAATAGTCAGGCCCAGGCCGGTGCCGCCGTATTCACGGTTGATTTGTATGGAGCCCTGTTCAAAACTATCGAAGATGTGTTCCTGTTGTTCCCTGGAAATCCCGATGCCGGTATCCTTTACTTCGAAATACACCGTCACATCCTCGTCCTTTTTTTCCCGGAGCTTTGCAATGACCGTAACTTCACCCTCCCTGGTGAATTTAAGGGCGTTGCCCACCAGGTTGATAAAGATTTGTGAAAGTTTAAGGGGGTCACTCAATAATTTGGATGGGATCTGCTCGTCATAATCCAGGTTGATCCTGGTTTTGTTGGCCTTGGCGCTTTGCTGCAGGGAATTGATGACTTCCGTAAGGATCTTTTTAAGGTTGATCTCGATGTTCAGCGGTTCCAATTTGTCTGCGTCTATTTTGTTAATCTGGAGGATGTCATTGATGAAGTTCAACAGGTAATCCCCGGAAAATTTAAGGGATTTCAGGTGCTCCATCTGGTTATCACTGGGGTTTTCTTCCATGAGAAGGTGGGTCAGGCCTGTTACGGCATAGAGCGGGGTCCTGAGTTCATGGCTCACGGTAGACAGGAAGTTGGTCTTGGCTTCCATAGCCTGTACAGCGGCATCACGGGCTGCCTGTAATTCTTTGTTCTTGGTCTGGAGCAGGTCGTTGGTTTTGAGTTTGATCTGGTTGTTCCGGTACAGGGAGACTGCCAAAAGCGAAATAATCGTAAGAAAGGCCGAAGTAAGGATCGCGGTAATCTCTGAACGGTTTGCCGATTCATTTAATTCTTCAATGCGCTCATCCTGCCTCCGGATTTCATCGTTCATGAAATCGAACTGGATCTTGTCTGCCGTTTTAGCCTCGGTGCGTACTTTTTCAAGGGTGAAAATGGAATCGCGTATTTCCAGTAGGTTGCGGTTATGGATGAGCGAGAGGTCATAGCGCTCGTTTTTTTCATAAGCCCTGCCCAGCAATTCGTTGGCCCCGAAGATCTCCTTGGAAAAATTATACTCTGTGGCGATTTCAAGGGCGTTTAGCCCGTTTTTAATACTCTCTTCATAGTTCTCCTGGTTGTAATACAAGCGGGCCAGCCCCATATAGGCTTTGGCCCGTAGGAATTCTTTTTCGTATACATCGTTGTTCACCACCAGGGAGTTGAAGTTGGTGGCCGCGCTCTCATATTTTTCGATGCTCATGAAAATATTGGCTTCCAGGAGCAGGATGCGGTTCAGCAGGTTGCGGTCATTGCTAAGCTGTTTGGCTTCATTCAGCATAAAAATGGCCTGGAAGTTGTTCCCGCTGTTGTAGAGGAAATTTGCCTCGATGTATTTATGCACGCCATGGCCGTGGGGGTATGCCAGGTTGTTGAGGAGTACGGTGGCCCTGTCCCAGTAGAACAAGGCAGTTTCCCGTTTATCGAGTTCCAGGTATAGTTCTGCGAACTGGTGGTAACAATCTACAAGGGCCTTTTCGTTCTCGTTTTCTTCGGCGATGACCGAGGCCTTGTCCAGGGCTTCAAGGGCCTGATCTATCTTGTTCTGGTTCTTGTAGGTCCGCATCTCCAGGAAATAGGAATCCATATCCCGGCCCTGGGCGGTAGCATCCTGCGACCAGCCGGCTATTGCCACGCTCAGCGCAAGGGCCACAAGGCCCAGGGTTCTGTATTTTCTATGTGCCCATAAGAACTTCAAACGTAGCTTTTCTTAATCAACCAATTGATCACATCGATGATCCTGCTGCTGTACCCGGTTTCATTATCATACCATCCGATGATCTTTACCATCTTTCCAATCACAGAAGTCATCTGAGAATCAAACGTACAGGAATAACAACTATTGTTTATATCGACAGAAACTATAGGGTCTTGCGTATAATAAAGGATGTTTTTTAAGGCATTCTGCGATGCATACTCAAAAGTATCATTAATTTCCTGAATACTAGTGGCTTTTTTAACGTTCAGGGTGATGTCTGTCAGGGAGCCGTTGGGCACGGGTACCCGTATACCGCAACCCCCTATGGCCTCAGCCAGGTCCGGGAAAATCCGGGTAAGGGCTTTGGCGGCCCCCGTAGTGGTTGGGACGATTGATAGCGCAGCTGCACGGGCCCGTCTGAGGTCCCTGTGGGGCTGGTCGTGCAGGCTTTGGTCTGTGGTATAGGAATGTACCGTGGTGATATAGGCCTGTTCCACCCCACACAGTTCGTTCATGACCTTGAGCATGGGGGCGGCATTGTTGGTGGTGCAGGAGGCATTGGAGATAATGTGGTCTCCTTCCTCCAGGATATCCTCGTTTACTCCATAGACGATCATTTTAATACTGTCGTCTATAGGCGGCACCGCAAGGATGACCTTTTTGGCACCATTCCTCAGGTGCTCTTGAAGTTCGGATTTTTTCTTGAACTTTCCACTGGCCTCTACCACCACATCCACGTCATGGGCCGCCCAATCTATGTCCCCGGGCATTGGCATTCTTAACATGGCAATATCATTCCCTTTCCAATGTAAATGCCTATCCGAATAGGTAAATTCGCCGGGGTAAATCCCGTGTATGCTGTCGTACTTCAGCAGGTGCGCCAGTGTCTGGCTATCGGCCAGGTCGTTGATGGCGGTTACCCGCAGGTGTGGGTGCTGTTCAAGCAACCGGAAGAATGTCCGGCCGATCCTGCCGAAACCGTTGATCCCAATTTTCAATACTTTCATTACCGAAAAAAAATCCCGCCGGGGCGGGAAATGCTTTTTTGTATTATGTTATCAGTGAATGTGTTTGTGCGCCTTGTAGGAAGAGCGGACCAGGGCACCGCTTTCCACGTGCCTGAAGCCCATTTGCAGGCCTAATTCCTCATATTTCTTAAACTGTTCGGGAAGGATGAACTCTTTCACGGGCAGGTGCTTTTTGGAAGGCTGCAGGTATTGCCCGATGGTCACGACATCTACATGGGCCTTTCGCAGGTCTTCCAGGGTGGCAATAACCTCCTCTTCCCGTTCCCCCAGGCCGAGCATGATCCCTGATTTGGTGCGGTTGACACCTTGCTCACTCAGGTAGCGCAAAACCTCCAGGCTACGCTCGTATTTGGCCTGGATACGTACTTCGCGGGTCAGGCGCTTAACCGTTTCCATATTGTGGGAAACCACCTCGGGGCCCACCGCGACAATGCGGTCCAGATGGGTATGGATCCCCTGGAAATCGGGAATCAGCGTCTCAAGGGTTGTATCCGGGTTCATCCGGCGGATGGCTTTGACCGTTTCTGCCCAGATAATAGACCCCATGTCTTTCAGGTCATCCCGGTCTACAGAGGTGATCACCGCGTGCTTGATGCCCATGATCTTAATAGAACGTGCCACTTTTTCCGGCTCACTCCAATCTATCTGCTCCGGACGGCCGGTTTTTACACCACAAAAGCCACAGGAGCGGGTGCAAATATTGCCGAGGATCATAAAGGTTGCCGTACCTTCTCCCCAACATTCTCCCATATTGGGGCAACTGCCTGAAGTACAAATGGTATGAAGGTCATATTTGTCAACCAGGCCACGTAACTGCGTATATTTTTTGCCGGTGGGGAGTTTTACCCTCAGCCATTTGGGCTTGTTTTTTACAGGCTGGGGTTGTTGTAAGGTTTCTGCGCTCATTTGGGGCGATTTTATATGCAAATATACGAACAAATTTTCCGGTGGAGCATTGGCAGTACCGTTGCCCCTAAAAGCCAATATACCATAGCGTGCAAGGTGTCCGCTGTCCTGCCAGAGGTGGATGGTTATAGGGGTTTTGGGGGGCGAAAGCGGCGGTAGGCCGTCCAGGGTGATGCCTTGGGAAGACCCGTATGTGCGCATCGCTCCGACACTCCAATACCGCCTTACCCGACTCAGGCCTTGCTTTTTGCCTTGATGATTTCGGCAAGCAGCTTTTTGGCCCGTAGCAGTTTTACTTTTACATTGTTTATGGGTTCTCCCAGTTCCCTGGCGATATCGGCATAAGACATTTCGTTAAAATATCGGAGGTTGATGACCTGTTGGTAATGCGGCTTGAGGGTTTTGATATGGTGCAGCAGGTTTGCCAGGTTTTGTTCGATAATCAGCCGGTCTTCTGCGGTAGGGGCGTCATCCAGCACACTTTTAATGGCTTCACTATTCCCTGTGCCGGGACTTTCCAGGACATTCCTTTTCCGCTTCCGGATCATGTCTACATGCAGGTTTTTGGAAATGGTGATCAGCCAGGTCTTAAATTCATAGGCCTCGTCATAGGTGTCCAGCTTATCAAAGGCACGGGAAAATGTTTGTATGGTGATGTCCTCGGCATCGTTTTCATTTTGGGTCCGCAAAAGCTGGAACCCATAGACATCGTTCCAAAAAGTGTCTAACAGGGAGCTATATGCCATTTGGCTGCCAGACCTGGCTTTCTGAATCGTCTCTAATACTTTGTTTTCCGATTGCTCCAAACCTTCTGTTTATCAGGGGATCACGGGTATGAAGCGGGGAATTATGGCAGGTGGGTCGCCGTTTCCCTTCCGCATTCTTGTTCTTCGGGAAGTTTCCCGCAAAACCCACAAGCTTCCCCGTTTTTGTTGAGAAAAGGGTTCTGGCTTGCGCAGGTCCCTGAAAATTTACCGTCTTTTTTGGCCCAAATCTTAATGGCTATCCCGGCAAATGCCAGTGCGAGTAACCCTATGGTAAGTAAAATAAGCTTCATGCTACTAATTTGTACAAAGATATAAAATAAAAGCCCCGATCAGGGGCTCTTAACAGGACTTAACAGAATAGATACTGTGGTTTTTAATAGTTGATATTCGCCACTATATTTTGTACGGTAGGGGTCTCATTGCCCCCTTTGGGTTCTATGGTAATATAACTCACCGCGTCTTCGGCATAGGGAAGGGCCCTGAGTTTGTCCTTGTCATCTGCCTTGTCTATAATGCCCAGGTTCACCATTTGGCCGTTTACTTCGGCCCACATCTGGTAACACTGGTTTTCGGGAAGGTTGGGAAGGTTTCGCACATTGATGTACGAGAGTTTCTTTACAGGGTTGATATAGGCAACCGCCTTTAACTCCCTGGCCTTCTTGTTCCCGTTCACCATATACTTTCGGGTCTGGGGGTTGTTAAGCACGATAAATTGGTTGCGCACATCCTCCAGCTGTTGCTTCATATCTGCTTCCAGCGTCATGATCTTGTTGTTCACTATGGTATTCTCCTCTTTCAGGTTCCTGTTTTGGTCCCAGAAGAAGAAGGAGGCGCCTGCGAACAAAAAAGCGATGAAACTCGCGGCCACGGCAAACCTCCTGAATTTCCTTCTGCCCGAATCCTGGGCCTTTATGGTATTCAGGATCTTCACCTTTAAGCCTTCGGGGGCCTTCAGGGCATGCATTTTGGCAAAGGTTTCCAGGTTCTCCTGTAACTCATTGTACGTCTCCCGTACTTCGGGGTGCATGGCAATGTAGCGCTCCACCTGGAGGGATTCCTCCAGGGTGGTACCCCCCATAAGGTATTTTTCCAGCAGGTCGGAGTCCAGGAATGTGCGTATTTTGTCTTTCATCACTTGTTTTTTAAAACATACCCCCCAGCAGGAGCGCGAGACTCATGGAGGTACCGTATATTTTTTTCAGCTCTCTCAGGCCGATCTTCAATCTGGACTTGATGGTCCCAAGGGGGATGTCGAGTTCTTCGCTAGCCTCCTGTTGTGTCATGCCTTGAAAAAATAAGGCGTCTAACACGATCTGGTACTTGTCATCAATTTTATCCAGGTTTTCCCGAACATCCAAAAGCTCGGGTCTGGTGCTGTTAATTCCAATATTATATACGTTGGAAACGTCCATTTGGATTTCTTTATCCGACTTGTTGTTAATGCTGCGGAGTTTGTCGATGGCCGTATTGCGCGTGATCCTGAAGAGCCAGGTAAAGAGTTTGGCCTTGGTGGCATCGTAGGAATCCGATTTTTTCCAGATCTTGACAAAGCTTTCCTGCAGGATATCCTGTGCGAGTTCCTCGTCCCTGACTACTTTGAAAGCCACCCCGTAAAGGGTATCACCGTAATGCTCATAAAGGAGTGAAATGGCTTTGTCGTTGCGCTCCTGAAGAAGTTCTACAATATGTTTTTCAAGAAGTGCGCTCATACCATGGTAAAGAATTCACAAAAAATGTTCGGGGAAGCATCCAATACCCTTTTTTCTGCCGTATATAGGGTAACGCTAATTTATGAAATTGATTGTTATTAAAAGGACATCTCAGTTTTTATTAGCCCGATGCGCGACTGGTAATTGCGCATGAAGTTTTGGTTAGTTTGGTTTGGTATAACCCCTGTGAAGTTTTCATGGGGGTTATTTCTTTTTCTAAAGGGACCCGGGAAAGCCCGGCAAAAAAGCGAAATCAGAAATCGCTCCCGATGATGTTCACCTCCGGTTCTATTTCAATATGAAAGGTAGACGCCACTTTGCGCTGTATGGCCCTTGCCAGATCGAGGATCTCCCGGCCACTTGCCTGCCCGTAATTCACCAGCACCAGCGCCTGGTCCTTATGGATACCTGCCGCTCCAAACCGTTTGCCCTTAAATCCGCATTGCTCTATCAGCCAGCCTGCAGGGACCTTGTACTGTTCTTCTGAAACCTGATATACAGGGGCCTCCGGGAATCGGGACTTTAACTGTTCATAAGCCTCCCTGCTGATGACGGGATTTTTAAAAAAACTTCCGCTATTTCCCAGTTCTTTGGGATCCGGAAGCTTACTCTTCCGGATGGCGATGACGGCCTCCGATACTTCCCGGACTCCCGGTGCCTGGCATCCCATGGCTTCGATCGCCGCCTGTATGGCCCCATAATCGGTATGGAGCTGGTGTTTTCCCTTGGTGAGTTTTAAATTGACCGAGGTGATGATAAAGCGCCCCTTGCCTTCATTTTTGAAAAAGGAATCCCGGTACCCAAAGGCACAATCCTCTTTGGTAAAGGCCACCAATTTACCATCCGCCACATCCATGGCCAGGCAGCTTTCAAAGACATCTTTGAGTTCTACCCCGTAAGCGCCGATATTCTGGATGGGCGCGGTTCCCGTATTTCCGGGGATAAGGCTGAGGTTTTCCAGGCCACCATAGCCTTTGTCCAGGGCCCATTGCACAAGCCCGTGCCAATTCTCCCCGGCCATGGCGCGGATTACCACCTGCCCGGCATCTTCCCAGAGCACACTGATGCCCTTGATGTTCAGGTGCAGTACCAAGGCATCCAGGTTGTCCGTGAGCAGGATGTTGCTGCCGCCACTCAGGACGAAAATCGGGGGATAACCGACGAGTTGGAGGGCCTGGCGTAACATATCCACACTGGTGATTTCTATGAAATACCGGGCCCTGGCCTCTATGCCAAAGGTGTTGTACCCCTTTAGGGAGATGTTCTCGCGGATGACCACTAGTCCTTGTAGGTTTTAAGTGCTATATCCAGGAGTCGGACCGCTTTCCTGAGGCGTTCCTTCTCCAGCACATAGGCGATGCGGACTTCGTTTTTACCGAGTCCTGGCGTGGCATAGAACCCTGCGGCCGGGGCCACCATCACCGTCGACCCCTCAAAGGAGAAATCCTCCAGCAGCCATCGGGCAAAGGCATCGGCGTCCTTAACCGGCAGGGCGGCCATACAGTAGAAGGCACCCTGGGGTTTGGCCACCTGGACACCTTCAATCCGGCCCAAAGCCTCCATGAGGATGTTCCTTCGCTCCACGTATTCCTCAATAACCGCCTTAAAATAACTCTGGGGGGTTTCAAGGGCCGCCTCGCTGGCGATAAGGGCATAGGTGGGAGGCGAAAGCCTCGCCTGGGCAAACTTGATGACCGTACGGATGATTTCGGGGTTTTTGGAGACCAGGCACCCAATGCGCGCCCCGCACATGCTGTAGCGTTTGGATACGGAATCTACCATGATAGCATGCTGCTCCATCCCCTTGAGCTGAAGGATGCTAAAATGCTCCCTGCCATCATAGGTGAATTCCCGGTATACTTCATCGGCGATCAGGAAGAGGTCGTGCTTCTTCACCAGGTCGGCCAGTTGTTGTATTTCTTCCCGGCTGTACAGGTATCCTGTCGGGTTCCCCGGGTTGCAGATCAATATGGCTTTCGTCCTGGGGGAAATGCGGCTTTCAAAGGAAGCGATGGGAGGCAGGGCAAAATTGGTCGCAATGTCCGAGGCCACTGCTACCACGCGCACCCCGTTAGCCGTTGCAAAGCCGTTGTAATTGGCATAGAAAGGCTCGGGGATGATGATTTCATCCCCGGCATCCGCGATGCTGCCCAGGGCGAATGACAAGGCCTCCGAGCCCCCGGTGGTTACCACGATCTCCCCGGCATCCAGCAAAACACCCCTGGTTTTATAATAGGCGGTAAGTTTTTCCCGGTAGGTATCAGATCCTTCCGTACGGCTGTACTCCAGTACTTTCAGGGTATTGTTTTTCACCGCATCAAGGGCCACCCTGGGGGTCTCGATATCGGGTTGGCCAATGTTGAGGTGGATTACATCCACCCCCTTTTTCTTGGCGGCTTCGGCATAGGGGACCAATTTGCGAATCGGGGATTCCGGCATCATTTGCCCCTTCCGGGATATGGATGGCATACGTAGAAGATTTTCAGCAAAAATGGGAAATCAAAACGGAGAAAACAATAGAAATCAGGTTTATATCCCATTTCAATTTTATGTTAAATTACTAACGACAAAGGCACTTAATTGCGTAAATTTAAGATATAAGACACTAGTATTTAGTTTATTGCGCTCCTTGGTAAAATATATAGCCCTCTTGTTCCTGTGCCTTCCACTGCTGGGAGTAGGGCAGGGGTTTGCGTTACCGGAAGGGGAACGTTCCCAGCGCCTGAAATTCCAGCTGATCAACAACCTTATCGTCATCCCCATCGAGGTCAATGGGGCGAAATTGTCTTTTTTACTGGATTCCGGGGTTAGCAAGCCCATTTTATTCAACCTTTCAGACCAGGATTCCATTGCCCTGAACAATGTATCGGAGATCACCATCAGGGGATTGGGTGAAGGGGAACCCATCAAGGCCCTGAGTTCCTCGGGCAACCAGTTCCGCCTTAAGAAAATTGTGAACAGCCAGCAGCAGTTGTATGTGGTGCTCGACCGAAAGATGAATTTTTCGCCCGCCCTGGGGATCCCCATACACGGGATCATAGGGTACGACCTGTTCCGCGATTTTGTGGTGGAGGTCAACTACAAAAGCCAGGTGATTGAATTCCACGACCCTCGTTTTTATAATAACCCCGGGAGAAAACGCAGCCAGACATTCCCGCTGGCCATTGTCGAAAACAAACCGTTCATAGACGGGACGGTAACCGTGGAAGGCGAGTCTCAGGTGCCCATCAGGCTTTTGGTAGATACAGGCAGCAGCGATGCGGTATGGTTGTTTCCCGATCCCGAAAAAGGGCTTGAAGTACCCGAGAAGCACTATGAAGATTACCTGGGCAAGGGGCTCAGCGGCGATATTTTTGGCAAGCGGACCAAGGTAAGCGATATCAGGATAGGCGAATTTGCATTCAGGGAGGCCAAAGCGGCCTTCCCGGATATGGCCTCCTACAGTGCCCTCAAGGTGCTGGGAAACAGGAACGGGAGTGTCGGAGGAGAAATCCTGCGGAGGTTCAATATCGTTTTTAATTACCCCGGGAATTCCATTACCCTGCGTAAAAACGGCAATTACAGGGACCCGTTCCACTACAATATGAGCGGGATAGAGCTACAGCACAATGGAGTCCGCTATATTGCCGAGCGTATTGCTGACTCCAGGGGGGTGGTCCGAAGCGATGAGCGTACCTTTGGGGATGTACAGATTTTGATGGAAAACCGCACCCGGTTGAGCCTGGTGCCGGAAATCATCGTTTCGGCAATCCGGGCCGGCAGCCCCGCGGCAGAAGCCGGACTGCAGGAAGGAGATGTCATCCTGGCCGTGAATGGTAAACGAATTCACCGGTACAAACTGCAGGAAGTGTTGAAAATGCTCAATGAAAAAGAGGGGAAACGGGTACGGGTGCTGATTGAACGGTATAACAACGACCTGCTGTTCTCCTTCGTCCTGAAAAGTGTCTTTGAATAAAACAAAAACCCCGGCCTTGATTGGCCGGGGTCTCTTACTACGCGATGCTGCGTCGTATTTATTTACCGTCCACAGCTTTTACTTCACCCTTGATCTTTAAAACCTTGGTAGGGGTATCTGCGTTGGAAATTACCGTGATGGCCTTACGGATAGGCCCCACCCTGTTGGTATCGTATTTCACCTGGATTTCACCATTTTTGCCGGGCATGATGGGTTCCTCGGGCTTTTTGGGGATGGTGCATCCACAACTGGAGCTTACCTTGCTGATAATCAGGGGCGCATCTCCTGTATTTTTAAATTCAAACACCCGAACACCATCACTTCCCTTGGTGATTTCACCATAATCCACAGTCTCTGTTTTAAATTCGATTTTAGCCGTTTTATCCTGTGCGTGAACGGCAAATGCAAGTAGGCCTACAAATAGTAATAGTACTGCTTTTTTCATCATAAATTGATTTTGGGTGAATCTCAAATGTAGCGGTTTTGCTATGAACATCCAAAATTCTTTTGTTATCTACTAACGTTACTTATTTTTGTTTCGTATTTAACCCATGGGTAAATTCCCATGTAACTACTTTCAGATGCCTGAAAGCAGGGGTCCTGCAAGGGGATCCTGTAAGGGTAAGCAAAAACTATACCGAAAACTATGGAGATTCCATCCAAATACGAGCCCAAAGAGGTAGAAAACCGCTGGTATGCCTATTGGCAACACCATAATTTCTTTCACTCTGAACCCGATGATCGGGAACCCTACACCATCGTGATTCCGCCCCCCAACGTTACGGGGGTGCTGCATATGGGGCATATGCTGAACAATACCCTGCAGGACGTATTGATCCGAAGGGCGCGCCTGTTGGGGAAGAATGCCTGCTGGGTGCCCGGCACAGACCACGCTTCTATCGCTACCGAAGCCAAGGTAGTGGCCAAATTGCGCGAACAGGGCATCACAAAATCCCAGATTGGCCGCCAAGCCTTCCTGGAGCACGCCTGGGACTGGACCCGCCAATACGGGGGTGTGATCCTGGAACAACTTAAAAAACTGGGATGTTCATGCGACTGGGACCGAACCAAATTCACCATGGACGAGGACATGTCGGCCTCGGTGATCAAGGTTTTTGTCGACCTCTATGAAAAAGGCCTGATTTACCGGGGATACCGCATGGTAAACTGGGACCCCGAAGCCATGACCACCCTTTCCGACGAGGAGGTCATTTATGAAGAAATACAGGGCAAACTCTATTATATCGCCTACTCCATCGAAGGAAGCGATGAACAAGTGACCATTGCCACAACCCGGCCCGAGACCATCCTGGGCGATACCGCGATTTGTATCAACCCCGGCGACGAACGCTACCGCCACCTCCGGGGCAAAAAGGCCATCGTGCCCATTTGCAACCGTGTCATTCCCATCATAGAAGACACCTATGTGGATATGGAATTTGGTACCGGCTGCCTGAAGGTAACGCCGGCCCATGATGTAAACGACAAGCAGCTGGGAGAAAAGCACCAGCTGGAAACGGTGGATATCTTTAATGCCGACGCCACCCTGAATGCCTATGGCCTGCATTACGAAGGACAGGACCGTTTTGTGGTGAGAAAGGCCATATCAGGGGAACTGGAGGAAAAAGGCTACCTGCTCAAAACGGAAAACTACCTCACCAAGGTGGGCACTTCCGAAAGGACCAAGGCCGTCATAGAACCCAGGCTCTCCGAACAATGGTTCCTGAAAATGGGGCCGTTGGCAGGTCCGGCGCTGGATGCGGTACTTACATCGGGCGAGGTACAAATCTATCCCCAAAAATTTGTCAATACCTACCGGCACTGGATGGAGCATATCCGCGATTGGAATATCTCAAGGCAATTGTGGTGGGGGCAGCAAATCCCGGCCTACTACTACGGGCAGGGCCCGGATGATTTTGTGGTGGCCGAAAGCAGGGAAGAAGCACTGGTGAAGGCGCGGGAGAAATCTGGTGACAAGACCCTGAAGCCCGAAAGCCTCAGGCAGGATGAAGATGTGCTGGATACCTGGTTTTCTTCCTGGTTGTGGCCCATAAGTGTCTTTGGGGGCATCCTGGAACCCAACAATAAGGAAGTGCAATATTACTATCCTACCAGCGACCTGGTGACGGCTCCCGATATAATTTTCTTCTGGGTCGCCCGAATGATCATGGCGGGATATGAATACAGGAAGGAACGCCCCTTTAAGAATGTCTATTTCACGGGACTGGTGCGGGACAAACAGCGCAGGAAAATGTCCAAGTCTTTGGGTAATTCCCCGGATGCGCTCGAACTCATAGACCATTATGGTGCTGACGGGGTTCGGGTGGGCTTGCTGCTGAGTTCAGCGGCAGGGAACGACCTGCTTTTTGACGAGGCCCTTTGCCAGCAGGGAAAAAACTTCGCCAATAAGATATGGAACGCCTTCCGCCTGGTCAAAGGCTGGGAGGTCGCCGAAACCGAACAACCCGAAGCTGCAAAACTGGGCATTGCCTGGTACAGGGCCGCCTTTCAGAAGTCACTGACTGAAATTGAGGACCATTTTTCCAAGTACCGTATTTCTGACGCCCTAATGGCTACCTACAAATTGGTGTGGGACGATTTTTGTTCCTGGCTGCTCGAAATTGTAAAACCTCCTTACCAGCAACCCATAGATGCCAAAACACTGGCAGAGGTCGTCAGCTTGTTCGAGGACAACCTGAAACTCCTGCACCCTTTTATGCCCTTCCTGACCGAAGAGATCTGGCAGCATATGGCCAAAAGAAGTCCGGATCAGGCCCTGATGGTAGCAAAATGGCCCGAAACCAAAGCGGCAGATGCCTCGCTGGTAATCGGGTTCGAACAGGCTTCGGAAGTCATCGCCGGTATCCGTACCATCCGCAAGGAGAAGAATATCCCCATGAAAGATGCGCTGGAACTAAAGGTGCTCAATGTAGCGGGGGTTTCAGACCAATGGGATGTTGTGGTTATGAAACTCGCTAACGTATCCCATGTGGAGGCTACCAGTTCAGCGGTCGATGGCGCCCTCTCCTTCCGGGTAAAAAGCAATGAATACTTCGTCCCCATTAGCGGGGCGGTGGATATTGAAGGCGAAATCAGGAAGATCAGGGAAGAACTGGAGTATACCAGGGGCTTTCTGAAATCCGTACAGAAAAAACTGGCCAATGAGCGCTTTGTGAAGAATGCCCCGGAAAATGTGGTCGCCCTGGAGCAGAAAAAGGCGGCCGATGCCGAGGCCAAGATTGAAACGCTGGAGAAAAGCCTTGCCAGCCTGGAATAGGAAAACCCAACTGCTCCCTTGTTTCCTGCAAGCTTGTTCCTTTCGGTTGTTTCCTGACACGGGGTTGAAGAATTGGGGCAGGTTTTCTATCTTTAGTGAAAACCTGATCCGATGAAAAAATTAGTCATTTTGACCCTCTTTGTTATCCTGGGGAAGTCGTTTGCCCAGGACGCCCCGAAAATCCTGCCCTCGGAAATCCAGATCGCCACGGCGGTATTGCCTTTGCCCGAGGCCGATAAACCCGGGGCCATGGTCTATGGGTACGACAGGGATGGAAACCTGACCGTATTGCGCAAGGGAGGCAACAACATGGTCTGTATAGCCGATGACCCTGCAAAAGAAGGTATTAGCGTGGCTTGTTATGCCAAAGACCTGGAACCCTTTATGGAAAGGGGCAGGCAATTGAACGCCATGGGAAAGGATTTTAAGGAAAGGCAGGAGATCCGTGCCCGGGAGGTGGCTTCCGGAGATCTCAAAATGCCCGGGGTGCCCAGTATGATGTACGTGTATTACGGCACGGAAGCGGACTACGATCCGGGCACGGGCCAGCTGGCGAACGGAAAATTCCGCTATGTGGTGTATATCCCCTTTGCTACCACGGAGTCTACGGGCCTGCCCGACAAACCCCATGCTCCCGGCATGCCCTGGTTGATGGATCCGGGGACCCACAGGGCCCATATCATGATTGGCCCATTTGACTGATTAAGGTCTTTTTGGAGACTCTCCTGGCCTCGCGGCACTCTTTCCAAAGTACCAGGAGGACGCTTACGATGATGATGTTTTTGGCAATGTATTGCCCCAACAGGGTAGGCAGGAAAGGGCTGCCGGCAAAAGCTTTATCCGGAAAGAACAGCAATGGGGTAAAGGTGAAGGCGATATGCACCAACGCCAATGGGATGGCAAAGGCCCTGAAAGCGTTGGTCAGCAGGAGCAGCCCCGCCAGGGTCTCCCAGAACGCCAGGAACATCAAGGAATAATCTGTATCCCATAGGTTAAAGGTCAGTATCCGCATGGTTTCCGAGGCTAGCCCCTCGGCGGGGCTCAGGCCGGGGAAAAACTTCAGGATGCCAAACCACAGGTAGACAATCCCTATGGATATGGACAATAAACGGGGGGTTGTTACTTTCGCGCTCATAGTGTCAGGTTTTTTTTCTAATTGTTGTTAAAGGGGTCCTGCAAAGCGGGATCCAGGGCGACCTTGTTGTTTGAAAAGCGGTATGTCACCGCCAGGTTGATCACATAATCGGCAAATGCGGCATCCCCGTTGCGGGCCTGGCCTGTTTGCAATTCTGTTTCCCGGTCGGTGACGCTTTGTGGCCGCTCCCTCCTCACGGCAACGGGCAGGTTGAGATTGACGGAGATATTCTGGTACATATAACTGATTCCCGGCTCCAGGGACAATACATTCCCAGGCCTACGGAAGCCATCGTCCCCTCCGATGAGATCCTTTACGGGTACGGCGTCATACCGTCCGCCAAGGGAGGCGGAGATCCGCTCAGAAATGCTTAGGCTGGCCCCCAGGCGTACGGAATACTGGTCGGGTACCGCCATGATGGCTTCATTTTCAAGGATGGGGCTAAGGGTTTCCCGGAAGGTGCGTATCCCATTGGTCTCCCTGGGGTTGAGCAGGTAATACCCCCCGGAATACAAGTAAAGTGAAGGGGCCAGTTGCTGGTACCACTGGTAATCCAACGAGATTCCGAAACCGCCGTCCCCCGGTTGGATAGACTGGTCTACAGGACGTACCTCAGGGCCGCCTTCGGGGCCTACATTGTAAAAGATGTCTGAGGCATTATAGTTTCCGGTAGGGAGTTTCAGGCCTAGCCCTAAAGCCAGGTTTCCCCGGGGGTGGGTTCCCGGATCGAAGACCCAATACCCCAACCCTACGCGTACGTCGCCCAAACCACGGGAGAACGTGGTGTTGCGTTCTTCCCTGCCGTGTTCATACAAGGAGGAACGGGTGTTGATCACAGTAGGGATCGTCAGGCTCGCATACAGGCGGCCGCTAATACCGTAAGTGAGGGCAAAGTCCCAGGAATGTGAATGATTGACGACCTCGGTGCCGTTGGCTACCCGGTCCGGTTCTTCTTCGGTGCCCCTGAAATGGCGGAAAGATTTGAAATAACGGTAATTGACCCCCATTTGGAGGTCTCCGGGATTCAACAGGTTGTTTTCCAGGCTGGTCCCCACACAGGAAGAAAAGTGTCGTATGGCCACGCAACCCTGGGCTTGGGCAGCGAACTGGGATAAACACGTAAGTAGGAATAAGGGGATTACTCTTTTCTTAAAGGATGATAACATGGTTGGTGGTTGTTGTTTGGTACATCATGAAAAAGCTAACCGGGTCAGGGTTAGCTTTTTTGACATACTTTGGATTAGAACTAACTTAAACAGATGGAATTAACCATTAAATTTGGGGCAATGTAGGGGCTTTTGGTTTCGGTATGCATTAAGGCCTGGGTAAAAAAGATTAATGAAAGGTTAAACGCATTAAGGAAAGCTTAAAACCCGGGAGGCCCGGATAATTTTTGCTTAATTAGGGGTAGGTTTTGAACAAGAGAAGCATCTATATCATCATATTCATAGTCTCGGTGGCCGGGCTGGCGATCGTGCAGTACAAGTACCTGCAGATCGGGTTGAACCTGGCCCGGGTACAATTCAGCCGTAACATCGGGGACGCCGGTGAAGCCATAAAGAACGACCTGAGTACCACCAACCAGCTGACCTTTCTGGTTGGGACTGCATTGCAGCGCGATTCCACCCATTTCCGGATAGGGATTGATAGCGTACAGGACGCATCCCGTTACTTCCTGAACGATTATATTACCGAAAAACTCGTGGACCGGGGGATAGAAACCAAATTTTCCTATGAACTGTACTCCAAGGATACCACCTATTACCTGCGGTCCTTCAACGAGTTCGAAACCGGGGGGAAGACCGATACCTTTCCGATCGTGCTCCAGGGCTACCTGCCCGAATTGCTGGGTGAAAGGCTGATCCTGGAATTGAAGTTCCCAGACCTGAACAGCTATTTCCTGTTTCAGCTCAACGGGCTTATCCTGCCTAGCCTGCTCTTCCTGGGGGGTATTGTAGCTGTGGTCATCTGGGTGCTCCGGACCTACTACTGGCAAAGGAACCTTATCACCCACACCAATGAGTTCATCAATAACCTAACCCACGAATTGAAAACACCGGTGTTCTCCATTGGCCTGGCCGGAAAATTGCTCGATGAGAAGGCCAGGGAAGACCAGAAACCCATCGTAAAGATCATCCGCCAACAAGTGGGCCGGTTATCGGAGCATATAGACCGGGTACTCGACCTCGCCAGGCTGGAATCGGGGCGTAAGGTGTTTGACCTGGCCCTGGTCGATTTCCGACCACCCCTCCAGCGGCTTTGTGAGAATTTCAGTACCCTGGGGGCCCTGGAGGAAGTGCAGTTCGGCTATGAACTGCAAGAGGGGGTGTATGAGATAAAAGCCGAAGTCTTCCACCTCGAGAACGCGATCAACAACCTGCTTGACAATGCCAGGAAGTATTCGGATACACCTGTTATCAACCTCAAGGCGAGCCTGGAGGACCAGCACCTGCTGATAGAAATCGCGGATAATGGCAGGGGGATCGGTGAACAGGATAAAAAACGTATTTTCCAGAAGTATTATAGGGTCACCGAGGGAGATTTGCACAAGGTGGGGGGCTATGGCCTTGGCCTCAGTTATGTAAAGAACGTATTGGATGCCATAAAAGGGACGATCCGGATAGATAGTAAGCTAAACCAGGGTACGCGGGTTCGCGTACAAATACCACTAAACCATGCCTGAAAACCCTCCGAGAATACTTTTGGTGGAAGATGATAGCTCCCTGGGCTACCTGCTGACGGAATACCTGCAGTTGAAGGAATTGTCTGTAACCTGGGTGACCGATGGAAAAAAAGCCCTGGACAAACTTGCCTCCAACAGCTTTGACCTGGCCGTGCTCGATGTCATGATGCCAGAGATGGACGGATTTGCCCTGGCCGCCCATATGAAAAGGTTGCATCCCGGTCTGCAGTTCATATTCCTGACGGCCCGGTCTATGAAGGTCGATGTCCTCAAAGGCTTCTCGCTTGGAGCGGTGGACTACCTCAAAAAACCGATAGACGAAGAAGAGCTCGTGGTGCGTATCAAGGCCCTGCTTTCACGTATTGCCAGGCCCCGGGCGCAAAGCGCCCCTGAGGAGGTTTACCTCCTTGGCAGGTACCGTTTTAACCACAGAAACCAGGAACTTGAAATTATGGGGGAAACTCGGCACCTCACTTCCAGGGAGAACGAATTGTTGCAATACCTCGTCCACCGCAGGAACCAGCTATGTTCGCACAAGGAGATCCTGATGGCGCTTTGGGGCCGGCATGATTACTTTAACAAGAAGAGTTTGAACGTCTTTATCACCCACCTGCGCAAGTACCTGGAAAAGGATCCCGATATCCGGATTGAAAATGTACACGGCCAGGGATTTATTCTGAAGACAGGGGAGGAGGGGGCCTAACGATGGTTGGTACCCGTTTCAAATTTATGCGGTATCTTTAGGAAGTGATTTACAGTTTGTTACTTTCGAAATGGAAACATACGCTACGGCCCTCTTATATGCCATCCCTTTTTTTATACTGTTGTTGCTGGTAGAGATCTTATACGGGTATTTTGCCAGGAATCAGAAACACAAGGTGCTGGATTCTGTCAGCAGCATAAGTTCCGGCCTTACCAATATTGTGAAGGACTCCCTTGGGATCGGAATAATAATCGTGTCTTACCCCTACCTGCTGGAGCAGTTGGCCCTTACTTCAATAGAAGCCGGGTGGATGGTGTGGGTAGTGGCCTTTGTCGTTATTGATTTTGCAGGGTACTGGAACCACCGGCTCAGCCACCATATTAATTTTTTCTGGAACCAGCACGTCATCCACCACAGCAGTGAGGAATTCAACCTGGCCTGCGCGCTGCGCCAGTCTGTTTCTAACCTGATCGGCTATTTTGCCCTGTTATTGATCCCGGCGGCCCTGGTAGGCGTCCCCAATGAGGTCATCGCCATCCTGGCCCCAATCCACCTGTTTGCACAGTTTTGGTACCATACCCAGCATATCGGGAAAATGGGCTGGCTGGAATATATCATCGTCACCCCGTCCCAGCACCGCGTCCACCATGCCATTAACCCCGAATATATCGATAAGAACCTGGGGCAGATTTTATGTGTTTGGGACCGTTGGTTTGGTACCTTCCAGGAAGAACTCGAGGATGTGCCCCCACAATACGGGGTGCTCAAGCCCGCTGGAACCTGGAACCCCATCCTTATTAATTTCCAGCACCTGTGGCGGTTGATACAGGATGCCTGGCGTACCAGGAGCATTGCAGACAAATTCCGGATCTGGTTTATGCCCACCGGGTGGCGACCCGCGGATGTAAAGGAGAAATACCCACTGACCGTTATAACCGATGTATATCATTTTGACAGGTACCAAACCCCCGCGTCCAAATGGCTTAAGGCGTATGCGATTTTCCAGATGGTCAGCACCCTGGGCCTGATGCTTTTCATGTTCTATAATTATGGGGCCATTGGTTTTGACGGGCTCTTACTGTTCGGGGCGTATTTATTTACCGGCATATATGGGTATACCACCCTAATGGACAGGAAACGCCACGCGGTTTGGATCGAGGTTTCCAGGGGGGTGGCAGGCTTGATCCTTATCGCATATACGGGCGACTGGTTTGGCCTGGATGCGTTTTTCAACTTTGGCAGCAGCCTGGTAGCCTTCTATTTCCTGCTGACCATTTTTGGTGGAATATATTTTACATACTTCGAGCACAAGCTGCTGAACCAGCAGCATATCGCTTTAAAATAAACACTTTATGGGTATACGACCTTATATTTTGGCCGAAACCAACTGGAAGGCCCTCCAACATACCCGCTTTGAACTCGCCATACTCCCCTGGGGTGCCACTGAGGCCCATAACTACCACCTGCCGTACGCCACGGATGTGTTTGAATCGGATAACATTGCGGCCGAAGCGGCACGCCATGCCTGGGAACAGGGGGCGAAGGTGATCGTGCTGCCAACCATCCCTTTCGGGGTCAATACCGGACAGGCCGATATTTACCTGGATATGAACCTCAATCCCAGCACCCAACTGGCCATCATGGATGATGTGGCCGCGACCCTTGCCCGGCATGGGATCCAAAAACTCCTCATCTTCAATAGCCACGGCGGGAATAATTTTAAACCGCTGGTGCGGGAGCTAGGCCTGCGATACCCGGGGCTCTTTGTTTGTTTTTCGAACTGGTTCCAGGCCATGGACAGGGATGCTTTTTTCCAGGAGGGCGGTGACCATGCGGATGAGCTGGAAACCAGCCTTATGCTCTATCTAAAGCCCGATCTGGTGTTGCCCCGCAAAGAATGGGGCTCCGGAAAATCCAAACAATTTCGCATCCGTGCTTTCCGCGAGGGATGGGCCTGGGCAGAACGCCAATGGAGCAAGGTGAGCGAGGATACAGGGATAGGAGACCCAAAACATGCCAGCCAGGAGAAAGGGGAGCGGTTTTTCCGGGAGGTATCCAAAAAGATGGGGCAATTGTTCGTAGACCTTTGCCAGGCCGACTTACAGGATTTGTACGAATAGGGGGGGTTACTGCAAGGCCTTTATTTCCTTATGCACCAGGGCGATGTAATTCTCCATGGCCTGTTCGGGGCCTATGTTCTTGGCCTGTATTAACGCATTGGCCTTAAAGGCATTGATCAGGGGGGTTTTGCTTCCCGGGTGGTTGAAGTTCCGGTTGGCGATTTTATAATAGGCGTAAAGTTTCAAAAGCAAGTCTGCCGGAAGCGGTTCCTTGTAATCATTTACAATCGAAACCGCTTTCTCAAAATCGGTATGTAGTTTATCCTTGTCCATCCTTGGGCATGACTGCGGCAATACAGGTCCTGGCACCCACCACTTTTTGGTTGAGTTTCACGGTGATGTAACAATCTAAAGGTAGCAACAAATCCAGTCTTGATCCAAATTTTATGAAGCCGGCGTCATCACCCTGCTGTACGCTTTCCCCGACTTCCGCATAATTGACGATGCGCCTTGCCATGGCTCCGGCGATCTGCCTGTAGAGGATGTCCCCAAATTTTGGGGTCCCGATGACCACGGTGGTGCGTTCGTTTTCTACGCTGGATTTGGGATGCCAGGCCACCAGGTATTTCCCGGGGTGGTATTTGGAATACTTGACCTTCCCGCTCACAGGGTAACGGGTCACGTGTACATTGATGGGCGACATGAAGATAGATACCTGTATCCGTTTCCCCTTAAAATATTCGTGGTCCTCGACCTCTTCAATGGCTACCACCTTGCCGTCGGCCGGGGCCAGAACCTCGTCAAAGTTCTTCAGGGTCTTTCGCCTGGGGTTCCTGAAAAACTGCAATATGGCAATGAGGATAAGCAGGGCCGCAATTTGCAGGCCTGGGCGCAGCCAGTCCATATCCACATAAAAATGTGCCAGGAGTACCGTGGCCGCAACGAGGAAAAAAGTAATCAGGATAATTTTCTGACCCTCTTTATGAAACATAGCTAAAGATGTTTAAAGTTAGATAGGCAAAAGGGGCTGCAAAAATGAGGCTGTCAAGCCGGTCGAGCATCCCTCCATGGCCCGGGAGGATGGCCCCGCTGTCCTTCACGCCCGCCTCCCGTTTCAGCTTGGACTCTATAAGATCGCCTATGCTGCCCGAAATCACAATGACCACGGCCATGATCATCCATTGCGACGTATTGAGGATGGGCTCGTAAAGTGAAAGCAGATAGGCCGCTCCCAGGCTAAACACCCCACCCCCAAGCGTACCTTCGATGGTTTTTTTAGGGGAGATGGAAGGGTACAGCTTGTTCCTGCCAATTGACTTGCCCACCAGGTAAGCAAAGGAATCATTTACCCAGATCAATATAAAGATACCAATGATCAGGTATTTCGCAAAAATATTGTCCTTATAGGGGATCATGGTGAGGAATATACAGCCACCCCCTATGTAGAAAAGGCCGATGACAAACTTTTCAAAAGTGTAGTTGAGGTTGCGTTTTCCATTGAAGAGGTAGAAGAGCAATGCCAAATTCACGGTTACGGTCAGCAGCATGAGTATGTTGATCAATACCTGGTCGTGTATTAGGTAAATATAGCTCCACCAAAGGCCCAGGTAGGCGACAAATATGTAGTACCCCCTTAACAAGGTAAGCCTTTTGTATTCGTACAGGCAGGCCAGGCCGAAGACCATAAACAAGAAGTCAAAGGCGTCCGAACTCAGAAATACCGCAGACAATAGCAAGATGACATAGATGGCTCCTGTAATCAATCTCCTGAGGACTTCTCTCATGCTACAGGTCTTCCAGGAGTAAGAGGTACAAATGCTTGGAGCTGCTTCCGTAGGTGAGAAAATCGTTGGAATTTTCAGCAGTAGGCTGAAAATGTTTGATGGTCGTGATGTTGGCCGGGATCCCTTTTTTGTATTTCTTCTTAATACGTTTTAGCCCTTCGCCAATGGTTTCCACCAACTGGCTGGTGGTGGCAAAGACGATCACATTGTCGGGTACTTCGTGCAGTTTTTTTTCTTTAAGCTGGTTGGAGCATACCAGGATAGAACCATTCTGGGCGACCAGATGTTCGCAGGTGGTTAAGAAAATATCGCTTTGCCTGGAATCTACGGTAAATTTTATACCCTCCCTGGAAAATTTGGCTTCCAGTTGTTCGTTCATAATAAAGAAAGGGTATCCTTCCCAGCTGTTTTCCGCGATGATGTTTTTCAGGGCTTCGGATACTTCATTGAAAGAGTCGCAGTAGAGGAATTTGCCGCCGTTTTTCTTGAAGTGGATGGTGAACTTTTCATCGACCGGGATATTGAGGTCCGGCATATGAACCCCACGGGTTTCCACGGTTTCTTTAGAAACCTTCTTTTTGCCGCCACCAAATAATTTGTCAAAAAGACCCATTTGCTTGCATTGCTTCAAAAGTGTCCTCTACCAAGGACAACGCGCTAAATTATCATTTATTTTCTTTGGCCGTTTCCTCGGGAGCCATTTTTTCTGTGGGCACCATTTCCTGGTCTTTTTCATCAAACTTCTTGTCGAACGGACGTTTGCCAAAAATCTTTTCCAGGTCTTCCTTGAAAATAACTTCCTTTTCCAGCAGGCGCTCTGCCAACTCGGTCAGTTTGTCCTTGTTATCTTTGAGTACCTTAATGGCACGGGCGTACTGCTGTTCGATGATTTTGGAGATCTCCTGGTCTATTTTCTGTGCGGTATCTTCACTGTACGGTTTCGTGAAACCGTATTCGGATTGGCCCGAGGAATCGTAATAGGTGAGGTTTCCGATAGTATCGTTCAGCCCATAGATGGTGACCATGGCACGAGCCTGCTTGGTGACCTTTTCCAGGTCGCTAAGGGCGCCGGTAGAGATTTTGTCGAAAATAACTTTCTCAGCAGCCCTACCGCCCATAGCTGCACACATCTCATCCAGCATTTGTTCAGGTCTCACGATGAGTCGTTCTTCGGGAAGGTACCAGGCCGCCCCCAGCGACTGACCGCGGGGTACAATGGTGACCTTCACCAGGGGCGCCGCGTGTTCCAGCATCCAACTGACGGTAGCGTGCCCGGCTTCGTGGTAGGCTATGGTTTTTTTCTCGCCCGGGGTGATAATCTTATTTTTCTTCTCCAGACCGCCCACGATCCTGTCGACTGCGTCCAGGAAATCCTGTTTGGTAACCGCCTTCTTTTCCTTCCGGGCTGCGATGAGTGCCGCTTCATTACAAACATTGGCAATGTCGGCACCGGAGAACCCGGGTGTCTGCCTTGCCAGGAATTCGAGGTCCAGGGTCTCCGCGGTTTTGATGGGGCGGAGGTGCACTTCAAAAATCTCTTTCCGTTCCCGGATGTCGGGCAGGTCTACATAGATCTGCCGGTCGAAACGTCCCGCGCGCATCAAGGCCTTGTCCAGGACATCGGCCCTGTTGGTAGCGGCCAAGACAATCACGTTGGTGTTGGTCCCAAAACCATCCATCTCGGTAAGCAATTGGTTGAGGGTGTTCTCCCGCTCATCGTTGGACCCGGTAAAATTGTTTTTACCCCTGGCCCTCCCAATGGCGTCGATTTCATCGATAAAAATGATGGAGGGGGATTTGTCTTTAGCCTGTTTAAATAGGTCCCGTACCCTGGAAGCGCCAACGCCCACAAACATTTCCACAAAATCGGAACCGGAAAGGGAGAAGAAAGGTACTTTGGCTTCGCCGGCTACTGCTTTGGCCAGGAGGGTTTTTCCCGTCCCGGGAGGCCCTACCAGCAAGGCTCCTTTCGGGATTTTACCCCCCAGAGAGGTGTACTTGTCGGGATTCTTCAGGAACTCGACAATCTCTTCCACCTCTTCTTTGGCCCCTTCCAGCCCGGCCACGTCCTTGAAGGACGTACGCGTATCTGTTTTTTCATCGAAGAGCTTGGCTTTAGATTTCCCGATATTGAAAATCTGTCCCCCGGCCCCTCCTCCGGCCCCTCCGGACATGCGGCGCATCAGGTAGATCCAGATGCCGATGATCAATACAAAGGGGAGGATGGTCAGCAGTAACTCCATGAACACATTGGACTCTGTATCGTAATCCACAATGGTGTCCAGGTTGTTTTCCTGCTTGAGCTTCTTGATGTCGTTTTCAAAATTCTGAAGGTCCCCATAGTCCAGTACATATTGGGGGACCATTCCCGTCGATGGAAACAGTGGTTTGTCTGCCACATCCTTGTGCACATCCTTGCTCATTGCCTCTTCCGTGAGAAAGACCTTCGCCTGGCGTGTATTCGTGATGATAAGGATTTTGCTGATATCCCCGTTCCTCAGGTACTCCTGGAGTTCCGAGGTCGTTGTCTTCTTGGTTGCACTGAGGTTTCCACTGCCGAAAAACTGGAATCCTATAAGCAGGATCGCAATCAGGCCGTAGATCCACCAGGAGCTGAACCTCGGTTTCTTTGGGGATGTTTTATTGTCGTTTGCCATTGTTTTGTTTACTGTTTAAAGCTGCTCTCCACCATTGTTACTTTGGCATCTCCCCAAAGTCCCTCAATGTCGTAAAATTCTCTGATATGCCTCTGGAAGACGTGGACCACTACATTGACGTAATCCATGAGTACCCATTCTGCATTATCGGAGCCCTCCACATGCCAGGGTTTGTCTTTGGTTGCTTTGCTAACGGTTTTTCGGATGGAATTGACGATGGCGTTAACGTGGGTATTGGAAGTACCAGTGCAAATTAAGAAGTAGTCGCAAACGGTATTCTCAATGTCTCGGAGGTCTAGTAAATTTATGTCCTGTCCTTTTACTTCTTCTATTCCTTCTAAGATTAAGGCAATTAACTCATCTGCGCTCGTTTCCCTTTTCTGCATTCAATAGATTTAGTTTTTACAAAGTTATTATTTTTTTGTTTTCTTAGCTATTGTTTTTAACATAACATTGCAGTTTGCCAACAGCCTGATTCATGCTAATAATCAAACTTGATGCCACGGATTCCACGAATGCCTACCTAAAAAATCTTTTGCTCCATGATTCGCCGGAAGATTTCACGGTGGTACTCGCCCACCGGCAGTTCGCCGGCAGGGGGCAAATGGGTACGCATTGGCTTTCTGAAGCAGGTAAAAACCTGACATTCAGCATATTAAAAAAACACGACGCCCTGAGTGCACAACGACAGTTCTCCATGACCGTGGCAACTTCCTTGGGGGTGTACCGGGCTTTGAAAAGGTTGCGGGTCCCCGAGCTGAAGATCAAATGGCCAAACGACATTCTGTCAGGTAGTTGCAAAATCTGTGGCATACTGATCGAAAACCTGACGGCAGGCCGCACCATCCAGTCCTCCATTCTGGGGATCGGGCTGAATGTCAACCAGGAATCTTTTGAGGGATTAGAACAGGTTTCCTCGCTAAAACTACTCTTAGGCCGCCCCCTGGACCTGGAAGAGGTGCTGCACCTGGTTCTGGAAGAGGTGGCAACGGCTTTTGACCAACTTCAAACCAAGGGTTACGCGGAACTCAAGGCAACCTATGTAGACTCCCTCTTCCGGAAAGACAAACCCTCGACATTCCGGAATGGGAAAGGAGAACTCTTCATGGGCTTTATTCGCGGCGTCACCGAAGAAGGCAGGCTGTTGGTGGCGCTGGAGGACGATGTCCTGCGCGAATTTGACCTCAAGGAAATACAATTGCTGTACTGACCCCGCCACCCGCAGTTTTGGATGTGTGCTGCCCCAGGGGGCTTAGATCTTTCCCAGCTTTTCGGAAAGGGTATTGATAAAACTGGTAATGGGCGCCTTGACCATCATGGCCATCATGGCATTGAACTCCCCTTCAAAACTCAGGGAAACCTCGGTTTCCTTTTCTGCCACAGCATGGATATCCGCGGTGAGCGTAAAGGGCAATTTATCACTGGCAGCGCCAAGGATTACCTTGTTGTTGGGGTGGGCCTCCTTTTTCTTCAGGACAATTTCGGGCATGCCTTTGAGGGCAAAAAGGAATTTTTCGGAATCCAATACCTGGAATTTATCGATACTCTCGGGCATGAGTTGCTCGAAATTCGAGAGTTCTGAAAGGAATTCAAATACTTCCCTGTCACTCTTTTTGATCCGTTGTTTGGGCGATTCTATGTGCATCTTTCTATAAGGGCCATCCGGAGGGGTCTTCACGCCACTCCCTCAGCATTTTTAGTTGTTCTTCTTTGATATAATTGGTTTCCGACGCCTGCAGGATCAGGTGCTCATAATCACACAGGGTATGTACATCCAGCGCTTTCTTTTTAAAATTACGGTCCGCGACGTCGAACCCGTAGGTAAAAATAGCGATCATGCCCTTTACCTTGGCACCGTGGGCGTCAAGGGCTTTTATGGCATTCAGGCTACTTTTTCCGGTACTGATTAAGTCTTCTATGACCACCACACTCTGGCCTTCTTCCAGTTTCCCTTCGATTTGGTTCTGGCGTCCATGCGCCTTGGCTTCGGGCCGGACATAGATAAAGGGGAGGCCCAGTCGCTCTGCCACCAACATGCCTACCCCAATGGCCCCGGTTGCGACACCGGCGATGACATCCGGTTTCCCATAGAGCGATTCTACCTGCCGCGCCATTTCATCGCGAATGTAATTCCTGATAACCGGATAGGACAGGACGACTCTGTTATCGCAATAGATGGGTGATTTCCAACCAGAAGCCCAGGTAAAGGGATTTTCTGGTTTCAACTTAATTGCATTAATTTGCAGCAAAAGCTCCGCCGTTTTCCTGGCCGTATCTTTGTCTAAAATCATGGCGCTAATGTATAAAGTTTTTGTAAATGATTCGCCGCTTATCCTTACCAATCGACTTTCGGAGACGGTAAACGGGAACTATTTCCTCTTAAATGGGACCGCCATTAAAGAAGCCATTAACGCCCTGGCAAAGAACAAACTGGAGGAAGCTTTTATCTACCACCCCAACAACGAGGAGATCCTTAAGAAGTTTACAAAGAAGATCCCGCTGGTGGTTGCGGCAGGGGGGGTTGTGACCAACAAGGAAGGGAAAGTCCTTTTTATCTACCGCAATGATAAGTGGGACCTGCCCAAAGGCAAACTGGACAAGGGTGAAAGCCTGGAGGAGTGCGCCATAAGGGAAGTGATGGAAGAAACCGGGGTGAAGGACCTTACCATTGAGAATTTCCTCAGGACTACCTACCACGTCTTCAAAAGGAACGGAAAATACAAGCTGAAGGAGGTGCATTGGTATGCCATGAAGACCCCCTATGACGGAAAGCTAAAAGGGGAAAAAAAGGAAGGGATCGTCAAAGTAAAATGGAAGGGCCCGCACAAGATCAAAAAGGCCCTTGAAAACTCCTACACCAATATCCGGATCCTGTTTGAAGGCTAGGCCCGGGCCACACCATCTTTCTTACGGCATATTCCGGGGGATGCGGAAAACAGGGTACCGTAAATAGGCTTCTTCCTCGTGGGGCGACCGCTCATATATCCAATCCAGTTGGGCGTAGGCATCTTTTGAAAACGCCTCATCAGCGGCTTTTTTGGCCTCAAATGCCTGACGCAGGGATGCGTCTTCCGCTAAAAGCGCAAGCGCAACCTCTTCAAAGACGTAGGGAGAAAAGCCTTCTTTACGCTGCAGGATGGTGTCGAAAAAATTCCAGTTGAAGAAAGAATCAAAAGCCGCAGGTTCCAAGGTTTCCATCAGGTAGCGAATCCCCGGCTGATCGGTGCGGACAAGGAAGTCGCCCGCCTCAATGTGCAGGGAATCAAGAACTTTGATCACCTGTGTGCCAAAGTGGGGGAAGTGGCCTTCATAAGGTGCCTGCATGGTTTGGTAGGCATCGATAATGTAGGTTTCTACCAGCGCCGCGCTGTCCTTGTCAAAGGTGGTGAACGCAATTTTGTTTCGTTCCAGGTGATCCATGACGTTCGCCCATGATTTCTTTACGATATAGGCCTGGGGGATCATTACCGAGTCTGTGGCCCTGTAACTGTCCCAGTAGGGGATGGCTTTGGTAAAGGGAGCTTCCCTGTTGTATTTCAATCGGGGAAGCCCTGTAAGCTGGCTGGGCACAGTGTCGGCCTGGAACCCTTTGAACTCGATTTGGGTGACCCTGGCGGAATCCAGGCCCCAGGCCAGGGGGTAAAAGCGCCGAAGGCCAAACGCTTTCCTGTTTTCTTCGCGTAGCTGACGGATTTCCTGCCAATGGGCATCCGTGAGGTTCATGAGTGCCAAAAGGAAGGCATAGGTGCCTTTTACCCGTTGTTCATAGGGTTTCAGCATATGGGTTTCCACCATGATCCCAACGGTATTCCAAAGGGCCGCATAACCCGTGGAATAGCGAGGGCTATCCAGAAACTGGCTAAACCCGCCATCCGGTGGCCTTTGGTGCACATTCACATAAGGAGTCAGGTCCCAACCCGTTGCCATAAGGCTATCCTCCAAAGCGGGGAGCAAGGTCCCGTTGACATAACTGCCCAGGGGTTCGCCCAGTTTGTTGTGCTGGGTAGTGATATGGGTTAGGGTATACTGGTAATCGGCCCCGTTGCTAACATGGGTGTCCACAAAGATATCCGGGTTTGCCATATGGAAGATACCGGCAAAGGTGCGCGAATTCTTCGAATCGTTTTTTATAAAATCCCGGTTGAGGTCATAGTTCCTGGCATTTCCCCTGAAACCATAGGTTTCAGGTCCGTTTTGGTTGACCCTCGTGCTGGAGTTCCGGTTGAGGGCACCGCCAACATTGTATACCGGGATGGTCACGAGGATGGTGTTTTCCGGGGCGGTGATTTTCTTGGTAGCCAGGTCCCTGAAAAGCAGCATAGTGGCGTCTATGCCATCACTTTCCCCGGGATGTATGCCGTTATTGATGAGGAAGACCAGTTTGTTTTGTCCTATTTTTTGGAAGTTGAATTCACTTTCCGGGTTATAGGTAACCATTTGGAGGGGTCTTCCGCTATCTGTCTCCCCAATGGTCTGTATATTGATTTCGGGGAAACTCCTCGCCAGTTGGATATAGAAATCAAGTACCTCCTGATAAGTCGCGGTTTCCGTGCCCTCCGACAGTTCAAAATGGGTGGGGAAACTCCCTGTTTTGTCCTCCTTCTCCGGTTCACAGGATAGCAGTAGCAGGGTAAGTGGCAGCAGCAACAGATACTTCATGAGGAAGGTTTAGTCGTTAGCGAACACCTTCAAAAGTACATAAAATTCGTGCTGGTTTTTAGGCGGCCCTGGTAATTTCCGCTATGTCTTTGTGCCGGATAGGTTTGTTCTTAAAATCGATGAGGTGGTGGGTCCTGGATTTGTAGGACTCCCAGTTCTGCCGGTCTAAGGGATCTATGGAAGACGTGACGATGTTGATGCGGACGGTTTTGTCCACGGGGAGTGAAATGAATTCTTCCAGGAACTGCCAACCGTCCATTATGGGCATATTGATATCGAGGAAAATGACATCCGGGACGGAACCGTGTGATTCGAGGCGCTCCCTAATGCCGTCAATGGCGAGCTTTCCGTTGGGATAGGTAATGATAGTGTCACAGATGCCCAGGGAATCCAGCATTTTCTTTATACCGAATACGGTAATGGGATCGTCATCGATTACACTGATGGTGTCAATTTTTTTCATTGAAGAAGATGTTAAATGTAGTGCCTTTTCCGACTTCACTTCTGGTGGTGATTTTTCCTTCCATGGCCTCGACCTGGTTCTTGGTTATATAGAGTCCTATTCCCCGGGCTTCTGCATTCTCGTGGAAGGTCTTGTACATCCCGAACAGTTTTTCCCCATGCTTCTCGAGATCAATCCCCAACCCGTTGTCGGCAATGCTCAGTACCGTATATTTTTCCTTTTTGCCGGCCGAGAGGGTAATCACCGGGGGCCGGTCCGGATGCCGGTATTTCACCGCGTTGGTGATAAAGTTCATCAGGATGCTGTCCAGGTAGGCCGTCACCACTTTGACATGGGTATCATCGGATACCTCGTTGATGATCGTCGCCTTGTGGTTGCGCAGGAAAGGTGCAAGGCTTTTGCAGACCGAGGCAATTTTGTCATTGAGTTTCACCCGGACCTTTTCCTGTCCGACATTGGTGCTGATAGAAACCACCTCGTTGAGGTTTTCCAGGGTTTCGAGCAGGTTATCCGAAGCCAGGGTGAGCATTTCTATGATCTTTTTCTTTTCGTCTTCATCGGTTTCGCTGGTCAGGAAATCGAGCAACATTGAAAAATTCGCGGTGTGCGACCGCAGGTTGTGCGAAACGATATGCGCAAAATTTACCAGCTTCTTGTTTTGGAGGGAAGTGACGTTAATCAGGTTGCGCAATTCGCTTTCCTGCTGTTTGAGGTTCGAAATGTCCATGCTGATCCCCAATAGGCCATAGGCCTTTCCATCGGTCCCCGTCAGGGGGATTTTGGAGGTGAGGAAGGTAGTGACGCCCCCGTCTTTCCTGACATTTAGTGTCTCTTTTCCGAGAATGGGATTTAAGGAATTGAGGACCGATAAGTCCTCTTCCCTGGACACCTGGGCAATCTCCCTGTCGTACAGGTCAAAATCGGTTTTGCCGATAAGCTCGGAGGCGTCCTCGACCCCCAGGTATTCGCATTCAGAGCGGTTTACCAGGATTTTGCGGGATTCCAGGTCTTTGATGTATACATTCAAGGGCAGGTTGTCTACCATGGTCCTCAGGAGATGCTCGCTTTCCCGGGTCTTGATCTCGGAACGCACATGGTCTGTAATGTCCTGGAACGTACCGATTAGGCCCTGGAACTCGCCCCCCTTAAACAGGGGTTTCCCGGCCGCGATAACCCATATCTCGTTTCCCTTATAGGTGGTCAGCTGCAGTTTTTCACTCCAGGGGGTACGGTGTTCCATGGCGTTGTAAACAGCCATGGAAATGGTATTCCTGCTGTACCCCTCTAGATAGAAATCTATGGCTTCATCCATATCGGGTTGATAGTCCTCCGGGACTTCATGGATGCGTTTGGTCATAGGGCACCAGTACAATTTCCCGGTGATGGCGTCATATTCCCAGCTGCCTATTTTGGCGATTTCAGATTTATCGTTCAGGAGTAGTTCCAGCTTCTCCAGTTTGGAGCGGTCCTCTTTCTGCCGGGTGATTTCTTCTGTCTGTATGATAACGCCTATGATGTTTTCCTTGTCATCATACCAGGGGATATTGGTCCATTCAAACCAGCGCTCATTCCCGCTTTTATCGACATACAGCTGTGGGCCGAGCTCGCCGCCTTTGCCTAGCAGGCAGGCCTCCAATGATTCCTCCATCCCCTGGTCCAAATGGTCGAAAAGTTCATAAATCGTCTGGCCCAGGATATTTCGTTGTCCGAATTCAAAATCTGAAATCCAGCGATCCGATACATGTACCAGCTCAAAGTCGGTATTGAAAAAAGCCGTTGCCTTGGGGAGCTGTTTGATCAGGTAATTGTTCAATGACGCCTGGGTATCTTTCAGCATTTGATCGAAATTTCTTACTAAAGTAGGAGGATTTTCAAATATGGGTGAATGATTGTTGTGAAGGACCCCAATCTTGTTGTGAGTTTCCGTAATTGCGTGAAAAACGACCGGCCAGCCTTAATGTCCATATGCTTTTATCGTAGTTTATCAAGGCCTCTTAATGCAGGCCGGGGCTTTGGTAACGGGCGGGATCGGAGCTCCGAAATACCCGGGGCGAAATAGTGTGGGGGCCAGAAAAAAACAGGGGCACCATGCAATGTATTCCGATGAATAAATATAAGAAATACCTTACAAAAATATCGTTTTATGTCCACCTTGAAAATGGGGGGCTGTAAAAAGTCCGTGGGGGAAGCTACAAGGGGTTGCCCCGGCATGGCCGTCCGAAAGCTCAGGTCCGAACCGTATCGGGTACCAGGCCCGTGTAGTCTCCGCCGTGCCGGATGACGTCCCGTACAATAGAAGAGCTGATATAGGACTTACCGGAGGAGGTGAGGAGGAAGACCGTTTCAATTTCCGAGAGTTTGCGGTTGGTATGGGCGATGGCCTTTTCAAATTCGAAGTCGCCCGGGTTTCGCAGTCCCCGCAGGATGTAATTGGCCCCTACTTTTTTGCAGAAATCCACGGTCAGGCCCTTGTAGGTCATTACTTTTACTTTGGGTTCCTCTTGGAATGCTTCCTTGATGAACCCCAGCCGTTTTTCCAGGGGGAACATATACTTTTTCTCGGCATTGATACCGATCGCGATCACCAGTTCATCAAAAAGGGGTATGCCGCGTTGGATGATATCGTAGTGTCCCAGGGTAATCGGGTCAAAAGAACCAGGGAAAATGGCGCGTCTCATGGATTGCTGCTGTTGGTTGTCCTAAAAGTACTTAATTTTCACCTAATGCCTGCTGGATGGCACTTTCGAAGAGGGCCGACAGGCCGATCCCGGCGGCCTTGGCCTGTTGGGGGAGGATGCTTTCCTCGGTGAGCCCCGGGGTGGTATTCATTTCGAGCATGTAGGGCTCTTCGCCCAAAAAAATAAACTCGCTTCGTGAGAACCCGCGCATCCGCAGGGTGTCATAGGCCAACCTGGCGGCCTTCCGCACATTTTCCTCCTGCTGTTCGGTCAGCCTCGCCGGGGTGATTTCCTTTGCCTTGCCTTCGTATTTGGCCTGGTAGTCAAAAAAATCATTCTCCGATACAATTTCCGTTATGGGAAGTACCAGGGATTTCCCTTCAAAGGTGATCACCCCGACGGAAACTTCCGTTCCTTTGAGAAAAGCTTCAATCAGGATTTCATCATCTTCGTCATAGGCGATTTGTATGGCCCGGGCGAGCTCCTCTTTCCGGTATACCTTGGTGACCCCAAAACTGCTCCCCGCCTTGTTGGCCTTTACGAAACAGGGCAGGCCCACTTTTTGGAGGATGGCCTCCTCATCGATCAGGTCGCCTTTGTTCAGGTAATAGGAAGCCGCTGCTTTTATGCCGTAGGGTTTAAGGACGCTCAACAGGTCCCTTTTGTTAAAAGTGAGGGCGGCCTGGTAATGATCGCAGGAAGTCTGGGGGATTCCCAGCAGCTCCAAATAGGCCTGCATATAGCCATCTTCGCCCGGGGAACCGTGGATCGCATTAAAGACGCAGTCAAAAGTCACCCGCTGGTTTCCCACGGACACCGAAAAGTCGTGACGGTTGACCGGGTGCTCGTTCCCTTCTTCATCGACATACACCCATTTCTCCCTGGAGATCAATATGCGGTACCGATTATATTTTTGCGGATCCAGATAGGAATGCACCACTTTGGCGCTTTTCAGGGAGATGGGGTACTCGCTGGAAAAGCCGCCCATGATGATGGCAATATTTTTTTTCATAGAATCGTTAGAAGTATACCCTGCGGGAATGTATAACTTGGACCAAAGTAAAGAAAAAAGCACTGGGTTTCCTATCTTTGCCCGGTTAATAGATGCGCTATATGAAGGATTTTATCAACTTCCTCAGGAGTAAGGTGTTCCTGGTCAACCTGGGGCTCGCCCTCCTGGTCCTGGTAGGACTCACCTTCCTGATGTTGCAATGGCTTAAGAGTTCTACACACCACGGAGAATTTGTGCAGGTGCCCGATCTCGCCAGGCTTTCGGTTTCAGAAATGCGCACCGCCGTAGAAGAGGCCAACCTGCGCTATGAGGTGGTGGATTCTGCCGATTTCAACCCGGAGTACCCGCGCTTTTCCATCATTGAGCAAAACCCAAAGGCCGGGAACAAAGTCAAGGAAAACCGTAAAATATACGTTACGGTGAATCCTTCCGGCTATAAGAAGGTCACGGTGCCCAACATCATCCAGGTCACCCAGAGGAATGCCTCTTCCATGCTGAAAGCGGTCGGACTGGATGTCGAACGCGTAACCTATATCGATGAATTGGGCAAAGACATGGTCTATTATATCCGGTTCAAAGGAAAAAACATCAATCCTGGCGAACGGCTTCCAAAGACTTCCAGGGTAGAACTGGTGTGCGGCAATGGCGATATTCCCGAAAAGGCAACGGTGAAGGCCGATTCCAACTAGCCTATGGACCCTTCCCCGCAACAGGACCCGAACGAAGAGGAGCTATTCGAACATTTTAGCTTTGTAGCAGCCCGGGGGCAGAAACCCCTTAGGGTAGATAAGTTCCTGATGAACCTGATTGAGAATGCCACGCGAAACAAGATCCAACAAGCGGCCAAAGACGGGCATATCTGGGTAAACGACAGTATCGTCAAGCAAAACTACAAGGTAAAACCCGGAGACGAGGTACGGGTCCTCTTTGAGCATCCCCCGCATGAATTCCTGCTGGTCCCCGAAGACATCCCCCTGGATATTGTGTACGAAGATGCGGTGCTGCTGGTGGTGAACAAGCCGGCCGGCATGGTGGTACATCCGGGACATGGAAACTATTCGGGTACGCTCATAAACGCCCTGCTCTACCATATTGATAAACTCCCGATGAACAGCAATGAAAGGCCCGGGCTGGTGCACAGGATCGACAAAGATACCTCGGGGCTGCTGGTCATAGCCAAGACCGAAGCGGCCATGGCACACCTGGCACGGCAATTCTATGACAAAACCAGCGAGCGGGAATATATAGCCCTTGTCTGGGGCAATGTGGAGGCCGAAAAGGGCACTGTTGAGGGGCATATAGGGCGGAATCCCAAGAACCGTTTGCAAATGCAGGTGTTCCCGGCCGGAGAGCAGGGAAAAGAGGCGGTGACACATTACTCGGTGCTCGAACGCCTTGGCTATGTCACCCTGGTCGCCTGTACCCTTGAAACCGGCAGGACACACCAGATACGGGTGCATATGAAACATATCGGGCATACGCTCTTTAATGACGAGCGCTACGGGGGCGACAAAATACTGAAGGGGACGACCTTTACCAAATACAGGCAATTTGTGGAGAATGCTTTTAAAATCCTCCCCAGGCAGGCACTCCATGCCAGGACCCTGGGTTTTGTGCATCCGGTAAGTGGGGAAATGATGCGGTTCAGCGCGGAAATCCCGGACGATATGAGGCAATGCATCGAAAAATGGAGGGACTATTCCCGACATTCACAGTCCTGAGGAACCGCCCTGGCCCCCTGCCATAAATTTCCTCAATAGTCGCATTTCTAAAGTCTTTTTGGACGACGGCAGTATCCAGGAATACTTTGTTATTTTTACCCAAAATTGTACGCATGAAAATAGTGATCTCCCCGGCAAAATCCCTTGATTATGAACGCCCCCTGCCGAATGGCAGGGCGAGTCAGCCGGAATTCCTGGAACAAGCAGAAAAACTCAATCGTATTTTGGCCAGGAAAAAGCCCAAAGCCCTGTCGAAACTCATGGATATTTCCAACGAGCTGGCCGAACTCAACTGGCAGCGGAACCAGGATTTCACAACCCCCTTCAGCCAGGACAATGCCCGCCCTGCGATCTACGCCTTTGACGGGGATGTCTACCAGGGGCTTGATGCTTACACCCTGGGGGATGATACCCTTGACCGCCTCCAGCAAAGCCTGAGAATCCTCTCCGGGCTTTACGGGATCCTGAAGCCTTTTGACCTTATGCAACCCTACCGCTTGGAGATGGGCACCCAACTTAAAGTAGGCCGAAAGAAAAACCTGTATGAATTCTGGAAAAAAACACTCACCGAACATCTGGACGCGGAGCTGCAAGAAGGGGAACTCTTCGTGAACCTGGCCAGCAACGAATATTTCAATGCCCTGGATTCAAAAAAATTAAAAGCCCCTGTGGTAACGCCCATATTCAAGGATTGGAAGAATGACAACCTGAAAGTGATTAGTTTTTTCGCCAAAAAGGCCCGGGGGGCCATGGTCCGATACCTCCTGGAGAACAATGCGCGGTCCCTGGACGATATCAGGGGCTTTGATGCTTTGGACTACTGCTTCAGCAAAGAACATACACTGAAAGAGCATCAGCCGGTATTCGTGCGATAGAATAATTTTGGAATGCCAACGTTACTATGGTACATCTGCGCTACTAATTCGCTGGCCCTATGAAAACCATTTACATCTTTTGCCTTACCCTGGGGATGATGGTCGCATCCTGCACTGACAGGGATGACGATCTCAGCACAATCAACATCCGCATCAGGAATGTGAGCGGTATGACCTTTGATGAGGTACAGGTGGGGGAACAGGAAACCCTGCATATGGACATAGCCCCCGATGCGTATTCGGATTACCTGCCGTATGAAACGGCCTATAGATACGCCTATATATCCATTCGGTCCGGTGAAGAGACCTATGTATTGCAACCTGTTGATTTCGTGGGGGAAACGGTATTGCCCATCGGCCTGTACACCTACGAACTCGATGTGACCGAAGAAGGCGAGGTGCTATTGCATTTTGAGGCTGATTAAGCCTTGTTTTTCACGTTGATCTTTTCCTCTACCGTAGGCTTCTTACGAATCTTCCTGGGGCGCCTGGCACCATAGGATTTGTTGGCGATTTTGCCCCTTTTAGATTTTTTATCTCCTTTTCCCATAGAATGATGTTTTGCCGGTCTTAAAGGTAGGAATCCTGGCCCAGAATGTCAAGTGTGGGCCATTTCCCCGTCCCCGGCGCAAATGGCGAACGCCTGTGGGATTTTGCGTATTCCGTGGCGGTCTTAACAAACAGGGCGCATGCTTGTTTGACACGGGCAGTTTTTTATGTGGAATTCTAACAAATTAGGTGCTATTTATCACTTTATCACATTGCTTTCTTAGGTCAAAAACCCTATGTTTGTCGTCCTTACAACCTTGTTTATTAGAATTAAATATTTAGCGTGGAGATCAAGAAAGTTTTAGTAGCCAACCGGGGAGAAATTGCGATACGAATATTCAGGGCGTGTGTAGAAATCGGCCTGAAGACGGTAGGGATTTATACCTATGAAGACCGGTACTCCCTGCACCGATATAAGGCCGATGAATGCTACCAGATAGGGGAGGAGAATGAACCCCTGAAACCGTACCTGGATATGGACGCCATTATCCGTATCGCCAGGGAAAACCAGGTAGACGCGATTCACCCGGGTTATGGGTTCTTGTCCGAGAACGCCACTTTCGCCAGGAAATGTGAGGAGAACGGGATTATTTTCGTGGGCCCCAAAGTCTCTGTTCTTAAGGCCCTGGGCGATAAAATCACCGCCAAGGAAGTGGCCGTGGCCAATAAAGTCCCTGTCATACAAAGTAGTGAACGGGACCTGACGGATATAAAAATTGCCCTTTCGGAGGCCAAACGCATAGGATATCCCATCATGCTGAAGGCAGCTTCGGGCGGAGGCGGACGCGGAATGCGGGTGATTCGTACGGAAGACGAGTTGAAAAAGTCCTTCCCTGAGGCAAAGCGCGAATCCCTGAATGCCTTTGGAGACGATACGGTCTTCCTGGAAAAATTCGTCGAGAACCCCAAGCATATCGAAATTCAAATCGTCGCGGATACGCATGGGAACATCGTACACTTGTACGAGCGCGATTGCTCGGTACAGAGAAGGTACCAGAAGGTGATCGAATTTGCCCCATCCCTCGGGCTCAGCCAGGAGACCAAAGACCTTCTTTACCGCTATGCGGTAGATATCTGCAAGGCGGTAGACTACAACAACATTGGTACGGTAGAGTTCCTGGTGGACGATGACGGCAGTATCTACTTCATTGAAGTGAACCCCAGGATACAGGTAGAGCACACGGTGACCGAAATGATTACCAACATCGACCTGGTGAAGGCGCAACTGTTCATTGCCGGGGGTTATAAGTTGTCTGACCAGCAGATCAAGATCAAGGACCAGGCATCGGTCCATGTCAACGGATATGCCCTGCAGTGCCGGATTACCACGGAAGACCCTGCCAATGATTTCAAGCCGGACTACGGGGTGATCACCACCTACCGCAGTGCTTCGGGCTTTGGGATCCGGCTGGATGCGGGTAGCCTGTACCAGGGCGTACACATATCGCCCTTTTTCGATTCCATGCTGGTGAAGGTCTCGGCCATGAGCCGCACCCTTGACGGATCCTGCCGCAAAATGCGCAGGGCGCTGGCCGAATTCCGCATCAGGGGGGTAAAGACCAATATGGCCTTCCTGGACAATATCCTGAAACATCCAACCTTCCGGGAAGGGAAAGTGACAGTGAACTTTATAAAAGATGAGCCCTGCCTTTTCGAATTCGTGGAACCCAGGAACAGGGCCAACAAGTTACTGGCAATTTTGGGGGAGACCATCGTCAACGGGAACCCCGATGTCAAATTCGTGGATCCCAAACATGTTTTTTCCAAACCCCAGGTGCCTTCCTTCCCCAGGGATACCGCTTATCCCAAAGGAACCAAAGACCTGCTGACGGAAATGGGCCCCGAAGGTTTTGCGGCATGGCTGAAGGACGAAAAGAAGGTCCATTTCACGGATACCACCATGCGGGACGCGCACCAGAGCCTGTTGGCAACCCGCATGCGCACTATTGATATGATCAAGGTAGCGGAAGGCTATGCCAAAAACCACCCGGAAGTTTTCAGCATGGAGGTCTGGGGAGGTGCCACCTTTGATGTGTGCCTGAGGTTCCTGCAGGAAAACCCGTGGGAACGCCTGGCGCTGCTTCGGAAAGCCATGCCCAATATCCTCCTGCAGATGCTAATCCGGGGGTCAAACGGCGTAGGCTACACGGCCTATCCCGACAACCTGATTGAACGCTTTGTGGCAGAGGCCTGGGAAACCGGGGTGGATGTCTTCCGTATTTTTGACTCCCTGAACTGGATGAAATCCCTGGCCCCCTGTATCGAGCATGTACGCAAGCATACCGGCGGACTGGCCGAGGGATCCCTTTGCTACACAGGGGACATCCTGGATGGTTCCAAGTCCAAATACAACCTGAAGTACTACCTTCAGCTCGCCAAAGACCTGGAGAATGCGGGGGCCCATATCCTGGGGGTTAAGGACATGGCCGGCCTGCTGAAGCCCTATGCGGCCTATGAGCTTATTGCTGCTTTGAAATCTGAAGTCAATATCCCCATCCACCTGCATACCCATGATACCTCTTCGGTCCAGTCAGCCACATACCTGAAGGCCATCGAGGCGGGTGTCGATGTAGTGGATGTGGCGTTGGGGGGCTTGTCTGGTATGACCTCACAGCCCAATTTCAACTCCCTGGTGGAAATGATGCGTTTCAACCCCAGGGAAAACCCCATCAACAGGGACAAGTTGGCGGAGTATTCCAACTATTGGGAAACCGTCCGATCGTATTATTACCCCTTTGAATCCGGTCTCAAGGCCGGGACCGGGGAAGTCTATAAACACGAGATCCCCGGCGGGCAGTATTCCAACCTGAAAGGGCAGGCCATTGCGCTGGGACTGGAACATAAATTCCCCGAGATCACCAATATGTATGCCGATGTCAATGAATTGTTCGGGGATATTATAAAGGTAACCCCCAGTTCAAAGGTGGTGGGCGACATGGCACAGTACCTGATCAGCAACGGGCTGACTACCCAGGATGTGCTCGAAAAGGGCGATACGCTCTCGTATCCCCAATCGGTGATCAGCTTCTTCAAAGGAGACCTGGGGCAACCGGTGGGTGGTTTCCCAGAAAAGGTACAGAAAATGATCCTCAAGGATGAGCGTCCCTATACAGACCGACCCAACGCACACCTGGAGCCTGTAGATTTCGAGAAGGAATTTGCTTCCTTCCGCCGCAAGTTCAAAAAAGGGATGGGACGGGAGCTCCACATGACCGACTTCCTCTCCTACAAGCTCTACCCCAAGGTATTTACAGAAGCGTACAACAAGCATGTAGAATACGGCAACGTGACCAATATTCCCACCAAGAATTTCTTTTACGGGATGGAAGTGGGCGAAGAGATCATGGTAGAACTGGACCGCGGCAAAAACGTCCTTATTTCCCTGATGCTTAAAGGGGAACCGGACGAAGCCGGGAACGTAAGCATCTTTTTCAAGGTGAACGGGCAGTTGCGCAATGTGTTGGTCAAGGACACGTCTGTTAAGGTCGATAAGGTGGAAAACGTCAAGGCCGATACCGCAGACCCCCACCAGATTGGCGCCCCCCTGCAGGGGATGTTGTCCAACGTATTGGTCAAAAAAGGGCAGAAGGTCAGGAAAAACCAGCCCCTCTTTGTCATTGAAGCCATGAAAATGGAAACCACCGTAACGGCCCCGGAAGAGGGCGAGGTAGATCGCATCCAACTCCATGGGGGTACCCTGGTTAATACAGACGACCTGGTGGTAACCCTGAAATAAATGGCCTTTGGCGGTTGTACCGTAAGCACCATCAACCATGTTCTTTCATTCCCATCCGTATCCCCCTTTCCTTTTTAAGGAAGCGACGCGCTGGATTGTAGGTACCCTGCCCCCTCCACGCTTCAGTACCGGGGACCTGAAACCGGGGGATGTCAACTTTTGTTACGGCAGCCGTGACGGGCAACTGTGGACTATTCTGGACCGTATTTACGGGTTGGGGCTGACCTTTGAAAACAGCCTGGAGGCCATCCGGCAACGCAAGGCATTCCTCAGGGAGGTGCAAATAGGGATTTGTGATATTGTGGAAAGCGCCTACCGCGAGAAAATGGACGCCTCTGACCTGGGGATGCAACAAGTGGAACTCCGTGACCTCATCCAAACCCTATACCAATATCCGCAGGTACATACGCTCCTGTTTACCGGAGGCAACAGCAAGAATGGCCCCGAGTACTTTTTCCGGAAGTTGCTGCGGAAGTATGGGATACCCCTCAAAAGGATATCGGATGACATTCCTCGAATCCATGAATTTCAACTCCCGGAGAAGGCGGGAAGCGGCCGGTCATACCGTGGCCGTGTAATTACCACCGTTTCCCTTACAGCACCCTCAGGAGCTGCCAACCGCGCCGTGGGCAGCCTTAAGGCATATAAGGCACTTAAAAGGGAATCGCCCCATATAACCACCCTGGATTTCCGGGTCCTCCAATACGGGAAGTTCTTCCCCGGCACCCCCCACGGAAGTCCCTGCTGGCAGGACGGGCACTGATCTGCGCAGATAAAGGGGGTAAAACATACAACCCGGCATACCTTGGCACCCGGGTTTTGTTCGCATTTGGGGAACTAAGCTACTTTTTGTTCTGCTGGTCCCTAATGGTTTTCTCATCAATATCGAACTTGTTGGTATCGATATTCGTATTTGCCGTGGGATTGGCAGGATTGCTTTGTTCTACTTTCCTTTTGAATTTTCTTTTATCCTTTGTGCGGGTCATATTATTTCTTTTTCGGTTCCCTATAACCTAATAAATTTCCCGCCGGATCCCCGTTAAAGCCTTTGTAAACCTTTGTTAGTGAATGTTAAGGTACCTGGCCGGCCAGGGCGGGGATTAGCTTTTGGGGATTTCCGAACTGAGCAATCCGTAAAACACTTTCAGGCCATAGGCAATCTGCCCGATCTTCAGGTTTTCGTTCGGGCTGTGCTGGTTGTTGTCGGGGTTTACCATGGGCAACAGGAACGCGGGGATCTTCAGTTCATTGACAAAAGGGGCGATGGGTACGGTTCCTCCTGCAATCCGGATTTGGACCACCTCCTCTTTAAACGTATTGTTCAGGAGCTGTACCAAATGCTTTCCGTAAGGGTTGTCCAGATCGGTGCGGAAAGCATCGGTAACCGTGCCTTCGGCAAGGGTGACCAGCCGGTCATGGGCCAGGCGTTCTTCCATGCTGGGTTCCTTGTCGGTGATATAAAATCCCTGTTTTTTAATATGTTCTTTCACAAGTGCTTTCATACGATCCCCCCTGGATTCAGGGACCAAACGGATATCGATCTCGGCAACGGCCTTGTCGGGTACGATGGTCCGCGCTTTCTCACCTACCCAGCCAGAACTCATCCCCCTGATATTCAGGGAGGGGTACTGCATGGCTTCCTGGTAGAAGGCGCCTACTTTTTCAGGTTTGCGGATGCCCAGGTAGGTATTGATAGTCCCGGCGTCATCGGGCACGCTTTTGAGGACCGCCTGGTTGGCGTCATCCAGCGTTATCCCGTCATAGTAACCCTGGATAAGCACCCTCCCATCGGCATCTTTCATCCCCGCCAGGAGCTGGGCAAGCTGAAAGCCCGGGTTAGGGGCATAGTTGCCATAATGGCCGCTGTGCTGGGGTTTGACCGGGCCATAGGTGGTAAGGGTCAGTGTTGTAATGCCCCGGCAACCATAGACTACGGTGGGCTTGCCGCTGACGTGCACCGGGCCATCGGCGATTACCAGGAAGTCGGCCTCCAGGAGTTCCCGGTACTCCCTCACAGCCTTTGGCAGGGGGGCACTGCTTTTCTCTTCTTCCCCGTCCAGGATGACCTTGACGTTTACCGGCATTTCCTTTTGGGTTTTCCGCAGCAGGTCGATGGCATTGAGGAACATGACAATGGGGCCCTTGTCATCCGAGGTTGAGCGGCCGTACAGGCGCCAGTCATAATCTATATCATCGCTGAGCCGGTCAAAAGGGACGGTTTTCCAACCATCGGCTTCAGGGGCTTTTAAAACAACCTTGTAGGGGTCTGCCTGTTCCCATTGGGCAGGGTCTACAGACTGTCCGTCAAAATGCATATAAAACAGGATGGTGGGCTTATCGTCTTCCATGGGCAGGGCCGCGAAAAAGAGCGACTCCCCCTCGGTGGGCAGCACAGAGGTATTAAACCCCCTTTCGTTGAATTTATCCTGCAGCCAGGTGATATTCCGGTTGATATCGGCATGTTCCAACGCATCGTTGGGGATGGCCACAAAATCTCTCAGTTCATCAATCGTATGCCGAACCTGAGATTTAACCAGGACGTCGTCCTGGGCGTAACACACACTGCATGCGGCACAAAGAAGTGCGAGGGCATAATTTCTCATGGAGGGGAAGGTTTTTATTGAAGGTTTAAAACTAGCGAATTCTTTTTATAAAACCACCGATATCTTCAATACCCGATTCGGTAAGGTGTTTGATAAAAGCGGAGCCAATGATGGCTCCCTTGGCCTGCCGGGTGGCCGCTTCAAAAGTTTGGGCATTGCTGATGCCAAAGCCCACGATCTGCGGATTTTTCAGCCCCATGGAAGCAATACGCTCAAAATAGTCCCGCTGGGGGTCTCCAAACCCCTCCATGGCCCCTGTGGTACTGGCAGTACTGACCATATAAATAAAACCCTCTGACGCCTGGTCGATCTGCCGGATGCGCTCCTCGCCGGTCTGCGGGGTAATGAGGAACATGTTAAGCAATCCGTATTTCTTGAAGATTGGCTCGTATTCCAGTTGGTATTCCCGCAAGGGGAGGTCGGGCAGGATAAGCCCGTCAATCCCGATCTCCTGGCATTTCTTGCAGAACGCTTCGACCCCGTATTGCAGTACGGGATTGAAATACCCCATGATGACCAGGGGGATGTGGATGCGTTCACGTATACTTTGGAGCTGCTGGAATAACAGTTCGGTATGCATCCCGTTCCGTAAGGCCCGGGTAGAACTCTGCTGGATGGTAGGTCCGTCTGCCAGGGGATCACTGAACGGCAGGCCTATCTCTATCATATCAACCCCGTGCTGCTGCAAGGCCTCCATAATAGGTACCGTATCTTCCAGCCGCGGGTAACCTGCGGTAAAATAGATCGATAGGATCTTTTTGTCTTCCTGAAGTTTTTCTTGGATTCGGTTCATACTGTCAAAGTCAATCCGGAAGGGTCCCGGCACTAGAGGTTAAAAAATTCTATATAGGTTTGCAGGTCCTTATCGCCCCTGCCTGAGAGGTTGACTACCACGATATCTTCCGGCCTGAATGCACGTTGCTTGAAGATCGCAAAGGCATGGGAGGTTTCTATGGCCGGGATGATACCCTCCAACTTGGAAACCTCCAGTCCCGCTTGCATCGCGGCTTCATCCGTGATGGAAATGAATTCGCCCCGGCCCGAACGGAAAAGATGGGCGTGCAACGGCCCCACGCCCGGGTAATCGAGTCCCGCCGAAATAGAATAGGGTTCGGTAATTTGCCCGTCCGCCGTCTGCATCAGCAGGGTTTTGCTTCCGTGGATGATTCCCACCTTTCCCAGGGCAGAGGTGGCGGCACTCTCTCCGGAATCTATCCCCTTTCCCGCCGCTTCCACGGCTATGATGCCTACTTCCTCCCGGTCGAGGAAGTGGTAATAGGCCCCGGCAGCGTTGCTACCCCCGCCAACACAGGCTACTACGTAGTCGGGCAGGCGCTTTCCTTCTTTTTCTTCCAGCTGGGTTTTGATTTCTTCGGAGATCACAGACTGGAAGCGGGCCACCATATCCGGGTAGGGGTGCGGGCCTACGACAGAACCAATGATGTAGTGCGTATCCACAGGGTTGTTGATCCAGTCCCGTATGGCCTCGTTCGTGGCATCCTTGAGGGTACGGCTGCCAGACATGGCCGGGCGCACTTCGGCCCCCAGCATTTTCATACGGGCGACATTGGGGGCCTGCCTGGCGATGTCCACTTCACCCATATAGACCACGCAGGGCATGCCCATCAGGGCGCATACCGTTGCGGTGGCCACCCCGTGTTGGCCTGCACCTGTTTCTGCGATGATACGCTTTTTGCCAAGCCTTTTGGCCAGCAGGATCTGCCCGATGGTGTTGTTTACCTTGTGCGCACCGGTATGGCAGAGGTCTTCCCTTTTGAGGTAAATTTTAGTGTTGTATTTTTCGGATAGCCTTGCCGCATGGTACAAAGGGGTTGGGCGGCCTACATAGTCCTTCAGCAATTGGCGGAATTCTTTCTGAAAGGACGGGTCCTCCAGGATTTGCCGGTAATTCATCCTGATTTCTTCTGTATTCGGGTACAGCATCTCCGGGATGAATGCCCCGCCAAATTCTCCATAGTACCCATGCTCGTCCACGTGATAACTCATATTCTAATAGCTTTAATGGTCTTCTTGTAATACCCCTTCTATAAAACGGGTCAGGGAACCTGCTTTCTTTTTGCCGGGTTCGGTTTCAAAGCGGCTGTTGACATCTACGGCATGGCAGTAGCGGGCTTCGGGGCCCTGCATAAAATCACGCAGTTGCGGCAGTTCGTCCGGGCCAATACCCCCACTGAGGAAATAGGGTTTATGGGAGGGGTAGCCCTCCAGCAAGCGCCAATCAAACGCAAAGCCATTGCCACCCGGCAAGGCGCCTTTGGTGTCAAAAAGGAAATAGTCGCATGCCGTTTCATAAGGTTGCAGCCTTTTAAAATCAAAGGGTCCTTTGATTGAAAATACCTTGATGATCCCTATCCGTCCCGTGCCTTTGGCGGAAGCCTTAAGGGCCGTGCGGAGGGCGTTGCAGAATTCGGGGCTTTCGTTCCCGTGCAATTGTATTAGCTGGAGCCTGTAACGGCGTACCTTTTCCAGGATGGTGGCCTGGGGGGCATCGACAAATACCCCCACCTTTTTAATGGAAGCAGGCAGGGGGGGTAGGTCCCCGTCAAAATAGCGGGGGGAACCTTCCCAGAAGATAAACCCGAGGTAATCGGGGTGCAGCCCCGCTACCTCGGCAATATTGTGCTTCATGCCACAGACCTTGATCTTCATGCCTCCAATTGCTTTATAAAGTCCGCGGCGCATTGGCCGGGGGCCTTGGATTTCATGAAATGTTCACCGATCAGGTAGCCCCTGTATCCACAAGCCGAAAGTGCCTCAATGGCATCCCCGGAGCTAATACCGCTTTCCGAGACTTTGACAAAGGCATCCGGAATCAGCGGTGCCAGGGCCTTACTGGTATCCAGCGAAACTTCGAAAGTTTTCAGGTTGCGGTTGTTCACCCCAAGCATGTCAAGGCTCGGCATCAGCGACTGGTGCAATTCCTCTTCATTGTGCACCTCCATGAGGACTTCCATCCCCAGGCCCTGGGCGAGCTCAGAGAGGTTTCGGATTTGGTTCCTGGTCAGTAGGGCCGCAATCAGCAAGATGACGTCAGCCCCGTGTGCTTTGGCTTCCAGCACCTGGTATTCATCCACCATGAATTCCTTGCGCAAAAGCGGAAGCTGTACGGCAGCCCTGGCGAGCAGCAGGTCGTCCAGGGAGCCCCCGAAATATTTGCTGTCTGTAAGGACCGAGATCCCGCAGGCACCTGCCGTGGCGTAACCACTGACGATGGCCTCCACGCTATGGTCCTGGTTGATTACCGATTTTGAGGGCGAGCGCCTTTTGTGTTCTGCTATGATCCCCGCCTTTTTGCGCCTGAGGTTGTCAGCCATAGAGAGGGGCTTCCTTTCAAAAAGCAAAGAAGTTTGCAGTTGGGCCGCTGGAATGACAGACTTCTTCAAGGCAATCTCACGGCGTTTATCGGCTACGATTCTTTCAAGTATATCCATTAGGCACTTAGTTCCTGAAGTTTTTTCAATGCGTTTAGGCCTTTACCGCCCATCAGGGATTCCATGGCGATCTCAAAACCCTGGCGCGGACTGCACTGTTTTACGGTAGCAATGGCTACCCCGGCATTTGCGCAAACCACATGGTTCTGGGCGTTGCTGCCTTTTCCCTGCAGGATGTCCAGGAAAATCTGTGCAGACGCCTGGATGTCATCCCCACCGACGATCTCGGAGGGGTCAATGCGTGCTACCCCAAAATCTGAAGGTGAAAGCATGCCTTCCCTTTGGTTGGAGATGGTCTTGGTGTTCCCTGTCAGGGAAATCTCGTCATAGCCGTCCAACGCGTGCAAGACCGTAAAATTCTTGTCGGTATTCTGGTACAGGTAGCCATACATGCGCGCCAGTTCCAGGTTGAATACCCCTACCATCTGGTTCCTGGGGAATGCCGGGTTTACCATGGGCCCCAACATGTTGAAAAAGGTTTTCACCCCCAGTTCACGACGAATAGGGGCCACGTTTTTCATGGCCGGGTGGAAGAGGGGTGCATGGAGCACACAAATGCCTGTTTCCTCAATACTTCGCCTCAAAAAATCGGGTTCGTTGCTAAAACGTATCCCCAGGAATTCCATCACGTTGCTACTGCCGCATTTGGAGGATACCCCGTAGTTTCCATGCTTGGTCACCGCGATCCCCGCCCCGGCCGTAACAAAGGAGGCCAGGGTGGAGATGTTGAAGGTGTCCTTGCCATCACCCCCGGTGCCGCAAAGGTCGATGGGGTCGTAATCAGACAGGTCTATCCCCAGGCACAGTTCCAGCAGGGCATCCCGAAAACCTTCCAGTTCTTCTATGGTAACGCTACGCATCATATACACGGTGAGGAAGGCCGATATCTGGCTCGGGTTGTAGGCGCCCCTGGCGATATTTACCAAGACCTGACGGGCATCCTCCTTGGAAAGGATGTCGTGGTTGATCAATCGGTTTAGAATTTCTTTCATCTCAATAGCGTTTCGGTTATACGGATCATTGGCTTTTGATCCAATTTTCGAGTATTTGTTTCCCGTGGGGGGTGAGTACAGATTCGGGGTGAAACTGCACCGCGCGTACGTCATACTCGGTATGCCTGAGCGACATCAATTGTCCGTTTTCGTCAAAGGAGGTGGCCTCCAATACCCCGGGCAAATCGGTTTGTACCACCCAGGAATGGTATCGGCCCACTTCCAGTTCCCCGGGAAGGCCATTGAACAGCACATCTTCTTTTACAACCCTGATGGTTGTGGCCACCCCGTGGTAGACCTGTTCCAGGTTCACCAGGCGGCCGCCAAAGACCTCTGCGATGGCCTGTTGCCCCAGGCAGACCCCCAAAATACTTTTTGTGGGGGCGTAGGCGGCGATGATGGCTTTTAGCAGCCCGGCTTCATCCGGAATGCCAGGCCCGGGAGACAGGACTATTTTATCATAGGGTTCCACCTCGTCCAGGGTGAGTTGGTCATTTCGCTTAACCACCACTTCGGCACCCAATTCCTCCAGGTAATGTACCAGGTTGTAGGTAAAGCTATCGTAGTTGTCTATTACCAGTATACGCTTCATTGTTGCTTTATTGATAGGTGTCAGATGGTTTCGGCAATTTCGAGGGCCTTATTAAGGGCCCCCAGTTTGTTGTACGTTTCCTGCAGCTCGTTTTCGGGGTCGGAGGCGGCGACCAAACCGGCACCGGCCTGGTAATGCAGCTCGTGGTTTTTGCTCAGGAAGGTGCGGATCATAATAGCATGGTTAAAGTTGCCCCCAAAATCCATGAAACCAATGGCCCCCCCATAATAATCCCTGCTGCTGGGCTCGTATTGTTCTATGAGTTGCATGGCCCTGTGCTTGGGGGCCCCGCTCAGGGTGCCGGCAGGAAAAGTATCGGCTACGACCTTCATGGTAGGGATGTCTTTTTTCTTGACCCCGGTAACCTTGGACACCAGGTGGATGACATGAGAGAAGTACTGTACTTCCCGATAGTTTTCTACCTGTACCACGGTCCCGTTTCGGCTTAGGTCGTTCCGCGCAAGGTCTACCAACATCACGTGCTCGCTGTTTTCCTTATCGTCTTCGGTGAGCTTTTTGGCCAGTTTCGCGTCCTCCTCATCGTTGCCGGTGCGTTTAAAGGTCCCGGCGATGGGGTGTATTTCGGCCTTCCCATCCTTCACTACCAGTTGTGCCTCCGGCGAACTGCCAAAAATCTTGAAGTCCCCATAGTCAAAATAAAAGAGGTAGGGGGAGGGGTTGATGGATCTGAGGGCCCGGTAAACATTAAACTCATCCCCCTTGAATGCCTGGGAAAACCGCCTGGAGAGGACCAGTTGGAAAACGTCACCGCGCTGGCAGTGTTTTTTGGCCAGCTCTACCTGCTCCATATAGTCTTCGTCCCTGAGGTTAGACCGGGCTTCGCCTTCCCGCGCAAAATTGTATGAGGCAAAATTCCGTACGTTGAGGAGGCGTTCCAGTTCGGGGATGTTATTTTCGGCCTGGTAGCAATGGGCAAAGAGGTAGGCCTCATTCTTAAAATGGTCTATAGCGATGATATTCTGGTAAACGGCATAGTAGAGGTCGGGGATATCCAGGTGCCCCGCTTTTTTGCGCAGTTCGATGTCTTCAAAATAGCGCACCGCATCATAGGAGAGGTATCCAAACAGGCCATTGTTGATAAACTTAAAGCCATTGGATGCAGCCTTGAACTCCCGGCTGAACTGGTGGATGAGCCCTGCCACATCCGTATCGGGCACTATCTGCAGTTCTTCCTGCCTGCCATCCGGGTAGCGGGTTATGAGTGTTTCGCCCTTGGCGGAGATAGAGGCTATGGGATTGCAACATATATAGGAAAATGAGTTATCGTTGGCATGGTAGTCGCTACTCTCCAAAAGGATGCTGTTGGGGAAACGGTCCCTGATTTTAAGGTACACGCTTACCGGGGTAATGGTATCCGCCAGAATTTTCTTGTAATGTGTCTTTAATTGATATGCCATGGCAGCCAACTTTTACGGGGTCTCCTTTCTACGGAAAAGGGGAAAATTTACCTATTATTAAATCAAAAAGGCTTGCCGTGATCGACAAGCCTTTTTGTACAGCAGTACGTATTATGGTGCTTCTCTCACGACATTGGACGTAAGTTTTTCCACCACCAGGTTTTTGCTGTAAATTGTATCATACGGCCAAAGATAGAAAGGAATTTGATAATTACCAATCAAAAGGAAAAAAACTCTTTTCATGGCCGGGTTTCTGCCTGCCCGGGTTTGGGGTAATGGCCCATAAAAAACCCCTGCTACCTGTAATAGGGGCAGGGTGATTTTATCCTTTGGGGAATCGCTTAGAATTCCAGGTCGACGACCAGGTCGAACTCATCGTAGATGGTCTTGTCCCCGAGGTTGTCAAAAAAGCTCCCTGACCCGTAGCGCACGTTATACCGGGCGCGGTCTACCTTCAGGGTTGCGGTAGCTTTGTTGCCGTAAATGGATACGTCAAAGGTTACCGGTTTTGTGATCCCTTTAATGGTAAGGTCTCCGGTCACTTCGTAGGAGTTTTTCCCGCTGGCTTTCACGTCGGTGAAAACCAGTTTGGAAGTAGGGTGTTGTGCAACCCCGAAGAAATCGTCAGACTTCAGGTGGCCTTCCAGCTTTTGTTTGTACTCTCCTTCCAGGTCGGTAGAAATCAGGGAAGTCATGTCTACGACAAATTCTCCCCCGGTAAGGGTTCCTTCGTCAAAAACCAGGGCTCCTTCCTTCAGGACGACGGTACCGGTATGGGAACCTGTCACTTTATAGGCTTTCCAGGTGACCTTGCTTTCACCGGTTTTAACGGCTACTTTCTCATCGGCTACCGGGGTGGTTGCCATGGCTGAAGCGCCGAAAACCAACGCTAATACTACACTTAATGGACTCTTTTTCATGTTTGTGGATTTAAATTGAATTACTGTTAGGGTTACTGCTTGTGATTTGAATTATATATGGGTATATAGTAGTTCTTTGGGTTGTCGTACCTTTTTTTGGTACTGGGTTTGGTCTTCCGGGGAGCGGTAGCCCACTGCGGCCACCACGGCGGCGTTCAAGCCCTCCGCTTCCAATCCCAGGATACGGTTGTAAGCTTCGTTGTCAAAACCTTCCATCGGGCAGGTATCAACCTTGAGTTCTGCAGCGGCCGCCAGGAGGTTGCCCAGGACGATGTAGGCCTGCCGGGCCGTCCAGTTGGCGGCATCCTCCGTAGACAGCGCGTTGAGCTTGGTTTTAATAAATGTGGCATAGCCCTGCAACTCTTCCACCGGGATGTCGCGCTGAAGGCTGACGTTTTCCATATACTGGTCTACCAGGCCTTCCTGGGGTGCTACGATATTGGCCAATACCACCAGGTGCGATGCATCGGTAATCTGCGATTGCCCCCAGGAGGCTTCTTTGAGTTGCTCCCTGGTTTCGGCATCTTCGATAACGAGGATTTTATAGGGTTGCAGGCCATAGGAAGACGCACTGAGGCGTGCCGCTTCCAGGATGGTATTTAAGTCTTCTTCGCGAACTTTTCGCGAGGGGTCGAATTTTTTGGTGGCATAACGCCATTTAAGGCTTTTGATAAGGGTGCTCATATCTGTTTAGAAATTGTCCAATAGCGCATTTAACTGCTGCAGTTGGGGTTTGGCAAAATTTTTAAGTAGCTCTTCTTCCATTGCTTTCACGGCCCGGCTCATGTCCTCCAGGGCTTTCAACCCCTTCGGGGTGATGCGGATCTCGATTTTGCGGCGGTTGCTTTCGCAAACCGCACGACTCACATAGCCTTTGGCCAATAATTTGTCAACCAGGCGGCTGGTATTGCTCATTTTGGTGATCATCCGTTCGTTGAGGGTCGACAGGTTGGCCGGGCGATCGCCCTGCCCCTGGAGGATCCGCAGTACATTGAATTGTTCCGTGGATACGTCATAGGGTTTTAAGGCGTGGGTGCTGGCTTCGGAAATCCGGTTGTTCACCAGCATCAAATGAATGACCGTCCTTGTGACCAGGGGGATCTTTTTTTGGGTCTTGAGAATTTCCTCTACATTCATGTTATTACAACAATTGTATGTACAAATGTATAGGCATTTTTTGAAAGTATGTCCATGAACACCGATAAATTTTTGTTAAACTTACCTTAGGGAAGGCAGGGGATTGGTAAATTTAAAAAGACCAAGATACTTCCTCATGCCTCTGAAACGCCTTGTAACCCTGATGTTTATCCTTGTTGGCTGCGGGCCGGGGAGTACCAAGGAAAAGGGCCTGGCCTTGCATGCCCCCGAACCCAGGGAAACAATTGAATCGGGGGCACTGAGCATTCCTGTATATGATTTCGATGGCCTGGAACCCCTGCTGCACCTGGAGGATGGGGATACCTATATTGTTAATTTCTGGGCTACCTGGTGTGCCCCCTGCGTAAAGGAGCTGCCGTATATGGAACAAATACAGTCAGACTACAAGGATCGCGGCCTGCAGGTACTCCTGGTCAGCCTGGACATGCCGCGGATGTGGGATTCCCATTTGGTGCCTTTTGTAAAGGAACGGAATTTGAAATCGCACGTGGTGGTACTCGATGACCCCTCGCAGAATACCTGGATCCCCCTGGTCGACCAGGACTGGTCTGGCGCCATCCCCGCGACCTTGATCTATAACAGGGAAAAACGAATGTTCTTCGAAGAGGCCTTTTCCTATGAAAGGCTGAACGAAGTCTTGTCTAACTTTAATCTGTAAGCTATGATGAATACACGTATAATAAGCCTGAGTCTCTTTTTGGTGGTATTGTTCACTGCCTTTTCCCTGAACAGGGAGGTTGCCCTGGAGGGTTATGGTATAGGGGATTATGCCGCCGATTTTTCCCTGAAGAATATCGACGGGAAGATGGTTTCCCTTGCCGATTATAAAGAAGCCCGGGGGTTCCTGGTGATATTTACCTGCAATACCTGTCCGTATGCCGTGGCGTACGAGGACAGGATCATCGCCCTGGATAAAAAATACAGGGACCAGGGGGTTCCTGTCATCGCGATCAACCCCAACAACCCTTCCGTACAGCCGGGAGACAGTTTTGCTAAAATGCAACAAAGGGCAAAGGCCAAGGGGTTCCCCTTTCCCTACCTGTTGGACGAAGGGCAAAAGGTCTATCCTAGGTACGGAGCTACCCGCACCCCCCATGTTTTCCTGCTCGAAAAAACTGGCAGGGGCAACCTTGTGCGGTACATCGGGACCATTGACGACAACTACCAGGATGCTGGTGCCGTTAAGACTCGATATGTAGAGGACGCTGTGGATGCCATGCTCGGTGGGGTGCAGATCCCGGTAGAGACCACCCGCGCCATTGGTTGCAGCATAAAAGTATAGTACAGATTTTACACTTTTATTCGGGCTTTTGGGGAGGGATATGTATTTTAGCGCAAGTTATACATCTTTACTATGGCAGATTTGACTCAGGAAGAATGGGTGGAACAGCTGAAACAGGACGAGAACGCTGTAATCCTGGACGTGCGAACACCCGAAGAAGTGGAAGAGGGGTACATTCCCGATGCTATCAATATCGACTTTTACCAGGGACAAACGTTCCTGGACGAGCTTGAAAACCTCGACAAATCCAAGAACTACTACGTGTACTGCAGGTCGGGCAACCGAAGTGGGCAAGCGTGCACCCTCATGAATAAGATGGGGATTGCCAATGCCTATAACCTGATGGGGGGCATGCTGGAGTGGGAAGGTGAGGTAACGGAGGAATAGCGTATACAATGGACAACCATGTCTCCAGGTTTCATCATACAAGGCCTGACCGATAACCATGGCGTTTTTGAAAAGCTCCTGAAAAGGGTGCCCAAAGAGGCATACCTATGGCGTCCCCCCGGGGGCTCCTGGTCGCTGCTGGAGGTAGTCTGCCATTTGTATGACGAGGAACGCGAGGATTTCAGGGCAAGGACCCGCCTGGCCCTTCATCCCGGCCAGGGCCCGCTTCGGCCCATCAATCCGCAAGCCTGGGTGACCGAAAGGGGGTATTACTCCCAGGACTACCCGCGGATGTTGGAAAACTTCCTCAAAGAAAGGGAACAGTCCGCACTATGGCTGAATGCTCTGGAGCGCCCAGACTGGTCATTGGCTTTCCTCCATCCTGAATTGGGTCCCATGACAGCCCATCGATTGCTCGCCAACTGGCTGGCCCATGATTACCACCATATCCGGCAGATCAACCGCATCAAATATGGCTACCTGAAGGAACTGGGGGGCGAAGACCTTTCCTATGCCGGCAACTGGGCCCCTTAGCACTGCAAGTTTTTCGCGGGGCAGCGGCCTACCTTTAAGGCATGCGCGAAGACCTGCTCCACTTTGTCTGGAAACACCGTAAACTTCCCCTGAACGGTTTACAAACTTCTGCCGGGGAGGCCCTGCAAATCCACGATACAGGCACCCACAACCCCTATTCGGGCCCCGATTTTTTCAATGCGCGGATATCCATTGACGGACAGTTATGGGCCGGGAACGTTGAAATCCATGTCAAGGCGTCAGACTGGTACCAGCACCGGCATGAAGCGGACGGCAATTACAACAATGTGGTCCTGCATGTGGTTTGGGAAGATGATATTCCGGTATTCCGGGGAGACCAAAGCCGAATCCCGGCACTGGAACTCAGGAATATTGTCCCGCGGCCCTTGCTCATGCGATACCGGAAGTTATTTGAGTATCAACGCCGACGCTTTATTAATTGCGAAGGGGATATAGCCGAAACAGACCCTTTTTTGATAATGCAGTGGCTGGAACGGCTCTATTTTGAACGGCTGGAAAGGAAGTCCGTAGAAATTGATGCTGCGCTGGCATCTTCCAACAACGATTGGGAACAGGTATTCTTCGCGCGATTATTGAAGAATTTTGGGCTTAATATCAACGGGGAAGCCTTTCATCAGATAGGGCAGGCCGTGGACTTTTCCATAGTCCGCCGGATCGGGGACAATGTCGTTCGTCTGGAGAGCCTGTTATTCGGGGTATCGGGCCTTTTGGAGCAGGAAGGTTGTACAGACCGGTATTTCCATGAACTCCGGGAGGAGTTTGCTTACCTGGGAAGGCTGCACCCACTAATAAAAAAGGGGGTAAGAACACCCGAATTTGCAAGGTTGAGGCCAGCCAATTTCCCCACTATAAGGCTTTCACAGTTTGCCGTACTATACGCTACGCGTCAGCACCTTTTCAGCAAGGCCATGGCCGCGCCAGGCTTTTCGGAAATCCAATGCCTCTTCGGCGTGCGGAGCAGCGCCTATTGGCAAGAGCACTATACCTTTGGGAAACCTTCCCCAAATAGGGTCAAACAGCTCAGCAGGAACTTCATCAACCTGTTGCTGATCAATACCATCCTGCCTTTTAAATTCTGCTATGCAAGGCATAGCGGGCGTCATGCGAACGACCACATTCTACGAATACTGGAAAAGCTCCCGGCAGAAAAAAACCACATCATCAGCCGCTTCAGGGGCCTTGGGCTGGTAGCAGCTAACGGCAAAGACAGCCAGGCCATGCTGCAGTTGTACCGGGAATATTGTTCGAGAAACCGTTGCCTGCATTGTGCCGTGGGATGTCGATTATTGGGCGGAAAGTAGTATTTTTAGGCGATGAATATCTTTTATCAAATTCTGTATTTCTTTCAGAAGCGGGGCTTTGCGGTTTGCAGGCGCATTGCCGAACGCCTTGGGATTCGGGCGAGGGTGGTACGTACCTCCTTCATTTACCTGACCTTTGTAACCCTGGGTTTTGGCTTTGCCCTGTATCTTTTCCTGGCTTTTTGGCTCAGGATCAAGGACTTGTTGTATACCAAGCGAACCTCGGTTTTTGATCTCTGATTATGCTAAAGCTATTCCGTTCAAAAATCATCCTCGCCCTGGCCCTGATGCTCACCATGCTCATGATAGGCATATTGGGCTACCGTTTTGTATCGGATTACGACTGGCTGGACGCGTTGTATATGACCATCATTACCGTGACCACCGTGGGATTTATGGAGGTAAAGCCGCTGGATGCCGATGCCAAGGTTTTCACAATTTTCCTGATCGTTTCCAGCGTATTTATATTTGCCTTTGCCATCTCGGTAATCACAGAATATATCCTGAGCAGAAATTCCTTGCAACTACTAAAAATGAAAAAAGTGAAAAACGCCATCGATAAGTTGAACGATCACGTGATTGTCTGTGGCTTCGGCCGGAACGGAATGCAGGCTGCGGCCCGCCTAAAAGCTTATAACAAGCCTTATGTGGTCATCGAGAGGGAGCGGGAGATCATTGAAAAATACGAAGATGAGGTCCTGTTTATCGAAGGGGACGCCAACGAGGATGAGGTGCTGCAAACGGCGGGTATTGAAAAGGCGCAATACCTGATTTCCTCCCTTCCGGATGATGCGGCGAACCTCATGGTCGTGTTATCTGCACGGCAGATGAACAACAACCTGTTTATCATCAGCAGGGCTTCGCTGATCACTTCCCAAAAAAAGCTGCACCTGGCGGGCGCCGATAAGGTCATTATGCCCGATAAGATAGGGGGCGACCATATGGCTTCGCTGGTAGTTATCCCGGACCTGATCACCTTTATGGACAAGCTTTCTACCGAAGGGGAGCACACCACCAACCTGGAAGAGGTAGCCATAGAGGACTTTAAAGACCAGATGGAGTGCAACTCGCTTCGCGACCTGGACCTGCGCAGGAAGACGGGCTGTACCATTATCGGTTACATTGAACCCAATGGAAATTACATCATCAACCCAGAGGCCGATTTACCCCTGCAGCCAAAGAGCAAGGTCATAGTTTTGGGCAGGCCCGAACAAATCCGTAAACTGAACCAGATGTTCCATCTGGAATAGTTCTATCACAATATTATTTGATAGGGTAGATAATTTTTAGGATATTGCCCGACATTAAATTATTGATCGATTCGACAAACCAAACGCTATAACCCAAGAATGAAACAACTACTCGCGCTTTTTCTCGCCTTGTTTATCGGAATGGCTCACGCACAGGACCTCAGGGTCTCTGGTGCCACCTTCAACCCGTCCAACACCATCAACGACGGCGTTATAGAACTTGAGGTAGAGGGAGGGACCCCCCCTTATAGCTACAAATGGAGCAGCCAGGGCACTCCCCGGACTTCCAAGAGGGCCATAGGGCTTGTGGAAGGTATCCCCTATTCCGTCATTGTGAACGATGCGGCGGGCAATTCCGTTACCAGGGTTTTTACCGTGGAAACGGAAGCCATTACCGAGGTATTCAATGGCCTGATGACCCCTGCAGTAAGTGCACTTGGCGCTGTTTTATTCTGGGATCCCTTTGCGGCCATCGGGATCTATGACCCGGTAGTCTATGCCGATGTAAAACGGATAGGCGCACCCGGCTGGTCGGCCGAGGTAGAAGACAAATTTATCCTGAAGAATTGGCTAAAACCCGAGGGGGCCAAAGTGGCGACCGGAGACCCCATCGCCATTGTGGACAGTGAAAGGGGTGGGGAGATTACCGTGAACGCCACGGCAGAAGGGACGTTGAAGTACCTTGTCGGGGAAGGAAAGGTCATCTATAATTCCGAGAACAAAGAACATGTGATAGAACAGGGGGCACATATCCTGGCCGAGATTGTCTATGACAGCCCTGAGGTGATCACCCATCCCAATGGGGACCCCGTGACCAAGAACATCCCGTTTATCGTGATTTGGCTGGTACTGGGGGCCACATTTTTCACCATCCGCATGGGTTTCATCAATTTACGGGGATTTAAGCACGCCATCGATTTGGCTAAGGGCAAATATGACGATCCCAGCGCCCCCGGACAGGTTACACATTTCCAGGCACTGGCCACTGCTGTTTCCGGAACGGTGGGCCTGGGAAATATCGCAGGGGTAGCCGTCGCCGTTTCCCTGGGGGGCGCGGGTGCGACTTTTTGGATGATTGTCTGCGGCTTACTGGGGATGTCCTCCAAGTTCGTCGAGTGCACCTTGGGGGTCAAATACCGCGATATCCTGCCCGATGGACGCGTGTTTGGCGGCCCCATGAACTACTTGCGCTATGGCCTTGAAAAAAGGAATATGAAGGGCTTTGGCAAGGTGCTGGCAGGTTTGTTTGCCGTCCTGGCCATAGGGGCATCTTTCGGGGGCGGCAATATGTTCCAGGCCAACCAGTCTTTCGAACAATTGTCGGGGCAGTTCCCGGTGCTTGCAGGAAATGGTTTCTGGTTTGGGGTCATCACCGCCATCCTGGTGGGGGTCGTGATTATTGGCGGGATCAAGAGTATTGCCAAGGTGACTGGGAAAGTGGTTCCCATCATGGCTTCGGTCTATATCATTGCAGCCCTGGTGGTGATCATCCTTAATATCGAAAATATCGGGCCGGCTTTTTCGGCCATCGTCGAAGGCGCCTTTAACCCCAGCGCCCTGAAAGGTGGGGTGGTAGGCGTTCTGGTAGTTGGGTTCCAACGGGCCGCCTTCTCCAATGAGGCGGGTGTGGGTTCTGCGGCTATCGCCCATAGTACGGCCAAGACCAACAACCCCCCGTCCGAGGGCTTTGTAGCCTTGCTGGAACCCTTTATAGATACCGTGGTGGTTTGTACCCTCACCGCCCTGGTCCTGATCTTTACGGGAATGCACGAAGTAGAGGGCATGGCAGGGGCACAACTTACCTCCGATGCTTTTGGCAGTGTCATCAGCTGGTTCCCCTATGTGCTGGGCATCGCGGTATTCCTTTTCGCCTTTTCCACAATGATCTCCTGGTCCTACTACGGCATGCGGGCATGGACCTATCTCTTTGGCAAGAGCAACCGTTCGGAAATGATCTATAAGGTCACGTTCCTTGTTTTTGTGGTGATAGGCGCCTCGGTAAGCCTGGGGGCCGTACTCGATTTTTCGGACATGATGATCCTCGCGATGTCGTTCCCCAATGTCATAGGCCTCTATATCATGTCGGGAGAGGTCAAAGGCGACCTCAGGGAATACTGGAAGAAGTTGAAATCCAACCAGTTGTTCAGAAAACTAAAGTCACAGGAATAAGTCGCTTAATATGTCGACCTGGCTGCCCGGCCTCCTGGCACCCTGGCGGCAGCCAACCTGGCCGCGATATACAGGACCTTGGAAAAGCCTTAGTATTGCGATCATTCCTGACCCCATCCCCGGGTAACTTCGTAACCTGCATGCAAGCAAACCACAGTGGGGCACAATAGCTTGCGGGGAAATGGGGGATTGGCGATCACATTTTTCGTATAACCGGCAGGAGCGCAGGGGGCTTTTTTACCTGCTCCTCTGCATCGTTCTCCTGCAACTCATCTATTTTTTGGTGATTTCAGGCACCTTCGGCGAACGGCACACTTCGTTTGAGGCAGACGGGGAACTTGACGCCTATATCCAGGCATTTAAATCACCGGCGGACTCTGTGCACCCCTATCCCTTCAACCCCAATTTCCTCAATGACTTCAAAGGGTATGCCCTTGGCATGTCTGCCATGGAGCTGGATGCCCTGTACGCCTTCAGGGCCAGGGGCCAATGGGTAGATTCCCCCGGCGAATTTCAGGAAGTTACCGGCGTGTCAGATTCGCTATTGGCAAAAATAGCCCCGTATTTCAGGTTTCCGAAAAAGACCGTTAGAAAGCCAGAACCGGCACGGGCCTCTGGGGGGAAGGGAGCGGGTGCCGTGGTTCTTCCTCCTCAACCCCGTGCATTAAAGGACCTGAACCAGGCCACTGCCGGGCAGCTCCGGACGGTAAGGGGGGTCGGACCGGTGCTTTCTGAGCGCATAGTGCGTTTCAGGCGGGCCCTGGGCGGCTTCCTGGCAGGGGAACAACTCCTGGATGTCTATGGCCTGGATGCCGAGGTGGCAGCCCGGGTCCTGGAGGAATTTGAGGTGATGACCCCACCCGAGGTCAAAAAGGTGAGCCTGAACACGGCGACGGTCGATGAACTTGCCGGCATCCTGTATATTTCCTATCCGTTGGCAGAAGCCATTGTGCAGTACAGGGAACGGTCAGGGAAGATCGATTCCCTGGATGAAATTGCGGAATTGGACGGGTTTCCTTCCGGGAAGATTGACAGAATTAAACTATATTTGGGGCTGTAAAAAAATTGCTTGGATGATTACTACTGATACAATGTCAACGCCGGGATTTGATTATTCTGAAACACAGCAGATGGTGGCCGAATCTGCCAGGGATTTTGCCGAACAAAACATACGCCCTCATGTAATGGAGTGGGATGAGGCCCAATTCTTTCCCGAGAGCCTCTTTAAAAAGGCCGGGGAAATGGGCTTTATGGGGATGTTGGTCCCTGTAGAACTGGGTGGAGCGGGTTTTGGATACCACGAATACACCGCCATGATCGAAGAGATTTCCAAGGTAGACCCCTCTATCGGGCTTTCTGTGGCGGCGCACAACTCCCTGTGCACCAACCACATCCTTTCTTTTGCTTCGGAAGAACAAAAACGTAGATGGATCCCCAAACTGGCGAGTGGGCAATGGCTCGGGGCCTGGGGCCTTACGGAGCACAATACCGGCTCCGATGCCGGCAACATGAATACCACTGCGGTAAAGGACGGGGACCATTGGGTTTTAAATGGGACCAAAAATTTTATCACCCACGGGAAAAGCGGGGATATCGCTGTGGTGATCGCCAGGACCGGCGAAAGGGGCGACAGCCGATCCATGACCGCATTTGCCATAGAAAAGGGGACCAAGGGCTTTTCGAGCGGGAAGAAAGAAAATAAGCTGGGGATGCGTGCCAGTGAAACCGCCGAACTCGTATTCGACCAGTGCAGGATACCGGATGCCAACAGGATCGGGAAGTTGGGAGATGGGTTTATCCAATCGATGAAGATCCTGGATGGGGGAAGGATTTCTATTGCCGCGCTTTCCCTGGGGATTGCAAAAGGGGCTTTCAATGCAGCCCTGGCCTATTCCAAGGAACGAGAGCAGTTTGGGAAACCGATCAGTGCTTTCCAGGGGATATCTTTCAAACTGGCTGAAATGGCTACGGATATTGAGGCAGCCGAATTGTTGACACATAAGGCTGCATTTCTGAAGAATGAAGGAAGGGAAATGACCAAGCACAGTGCCATGGCCAAGATGTTCGCCTCCGAGGTATGTGTGAAAGTGGCCAATGAGGCGGTCCAGATCCATGGGGGATACGGGTATATCAAGGATTTTCCCGTGGAGAAATTCTACCGTGACGCCAAACTTTGCACGATCGGGGAAGGTACCACAGAGATACAGAAAGTGGTCATTGCCAAGAATATTTTAAAATAAGTTGCTGCATTTAAAGGAATCCCCTTATATTTGCACACCCAAATCATAAAAGAAAGGAGGTTGTAGCCCATGTTGATAATACCCGTAAAAGAAGGAGAAAACATAGACCGTGCGCTGAAGCGTTTTAAGCGTAAATTCGATCGTACCGGCACTATGCGCCAGCTACGTAAGCGGCAGCAGTTCACCAAACCTTCTGTTGAAAGACGACAGCAGATTCAAAAGGCCCAGTATATCCAAGGTCTCAGGGACCAGGAGGATATTTAGGCATTTTTTGAACACCCTATAATCAAATCCCGCAACGGCGGGATTTTTTTTTGTCTATGGCATGCCCGGGTTTTTTACCTTTGTGGTATGTCGCTCCCAGCCTTTATCTCCTATCTGGAACTGGAAAAGAACTATTCGCCCCATACGGTGAAGGCCTATCAAAAGGATCTCCAGGAGTTTGCAGACTATTGTATGGAGGAGTTTGAACTCGATACTATGGAGGAGGCCGCCTATGTGATGATCCGCTCCTGGATCGTGGAACTGGTAGGGCGCAAGCTCAGTAACCGATCGGTAAACCGCAAGGTGTCTTCCCTTAAGGCCTATTATAAGTTCCTGCTCCGTATCGGAAAGATCCCCTACAGCCCCTTGCGTAAACATAAGGCCCTTAAAACCGCCAAAAAACTCGAAGTGCCATTTTCGGAAAACGAGATGCAACTCCTGGAAGGGGAATTTCGGGCAGAGCCCACCTTCGAGGGCGTACGGGACCGTTTGGTTATAGAACTGCTGTATACCACAGGTATCAGGAGGGCAGAACTAATTAACCTGATGGTGCGGGACGTGGATCTCAAGGCCAAAAGCATGAAAGTGCTGGGGAAAAGGAACAAGGAGCGCATCCTGCCGCTTCTGGACGGGACCATCGCGCTTTTCGAGACGTATTTTGAATGGCGATCGGGCCTGGATTGCCGAAAGGATGGGGCCTTTGTTTTTCTCTCCAGCACGGGCAATAAAATGTACGAAACGCTTGTTTATAGAATTATTAATGGGTATTTTAGTAAGGTGTCTTCCAAGACCAAAAAAAGCCCTCATATTTTGAGGCATACCTTTGCCACCCACCTGCTCAATCAAGGGGCGGATCTGAATTCGGTAAAGGAATTGCTGGGGCACTCCAGTTTGGCTTCTACGCAGGTCTATACCCACAACAGTATAGCCGAACTAAAAAAGATACATGCTAAAGCTCACCCGAGGAGCAAGGATTAAACTTCGTTCATTTTGTATGGTAACCCATAAATTTCTATCCTATGAAAGTAAACACGCAATCCGTCAATTTTAATGCCGATGCAAAACTTGTTGATTTTATACAAAAACGATTGGACAAGCTCGACCAGTTTTACGACAAAGTGATTAGTTCGGATGTGTTTTTAAAGGTAGTTAACACCAGCGCCAAGGAGAATAAAATGGTGGAAATCAAGGTGCATGTTCCCAAGGACCTCTTCGTGGTCAAGAAACGATGCAAAACTTTTGAGGAAGCCGTGGATTCTGCCTGTAGTTCCCTGGAGCGGAAATTGGTCAAAAAAAAGGCCAAGCCAAGGGTGTCCGCATCGTTAAAATTTTTCTGATTTTGTTTTGAATAAACAAATAATTATCTACATTTGCAGTCCGTTAGAAATAGCGGACTTTTTTATGCGCAAAAAAAGGCTGTAAAGCCGATGTAGCTCAGCTGGCTAGAGCACGTGATTTGTAATCTCGGGGTCGTGGGTTCGAGTCCCTCCATCGGCTCGGAAGTTCTAAGAAATACAGAAGGAGGGGAGATACTCAAGCGGCCAACGAGGACAGACTGTAAATCTGTTGGTTTATACCTTCGCAGGTTCGAATCCTGCTCTCCCCACAAAGATTTTTTCTGAGTGGGCGTCGAAAGCTCGCTTTCGTAAGGCCACGGGAAAAAATCTTTGGTCCTGGTTCCCTGGACCAGGATCACCGAACGGAGTGAGGTAATCCTCCGGGAGGCGCAAGTTCCTTGAGAAGTTAGGTGGGCGTCGAAAGCTCGCTTTCGTAAGGCCACGGGAAAAAATCTTTGGTCCTGGTTCCCTGGACCAGGATCGCCGAACGGAGTGAGGTAATCCTCCGGGAGGCGCAAGTTCCTTGAGAAAGAGGGTGGGCGTCGAAAGCTCGCTTTCGAAAGGCACAGGCAGGAATTCCAATTTGGATTTTGACATATTGTTATAGTAAATGCGGGAGTAGCTCAGTTGGTAGAGCGTCAGCCTTCCAAGCTGAATGTCGCCGGTTCGAACCCGGTCTCCCGCTCAAGAGTTAAGTCTAAGATTGATTGTTTTAATGAAACAGTTGATTCTTAAAACTACAGGGCAGGCTTTTCCCCGCTTAAGGACTTAGAGTTAGCGTTAGCGGTTTTGGTTCTGGTGTTCGCGATTTACCGGAAACCTGCGATATAAACCGTTCTCCTTGAAACCCATCAAGCCGACGTAGCTCAGGGGTAGAGCGTTTCCTTGGTAAGGAAGAGGTCACGGGTTCAATTCCCGTCGTTGGCTCAAAAGAATTATTGACAGGCTGATTTTATTGGGGCAAGGGAAGGGTACAGGGGCCCTCCCTCAAAACCTACCTTCGGGAGAGCGCATCCCGCAAACGATCAGCACTTTTCGTTGGCACAGAAAAATTGTACACTAATATAAACTAAGATTAAAATTATTTAAAATGGCAAAGGAAACTTTTAATCGTTCCAAACCGCACTTGAATATAGGTACTATTGGACACGTAGATCACGGTAAAACCACATTGACTGCCGCCATTACTACCGTTCTGGCGAACGCTGGTCTCTCTGAAATCAGGAGTTTTGATTCTATTGACAACGCTCCCGAGGAAAAGGAAAGGGGTATTACCATCAACACTTCACACGTTGAATACCAGACCGCTAACCGTCACTATGCACACGTGGATTGTCCCGGACACGCCGACTACGTAAAGAACATGGTAACCGGTGCTGCTCAGATGGACGGAGCGATCCTAGTGGTTGCCGCCACAGACGGACCTATGCCACAAACCCGTGAGCACATCCTTTTGGGCCGCCAGGTAGGTATTCCACGTATTGTGGTATTCCTGAACAAGGTGGACATGGTTGACGATGAGGAGCTTTTGGAACTGGTTGAAATGGAAGTACGTGAATTGCTTACCTTCTATGAGTACGATGGTGACAATGGTCCTGTGATCGCCGGATCAGCCCTTGGTGCACTCAATGGTGAGCAAAAGTGGGTGGATACCGTTATGCAGTTGATGGAAGCTGTTGACAGCTGGATCGAATTGCCAGAGCGCGACGTTGATAAGCCTTTCCTGATGCCTGTTGAAGACGTTTTCACCATTACAGGTCGTGGAACCGTTGCTACCGGTAGGATTGAAACTGGTGTGGCCAACACAGGAGATGCCGTCGAGATCATCGGTATGGGGGCTGAAAAACTTACTTCTACCATCACTGGGGTTGAGATGTTCCGTAAAATCCTTGACAGGGGTGAAGCCGGCGATAACGTTGGTATCCTCCTGAGGGGTATCGAAAAATCCGATATCAAAAGGGGAATGGTTATCTGTAAGCCTGGTTCTGTAAAGCCACACGCCAAATTCGAGGCCGAGGTTTATATCCTGAAAAAAGAAGAAGGTGGGCGTCACACCCCATTCCACAACAATTACCGTCCCCAGTTCTATGTAAGGACTACTGACGTGACTGGAACTATTAATCTTCCTTCTGGTGTTGAAATGGTAATGCCTGGTGATAACCTTACCATTACTGTTGACCTTATCCAGCCCATCGCCCTAAGTGTGGGTCTGCGCTTCGCTATCCGTGAGGGTGGTAGGACCGTAGGTGCTGGCCAGGTGACCAAAATTCTAGATTAATCAGAATTTAAAATTAGTGGACAAAGGGTGTCCCGGATTTTCCGGGATACCTTTCCATGTAAATATAAACAGCTAGGTTCGCCTCCGGGTGGCTGGCTGGAATACGGGTGTAGCTCAGTTGGTAGAGCACTGGTCTCCAAAACCAGGTGTCGGGAGTTCGAGTCTCTCCTCCCGTGCTGAATGACATACTGGAAGTATACGGGACGGGATCTTTTCGGCAGGCAGTGCCTGCCTGGTGGAATAGCCCCCCGTGGGAATAGAAAGAATGTCGGGAATTACAAGCGGTGTTGGATGTGCCGGCAACATACGGTACAATTGGCACGGAAACATACAGTAGTAAAGAACCTATTGTTCATTGCATACAAAGTAAATAGCGTACTATGCTAACATATTTTAAGGAATCTGTCGAAGAGTTGAAACACAACGTAACCCTGCCATCCAGGGCCGAAGCTTCGAACCTTATGGTCATCGTGGCGGTATTCGCCATTTTGTTTGCCCTGGCTACCTGGGGGGTAGATACCCTCTTCAGCAGGCTGGTACAGCTGTACTTTAATGCGTTAATAAATTAAGGGGAGACCTATGTCAGAAGTATTGGAGAAGAAATGGTATGTGGTAAGAGCGGTCAGTGGCCAGGAGAATAAAATCAAGGGCTATATTGAATCCGAGGTAGAGCGCCATGGCTTTTCTGATTATTTGGAAGAGGTATTGGTCCCCACGGAAAAGGTCGTTCAGATACGGAACGGCAAGAAGATCAACAAAGAGCGGGTGTATTTCCCCGGCTATATCATGATCAAGGCCAACCTGGGGGGCGAGATGATACACATCATCCGTTCCATTACCAACGTGATTGGGTTCCTGGGGGAAACCAAAGGCGGAGACCCCATCCCGCTGCGAAAATCAGAAGTGAACCGCATGCTTGGAAAAGTGGATGAACTGGCGGTCAATACGGACAGTGTCGCCATACCTTTTGTATTGGGCGAGACCGTAAAAGTGATAGACGGGCCCTTCAATGGCTTCAACGGCACCGTGGAAAAGATCAACGAAGAAAAGCGAAAGCTGGAGGTGATGGTGAAGATCTTTGGTCGAAAGACCCCGTTGGAATTGAGTTATATGCAGGTTGAAAAAGTTTAGTAAAAGTGTTACATACATGAATAAAGTTGTGTTGCTTCCAATTTAGACACGCTTTTGAATTTTAATTAAAAACAATGGCAAAAGAAGTAAGTAAAGTAGTTAAACTACAAGTTAGGGGAGGTGCTGCGAATCCGTCGCCACCGGTTGGACCCGCTTTGGGTGCTGCCGGCGTTAACATCATGGAGTTCTGTAAGCAATTCAATGCCAGGACCCAGGACAAGCAGGGAAAAGTCCTGCCTGTGGTTATCACCGTGTATAAGGACAAGTCTTTTGACTTTGTCGTAAAAACACCACCAGCGGCAGTGCAACTTATGGAAGCGGCTAAGGTTAAGAAAGGATCTGGCGAACCTAACAGGGCTAAAACAGGCAGTGTGACCTGGGACCAGGTGAAGACAATTGCGGAAGACAAAATGGTCGACCTCAATGCCTTTACCGTAGAATCTGCAATGAAAATGGTTGCGGGAACTGCACGGTCAATGGGGATAAAAGTTGCCGGCGCCCGGCCTTTTTAACATCTTAAAAGCAATTTTAAACATGGGAAAATTAACAAAAAAGCAAAAGGAAGCCCGTGCCAAGATAGAGAAAGATAAGCTCTATTCTTTGCAGGAGGCCTCCAAATTGATCAAGGATATCACCAATGTCAAGTTTGATGCGTCCGTTGATCTGGCTGTGCGACTGGGGGTAGACCCGCGCAAGGCCAATCAAATGGTACGTGGGGTGGTAACCCTCCCGCACGGCACCGGTAAAGACGTGAAAGTGCTTGCCCTGGTAACCCCTGACAAGGAAGCGGAGGCCAAAGAGGCCGGGGCTGACTTTGTTGGGTTGGATGATTACCTCGAAAAGATTAAGGGCGGTTGGACCGATGTGGATGTGATCATCACCATGCCAAGCGTGATGGGTAAGCTGGGACCACTGGGACGGATTCTGGGCCCCAGGGGGTTGATGCCCAACCCAAAGACAGGAACGGTGACCATGGATATTGCGAAAGCGGTATCTGATGTCAAGGCCGGTAAAATAGACTTTAAGGTGGATAAGGCTGGCATCGTGCACGCGGCTATAGGAAAAGCTTCCTTCAGCCCCGATAAGATTGCCGGGAATGCCAAGGAGCTTATCGATACCCTGGTAAAGCTGAAACCAGCTGCGGCCAAAGGGGTTTACATGAAAAGTATCTACATGTCTACCACCATGAGCCCCAGCGTTCAATTGGACCCTAAAGCAGTTTAACGGTAAAAAAGTATTAGTATGACTAGAGAAGAAAAAGCAGCCGTTATTGAAGACCTGACGGGACAGTTGGCCGAGAATTCCACCATTTACCTGGCAGACATATCCGGACTGGATGCGTTGGCCACCTCCGAACTGAGGAGGGCTTGTTTTAAGGCGGGGATAAAATTGTCTGTGGTGAAGAACACCCTCCTGGCAAAAGCCATGGAAGCATCAGACAAGGAATTTGGCGAATTGCCGGAAGTGCTGAAGGGAAATACCTCCCTGATGTTTTCCGAAACCGGCAATGGCCCGGCAAAGTTGATCCAAAACTTCCGTAAAAAATCGGAGAAGCCCCTTTTGAAAGGTGCTTTTATCGAGGAAGCCGTTTACATTGGCGATGACAAGTTGGTCGCCCTGGTAAATATCAAATCCAAGGAAGAGGTTATTGCGGATATCATCGCATTGTTGCAGTCTCCGGCCAAGAATGTTATTTCTGGCCTTAAATCAGGCGGTGGCAAACTGGCGGGGATCCTTAAAACCTTGTCCGAAAAATAATTGTACGCACTAATAATCAGAATAATTTAGAATTTTAACAAACGATAGAAAAATGGCAGATTTAAAAGATTTCGCAGAACAGTTGGTCAACCTTACGGTAAAAGAGGTGAATGAATTGGCCGATATTTTAAAGGAAGAGTATGGCATCGAGCCTGCAGCTGCTGCAGTGGCCGTTGCCGGTGGCGCCGCCGGTGGTGGTGAAGCTGGTGAGGCTGCAGAGGAGCAAACTGAATTTGATGTGATCCTGAAAGCCGCCGGAGCTTCTAAACTTGCGGTAGTTAAGTTGGTGAAGGAATTAACCGGTCTGGGTCTGAAAGACGCTAAGGACATTGTAGACAGCGCTCCAAAAGCTGTCAAGGAAGCTGTTTCCAAAGATGAGGCCGAAGGAATTAAAAAATCACTGGAAGAAGCAGGAGCAGAAGTTGAGCTTAAATAAAAGGCAAGAACCATAAGGTTTAGGTTTAGGTCTTCCCGCCTTCCGGTGGCTAGACCTAAACCCTTTTATGTGTATTGTGTATTATGGAATACACGACCCTAACTAGTATTCACGATCAAAATATTGTCCATTGATGTTCACAACCCAGACTGAAAGAATAAGTTTCGCATCCGCTAAGAACATACCGGAGTACCCGGATTTCTTGGACATTCAGATTAAATCATTTCAAGATTTTTTTCAACTTGAAACCAAATCTGACGAAAGGGGCAATGAAGGGCTATACAATACCTTCATGGAAAATTTCCCCATCACAGATACCAGGAACCAGTTTGTCCTGGAGTTTCTGGACTATTTTATAGACCCTCCCCGGTATTCCATACAGGAATGTATTGAACGCGGCCTTACCTACAGCGTGCCTCTGAAAGCGAGGCTGAAACTGTATTGTACCGATCCCGAACACGAGGATTTTGAAACCATCGTTCAGGACGTCTACCTGGGTACCATTCCCTACATGACCCCTAGTGGAACCTTTGTGATCAATGGAGCCGAACGTGTGGTGGTGTCACAGTTGCACCGCTCCCCGGGGGTGTTTTTCGGGCAATCTTTCCACGCCAATGGCACCAAGCTCTATTCGGCCCGTGTGATCCCCTTCAAAGGTTCCTGGATCGAATTTGCGACCGACATCAACAGTGTGATGTACGCCTATATTGATCGTAAGAAAAAACTACCGGTGACTACCCTCTTCCGGGCCATTGGTTTTGAAAGGGACAAGGATATCCTGGAGATATTTGACCTCTCTGAGGAAGTAAAAGTGACCAAAGCCGGACTAAAAAAAGTCCTGGGCCGTAAACTGGCCGCCAGGGTACTGAACACCTGGCACGAAGACTTCGTGGATGAAGATACCGGAGAAGTGGTATCTATTGAACGAAACGAGATCGTTCTGGACAGGGATACGGTCCTGGAGAAGGAGCATATTGACCAGATCGTGGATACCGATGTAAAGACCATCCTGCTGCACAAGGAGAACAATGCACAGTCTGATTATGCCATTATCCACAACACCCTGCAGAAAGACCCGACCAACTCCGAAAAGGAGGCCGTAGAGCATATCTACCGTCAATTGCGTAACGCCGAACCGCCGGATGAGGAAACCGCACGCGGTATTATCGATAAACTTTTCTTTTCCGACCAGCGCTATAACCTCGGTGAGGTAGGCCGCTACCGGATGAATAAAAAACTCGGGCTTGACATTGGGATGGACAAACAGGTCCTGACCAAAGAAGACATCATTACCATCATCAAGTATCTGATCGAACTGATCAACTCCAAAGCGGAAATCGATGATATAGACCACCTTTCCAACCGGAGGGTGCGTACCGTTGGCGAACAGCTTTCTTCCCAATTCGGCGTGGGGCTGGCCCGTATGGCCAGGACTATCCGGGAACGGATGAACGTTCGGGACAACGAAGTGTTTACCCCCATAGACCTGATCAACGCCAAGACCCTGTCTTCGGTGATCAATTCCTTCTTTGGTACCAACCAGTTGTCACAGTTCATGGACCAGACCAACCCGCTCGCAGAGATTACGCACAAGCGTAGGCTATCTGCCCTCGGGCCAGGCGGCCTTTCCAGGGAACGCGCCGGCTTTGAGGTACGGGACGTACACTACACCCACTACGGCAGGCTGTGCCCTATCGAAACCCCTGAAGGGCCAAACATCGGCCTGATTTCCTCCCTTTCCGTATTCGCGAAAGTGAACAACATGGGCTTCCTGGAAACACCCTACCGCAAAGTGGAAAATGGTAAGGTAGACACCAAAGAATACATGTTTTTGAGTGCCGAAGAAGAAGAGGGAATGAAAATCGCGCAAGCGAACATCCCCCTCAAGCAGGACGGCACCATAGACCGTGAAAAAGTGATCGCCAGGGAAGAAGGAGATTTCCCGGTGGTCGACCCTAAAGAAGTGAACTATACCGATGTGGCCCCCAACCAGATCGCCTCAATTTCGGCTTCGCTCATCCCCTTCCTGGAGCATGACGATGCCAACAGGGCGTTGATGGGGTCCAACATGATGCGGCAGGCCGTACCCCTGTTGAAGCCCGAATCGCCCATTGTGGGGACCGGCCTCGAAAGGCAGGTAGCCTCAGATTCCAGGGTATTGATCAACGCTGAAGGGGACGGGGTTATTGAATACGTGGACGCCAAAATGATCACCATCCGGTACGACCGTTCGGACGAAGAACGCCTCGTGAGTTTCGAGGAGGATTCCAAGACCTACGAACTGGTCAAGTTCAGAAAGACCAACCAGGGTACCAGCATCAACCTGAAACCCATTGTCAGGAAAGGCGACAAGGTGAAAAAAGGGCAGGTGCTTTGTGAAGGGTATGCTACGGAAAGCGGTGAACTGGCACTGGGAAGGAACCTTAAAGTGGCCTTTATGCCATGGAAAGGGTATAATTTCGAGGATGCCATCGTGATCTCCGAAAAAGTGGTGCGCGAAGACATTTTTACGTCCATCCACATAGACGAATACGCACTTGAGGTACGGGACACCAAACTGGGTGCCGAAGAACTCACCAACGACATCCCCAACGTTTCCGAGGAAGCGACCAAGGACCTCGATGAATACGGTATGATCCGCATCGGGGCAGAGGTGAAACCCGGCGATATTTTGATCGGTAAGATCACCCCCAAAGGCGAATCGGATCCCACCCCGGAAGAGAAACTGCTTAGGGCCATTTTTGGCGACAAGGCAGGGGATGTAAAAGATGCCTCGCTGAAGGCCTCCCCATCCCTGCGTGGCGTGGTGATCGACAAGAAGTTGTTTTCCCGCTCCATCAAGGATAAACGCAAGCGGTCTGAGGATAAAGAGGCGATCAACAAACTGGAACTCGAATACGAGACCAAATTCCAGGAGTTGAAAGATATCCTGATCGACAAATTGTTTAAGCTCATCAATGGCAAAACCTCGCAGGGGGTGCTGAATGACCTTGGGGAAGAAGTGCTTCCAAAAGGCAAGAAGTACACCATGAAGATGTTGAATGCCGTCGATGATTTTGCCCACCTGGTTGGCGGAAGCTGGACCACGGACAAAGCCACCAACACCCAGGTAGCCGATCTGCTGCACAACTATAAGATCAAGCTGAACGACCTGCAGGGGAACCTGCGCAGGGATAAATTCACCATCTCCGTGGGGGATGAACTGCCTGCCGGGATCATGAAGCTTGCCAAGGTGTACATCGCCAAGAAACGGAAGTTGAAAGTAGGGGACAAGATGGCCGGGCGCCACGGTAACAAAGGTATTGTGGCCCGTATTGTACGGCAGGAAGACATGCCTTTCCTGGAAGACGGAACCCCTGTGGATATCGTACTGAACCCACTGGGCGTACCTTCCAGGATGAACATCGGACAGATCTACGAAACCGTTCTGGGATGGGCCGGCTTAAAACTGGGTAAAAAATTCGCTACCCCGATTTTTGACGGGGCCACCCTGGATGAGATCAACGGGCTTACCGATGAGGCAGGGGTGCCAAGATTCGGGCATACTTACCTGTACGACGGGGGAACCGGTCAGCGTTTTGACCAGCCCGCGACCGTGGGGGTAATCTATATGCTCAAATTGGGCCATATGGTAGATGACAAGATGCACGCCCGATCTATAGGACCCTACTCGCTTATTACACAGCAGCCGCTGGGTGGTAAGGCACAGTTTGGTGGGCAGCGTTTCGGGGAAATGGAAGTCTGGGCCCTGGAGGCCTATGGCGCTTCTGCCACCCTGAGGGAGATCCTCACGGTGAAATCCGATGACGTGATTGGAAGGGCCAAAACCTATGAATCTATCGTCAAAGGTGAAAGCATGCCAGAACCCGGGTTGCCGGAATCCTTCAATGTACTGATGCACGAGCTCAAGGGCTTGGGCCTCGATATCCGTTTGGAGGAGTAAGCACAGCAAGTGCACGTTATTTTTAATTTACTATCATCAATAGCATCATGGCTAGACTAAAAGATAATAATACAGTAAAGCGGTTTAACAAGATTTCCATCGGCCTTGCCTCTCCGGAGGCAATCCTGGCAGAGTCCAGGGGGGAAGTGTTGAAACCGGAAACCATCAACTACCGAACGCACAAACCCGAGCGCGATGGCTTGTTCTGCGAACGGATCTTCGGACCGGTCAAAGATTACGAATGCGCCTGTGGGAAGTACAAGCGGATTCGTTACCGCGGTATCGTGTGTGACCGTTGTGGGGTAGAAGTGACCGAGAAGAAGGTCAGGCGCGACCGCGTGGGGCACATCAACCTGGTGGTCCCCGTGGCCCATATCTGGTATTTCCGGTCCCTGCCGAACAAAATAGGGTATTTGCTGGGCCTTCCTTCCAAGAAGCTCGATATGATCATTTACTATGAGCGGTATGTGGTCATCCAGCCGGGAATCGCCAAAGGCCCGGAAGGGGAAGAGATTGAGAAGATGGATTTCCTCACGGAAGAGGAGTACCTGAACATTTTGGAGACCATTCCCCCGGAAAACCAGTATTTGGAAGATTCTGACCCCAATAAGTTTATCGCTAAAATGGGGGCGGAGTGTTTGATAGACCTGTTGGGTCGCATAGACCTGAAAGAGCTTTCCTATGACCTTCGCCACAAGGCCAATACAGAAACGTCCAAACAGCGTAAGACCGAAGCCCTTAAGAGGCTGCAGGTGGTCGAAGCCCTACGGGAATCACAGATGAACCGTGAGAACAGGCCCGAGTGGATGATCATGAAAGTGATCCCCGTGATCCCGCCCGAACTCAGGCCATTGGTGCCTTTGGATGGGGGCCGTTTTGCCACTTCTGACCTGAATGACCTGTACCGAAGGGTGATTATCCGGAATAACCGCCTCAAGCGATTGATGGAGATCAAGGCCCCTGAGGTCATCCTCCGAAACGAAAAACGGATGTTGCAGGAAGCGGTAGATTCCCTGTTTGACAACACGCGAAAGGCCTCTGCCGTTAAAACTGAATCCAACCGTCCGCTGAAATCCCTTTCGGACTCACTGAAAGGAAAACAGGGCCGGTTCCGCCAGAACCTCCTGGGGAAACGAGTTGACTACTCCGCCCGTTCGGTGATCGTGGTTGGACCCGAAATGAAGTTATTTGAATGCGGCCTTCCCAAGGACATGGCCGCCGAACTCTATAAGCCGTTTGTCATCCGCAAGCTGATTGAACGCGGGATTGTCAAAACCGTAAAATCGGCTAAAAAGATTATAGACAAGAAAGAACCCGTGGTTTGGGATATCCTTGAAAACGTGTTGAAAGGGCACCCCGTCCTCTTGAACCGGGCCCCCACCTTACACCGTTTGGGGATACAGGCCTTCCAGCCAAGGCTGATAGAAGGGAAAGCCATCCGGCTGCACCCGCTGGTATGTACCGCATTTAACGCCGACTTTGACGGTGACCAAATGGCCGTGCACCTGCCATTGGGGCCCGAAGCCATCCTGGAGGCCCAGCTGCTGATGCTCGCTTCACACAATATCCTGAACCCTGCCAATGGTTCGCCCATCACGGTACCTTCACAAGACATGGTACTGGGGCTCTATTATATGACCAAAGAGCGACGCTCCATAGCGGAACGGAAAGTAAAGGGCGAAGGGCTTACCTTTTATGACTTCGAAGAGGTGGTAATCGCTTTTAACGAAGGCAAGGTAGAACTCAACGCCGTGATCAAAGTAAGGGCCAAGGACTTCGATGAAAAAGGAGCGTTGGTCAACCAGATCATAGAAACGACCGTGGGCCGCGTCTTGTTTAACATGGTGGTTCCGGAGCAAGCGGGGTATGTGAACGAGGTGTTGAACAAGAAATCGCTTCGGGATATTATCGGCAAGATCCTTGCCGTCACCGATGTACCGACGACAGCAGACTTCCTCGATAAGATCAAGACCATGGGGTACGAGTTCGCCTTTAAAGGGGGATTGTCGTTCAGCCTTGGGGATATCATCATTCCGCAGGAAAAACCTGAAATGATCGCCGAAGCCAATGAACAGGTAGACGGCATCATGATGAACTATAACATGGGGTTGATCACCAACAATGAACGGTATAACCAGGTCATTGATGTTTGGACTTCTACCAATGCCATGCTCACGGAACTGGCTATGAAACGTATCCGGGAAGACCAACAGGGATTCAACTCGGTATACATGATGCTCGATTCCGGTGCCCGGGGTTCCAAGGAACAAATCCGACAGCTAACGGGTATGCGGGGACTGATGGCCAAGCCCAAAAAATCTACCGCCACCGGAGGGGAGATTATCGAGAACCCCATCCTTTCCAACTTTAAGGAAGGTTTGTCGATCCTCGAATACTTTATCTCTACCCACGGGGCCCGTAAAGGTCTGGCGGATACGGCACTGAAAACAGCGGATGCCGGATACCTGACCCGACGTCTGGTCGACGTTTCCCAGGATGTAATCATCAATATCGAGGATTGCGAAACCCTGAGGGGCATCGAAGTGGAAGCCTTGAAGAAGAATGAAGAAGTAGTTGAAACGCTTGGGGAGCGCATCCTCGGAAGGGTATCGCTTCACGATGTGTTCGACCCCCTTACCGAAGAGCAGTTGCTCAGGGCCGGGCAGGAAATCCTTGAAACCGATGTCCGCAAGATAGAGGCATCGCCCATAGAGAAAATCGAAGTGCGCTCTGCCCTTACCTGTGAAGCGCCTCAGGGGATTTGTGCCAAATGTTACGGCCGCAACCTCTCTACGAACAAGATGGTCCAGCGAGGTGAAGCGGTAGGCGTGGTAGCCGCCCAATCGATTGGGGAACCCGGTACACAGTTGACGCTGCGAACCTTCCACGTAGGGGGTATTGCAGGGAATATTTCGGAAGACAACAAGCTGGAAGCCAGGTTCAATGGTATAGCCGAAATCGAAGACCTCAGAACGGTCACCGGATCGGATGCCGAAGGCAAACCTGTGGAAATCGTTATTTCTAGGACCTCGGAGATCAAGATTGTCGATGCCAAAACAGGCATATCTCTGAGTACCAACAACATTCCTTATGGTTCGCAGTTGTTCGTTAAGAACGGTGGCAAAGTCAGCAAGGGCGATGTAATTTGCTCCTGGGATCCCTATAACGGGGTGATTGTATCTGAATTCCCGGGTAAGATAGCCTATGAGAATATAGAACAGGGAATTACCTATCAGGTAGAAATCGACGAACAAACAGGGTTCCAGGAAAAAGTGATTTCCGAATCCAGGAATAAACGCCTGATCCCAACCCTGTTGATCATGAATAACAAGGATGAGGTCCTTAGGTCGTACAACCTGCCTGTGGGCTCCCACCTGATGGTGGACAACGGCGAAACGATCAAGGAAGGAAAAATCCTTGTGAAAATCCCGAGAAAATCTGCCAAGGCCGGGGATATCACCGGGGGTCTTCCCAGGGTGACCGAGTTGTTTGAAGCCCGGAACCCTTCGAACCCTGCCGTGGTTTCTGAAATTGACGGCGTGGTGTCCTTTGGCAAGATCAAACGGGGTAACCGCGAGATCATCATCGAATCCAAATTGGGTGAGGTGAAGAAATACCTGGTAAAACTCTCCAACCAGATCCTGGTACAGGAGAACGACTACGTACGTGCGGGGATGCCATTGTCCGATGGTTCCATTACCCCGGAAGACATCCTGGCGATCAAAGGCCCTTCTGCGGTTCAGCAATACCTGGTTAATGAAGTACAGGAAGTGTACCGACTCCAGGGCGTGAAAATCAACGACAAGCACTTTGAGGTAGTCGTACGGCAAATGATGCGTAAAGTGCGTATCCAGGATTCCGGTGATACCACCTTCCTAGAAAACCAATTGGTCCACAAGGACGATTTCATGAGGGAAAACGACGAGATCTTTGGCAACAAGGTTGTCGAAGATGCGGGTGAATCTGAGAACCTGAAACCAGGCCAGATCGTCACCCCCCGTGAACTCCGGGATGAGAATTCGATCCTGAAACGTGCAGACAAGGCACTGGTGACTGCCAGGGATGCCGTGGCCGCAACGGCTACGCCTATCCTCCAGGGGATCACCAGGGCTTCGCTCCAGACCAAATCCTTCATTTCGGCGGCATCCTTCCAGGAAACCACCAAGGTATTGAATGAAGCGGCGGTGAGCGGCAAGATAGATGACCTTGAAGGCCTTAAGGAAAATGTGATCGTAGGTCACAGGATTCCTGCGGGTACAGGTATGCGGGATTATGAGAACATCATCGTCGGCTCCAAGGAGGAATACGACGAGATCATGGCCCGAAAGGAAGAATTGAAATTCTAGATAAATACCAACCCCCGGCACACACTGTGCCGGGGTTTTTTTTATGGCAGGCCTGTCATAGGCCGCCATGGTTATACTTCAAATGTTACGGACATGGCCGAGCAAGAAAAAAAACAAAAACAGATCAATATTGAACTGGATGAAAAGATGGCAGAAGGGGTCTATTCCAACCTGGCGATCATCAATCATTCTGCATCCGAGTTTGTGATCGATTTCATCAGCATGATGCCCGGGGCCCCCAAGGCGAAGGTCAAAAGCAGGATCGTCCTTACGCCCCAGCACGCCAAGAAGTTTTTAAAAGCCCTTACCGATAATGTCAGCAGGTTCGAGAATGCCCATGGGGCCATCAAGGATTATGAACAGCCCCCTATCCCCTTAAATTTTGGGCCTACGGGGGAAGCTTGATCTCCTTTTAAAGGTATATATTAGTGATATCAACCTGACGGGCACAGCTGCGCTCGTCAGGTTTTTTTCTACCGGGCGTTAATAATGGTGGAAATTTTGCAACAACACGGTTTTCTCCCCGTCTATGGGGTATTGATGATTTTGCAAACATCCCATTGAACCCAATTGTGTTTAACAACCTATGAAAAAGTCCGATATCCTTGTATTGACCCTGGTAGTAGTTTCAACCCTTTTCAACCGCCTTCCTGCACAACAGGCAGGGGTTAATATCGATTCCTTCCTGCTTGAACAGATCAGGGAGTTTCACATCCCGGCACTTTCGTATGCCATTATTGATAATGGCAAGGTCACCCATCAGGGCACCTATGGGAAGGCCAACCTGGAATATGGCATTCCCAATGCCGATACGGTTTCCTTTCAATTAGCCTCTGCAACCAAGTTAATTACCGCGACTGCCATAATGAAACTGGTGCAGGACCGCAAATTAGACCTTGGGCAACGCGTGAGACACTACCTCCCGCAATTGCCGGAGGAATGGAATAGTATGACAGTTATCGATTTGCTCGCCCACCAATCGGGCATTACCGACCTCCTGGGGCTTCAATACCATTTTAAAACGGTTACGGCTGCCCTGGATACGGCAATGGCCAAGCCTTTGGACTTTGAGCCAGGCACGAGAACCGTATATGCAGGGGGTGATTATGCCGTGGTCATGAAATTGATAGAAACGGTTTCGGGAATGGAATTCGACGTATTCCTGGAGGAGACCTTGTTTAAGCCGCTGGGGATGGACCATACTGGTTTTAACAACATGGAACAGGATTATATCTACAGGACCGTGGACTTGATGCCGCATGCGGCATCTGTTTACCAGTGGGATGATGCGCAAAAAAAGCAACGGATTTTCTCGATGATGTTTCCTCATTGGACCTACCCGTCCGGTGGTTTGTATGCGTCTATTCAGGATCTTACGAAATGGGCCATCGCACTGGATACCCAAAAATTGCTGAGTCGGGAATACGCCGAAGTCATGTGGACGTCTGCCAGGTTGCGCGATGGCACGGATTCGGATTTTGGGGTCGGCTGGATCGTTGCAGAACACAGGGGCGAAAAGGCGACCGGCCATAGCGGTGGTCCGGCACTCGCGGATATCGTACGTATTCCCGGGAGAAACATAACGGCCATAGTGCTCACAAACCAGGTAAACCTGCGTCCATTCCTTACCATGCGGATTCTGGACTATTATCTGGAACAGAATTCCGGTAAAGAAAAGCCATGAGGGCAGCATTGTGGAGCTTTCCGGGGGAACCCCTGGTATCCGCGTCTACATAGCAGGGGGAACCCCCCATCCTAAGCCCCGGGATAAAGGTAACCGGGTTTCCTGAAAATTACTTGCAGGCCGGTGCCTGTGCCCCGGGTACTGCTGTTCGCAGTAGATCGGATGCCGAAAGGCTATTCAATCGAATTCCGAGGTAAAGAAAAGTTTCACCGAAGGGTATTTTTGCTGGGTCATCTGCAAAGAAAACTGGGAATCGGCCAGGAAGACCAATTGCCCGCTCTTGTCAGTGGCGAGGAATTTTTGCTTGACCCTTTGAAATTCCTCAAATTCGTCGTTGTCAGGATCCTCCGGCTTTACCCAACAGGCCTTGTAGGCAGGGAAATTCTCGTACGTGCATTTGGCCCCGTATTCGTGTTCCAAACGGTACTGGATTACTTCGTACTGGAGGGCACCCACGGTACCAATGACCTTTCTCCCGTTCAGGTTTAGGGTAAACAACTGGGCGACCCCCTCGTCCATCAACTGGTCGATCCCCTTGTACAATTGCTTGGCCTTCATGGGGTCGGCATTGTTGATATATCGGAAATGTTCGGGAGAGAAGCTTGGGATCCCTTTGTAGTGGAGGACTTCCCCTTCGGTGAGCGTATCCCCAATCTTAAAATTTCCCGTATCGTGGAGCCCTACGATATCGCCGGGGAATGAAACATCCACGATTTCCTTCTTTTCCGCGAAAAAGGCATTGGGGCTCGAAAATTTCAACTTTTTGTCGTGCCGCACATGCAGGTAAGGTTTGTTCCGTTCAAAAACCCCGGAAACGATCTTCACAAAAGCCAGCCGGTCGCGGTGTTTGGGGTCCATGTTGGCATGGATCTTAAAGACAAAACCGGTCATTTCCTTTTCCCTGGCCTCCACCAGGCGTTCTTCCGCTTTCTTGGAACGGGGCGGAGGGGCTATGTCGATGAAACAATCCAGGAGTTCCCTTACCCCGAAGTTGTTGAGGGCCGATCCAAAAAATACCGGGTGCTGGGAGCCTTCCAAATACCTTGTTTTGTCAAATGCAGGATATACCCCATGAACCAATTCCAGGTTTTCCCGGAGGGCCCTGGCAGATTTTTCGCCTATGATCTTTTCCAGTCCGGGGCTTTGCACGTCATCAAAAGCGATGGTATCCTTAAAGCTTTTTTTGCTGTCGCCTTTGAACAAATTGATATTCTTTTCGTAGAGGTTATAAATCCCCTTGAAATCGTATCCCATCCCTATGGGAAAACTCAGGGGCGTTACCGTCAGCCCCAATTTTTGTTCTATTTCATCCAGGAGGTCAAAGGCATCCTTTCCTTCCCGGTCCATTTTATTGATAAACACGATGATGGGGATGTTGCGCATGCGGCAAACCTCAACCAGCTTTTCGGTCTGTTCCTCGACCCCCTTGGCCACATCGATCACCACGATCACGCTGTCGACCGCGGTAAGGGTCCGGAAAGTGTCCTCGGCAAAATCCTTGTGCCCGGGGGTATCCAGGATATTGATCTTTTTCCCCTTGTAGAGAAAGGCCAGCACCGAAGTGGCTACCGAAATACCCCTTTGCCGCTCGATCTCCATAAAATCGCTGGTAGCCGCTTTTTTGATCTTGTTGCTCTTTACCGCCCCCGCCTCCTGAATGGCCCCACCAAACAACAACAGTTTTTCGGTAAGGGTGGTTTTCCCGGCATCGGGGTGGGAGATTATCCCAAAAGTCCTCCTTTTCGCTATTTCTTTCGTAAAGTTCATCCAGGAAAATTTTGGCAAAAGTACCGATTTTTGATCTTCTAAACCCCAGGCCAGGGGCATTTATTACCGGTATGCGGGCGGGATACCTTTCTTCCCCGAACGGCCGGAAACCTTCCCCAAAAGTACCCCGGAGCCATTACATCGACCAACGGCAGGAATATCCGGTAACGGTACATCGGACGCCGGGATTTAAGGCGATTTTATGCGGATAATCGGCCGGCAGGCGGTTGTGAATGAACGCTTTATCGATTAATATGGATGTTGGCGGAGATATGCCTATTTAAGTTTTCAAAACAATTTGTCGAATCCTATATTAACTATATCTTGCAGTGTATTTCAGAGTCCCCAGACTTCTTACAGATCTTATTTTCTGCCTGCCATGGTGATACGTTTAAGATGAAAACTATCATTTATGGACAACTTTACCCCAGCCAAGCTTAGGAAGAGCTTTTTTCATGGCATTTTTGTGATCACCTGCCTTTTGGTGCCTGGCCTGACCTCTTCCTTTAACCATATTTCTGACCCTGTAGGCCCCTATGTCGTATTTACCGATACCGATGGAGATGGGGTGCCCGACAATAAGGATATAGATGATGATAACGATGGGATTATCGATCCCCTCGAAGATCTGAATGAGGATGGCGACAACAAGCATTGGACCAATCCTTCGGACACGGATGGCGATGGGATCCCAAATTATTTGGATATCGATTCGGACAATGACGGCATCCTGGATAACGTGGAGGCCCAGCTGACGGCTTCTTTTCAGGCCCCTTGTGGGGTGGATGCCGATGGCAACGGCCTGGATGATCATTACGAAGCCCATCCGGGGGCCTGTGGTGGGCTGATCCCAGTGGATACCGATGGAGACAACATTCCCGATTACCTGGATATAGACTCGGACAACGATGGCATCCTTGACAATGTCGAAGCCCAGACCAGTGCGGGTTACCAGCCACCTTGCGGGGTGGACCTTGACGGGAATGGCCTGGACGACCACTATGAGTCGAGCCCGGGTTCCGGGGAAGGGATAACCCCGTTGAATACCGACCATGACGCAGAACCGGATTTCAGGGACATCGATTCTGACAATGACGGGATCCCCGATAATGTGGAGGCACAAAACCCGCACCAATACCAGGCGCCTTGTGGGATAGATACCGATGGCAATGGATTGGATGACCACTACGAGGACCATCCAGGTTCCGGGGAGGGCATTACCCCCATAAATTCCGATAATTGCAAGTACCCGGATTTCAGGGATATCGATTCGGATGACGATGGCATCCCCGACAATGTGGAGGCCCAAACCACCGCGGGATATATCTCGCCCTCCGGGAATGATTCAGACGGGGACGGACTAGATGATGCCTATGAAGGCAGCGGGGACGAAGGACTGCACCCTGTGAATACCGATGGGGAAGACCAACCCGACTACCTGGACCCGGATTCCGACAATGATTTGGTGCCGGATAACAACGAAGGCAACGATTTTAATTTTGACGGGGTTCCCGATCAGGCTTTCCTGGGTACGGATGCCGATGGTGACGGGCTCGATGACGGCTATGAGGGAGAAGATGTGAATGACGGTTTCGATGTGAACGACGAAATAGATGACCCGGCCAACGACCTTCCGGACACCGATGGGACCGAAGATGTGAATTACCGTGATTTTGACGATGACGGGGACGATATCGATACCCCCGATGAGGATGCCGATGAAGACGGGGACCCCACCAATGACGATACAGACGAAGATGGAACCCCGGATTACCTGGATCCCGATGGCTCAGGGGATACAGACGGGGACGGGGTCACCGATGATGATGAAACCACAGACGGGACAGATTCGACCGATCCATGCGACTTTATCCTCGCGCACCAGACCGTAGACCCCTCAGAAGCGTGGGATGCCCTTGATTGTGATGGGGACGGCGTGACCAATTCCGATGAAGTCGCGGACGGGACAGACCCCCTGGATCCCTGTTCTTTTGAACCGGCAAGTATTACCCTGGAGCAAAGCGGCGACTACCTGGTGGCCGACTGCGACGGGGACGGGGTGACCAATGAAGATGAAATTGACGATGGTACAGACCCGGCGGATCCTTGCGACTTTATCCTGGCAAGCCAGACCGTAGACCCTTCAAGCGAGTGGAACGCCCTGGATTGTGATGGGGACGGGGTGACCAATTCCGATGAAGTGGAGGACGGGACAGATCCTTTGGATCCCTGTTCCTTTGAACCGGCTAGCATCACCCTGGCGCAAAGCGGGGACTACCTGGTCGCCGATTGTGATGGGGATGGTGTGACCAATGAAGACGAAATAGAGGATGAGACAGACCCCTTTGATCCCTGCGAGTTTGTGCTCGCACACCAGACCGTGACAACGACCGCCGTATGGGACAGCCTGGACTGTGATGGCGACGGGGTGACCAATTCGGACGAAGTGGGAGATGGCACAGACCCGCTGGACCCCTGCGACCTCCTCCTGGCCAGTCAGACCCTTAGCCCGTCTGAAGCATGGAACAACCTGGATTGCGATAATGACGGCAATCCCAACGGTACGGATCCACACCCCCTGGAGGCCACTGCTCTGGATGATAGCGGTAGCACACAGCCACTGACCGAACTGGTAATCAATATATTGGAGAACGACGATTACTTGCCCAATAACGCCCCCAACAATTTGGGGACCACCTCCATTAGCCAAATTGGGGGCAATGCTACCGGGACCGTCGTTTTTGATGCCGATACCGGTGAACTGACCTATTTGGCGCCAGCGGAAGAGGCCAATACCACGGTGACCATTGTCTATGAAGTGTGCAATACCGATCCTGATCCGGATGTCTGCGCTTCAGCCACGGTGACCATCTCGGTCCTACAGGGTACGATTGATGCGGTAGATGATGACTTTAGCCAGATCCCGATTGACGGGGATACGGGCGGTATCGTGGCCGATGGCAATGTGCTATTCAATGATACCCTGAATGGGGAGCCCCTGGACCCTGGCGATATTGTACTGACTTCCACTCCGACAGGACCTCTTACGGTCAATGGGGATGGCAGTGTGGTGGTAGCCCCAGGCACGGAGGAAGGAACCTATACCATTGATTATACGATTTGTGAGTTGGCAGATCCTGAAAATTGCGATACGGCCACGGTAACCGTGGTGGTGATCCCCGGCATGGGCGCTATTGATGCCGTTGATGACGACTTTAGCCAGGTTCCCGTTGATGGGGATACCGGAGGCATCGTAGCGGATAGCAATGTCCTGGACAACGACACTTTGGATGGGGCCGCCGTGAACCCGGCCGAAATTGAGCTGTCTTCCACCCCGGACGGACCACTGACCGTGAACGGGGATGGCAGTGTGAATGTGGCCCCAGGAACGGCTGAAGGTACCTATACGATCGATTATACGATTTGTGAGCTGGCCGACCCCGAGAATTGTGATACCGCCACGGTATCGGTAGCCGTCGGGCCAGGAGTGGGTGCCATAGACGCGGTAGACGATGACTATAGCGCGGTGCCCGTGGATGGGGTCACCGGGGGCACGGTGCCTGGAAGCGATGTGCTTGATAACGACACCCTGAATGGGGCTCCTGTCGACCCCCTTGATGTGGTACTTACTTCCAACCCAACCGGACCGCTGACGATCAACGAAGATGGGAGTGTAACGGTGGCCCCGGGGACCAATGCCGGTACCTACACCATTGATTATATGATTTGTGACACCGGGGTGCCCGATAGATGCGATACGGCCACGGTGACGGTAGAAGTGTTTTCTACCGCGGAAGAGTCGATTGAAGTGAACCAGATGGTGACCCCCAATGGGGATGGAAGGAATGATTTCCTGTTTATCCGGGGGGTAAAGACCGTACCCAACAATTCACTGAGGATTTTTAACCGTTGGGGTATTGCCGTCTACGAGGGCAACAATTATAACAACCAGAACAATGTATTTGATGGCCGGTCCAGAGGGAGGTCTACGGTAAGTTCAGGAGATTACCTGCCTGCGGGCGTATATTTCTATATCTTTGAATATCAGAAAGAGCAGGAAAACATTACGGATAGCGGATACCTTTATATCAGCAAATAATAGTTTGGATACCACATGACAACCAAAAAAAACCTACTCCTGACGCTTTTGTTTACCGGCCTTCTCTATGTTGGCGTGCAGGCGCAGCAGGATGCCCAGTATACCCAGTACATGTACAATACCATGAGCGTGAACCCGGCTTACGCGGGGTCTCGCGGGCAGCTGACAGCTGCGGCCCTGTACCGGGCACAGTGGGTAGGGCTGGAAGGGTCTCCAAAAACCCAGACCCTGAACCTGCATTCTCCGATCAGGGACAGCCGGGTAGGGTATGGTATTTCGGTGGTCAATGACGACATCGGCGACGGTACGGTTCAGGAAACCTATTTTGACGCGGTGATATCCTATACCCTGAACGTGTCCCAGGATGCCAGGATGTCCTTCGGTCTGAAAGCGGGTGGCCACCTCCTCAACCTGGATTTCAACGGGTTGAATAACTTTGATAACGAACCCATCACCGGCGATAACATCGAAAATCGGTTTTCGCCAAATTTTGGCCTCGGCTTTTATTACCACACCGATAGGTTCTATGCCGGCCTTTCGGCCCCCAATGTGCTTGAAACCGATCATTTTGATAATTCCCAAAGGGATGCCAACTCGGTCCAATTCCTGTCCACGGAACGCATTAATTTTTATTTTATCACGGGCTATGTATTTGAACTCAACCCCTTCCTGAAATTCAAGCCGGCCTTGCTGACCAAAGTGGTGGGCGGAGCCCCCATCCAGGTAGACCTGTCCACCAGTTTCCTGATCAACGAGAAATTTTCGCTGGGCGCGGCCTACCGTTGGGATGCTGCGCTGAGTGCCCTTGTGGGATTCCAGATTTCGGACCAGTTTATGCTGGGCCTGGCCTATGACAGGGAAACCACTGAACTTGGAGGAACCCAATTCAATGACGGTTCTTTCGAAGTCTTTTTGAGATTCGAATTAATACGGTCGTTCAACCGCACCATTTCGCCCAGATTCTTCTAAAGTGCCAAAAATGATTAAAAGAGTATTAATAACACTATACATCGGCCTCGCATTCACCGGGATGGGCTTTGCCCAGGAGCGGCTGATGACGAAGGCCAATGAAGAATACCAAAGCTATTCCTTCAGGCCCGCCATCGATATCTATCAAAAAGTCCTGGACAAGGGCTATGTATCTGCAGACCTGCTGCAGCGGTTGGGGAACGCATACTACTTTACGGCTAAATATGATGAGGCGGCCAAGGTATTCAAACGGCTGGTTGAGGAATTCCCCGCCGAATCCGGGCCTGAATACTACTTCCGTTACGGGCAAACCCTGAAATCGCTGGGGCAATACGATGCTTCTGATGAGGCCCTCGCCCGGTTCGCGGATCTTACCTCGGAAGACGTGCGGGCCTTCCGGCTCCGGAATATTGAGGGTTACCGGGAAGACATCAAGAAGAACTCGGGTCGCTATGAGCTGGCCCCCTTTGAATACAATTCCGCCTATTCCGATTTTGCCCCCGCGTTTTACGAAAAAGGCCTCATATTTTCTTCGGACCGCGATACGGGCAACCTGGCCAGATACCGGCATAGCTGGACTTCCACAGATTTCCTGGACCTATATAAAGTAAACGCCGACAGTGTTTCCCAAAACAAGGTGGTAAAAGTGGAGGGGGTGAACTCCCGTATGCACGAATCAACCTCGGTGCTTTCCCCCGATGGCAATAGTCTGTATTTTACAAGGAACAATTTTAAAGAGGGGAAATACGTCCGGGATGAGGAAGGATTTGTCCGGCTAAAAATTTTCAGGGCGACCAAGGAGGATGGGCAGTGGGCCATCCTGGAGGAACTGCCCTTCAATAGTGACGCGTATTCCGTGGCCCACCCCAGCCTCGGCCCCGATGGTAAAACCCTGTATTTTGCCTCCGATATGCCGGGTAGTTTGGGGCAGTCAGACCTCTACAAGGTGGCCATCAATAAAGACGGTACTTTCGGGACCCCCATAAACCTTGGGAACAACATCAATACCGAGGCACGGGAAACCTTTCCCTTTGTCACCAGCGAGGAAATCCTGTATTTTTCTTCGGATGGGCACCCGGGATTGGGTGGCCTGGATGTTTTTGCCACCAAAATAAAACGGGAAGATTACCAGGGACCCATCCTGAACGTCGGGGAGGCGGTCAACAGCAAGTTCGACGATTTCAGTTTCATCTTTTCGGAAGAAACCCGGAAAGGGTATTTTGCCTCCAACAGGGAGGGCGGTATGGGCCAGGATGATATCTACAGCTTCCTGGAAACCAGGCCACTTGTATTTGAGTGTATTCAACCCATTACGGGAACGGTACGGGACAAGATCTCCAACCAGGAGCTGGTGGGGGCTACGGTCAAGGTCATTGACGAGAAAAACGAAGAAGTGCTTTCGACCTTCACGGACTCGGAAGGGGAATATACCCTTAGTTGCGACTGCAACCAGGGGAACTTTATTAGGGCCGCCATGGAAGGGTATATCCCGGCGGAAGAATACCTGGGTGTTTCCGACGGCAAGCCGCGCGTAATGGATTTTTACCTGGAGCGGGAAACCGTGACCGCCGGTTTTGGGGACGACCTGGCCAAGTTGCTCCAGTTGAGTACGATCTACTTTGACTTTGATAAATACAATATCCGCCCGGATGCGGAGGTGGAAATACAGAAGGTGATCGCCGCCATGGAGAAATACCCCAGCCTTAAAATTAAGGCCAATTCCCATACAGACAGTCGTGGCCCGGATGCCTATAACCTCTGGCTATCTCAAAAACGGGCAGATGCCACGGTGGCCTACATGATCTCCAAAGGGATTTCCGCGGACCGCCTTGTAGGAGAGGGCTACGGGGAAAGCCGCCTTGTGAATGAATGTGATGACGGGGTTCGCTGTACTTCCGAACAACACCAGCGCAACCGGCGCTCGGAGTTTATCATCCTGGAATAGGAGCCAATTCGATTTTTACATAGTTGATTAAAGTATGGGCAAAAGTCCGGCAGTCACTACGGGATACCGGACTTTTGCCTGTCCTAGCGAAAGCTTCACAACAAATCTTTCATGCTTCCCTGGGTTTTGGCTAATTTAGGGGTCAACGGTTCAAATAAAGCCATTTGCCGGCTGACATTCAGTTATTTTGTTTTGGAGGGTCCCGGAAGGCTGCGTCGGGTACTTTAGGGTACGCGGTCGTTATGCTATTTTACCCCGTGGGAGTTTGGCTTCGGCACAGGTCCTGTACGCACCTGCCCGATTCCTCCTGGCATGGCTACGGTACCGTTATTAGTACGCTCCCGGTTCCCCGGAGTTTAACCAGAAGTAAGGACCTTGCCGCATAACAAAAACGACATCCGCACAGGTATTTTAATCCGGCTAGGGGCATTGGTGTTCCTGGGGCTACTACCTTTTTGCAGCTGGTCACAGCAGGCCGGGGATTATCGGTCCATTGGCAGCGGCAATTGGAACAATCCCACCATTTGGCAACGGTACAACGGCACTTCCTGGACTGCGGCCATTGCCTATCCTGGCCAGAACGCGAACGTGGGCGAGGTGTTGATCGGCAATGGGAATACCGTTACCCTAAACGTGGATATCACCTCATATGCCATTACCGATCTGGTCATTGGAGACCGTTCCGGTGGGGACGACATCCTTTTATTGCCCAACAATGGCGATTTTACCCTGGACCTGCAACACCTGATCATAGAGGCCGATGGTATACTGGAATGGGTGAAAAATGCAGACCTGCGTCTTCCGGAGGGCGCTATCATCGCGAACTACGGGGGTACGATCAGTACCTCCAAGAACTGCAACGCTTCCCAGGTAATTTACATTGGAACCCAAAAATTCTCAACCTGTAACGGCAATGGGGGGGCTGACTACTCCTTCGAGGAAATTGAGTCCGCGTTGCCACCACCCCAGAGCGACGGGGACCAGACAGAATGTGCCCAAAGCCCCATACAAACCCTTACAGCCTCGGCCACCCCGCCGGCAAATGCCTATGTGGAATGGTTTGCCAATTCAGAAGGGGGTAGCGCGATTAGCCCAACCTGGAGTACAGTGGGTACGGTGACCTACTATGCCGAGAGCGTGGATGACATCGATTCCAACCGGCGCAGCCTTTTCCGTACCGCGGTACAGCTTACTATTTTACCGGGTCCAACCATCAGCATGTCACAAGCGCCCTCCTGTAATTTTATTACCGATACCTATGCCTTCGAGGTGACGGTAAGTTCAGGTATGGTTACCAGTACCGCAGGGACTGCAACCAGCCTGGGGGCGAACCGATGGCGCATCTCCAATGTCCCGGGTGGCACAAATGTGGTGGCCACGGTAACCGCGGCCAATTCCTGTGCTCGCAACCTGCCTGTGTCTTCGCCCAATTGCTTTTGCCCGGTGGTGAATGCGCCTGTAAGCGGGGGAGACCAGGCCTATTGTTCCGGGGACCCGGTTCCCCCGCTAACCGCCACCGTGAATGCCGGCGAAACGGTGGACTGGTATTCTTCGGCTTCAGGGGGTACCCTGTTGCTTTCCGGGGCTGGCAGTTACACCCCTGCCGGTCCCGGCACCTATTATGCCGAAGCCAGGAATACGGTCACCGGTTGCACCAGTAGTTCCCGTACCGCCATAGCCTTATCCCGGGACGACCGCCCTACAGCCACCATTGGGCCCGACCAGGTGGTATTTGCAGGCACTGCCGCTGCGTTTACGGCCACTGCCACCGGGGCGAATGCCTACCAATGGCAGCGCAGTACGGATGGCGGAGCTACTTTCACGGACCTGGCAAACGGGTCGGAGTATTCCGGGGTCCAGACCCTGGGCCTTACCATCAACCAGGTCCCCCTGTCCAAAAATGGCTACCAGTACCGGTTGCTTGCCATCAAATTGCCATCTTCCTGCCCGCCGACCGCCTCGGAACCGGCAACCTTAAGGGTAAGGGTTCGATCAGTGTTAATTAATAGAAATGTGCGATTTAGCGTAGACCGGCCATAAGTTTGGAGTCAGATTAAAGTTAAGAAACAACCAGGCTATTGAGTACTTGTCCGCATTGATTTTCGCTTTTTCTATTCGCTTACTTCTAAGGAATTAAGCGTAACCCATACAAAACCGTGGTTTTCACAACAAAAATTTATGCAGGACCACACGCTCCCGTACTTTTGATCAGACCCCGGGTTGGATCTAAGTGGTTGAAAAATACCTAAATACAGTCATGCCTGTACAAACCTTGCGACATATTGCTTTGCTGCTAACCCTCTTTGGGATGTTCATCTTAAGGGGTCAGGATACTTTTGAGGATCGATTTAGCCTCCCCCTTTACAACCTGAACAATGGTTCCATGAGCTTTTCGGGGCCCTGGGTCGAAAATGGGGAGGCCACCAGCCCCACCAATGGGAGGATCCAGATATCCGGAGGCCAATTGCGAATTGAAAATATGGACGGGGTTAGCATTCAGCGATCCCTGGATCTGTCGGGTTCCAGCAGTGCCACCCTAACGCTTGACTATACCGAGGTTAGCGGCAACGAAAGAATCTCTGTGGAACTTTACGATGGGACTTCCTGGAACTCTGTGGCCATCCTTAACGGCAGCGGATCGGTTAACTACACCCTTACGGCGGCTGAGCGAAACGCCTCAGCGGGGATCCGTTTTGTTTCCGATAGCGGTGGATGGAGCGGGGGAGAAGAGTACCGTATTGATAATGTGCGGTTCACCGCTGTTTTTGAGCCCATTATTTCCATCACCGACCTCACGATTGATGAAGGTGCCGGAACGGCCACTTTTACCGCCACCCACACCGGGCAGGCGGTTTTACTGCCCTTTACTGTGAGTTATTCCACGGTCGCTGTATCAGCCACCGATGGTGCCGATTACAATGGCGTAAGCGGTTCTATGTTTTTTAATGGATCTGTTGGCGACAGCAATACCATTGTGGTGAATATCCTCGAAGACAATATCTATGAACTATCGGAGGTTTTTGAAATCCGGATGACCTTTACCACCAACCCTGCAGTTAACATCACAGACAGGGGAGTGGGGACGATTACCGATAACGAGGTGGTCCTGGGAAATACCCCTTTGACCCTCTTTCAGGAGTTTGACGGTTATATGGATTACACTACGGCCGGGGGGACCCTGCGTACCCAACCCAATACGGTAAACGCCTGTAGTTTCACTACCAGTTCGTCTAACACCCTGACCTCGAATATCCCGGTAGGGGCCACCATAGAGCGAGCCATTCTTTACTGGTCCAACTCGGGCCAAATGGACCCCCAGGTGACCTTTGAAGGCAACAACATTGATGCCACCCTGGTGTACCGGACCACCATTATCGGACTGGAGTTTCACAACCATTCGGCGGATGTGACCCCCTTGCTGCAGTCCATTCCGGATCCAAACACCAACGTTTTTGATTTCAGCGGGCTCACCATAGACAATAGTGGCAGCTACTGCAGTAGTGCCGTAACCCTTGGTGGCTGGGCCCTGATGGTGTTTTATAGTGCCCCTGGCCTGCCAGCCGCCTCTATCAATCTGTACCAGGGCTTTGATGGCAACCAGTACAGTACCTCTTCCTTCACGCTTTCCGGCTTTTACGCCATAGGTTCCATTGGGTCCAAGACAACGATTTTGTCCTGGGAAGGCGACCAGACCCTGGCCAACAGTGAATCCCTGGCATTTAATACGCCGCTTACAGGCAACAACCTGCTTACCGGCGATGGGGACAATACCACCGGGAGTAATCCCTTTAACTCTACCAATTTTGATAACGCGGGGGTGCCCCCCACCAATAATTCCAGCCTGCATGGGGTTGACCTGGATACCTACGATGTCTCGGCCTTTATCCTCCCCGGCGAGACTTCGGCCACAACAGTCGTCAATGTGGGGCAGGATTTTGTGATGATGAACGCCGTAGTGCTGAAGGTGCCTTCCAATATCATCGTTGGGAACGTTTTTGAAGATATAAATTATGGAGGGGGGCCGGGCCGCAACCGGGCCACTTCAGGGAATGTGGGCATCCCCGGGGTCACCGTAGAACTCTATGACAATGTGGGCACCCTGGTACAGACTACCACGACCAATGCCTCGGGCCAGTATGATTTTGCAGGCATGCAAAATGGGTCGTATACGGTCCGGGTGGTCAACAATTCAATCCGCTCTACCCGGCCGGGAGGGGGATCATGTGCTACCTGCCTCCCAGTCCAGACGTACAAAACGGACTATGTGGCCGGTACAGTGGTACCTGATGCCAGTTTGGTGGGGGGTAATAATCCCGCCCTGACGGACCCGGCTGCCGGAATCCTGGCCGGGGCCCAGTCTACGGCGGCTATTACGATCAACAATGAAGGGTCCGTGGGCCTTGATTTTGGGTTCAATTTCAATACCATTGTCAATACCAACGAAACCGGGCAGGGTAGCCTGGGGCAGTTTATCGTCAATTCCAATAACCTGGGGGAGGCAGGCCTGGATATTGAGGCGAACGCCCTGTTTGACCCGGCAGCGGGCGAGGACCTGTCCGTTTTTATGATCCCCCCAACAGGGGATGCCCTGGGTAGGCCGGCAGATGCCAGCTATGCCGCAGGTGTTTTTACCATTACTATCACTGCAGGTGATTTAAGCGACATAACCGGGACTACCACTGTCATTGACGGCCGTACCCAAACAGCCTATTCCGGAGATTCAAATGCCGGTACTATCGGGGCAGGAGGCTCGGCAGTTGGGGTGGCAGCCACAAACCTTCCAAATTTTCAATTACCTGAAATTCAGCTTGACAAACCCAATGGAGAAGTGTTCGTCAATGAGGGAAACGGGGTAGTAATTCGTCATCTCGCCATGTATGCCGATGATAAAAGCGCCATCCTCATGAAAGATGGTTCCCTGACCATTACCGGTAACCTGATAGGGGTAAATGCCATCGGGGCCAATTCCGGAGCGATAGTTACCGGGATCGAAATTGAAGACGGGATCACGGTGATCGATGGCAACTATATTGCCACCCACGAAGACCAGGGCATCCTGGTTGACGGGGGAACTTCCACAACCATACGCAACAACCATATAACCAATAATGGCATCGGCGCCTGCCAACCAGGTGTTGCATTGAATGACGGAGTTGGGGTTGTCTTGCAGCACAACCTGATTGAAAACTCCGGGGGGTATGGCATCGATGGCAGCAATATTTCGAGCCCGGTGACCATTGACCAAAATACCATTACCAGTTCCGGCAGCAGTGGTGGAGGTTGTTTGGCAGGGATAGTATTGGGCGATGACGCCGCCGCCATAACCGGAAATGTGGTTTTTTCAAATGCCGGGGCTGGCATTGTGCTCATAAATAACAGCAACGGGAACCTTATATCCCAAAATTCCTTCTATGCCAATGGCACCCTGGTAGATGCCCTGGGGATCGATCTGGATGACGATGGGGTAACCTTGAACGATAACGGCGATGGAGACAATGGCCCCAACGGGTTGCTTAATTTCCCCATCATCGAGTCAGCTTACATTAACGCAGGCAATCTCAATATCAAGGGCTGGGCAAGGCCCGGGAGCATTATGGAGATTTTCCTGACCGATGTGCAGGAAGGGACGGCCACCCAGGGGGATAACGAGTTGGGGATGTCAACCGATTACGGGGAAGGGCAAACCTTTTTGGCTACGGTCATTGAAGGCAGTGGGAGCGATCTGGACAGTTCTGTGTCTTCCTACAACGATGCCGATGGCAATACGGATAATACCAACCGCTACCATTTTCAGATTGCTGTACCGCCAGCGGTATCGGTTGGGCAAAAGATCACTGCTACGGCCACTATTTCCGGCAGCACGTCTGAATTTTCGCCTATGAGCATCATCAAGATCCAGACGGTGATAACCAATCGGCGAATTACTTATAGGGTTAATGTTAATTAACGGTACATAAGTTTCGTTTTAGGACTGTCCAGAAAGGCTGTTTTAGATTAAACCACAGTTTCAACAGGATTTACAGAGTACTGAAGGAATTTGACAACAATATTATCCTGGTGGCTTATCCTTTATGTTAATTTGAACAAATTCCGTTTATCCTTTCGAAAACCAGGAGATGATCGGGTTTAGCGGTATTGAATTATGTTGAGGATTATTACTTATGATACTATCCATTTCACCGGTTGGCTAAAACTAAAGGTCATTCTTTTGATTCTGGTTTTCTTCACCTTGGCCGGTAGCGCCCAAACCGGGGTGGGAGCCAATTTTGGGATCGAAGCCGATACACGGTCAGGTGACGTACTTTCGGGCCTGACCACAGACGACTGGTTTTATAACGGCATATCGGGGTCCGGGGTGGTCGATGAAGCCACTGCCGCTGCCATGGGCTATGCAGCCCAACTCTCGGCCGGCAACAACATTGCCTTTGACCTGGACCAGAGCATCCCGAATTATGGGACCAACAATGGCCATATCTGGTATTCTACCCGATTTGGCAGGGATTATGTCGGGGGGGGGGGCGGAAATGACCAAACGACTTTCACCAGTGGGAAAAACGGCGACAACCCCATGAGCGCCTGGGGCTATTCTCCCGGGCCGGTACCTGATAAAACGGACATAGTGGACACCGGGGTCCATATGCGGAGGGATGGAGTGGATGTGACCGATAATCTTTGGGTGAACCTGATGATCTCGACGCTATCTTCCAGCGGAAATCACTTTGTGGATTTTGAGTTATTTGTTTCAGAAATCAGTACTTCAGGGGGTGGTTTTGTGAACTCAGGACCCGATGAAGGACATACTGCCTGGCGCTTTGACGCCAGTGGTAATGTAACGACCATTGGCGATATGATCATCGGATTTTCCTATGGGGGCGGAGGGGTCTCCGGGGTGGAGGTCCGCTTGTGGGTAGAACGCTCTAAGTTTAATCCCGGGACATCGCCGGGTGGTACTTCCACTTTTACTTGGGGGACGAGTATTGACGGTGGAAGTTCCTATGGGTACGGCCAGATTAACGTTCCTGCAGGAACCCTGTTGAGCAGGGTAAACCCATTGTCCACGGCCGCGCCTCCCTGGGGGACTACCAATACCTCGGGCTATACCACTAACTACAATTCAGGATATATGGCCGAAGTAGGAGTGAACTTCACCCAGCTCGGTTTTGATCCCAGGGCATTGTTTGGGAGTGGAGCGGCATGCGATTCCCCTTTTAGCGCTGTGATGAGCAAGTCAAGGACATCCTCCTCATTTACATCCTCCCTCAAAGATTTTGCAGGGCCCTATGATTTTTTGGGAAGTGCGGCAGGAACACAGGTCAATACGGCGATCATGGAACCCGGTGATTTTGACTCCTGTCTAACCGGAGAAACACGTACCCTCCAGGCCGAATTTTTGTCTGCCTCCGCCGAATATGTATGGTCTTCGCTTACCCCTGGGGTGGTTTTCCCGGCCAACGGCCTTTCACAGATTGCAGGGGTAGGCCTGGATAATGTGCTCATAGATGCCCCAGGTGATTATCAACTGGGTATAGCACCCCTGGAAGGGTGTACCCCGGCCACAGATCCCACAGACATCCTGGTTATTCGCTCATTACCCTGCGCATCTGATGATGCCTATTCGGGACCTCAGGACGTTGTTCTGAATGTGGCAGTAACCGGGGTGTTGGGCAATGATACCGACAGTGATGCGGGGGATATCCTTTCCGTGAATACTGTGCCTGTGGTGGATGCAACCAATGGTACCCTGATGTTGTCTTCTAATGGAAGTTTTTCCTATACGCCTGATCCCGGTTTTACGGGTACCGATACCTTTACTTATAGTGTATGCGATTCTTTTGGCTTATGTGATACAGCGACAGTAAGCCTGACCATATCGGAAGATTTTGACGGGGATGGGGTTATTGATATCGATGATCTGGACGATGATAATGACGGTATTCTTGATGCCACTGAATCCAATGGGATAGACCCCAGTGCCGATGCCGACGGGGATGGGGTGCCCAACTACCAGGATCCCGATTTCTGCGTACTCAACGCCTTTTCTGTTTGTAGCAACCTGGATCCCGACAATGATGGCTTGCCCAACCATCTGGACCTGGATAGTGACGGGGACGGGTGCAACGATGTAGAGGAAGCCGGTTTTTCAGACCAGAACAACGACGGGATCCTGGCCGATGCCCCAACCACGGTAGATGCCAATGGACAGGTTACGGGTACAAACCGGGTAGACGGGTATACAGCTCCGGCCGATGCCAACGGCAATAGTACTGCCGATTACCTGGAAGCCGGGGCCAACCCGGTAATTACAACCCAACCTTCTGCCAAAAGCGTTTTCGACGGTAATATAGCCAGCTTCTCCGTAATATCCAGTAATACAGACATATATCAATGGCAGGTGAGTGCCAATGGGGGTGGTTCCTTCGCCAATCTTGCCGATGGTGGGGTTTATTCCGGTTCAACCACCGCTACCCTCACTCTCAACCCGGCCTCCCTGGGGATGAATACCTATCAGTACCGGGTAGTGGTCTCAAATTCTTCATTTGCCTGTGCCAGCGTTGTTACCTCTAACGCTGCCCTTTTGACGGTGAAGGTAGCCGGGGTGATCACCAACCGTCGGATTACTTACAGGATTAACAAAAACTAAGAGTTGTCTTTTACGGGATACTACCTTGCATTTCACCGAATTTTCTGACAAGGAACCCTTTGGTAAACGTCGCTATTATTGGGATGATCGACCAACGAAACAAGCTGATTTTAGCGCAAAAAAAAACCAATAACCTCAACTTTTAAGGGCTATACCGTGCCATAGGGCCCATACACAACAATAATTTTAACAGGGTGAACAGCAGGTTAATTTTGTAAGGTGTAGTTATTCCGTTGAAGGTAGAAAATCTAAAATCGGAACAAAAAATAGCAATGTATGGCGAATGGGACCCAAATATTCGAGACCGTTAGTGCTGTGAAGGTTGGATCGAACAATTCGGGTTCCCCGCGATGTCTGTCTGCTGCTTTATTCTCTGTCTATAGCGGGATTCTTAAATACAGACCAAAAAAGACCATGTTCAGAAATATTTCAAGGATGGATAAAAGAATCATACTGATACTGCTTTTCCTGGTATCGGGTATCGCTTTTTCCCAGACCACAGTGACCCTTCAGGACCAATGTAATTGCGAAGTGCTCAGCGGCACCGCTGTTACAGCGCCAGGAATGACTACCCCCGCGGGGGCAGACACCGGGGATGTCTATGTCAACACCAATACGGGTACCATCTATTTTTGGGACGGGAACTCCTGGGAACTGACATCCTCGGATGATCAACGGTTGCAGAACTTTACCTTCAATGCGGCGACCAATGTACTCTCCCTGAGGATTGAAAACGGCAATACGGTTAACGTAGACCTCTCAGCCCTGAACAATACGGGTACAGATGACCAGCAATTGTCCCTGGCAGGAAATATACTTACCCTGGAAGACGGGGGAACGGTCAATCTTGGCCCCTACCTGGATAATACAGACGATCAGACCATTACCGGCCTAAGCATCGATGCTGCTAATATTCTCAGCATAACCCTCGAGAATGGCAACACGAGGATAGTTGACCTATCACAACTCCTGGGTACAGACGACCAGACTGCCGCTGAGGTCACTTATGACAATACCTTATCAGGGCTTGCTTCCGGGAATGTGCAGGATGCCATAGACGAAGTCAATGCCGCTGCCGGTACTGTGGCCATGGTTGATAACGGGGATGGCAGCTACGATTTTACCGATGCCGCCGGAAACGTGACTACCATTGTGGACACCTCCCTCTCAACCCTCGTCGACAACGGGGATGGCACCTACACCTATACAGACGAATCCGGTGCCAGCCAGACCATCGATACCAACGGACTTTCGGTAAGCAATACGGTCGCAGGTAACCGAATCGCCACACTTACAGACGCCTCCGGTGCTGCCACCGATATCAATGAAACTATAAGCACCCTGGTGGACAATGCCGACGGCACCTTTACCTATACCAACGAGGATGGGGTGGCCACCACCTTTGACGCGAAGATCGCTACGGTGGTGGACAACCTGGATGGCACCTATACCATTACAGACGACTTTGGCACTTCGGTGACCATCGATACCAACAACACGGTGACCACCCTGGTGGACAACGGGGACGGCAGCTTTACCTATACCTCCGAGGATGGGACCATCACCACCTTTACCGAGACCCTGACCACATTGGTGGACAATGCCGACGGCACCTTTACCTATACCAACGAGGATGGGGTGGCCACCACCTTTGATTCCAAGATTGCCACGGTGGTGGATAACGGGGATGGCACCTATACCATTACAGACGACTTTGGCACTTCGGTGACCATCGATACCAACAACACCGTGACCACCCTGGTAGACAACGGGGACGGCAGCTTTACCTATACCTCCGAGGACGGGACCATCACCACCTTTACCGAAACCCTGAGCACCCTGGTGGACAATGCCGATGGCACCTTCACCTATACCAACGAGGATGGGGTGGCCACCACCTTTGACGCGAAGATCGCCACGGTGGTGGATAACGGGGACGGTACCTATACCATTACAGACGACTTCGGCACCTCGGTGACCATCGATACCAACAACACGGTGACCACCCTGGTGGACAACGGGGACGGCAGCTTTACCTATACCTCCGAGGATGGGACCATCACCACCTTTACCGAGACGCTGAGTACTCTTGTGGATAATGGAGATAGTACCTTTACCTATACCAACGAGGATGGGGTGGCCACGACCTTTGACGCGAAGATCGCCACGGTGGTGGACAACCTCGACGGTACCTATACCATCACGGACGACTTTGGCACTTCGGTGACCATTGATACCAACAACACGGTGACCACCCTGGTGGACAACGGGGATGGCAGCTTTACCTATACCTCCGAGGATGGGACCATCACCACCTTTACCGAGACCCTGAGTACCCTGGTGGATAACCTGAATGGTACCTTCACCTATACCAACGAGGATGGGGTGGCCACCACTTTCGATGCGAAGATCGCCACGGTGGTGGATAACCTGGACGGTACCTATACGATCACGGACGACTT
>LXTR01000058.1 GCA_001683825.1 Flavobacteriaceae bacterium CP2B | reverse complement strand
CCTGAAAGCTAAAAGTATCTAAATTGATTAGGCTACACTCTTTTTCAATTGCAAATTCTTCAATACGTTTTATTAACTTGGTTCCATAACCTTCGTGTCTATATTCTTCTGTTTTACTATTTTCATTTTAAATATCACGCTCCTTTTAAAGTATCTATTCAATTTAATAATCGTAATATCCTGTCTAACTTAATTGTCGTAGTGCACGGTTTCATTTCACTAAAACTTAAAAAAGCCGTACTACATTTTATTTGTAGTACGGCTTTTTACCACGTTTGATTCTTTTTACTTAAAAATTCCGTTAGTTTGAACTTATAAGTACAATAATTCAATTGTATTACTGCGAAAAAGAATGAACATTCCTAAACCAATTAGAACGATTGGAACGATAATATGACAATTTCTCTCAAGTACTTTAGCTAAAATAGGAGCTCTTAACAATGTGTAGCTAATAGAACACCATATTGCTATCATGCAAAAAAAGATAATTAATGTAACGATATTTGCTTCCAAGGATTGACTAGTGAACATTGGTATATAAATTGAGATATTGTCAGCTCCATTAGCTAATGTAATCGCAGCTACTTTAAATAATGAACTAGAAGCTTTATCAATGACTTTATTACTTTTGTTAGAACGAAGCGAGAATAGTCCTTTAACACCCATATAAATTGGCACGAATCCTAATACCCCAATCCACGAAACAGGAATGAAAAAAGAGCTTAAAGACCCAACGATACTTAGAAAAATAATCATACTAAACCCCACATATTGTCCAATAGCAATATAAAGTTTTTTCTCATAGCTTTTTCGCGGACAGCTCTATCTTCTTTCCTAAGTACTTCTGTTCTTACTTGTGAAAATAAAACAAGCAGTATAAAAATATCATCAATATTTGTTGTAGC
>LXTR01000053.1:2500-5057 GCA_001683825.1 Flavobacteriaceae bacterium CP2B | reverse complement strand
ACTTACTTAGAACCAGATAAAAAGCATGGATTTGCCTATTTAGAAGGAGTTAAGCAAGCAATTAGTAGAGGTATGAAAGCATACAAAAAAGACGAGTCATTCTGACTCGTCTTAAGCTTGCTTGGCGACGTCCTACTCTCACAGGGACAAGGTCCCAACTACCATCGGCGCTAGAGAGCTTAACTTCCGTGTTCGGTATGGGAACGGGTGTGACCTCTCTGCCATCATCACCAAACTATGAAGGCATATTCCTTCAAAACTAGATAACATTTGCTACATATTATATGGTTAAGTCCTCGATCTATTAGTATTCGTCAGCTCCACATGTCACCATGCTTCCACCTCGAACCTATCAACCTGATCATCTTTCAGGGATCTTACTAGCTTACGCTATGGGAAATCTCATCTTGAGGGGGGCTTCATGCTTAGATGCTTTCAGCACTTATCCCTTCCGCACATAGCTACCCAGCTATGCCCTTGGCAGAACAACTGGTACACCAGCGGTGCGTCCATCCCGGTCCTCTCGTACTAAGGACAGCTCCTCTCAAATTTCCTACGCCCACGACGGATAGGGACCGAACTGTCTCACGACGTTCTGAACCCAGCTCGCGTACCGCTTTAATGGGCGAACAGCCCAACCCTTGGGACCGACTACAGCCCCAGGATGCGATGAGCCGACATCGAGGTGCCAAACCTCCCCGTCGATGTGGACTCTTGGGGGAGATAAGCCTGTTATCCCCGGGGTAGCTTTTATCCGTTGAGCGATGGCCCTTCCATGCGGAACCACCGGATCACTAAGCCCGACTTTCGTCCCTGCTCGACTTGTAGGTCTCGCAGTCAAGCTCCCTTATGCCTTTGCACTCTACGAATGATTTCCAACCATTCTGAGGGAACCTTTGGGCGCCTCCGTTACACTTTAGGAGGCGACCGCCCCAGTCAAACTGCCCACCTGACACTGTCTCCCGGGTCGATAAGACCCGTAGGTTAGAATTTCAATACAGTCAGGGCGGTATCCCACCAGCGCCTCCACCGAAGCTAGCGCTCCGGTTTCAAAGGCTCCCGCCTATCCTGTACAAACTGTACCAAAATTCAATATCAGGCTACAGTAAAGCTCCACGGGGTCTTTCCGTCCTGTCGCGGGTAACCTGCATCTTCACAGGTACTATAATTTCACCGAGTCTCTGGTTGAGACAGTGCCCAAATCGTTACACCTTTCGTGCGGGTCGGAACTTACCCGACAAGGAATTTCGCTACCTTAGGACCGTTATAGTTACGGCCGCCGTTTACTGGGGCTTCAGTTCAGAGCTTCGCTTACGCTAACCCCTCTCCTTAACCTTCCAGCACCGGGCAGGTGTCACCCCCTATACTTCGCCTTACGGCTTCGCAGAGAGCTGTGTTTTTGCTAAACAGTCGCTTGGGCCTATTCACTGCGGCTTTCCGTTAAGAAAGCACCCCTTCTCCCGAAGTTACGGGGTCATTTTGCCGAGTTCCTTAACCAGAGTTCTCTCGCACACCTTAGGATTCTCTCCTCGCCTACCTGTGTCGGTTTGCGGTACAGGCACCTTTTATCTCGCTAGAAGCTTTTCTTGGCAGCGGGGAATCAAAGACTTCGCTCCATAAGGAGCTTCCCCATCACAGCTCAGCCTTCACGATAAGCGGATTTGCCTACTTATCAGCCTAACTGCTTGGACGTGCACAACCAATCGCACGCTTCTTCTATCCTTCTGCGTCCCTCCATTGCTCAAACGATAAAGAGGTGGTACAGGAATATCAACCTGTTGTCCATCGCCTACGCCTGTCGGCCTCGGCTTAGGTCCTGACTAACCCTGAGCGGACGAGCCTTCCTCAGGAAACCTTAGGCATTCGGTGGACGGGATTCTCACCCGTCTTTCGCTACTCATACCGGCATTCTCACTTCTAAGCACTCCACCAGTCCTTCCGGTCTGACTTCACTGTCCTTAGAACGCTCCCCTACCACTGATACCATTGGTATCAATCCGCAGCTTCGGTGGTGTATTTAGCCCCGGTACATTTTCGGCGCAGAGTCACTCGACTAGTGAGCTATTACGCACTCTTTAAATGGTGGCTGCTTCTAAGCCAACATCCTAGTTGTCTAAGCAACTCCACATCCTTTTCCACTTAATACACACTTTGGGACCTTAGCTGGCGGTCTGGGCTGTTTCCCTTTTGACTACGGATCTTATCACTCGCAGTCTGACTCCTAAGGATAAGTCATTGGCATTCGGAGTTTGACTGAATTCGGTAATCCGATGAGGACCCCTAGTCCAATCAGTGCTCTACCTCCAAGACTCTTACACTTAAGGCTAGCCCTAAAGCTATTTCGGGGAGAACCAGCTATCTCCAGGTTCGATTGGAATTTCTCCGCTACCCACACCTCATCCCCGCACTTTTCAACGTGCGTGGGTTCGGGCCTCCATTCAGTGTTACCTGAACTTCACCCTGGACATGGGTAGATCACCTGGTTTCGGGTCTACGACCACGTACTAAACGCCCTATTCAGACTCGCTTTCGCTGCGGCTCCGCCTCTTCAGCTTAA
>LXTR01000043.1 GCA_001683825.1 Flavobacteriaceae bacterium CP2B | reverse complement strand
GTTCCAGGAACTGGAGATCCCCGAACTTCCGCCCCTTCCCGAAATCCCGCCCATGCCCCCGGTGCCCATGCCTAATTTTGACTATGATGCCTACCAAAAGGATGGGGAAGCCTACCTTAAAATGTGGAAGAAGGAGTTTGAAAAGAATTTTGACAAGGACTACCGGGAAAAAATGGAAGCCTGGAGCAAAGAGATGGCTGCAGGATCCGAAGAGCGCCGTAAACATGTAGAAGAATGGCAGAAGGAGCACCAAAAAGCACTGGAAGAACGCCAAATGCATATGGAGGAAATGAAGCAGCACCAGGAAGAAATCCGGCAAATGGCGCGGGAGCAGGAAGAACTGGCCCGGGAACTGGCCCGGGAGGTACAACGCCAAGTCATCATCAACCGGAGGGAGACCGGGGAAGGGCCCACCATATTCTACCATTCGGCCGAGGGGAAAGAGAAGCATTTCAAGATTCGCAAGTCCATAAAGATCAGTATGCCCAAATCGGCAAAGTTGAAGATGAATGTGCGCCATGGCGAAGTAAAGCTAGCCGAGAACACCAGGGACATGCAGGCAACCCTGTCCTACTCAAGCTTGCTTGCCACCACGATTGACGGGGACAAAACCCGGATCATGGCCTCCTATTCCCCGGTCAATGTGGTGAACTGGAACTATGGGACCCTGAAGGCCGACTTTTCCGATAGGGTAGCCCTAAACGAAGTGAGAAACCTGCACCTTACGGCCAATTCCTCCAAGGTGACCATAGACCAACTCCTGAAAAGTGCCTATATAGAGAATAACCTGGGGGAATTGCATATCAAGTCGGTGGCAGATAGTTTCAACACCCTGGAACTGCTGGTGCAAAACGGCGAGTTTATCTGCAAGAGCCCTGCTTCGGCCTATAACCTGAAACTGAACGGGAACACCACCCAGTTTACACCGCCCGCGTTTTTGAAGCTCAATAAATCGGGTGATCAGAGACAAGTGGTCTATACGGGCTACCACCTGAACAAGGACTCTAACCGTTCCATGGTGATAAATTCCCGTTATAGTGAGGTTACTATTGAAAAATAGCTATTCTACCAGTAGCAGGGTACCCAGTATGTCGGCATTGATCCACGCCTGGTTTTTGTCTGCTCCCAGTATAAAAACCGAACCGATGAAGTTTTCCCGCTGCGGGCTTCCATCATTGTCGCAATAGGCCACCGCAAACCCCATTTTTTTTCCTGCCGACAAGGGGACGGGCTCCCCCGGGTCCTCATCCGAATACGAATCCGTGTACACCCTTACGGCCATTTCCCAGATACTGGTCTTGCCTTCGGTATGCCGTGCTGTCTTGATATGATCGTCGTACAACCTGGGTTGGCGGTCAGGGCCCAGGTCTGCCACATGCCCGTCCAGGGCGACATGGTACCCGAAGGCATTGTGGCTGAACTGGTGCAGGCCCCCGGAATTGTCTTCGTCGATGAAAATTTCCACACAGTCATCATCCCACCAGCGTTGCAGGGGATCTTTGTGCCAGTCATAGAGGGAATCATCCTGGATTTCCACCAGCACGTAGAGCGCTTCCTCGTCCCAACTCAGCTTGTAGCGCCCGCTGAAGTCTTCATGCGTAAAAGCGTTGCCAAGCCAGTTCTGGTCCAGGGGGTACCACGGACTGAGGTTCCAGCAGCTTTCTGTGACCTTTCCGTCCAGGGTAGGGGACGCCACGGCCTTCTGTACCTCAATAATAGAATGGTCCTCTTTTTTTTGCACCGTATCGCAGCCAATTATGACGGCAACAAGGCATAGGGTGATGGCATATTTCATGATTCATAGGGTTGGGGTTCCTAATATTCACGGGCCGTGGAAAACACATAAGGAACAGGTGCCAGGGCCTTTTAAATGCTAATTCCCGCTTTCGGGCTGTATCCTCTTTCTGTTAAATGTGCTTATAATTTTGGTTCCCATCCGGGTTGGTATTCCCGTTTCCATGCCAACATGGCCATGTCATTGTTCAGTACCTTCCCGGTAGATTGATCTATTTTCAGGGTCTCCCCGGCATCCTGGGCCATATTGCCCAGGTGGCACAACATGGTGGAAATCGCCGCGTCGGCAATGGGCGCCCGCAACAGGGTGTTTTCCCGTATAGCGCTGAAAAAATTGGCGACGTGGTCTATGTCGAGCTGGCCTTCCCCACGGGTATTGGTGGTGGCACTTTCACTGGCCTCCTTTTCCGATTTTATGAGGCTGCCATCCAGGGCGTATAGCTCATAACCGTTCCGGCTGAGGGTAATCACACCCTTGCTGCCGTAAATGGTCACACCGCGTCCTGGTTGGTTGGGCTGGATAATCCCCCTGCTATGGCCCGTCCAGGTGATGAATTTATCATCTCCGTACTTAAAGGTCACTTGCTGGTTGTCCGGGTATTCCCAGTCATCGTCATAGGTATAGGTGCCGCCAAAGGAAGTGACGCTCGAAGGCAGATCGACGCCCAGCGCCCAGCGACAGATATCAATCTCGTGCGTCCCGTTGTTGTGTACTTCTCCCGTCCCCCAATTCCTGAACCAATGCCAGTTATACGGATGGATGTTATCCCGGTATTTTTCCCTGGGTGCGGGACCCTGCCATAGCTCCCAATCCAGGGTTTTGGGGACGTCTACCACCTTACCGTGGCCGATGTTCTCCCGGCTGTTGGAATAGTATGCCTCCCCTTTGTACACCTCTCCAATAATCCCCTGGCGCATTTCATCAATGGCGAGGATAGAAGTTTTCGCAGAGCGTTGCTGGTTCCCCATTTGTACCTTCTTACCATAGCGTTTCTGGGCGGCGACCAGTAAATCATTTTCATGGGGGTTGTGGCTGCAGGGTTTTTCCACATAGACATGTTTTCCCGCCTGCAGGGCCATAATCGCCATGGGGGCATGCCAGTGCTCGGGGGTCGCTATGAAGACGGCATGAACTTCCTTGTCATCCAGCACTTTCCTGAAATCCTTTTCCACTTTGGGCACATAGCCGATGTTTTCTTTGCACCAGGCATTGTGTTCCTCGATAATCAGGTCATCTACATCACAGGTATAGCGGATCCGTGCCAGCGGATCGGCATGGATAGCCTTTACGTGGGCTTTTCCGCGGCTCCTCACCCCAATGACGGCGGTATTGATCCGTTCGTTAGCGCCCAGGATCCCGGCGTAGCCCATTTTTGGAAATACCATGCTGCCCAGGCCCAGGGCCGCGCTCCCTGCTGCGGTCTTCTTGATAAAACTTCTTCTTGTAGACATCTATTCCGGTTTTGAAAGGGTTTTTATCTTGATGTTTTTGAACGATACGCGGTCACCGTGATCCTGCAACAGGATATGGCCGGCTTCGGCTTCACCGAAATTGGGCCATACCTTGTATTTGCTCTCGGCTACCAGTTGCCTGTAGGCATCCGTATTGCGTTCGTATTCGAGGACTTTCCTGCCATTGAGCCAGTGTTCCACATGATTGCCCTGGCTAATCAGATGCGCCCTGTTCCATTGCCCTACCGGAAGCACGGGTTTTTTGGGATCTGCAGCGATGAGATCGTACAGGGAGGCGAGGGTCCTGCTTCCTTCATGGTTGCCCAGTTTGGCATCCGGGTGGTTGTCGTCATCCAGCAACTGGTATTCCAGCCCTATGGATGAACCGGGCCCTTTGTTGAGGTCGGTGTTTACAAAATATTTGATACCGCTATTGGCCCCTTTGGTAAGCCTGAAGTCCACTTTTAGTTCAAAGTTTCCGTACAGGTTGGTCGTTACTATATCCCCCCCGGCGGCGGATTCTTCGCCCCCCGATGAAAGGACGGTCAGTTCCCCATCTTCCATCACCCAGCCATGGTCCGGGAATGCATCCAACCGGGCACCCCTCCATCCGCTGGAACTCTGCCCGTCCCAAAGCAACTCCCAACCGTCTTTCGCTTCATCAGCGGTGAGCCGGTTTTTGGTGATAAGCGGCGGGAGCGTAGATTTTCGGCTGTATTTACTAAGGCTGTCCGTCAGGATTTTCAGGTTACGCCACTGAATCTCGGTCCCGGCTTGCTGGTCATCGCCAATGCTGTGTACCTGCAAGCCGATAAATCCGCTGGGGGTCCACTCGTCTACCAGGTGGGCGGCAGGCACATCGTTGATCCATGTTTTCAGGGTATCGCCAATGGCTTCTATACGGTAGTGGTTCCATTCCCCCTGTTTGAAGGCTTGCTGCGCCGGCGCATTGTCTGTCATGGGGTACAACCAGCCCCTCCGGGCTTCATCGTAAATACCTCCGCTCCAGGACCTTTCAGAGGGGTCTATTTCTATCTGGTAGCCATGTACCCTCCCGTCCATATAGGTGGGATAGCTGTTGCTCCTTATCTGTATCCCTGAGTTCATACTGGAGTCTACCTTATATTCCAGTTCCAGGATGAAATCCCCATACACCTGGTCCGAAGTCAGGAAGGTATTGGGGGTATTATGAACGGTTCGCCCCGTTACGGTACCGTCTTTTACCTCATAGGTTGCGGTCCCTCCCAGTATGGTCCAGCCCTGGGAATCGTTGCCGGCCAGAAGGGGTGCCCAGGGGGTTTCATCTTTGGGCTGGCCGGTGCACGCCAGGAAAAGTATGCTCAATATCAGTATGGCCCCAAGGGGTAACCGGCAGCTTGTGCGTAGTTGCATTTTTGATTGGTTTTGTGGTTCGAAACGCTTAAAGATAAAAATATCTGTGGGATGGGTATGAAAAAAGCGACCGGTTCCGGTCGCTTTTTTACTATTCACTCAAGGAAGGATCCCCTAATGCCCCCCATCCTTCAGGTATGCAGGGAAATTTTGCTTGAAACGGTTCAATCGCGGGATGGAAACATTCCGGATATAGGAGTTATTTGGATTTTTGCGCTCATAATCCTGGTGGTATTCCTCGGCCTTGTAAAAGGTCTTGAATTCTTTGACTTCGGTGACGATGGGTTGATCGTATACCTGGTTTTCCTCCAGCGCCCTTAGGTAACTTTCAATAATCTGCTTCTCTTCCGCATTCTTGTAGAAAGCGATGGAACGGTACTGGGCGCCACGGTCCGGGCCCTGCCGGTTCAGTGTGGTGGGGTCATGCGAACCAAAAAATACCTGTACCAATTCAATAAACGAGATAACCTTTGGGTCATAGTACACTTCAACGGCCTCGGCATGGGTGGTGCGGCCGTAACTCACTTCTTCATAGGTAGGGTTCTCTTCGGTTCCGCCAGAATAGCCCGAAACTACCTCCTGTACCCCCTTCACACTTTCAAAAATGGCTTCCACACACCAAAAACATCCACTGGCGAAATAGGCGGTCTCATAGCCCTGTAAGGCCCCCGGGGCCTGGGCATGGGTGGCAGCCACCGCTTTAGGGGCTTCCAAAGGGGCGACTTCTGATTTATTGTTTGATTTACAGGCCGTTAAAGGCGCCAGGAGCAGGAATGCAAAAATTAGACGTACCATAGTCGATTCAACTTTCTTCGTTTAGTCCTGAAAAATACGAATCCTTACAAAGAAAGCCTACAAATACTAAGACTCCTGTCCATTCGGCTGGTACTACCGCGGGTTTCTGTTAGCTGCAGGCTCCGGGAAAGGGGGTAAAATGCCTTCAAAACTGTTTTATTGGCCGGTAAACTGCTTGCGAACTATCGACAAACGACTGCTAATATCGCTTAGCTGCCAATGGGGTCCGATACGTTGGCCGATGATTTTTTACCGTTTAACCGGATTTCTGCCAGACACCGAAAAATGGGGGTTGTTCGACGAATCGCAAGGCGGTGTACAGCCGTTGGGGCCGTTTTATTTATATAAAACGACCCCAAGTCATGAAAACCATCGCTACTTTAATTTTTGTTCTTCTGATCGGATTCACAGCCCAGGCCAAAGATGCCCAGGTAGTTTCTTTTGAAACCGGAATTGTTACCGCTGTAACGGAAATTAAAGTTGCCAAGGAGAACGAAGTTGCCCGCCTGTACCGCTCCAAGCATTCACTGGTTAAAAAGGAGCTGTCTTTCACTACCAAGCGTAACCGCGCTAAACTGGCCTAAGCATCCTGGCAGCGTACGGGTCGCCTAACGCCTGCTACCCCTTTGCCCCCAGGTACCTATAAGTAGCTAAGCCACCAATACTGACGATGGCTGCTCTTGAATAGATTGTAGTGATAGCACAGGGGATATAGCCCCAGTACCAGCAACAACCATATCAGATAGACCACACCCAACCCATAGCCGTATCCCTGTAATTCCGTTTGGTAGTTGATCCAAAAGTCAATAACCATATCCGAAGGGGCATAGCCACTATACACCGCGGCCAGTAGCGCCAGCAAGTGGATCACATAGACGTGGACGATATAAAAAAACATGGGGACCCTGCCGATAACCACCAGTTGTCCGCCCAGCCTGCCACTGAATTTCTCTGCAGCAGCGAGGAACAGCATGGAAGGCCCCAGGGTAATGAGCAGGTACAGGAGGGAGGGGGGGTATTTGGTAAGGTTAAAGAAGGAAAGGATGGTGAACTCAAGGCTGTTCTCCGTACTCCAGGCATTGGGGTCGCCATACAGGTCCACCGCGCGCAAAAGGAAAAAGAGCAGGGTCAGCAGGCCGCCCAGTTGAAACAACCTGCGGATGCGCAACCCTGGGGCCACCTCCGGCCTGTACCATTCCCCGAAATAATAGCCCAATGGCATTACAAAGACCCATGGTAGGATCGGGTAGGCGATAAAAAAGGGCAGCTGCCCGGGATCCACAAAGGCCTGTACATGGAAAACCGTCCAAAGCCCGGAAGCGATTTCCCCGGAGGGGGTGTATCCGTCCAGGAGGTTGTGCCCCGCGATGCCCGCCAGGCACAATACGATTACCCACTTCCCGGGCAGGTGGATAAATCCTGCCAGGCAGATCATGCCTACCCCCAGGACCCAGATGACCTGCAAGATGATGATGCTGTAGTCCAGGGAAAAGCTCCATGCCACTTTCATAATGGTGATTTCCACTAAAATGAGCCAGAGCCCTCGTTTGATCAGCCAGGTACTGAGCGATCTTTTGGACCTTCGCCGGACCACAAAGAAAGCGGAAGTCCCAGCCAGGAAAACGAATACGGGCGCGCAGAAATGGGTTATAAAACGGGTAAAAAAAAGCCAGGTGTTGGTTTTGCTCAAATCCGTGGGGTCATAGAAAAAAGCGTCGTAATGAAAATAATCGCGTACGTGGTCCAGGGCCATAATGACCATGACCACACCCCGCAACATATCTATTGAACTAATCCGGTGGCGGCTGGTGTCCTTCATAGGAAAGGTTTTGCTGGTACTACCCTGGGTGAACGGTACTAAAGGTATTTCTTTTTCCCTTTGCTGGTGGGCAAAGCGCAGAATTCTGGCAGAAAAGTACCGGTAAGGGGGTATTTGACGGGTTAAAAGCGCGTGCAGACATCGACAAACGACCGCAAATATCGCTTAGCTGCCAATGGGGTCCGATACGTTGGCCGATGATTTTTTACCGTTTAACCGGATTTCTGCCAGACACCGAAAAATGGGGGTTGTTCGACGAATCGCAAGGCGGTGTACAGCCGTTGGGGCCGTTTTATTTATATAAAACGACCCCAAGTCATGAAAACCATCGCTACTTTAATTTTTGTTCTTCTGATCGGATTCACAGCCCAGGCCAAAGATGCCCAGGTAGTTTCTTTTGAAACCGGAATTGTTACCGCTGTAACGGAAATTAAAGTTGCCAAGGAGAACGAAGTTGCCCGCCTGTACCGCTCCAAGCATTCACTGGTTAAAAAGGAGCTGTCTTTCACTACCAAGCGTAACCGCGCTAAACTGGC
>LXTR01000034.1 GCA_001683825.1 Flavobacteriaceae bacterium CP2B | reverse complement strand
GGCCCCGGTGGCTGGTGCCCCGGTATGGGCCGGCCCCAAACCCGGGCTGTACAAGATAACGTCTATGACGGGGGGAGATTGATCCGCTTTTTAACATTGGCGAAGGATGCAACGAGGAATCGATCCCCGCCTTGCCACTTATTGATAGCCAGGGGCGCATCCACTCCTATTATACGGAGGATGCAGACAGCCGGGGGGGGAGGCCGAGGAAAACTTGCTTCAGGATCAATAGTGTTACCTGGCGGTAAAGGTGGCAAGTTCTGTATTTCTATTGGGCTTATACTGGATGATGAATAGGCAGTCTAAGAATTCTAAACAAACCATTAACCACTCCGTGAGGAGGCAAATTAACACATATGAAAAAGTACTTACTCATAGGGCTGGCACTGGCCCTGGGGATGGCCTGCAAGCAGGAGGCCCCGCGTTATGCCTCGGCGTCGCCCGAGATCGATGTCATCAAAGCCCTGGTCGCCGATTATGAAGCCGGCAACTGGGATGCCTGGACCGGGCATTATGCCGATACGGCCAAATTATACCACAACACCACAGAACCTTCCTCGGTGGCCCAGGTACGGGATGGGCTGGGGGGCCTCCTGGAGAACGTATCCAGCTACGGCTTCCAGGACCAGGACCAGTTCTATGAAATGATCCTGGACGACCAGGGGGAAACCTGGGTGAACTTCTGGGGCAACTGGGAAGGCACCCTTTCGGCCAACGGCAAAAACCTGGTGATCCCCGTACACCTGACCCTGCAATTGGAAAATGGCAAAATCGTCGAAGAGCACGCCTTCTACAACCTCGCGGAATACATGGCTGAATTAAACGCCATCAATGCCCAAAAAATGGCCGAAGAAGCCGCTATGGAAGAAAGTGAGTAAACCTGAGCTGCCTAATAGCTTACAAACCATAATTATACACCATACCACTATGAAACAACTAATGCTTTTGGGCCTTGCAATGGCCTTGTTCACGGCCTGTAAAGAGCAAGGGCCGGTACGGTATTCCTCTGAATCACCGGAAATAGAAACCGTCAAAACGTTGATCGCCGATTACGAGGCGGGCCACTGGGATGCCTACAAGGTACACTATGCGGACACGGCCAAAATCTACCACAATACCCCCGACGCTGTCACTCCCGCCCAGATGGCGGAAGCCCACCAGGCCACGACAGGGGCGTTTTCAAGCTATGCATTTAACAAGGACAACCTGTTCGTTGAAATGGTCATAGACAACGATGGGGAGAAATGGGTAAACTATTGGGCCCCCTGGCAGGGTACGCTGGCCGAGAACGGGAAGGAACTTACGGTGCCTGTCCACCTCACCCTGCAATTCGTGGACGGCAAGATCGTGGAGGAATACGGCTATTACGACCGCTCGCCCCTGGTTATGGCCCTGGCGGAAATAGACCGGATGAAAAACCTGCCCGAAAACGAGGCAAGAATAATGGCTACGTATGACACCTTTGTGGACTTCTGGAACAAACACGACCTGCAGGACCTGAAGAACAGCACCTCCGGCAACATCGTGCGGTATACCAACGGGGTCAAAACCGCCACGAACCAAAAGGAATACGAAGATTTTGCCTCCTTCTTTTTCACGGCCTTCCCCGACCTGTATTTCACCATCCAGGACTTCCACACCAAAGACGGGAAAACCTACCACTACTGGACCGGGACAGGCACCCATACGGGTATGCTGGGGGACCTTGCGCCCACGGGCAAAAAAATAGTGACCCACGGGCATACCGTCTGGACCTTTGACACTGACGGAAAAATTGTCCGCGACGACAGTTACATGGATAACCAGCAATTGTACGAGCAACTGGGCTATACCCTTAGCCCACCCGAATAACCAGAAAAACCAAAGTCATGAAAACCTTGATATTCACACTGTTGCTGATCCCCTTAATGCTGTCCGGGCAAACCAATGCCCCCTTCACCATTTTGGAAAATGGGATGCTCACGCCCCAGCCGGCCAAAGTAGCCGAGTTTGAAGCCGGCCTGGCCGCCCACAACAAAATGTTCCATGCCACCGGCATGCACGGCGCCAGGGTATACTGGATTTCCAATGGGCCCAACGTAGGGAAATACATGTGGGTCATGGGGCCCCTCACCTGGGGTGCCATGGACGAACGCCCGGCACGGGAAGGGCACGATGCCGACTGGAATGCCAACGTAATGCCGTATATGCTGGCGGAGGGCGACCAGGATTACTGGCGCTTTCATCCTGAATTGTCCAATTTCCCGGCCGATTTTGAGCTGAAAAACCTCCTGGTCTTTATAATCGATATCAAACGGTTCCAGGAAATGGCTTTTATCGACAAGGTAGTACGCAAAGTACAGAAGTTATACATGGAGAAAAGGCCAGAGGAGCCGTACGGGGTCTACACCAACCAAATGGCGAATTCCCTGGGCAAAGACTTTGCCTGGGTCGATTTCTTTTCTTCCTTCTCATGGATGGGCGAGGCCGATACCTTCCCCCAGGACTTTGAAGCGGTCCACGGGCCGGGAAGTTTTACCCAATTCCTCAAAGACGTGGAGGCCACCACGAATGGAGAAAGAGAGGAACTCTGGGTCTTCAGGGAAGACCTCAGCGGCCTCAGCGGGAAGGTGGAGGCCACCTCCAGGCAATAAAAAACCCGGCAAAACCCCATTGCAAACCCTATTCCCAAACCCGGAAATCCTTCCGGGTTTTGCCTGTGGGTACCCTCCTTAGCCAACTCCGGATTTTTGTGTAATTTACGCCCCGGGCTACCCCCTGCCCGGCAGGATTCAGGGTGCTTCCTCCTAATATAATATCGTTTCTATGAAGCAAAAGACCTTCCTTATGTTTTTAATGGCAGCAACGCTTGGGGTGGCGCTCAATGCCCAGGAAAAGAAACCCCTGGAACTGCTGGATATCTTCAACCTCGAATACGTGTCGGACCCCCGGATCTCACCCGATGGGGAGCACATCGTTTACGTGCGGAATTTCAAGGATGTCATGACTGACAGGAACCTGTCTAACCTCTGGATGGTCAATGCCGATGGCTCGGGCCACAGGGCGCTCACCTCCGGCAACCAGAACGACAGTCATCCCCGTTGGTCCCCGGACGGAAAAAAAATTATTTTCAAATCCAACAAAGAAGACGGCAAGACCCGACTCTTCCTGATGTGGATGGATACGCGACAACAACAAGCCCTGACCAATACCGCAGGGTCGCCCAAAGAAATCAGCTGGGCCGGCGACAGCCGACATCTGGCCTTTAGCATGTTTGTCCCCACAAAGGAAAAATCACCCATCCACCTGCCCGAAAAACCCGAAGGCGCCCAATGGAACAGCCCCCCCAAATACATTGACGACTTGAAGTACCGCGCTGACGGCAACGGCTACCTGAAGGATGGAAACGACCAGCTTTTTACCATCGCCCTTGAAGGGGGCACCCCGGTACAGCATACATTCAGCGAGCATGACCACGGCAGCCCGGTGTGGTCCGCAGACGGACGTTCCCTGTACTTTTCGGCCAACCTGCACGATGGGCACGAATACGATCCGCGAAACACGGAGATCTACCAGTTGACCCTTGCCAACGGGGCGATCAAGGCGCTGACGGACCGGCAGGGCCCCGATTCCGGGCCGGTCCTCTCCCCCGATGGCACAACCATAGCCTATACGGGGTTTGATGATCGCTACCAGGGCTATCAGGTCACCCGCCTGTACGTGATGGATGCCGATGGCTCCAATAAAAAAGCCCTTACCCCGGGCTTTGACCGGGATGTGGCAGGCGTGCAATGGGCAGCTAACGGCAAAGGCCTGTACTTCCAGTATGACGAATCCGGGGATACCAAAATTGGACATGTGGCCCTGACGGGCAAGGTGCGCAGCATTGTTTCGGGCCTTGGGGGGCTTTCCCTGGGAAGGCCCTACAACCAGGCCGCCTACACGGTTTCGGGCAACAACCGGTTGGCCTATACCCTGGGGGGCACCCAACACCCGGCCGACCTGGGTGTCTGGAGTGCAGGGCAGTCCAGGAGGCTAACGGCCCTGAATGATGATCTGTTTTCCTTCCGGGCCCTGGGGCAGGTAACGGAGCTCCGTTGGAAGTCCTCCTATGACCAAAGGGACATACAGGGCTGGCTGGTTACCCCCCCGGATTTTGACCCCTCCAAAAAATATCCCATGATCCTGGAGATCCACGGGGGCCCCTTCCAGAGTTACGGGTCCGTGTTCTCTGCTGAGCTCCAACTCTACGCGGCTGCCGGCTACGTGGTACTGTATACCAACCCCAGGGGCAGCACCGGGTATGGAGAGGAATTTGGAAACCTGATCCACCACGACTACCCCAATCATGATTACGACGACCTGATGTCTGGGGTAGACGCGGCCCTTGAAAAGGGGTTTATCGACCAGGACAACCTCTTTGTGACCGGAGGCAGCGGCGGGGGCGTACTCACCGCCTGGATTGTGGGCAAGACCCACCGTTTCAAAGCGGCCGTAGTGGCCAAACCGGTCATCAACTGGTACAGTTTTGTCCTGTACGCAGACAACCCCGGTTTCTTTTACCGGTACTGGTTTCCCGACAAACCCTGGGAAGCCCCAGACAATTACCTGAAGCGTTCGCCGCTCAGCTATGTCGGGAATGTAAAAACACCAACCATGTTGCTCACGGGCGAAGAAGACTACCGTACCCCCATTGCCGAATCCGAACAATTCTATGCCGCCCTGAAGCTGCAAAAAGTGGAAACGGCCATGGTACGGATCCCTGGTGCTTCGCATGGTATTGCCAACAAGCCGAGTAACCTGCTGGCCAAGGTTGCCAGTGTGCTCACCTGGTTTGAGAAATACCGCGATGAATAAGTGACCGGCAGGGGGAACCCCGGCTGCTTGCCGGGATAAAATACGGTCTTGGCCTAATCCGTGGATCGGTCTGTTTGGTTTTGACGTTTCCAGGGAATTGCATGGGGGGCTGTGCCTATGGGGGGGACATAAACAGGG
>LXTR01000030.1 GCA_001683825.1 Flavobacteriaceae bacterium CP2B | reverse complement strand
GGGCTACCCCCAGCGACTTTTTTTCCTGCCCTTCCCCCCCCATGGCATAGGCCATTGGCAAGCCACTCAGCAAGGTGGCCCCGCCCAGGCCCCTGCCCAGCACGGTACTGAATGTCCTTCTCGTGTATTTTTTCATAATGCCCTGATTTCATGGAGGGAACGCCCCTACCCCCTAAAGATAGCAAAGTATGTCCTATTTGGGGGCAGAAACCGCTGCAAGGGATGAAATTCGGGTTCGGGGCGAAAAGCGGTCGCCCCCTAAGGATATTTCCCTATTTTTAAGGCAAAATATCCAGATAATACCATGAATACTTCCCATTGTATGAGCCTGTTGCTATTGGTAACCGCTATCTGCGGCATGCAGGCACAGGAACGCCAACTGCCACCAGACACCCTGGTTACGACCCAGCACAACGTTACCGTGAACGGTACCAGTTTTACCTATACCGCCCAAACCGGTACCCAGCCGGTTTGGGACGAAGAGGGCAAACCCATCGCATCGCTCCATTATACCTATTATACCCGCAACAATGTGGCGGACCGTGCCTCCAGGCCCCTGCTTATTTCCTTTAACGGCGGACCCGGATCCGGGTCGGTCTGGATGCACCTGGCCTATACCGGGCCCAGGGTGCTCGCGATTGATGACGAAGGGTACCCCGTACAGCCCTATGGGGTGCGGCAAAACCCGTATTCAGTGCTCGACGTTACGGATATCGTCTATGTAAACCCGGTCAATACGGGATATTCACGGGCGATCCCCGAAGAAGGAAAAGAGGTGGACCGCAGTAAATTCTTCGGGATCAATGCCGATATCAAATACCTGGCAGAATGGCTCAATACCTTTGTCACCCGCAACAACCGGTGGCGCTCCCCCAAATACCTGATCGGAGAAAGTTATGGGGGCACCCGGGTCATGGGCCTTTCTCTGGCCCTGCAGAACCAACAATGGATGTACCTTAACGGGGTGATCATGGTGTCTCCTGCAGACTATAAGGTCCTTAGGGTGGGCGGCCCGGTGGGCGAAGCCCTTAACCTGCCCTACTACACGGCCGCGGCCTGGTACCAGAAGGCTCTGCCACAGGAATTGCAGCAAAAAGACCTTCTGGAGATCCTTCCCGGATCAGAGGAATTTACAATCAATACCCTGATTCCCGCGATCGCCAGGGGGGGTTTTATCTCCGAGGCCGAAAAGGAAACCGTGGCCGAACGTATGGCCTACTATTCGGGGCTGACCCAAAAAGAAATCCTGCAGCACAACCTCCGGGTACCTACTAGTTATTTCTGGAAGGCACTGCTGCGCGATTCCGAAGGCTATACCCTGGGCAGGCTGGACAGCCGTTACCTGGGGATCGACAAGCAACTGGCCGGGACAGAACCGGACTATTCCGCGGAACTCACTTCCTGGCTGCACAGTTTTACCCCCGCCATCAATTACTACCTCCAGGAAGAATTAAAATTCAAAACCGATATCAAATACAATATGTTTGGGCCGGTGCACCCCTGGGATGAAGAAAACGACAACACCCGGGACGACCTCCGCCAGGCCATGGCGCAAAACCCCTACCTGCATGTGCTTTTCCAATCTGGTTATTATGATGGGGCCACTACCTATTTCAATGCCAAATATACCATGTGGCAGATAGACCCCGGCGGCAGGATGAAAGACCGGTTTGAATTTAAAGGCTACCGCTCCGGCCATATGATGTACCTTAGGCGGGAAGACCTGAAACAGGCCAATGGGGACATCCGGGATTTTATCGGAAAAACCACCACCCGTGGCCAAAGCGCAAAATACTGAACAGGCGTCATCGAACTGACGCCATTAACCCCCAATCAATTGCTCTGCCCCGGGGACTGCAGGGACAAGGAAGGCAATAACACAAAACCATATCCCATGAAACACCATCCCACGATTCCCAGGTATGTTTGCCACTTAGGGCTTCTGGTCTTTATGATCATCCATGCCCTGGGGTACGCCCAGACCAGCACCGTGCCCTTTGTGTACGGCGATGCCCTTCCGGATGCGCCGGAACTGGCGCCAAGGGGCCCCTATAAGGTAGGGGTGCGTACCCTCGATTTTGTGCACATGGGCCAGGTAGACATATTGAATTCCAAAGCCGGGGTCGATCCGCGCTATGACCGCCTGTTAAAGGTCGAGGTTTGGTATCCGGCCGTACTTCCGGAAGGTGCGGAAGAGATAACCCTTTATGAAGATGTTATGGGCGTTGCCGGCGATTCCCTGAGGCCCTTGTTGCCCTTTACCTTTCCGGGGAGGGCGTTGCGGGATGCCCAACCATTGGCCCCAGGCGGTGCCTACCCCCTGGTCGTGGTATCCCACGGGTATTTGGGCTCCAGGTACCTGATGACCTACCTAACCGAGAATTTGGCCTCCAAAGGGTATATTGTGGTGGCCATAGACCACATGGAATCCACCTTCAGGGATGCTGCCGGTTTCCAAAGCACGCTTTTGAACCGCAGCCAGGATATTGGATTTGTGGTCGGGGAGGTTGCCTCCCTGGGAAAACAGGGATCCGGCCATTTTTTATCCGGATTGGTCGATGCGGAAAACACGGCCATTATCGGCTATTCCATGGGGGGGTACGGGGTGCTCAACCTGGCCGGGGCAGGGTTCAGCGATGCCATGGTCGGGTTTTTCGCCGGGATGACCGGCGGCAGTAAGGCCATAGCGGTACTTTCGGCCAGGAACCCCCAATACCAGGCTTCCTCCGATCGCCGGATAAAGGCAGTCGTGGCCCTGGCCCCCTGGGGTATGGAACGCGGCGTATGGGATGCCGACGGGCTTAAAGGCCTGACAACCCCTACCTTTTTCGTGGCCGGCAGCGAAGATGACATCTCGGGCTATGAGAAGGGAATCAAAGCTATTTACGAGGGCGCCGTGAATGCCGATCGGTATTTGCTGACCTATCGGAACGCAAGGCACAATATTGCCCCGAACCCCCCTCCCGCGGCATCCCTGCAACCGGGGCTGCACTTTGATGAATATTACCGCTATGCGGAGCCCAGTTGGGACCAGCGCCGGATCAACAATATCAACCAGCATTTTATCACCGCCTTCCTGGGGATTTACCTGAAACAGGAAGACTACGGGAACTATTTGAATGTACGGGAAGACTCCAACGAAAAAGTTTGGCCGGGCTTTGTCCCCAGAAGTGCTACCGGGATGCAACTGCTCCGGGACGGGCCCGGGGAATAAACCAAATTGACAAAAAGCCATTTTGCGGGAGGTTCACCCCCCCGGGGCCGCTACCCCGAATGGCGTAACACAAAAAATGAGTAGTATCTACTAATCCGCATAGAATCCGGGCATGGCCAATACCAATGACTTGCAACATACTTTTGACACCTTCCTGCGAAGGCTCCGGATCATCCACCTCGCCCTGATGGCGGGCCTGGTCTTCCTGGGTTTTTTGGCATACAGCCTGCAGCGAAGCCCCCTGGCCGATTTTCCGGTCGGGAACCAGGTACTGGTATACCTGGTGCCCGTCACCGCCCTTGCGGGGTATTTTGGGGGTATCGCCGTTTTTAGAAAACTCATGGGCTCCCTGGACAAAGCAAAAGACCTCCACTTAAAACTCATGAGGTACCAGTCTGCCTCCTTATTGCAGTACGCCTGCCTGGAAGCACCGGCTTTGCTCGCCTTTTTCGCCTACATCCAACAAGGTTACCTATTGTACGCGGCCATAGGGGCATTTTTGGTGACCTACCTCTATACCATGCGTCCAACCCGGAAAAAGCTCCTGGAGCAGCTCCCTTTGACGGGGAATGAGCATGCCCGATTAAACCCCACACCCTAAGAGGATGAAACCAATAGCAAGGAGAGCCTTTGTAAAAAAAACAGCCTTGGCTGCAGGATGCCTGCCGTGGATCCCTGCCGCGGTCCCGGACTTCTGGCAGCATGGCACGGATAGCCCCGGGCTGGAAATGCACCTCTTCTCCAAGCACCTTCAATTCCTGTCCTGTACGGAAGCCGCCGAAGTAGCCGCCCAACTGGGTTTTTCCGGCCTGGACCTTACCGTCAGGCCCGGAGGCCATGTGGAGCCTGAAAACGTGAAAGTAGCCTTGCCCAAAGCCCTGGAGGCAATTGGCAGAGGTGGGTCGCGTTGCCAATTGATGACGACGGCTGTGGGAAGTGCTGATAACCCAATAGACAGGGATGTGCTTGAAACCTCAGCCGCCAACGGGGTTACCATGTACCGCAGCGACTGGTTCCGCTATGACCGGACATTGGGCATGAAAGCATCACTGGCCCACTTCCGGGGGCAGGTCGCACGCCTGTCACAACTCAACAAGCAACTGGGGCTGGTTGGGTGCTACCAAAACCATGCCGGCAGCCTCATTGGCGCCTCGGCCTGGGAAGTGGACGAACTCCTGGAGGATGCCGATCGGCAATCCTTTGGGGTGCAGTACGATATCCGGCATGCCACCTTAGAAGGCGGGCTTTCCTGGGAGAACGGCCTTCACCTGTTACGCAGCCACATCAAAAGCGTGGTATTGAAAGATTTTAAGTGGGAGCAGGTCAATGGCAGCTACCAGGTCGTAAATACGCCCATTGGCGAAGGAATGGTTGATTTTGCAAGGTTTTTTAAACTCCTCAAAGCCTACCGCATTCGGGTGCCCGTGATCTTGCACCTGGAATATCCCCTGGGGGGTGCTGAACATGGGGCCCGCAAACTGGAGATCGACAAAGGCCTTGTCTTCGACGCGATGAAAAACGATCTTAAAACGATTAAAGATTTATGGGCAAACACTTGAAAACTTGGGGGGTGGCCCTGTTCATTCTAACGCTCGCCGCCGCTTGTAATCCTGGCAGAGAACTTCCTGCAGGCGGATCTATGATTGCCCAACTGGAGTTAGACAGTACCCACCTCATCATATCCACCCTGGCAGATTCATTGGTTGTCCCGAGGGATATTGCATGGGGGGGCGGAAACTATCTCTGGTATTGTGAACAAAAAGGAACCATCGGCAGAATCCACCTCCCTACCGGTACAAGGGAAATTCTATGGACCGTACCGGACCTCTACCACCGCAAGTCTACTGGCGTATTTAGCATGGCCCTACATCCAGGGTTTGAAAAAGAGCCCTACATTTTCGTACACTATACCTATGCCAAGAAGGATAAGGCCCTGCTGGACCAGATATATTCAAGAGTGGTGCGCCTGCACTGGGAGAATGGGGTCCTGGGCCAGGCAGTAACCATCCTTGATGCCATCCCGGGGAATACCTACCACAATGGTTCCAGTATGCTGATCGATGAAAGCCGAAAACTTTGGCTCAGCCTGGGTGATGCGGGGCAGACGTCGCAGACCCAGGACCCGGCCTCCCTCTATGGAAAAATCCTGCGCATCAACCTGGACGGCAAAGTTCCTGACAACAATCCCTATCCGGGTTCGCCGGTATGGAGCACAGGACACAGAAACGTTCAGGGTCTGGCCAGCCACGGAAAACTACTCTATTCCTCGGAGCATGGGCCTAATAACGATGACGAACTCAACCTGATTGAAAAAGGCCGCAATTACGGCTGGCCCGATGTGCAGGGCCATTGCGACCTGGAAAGTGAACTTGCATATTGCAAAGATTCTCTAATCAGGGAACCTTTGCTTGCATGGACCCCTACCATTGCCCCTGCAGGAATGGTATATTATAACGATGACGCCATCCCGGAGTGGAAAAACAGCCTGTTGCTGGCCAACCTCAAAGGCCGTGCGCTACGGGTCCTTAAATTATCAGAAGACGGATCGCGAATAGAAAGCGAACATCTTTTCTTCCAGAAATTCCTGGGTCGAATCCGGGATGTCGCCATCGGACCCGATGGGGAAGTTTACCTGGCTACCAGTAACCTGGACTGGCATCCCGGGCACCAGCCGTGGATGTACGATTCGCTACCCACTGCCCGGGGTGACCGCATCATAAAAATGGAACCGGGAAAGGGGAATTTGCCTTGGCCCGGTATAGGTGAAGCAATCGTCCTTACCGAGGAAACTGAACCCATAGCCCTTGAAAGTGAAAATTTTGCGTTTTCCGCCAGCGAGGAAGAACATGCTGCCGGCCAGAAGTTATACAGAATGCATTGTGCCTCCTGCCACCGTGCTGATGGGAAGGGTAACATTGGCGCCATCCCTCCCTTGGTCCAGAGTGAATGGGTTAACGGTAGTACGGCAAGGTTAATAGACATTACACTGGCTGGCCTAAATACCCCCATCGAAGTAAACAATGTGCGCTATGATGGTGAAATGCCGGGATATAAGCACCTGAAGGATGAAGAAATAAGGGATATCCTTAACTTTATACGCGTGGAATTCGGCAAAGTAAATGGAAATATTATTGCAGCCGACGTGCTCCACCAGAGGAAGGGATTGCCGTAAAGGCGTTGTACTATAAGCGTCCCGATAATATGGTTAAATAACATATTACCCTAAAACCAGAATGTCTAATGAAAAACCTGATTAAAAAAGTCATTTTATTTTCCGTAGTAGGAATTACAGCTACCTCCCAGGCCCAGGACTGGCCGCAATTGGGGCATTTTGCCGAAGCCAACGCCCAACTGCCTTTGCCCCAGCCCGGGGAAGAGCGCGTGGTCTTTATGGGTAATTCCATCACCATCGGCTGGTTGAATACCGCGCCGGAGTTCTTTGAGGGAAAACCCTATATCAATCGCGGGATCAGCGGGCAGACCACGCCCCAAATGCTGCTGCGCTTTCGGCAGGACGTCATCGCGTTGCAACCCAAAGTGGTGGTGATCCTTGCGGGTACCAACGATATTGCGGGCAATACGGGGCCTGCCACCCAGGAAATGATCCTGGACAACCTGAAATCCATGGCCGAACTGGCCAGGGCCAATGAGATTGGCGTAGTGCTTTCCTCGGTACTCCCGGCCCATGACTATCCCTGGCGCCCGGGGCTGGAGCCCCATAAAAAGATCCCCGCGCTGAACCGGGCGATCGAAAAATATGCCAAGGATAACGACATTGTATACCTCGACTACTATTCGGCCATGGCCAATAGCCAAAACGGCCTGGACCCCGAGTTGGCGGCAGACGGGGTACACCCGACCAAGAAAGGGTATGAACTCATGGCCCCCCTGGCCGAAACGGCCATACACCAGGCAATGGAAAAACGGCCCTGGGACTAGGAGCCTGCAGGTTTTCTATCTGCGAGGTACCGCATTTGCAGGTTCACCTAAAACCCCCGATTTCATATGGGACGCGACGGGATTATATTTCATACATCGACCCATAATTCCATGATTTCTATACATTAGGGCCATGCAGCAGCCTTTGATCAGCATCCTGATCCCCTTTAAAAATACCGAGGCCTACCTGACGGAATGCCTGCAATCTATCCTGGAACAGGCGTATGCCCATTGGGAGGTGCTGGCCGTGGATGACCACTCCACTGATAATTCACTGCAACTGCTGGAGTTGTTCGCCGCCTCGGATGTGCGTATCCGGGTTTTGAAGAACCGCGGTTCGGGGATCATCCCGGCTCTTCAAACCGCTTATGAGCACTGCCGGGGAGGCCTTATTACCCGTATGGATTCTGACGACATCATGCCCCCCGACAAGCTCGGGAAGATGGCCGCCGCCCTCATACAAAGGGGGACGGGCAATTTGGCCGTGGGCCAGGTACGGTACTTTTCCATACGCGGCATCAGCGATGGCTATGCCAGGTACGAGGCCTGGCTCAACGGGCTTACGGCCACCGGGCGTAATTTCATGGAAATCTACAAGGAATGCCCCATACCCTCGCCCTGCTGGATGGCCTTCCGGAGCGACCTGGATGCCTGCGGGGCATTTGACGAAGACCGTTACCCCGAAGATTATGACCTCTGCTTCCGCTTTTACAGGAAGGGCCTTAGCGTGATCCCCTGTGGTGACGTCCTGCATTACTGGAGGGATTACGACCATAGGACCTCCCGCACCAGTGAGCACTATGCCCAAAACTATTTTTTGGATATCAAGCTGCATTACTTCCTGGCTTTGGACCGTGACCCGGGCAGGCCCCTGGCCGTGTGGGGGGCCGGAAGTAAGGGCAAAACCATCGCCTCCGCCCTGGTACAGGGAAAGATCCCGTTTATATGGCTGTGCGACAACCCCAAAAAGATCGGCAAGCACATTTACGGCATCCGGCTTGGGCATTATTCGGCCCTTGGTGAATATCCCCGTGCCCAGAGCATCGTCACCGTGGCAAACGAAAAGGCCCAGGAAGCCATAAAGACCTACCTGTCTGGCCTGCAGCAGCGCCCGATGCTCGATTATTTCTTTTTCTGCTGAACTACTTTACGCTGTCCATGACCCACCCTGATCAGGCGGGAAGGACCGGATAAATTGTCAGGGAATTCTCCCTTTGGCAGGCTGCTCCCAAATGCGAATTTCATATATTTGCCAAATCAATATTGGGAATGCAGTTTACTTATCCGAATCTCCTCTGGGCACTATTCCTACTCCTCATTCCACTACTGATCCATCTTTTCCAGCTCAGGCGTTTTAAAAAGACCCCCTTCACCAATGTCCGCCTGCTCCAAAAGGTGGTTGCCAAATCCCGTAAAAGCCGAAATCTTAAAAAGTGGTTGTTGCTCCTTGCGCGCCTTGGGATGCTGGCCGCATTGGTCCTGGCCTTTGCGCAACCCTTCACAGCGGCACCGACGGCCCTGCAAGCCCAGCAAAATATCATCTACCTGGACGATTCCTTCAGCATGCAGGCCAGGACCGCTGACGGCTCCCTGCTGGAAAATGCGGTACAGGAGTTGCTGAAAGCCATCCCCGGGGAGCAGGTTTTTACCCTTTTTACCAATGATCGGGTTTTTGACCATGTCTACCTCAGGGATATACGGAACACCCTCCTTTCACTGCCCCATACCCCGGAACAACTGCCCCTTGCCTCCATATACCTGAAGGCTGCCAGCCTTTTTAAACCGGCAGGCAACACCCGCCACAACCTCATTGTGATCTCGGATTTCCAGGAGCGTATGGCCGGGGGCACCCCAGATTCCCTGGCCAACTTCCGGAAACATTTTGTGCAGCTAACACCCGAAAACCTGCAGAACGCCTCCATTGATTCGGCCTTTATCAGCCAACATGGCCCGGGCAGCCTGGAACTTACAGCCCTCCTGTCCAGCAATAGCCCTATGGAACCGGTTCCCGTATCCCTTTATAATGCCGACACCCTGATCGCCAAAACCTCGGCAATTTGGTCAGAAGACCTACAGGCCGAAGTCCGTTTTTCGCTGCCGGCGCAGGTGCCCATTGAAGGCAGGATCGAGATCAACGACCTGCAACTCTCCTACGACAACCAATTGTACTTCACCCTGGAGGACAAACCCAAAATAAGCGTCCTGGGGGTTGGGGGGGCGGCCGACCTTTCCCTGGACCGGATCTTTGCGCAGGACGAATTTGCCTATGTAGCAGTAGCCCTTGAAAATCTGGATTACAGCCTGATCCCTGCCCAGGACCTGATCGTCCTGAATGAACTGCCCGCCATTCCCACGGCCCTTCAAAAAGCCCTGCTGTCGTTTGCGGAGGATGGGGGGAGCCTGGTGGTAATCCCCGCTGCGCAGGCCGACCTAGGCACTTACAACGTTTTCCTGCGCAAACTGGCGGCAACCAGCTATTCCGATCTACTTGCCGCCCCGATGGCCATCACCTCCATTGCCTTCTCGCATCCGCTGTATGCCAACGTTTTTGAACAACAGGTGACCAATTTCCAATTCCCAACGGTGGCAGGCTACTTCCCCCTGCAATCAAGGCTTCCCGACATCCTGTCGCTGCAGGGGGGCGTCCCTTTCCTGGCGGGAAGCAATGGCACCTATATCTTTACCGCCCCCCTGAGTGGTGAAAACTCCAACTTCAGGAATTCCCCCCTCATCGTACCCACCTTTTACAATATGGGGCAAAACAGCTTAAAACTGCCGCAATTATATTACCGGACAGGTGCCAGGGTGGCGCTGGACATGCCTGTAACCCTGGGGGGCGACCGTATCCTGAAAGTTCGGCAGCAGGCGTATGAATTTATCCCCAGGCAACAATCATACACCAACAAGACAAGCCTGACCTTTGAGGACCACCCGGACAGGGATGGTCATTTTGTGATATCCGATGGGCAAAATACCTTGAAAACAGTGAGTTTTAACTTTCAAAGGGACGAAAGCCAGTTACGATATACAGACCCTGGCCAACTCCAGGCAAACAGTATAAACGACAGCATAGCCAACCTGTTTGACCGCCTTGAAAAAGCGGGAAGGGTAACCGCACTTTGGAAATGGTTTGTTATTTTAGCGTTGCTGTGTATGCTTGCCGAACTGCTTATCCAAAAATTCCTTAAATGAACATACTGCTGAAAGCCGCCATCATCACGGACCCCTCCAACCCGGACCTCCACCTGAAGAAAAGGGATATCCACATCAAGGACGGTAGTATTCAGAAAATTGCCGCCAGAATAACCCCCGGCACCAAAACCCGGGTGGTGGAACGCAACAACCTCCATGTTTCCCCGGGCTGGTTTGACAGCAGCGTGAGTTTTGGGGAACCGGGACACGAGGAGCGCGAAACCATCGCCAACGGGCTCCATACCGCGGCGAAAAGCGGGTTTACAGACCTGGTCCTGAACCCCAATACCTTTCCCCTGCCCGATAGCAGTTCGGACATCGTATTCCTTCGTGACGCCGGGCGGGATATGGCTGCGGCCCTCTACCCCCTGGGCACGCTCACCGTTAAAAGTGAAGGGGAAGGCCTGGCAGAACTGTACGACATGCACAAGGCAGGTGCCGTGGGCTTTTACGACTTCAAGAAACCCATAAGGAATTCGAACCTCATGAAGATCGCGCTGCAATACGCCAGGAACTTCGGCGGTTTGGTCTGTTCCTTCCCACTAGACCCCCAAATTGCGGCCAAAGGGATCGTCAATGAGGGAGAGGTGAGCGTACGCCTGGGGCTCAAGGGCATCCCCTCCCTGGCCGAGGAGTTGCAAATTGCCAGAGACCTCTACATCCTGGAGTATACCGGCGGGAAATTGCACATCCCGACCATTTCTACCGCCAAAGGCGTGAGGATGGTAGCCGATGCCAGGAAAAAGGGGCTCGATGTCAGCTGTAGCGTCGCCATCCACAACCTTTTTATGACGGATTCCTCCCTGGATGAATTTGACAGCAATTTTAAAACCATGCCCCCCCTGCGGTCCAAAGCCGATGCCAAGGCGCTGCAAAAGGGACTCAAGGAAGGGACCATAGACTTCGTTACCAGTGATCACAGCCCGATGGATATCGAGGAAAAAAGGGTCGAATTTGACAATGCCGCCTACGGAACCCTGGGATTGGAAAGCGCTTTTGGAGCACTATTGCAACTATTTGACCTGGATACGGCCATAGCGCTGCTCACCAGGGGCCGCAACCGTTTTGGGGTGCCCGGGGCAGCCATAAAGGAAGGGGCCAGGGCCAATCTCTCGCTATTCGATCCCGAGCCCGGCTATACCTTTGGGGAAGCACACATCTTATCGACTTCCAGGAACAGCCTTTTCCTGGGAGCCGCCCTGAAAGGTAAGGTGTATGGAAGTATCGCCCATAACCGGATAACCCTCTAACCCAATAAAAAATCAACCCATGGATCCAAACACGGTACAAGAAGGCAAAACAATGGCCATTGTGAGCTATATCACCCTCATCGGGCTCCTGGTCGCTTTCCTGGTGAACAGCAGTAAAAAAAATGAATTTACTTCCTACCATATTGGCCAATCGGTCAGGCTTTTCCTCCTGGCGATCGCCAATTCGGTACTGGGGGCTATCCTGCCAGACTCCCTGGGCCTCCTCACCACCCTGGTGGCCATCGGGGTACTGGTATTGGCCATCCTGGGCATCATCAACGCGGCCAACGGCAAGGCCGTACCCCTGCCCCTTATTGGAAACATCGGCTAACGTGCCTGTTGCGGCATCCCTAAACCCGGCCATCGTCGATTTAATTGTAATTTTGCCACCTATATGGAAAACGCGAGAGAAGGAAAAACCACCGCCATCATAGCCTACCTCACCATGGTCGGGGCTCTTATTGCCATCACCATGAACGTGGAGCCCAAACACTCCTTTGCCCGGTTCCACACCCGCCAGGCTTTTGGGTTGCACCTGATGTTTATTGGTTTTGCCATCTTCCTGAGCGTGTGGTTCAACAAGTATGCCTGGTACGGGCTGTACGCGGCCTATATGGCTTGCTGGTTTTATGGCTTCCTGGGGGCGCTGTCCAACAAGGAACCATCGGTACCGGTCCTGGGGCCCTATTTTCAAAAATGGTTTACCTTTATCCAGTAATATGACCCTCTCCTCCTTAACCCTTGAACACCTGCTACGCCCTTCGGCCCTGAAAGAAGGCAAGCCCCCCGTAATTTTCCTGTTCCACGGCTATGGGAGTAATGAGGAAGACCTGTTTTCCTTTGCCCCTGAATTGCCCGAAGAACTCTGTGTGATCGCTGCCCGGGCGCCCCTGTCCCTGCAACCCTTTGGTTACGCCTGGTATTCCATCAATTTTGACGCTTCCTATGGGAAATGGAGCGACGTAGCCCAGGCATGCGAGTCCAGGGAAAAGATCCTGCACTTTGTCGAAGAGGCCTGTGATGCCTACCACCTGGACAAGAACCGGGTAAGTTTATTGGGGTTCAGCCAGGGTTCCGTACTCTGTTACGCCGCCGCACTCTCCTTTCCCGAGCGCTTCCGCAACCTCATTGCACTGAGTGGTTATATCGATGAGCAAACGCTGGTGGAAGGATACCGGGAAAAAGACCATTCCTCCCTGAATGTCTACGCTTCACATGGGCAAATGGATATGGTGATCCCCCCCGAATGGGCCCAGAAAACACCCCCCTTCCTCAAAACTTTGGGGGTGCCCTGCCAGTACGAGGAATTCCCCATGGGACATGGTGTATCGCCCCGAAATTTCGAATCTTTTCTCAAGTGGCTGAAAAATAGGCTCTGAATAGGCTGGCCGACTACTGGTTGCGTGTATACAACAGGTGGTCGAGCAAGGTAAAATCAACCCCCATATCATCCTTTAACTCATAGCGGATGAACAGCTCTCCCCAGAATTTACCGTCCGAAAAATCGGCGACGATCCAGCGGTGGTTAAGGATCTTGATCTTGTTGATCTTAAAGTCGTTTTCCATGCCTTCATAAGGCACCAGGGGGTTATCCCCTTTTTGCTCATTGGTCTCGAGCAATTTATCCGAAATATACCGTACCGGGTCGTTCAAATCAAGGTGGTCGTAATAGGCCAGGGCATCGTCATTATTGTCCAGGGAGAAGTATTGCATGTCCAAAACATCGAGCCGGGCCCGTTGCAGGGAATCCTCCAATCCCGCTACCCGGGCTTCAAGCCGCGACACCGCCTCGGAGCGATCCCTGAGCTGGGAATTGCCACTAACATAGAGGTACAGGCCAATCAGCGCAGTGAAAATAAAAAGGTAGAGGTAAATACGGCTTTTCATGGGATAGGGTCCTTTAGGTCAATGATACGGTATGGGTCACAAAGTTAGGATAAGATTGTCATAGGCCAAATGGACGTTGGGCGGCAATTCCTTTTCCACCTCAGCGTGAAATCCCATGTGATGGCTAATATGGGTAAGGTAAGCGACATCGGGCTCTACCCTGGCGATGAACTCCAACGCTTCTTCGAGGTTGAAATGCGAATGGTGCGCGTCCTTTCGCAATGCGTTTACACACAGCGCTTTAACCCCTTTTATTTTCTCTACCTCTTCATCCGGAATCGTCTTAACATCCGTGAGGTAGGCGAACGCTCCCAAACGATATCCAAATACCTGCAGGCGGTTGTGGAAGGCCTCCAGGGGAATGGCTTTGAGGTCGCCCAGGCTAAAGGGGGTATCCTTGCGTACGAGGTTCACTTTGACCGCCGGGGCACCGGGATACCGGTTATGGTCGGCAAAGATGTAATCAAAGCGTTTCCGGAGGGAATCTACCACCCTCTTGTGCGCGTAGATGGGGATATCGCCCTGTCGGAAGAAAAAGGGCCGGATGTCATCAATCCCCGCCGTATGGTCTGCGTGTTCATGGGTAAACAGGATCCCGTCCAGGCGTTTTACCTTGTGGGTGAGCATTTGCTGCCTGAAATCAGGACCGCAATCCACGACGTAGTTACAATTTTTCCAGGAAATCAAAACAGAGACGCGCAGCCGCTTGTCTTTGGGGTCTGAACTTCGGCAGACAGGGTGATCACTCCCTATTACAGGGATGCCCTGTGATGTACCTGTGCCCAAAAAAGTTATTTTCAACCCCTCGTCTATTTAATTCAAAATTATAACTTATTTATTTAATAAGGTTAGGTAATCTTAGTAACTTTGTTTACTTTAAATGGAACACTGAGTAAGTATGGCCTCTGGTTTAAAGAAAGATTACGCGTTTGAGAACATCCCTTCGATTAAGGCTAAAACGCTAAGAATCAATTTAAATCCCGATATATACGGCACCTTTGCCGAGATTGGAGCCGGGCAGGAAACGGCGAGGCATTTTTTTAGGTCCGGCGGTGCCTCCGGGACCATCGCCAAGGCCATGAGTGCTTATGACAAGGCCTTCAGCGACGCCATCTACGGTGTGGAGAAAGATGGAAGGTACGTAACCCAGGAGCGCCTGAAGCACATGCTGGAACACGAGATGCGATTGATGGAGGAGCGGATAGACCGCAAAGAGCATCCAGACCGGCTTTTCTTCACCTATGCCAACACCGTGGCTACCATTGATTTTTCCAAGCGCTACAAGGGCCATGGCTGGGTAGGGCTACGGTTCCAACTGGATCCCCAGCAAAAGGGATACGACGAAATCGTGCTCCACATTCGCTTCAAACAGAATGAAGCCCGCCTGCAACAGGAAACCCTTGGTATCGTAGGGGTAAACCTTATTTACGGGGCCTTCTACAAATACCACAAACCCAGGAAACTCCTGAAATACCTGTATGACCATCTGGACAAGGATACCCTTGAAATTGATATGGTCAACTTTTCAGGGCCCAATTTCAAAGGGGTTGACAACCGCCTGATGAGCCTGCAGTTGATCCGGAACGACATGACCGATGCGGTAATGTTTGGCCCCGACGGCAACAACCTGCTGCCTGCCGCCATGCTTTACAAAAAAAATATCCTGGCGCTCAGGGGAAGTTTCAGGCCGGTTACCAAAGTGAACATGGACATGTTCCAGAAATCGTACGAGATCTTTATACGGGAACAAACGGTCGAGGAGGAGAATACCATCGTCATCTTTGAGATCACCCTGTCCAACCTCAAGGCGTCGGGAGAGATTGATGAACGGGATTTTATGGACCGGGCAGAACTGCTTTGCTCCCTGGGACATAGCGTAATGATCACCAAGTTCCAGGAGTACTACAAACTGGTGGAATTTTTCAGCAACTATACCAAGTCCAGGATCGGGTTGACCATGGGGGTTAACAACCTGATCGATATATTCGACGAAAAATATTACCGCCACCTGAGCGGCGGGATCCTGGAAGCCTTTGGAAAACTCTTCTTCAAGGACCTCAAGGTATACCTGTATCCTATGAAGAACCCGGATACCGGCCAGATCATGACCAGCAACAACATCAAGGTACACCCCAGGATGAAGGAACTGTACAAATTCTTTAAGTACAATGGGAAGGTGATGGATATCATTGACTACGATCCGGAGATCATGCATATATTTTCCAGGGATGTCCTCAGGCGGATTACCACAGGCCAGAATGGCTGGGAAGGGATGCTGCCCGAAGGGATCGCCGAAATCATCAAAAAGAAGAAACTCTTTATGGGCGAAGTGGAGGAAGAAAAAGAAGAAGTGGAAGCCCCCAAATAAAACAAAGCCCCGGCTAATAAGCCGGGGCTTTTTTATACCCCCCTACAGTAGCTGTGCGGCGTGGTCTTTGGTCTTCACCTTATCTATCACCCGTTCCACGACCCCGTTTTCATCGATCACAAAAGTCTTCCTGTGGATGCCGTCATAGACACGCCCCATGAATTTTTTCTCGCCCCATACCCCAAAACTGTCAATTACCTGGTGGTTTGTATCGGCCAGTAAAGGGAAGGGAAGCTGGTACTTCTCCCTGAAATTCGCCTGTTTTTTTTCGGAGTCTTCACTGACCCCCAGGAGCTCGTATCCCCTGGCCTGTAATTCGGCATAGTGGTCCCTCAGGTTACAGGCTTCTGCCGTACATCCCGGCGTATTGGCCTTGGGGTAGAAGAAAACGACCAGTTTTTTCCCCTGGTAGTCTGACAGGCTGACCGGGTTTCCGTCCTGGTCATTTACGCTAAAATTGGGGACTTTGTCCCCGGTCTTCAATGTTTTCATAGCATTTTTTAAATTAAATTCGCATTTTGCTCGCTCCTACAAAAATATAAAAATGACCAAGGCAGAAAAAGTAACATTCGCCATTAAGACCCTCGAAGAACTCTATCCCAGCATCCCCATCCCCCTGGAACACAAAGACCCCTATACCCTGCTGGTCGCCGTCCTGCTTTCTGCCCAAAGTACGGATGTACGTGTCAACCAGGTAACCCCCATCCTTTTTGGCAGGGCCGACACCCCTTTTGAGATGGCCCAACTGCCGGTGGACGAGATCCGGGAGATCATCAAACCTGTCGGGCTATCCCCCACCAAAGCCCGTGCCATCCAAAAACTTTCCCAAATCCTCGTCGAGAAATACGGGGGGCGGGTGCCAAAAGAAATTGAAAAACTGGAAGAATTGCCCGGGGTCGGGCATAAAACCGCCTCCGTGGTCGTATCCCAGGCCTTTGGGATCCCTGCTTTCCCTGTAGATACGCACATTCACCGATTGATGTACCGGTGGGGGTTTTCCAATGGGAAAAACGTGGTGCAAACCGAAAAGGATGCCAAACGATTATTCCCCAGGGAATTGTGGAATGACCTTCACCTCAGGATCATCTGGTATGGGCGCGAATATTGCCCCGCCAGGGGATGGGACCTGGAAAAAGACCCTATCACCAAAAAAATAGGTAGGAAAAAAGTACTGGAAGCGTATTATAAGACCAAAAAAGCCCGCAAGTAGCGGGCTTAAAATTTTTAGTTCAATGTGCTCTCAAACTTAAACTGTCCGTATTCCACAATCCGGAGGGATCTGGAAAAATCGAGAAGAAATCGCACCGTTTCAGGACGGGCATTCGCCAATTTACAAGCGTTTTGTTCCTCAGAGTAAATTTTTTCCATAAGATTGGTAGTATAGTTACGCTATGATAACGCAGCTATCATGGAAATATTGCTCGGAGGCTGTATGGCGTGCCTAGTTCGTCAGTACAATGTTGTGTTTGTCGATGATCTTCCTCAGGTTGATAAGGGCATAGCGCATCCGGCCCAGGGCGGTATTGATGCTCACCCCCGTATTTTCTGAAATCTCTTTAAAACTCATATCCTTGTAGATCCGCATCACCAGTACCTCCTTCTGGTCGTCCGGCAACTCTTCGATCAGCAACTCCAGGTTGCTATCAATCTGCTCCTTGATAATTTGCTTTTCGGCATTGAGTTTGTCGTCGCTCAGGACCGAGAAAATATTGAAATCATCGCTCCCTTCGAATTTGGGCAGCCGCTTGGTCTTGCGGAAATAATCAATGATCAGGTTGTGGGCGATACGCATCACCCAGGGGAGGAACTTACCTTCTTCACTGTAATTTCCCTTTTTAAGGGTCTTGATCACCTTAATAAAGGTGTCCTGAAAGATATCCTCGGCAACATCCCGGTCCAAAACCTTTGAATAGATGAAGCTCATAATGCGCTGGTTGTGCCTTTTTATAAGGATTTCCAGGGCTTTTTCTTCCCCGCTGATGTAATCCCTTACCAGAATTGAGTCGTCGATTGGTAGTTCCATATATCGTATTTTTTGGTTTTGGCTTTTGCCCAATGGTTAGTTAGGGTATCAGGCATTAAATCCCGGAATCACCCACTCAGTAATTCCAATTTAAAAGTAGATAAATGGGTAAGGGTGGTAAAAAGTATGTTGTCAAACCCTGTAAAATTGATGTAAAAGCCGGGTTTTGTACAAGAGCCGTATACTAAAACGAAAAAAAATGAGTTGGGGGGGGGCGGGCCGTGAGATGGGTGCAGGCAAAAATCCCCGGGCCCGGGAAACTGCCGGAACGGGTGGATCGGGCCGCAGGGTGCCGGCCATCGATAAACGACCTGGGTAGTGCTGCCTTTCGGCTGCTAATTCAGGTGGTTCTCAAAGGCGATGCCTTTGTGGTGGTGAATACGAAGGGATTTGGAATAATCGGTGAGGAAACGAAGGGTTTCCGGTCTTGCTTCGACCAATTTACAAGAAACCTGATTGCGGGGGTAGATCTGTTTCATATAAAAGCGTTGTTACATTAAAGTAACGCCACTTTTGCCGAAACGATCGGATCACTCGACCTAAGACCGATTAATTCGTTAAAACAATATTATTCCGTTCTATGATCTTCCGCAGGTTGATAAGTGCATAGCGCATCCGGCCCAGGGCGGTATTGATACTCACCCCCGTATTCTCGGAAATTTCCTTAAAACTCATATTCTTGTAGATCCGCATGACCAGGACTTCTCTCTGGTCTTCCGGTAGCTCTTCGATCAGCAGGGTGAGATCGCTGTCTATTTGTTCCTTGATGAGTTGGCGCTCAGCGTTGAGCTGCTCGTCCCCAATGACCGAAAAGATATTGAAATCGCCATTGCAATCAAATTTCGGCATGCGCTTGTTCTTCCGGAAGTGGTCGATAATGAGGTTGTGGGCGATGCGCATGACCCAGGGCAGGAATTTCCCTTCTTCGCTGTAGGCACCCCTTTTCAGGGTTTTGATAACCTTGATAAAGGTATCCTGAAAAATATCTTCGGTTATGTCCCGGTCCAGGACTTTGGAATAAATAAAACTGGAGATGCGTTGGTTGTGCTTGTTGATCAGTATTTCGAGCGCCTTTTCATCACCACTCATATAGTCTCTCACCAATACCGAATCCTCGATCTGAATTGCCATACTCATTACTTTTTTTGGTTATAATTCCGGGCCTTCTCTAGCTGAAAAGGCCGCCGTTATTTAGGTACTAATCAAAAAAGTAATGGTCGCTGTATAGGCTTTTTTTTAGTTGGATGATGTTTCAAATATAGAAAAAAAAGAATGGCATATAAAAATGAATGTTGTGATTTGCCTTTTTTTAGATGTGAAAAGCCGGCTGCTGGCAACTGAAAAGAACATATCGTATCTTTGCAGCCTTACTCAGGAACATGGCCGAAATCATCGATGTAAATCCCAGGGACAACATAATTATCAAGGGGGCAAAACTGCACAATCTTAAAAACATTGATGTTGTCATCCCCCGGAACAAGCTTGTCGTCATCACCGGCCTTTCGGGTTCCGGGAAATCCAGCCTGGCCTTTGACACCCTCTACGCAGAGGGTCAAAGGCGGTATGTAGAGAGCCTTTCGTCCTATGCCCGGCAATTCCTCGGCAAACTCGATAAACCCAAAGTGGATTATATCAAGGGCATCGCCCCGGCCATCGCCATTGAACAGAAGGTGAATTCTACCAACCCCCGTTCCACAGTGGGTACCTCCACGGAAATATACGACTACCTGAAGCTGTTGTACGCCCGCGTTGGCAAGACCATCTCCCCCATTTCCAACAGGGAGGTAAAGAAACATACCGTGAGCGATGTGATCGATTTTGTAAAGGAATTCCCCGAAGGCAGCAAATTCCTGCTGTTGGCCCCTATTAAGGTGCCGGAGGACCGGGATCCTGTAAAAATGGCCGGCTTCCTTTCCAAACAGGGGTACGCACGGATACAATACCAGGGTGAAGTACTGCGCATAGAGGATGCGCCCGCCGATCTGGGGAGGGCGTTTTTCCTGGTGGTGGACCGGGTAATCAGCAAGGGAGATGAGGATTTCCTGAACCGCCTTGCCAATGCCGTGGATACCGCCTTTTTTGAAGGTAAGGGCGAATGTTTGCTGGAAGAAATGGACCGGGGGAAACAGACCGCCTTCAACAGCAAATTTGAATTGGACGGGATGCAGTTCCTGGAACCCAATGTCCACCTTTTCAGTTTTAACAACCCCTACGGTGCCTGCCCCGAGTGTGAGGGGTATGGCGACGTGATCGGGATTGACGAGGACCTGGTGATCCCCAATACCGCCCTATCGGTATATGAGAACGCGATCTTTCCGTGGAGGGGCGAACGCATGAGCCGGTACCGGGATCAACTCGTGAACAACGCCTATAAATTTGACTTTCCGATCCACAAACCTTGGTACGAACTGACAGAGGAACAAAAAGAGCTGGTTTGGGAGGGAAACAGGCATTTTAAAGGGATCCACGCCTTCTTCCGGAAACTGGAGGAAAAAAGTTATAAAATCCAGAACCGGGTCATGCTTTCCCGCTACCGCGGCAAAACCCGTTGCCATTCCTGCCGCGGGAAACGCCTGAGGAAGGAAGCCAACTACGTGCAAATTGGCGGCAGGAGTATCTCGGACCTGGTGGGGCAGCCGGTAAGCGGGCTTGTCAGGTTCTTTGAACAACTCGAACTCAGCGAGCACGAACAACAGATCGCCAGGCGGCTTTTAAAGGAAATTACCACACGGCTAGGGTTTCTGGAAAAAGTGGGCCTCAGCTACCTCACCCTCAACCGAAAATCAAATACCCTTTCGGGAGGCGAAAGTCAGCGTATCAACCTGGCCACTTCCCTGGGCAGTAGCCTGGTGGGCTCAATGTATATTTTGGATGAACCCAGTATTGGCCTGCACCCCAAAGACACCGAGAACCTCATCGAGGTGCTGCGATCCCTTCGCGACCTGGGGAATACCGTCATCGTGGTAGAGCACGATGAAGATATTATGAAAGCCGCCGATGAAGTGATTGACATCGGGCCCCTGGCCGGGACCCAGGGGGGCGAAGTCGTGGCCCATGGGACCATGGAGGCCATATTGAACTCCACGTCCCTGACCGCCGGATATCTGAATGGTACAGAACGCATCAACGTCCCTGAGAAACGGCGCCGTTCCGGGAATTACATCGAGATCAGAGGTGCCAGGGAAAACAACCTGAAGAATATAGACGTGGTCTTCCCGCTAAACATGCTTACCGTGGTTACGGGGCTGTCCGGAAGCGGCAAGAGTACCCTGGTCAAAAAGATCCTGTACCCGGTGATCCTCAAGGAAGTAGGCGGCTACGGGGAGAAATCGGGCCAGTACAACGAAGTCGCCGGGAAATACGGCGCCATTAAATCGGTAGAATTCGTAGACCAGAATCCCATCGGACGCTCCTCGCGCTCTAACCCGGTTACCTACATCAAAGCCTATGACGACATCCGCAACCTCTATGCTTCCACGAAGCTGAGCAAGATCCGGGGGTATAAGGCGAAACATTTTTCCTTCAATGTCGATGGGGGGCGTTGTGAGAAGTGCAAAGGGGAAGGCGAGATTACCGTGGAAATGCAATTTATGGCCGATGTGCACCTGGAATGCGATGTTTGCGGCGGAAGGCGGTTCAAGAAAGACGTACTGGAAGTTACCTTTGAAGGGGTGGATATTGACAGCCTCCTGAACATGACCATCGATGATGCCATAGCGTTTTTTGAGAAACACGGCGAAACCCGGATCGTCACTAAACTTAAACCCCTGCAAGACGTAGGATTGGGCTATGTTACGCTGGGGCAGTCGTCCTCTACCCTATCTGGCGGGGAGGCGCAAAGGATCAAACTCGCTTCGTTCCTGGTAAAAGGCGCTACCCGGGATAAGGCCCTTTTTATTTTTGACGAACCCACCACCGGGCTGCATTTTCACGACATCAAGAAATTGTTGAAATCTTTCGATGCCCTGCTCGAACGCGGGCACTCCATCGTAGTGATCGAACACAACGTGGAACTCATCAAGTGCGCAGACCACATCATCGACCTCGGGCCCGAGGGGGGCGAAAAGGGCGGCTACCTGGTAGCCCAGGGAACCCCGGAGGAAGTGGCCCTCAACGAAGACTCCGTAACGGCCCGCTATCTCAGAGAGAAACTCGTCCCCGCCAGGCGATGACGTAGCCCGCTTACCGTCACAGCCCTCCCCGGGCGTTTTGCCGACAGGCTATACAACCCCCGTTTCCTTATAAATATATCGTGTTGATATACAATAGGTTATGCCTTATTGAAGTATTTTGGCACGCTGTTTGTTTTATACAAAGCGAATGTAAATAGTTGCATTCGGGAATTTAAAATCTTACAGTATGAAAACTTTCGTCGCTATTATGTCAGCTCTTGTCCTGGGAACCTCGGTCTCCCTGGCTGCCAACTCTGAAGACAAAGTTGAGGCAAGCAATATGGTGAGCTATGGCAACCCTTTTATCTTTGTCGAAGAGGGCATTACATTTTCTGTATACCCGGATGGTGAATTCGACTTTTACATTAACGAGCGCGTAGCTGTGGGGGCCAATGTCAATTTTGGCAATACCTCCATTACCTTCAACTCGGGATATAACTACGACCCGTACGTACAATACGATGATTACGGAGCGGTCATACAGGTAGAGAATATCCCCATATACTATGATTATTACGGGCGTGTAAGCCAGTTGGGCAATGTCAATATCTGGTACCGCAACGGCCGGGTCCACAGGATCGGCGGGATGTATATGTACTATAACCCCAGGGGTGTATTCACCCACTATACCGGCTATGTAAACATCTATAACAGGCATTACGTATACCGGCCCTGGCATGGCTATTTTGTTCGCCCGGCGGTAGGGTTTTGCCTGGTGTACAACAGGCCTTACAGGAGGTATTACAACCCCGTACGCTATACCTATT
>LXTR01000024.1 GCA_001683825.1 Flavobacteriaceae bacterium CP2B | reverse complement strand
CTGCGTTGGCACTGGCGGCATAGTCGCCTGCCACGGGGATGTTGCCTGTGGGCACAAAGGCGTAGGTATATCCCGGGGTGCCCCCACTGGCCAGTACGCTTACCTGGGCTCCGGTATTACAATTGGCGTTGACATTGTTGGTTTCCACCAGGCTTACCGGCATGGCGGGCGAGCCGATGGTTACGGTATTGGAGGTATCGTCACAGAAAGGGGTATCGGTGGCAATGACTTCCACATAGAAGTTACCAGCGGGCAATGCGGAGATGGTCCTTGGGTTGACCGAGGTATCGGAAGCGACCACGCCGGTTATGGGTGCCCCGGTGGTATCAAATACCTGGTAGGTATAGTTGCCGAGGTAGTTGTTTACCTGGATTTCGAGTTCGCCATTGGCATCCCCGAAACAGTTGACCGGGGTCACGGCGGTGGCAACCACCTCAATAAGGTCATACGGGGCAATGGTGTACGGCACGGTGGTGAAATAGCAACCGGTGGCGTTATCGGTAACCCTGAAGGTGTAATCCCCGGGTGCGGTCAGGGTGAAGTCGGCGGTAAAGAACCCGGCTCCCGGCGATTGCGTTGGGGCAGACCCCAGCGGCAACAAGTCGAAGTCAAAGTCGCCCGAACCTCCGGTAACCGTTACCCTGGCCACTTCATCGTTGGCACAGGTTATGGCGGTGACCTGGCTGACGCTCACGTCGGTGATCACGGGCAGGGGGTTGATGCTGACATTGTCGGTATCGGTACATCCGTTGGCGTCTCGTACGGTCACGGTAAAGTTCTGTACCGCTCCGGTATCGTTGATGTTAAAGGTGTTGGAGGCCACAAAGTTCACTCCGTCGATGCTGTACATATAGGGAGCGGTTCCCCCGGCGCCATTGGCGGTGATCACCGCCTGGGATGGGGTGTTGTCGGGGTTGCAGGCAAAGTCGGTGGCAGCGGCTGAGGCCACGAGGGGGGTGGGCTCAGATACGGTCACCGCTTCATTGGCTATACACAACCTCGCAGAAGTTACACGAACCGTGTAATCTGCTGCAGACAAGCCTGTGAAGAGGTTGCCGGATTGTGGTAGGCTCAATGGGATCAGCCCGGTACTGTCAAAGAGCTGATAGGTATAGGGCGGGTTGTTCATACCCGGATCCAGGACGGCCGTAATGGTCCCGTCAGAACCGCCGGCGCAACTTACATCGGTAGCGGCTGGCGTAAAGGACACAGCGACAGGCACTTCGGCAGTAATGTCCACCGAGGCATCACACCCAACAGCCACCTGGTCGTAAATGTAGGCGGTATAGGTACCGGGGTTGAGGCCGGTGAACAAGGGGGAAGCCTGTGGCCCACCACTTATACTCACTGCGCCATCAAAAAGTTCATACAGATACACCCCGGAACCTCCATAGGCCGTAACCAAAATTTCACCGTCAGCCCCTAAGCAGGAAGGATGTGTGGTGACCTCGGCCGTAATGGATGGGGGTGCGTAGATATCCAGGTTGATCAGGTTGCCGCACACATTGGCATCCCTTAACTGCACGGTATAGCTGCCGGAGTTCAAGCCGGTAAACTGGTAGGTGTCTCCTGCATTGGTCAGGGGGGTCGACTGGTATGCGCCCCCGTTCAGGCTTAGCTGATAGGGCCCAACGCCAGCGACGTCCAGGCTTACCTCAATGATGAAGTCTCCTTCCTCGGCGGCACACTGGTTGATTACCATCCCGGAAATCACCGGGCTTGGGTCGGTACTGATGACCACATCGATCTGCTCATAGCACCCGCTGGCGTCCATGGCGTACACATCCCAATTGACATTCACCGCCGGATCCAGCTCTGCGTAGTTGCTGGCAGTATAATCACCGGCTACCGGGGCAACGCCATCTTCTACAAAGGCATAGGTAAACGAGCCGTTCCCGCCTGTGGCAAGTACGGTGACCTGGGCATCTTCGTTACAGTTGGCATTGTTCTGGTCTACCAGGTTAAGGATTACCGGCGTTGGCTCCAGTATCCTGAAACTATAGGTATTGGAACAGAACGGGCTGGTGTCTTCCTCAAAGTAAAGGATATAATCGCCCGGGGGAATATTGTTGATGGTTACCGCAGGGGTGGCTGTAGGGCCACCGGCGGGCTGGTTGACCGTGCCGTCATAGGCAGCACCCAGCGGGTTGTTGGTAAGCGCCTGGAGGATGCTGTAATTGATGTCGGTCACAGAGGGGTCAAAGCCCTCCACCTGGAAGGTAATGGAACCATTGGTGTCCCCTGCACAGGAAACATCAACCACAGTGGGATCCGCGACCACATCGATGGAAGACAGTGCTGGGATGGTCTCTTCGAGGTAGCTGGTACACATGGTAACATTGTCCACCACCTCAAAAATGTAGGTTTGCCCTGAATTCAGGCCGGTAAAGGTAGCCGTTTCTTCATTGGCCCCGGGCCCTGCCACTTCGCTGTTGGGTCCGACTCCTGATCCGTAAATGGTAAACGTATAGTCTCCTGATCCCCCATCGGAAGAAAGCTCAACCGTCCCCCCATTGATACAATCGGCAATGACCGTAGAATTCAGGGAGAGATACGGGTTGGCCAGCACGCGCACCGGGTTTTCATAATATTCACATCCGTTGGCGTCTATGATGCGCACATAGTAATCCCCGAAGGAAAGGCCGTCAAAGGTAACCGAGGTGCTGGGGGTGTTCACGATAGGGTTGGGCCCCGAGGTGGCCACCACGTTGTTCTGGTTGTCGTAAAGGGTATAGGTAAAGTTGGGTACACCACCACTGGTGATATTGATATCAATTTTTCCGGGGATATCACCCACGCCTGCACCACCACAAGAAACATCGGTCGCCACTACATTGGCGTCAAAAAGCGCCGGGTCGTTCAGGGTAACACCATCGCTGTAGGTACATCCTTTGTTGTCGCGAACGGTATAGTTATACGTGCCCGCGGCCAGGCCGGTATACACGGTTTGGTTGCTATAACCCATGCCGTTAAAATCTACCTGGTAAGGCGGCTGGCCAAAGTTGGGGTCTATATCGATCTCCACTATTCCATTAGAATCCCCATTACAGGTGGGGTCGGTAGCGTTGGCCGTAGCCTGCGGAAGAACCGCCGGGGTTACGGTAACTATGTTGGATTCGCCCACACACCCTTCAGAATCTGTAATTCGGAACTGGTAGGTACCTGCCACAGCGGTGGTATAGGGGAAACCGCCCGCATAGGCCACATAACCACCACTATTTACATTTACTTCGTAGGTATAGGGGGCATAGCCACCGGTGACGGTCAGGTCGATGACCGCATCCGGAGACACAGAACAATCCAGGTCTTTGGTAAGTACCGCGCTTCCTGTAAGTTCCGGCTCTATGGTTTGAGGGACGGTGTCCGCACAGCCGTTGCTGTCATACACGGTAAAGGTGTAATTGCCGGGAATCAGGTCGGTAAAAGTGTTTGACGTTTGTGTCGGGCCGCCGTTGATACTGTAGAAATATGGCGCTAATCCGCCTGCAGCCCCTACCACGACTGTAGCCAGGCCTGTGGAGGAATAACAGAGGTCTGAGGTAGCATCAATACTGGCGACTGGATTTGCCGGAGTTACAATATCAAAGGTGTCGGTTTCGACACAGCCTCCTGCGTCGGTAACGCTGATGGTATAGGTCCCTACCTGGTTTAACCCCCCGAAAATATTGGAGGCCTGTGGCCCGAGCACGGTGGTATCGGGTTGTTCGATTTCATAGGTATACCCTCCCCATCCACCGTTGGCGGTGATGGTGACCGAGCCGTCTGCGGCGCAGGTCAGGGGCGATACGGTGAAGGTAAAGGCCAGGGGGGTGGCGGGTTCGCTCACCGTAACGGTATCGGTATCGGTACAGTTGGTGGTCTCGTCGGTAACCACAACGGTGTAATTCCCGGCAATGAGGCCGGTCAGGTTGATGGTGGCTGCGGATTGTCCGGTGATGGCGGCACCTCCGTTGACGCTATAGGCGTAGGTGGTGCTGAAGCCACTGACGGCGAAGTCAGCGGCCCCGTCGGCCCCGCCGACGCATGAGACGTCACTGACCAGGCTACCGGCGACCTGGATGGGGGTTACCGGGTTGATGGTGTAGTTTTCGGTATAGGCACATCCGTTGGCGTCGGTTACCCTGAAGG
>LXTR01000018.1 GCA_001683825.1 Flavobacteriaceae bacterium CP2B | reverse complement strand
ATATATCATCGTCCATTAAGAAATTTATGTACTCTCCATTTGACTGTTCTAAAAGCATAAGGGCGTTATGAAATTGTCCTAAAGTAGAGGGGTTTCGAATGTACGTTATATGTTTATGCTTATGTAAATAATCTCTGTAGATTAATTTTTCTGTTTCATTATTTGTGCTATCGTCTCCTACAATAATTTCAATATTTGAATACGTTTGTGCTAATGCACTTTCTAGAGCAATTTTAAAATAATGTGGCCGATTATAGGTAGGAATAAGGATGGAAACGAGAGGTACATTTTTTATATTTTCCATATATAACTACCTTTCAGAAATTTTCTGTGTAAGAATAATATCTTGATAACTTGTGTGTTCAGTTCTGCCACACCATGAACCATAATGGGGAGGAGTCTGCATTTCTAGCCCATATTTATTTAATAGAGTACGAATATCTTCCTCAGGATAGGCAACTGCGAAATTCGGGATATCTTTATTTAGAACATAACAATTGTCAATTTGATGGTAAAAACCTAACGGACTTAGTCCTGCATTTAAGTAATAGGAAGATTCAGGATTAATTAAAAAGAAAGTAATAAAACATCTCCCATCTTTTTTCAGAACTCGTGCAATCTCGCGTACGTAATGTTCTAATTCTTTCGGAAGGAGATGGGTAAATACAGACGTTAAAAAAATAAAATCGAATGATTCATCTTCATATGGAAACTTGTATTGGGAAGCATCTTCTTTTCCATCGGGATTGTAGAATTGGTTATATATATCGACATGTTCAAAATGGAAATTGTTACGGCGTGTTGAAATGTTATTTTTGCACCATGTAATCCCCTTATTAAATAAGTCAAATCCATAATAAGTACCATCATCGCTTAAATAGTTCATTAATGGAACCGCCATCCGGCCGATACCACAGCCTACATCTAACACTGTTTCATTTGATTTTAAATTGCCAATTTCAATAAAATACTGCATAAACTCTTTTCCAACTTCTTCAAAATGACCACCTACATATTGAACAAGTTCTGGAGGTGGGATTAATGTGATTTTTTTCTTATTTTCGTTCCAAAAATTCACACCTTTCTTATAGTAAAGTAGGAAATTTCTACTTTATATTGAGGGGAGCTTTGCTTTTATTCATTACAAGATTGGTTTTCATGAATTAGTAGTATAATAGTACCCCTCAATTAAATAATTTTTTATTCTATTCTTTTCTCCAAAAAATACCGAAATCATCGATTTGAGTCATAGGAGTTTTTATGTTTCTTTCACTTCTGAAATCTGTTACAGCCTCTGCGCATGTTATCAGTCCATAATCATCAATAATAATAAAGCCACCTATTGAAACTTTATCGTATAAATTTACAAGACTATCCATCGTTGATTCATACATATCACCATCAAGGCGAGCAATTGCAATTTTTTCTATCGGTGCTGAAGGCAATGTATCTTTAAACCAACCCTTTAAAAATTTCACCTGATCATTTAATAAATCGTATTTTCTAAAGTTTTCTTGCACTGTTTCTAAAGAAACTCGTAAGTAATCGAATGTGTGCAAATAATCACCGTAATCTTTTGGGTATTGTTCTAAGTTAGGTGCGGGCAGACCTTCGAACGAATCAGCAACCCATACAGTACGATCCGTAATATTGTTTGCTTGTAAAAACCCATTCATAAAAATGCATGATCCTACGCGCCATACACCAGTTTCAATAAAATCGCCTTCTATATTTTCCTTGACTACAGTTTCCATCGCTTCTTGTAATTGATTCATACGTTTTCGACCAACCATACTGTGTGCAGCTCTTGGCCAATCCTTACCACCTTGGCGCTCATTGTTTGAAACGTTAGGGTTAACGATTTTTAAATTGTGATTTTCTACATACTGCTTAAGAAATAAAGGAAGTGGGACCGTAACTGGTTCATATGATAGTTCTTTAGATATATGTAACGAAGCAGGTAAGTATGGTTCGTATTCCAACCATATTTCAAATAAAATGGTTTTCTTTAAGAGCTCAAGATAAAGCTGGACAGCTGATTTATTTTCCATATAAGTGCCTCCTACGGAATGTCATACAACATTATGACTATGTAGAAAAGGAAGATTTAATGATTGAATTTAAAAATGAAAAAGCAGTAAAACTGATATCAGTTTTACTGCTAAGTAAAAAATTAAGCAACTTTTTCAATAATAATGGATGCACTCGTGCCAAGAGCTAGTGATAGTCCAAGCCCTGTAACAATTACTTCAACTAATGATGGAGTTGTCGTAATTTGCGTAATTGCTTGAATAACGATAGGTGCTCCGAGTGAAATCAAACTTGATCCAGTACCTGGTACAGGTACTCCATTCACTTGGATTGTAAGACCTCCTAATACACTTGCTGTTGCAGTATTAGCGATAACAGTAATTTTATAGAATCCAGTTTCACTAATTACGAAAGTATCAGCATCTAATTGAGAAATTGCTGTACCAAACTGAGATCCAACAGTATTAAATGGTACTGGATCATTAATTCCTAAATCTAAAGAAATCCCACCGGAGTTAAATGCATATAGTCCTGCTGGAAGTCCTAGTCCGGATGGCCCAGTCGGTCCAGTCGGTCCAGTCAGTCCGGTAGCACCAGTTGGCCCAGTTGGTCCAGTTGGCCCAGTTGGTCCAGTTGGTCCAGTTGGCCCAGTTGGTCCAGTAGTACCAGTGTCTCCAGTTGGCCCAGTTGGTCCAGTTGG
>LXTR01000013.1 GCA_001683825.1 Flavobacteriaceae bacterium CP2B | reverse complement strand
TATTTTAATAGTATGCTATATTTTCATTATTTTGCGGTACCAAGTTATTTTTTATAATATGAATAAGGTGATATACGTTAAATTAAACTATGTACATTTTCTTATGTAAAAAATATCTCTTAATAATAGGGTATTCGAAAACAGCTAAGGACAATTAGTTCTAGGTAACTCTAATTAGTCCACAAGATTTTAATGACCAATTAATTGATTGGATCTGTTTTTAGTTCATCTATAAATGGATATTTTCCGCAAAAATGAGAAGAGTATATTATGGGTGAATATGGTGAACCTTATAAGTAGTAGGGGGAATTGTTATATTGAAGTAATTACTTATTGTGATGAATTAGCCGTATAAAGTTGAAGTTTTGAGTAGATAAAATTCCCATTATCGTTTCCGTCCCATTACTATACAAAACTCTAAATGTACTTTAACAGTTAATTGCGGATTTAGAAAATTGTTGCATCACAAATTATTAATTTGTCTACTCGTGAATAAAAAAATACTGTTAATAAAAGTAAAAATATACATAAACCCCTTTATAAATTGATGTATATTTTAGCTATGTTGTTGAATGTTATAGTTCAAGAGTTACTGAAACTAGCCATTAAATTAATATGAAAATTAGGTGAAGAAGCGATAGCCATCTTTTCTCCATATTAGGATATGTATTTGAATTATAACGTGATTCAATTTGGTTCTGGCGCAAGGAACCCAAGGGAGTTATAACTAACTCCCTTATTTCTAATGAAAATTAGGATTTTGTAAAATTAATTTATGCAATTAGGCATGAGTATACAAGAGTATCTGTAGGTAAGGAAAAGAATGATATTAAATCTAAATGGGTTAAAAAATGAAAAAACAGATATTTAGAATATAAAATGTAGATTGTTACTACTAAAATTAAATGTATGGGTATGGAATAATTATGGAATTACATAAAATTGAGTTATTGCTAGGCATGGTGTGGCTAACAAGTCTTTTTCTAACGTTTTACTTTGTAACACTTTATTTAATTTGACTTTATTTTGGATTTTTATAAGAAGGGCAGCTGCTATTTTCGAAAGTAACTTTGTAGAAGGGGAATTATATGAAAAATGAAAAAGATTTGATACATAATTGGAAAATAGATTTGCAAATTATTAAAGAGGAAAAGACCAAAAGAAAAAACAAAAAGAAAAAAACAAAAAGAGAAAGAACTATAAAATTGGAAATAGAGAAGTAGTTTTTGGGGACAAACGTTTATATTATAAAAAGAATGGGGTCTGGAGACAAATAGAGACTAGGAGGAAATAATTTGAATAAGTCTATGGTTGTAATTTTAGGTGCTGTCCTAATAGGTGTAACAACGTATTTATTGTTAAAAAAATAATAACAATTTATTATTTTATAGAAATAGAGATTAACGTTGGGAGATTTATAAGAATATGAAAACTTATACAACAATAATTAATTTCATTATTATTGTATGTTGTATTTTAATTTGCTCTTTTCAAATAATGACGCAAGAGACAAAAGGTATTTTTATACAAAAAATTCATGAGATTATTAGCGAGCACAATGGAATTACCTATATAAGAATATTAGATCATTACAAAACACATGCTTTTTACATTCCAAATCTAATATTAGATTTGAAACGACTCATTTTGAAATAACTGAATATTTAAGCATCTATTATTCACTGTTTTTAGATGAATGTGATCATAGTTTTTCTCGCTCTTTATATGGAAGCATGATGTTGATATTATAATGTGAATATATGAAATGATAAACAGATTAATGTATCTTAACTACAATACTTATAATTACATTGTTTTTAGTAGAAAAACTCGGATGTTTTGGCCAACCATTTATTAGAGTTCACTTTACAGCCATTCACTCTGTTAAATATCTAAAAACTTCTCGTAGAATCAACATTGGTTGGATGGAGGTTTTTGTAGTTTAATTTTCACTGTATGTATAAGAATTTTAACAAATAAATCTGAGACCTAAAGAATTTAACCTCAATGAGACGAAAAAACTCCTAAACAATAGTGAGGGTAGGTTGTTCAGATCATTTGAAAGTAAATATTTTTCTGTTTTTTAGTCAAAAAGCAATAATTGTAGAAATTTTCTAGGGGAATCTTATATTTTATATTAATTATAGATAATTATCTTTTTAAATTCTATTATTCGAAATTTTAATGTTATTTATATGTATTAGGGGTCACACGACCGAAAAAAGAAAATTGTACGTCAAGGAATATTTTTACATATTATTAAGAAATAAAAACACAGAGAAAATAATTTTCCCTGTGTTTTTATTTCTGTTTTATTCTATTTTTCCGTAGTGGTCGTAAGTTTTCAAAATTCAATTCTTGATTTAAATTCCAAATATAATCTCCTGTAAGTGCGATATGTTCCCAGCCTAATGGAGAGATGTGCTGAATATATTCCTCTGGAATATGAATACCATTATTCCGTAACGTTTCAATTGCACGAGAGATATAGATAGAATTCCAAGTTACAATCGCAGAAATAATGAGTTGAAGTCCACTTGCACGATGCAATTGATCTTCATAGGATCGGTCACGAATTTCTCCTAATTGATTAAAAAATACAGCTCTAGCCAAAGAATTTTTACTTTCGCCTTTATTTAATTCAACCTGAACTTTTCTTCTGTGCTCAGGATCTTGTATCCACTTTAACATATATAAACTTCTTTCTATTCGGCCGATTTCACGAAGTGCGATACATAAACTATTCTGTCTAGGGTAAGATGATAATTTTTTTAAAATCAGGGAAGCTGTAACTGTTCCTTGTCGTACAGAGCTAACTAAACGTAATATTTCATCCCAATTTTCACGTATTTTCTTTACCTGAATTGTTCCGCCAACCATGAAGTTAATATGGTCATATATTGTTGGAACAGATAATGTATATATTTTATGATTATCAATCGTTTTAATTCGTGGTGAAAAGCGAAACCCTAACATATGGCACATTCCAAATATATGATCAACAAAACCCGCGGCATCTGTATAATGTTCTTCAATTTGCAAATCTGTTTCATGATACAGTAGCCCATCAATAATATGTGGTGCCTCTTCTGAGGAACTAATAACTTGGACATAAAATGGATGATATTGATCTGATATATGTGTATAAAAACTTAATCCTGGGTCATGACCATACTTACCATTTACTTGTGCTAGGGGACTGGAAGTCCCACCGGCACGAAAAAATTGTCCATCTGAAGATGAAGTAGTGCCCTCTCCCCAATAGGAAGAAAAGGGTTGTTTATGATGAAAATTTGCAATATCTCCAAGTGCTTTCGTATAGCTTTCATCTCTTATATACCAATCTGCTATCCAAGCTAGCTGAGAATATGAGATATTTGGACAAGCATCAGCCATTTTACTTAATCCTAAATTAATTCCATCTGATAAGATAGCCGCAAATAAAATTGATTTTTCTTTTGGAGCCTTTTGAGTGTGAAGATGAACAAAGTGTTTGCTAAACTGTGTCCAAGTATCTACTTCTACTAATAAATCTGTTAATTTAATACGCGGCAATAAGTCATACACAAGTCGAGTAATTTCTTCTACATCTTCTGGAACCATCTTTTTTAGAGAAGCGACTTGTATTTTATCTCCATATATCGTTACACCTTGCAAATCTTGATTTGCAATTAAACAATTGACTTTTGAAAGCTCTATATCTAATTGTTCAAAGCGTTTGTTTAAATATTTCTCTACATCCTCTGTAAATTCCAGGGGAATTTGTTGTGTTTGCTTCATGTGCTGCCAAGTATGGGGTGGTAAAAGATACTCTTCAAAATCTTTATATTGCTTGCTGCCTTTTACCCACATATCACCAGAACGAAGGGTATTCAATAACTCTGAAAACACACTAAATTCATAGTAATGTCGATTTATTTTATCGTCTTGGTACACATATTTCATCCATTTAGACTTTATAAAATCAGTCGGTACATTATCAGGTATTTTTCGTTTTCCAGATTGATTGGCTTCTTTTAATAGTTCTAATGCTTGTAATACAGTTTGGCTGGTTGAAGAAGCTTTAAACACATATCTATTGAGTAAACGTGGAGCCATTTTACGAAAATGTCCATAATGATTATCGAGCAAATCTAGATAATCAAATTCTATTGGTCTAGCTAAGCTTTCAGCTTCATGTACAGAGTGAATAAATTTCTCCCAAGATATAATAGATTGTACAGCTTCGAAAGGATCTGTTTCTAATTCTTTTGCTTCAATTAATGCTTTTCCTATTTCGACATAAAGTCTAACTTTTTCATTTATTGATTTCCCATCTTTTTGAAATAGTTTATTATGTTTATTTTCTCCACGGTTAAACATTCGTCCCATTAGTTTTGCAAACATATCTAAACCTTGATCAGTTAAAAAAGCATAGATATGGATAAGGAATGCCATGATCGTTGCATATCGTTTCCTCTCATTAAACCTAGATAAATGTTGTATAGAATAACGAGAGCCCTCACGGGCCATTTGTATTAACCTATTCTGATGAATTTCTTTCCCATTATCTAAAGGTAAATCTAAACTTTGAATAAACTCTAATCGATCCAAAATTTCATGAAAATTTTTAAGCGCTATAACACCCGGTGGTTGACGTAACCATGATAAAAGTGAACTTTTTTTCTCTTCATGAGTATAAAGTAATGTATCTAGTTGTTCGTATTGATAAGAAGAAAGTCCTTTCGTTAAATATTTAAAAATTCTTTTCCTAGCGCGTTCTCTTACAGACCAGGCTAAATGTTCTATAGCGTAAACTGCTGGAAGGATAATTTTCCGTTTTCTCATTTCCTGAATAAGAGCTTCTACCAGTAAATACCCGTTTTCAGTTTTCATTGCTAGAGGGAGAAGCCACCGTGCTAATTCACGGTATTCTCTCAGAGTAAAAGTACGTAAATTGTAAAGATTCCGTATTTTATTTACATGCTCTCGCCGTGTGGTATCTCGAGTACGTGCGTAATTTTGTACCTCCCAAGAGGCTACACCTATTTGTTTGGCAAGAAAATTCACAAGAAATTGTGGAATTTTTTCTTTAGCCAATAAAGGCCTCCCTGGAAAACGAGGATAAGAAATTTGAATAGCAAATCCTAATCGGTTATGATCACCACGCTGTTGATTAACTATTTGTAACTCTTCATCAGATAATGTGTAATAGCGAATTAATTCACGTTCATCCATCTGACTAGGAATTTTATAAAAAAATGTTCGTTGTATATCTGTAAGAAGTTCTCTTGTTTTCAATATTGGATTCCTTTCTTCTAAAAAATCAATTATTATCAATAGAGTATACCCTATTGATAATGTTTTGTCTCCTTGATAATAAAGGGTTCACAGACTATCAATAGCACTTATCAAAAATAAAGAGAAAAAAGGTGAAAAAAATGATATATGGATATGCTCGTGTCAGTGCACAAGATCAAAATTTAGATACACAAATTGAACAACTTCTAAAATATGGAGTTGATAAGATTGTTAAAGAGAAAATTAGCGGTGTAAGTCAAGAAAAAATAGAATTAGATGATTTACTTTCTCAATTACTAAAAGGAGATACGCTCGTGGTAACAAGAATGGACCGGCTAGGACGGAATACAATTCAATTACTACAATTTGTTGAACATCTTCGTGAAAAAGGCGTACACTTTGCAGTGTTAAATTTAGGAATTGACACAAGAACTCCAACAGGAAAGTTCTTTTTAACGGTTATGTCTGCCTTTAGTGAATTAGACCGAGAAATGATTAAGGAAAAACAAATTGCTGGAATCAAACTTGCAAAACAAAAAGGAGTTTACCGGGGGAGAATAAAAAAATATACAGAACAACATGCAGGAATGAACCATGCGATTGAATTACGCCAACAAACGAAGAAAACAATTAAAGAAATTTGTGCTATCACAGATGTAAGTCAAGCTGCGTTATATCGGAAATTAAGAGAATTGAAAAAAGATGAAAAGACGATTCTTTAAATAGAAAAGAGTCGCCTTTTCATGTGAAAATATTTCTTAAAGAAAAAACTTAACAAATCAAGGGCATTACATAAGCAATTTTCAATTGTTTTTTCGGTTTCAGTGCAAAAATGATTCCATAGGATTTTCAACCAGAACATTCAATGATTTTGAAAATACATCCTTCGCAATCTAAATATGTTTAATGTTCGTAATTAACCTTATGTTTTAATATCATTCGAATCTTGCACCAGAGCCGAATATTGCAAATAGAGCTACATGTTGAATAAATGTGTAACGTACCGAGTATAATACTAACATTTATTTATGACAAAATATGGTGGTAGATATGGCGAAGCAGATGGTTAATTTTTTTCAGATTGCTCTTGTCCTTATTGGTAGTACTGGAATTATTAATCACGTCATTATAATTCCGATGCTATTAGATCATTCTGGTCGAGATTCCTGGATCTCAATTATAATTTTGAGTTTAGTGTATATCATTTGGATTCCTTGTGTATTTATCGTTCATAAATATACAAGGGAAGAACATTTATTCTCGTGGTTAATGAGAAATTATGGCGGATTTATCACATATCCATTGCTTTCTATAATTGTTTTATATTTGATTATTCTAGGCACAGTCACATTAAAAGAAACACTAACATTCTTCTCTTTTTATTTACCAGAAACACCCAGAATATTATTGGGAGTACTTTTATCGATTATCTGTTTTTATAATATACAAAGAGGGGTTCAATCTATTGCACTCACAACAGGCATTTTATTACCGGTTGTATTTTTGCTTGGATTTTTTGTAATGATCGCAAACTTTCCACATAAAGATTATTCTTTACTTAAACCGATAATGGAGCATGGTATGGACCCAGTAATAAAAGGGATGATTTATCCAGCCGCAGGTTTTGTTGAATTAATTTTTATTCTTTTTTTACAACATCATATTGGGTCCAAAATTAAATTATCTCAATTAATTATAGTAGGAATCATTTTAGCTGGTATTACACTAGGTCCTACCATAGCAGCTATTGTGGAGTTTGGTCCATTTGTGGCCGCAAATCAGCGGTATCCAACCTTCGAAGAATGGCGACTTGTATCAATTGGGAAGTACATTGAACATCTAGACTTTCTTTCTGTGTACCAGTGGCTTGTAGGGGTTTTCATTCGTATATCACTCGTTATTTTTCTCATTCCAGATGTGCTACAAGTTACAAAGCAAAAAGCGAGGAATCAAATTATCTCCATCTTGCTTATATGTATGGTAATTATTTGTATATTACCCATCAGTGATGCCAGTTTTTATTGGTTTTTATCTCATGTTTTCTTACCCATTTCAGCAATAGGGTTATTCTTGTTTTCTATGCTTTTACTTGTATTTGTTTGGGTCTCTAAAAATAAGAAAAGAGCTTAGAATATTATATATTCGGTTAATGGATGCAAAGGGGATCATATAGATGAAAAGAACAGTGGAAGTAAATGAATCCATACTCCGTGTATGGTTTGAAGGCTGCAAAGATGTAAAAATAATGAACCGTAAATGGTGTGCAGATACAACTACAACAACGATTTTATTGGTGTATTGTCAACATGTAATTGATCATACAAAGTTAAAGCAAGCGATAGCTCCTGAAATGTGTAACGACCTTTTACAGAGCTCATTTAAAGATTCAAATCTTCTAGCATCTAACTCTCAGTTCTCAGTAACAACGTTAGAGTTAGAAAACTCAAACGAAAATGTTTCTCGAATGTTATTTGAAGGAAAGCTACTTATTATTTTTCAAGAATATAAACGAGGGTACACAATTGATATTGCGAAATTACCTACAAGATCTATTGAACAATCCAATACAGAAATGACAATTCGCGGAAGCCGGGATGGGTTTGTTGAAGAACTTAGTACAAATATAGGTTTAATTAGAAAAAGGCTCAAAACAAGCTCACTTAGCTACGATGAATTTATTATTGGAGAAAGGACGCAAACGAAGGTGGGACTTTTGTATCTAAAAGATGTAGCATCACAAGAAACAATTAGTCAAGTTCAATTTAAACTAAAAGAAATTAATATTGATGGTGTGGTTTCAAGTGCCCAGATTGAAGAATTCATTACGGGGGATCAATTCAGTTTATTTCCTTTAATTGAATATACAGGTAGACCAGATTATGCAGTGAATTGTTTATTACATGGGCGTTTTATTCTATTAGTTGATGGTTCACCGACTGCAACGATTGCACCAGTTTCTTTCCCGTTTTTTGTAAATACTGCTGAAGATCAAAATTATTTTTACTTATTCGGTAGTTTTGTAAGGTTATTAAGTCTATTTGGAATAGCCATATCGATCTTCCTTCCTGGATTTTGGGTAGCCTTAGTTACATATCACCCTGATCAAATTCCTTACACATTACTAGCTACATTAAGCTTATCAAGAGAAGGGATTCCTTTTCCGGCTCCTTTAGAGGGGATGATTATGATTACCTTATTTGAACTGCTAAGACAAGCAGGCCTACGCATTCCTGCTGCATTTGGACAAACTTTATCTGTGGTAGGTGGGTTAATTATCGGGCAAGCAGCTATAAGTTCTGGATTTGTTTCACCATCTATGGTCGTCATGATAGCGATTTCCGTTGTTTCAACTTTTACTTTAGTCAATCAATCCTTTACTGGGACATTAAGTATTTTGCGGTATGGTGTTTTTTTAATGTCTTCCTTTTTAGGAATTGTAGGTTTTATATGTTCCATCCTGTTAATTGTAATACACGTAGCAAATTTACGTTCATTCGGTCTCCCATTTCTCGCGCCATATTCCCCTCCCGTGTTTAGTAGTATGTTACCATCCACATTTCGGATTCCTTTCACAAGGATGAAGAAGCGACCAAAAGAACTTCATACGTATGATAATACAAGGCAAAGGACAAATAATGATGAAAATAAATAGAAAAGGTGGGCTATTCCTTCTCATGTTTCTTTTTTTACTCACAGGTTGTTGGGATAGACGAGAATTAGAGCATGTGCTATTTATAAATACATTAGGCATTGACTTTAAGGATAATCATTATATTATTTATCCGCAATTTATTAATTTTACTAATATGGCAAAACAAGAAGGGCCTGCAAATCGAAATTATAGTCCCGCTTATATTGGAAAAGGTGAGGGAAAACTTTTATATGATGCAGCGTTTGATTTTTATAAAAGTTCTCAACAGAAAGTTTCATGGGAACATATTAAAAGCATTGTTGTTACAGAAAGATTTCTCAAAAATGGTAATTTAAATCAACTTAATGATTTTCTATCTCGTTTTTTTCAGTTTCGAAATACGATGTGGGTATTTGGAACCAAGGAGCCCCTAGAAAACATACTAGCAACGAATAATATATTTAATATTTCTTCTTTATACACTATTATGAATTTGCCACAAGAAACGATTAGACAATCTGCAAGTGTGGATCCTTTGCGACTGTATACGTTTCGATCCAATTATTATGAGCCCGGAATGACAACCCGGATTCCTTTTTTAGCTACAACTACAGAACATTGGAAACAGGGGCATAAAGCATTCTGGATGTTAGAATTTAATGAATATGGTTGTATAGCCGCTAAGTCCTATGTCAATCATTTAAATGATTCTGATATAGCAGGAGTTCGGTGGACTAATAAAAATACAAATCGAGCCCCTTTACTATTAAAAGTGAAGAATCGAGCCATTGGAGAACTTATATTAAAAAAACCTAAAATAGATACAAAAGTTTCTATAGAAAAAGGAAAACCACATATTGTTATGAATATCTCGCTAGAAGGCGATATTTATCAATTAATGAAGCCGATGCCGGTACATAAAGTGAAAAAAACGCTGAGGATCTCGTTGAAAAAGAAATAAAAATGACATATCAAAAAGGACTGGAAAAAGGGATTGATGTTTATCAATTATCCCATCTACTATATCGTGATCAGCTAACTTTATGGAAGAAATATCAAAAAAAGGAATGATACCTCTTCAAAACAATACATTAGATCTGAATGTTTCAATAAATATATCCACCAATGGGAAATCGAAAGTCACACCTATAAAAAATGTTGAGGCTCAGGGATAATCAGTTTTGATAGTAAATAAATTACAATTAAAAAGATTCGCTGCCGGAAATATCGGATATGGCTTCTCCCATGTTTTCGTGTAAATAATTTTGTTAATCACAAATCTATTCTTAAGAAAATATATAGAAAAGAGGGGACAGTTCTTTTATCCATCTACGAGAGCATCCGTACGATCCATTACTTGTTACTGGTTTTGTTGCAAGCATTGAATAATGTTAAAATATACAACAAAATATAAGGTTACTTATAAACATGATACATATTTTGATTAATAATACCCGTAATTTTTATTTGGTTTTTCAGAGCAGTATTTTCACAATCATTGAATGTTCAGGTTAAAAATTTTATGCAATCATTTTTGCGCCAAAAACTAATATTGACCAAAGTCAGTATTTAGGTGTAATAGAGCAGAAATTGTGGTTCTGGTGCAAAAAATACAGCGCTTGCGCGATGAGTTTTCCATAAAATGATGATTTCCATTTGCCAACGGGGGGAGTAGAAACCATGTATTTGCTCCATTCGAACAATGCCCTCAACAGTAGTAAATTTAGAAACAATCATTAAGAGCATCAATGAAGATGATATTTTAACCAGGCTAAAACAAGAGCATTTACTTGAAGAAAAATACCCAATTAAGAGGATTCGTGCAATTAAAGGTGAAATCCAACCATCTTAGCTCTGGAAGTAAGAGAATTGAAAAAATATAAAAAGGTGATTCTTTAAATATAAAGAATCACCTTTTTATGTAAAAATATTCCTTAACGTACAATTTTCTTTTTTGGGTCTTGTGACCCCTATTAAAATTTAATATTCAGTGGCATTTTATTATTAGGTAATAAATGTATCGTAATATAATTTATTCGCTAGTAAATTATTACTTTTCATAAGATAAAAAAAATAATCTATTATTTGTGTTTTATGCCATAATAGGTTTATAGTTTTTAAGCAATTATGATTGAAAACTATAAGTTTGGAAAACTCATCATGTCTAGAACACACAAAAAAGATACCGAAAGGTATCTTTTTTGTGTGTTCTAGACTGTTAAATAAAATAAGGTTATAGATTAAGCTTCTGTCATTCGTAAATTTCAAATAGAACGTAAATTTAGACTTCTCATCATTAAAAATGAAAAATCTTATCTTTTTGATTCTATTGTATATTTTTATTAAGGTGTTTAATAGTTAGAAAAGACAGTTGATGCTATTACTCCAGATAAAATATAGCTAACCATAAATTTATTAAAGAAACCTTGTTGTTCTAAATAATGATTTTGTGGATTCCGGAATAGATACTGGTGAGTTAGCTCTAATTTTATAGTGATTTAACTAACAATTTATAAAGCAGCATAATTCAAATTTTTTAATTGATTTTTCCTGAAGCATAGTATAAAAGAGTCAAGGTCTTCTAGACTTGACTCTTGGAATCATTAGGAATTAACAATATATATAATGCGCTAGACAGAATCAAATTAAATGCAAAAATGAATATTTTAGTAAGAGATCCATATCATTATGATAATAACGGTAATATTGTAGGGGTTGATGATTCATATTTAAAAAACGCATATAAGCAAATACTTAATTGGTCAAGCGATGGAGTTTCTTTAAATCTAGATGAAGATGTAAATCAAGCACTATCTGGATATATGCTTCAAATAAAAAAACCTTCAAACCACCTAACAAACAGCCCAGTTACAATTACATTAGCAGGCAAGGACAGTGGTGTTGGAGAATTGTATAGAGTATTATCAGATGGAACAGGATTCCTGGATTTCAATAAGTTTGATGAAAATTGGCGATCATTAGTAGATCCTGGTGATGATGTTTATGTGTATGCTGTTACTAAAGAAGATTTTAATGCAGTTACTCGAGATGAAAATGGTAATATAGCGAATAAATTAAAAAACACCTTAGTTTTATCGGGTAAAATAAAAGAAATAAACATAAAAACTACAAATATTAATATATTTGTAGTTTTTATGTTTATTATATACCTCCTATTTTATATTATTAGTAGCACAGTTTTTGCAAAATCATGTAATTGTATACTTATCTATGTAGAGGTATCACAACTTATGAATAGTGTATTTTATTGAACGTTGGTTAGCTTGGACAGTTGTATGGATATGCATACTTTATAACGTATAAAATTTCACGCACCACAATAAAACTAATTTAACAAAAACAAAAACACACCTAAGATCATTCAGTTCTTTTAATAAGGAGCTGCCCACCAAGCTAAACCTAAATAATCTTTGTTTCACATAAGTTTTTTTCTAAATATACAGTGTAAGTTATTGTGAATTTAACCAGTATATATTAAAAATGTTTTATGTTAACAAATTAAATTGTAAAACCCCTCTTAAGCATAGTTAAGAGGGGTAGGTTTTAAATTTTTTGTTGAAATTAGAAAAAATAATAAAAAAACAAACCTATTTTCTTTCAGGTTGTTTTTGGGTTACAAAACAAAAAGAAAACATGTTTCAAGGTACAATAATTATGGTTCTTTAGCTTTCTGTAAAACAGCCTTAATAGTTGGATTTATGACTATTAAAGTTAGTATACAGCATACACAATCTATTGAAGGATATTTATAATGCAATTCCCTAAAAATAGTTTTGTATAACCAGTTCTTTTATCCGAACTGATACACGTATTTTAGCATAATTTTTAATGTATCTTCAAAAACAGCTTCTGTGTCCTTTTCTATTAAACATATAAATTCTTTTTTATGTTATATATTTATAAAAGTTCTGTTTAAAAAGCCAAAAATAAATAATTATCTCTTTTTATTTATATTATATTGAAACTAAAGTTTATTAATTTCAATATAATATAAATTTAATTTTATACAAAAAGGAGAACGTATATGAAAAAACGAAAAGTGTTAATACCATTAATGGCATTGTCTACGATATTAGTTTCAAGCACAGGTAATTTAGAGGTGATTCAGGCAGAAGTTAAACAGGAGAACCGGTTATTAAATGAATCAGAATCAAGTTCCCAGGGGTTACTAGGATACTATTTTAGTGATTTGAATTTTCAAGCACCCATGGTGGTTACCTCTTCTACTACAGGGGATTTATCTATTCCTAGTTCTGAGTTAGAAAATATTCCATCGGAAAACCAATATTTTCAATCTGCTATTTGGTCAGGATTTATCAAAGTTAAGAAGAGTGATGAATATACATTTGCTACTTCCGCTGATAATCATGTAACAATGTGGGTAGATGACCAAGAAGTGATTAATAAAGCTTCTAATTCTAACAAAATCAGATTAGAAAAAGGAAGATTATATCAAATAAAAATTCAATATCAACGAGAAAATCCTACTGAAAAAGGATTGGATTTCAAGTTGTACTGGACCGATTCTCAAAATAAAAAAGAAGTGATTTCTAGTGATAACTTACAATTGCCAGAATTAAAACAAAAATCTTCGAACTCAAGAAAAAAGCGAAGTACAAGTGCTGGACCTACGGTTCCAGACCGTGACAATGATGGAATCCCTGATTCATTAGAGGTAGAAGGATATACGGTTGATGTCAAAAATAAAAGAACTTTTCTTTCACCATGGATTTCTAATATTCATGAAAAGAAAGGATTAACCAAATATAAATCATCTCCTGAAAAATGGAGCACGGCTTCTGATCCGTACAGTGATTTCGAAAAGGTTACAGGACGGATTGATAAGAATGTATCACCAGAGGCAAGACACCCCCTTGTGGCAGCTTATCCGATTGTACATGTAGATATGGAGAATATTATTCTCTCAAAAAATGAGGATCAATCCACACAGAATACTGATAGTCAAACGAGAACAATAAGTAAAAATACTTCTACAAGTAGGACACATACTAGTGAAGTACATGGAAATGCAGAAGTGCATGCGTCGTTCTTTGATATTGGTGGGAGTGTATCTGCAGGATTTAGTAATTCGAATTCAAGTACGGTCGCAATTGATCATTCACTATCTCTAGCAGGGGAAAGAACTTGGGCTGAAACAATGGGTTTAAATACCGCTGATACAGCAAGATTAAATGCCAATATTAGATATGTAAATACTGGGACGGCTCCAATCTACAACGTGTTACCAACGACTTCGTTAGTGTTAGGAAAAAATCAAACACTCGCGACAATTAAAGCTAAGGAAAACCAATTAAGTCAAATACTTGCACCTAATAATTATTATCCTTCTAAAAACTTGGCGCCAATCGCATTAAATGCACAAGACGATTTCAGTTCTACTCCAATTACAATGAATTACAATCAATTTCTTGAGTTAGAAAAAACGAAACAATTAAGATTAGATACGGATCAAGTATATGGGAATATAGCAACATACAATTTTGAAAATGGAAGAGTGAGGGTGGATACAGGCTCGAACTGGAGTGAAGTGTTACCGCAAATTCAAGAAACAACTGCACGTATCATTTTTAATGGAAAAGATTTAAATCTGGTAGAAAGGCGGATAGCGGCGGTTAATCCTAGTGATCCATTAGAAACGACTAAACCGGATATGACATTAAAAGAAGCCCTTAAAATAGCATTTGGATTTAACGAACCGAATGGAAACTTACAATATCAAGGGAAAGACATAACCGAATTTGATTTTAATTTCGATCAACAAACATCTCAAAATATCAAGAATCAGTTAGCGGAATTAAACGCAACTAACATATATACTGTATTAGATAAAATCAAATTAAATGCAAAAATGAATATTTTAATAAGAGATAAACGTTTTCATTATGATAGAAATAACATAGCAGTTGGGGCGGATGAGTCAGTAGTTAAGGAGGCTCATAGAGAAGTAATTAATTCGTCAACAGAGGGATTATTGTTAAATATTGATAAGGATATAAGAAAAATATTATCAGGTTATATTGTAGAAATTGAAGATACTGAAGGGCTTAAAGAAGTTATAAATGACAGATATGATATGTTGAATATTTCTAGTTTACGGCAAGATGGAAAAACATTTATAGATTTTAAAAAATATAATGATAAATTACCGTTATATATAAGTAATCCCAATTATAAGGTAAATGTATATGCTGTTACTAAAGAAAACACTATTATTAATCCTAGTGAGAATGGGGATACTAGTACCAACGGGATCAAGAAAATTTTAATCTTTTCTAAAAAAGGCTATGAGATAGGATAAGGTAATTCTAGGTGATTTTTAAATTATCTAAAAAACAGTAAAATTAAAACATACTCTTTTTGTAAGAAATACAAGGAGAGTATGTTTTAAACAGTAATCTAAATCATCATAATCCTTTGAGATTGTTTGTAGGATCCATAAAAACTTAGAGAAAATGAAACATCCAATGATTCTATATACAATTGTGCGAAGTATCTGGAGTTTAGAAAGCACAGAAAAATTTAATTAGAGGACAATTGCACATTCAATAAGATATCTATAATATATTGATGCTCAAAATAAAGGTTCATGCCTTAAGGAATGTAGTAAAGGTGTGCTGTTCAGGTGCAGAAACGGTTCTATGTATTAAGGTAAGGGTGTCTTACTAACAGCATAGCAGAAATCTATATTGCGAAAAGACTTTAATTATTATAGGTAGTTAGTAGATTAGACGAAACGAGCGCCAATGAACTAATTACACTACATTAATGAGCAAAAGTTAATACGGTAAATAGATAGTATGATTGAAATTGATAAGGACCACAAGAGCGTGGCAAATATATTGAAAGAGAAAGCAACTGCCAAAAATATTCTTCTGTTGGAAAAGATAAAAGTGGTAATTTAGGAATATAGTTTATATAATTTATCACGATATAGGGACTATACTCTAAATCAATTAATAGAAAATATGAGGTTAAAGAATCTATACATTTCTTGTTTTATTTCTTTATAATTTAATTTAAAAATACTATAAAAATCCTAAATTAGATATTAAAAATAGTGTGCGAAAGTTCTTAAAAACTTAATATTAAAATCATATTAATATTATACATTAGAATTATATAATCAGTTTATTATACAAAACATCACAATGTACGAACATAATAATGTCATATTATTAAAAGGTTAAACTACATTAAAACATAAAGAGAGAGGAATTGCTATGACAGTATTTGTAGATCATAAAATTGAATACATGAGTTTAGAAGATGATGCTGAACTTTTAAAAACAATGGCACATCCTATGCGTTTAAAAATAGTCAATGAACTTTACAAACATAAAGCATTAAATGTAACGCAAATCATTCAAATCTTAAAACTACCACAATCAACTGTATCCCAGCATTTATGTAAAATGAGAGGAAAAGTTTTAAAAAGAAATCGACAAGGTTTAGAGATATACTATAGCATTAATAATCCAAAAGTTGAAGGGATTATTAAGTTGTTAAACCCTATCCAATAGATTTTATATAATTACCTCCTATTTTAAGGTTTTAATAGAAATAAAAATCTTATTTATTACAATAAGAAAGCTTATATTTTCATTTATTAAACAAAGGGAAAAAGTAATAAAAATCTTATAAAAAAGACGCTTTTTATAGCGTCTTTTTTATCGTTTAAAGATACTTTACTTAAATTTATTAGGTAGGTAGATATAGATATTGAAAATATAATTTAAAAGAAAATTGTTGTACAATTCAATATTATTATACACAAATATTTTCATGAGAATTATGTAATTTTATATAAATACATTTAAAGATTTAAATGGAATTTTTGTTTCTATTTTTATACTAAAGAAAACATACAAATAGAGAGTTAGAATTAATCTTTTCTTTAAGAGTGGTATTTTAATAAAAAATTGCGAAAATTATAAGCGTTTCTTGTATAATAACGGCCCATCTTTGTATCCCTTGTGCATGGAGCCGGTGTTCATGATGATAAAGGAATGCATATAGAATGGAAAAATAAAATAAAAGATGAGAAACGAAAAAAACACGAGAAGAGTATTTAAAGAAAATCATTGAGCATGTTGTAAGGGTGGAAGTAAAAAAAGATGAGATAGAAAAGCTCCTTAAGAAAGTACCATCTGATGTTTTAGAATTGTATAAAGCAATTGAAGAACAGGTTTTATAGATGGTAATATTACAAAGCATAAAGAGTTAATAGGACAGGTAGAATCTGATAAGCAGTATTAATGGAAATACAGTTTCACTAAATCAACATTATGTGTATGGAAAAAAGGGATTTGAACAGGCACTTAAAATTCAAGCTTCGATAGATTATGAACACCACATGAAAAAACATTAACCGTATATTATGAAATACAAAACGCTTTAGCAAAAGATAATTTAACTCCACGTACCGTAATTTCCCTATAAATAACAAAAAACTAAACCATAAGGAGTTCTATTTTAAACCCATTGAAACAGCGAAACGTGAGATTCCAGAAGAAATAAGATTAGTTGGGAAGAATTACTGAATCCTAATAGGGAATGTGCTTTTTATTACTCTGATAAAATATTTGCTATGAGTTTCTTAGCAAATGAGGGAACGTATAATGTAGTGAACATAAACGGTGAACGGAAAAAATATAGTGAAATGGTCAGCACCGCCAGAAGATGAAGATCGACAAAATGGCTCAATTTTGTCGTATCACCCGCATGAAGAGACAGAGTGGTTTGAATCATATTTAACGAAAGATGGAATCAAATTAGAAATAAGTAACTTTTTATCAGTAACAGTTGAACGTTTATTTCAGATGTGGTGGGCAAGTGCGAAACTAACTACGAGAAACAGTGGATTATAGCTTCAATTCAAGATGAGGTGAGTTTGTATGGAAAAGAAATAATTCAAAAGTTAAAAGATAGAATCGAAAAGTATCCTTTAGAACTTTCCAAAAGGATGATTGAAGAGAACCTTCTACTAAGTAATTGCTGGAATAACCGCGAAGTATTGTTAAAACGAAAAGATTGGCTCATACTATATGATGTAATTGGTGAAGTAGAGAAGAATATTTTTTGCGTCTTATTTGGCTTTAACGAAATGTATGTGCATCATCTTGCATTTAAATGGACCCTTTTAATATTGAACAAATGAAATTAAAACCTGCAAATCTGTATAAGCATACGTCAAAAAACCGAAATCTGAGCTCAGATTTCGGTTTTTTGACGTATGCTTAATTACAAAATTTATTGAAAATTACACAAAATATACAGCCACTTGATAGAATAATATGTTCTTTAAAAGCTTTGCAACAGGATCTTTTCGGCACTTTTACTAATATTCCTATAAAAGGCATTAAATTATTAATAACATTATCATTAAGTTCTAGGTCAGGATCATTGTTTTTGCCTTCATATCTAACGAACACATAAAATATCATTCTGGCAATGCCACCTTTTACACTATCTGGTGCTTCCCAAGAATTACTATCAAGTCTAGAATTAGTTGCTTCATAATGGCTGGTCCCGTTATTATTATTATTATTATTATTATTAAATCCATTTGAAAATTTTTAATACATTACTTATGAGTTAATAATGAACTTAATCTGATCGTTAATAAATTGGAAAGTTTTCGGAGCATTTTTTTGAACTTTTAAACGTTCAGCATGGTCCGTAGAATGCATTAACCTAAAGGCTTCTGCAAAAAATTCCGCTTCATTTGTTCTCCCATACGAAGTTAAATTACTCCCTTCTTCCTTAAAAATATCAATGAATTTTTTAGAATTTGTAACTAAATCAGATTGGTTCTTATCTAATAGATATCCAGCATAATCATCCACAGCATGTCCAAATTCGTGTATAAAACCCTCACTATCATTCCTTAATTCTACACCTTTTGAAGGTCCATGGAGTAATATAGAACGGGATTCTGGAACATATAACCCTTTTGAATGAACTTGCTCATATATCTCATCTTGATGTGTATATTGTTCAGCTATATTAGGGAGAGTAATATCGGTAAAAACAAATCTTCCATTACCATCAACTAAGTAATTTGTTACCTTTTTTATAAGATCACTTTGAATATTATTTTTCCATTCATTCAATATTAAATAAGCACTTTCTACAATATTGGATGCATATCTATTATGCACGTTGAATGTAATAAGCTTTGTATATTTTGGTAACCCTAATGCTTTATTCCATTCCTGATTTATATTTAACTGTGCTTCTTGAATTTTTGTATCTATTTTACTCTTTGGCACTACTTTCGCATCAATCCTTATATATTCTTTTTCGGATTGCTTAATTATTTGTACATCCTTTATTTCCAGACCGATGTTTCTTTGTAATATAAGCTTTCCATTTTCTAAATATCCTGCTCGAGTATCTGGTGATAATTGGATTCTCCATTTCAAACGCTCATTATCTAATGCAGGCCTTTCATTTATATCAACAATCATATAGTTACTAGAAATACTATATTTGAAATTTTTTTTGAATTCATTGAAAATACCTCTATTAATTTTAGTATTATCAGTGGAATCAACTAAATCCGCACCTAGGGTTGCTGTAAGGTTATTGATATTCATATTTTCATACAAATAAATTTTATTGTACAAGGTACTTCCAATGGATTGATGTAATAAAGCATCAATATTTTGAATATCCCTTTTATACTGCTTTCTTACATCAAGATTAATTGACGGACTATCAATTAACCCTCCTGTATCTTGCAACCTTTGATTAATATCATATGGTTGAATATCAAGTTTCAGCTTTTTTAAAAACTCTTTTTCTTTTTCAGATAAAGGATTACTACTATCCACCTGTATTCTATTTAAAAGCTCTTTTTCTTCTTCAGATAAAGAATCACGAATATCAATTTGTAGCTTTTTTAAAAACTCTTTTTCCTCAGTAGATAAAAAATCACTACTATCAATTTGTATTCTTTTTAGAAGCTCTTTTTCTTCTTGAGATAAAGAATGAATTATGTCATCTTTCTTTGGCTCAATAGGAATCTGCAGCTTTTTTAAAAGTCCTCTTCCTTCTTCAGATAAAGAATCGCTCCAGTGTTGATAGTGCTGTTTTATCTTTTCCCATTTTTCATATCTTGACAGCATCCGTTGATCTTTAAGTTCTTCCAAGGATAGATTTATTTCTTGTTCGTTAAATTTATCCATGTAATTAAAAGCTTCCGGTGCATAAAGCTGTAAAACATCACGATGCTGTGGCTCGATATAATATGCAAAAGCTTTCGCAAATACTTCTTGTACCTCATTGCTATTTTGTTCCAAGAATTCTACAGAAAAGTCTGTGGGATGTTCCTTAAGCTGATTAGTAAATAAAAGATCTTGTCCATCTGAATCAGATGCATTTTTAATGGTATTTAATACATCTAAAAATTTCTGATATGGTTGATTAATTTTACTTAAAATATCCCTTGATAATATCTTACCTATTTCATAATAAACGTTCAGTGCCTTTTCAGTATTTTCTACATAATCTTCCGAAGATTGGATTACAAGTACGGGTTCATATCCTTCTTTTGCATATACATAATGTTCATGTAATAAAGCATCTTTCCCATAAATGTCTTTTATTTTTTTCTTATCTTCAGATAATGCTTCTAAAGATATATGTTTTGTAATATCACCATCCACAATATATATCTTTCCTCCAATTGCTTTATACATCTCTAAAACATCAGATGGTACTTTCTCAAGTAGCTTTTCTGCTGCCTCTTTTTTAACAGCTTCCTCCCCTTTTACTTCTATTTTTACAATGTGTTTCATGATTTCCTTTAAATGCTCTTCCTGTGTTTTATTTCGTTCTTCATCTTTTCTCTTATTCTCATCTTTATTTTTCTCTTTCTCTTTTACGTGCATACCTACATCACCATGACCGCCCGCCCCCTGTACAAGGGGGATAAAGACGGGACCACTCAAAGTAATTGCTGTTACTAAACATGACATACTAATTACTTTTATAAATTCTTTTTTTATATTCATATTTAATCTCTCCTTTTTTATAAGTGAACATTTCAACAATAAAATAAAGTATGTAGAAAATTTTACTTATTTCCTCATAAATTAAAGGCAATATTTCTTGTCATAAAAAATTTTTCATTTTAATCTGTATAAAAGTAAAGTAATTTTTTATATTAAGATAAACTTTGTTTATACACCAAAATTTACTTGCTAAATAATTTACTAAAATAGTATGGAACAGAATATTTAGTTTGTTTTTTGCATGGTATTATAGAAATAAATAAGTTTCTACCTATAACTACCAATTTGGTTATGTTAATTAGTGTAGGGATTCTATCATTTTTCTTGACAGTGTGATTTTTTTGGTATGGTTTAATCTAAAACTGGAGAAATTCCATTTGTAGATTATTTCATTAGTTTTGTTTAAAGCCCATTTATCATTTGCATTCCACTATTTAATACTATTATTTTAAAAAAATACTAACATAACCGTAATCTATTTATTGACTATCCAGAATGAATAACTGAAATTTGACAATGTTAAGGGAATAAAGATGTATAACAAAAGGATTAATTTCTATGGAAAAGTTGATTATAATATTTAGGTTGCTGTATAGAATAAAAGGTATATTATTTTTCTGTTTTCGAGTTTTTATCTTTTATAACGGTAAAAAACGCGCTATGAATATAATTGACATAGCATATAATTTTTTAATCATAAGAGCCTCACTGCATATTCAATTTGTTTTTATGTACAATAAGAATAAAGAGATCTTATCAGACAGTGAGAGCAAGCCACTGTCCAATCAAAAATTGGTCAATTTACGCATTGATTTCGCCTTTAAACAATTATTTGGGACATCCAGAAGAGAAGATATTTTGTTAACACTTCTCAATGCAATGTTAGCTGATTCATTAAAGTCTTCAATTCGAAGATCAGCATTTGCATCGAGAATATGAAGTGGATAAATTATCGATTCTAGATGTATCTGCTACATTAGACACAGGAACCAAAATTAATATTGAAACTCAGCTAAATAATAATCAGGATCTTTTAAAATGTACCCTGTATCATTGGAGTAAACTCTATGCATCTCCATTTTAAAAAAGGAATGCCCTACAGCTCACTTCATAAAACCATTACAATCAATTTATTGAACTTCGTCATCTTTAAAGACTACGAAACATTTCATACAACGGGGCAACTGTGGAACGTGCAACAACAGCAATTCTTAAGTGACGATATCGAAATTCATGTCATAGAAATTCCTCAGCTCATGCAACAATGGCGAGGGGACAAGGTAAATCCATGAGAAGATTCCTCGTTATATCTAATAGCATTATAAAGAAGTTTCTATCAATTTAATTAAACATAAAATTCATATATATAAGGTTTCGGTGTATATACATAAGACTATAACTATAAAATACATGTGCTGTTACTATCTGAATTTTATCTTCATCCCTTCTACAACTTTCATGGTAATGAATATTGTCCTATAGTTAAAACTAATTTTAATACGCTATGACAAAATAGTAGCATGAAAAGATATCTTATGAAAAACAAGCATTTGACATGAGGGCCATTGTTACCTATTTAAAAGGAGAGTATATATGTTAGAAACTCTTGAAACGAGAAAAAAGCAACACGAAATGAAAATAAAAAAATACAAAAGTACTACAACCCATTTTTGTGGGTGATTTTAATTATTTATTTTATCTATTTCATAATCCTTGATACTTCGTTTCCAGGATGTCTATTACTTTCTATTATTACTGGTGTGATTCTTTGGAGCATAGGTCTTATACATTTAAAACTCTTTTATGAGCTAAGAGAAAAACAAAAAATCATGAATATAGCAACAATAAACGAAATGAAAAAAAATAAATATATGAGCCCCGGAAGAAAAGAACGTTATATCAAAGACTATAGTTCAACGAAAGATGAACTAGAAAAGATTATGACTTACGCTAAATTTATGTTAGAAGCTAAAGAAAGAGAATATGAAATAAAAGATGATAATAGGAATTTAGATATATAATTGTTGTAGGAAAAGAATAAAAGCATATTGGTAGAACGATATATAAATCATCGTGACACAGGAAAACAAATTGGTGAGATTCGAAAACAATATCTACTAAGTGATTCTACGGTTTTAACATTGGATAAAGCTATTAATCTTGTAGATACAATTGTAGTATTACATACATATAATGCAATTGTTCTTCTAAAAGGGTTAAGAAGAACATGAGGAATTGTAGAAAAAATCCTATAGAAATATTTGTAGAAGATGAAAAGATAATTTTACAAAAGTCTAAATCATACGATGCTTGTACAATAACTGCTGATATTTCAGAAAAAATCATACCGTTAGCTAATCGGCAAATCGTCCTAAGTTCTGATGGGATTGAACTTTTAATTAAAGAAATCCAGCAACACTTAGTGAAGTAAGATTGCGGAACGATGTTTACATCTCTTTACTACATCACTCTTCACAAAAAACAAGTAGAGTAGAAAAGTAAAATCTTTATTAACTATGTATAAAATTATTACATTCACAGCATTTTTTAGTGATATAGCTAATTACATTAATGGTTTTATTTAACCTAAACCACCATAATTCTACTAACACTACTTTCACAAGAGAAAATATATCACATTCGTTCTAACCCTTTAAAATATATCATCATGAAAAACAAAGGTATTTTAGTAAAATAGGAACACTAAAAATCAGGGTACTAATATTAAGCTATCAACTGATTTTCAATTTTTAATTTGGTTTGCATTAAATTCAATTGTGTTCTTACGTAAGGTAGCTGGACTTTCTTAGTTTTTTAATACTTCCCAAAAATTTATCATAACTTTAGCATAAAATTTAAGAATTTCAACTACTACAAATGGTCGTTTTACTGCCCTATAGCAGAAAAGGTATTATTTACATTCTTTAAATTTTATTTGATAAAATGTTTTTTAATGAAATATGTATAATCAATAAGAACAACTAACACTTCTTGTTGTTTTTCATCAGATAAATCTGCAAGTGCTACCTTAATGCATTCCAATTTTCTTTCCAGTGTACTATCTCTTCCAAACAATTCATCAATAGAGATATTGTGTAGATCTGAAATACACATTATCGAATCTCCATCAGAATCAGTTTTCCCTTATTCCCAAATTGCATAATTAGTGCGGGCAATATTTAGACGATGTGATATATCGGATTGGGTGTACCCTTGTTTTTTTCGCAATTCAGCAAGCCGTTTGCTTAGATGGGACATATCATTCCCTTTTCCTTTCTGATTTATAACGTTCCTGTAAAATAGAAAAGATAAATTTTACTCGCAGGACTTATAATAAGTCATATTTATTTTTTATTCGCAATAAATAGTCAAAATATTATGGTGAAAGAGAAGGATTTAAAGTTCTATGAGCAAAAAAATAGGAAGAAACCGATGCATCAAATCGAGAATCTTCCTATTATATATGTTTACTAAAACAATGAATTTCCTATATCTATTGTGGCCAAGTTTTGACGTCTTGTACGTTCTCTTAAATAACGTTCCGTCGTCATAATAGACTCATGTCCTAAATAGTCACGTATTTTCTTAAGTTCGACTCCTTTTCCCATCAAATGATTGGCGAAGAAGTGTCTACAGGTGTGGGGAGTTATTCTATGTTTTCGGTAACGCAGAAATGGTAAATTAGTTTCTTCAATTTTTTCTGCTACATATTTTGATAAGTAGTCGGCTCTATAATGAGAACCGTCCGCTTTAGGTAGAAAGGCAGATGAACTAGAGGCATCTAATTCACTTTTCTGTTTTCGTAATTGACGAAGATGACAGAGATCGTTGAGTACATCTTCAAAGATACGAACTTCTCTCGTTTTATTTCCTTTTCCAACTACACGTAGAAGATAAACATTTAAAGAAGGGTGAAATACAAGGTCAGCCCACTTTGCATTTGCGACTTCCTCAATACGGAGTCCAGTAGTTGTAAGTAGGAAAAACAAGGAATACATAAAGAAATTTGTTTTCTTCAATGTATCTAGAATTTCATTCACTTCTTCTGGAAAGAGATCCCGATTGACTAACTCTTCTTTTTTTACAGATACTTTTTTGAGACGACTACTAAAGTTGTCTGAGAGACCATTGTTATCATACACATATTTTAAAAACTGCTGAACCACTGTTTTCTTTCGACGTAATGTGGTGGCCGCATACTTTTTACTTAGTTGATAGAAGTAGATTTCCATCTCATTATGGGATAACTCCTTAATGATTCCGATTGTTTCTTTTATGTAACGAAGAAAATGAGAAAGATCATGCAGATAAAGTTTTTTTGTTCGCTCACTTCTTTTTTTCGTTAAAGAAGGCTCATCGTGTAAAAATAAATAAACTAATGATCCTTCACTTAATTGGGAATAGTCAATATTTCGAATGCCCATGCCCATAATTTTTTCGAAATGACTGCTATCAAAAAAATCCGATTTGGATTTTACAAGTTGATTATTATGTTCGTAATTTATAATATTCAAATTTACACACCCTTTAATAGAATGAAAAGATACACATATATTTTTATAAAATTTTATGATTCTTATTATACCACAATAAACGCATTATTTATTGTGGTATAAAATGAAATATTTAAATGTATATTTTCGCCTTATTATTTAACGTTTCTGTTTAGATGATATATAATGGAAATGTTTAATTTATTTTTTTGTACATTTCAATCCAAATGCGGTAGGAGGAGATTTTTTTTGACTAGTCTTCGTCTGAAAATTTTACAAGAAATCCATAATTTAGAAGATACCCATTGTTCAATTTGCCCTCTGAACAACCTATCAGTGAATTGTACAGATGAGCAAGAACAGGCAAAACAGAGAAACTACAAACATTGTAAAGGTTGTCCCATTTTCGATTCCATCCGTGAGAAAGGAGAGCAATTGAATTCTTTATCAAAAAAGAGTACATTTAATAAGGTACGAGAACGTTATATGGAAAATCCATTTAAGTATCTTCAGTATAAGGAGTACTCAATCACAGATGTAGTAAAAGAAACAGGTTTAACAAAGTATCAACTAAGAAAATTTAAACAACAGCTAGAATGAAAGTTTCGGATGAGGTGAGAAATGGACTATTTATCTTTAGAAGAGGTATGCGATAGGGTAGGTTTAACAAAAAATCAATTAGGCTATTTAATTAAGTATAAACACATCAAACCTATCAATCTGGCTACCTGGAAAGCAGATGGCGGATATCGTTTTGAGCAAGAAGATGTAGAAAAGTTAGAAGAATTATACAAAGACTCTTTAACATTAAAAGAAGCAGCTGAATTTCTAAATAAATCTAAGACTTATGTTCATAATGCAGCTAAAGATGGGATATTGCCCTTTAAAGAGATTACTAAAGGGAAATCCACTGAACGATTATACTTAAAAAAAGATCTAGAAATATTTAAAGAAAGAATTGAAAATAGATCAAAAGAAGAGTCGAAAGATAAAAAGCAGCATTTAAGTCTATACCTTGATGAAAAGGTATTAGAAGCAATAAAGAAAAAGGCTGAAAAGAAAGGGTATAATGGCTACAAGAAGTTTGCTGAAGACATTTTATCTGCAGAAGTAAAAGAAGACATAGAAGAATAGAATTCTAGAGATAATAGATCCCTAAAAAACGAAAAACGTTATAAGGGGTCTATTTTTGTTTTTAAGAAACTTTTTAACTCTCGAATCTTATTGCATTACTGATATAACCAACGTTCTTTATAAATGAATTTGAGAGCTCTTTTTTCGAGTGTGTTCCAAAAAAATTCTCTTAAAATACAAAAAAAGTAACATATATACTATATATGGAAAATGATGGAGGAGGCGGTGAGATATTTAAGACGATTTTATTCAAGGTAAAAAATTTTAACTGTCCCCTTAGCGCCATTATAATCAAATTCATATGCATTAGGGTATTTGTCTCTAACCCATATTAACCCTGAACCAGCACTTGCCGGCATTGCAGAAATAAGTAATGCAGATGTTAAACTTAGCGCCCCAACTATCTTTTTAATTTTTGATTTTTGATTTTGACATAAATAATCTCCCTTATCATTTTATTAACTTATTAGAATGATGTATCTAATAGGTTAATAAAATGGTAACATATACCACAGGTGTTTTA
>LXTR01000007.1 GCA_001683825.1 Flavobacteriaceae bacterium CP2B | reverse complement strand
GTGTAAGTTAGGCCCGCCCCCTGCAATAAGCTTGCGGATAGGGTATGAAATGCCCTTAAAAGAAACACCTTCACCCAGCCGCATGGCACTCCCCTATCAGACCAGTTACACCGTCTTATTGAACCGGGATGTGAAAGGCTTGTCTGCCTGAACAACCCTTCCCCCACAGGCCTTTCTTGCGCGCGTAACGGCGTAAGGCTAAAACATCGGCAGCAGGCAGGTGCTTCACCATAGGCCAGTCGCTTTGCCGGAAAGCGCGATGTCGCGGAAGCATGAAAATGCTAATTAAATATTAAAAGTATCCTTGAAATCGTTGCCGTCTCATTTTTTTGTTATTTTTGTTAACCATATGGTTAAATCATTTAGTTAATGCAGGACCCCTCTACGGAACAGAAGATTTTAGAAGCGGCCATCAGCATCTTTCAAAAGAAAGGGATGGCAGGAACCCGCATGCAGGAAATAGCGGACGAAGCCAAAATTAACAAGGCCATGCTGCACTACTATTTCAGGAGCAAACAGCGGTTGTTCGAAGCCGTTTTCATGCAGGCATTTCAGCAACTGGCACCACACGTCAATGAAATTTTTAACGCGGATGCCACCGTATTTGAAAAAGTGGAAAGTTTCGTGGATAAGTATATATCCTTTGTCCTGGTAAATCCATATATCCCGTCTTTTTTAATCCAGGAAATAAACAACAACCCCAAGTTTGCCCAAACTTTTTTCAGCGCCCATGGGGTTCCCGATCCCAGCCAGTTTGAACAACAAATAGCTGAGGAAATACAGCAGGGCATCTTAAAACCCATTGATCCCAAACAGTTTCTTTTAAACTTGTTTTCATTAACCGCGTTTTCCTTCGCAGCCAATGGATTGGTAAAAGGGCTTTTGAATATTGACAACGAGACTTTTATGATGATGATGGAAGAACGTAAGAAATTGATCCCGGAACTCATCATTAATTCCATAAAAAGATAACCCATACCCTGGCAAGGGTGATAATTTGAATAATTGCATGAACAACTAAACGCGATACGATGAACAGAAGTTTATTATTGCTGGTATTCATTTTACCATTGATGGTTACAGCCCAGGAGACCCTTACCCTGGATGCGTGTTTTGACATGGTATCCAAAAACTACCCGTTGGCACCACAAACGGGGTTCCTGGAAAAGCAGGTACAACTTGATATCGAGGCCCTCCAAAAAGGAAAATTGCCCCAACTGGACATCAACGCACAGGGCACCTATCAATCTGACGTGACCAGTCTGCCGCTTCAACTTCCCAATGTAATTATTGAACCGCCCAACAAAGACCAGTACCGGGCCACCCTGGACGTGAACCAATTGATATACAACGGTGGCCTCATTGAAGCGACCTCCAAAGTGAATGAAGCAACCACAAGGGTCAACCAGCAACAAGTAGCTGTTGATTTATACGGGTTGAAAAACCGGGTAACCTCCATGTACCTCTCCGTGTTATTGCTTCAGGAAAACCTGGAGCTGATGCACACCAAAGAGGAACAACTTAAGGCGCGCATAGAAGAAGTGAAAGCAGGTGTCAAATACGGGACCCTGCTCGCGTCTTCACAACAGGCCCTGGAGGCAGAACTCCTGAAAATACGGCAGCAGGCTACCGAACTGAGCTATAATAAGACGGCCGTACTTAAGCGTTTATCGTTGCTCATCGGCAAAGAACTATCCCCTGACGTGAACTTGCAAACCCCAGAGGTGTTTTTGGGATATCCGGAAAGCGAACGACCGGAGTTGCGCCTTTTCGACCTTCAGAAGGCGCAGGTAGATTTCTCTTCCGAACTGCTTTCAAAATCCAACCTGCCTAAAATTAATGCCTTTGCCCAGGGGGGATACGGGAATCCCGGCCTGAATATGCTTGATAATTCCTTCAATTCCTTTTATATGACCGGCCTCAAACTCAATTGGAACGTATTCGATTGGAAAAAGACCAGGACCGAAAAACAATCCCTTGAAATAAACAAGGACCTCATCGATACCCAAAAAGCGACTTTTGAGCTGAACAACCATATGGAATTGGTACATCTGCAATCAGAAATAGGGAAAATTGAAACCCTGATGGTTACCGACCATGAAATCATCGCCCTCCGGGAAGAAATTTTAAGCACGGCAGCATCCCAGTTGCATAACGGAGTAATCACTTCCGCTGCCTATGTAACTGAATTTACGAACCTATACGAGGCCAAAAGCCAGTTGAATTTACACGAGACACAGTTATTACTAAACAAAATCCAGTACCAGATTGCTAAAGGAACCTATAGCAACAACCAGTTTTAATTCTATCTATTCCAATGAAACAAACACATACTCTCATTACCGCACTCCTGGTAACTTCCCTTTTCTCCTGCAGTGGCGATGGCGACAAGGCGGATGGGTACGGAAACTTTGAAGCCACGGAAACCACTATTTCCGCAGAGGCAAATGGCAAACTAGTGACGTTCGAGGTCGAGGAAGGAAGCGTATTGGAAGAAAACCAAATCCTGGGCATCATCGATACCGTGCAGTTGTCTTTAAAGCGCGACCAGTTGTTGGCCACCAGGAATACGATTTTTTCCAAATCAAGAAATGTCCTCTCACAGCGGGAAGTGCTCAAAGAGCAGTTAAAGCTTGCCCAAAACGATCAGCAACGCATTGAAAACCTGGTAAAATCAAATGCGGCCACCACCAAACAACTGGATGACATCAACGGACAGGTCAAGATCATAAAAGAACAGATAAAAAGTGTGGAGAGCCAGAACGCGCCGATCGTGAACGAGGTCAAAAGCATAGAAGTACAGGTGCAACAGATCGAGGACCAAATTGAGAAAAGCATCATCAAAAACCCGGTGAAAGGAACGGTTTTGGTGAAGTATGCTGAACCCAATGAAGTCACTGCCTTTGGAAAGCCCTTGTATAAAATTGCCGATCTCGATGCTATGATTCTCCGGGTGTACATCAGCGAAAACCAGCTGGCTGATCTGCAGGTGGGGCAAATGGTCACGGTAAAGATCGATGACCGGAATGAAATGAAATCATATCAGGGAAAAATTTCATGGATTTCCGAAACGGCCGAATTTACCCCCAAAATCATACAGACCAAAGAAGAGCGGGTAAACCTGGTCTACGCGGTCAAAATCCGGGTAAAAAATGATGGCAGCCTGAAAATCGGGATGCCGGCAGAGATGTGGATCGGCGAACGCTAAAAAGCGGGCGGCTGCAAAGGGGCAGCTTTCCGGATCAGGCTCAACACACCAACACGAATTTTCAAACATGATATCAAAAAATGTCTATTTCCTTAAAGAATATCGGTAAATCATATGGCGCGGTGAAAGCTTTGTCCAATATCTCCTTCGATGTCAAACAAGGGGAACTATTCGGATTGATCGGTCCGGACGGGGCAGGCAAGACTACCCTCTTTCGAATACTGACCACCCTGCTATTTCCGGACAATGGGGAAGCCAAGGTTTCGGGCTACGATATCATCAGGGATTTTAAGGATATCAGGAGCCATGTCGGGTATATGCCCGGGAGGTTTTCGCTTTACCAGGACCTAACCGTCGAAGAAAACCTGAATTTCTTCGCCACCATTTTTGGGACCACGATTGCGGAAAATTACGATCTGATCAAGGATATATACGAACATATAGAACCCTTTAAAGACCGAAGGGCGGGCAAACTATCCGGAGGGATGAAACAGAAACTGGCGCTTTCCTGCGCTTTGATACATAAGCCCAGGGTCCTGTTTTTGGACGAACCCACTACCGGTGTTGACCCGGTATCCCGGAAGGAATTATGGGAAATGCTCAAGCGGCTGCAACAAAAAGGCATCACCATCCTGGTATCCACCGCCTATATGGACGAAGCCAGCCTGTGCGACCGGATCGCGCTTATACAGGACGGCACTATCCTGAAAATAGACCGCCCTCAGGTAATAATAGACACCTTCCCCTCCAAAATATACAACGTAAAGGCTGACAGTACCTATCGCCTGTTGCAGGACCTGGCCCTGTACCCCGACACCCATAGTGTCTATCCGTTCGGGGAGTATTCGCACTTTACCAGCGCCGACCCGGACTTTAAACCTTCTGATTTGATGCGATTTTTACAAGAAAAGCAACATTCGGGTATCGAAGTCTCCGAAACCCCGGCCACCATTGAAGATGCCTTTATGGAACTATCCAAAGCCAGCGAATTGATTGATAATTAGGAAACAAAAATGAAAAACGACCCTGCCATACACGTAGAGAACCTGACCAAAATGTTCGGGGATTTTACCGCGGTCAATAGCATATCCTTTCAAGTGGGAAAAGGGGAGGTCTTTGGGTTCCTTGGGGCCAATGGGGCCGGCAAGACCACTGCCATGAAAATGCTGATCGGCATTTCAAAACCCACGTCCGGGCAGGCCAGGGTAGCGGGTTTTAATGTTCGGACGCATGCCGAGGAGGTAAAGAACAGCATCGGGTACATGAGCCAGAAATTCTCCCTGTACAACGACCTGACAATCAAGGAAAACATTGTTTTTTTCGGGGGGATCTATGGTTTGCCCAAATCTGTCTTAAAGGAAAAAACCCAGGCATTGGTAGATGAACTGGGGCTTCATGACCATGCCGATGCCCTGGTGCGATCCCTCCCCCTGGGCTGGAAGCAAAAGGTGGCTTTTTCCGTAGCACTTCTGCACAATCCCAAGATCATATTCCTGGATGAACCCACGGGGGGTGTGGACCCCATTACCCGTCGCCAGTTTTGGGAAATGATCTACCGGGAGGCCAGCAAGGGGGTAACCATCTTTGTTACCACCCACTATATGGACGAGGCCGAATATTGTGATCGGGTTTCCATCATGGTGGAGGGGAATATAGAAGCCCTGGATACACCCAATAAGCTGAAGGAAAGGTATCAAGTGGGCTCTATGAACGAGGTATTCCTAAAGCTCGCGCGGAATATTGAATAAGCGTTACCTAAATGAAACGATTCAGAGGATTTGTCATCAAAGAGTTTTACCACATTTTTCGTGATAAACGCACATTGGTCATTTTATTTGGAATGCCCATCGTACAGATCCTGCTGTTCGGGTATGCCGTCACCAATGAAATCAACAATGTAGACCTGGCCATTCTCGACAAATCCAAGGACGCGGAGACCCAAAAGATCATCCACGACATCGCGGCATCAAAATATTTTAAGATCAGTGATATCCTGGAGGATGAAGGCCAGATAGAAGCTATATTTAAAAAAGGGAAGGTCAAGGCCGTATTGGTGTTTGCCCCAAATTTTGACAAGGACCTGATCACTAACGGCTCGGCCGGCGTGCAAATCGTTACCGACGCCACCGAGCCCAATGTGGCGAATTCCGTTAGTAATTACCTGTCTTCTATCTTGCAGAAATATCAGACGGACATCAACAAAGCCATCACGATCCCCTACCAAATAGTACCCGAAACCAAGATGTACTATAATCCAGAGCTGAAGAGCGTCTTTATGTTCGTGCCCGGGATCATGACGGTCATCCTGATGCTGGTTTCGGCCATCATGACCTCCATTAGTATTACCAGGGAAAAGGAAATGGGTACCATGGAGATCCTGCTGGTTTCGCCCCTTAAACCCCATCAGGTTATTTTGGGGAAAGTATTTCCCTATGTTTTTCTCGCCATCATAAATGCCATCGTGATCCTGGCCCTCGGTTTCTTCGTTTTTAAGATGCCGGTCCAGGGCAGCTATTTCCTGTTGGCTTTGGAAAGTATCCTGTTCATATTCAGCGCACTATCGCTGGGCATCCTGATCTCTACGATCTCCGAGACACAACAGACGGCGATGATGACCTCGTTAATGGGGCTGATGCTCCCCACCATCTTGCTGTCCGGGTTTATATTTCCTATTTCAAGCATGCCGGTGGCCCTGCAGGTGATCAGCAACATCATCCCCGCCAAATGGTTCATTATTTTGATTAAGGGGATTTTGTTGAAAGGGGTCGGGATAGTGGTGCTTTGGAAAGAGACGGTGGTACTCTTGTTCATGATTCTCCTCTTTATAGGGGTCAGCATTAAGAAATATAAGATAAGACTGGAGTAGTATGAGAACCATTATCTTTTTACTGGTCAAGGAATTCAAACAGATCTTCCGGAACAAACCGATGCTGGTCATCATCTTTATGCTGCCCATCATTCAGTTGTTAATCCTGGCCAACGCCGCTTCCTATGAAGTCAGGAACATCAGGTTCGCGGCTATTGACGCTGACCAGACGCCCTATTCAAGGGAGCTTGTCAGCAAGTTCAGGGCTTCTGCCCAATTCGATTTTATAGCGATGTACCCCTCCGAAAAAATGGGAAAAGAGGCCGTACAGCAAGGCACGGTAGATGTGGTGTTGCACATTCCACAAAATTTTGAACGGGACCTGCAAAAGGAGAAAAAGTCGCAGCTTTTGGTAACGATCAATGCCATCAACGGATCCGCGGCAGCTGTAGAGAACATCTATGTAACCTCCATTATCAAGGATTTCAACAAAACAGTGCAGGTAGCCCTTCGCAATGCTGCGGACACGGCTCAAAAACCGAAAGAAGTCATCGCCATTCCCCTGTTCTGGTTCAATCCCGAACTAGACTATACGACCTTTATGGTACCGGGGATCCTGGTATTGTTGGTGACCATGGTGGCCCTGTTTCTTGCCGGAATGAACATAGTACGGGAAAAAGAACTGGGGACTTTGGAACAGATCAATGTCACCCCCATCAAAAAACACGAGTTTATCATTGGCAAGTTGACCCCATTCTGGATCCTGGGGATTGCCGAACTGATGGTGGGCCTGGTCATTGCCAAAATCGCCTTTGATATCCCCATGGTGGGCCATCCGGGATTGTTGTTCCTGTTTGCCTCTGTCTATTTACTGGTGGTTTTAGGTATTGGTTTGTATATCTCCAATTTCACGGAAACACAGCAACAGGCCATGTTCCTGGCCTGGTTTTTTGCAGTCATCTTTATATTGATGAGTGGCTTGTTTACCCCTATCGAAAGTATGCCCGTCTGGGCGCAGGTCCTTACCGAATTCAACCCTGTCAAGTATTTCGTGGAAGTCATCAGGATGGTGATGCTCAAAGGATCATCCCTGAAGGATATTACCCCGCAACTGGTCAAACTGGGGCTTTATGCCCTGGTGATCAATGCGCTGGCCGTGTGGAGCTATAAAAAAGTCAGCTGATGGAAAACAACAACAACAATCGATTACAAACAGACGAATCCAAATTTCTAAGAGGCCCCCTTTCCCGGTTCAAAGAGTTCTTCTTTACAATCAGAGTCATGTCCAGCTTTATAAAGGCCTTCCGGAAAATGCACTTTATCGGCCCATGTGTCACGGTATTCGGTTCTGCACGCTTTGGTGAGGACAATCTATTTTATCAACAGGCGCAAAAAGTTGGGGCAGCCTTGGCTAATTTGGGCTTCACGGTCATGACAGGTGGTGGGCCGGGTATTATGGAGGCCGCCAACAAAGGCGCTTATCAGGCGGGGGGCTATTCCGTGGGCTGTAATATCATCCTTCCGTTTGAGCAAAAACCGAACCCGTATCTACATAAATGGATAGACATCCGGTATTTCTTTGTTCGTAAGTTCCTATTGATGAAATATTCTTATGCCTTTGTGGTGATGCCCGGTGGTATGGGGACATTGGACGAACTCTTCGAATCGATCACATTGATCCAGACCAAAATGATCCAGAACTTCCCGGTGGTCATTTTCGGTTCGGAATACCATAGGGAGCTTTGCCAACATATTCAGGTCATGGCAAAAGAGGAAAGTATAAGCCCAAAAGACATGAAACTCTTGTTCGTGACTGATTCCGTGGAAGATATGACGGCACACATTCAGAAACACGCTGTTGAAAAGTTCAAACTGGTTAAAAAAGAGCAAAAACCCAAATGGTGGTTCGGGGAAAGTAACCAAAAAGTAACCGGAAATACGTATACACAATGATAAAAACCAAATTATCCAGATATGTTGTGAGCACCCTGTTGATGGCATTCGCCCTGCTGACCTTATTTTTGAGCAGCTCTGTCATCTTCGATTGGTTTGGCATACGGGCGAAAGAAGGTAATTACGTACCCTTTGTGGTCTGGGCAAATTTCATTAGTAGTTGGTTATATCTTCTGGCCGCCTACGGGCTTATTGGCCTGAAAAAATGGACAGTTACCACCTTGATGGTTTCCTTTTTTATTTTAGTAGGGGCCTTGGCTGGCTTGTATCAACATAGCCATACAGGTGGCTTATATGAAACCAAAACCATAGGGGCGCTGTTGTTTAGGACAGGCCTTACCCTTGTCTTTGCTATGTTCGCCTATATAACAACCATGAAATGGACAAATCGGTAAAAAATATTCTGATATTTATTGCCATGTTGCATTTCATGTCATTCGATCGTCCGGTTCAGGAAAAACGGTACGCTTTGACAATTAAAGTGCAAGAACTGCGCAATTCAAAAGGTGTTGTACAATTTACGTTGTACAACAAAGAAGGTTCCATTCCCGATGAACGATTCAGGGCGTACTGCAAACAGGGAACCGCCCCTATTACAAATAGCACATCTTCTATTACTTTCAGCAACCTTCCCGAAGGGCGTTATGCGGTAAACATTCTACACGACGAAAATGAAAATGGCAAAATAGACAAGGGCTTTATTCTGCCCATTGAAGGTGTTGGCTTTTCCAATTACGAATCCATTGGTCTGTCCAATCGTCCCAAATTTTCACAAGCAAGTTTCGAATTGGATTCCGAAATGACAAAGTCTGTAACGATTATTTATAAATAAATGAAAAGGTGTTTCTACATTATCGTTCTAATAAACGCATTATTATGGAATGTGGACGCACAAGGAGTAAAGGACAACCTACCACAACTGGACCTCGCAAAGATCGCACAGGTCAATCAAAGCGATAGCTACATAACGTTTCCAGCGGATATAGGCAATTTGGAACCCCTGATGTTCGAGGCCAATGTAAACCCCAGCTTCGTCATCCGCGAACGAAAAGACTCCCGGTTGATGGGAGTGCTCACCGCCCAAATTACCATCCGTATGTTCAATGAAGCGTCTTTTCCCGTAAATACCCCCAGCTATATTCCACAGATTTCGGTCTATTATTTGGCAAGCAAAAGAAATGCGGCCAACAGCTTTACCCTGTTCGGAAAATTGGGACACCACTCCAACGGGCAGGACGGCGGTTTTTATGACGAGGATGGAACTATCAACCTGCAAACGGGAAATTTTGCCACCAATTTTTTTGAACTGGGATTGATAAAATCAGAATTCAGCCAATCATTGAACGCCCAAAAATTTTTCAAAAGCGCATTCGAGGTGCATCCCAAGAGTTGGATCCTTGAAGAACTGCAGGGGCAATACAGCGGTTTTCGCTGGCATACCGCTTTCCTTGCCTATAAACTTCCTGTAAGGATGGGGCACGGTGGATCAGTCAGTGCCGATTTTTCCCTTAAGGCCCAAACCACCTGGTTTATAGATAACATCAACGATTGGGACACCTTTAACATTAAGCGGCTCAGTGCCAGCCTCACCTTTTATTACCACCCGAAATTTTTGGAAGACATCGGGTTCTTTGTACAGTATTACCATGGAACAGATTACTACAACATCTATTTTCTGCACCGATTGGATGTCATCCGTTTTGGGATAATGACCGAATTACTACGGTTTTGAAGCAAATTGATCAGGCTATGGACAAAGACCCATTTTACATCAAAAAGAATTCCGGCGATCTGGAACCCTTTTCCATAAAGAAGCTAAAGGAATCACTAAGGAATTGTGGCGTAAAGAGCAACGAGATCGCCAGTATTGTGCAAATAATAACGCCACAACTATACGATGGCATTTCTACCGGGGAAATCCATAAGAAGGTCTATCCGCTACTAAAAAAGTCCAACCGTGTATATGCATCCAAATACAATTTGAAGCGGGCAATCTTTGATCTGGGGCCAACGGGCTATCCCTTTGAGCGTTTGGTTGCCGCATTATTAAAGGAAAAGGGGTATGAGACCCGGGTTAGTACCGTTGTACAAGGCAAATGCGTCACCCATGAAATAGATGTCCTGGCGGAAAAGGAAGGAAATACCTACGCCATTGAATGTAAGTTCCATGCTGATTCGGGTACTGCCAGCAATGTAAAAGTCCCTTTGTATATCCATTCACGATTTTTGGATGTGCAGGAGGAATGGAACTCCAGTCCGGCCAACAAAACGATATTAAAGCAAGGCTGGCTGGTTACCAATACCCGGTTTACCAGTGATGCCATTGATTATGGGAACTGCATAGGGTTGACCCTTTTGGGCTGGAATTACCCCGTGGACAACGGGATGAAAGCGAATATTGATGCGTACTGCCTGTATCCCATCACGGCGCTTACCACGCTCAGCAAAAATGAGAAGCAGGAGTTAATCGCCAAGGATATCATCCTGGTAAAGGAACTGGCGGTCAGGTCACATAAGCTGATCGAACTGGACCTATCCCCTGCCAGGCTTAAAAAAGTACTTTCCGAAATGGGGCAACTGATCAGATCACCCCTATAGTAAGGCAGCGCAAAACTATCCGGGGCCATAAGAATGGTGAAACGGTTTAAGGAAACGCGCAAAGCGTCCCAATGGGTACCCAATTTTATAGGGCCAGGTTTAACCGGCTACCGGGAAAACAGGCCTCCGCCACGAGCAAAGCGGCGTTTTAATCGACCAAAATGCTGTTTTCCTGTGGATTTTTTCCTGTTGCCACGCCTGATCCCTGCCTCCTATAGTCATAAAGCGGCCAGGAGGACAATGGATCTCGCCTGTACTTGATAATATGGTCCGGTGACTTTTTTGGCATCTTGCAGCAACACGATATCCTCTGGCGAGGGCAGGGAAGTGTCTATGATCCTTACCCACCGGTTTCTTTTAAAATTTTGTGGGACGGGCAGTTCAAAATCCATGTGGTTGGTATACGCGTTGCAAACAAAATACAGTACAAATTCGTCAGCACTGCTAAAGGACGTGCATGCCAGGCTGTGTGAGGTGGGGGTCCAGTCCGGTTGCCCCAACCGAACGCCGTGCCATTCGACTTTCTGTTCATTCTGAAGGAATTCTGTTAGCGACAAGTCCGGGTATTCTTCGCTTAAACCCCTGCTGCTTCGAAGCCTGATCAACAATCGCACAAACCGGTACAGCCCGGCATTTTTTTCAAGCAGGTCCCAATCAAACCAGCTTATTTTATTATCCTGGCAGAAGGCATTGTTATTGCCCAACTGTGTTCGTCGTACTTCATCCCCCATCAGAAGCATGGGCACTCCGTGGGGCAACAGGGTTGCCACCAAAAAATTCTTTATTTGCTGTACCCTTAGTTTTTCGATGGCGGGGTCCGTGGTCGGGCCTTCGACACCGCAATTCCAGCTTAGGTTTTGGCTTTCCCCGTCCCGGTTGTTTTGTCCGTTGTCCTCATTGTGTTTTTGGTTATAACTGACCAGGTCATTCAGCGTAAACCCGTCATGGCACGTAATAAAGTTGATACTCACTTCGGCCGGTCGTTTCTTATGCCCGTAGATGTCCGGACTTGCCAAAAGCCGGGATGCGAAATTTTGAACAGCCCCTTCATCCCCCCTCATAAAACGGCGTACATCGTCCCTGAATTTTCCATTCCATTCGCTCCACCTGTCGCCGATAAAACTCCCCACCTGGTAAAGACCGGACGCGTCCCAGGCTTCTGCAATCAATTTGGTTCCGGCCAACACGGGGTCGGATTCAATTTCCCAAAGCAGCGGGGGGTTCACCAGGGGGGTCCCAAACTCATCGCGGGCGAGTATAGACGCCAGGTCAAAGCGAAACCCGTCTACATGCATTTCGGAGACCCAATAGCGCAAGCTATCCCTAATCATCCTGCGCACCACAGAATGGTTGGCATTTATGGTATTGCCACAGCCTGTATAATCCGAATAGGCTTCCTTGTTATCCTCCAACAAATAATACGCGATGTTCTCCAATCCCTTAAAGTTGATGGTGGGGCCTCCTGCACCATTTTCCGTGGTATGGTTGTATACCACATCCAAAATGACTTCAATCCCCGCCTTATGCAGCGCTTTGACCATATCCCTGAATTCATCAACCGGGCCCAATGGGTCTTTGCGGGAACTGTATTCGCGATGCGGTGCAAAGAAGGATATGGGACTATAGCCCCAATAATTGGTCTTTCCCTCGGGGGCGTCCTGTTCGTCAAACTGAAAAACCGGCAGCAATTCTACCGCGGTAATACCCAGGTCCATTAAGTAGGGGATCTTTTCGACAAGGCCCGCATAGGTCCCTGCCTTGCCCGCCTGGATTCCGGAATTGGGGTTCCTGGTAAAGCCTTTGACATGTAGTTCGTATATAATGGTTTTTGAGAAGGGGTGGCGGGGAAACAGATCATCTCCCCAATCGTATGTACGGGTATCAACCACCACACTTTTCATGGCACTGCTCACATTATCGCCCGATGCTGCTGCCAGGTGACGCCGATACGCCCCGGGCCTTACCACCTCTTTGCTGTAGGGGTCGAGCAACACTTTTTGAGGGTTAAAGCGATGGCCCAAACCCGGAGCAAATGGCCCGTGCGCCCGGTATGCGTATAGCTGTCCTGCCTTGAGCCCAAAGACGAAAACATGCCAATAGAATCCTGTCCAATGGTGTTTTTTGTTTAAAACTACGATGTCATAAGGCCTCTCGTCTTCAGCGTCCAGAAACAACAAGAGTTCTATTTGGGTACTGTTCTTGGAGTACAGGCTAAAATTGACCCCGTTTGGCTGCACCGTTGCCCCAATGGGGTATGGATGGCCAATACCTACATCAGTATGTTTTCGTGTCATGTTAGGATCACTTGAATAAGGTTCTGAAGGCATCTGCCTCAATGCACTGCGGCAAAATAAGCAAATTGATGTTTTCAGGGGCAGGCCCCTTATGAATATTGTAACCCCATAAGGCGCTGCAATGTAAAATTTGGGTACATTGAAAGTTACAGGCGTACCCCGCAGGTACCGGGTTGGCCCTGGCTACCGTCCCAGACGCCTTCCTCATTTTCGATGCCTCCATTAGTGACGGATGTTTGGGCAGCAGGCATGGGGT
>LXTR01000003.1 GCA_001683825.1 Flavobacteriaceae bacterium CP2B | reverse complement strand
TACCCCACCAACAAAGACAGCGATATCCTCAGCCTGACGCTGAGCGGCGAAAGCGTGGCCCGCTCCGAGGCCATCCTCAACACCCTGGTGGAAAAGTTTGACCAGGATGGCATCCGCGACCGCCAACTGGTCTCCAAACGCACCCTGGAGGTGATAGACGACCGCTTCCTCTACCTCTCCCGGGAACTGGATTCCATCGAAAGCGGGAAGGAAAATTTCAAGCAGTCCAACAACCTCTCCTATATTGAGGCAGATGCCGGGCTGACACTACAGCAGAAGGCCGAAACCGAAGAGGAGGTGCTGCAGCTGGAAAACCAGTTGGAACTCTCCCGACTGCTGCAGGAAACCCTGCAGAACCAGGCCGAGTTCAACCTCCTGCCAGCCGATATCGGCCTGGAGAACGTCAACCTGAACGCTTTGGTGAACGATTACAACCAACTGGCCCTGGAGCGGCAGAAACTGCTGCCCAACGTGGGGCTGAACCACCCCAACCTGCAGACGCTTTCGGGCCAGCTGGAACGGGGGAAGGCCAACATCGTAAAATCAGTGAACGTCTACCAGGCCCAGCTGCTTACCTCCCTGGAGCAACTGAGCCGCAGGCGCAGCGCGGCAGGCTTCCAGTTTGCGCGCCTGCCCGAAAAGGAACGCACCCTGCGCGCCATAGAACGGCAGCAGAGCATCAAGGAAAAGCTCTTCCTCATCCTCCTGGAGAAGCGCGAAGAAGCGGCCATCAACGTGGCGGCCACCGCGCCTTCCGTCAAGGTGGTAGACCACGCCCTGACGGGCCATATCCCCGTATCGCCCCGCAAAACCATCGTATACCCCCTCTCCCTGGCCCTGGGGGTACTGCTGCCCTTCCTGTTCTTCTTTGTGCGATTCTCCCTGAACACGAAAATTCAGGGGCGGGCCGACCTGGATAAAATGGGCAAGGATGTCCCGGTGGTGGCCGAAATCCCCTTCTTCAAGGAACAGAAAAGCTTTATGGGGGTGGGAGACCGCTCTGTCCTGGCCGAAGCCTTCCGCATGCTGTGCACCAACATGCAGTTCCGCCTGCCCAAACGGGACACGGGAAAGGGGCGGGTGGTCTTTGTGACCTCTTCCATCAAAGGAGAGGGCAAGACCCTGGTGGCCCTCAACACCTCCCTCTCCCTGGCCAGCCTTAACAAAAAGGTCCTGCTGGTGGGGGCCGACCTTCGCAACCCCCAGTTGCACCAGTACCTGGGGATCAACCGCCAGAAGATGGGGCTGTGCGAATACCTGATGGACCCGGGCATGCCCTGGCAGGATTGTGTGCAGGACGGGCCGGCCATGGGGAAACACCACCAGGTATGCTACAGCGCCACCGTACCCCCCAGCGCCCCCGAATTGTTGTCGGGCGACGCCTTTGCGAACTTTATGGACAAGGCCCGGGAAGTGTATGACTTTATCGTGGTAGATACGGCCCCGACCCTGCTGGTATCGGATACGCTGCTGCTCTCCGGGCAGGCAGACATCACCCTCTTTGTACTGCGGGCGGGGTATTCGGACAAACGCCTGCTGGACTTTGCCGCCGAACTGCACAAGGATCAGAAGCTGCATAACCTGGCCTTTGTGCTCAACGAAGTGGGGCATGGCACCCAGAAACGCTATAACTACGGGCACGCCTATGGGTACGGCCCCGGCGAGGAGGGGTAGGGCCAAGGAGGGTGATGCGGTTATGGGTTGCGATGGGAGATGGGGGTGGGGTGCTAAACCCCGCCCCGGGTGCAAGTTATCCGTGTTCGCTGCAAGAAACAAGCAGGGAACTGCAGGCGGGAGCTGCCGCCCAACCAGGCCGGCAAGGCAGTGGCCCACAGGCATTGTTTGCTTCCAAAAAGGTGCCCCCAGGGTACAAAGGCCCCCTTACAACCTAAACGACGACCAGCCTCGAGCTTCATGTTCCTGAATTCCATCAACTACTTCCGGGCGATCGCTATTTTGACTATCGTGGCCGGGCACAGCCACGGCATAGCAGACCTGACCCATCAAACCCTGTTGGGGAAAACCGCCCACAACCTGGTGGCCGGGGGCTCCCATTTCTTCGTTTTCATTTCGGGGTTCCTGTTCCACCATGTGTTTTACCGCCGGTTCCACCTGGGGGCTTTCATGTCCAAAAAAGCCACCACCCTCTTAATACCGTACAGCCTGATGTCGCTCCTGCCGGTGCTGTACTTTATCACAACGCGCGACTGGGAGGCGGGGGGACGGCTGGCCTACTTTGCCCCGGCCGGGACCGGTTTCTTTTCCTACTACCTGGTGCCTTTTGTAAAGTACTATGTCACCGGTTACCGCATATTGGGGTATTGGTACATCCCCTTTGCGATCGTCCTCTTTTCGCTTTCACCCCTCTTCATGGCCTTTATCCGCCTGCGGCCCAAGGAACAACTGCTGGTCACCGGGCTGCTTGTGATGGCCGCGCTTTTCATCCACCGGCCCATACACGGCACGCCACTGACGGTCCTGCATTCGGTCGCCTATTTTACCCCGGTCTATTGCATCGGCATCATGGGCAGCAGGTACCGCCGGTATATCTACCTGTATTTGGCAGGCAGGGAGTACTGGCTGCTGGCCCTGGTACTGGGCCTCGCTTTGCTGCAAAGTCTTACCGGGCCGCAGGGATCTTCCTTCAAGCCGGTTTTCGAATTTTCCGGGGTCGACCTGATGTTCTTGCAAAAGGTGGCTTTTTGCTTCTTTTTGCTGGTGTGGTTGCACCGGTTTGAGAAAAGGCGTTGGCCGGTGATGGGGTTGTTGGCCACCTACAGTTTCGGTATATTCTTTACCCACACCTTGTTTATGAGTGCTTTCATCGCCCTGAAGGAGCGGTACCGGCTTTTTTTCAACACAGATCAGGCGGTGGTCCTGTTCCCTTTTGCGGTATGCTGCGTGCTGTTGTTGTCGGTGGGTGCCACTTTTTTGGTCTGCAGGCTGTTTCCACGGCACAGCCGCTATTTGGTAGGGAGTTAGGGCTGGCTTTTTTGGGCGCTTGTGACGGGTGTTGATGGGGGGTCGCTGGCGGGTTGGAAAAGGGTTTGGACAAGGTTTTAAGCAGGAGGTTAAGCCGGGGTTTTAAGCTGGGAATGCCAGGGTTCTAAGGTAGGGGGCATGCCCCCCTCCCCGGGTTTAATTTAACCGTATCCCCTGCAAAAGTCCAGCATGGGAGGTGGTGATGCGGTTATGGGTTGCGATAGGGTTATGGATTGATGTGGGTATGGGATGCGATGGGAGATGGCGGATGGGGTGCTAAACCCCGCCCCGGCTTCAAGTTCGTGCCTGGGGATGGAAAAACCTTGCGGTGATGCCAGGAGGTGGAGATACGGTTATGGGGTTATGGAGCTATGCGGGTATGGGATGCAATGGGGGTTGGGGGTGGGGAATAGCTCCCCAACCAACCCGCATCGTCCAAAAAATGCCCGTTCCTTGCCAAGATCTGCGTGCCATCCGTCCCGGGAAATCCGTAACCCCAGGCCTACACGCCCCCACCATCCTGCCAAAACGTCGTTCGGCCCTGGCCAAGCCTTCCCCGAAGTCGCGCTACCGGATTCCCCGGTTATTCATTCCTCCAAAGCGACTCCCACCCTAAATCGGCAAAACAAGGCCCCTGGGTGGCCTCTGTAAACTTGATGTCATTGTCGGTCCCGTTCCACTCCATGACCCTGATCGCCCCGTTTTTATCGGGGATCAGGTCCCAGCCGATACATTGCGATAAGGGCATCTTCCCGTGCAGGGCCTTGGCGGTGGCCACACATTGGTCGAATTCCGGGATGTGTTTGCCCGCAAAAGGTACCTGGGTATCGGGGTGGCGGTCCGTAGTGCCCCAAAAGGGCAAATACCCCAACCCGTACAGGGCCCCCGTCCGGGGCACTACCGGGATGCGTATGTGGGAGGCCGACCGCACATGCCGGTCGCTGCTACGGCCCACGCGCAGGTAGGCACCCCTCAGGCTGATACGGCCATGGGTGTCGCATACGGTGGTTAGCCGCAGGGTGGCTACAGAAGCCGGCATGATCTCCCCAAAAAACGGGTGCTGTTCTATCACCTCCTGGAATACCCCATTCCCCAACGATTTTATTTTCCGTAATTCAAAGCTGTTTTTCCGCACAAAATACACCCCGTGCCCCTGGTAGGAATGGTCCTGCTTAAAGACCACCGATTCCCGCTTTTGAAACAGGAGCTGCTGTAATTGCGCAGCGCCTAAAACGCGGTAGTCCCTGGAGACGAAAAAGCCGTTTACCTGGTAGGCGATATCGGGGAAGGGACCGCTACCAAACAGCTGGGAGTTAAATGCCTTCAGGTGCGAGACGCTCCCATAGCCCCCTTGCAGGCGGGGCACCACCACCTTGCCGTAGTAATTGTCCGGGATCCACCCTTCCTTAAAAGTCCCCGCGACCGCACTGTAAACCCGCAGCCAGGGCGCATACCCTTCCCAGCCCAAAACTTCCCGAGCGTACGCCCTGCATTGCCGCGCGATGTTCGCCGGGCTTTTTCCCTTCCCGGCTTCTATATGCCGCAGGGCCTTCCCTGCCAGTTTTTTCTGTATATGGTGGTACCGGGCGGTCCGGATTTTCCCCGCAGTGGCCCTAACCCGCTCGATCATAGCTCCTTTCATGGGCAGTCGTTTTCGCTTGCCCATTGGGGCATGTACTAATGTAACAAAATTAAGGGAACAGCAGGGGGGTGCAAGGCAGGCCCTTCCCATAATTTAGTATCTTTAATTTTTATAGACATCGTTATGAAAACTTTTCTAAAATGCCTGCTCCTGCTGGGTTTTATGCTGCCGGGCCCGGGCCATGCCCAAATTGAACAAGACCATCTGTTGCACTTTGGGGCGGGGATGGTGGCAGGCGGGGCAGGGGCCCTGGTGGCCTCTGAACTCAGCCATGGAAGCCGATTCTGGACCTTTGCCGGGGCCGTGGGCGCCAGCGTGCTGGCAGGGGTGGCCAAGGAGGCCATCGATGCGGGCAACGAGAACAACCACTGGGACAACAGGGACCTGGGGGCCACCGCGCTGGGCGGCCTTACGGTGGGGGTGGTGATCGACCTGTTTACGGCGGGGAAAAGG
>LXTR01000011.1 GCA_001683825.1 Flavobacteriaceae bacterium CP2B | reverse complement strand
CGAGCCTCTGCCTTTTCACGTAAGGCCTGCTCAATCTCATGATCATCCTTGGGAAGGGGTTTGTAGTAATAGACGCTCTTGCTCATATTTAAAACACGGCACGCCCTGCTGATACCGAAATGGGCAAGTTCCTGGCTGATAAAACGTTTACGGCAGGGCTTTAGAGCTTTTTTTCAATGATCTCCTTGGCCATTTGGTGGTCCAGGGCTAGAGTGGCATACATTTGCTTGAGCTTGCGGTTCTCCTCCTCAAGTTCCTTGATCCGTTTTAGCTCCTTACCACTCATTCCGGCATAGCGCTCCCGCCACTTATAAAAAGCAGCCGTACTAACGCTATACTCCCGGCTGATCTCCGCGGCGGTCTTACCGTTATCGAATTCCTTTAAAATCTTGGCAATCTGGGTAGGTGAAAATTTACTCTTCTTCATGGGTTGAACTATGTTTAAAATTAATCATTTTTATAATTTTAAACAGTTCGGTTTTAAGGGTAGCTTACAATATCTTTTTAAATTCCTGATTCCCGATTTGTTCGGGTAAAATGCGTAGTGGAAAAACTTTTGAGATCCTCATGGGTACATCTCAAAAGTTTTGACGATATTTAAATACAAATAAGTTCATTGCTACTCTAGTTGAGACTGGTGAACCGATCGGTTAACAGGCAGAAAAATATTTCAGGTAAAAAGCAGAATATCAAGTAATTACATTAGTATCCAACGCCCTGGTGAGGCTACGAATAAGCACAAAAGGCCTTTGCGAAAGCAAAGGCTTTATTTTTGGAGCCAGCCGAACCAAGCATGCTTCGGTGAGGCCCGCTCCAAAAATACACCCGGCCGCATTGCGGCCGGGACTTTTGTATTTTCAGAACGAGGCTTTCTCAGGAACAGCGGAGCTATCTCCTGGTGAGGCTACACAAAGGGGCTATTGTGCCCCTTCTTTTATTTAGGATTAATCCAGGTCCTGATACCGCTCCGCGAGCGCGGCTCCCTCAGGAACAGCGCAGCTATCTCCAGGTAGGCCATAGATTTCCTGTAAATAGACTACTAAATATTTAGTTGCTTCATCCGGTTTCCCGTAATTAAAATAGAATAAATTTTCTATCTTCCATGGACCCCCTTTGAGCAATATCTTGATCATATCCTACTTTCTTGCTTATTCGTGAATACAGCCCCGGTTATTCATGAAAAGTCCCCCGTATTGTCGAATTGTAATTGGAAATCACACTTGAGATGAGGAAAGTATTCGTATTCATCTGGTTGGGACTCACAATGGCTTGCAATGTAGAACCTGTTGGGAATCCTGATAAACCTGATACACCAACCTTATACGGCACTATAGACATGGAAGTCAGTGTCCCCCAATTAAATTCCAATTCTAAAGTTCCGGTCTGCAATTGGCAGGAGGAAGGAGATGGAAGTAAAACTTTTATTAGAATAATGGCCAGGGATGAGAACAATGTAGAATGGGTTATTGACACCAAAGGGGGCGTTTGGGAAGAAGGGCCATTCTTTTATAGTGCTTCTACTGATCCCATTCCCATAGGGAGATATACCGTGTACGAAGTAAGCTATTTTAGCGGGGGTGTTGTACGCTATGGTATTCCGGATTTATTGGAGGCCGAACTTCTTTCTCAGTTTAACCCGACGGCTGTTCCTTTTTACCTGGATATTGAAGAAGGCGGGAATTACCTAAGCCTTACACTATTTTGCTTCTACGAAGTAGAGGAGACCGTATTGGGAGAGCTTGACGAAGTGGATGGTCATACCTTTCAATGGAGAAATATCAGCGTATATCTAACAGAAGTACAAAGGAGCTGCGTTGAAAAGATTCGGGTATCTTTTGAAAGCGGTCCTGGCGATGTAGTTGCGTATTTATATGATCCTAAAGACTATCCCATAGATCAAGATTCTCCAATAACAGTTATTCCGGCAATCAATTCTTCCATTATTAAGATTGGACTTATTGCGAATGACATGCTCGTTGAGCAAAAAATAGTTGGTTTTGACTATGCTGATTTTAACTGGGAAGCACCGCTTCAATTTGAATTTGATTGTACAATAGAAATTGGGGATTTTTTATTCGGAGGTATAGTCTACTATATTTTCCAGCCTGGAGACCCCGGATATGAGCCCAACGCCACCCATGGATTAGTGGCCGCCCCGGTTGATCAGAGTGATGGCATACAATGGTCGAAAGGGGAAATACTTTTTGTAGAAACCCATAGTTTCTTTGGCGGATTGGAAAATACTGTAGCGATTGTCAATGCGCTTGGCCCGGGGGACTATGCTGCCAGTATTTGTTATAATCTTGAACTTAATGGTTACGCTGATTGGTGGCTGCCCAGTGCAGGGGAACTATATTTAATGTGTGTGAATATTGGATTAGCAGCCCCTTCGCCAAACACCAATTTAGGCGGGTTTTCAGCAAATACTTATTATTGGAGTTCTACAATAATTTCAGCCAGTGCGATAGGAAGTCCTGTTGGCCTATTTGTCGATGAATGTGCTACCGATGAACCAGAATATTCCCAGGATCAACAATTCTATGTCAGGGCGGTACGCGCTTTTTAGAAAAGCAATCTGCCGCAACGCTGCTAAAACTTGGAATCCACAAAAAGAGGGTTCCAATCACCACTACATCAGCAATTATTGCTGCGCAATAATGAAACTGGGTTGCGCATACACCTGGTTGACTAGCTTATACAGGTCCGGAATAACCGTCCTGGCGATTTTGGAATTGCTGTTTAACAGCACACAGATCCCTAAATCCGCTTCCGGATACATCGCTATTTCATTGCGGTAGTTGTTCACACTGCCGCCATGGTGCCAAATGGTTTTTTCCAGAAGGCCATCGGCCGCTTCAAATTTATGGATGCGCCACCCAAAGCCGTAGTAAGATGCGCGGTGCCCGGGCCATCGTTGGTAGTATTTGTGGTGGCCCTTGATTTCTATAAAAGGGCGAAGTGCTTCGCTCACCACAGAGGGTCGCATTATTTCAGGCTTATGGCCCATCAAAAACCGCATCCATTTGGCCATATCAAGCGCGCTGGCATTGATCCCTCCGGCTACAATGGCGTTGTAATAGTTGTCTGAGAGGTTGATGCTTTTCCACCGGGTTCCCCTTCGTACGTGGGGCAGGGCGACGTTTTTGGCGTGTGCCAGGGTTTCATTGTCCAGGGTGGCGTTGTGCATATCCAGGGGCTTAAAAAACCTGTTTTCCAAAAGGGTGGTGACTTCCTGTCCCGTCACTTTTTGCATGATCTCCGAAGAGAGGGCAAACAGGGCGTTCTGATAGCTGTACATGGCTCCCGGTTCGCTAATGGGCACCACTTCCTTAAAGCGTTTGGCGATATCCGTTAAGGGTAATCCTGCCTCGACGAGGTTGGTGTAACTATGGTATGGGGCCCCTGACGTGTGCGACAAGATATGGGCCAGGGTGATTTTTCTAGTATTCTTTGGGTCGCCCAACCGGAATCCGGGGATACAGTCGCTCACCCGGTCTTCCCAATCCAATTTGCCTTCATCTTTTAATTGTGCGGCCAGGACCCCGGCAAACCCCTTGGAAAGCGATCCTAACCTGAACACGGTTTCCTGATTCACCGCGGTTTCCGAATTACTGCTCCTCTTGCCGAAACCTCCTGAAAATACAATGGAATCTCCTTTAACGATACTAACCCCCGCGCCCACAATATCCCCGGAGGCGATGGCCCGGTCAAAATAGGCCTTAAGGGCGGTTTTTAATTCATTTTGCCTTAAGGCATACAGCTGCGCCTCATAGGCATCGGACAAAGACTTACTTTGTCCGGCCGTGGCAAGTTTTGCTGAGGGCACGGCCCCGGATACGGAGGTAAAAACCGTTAAGAGGATGAGTAAGGAAAATGCCAGCAGGAATAGCACTGATCCTGCCAGGATCCGGAATTTCGATTTAAAATAATCACGAATTCTCAAGGGTGGTAACACGAGGCAAATGCGGTTTAGTTACCCCAATAACGCAGAAATTCCTGAGTTTATTAAATTTTTAGCACACTTTAAGTGACCGGACCGCGGAATTGGGAGGCATGAGGGCACAAAATCAGCTTTTTATGATGCCGTGGCTTTCGGGGAGGAACTTCGGTCGATCGGCAAAAATCAAGCGGAGGAATTATGGTTGATTGCAGCGGTACCGCATCAGGATGATCTGCCCCGGGGTTCATTTTTATGCGGGGGTGGTTGGAAAAGGGGGTTAGTGCGCTTCTTTTGCATCTTTGTAAAACCCTTCTCAGGCTGGAGAGTACGCCCATAATCCGGTACCCAGTCTTTACTACGGGTAGTGTCCGATCCCCCGGCGCCCGGTGGGGTACTAAACCCCGCCCCCGGGGAAAGGTAGCTTTTTTCCCTGCAGAAAACTTGCAGGATTCCCGGGAAGGAAGCCATCCGGAAATTTTACAGGGTAGCTGCGGTGGGCAAAATGGCATGCTCAGACCCACCCGAAGTGGGCGCAGTGGCTATGTGGGCCAGGAAGGCGCAAGGCAGGGCCCGCCTATACCCTAAGGAAGATCCTGTTCTTGTACAAGACATAGAGGAACGCCCATTGCACGGCGAGCAGGCAGAAAACAAATACTACAGCATCATACGGATCACCTGTAAGTTGCAGCAACCATTCAAAAAAGGCGTTGGTGCTGTACTTCCAGTCGATAAAGCAACCGGCCATGTAGATCAGGATGGAATTCATCCCGATTACCTTGAAGAAAAAGGCCCATCGTTTAAAATGAAGGATGTCAATCACATAGTAAAACAAAGCCATCAACAACATGCTTAACCCCCCGCATTGCAAGCTAAAGGAGCTTGTCCAGAGGTTTTTGTTGATGGGGAACACCAGGTTCCATACCTGGGCGGCCAGGAGGAGTACCAGCCCGATAATCACCAATTTCACTGCCGTTGCTTTTTTGGTTTCGGCAGGCGTGCCTTTTAATAGGGTGCCCGCGTAGATCCCCAGCAGGGCCGTGGGGATGGCCCCAAGGGTAGAGACCAGTCCTTCTGGGTCATGGATGCCCAGGTACAACTTCCCTGGCAGGATGGAGCGGTCCAGGTAAGACGCAAAATTGCCTTCCATGCTGAGGTCGCCCATGGGGTACCCCGGGGCGGCATTGAAAAGGAGCAAAAACCAATAGCCCAGCAGCAGGGACCCAAACCATATGAACTGTCCTTTTTGGTGGGCATAGAGGTAAATGATATTCGCAAACATATAGGCCAGGCCAATGCGCCCGAGGACACTGGCAAAGCGGATTTCCGCCAGGGGGCGGACCTCAAGTCCGTTGTTATAGATGACACCCAGGAGTACCAGGACCAGGCCCCTTTTTACCACACGGTACAGGAGTGATTTCCTGCTTTTGCCCTTACTGAGCTGGCTTCCGATGGAATACGGCGTGGCTACCCCCGCCAGGAACAGGAATAGCGGGAAAATAAGATCGTAAAAATGGAAACCATTCCAGGCAGGGTGGACGAATTGTTCTGAAAGCGAATGCCACAAAGGGGTGCCGGTAATTTCGGCCAGGCGGTGAAAAATTTCTTCCGCGCCAATGATCCAAAACATGTCGAATCCCCGCAAGGCATCCAGCGATTCCAATCGCTCGTGGGTAAAGGGCTGACTCAATTGCATGGGTAGTTGTTGGTCTGCTTTTGGTTATAATAAGGGTTGGATATGGCCCTAATGTATGGATTTAATCAAAAATAATAACCATGATAGGCCACTTAAACGGCAGTTTTTTGTGTCGGGTAATGACATTGTGCCCTGAGGTACACCTTACAGGCGGGGTTCTCGCTTCAGGAGGTATGTTCCTCCGCATGCCGCAAGTATAGCAAGCGGTGCGCTACCGGGGCAAGGAATACCGCGGTGATGCTCAGGAATGCCACCCTACTGCAGAGCGCGTAAAAGGATGAAAAAAGTCTGGCCGGGGGTGTAGTCATTTCAGTAACCGGGCCTATACGGGATCAGGGGTCCATGCGGTCCTTGAAGGCTTTCCACAGGGCCGGGTCACCGTTGATGGGGAAGGCTACGGGTTTTTTAAACAGTACGGTGATCCCGCCAAGGGCCGCGCCCGCGAAACTTCCCACGAGAAGCCCCGAAGCTGCGCCCTCTGTGACCGTATAGCCAAAGATCCAGGCATCCGGGTCTGCCGAAGCCGCCCCCAGGATGGCGAACAGGCCCCCGCCGGTGGCCGCACCGAGCAACACGTTGTTCCCCCCGGCCCGTTTTGTTTTAATACGGCCAATTTCTGCAGCGTTGAGGCTAATATTACCGCTTGCCCTTTTTAACAACAGGGTATTGTCTGTGATTGCCAGGATCCTGCCTTTCCCCATTTTCTTCCCGGCGGGATCATAAACCCGGACAAATACCCCGGCCTTTTCGGCCGCCACCTGGGCTGTAATGCCCATACTCATGATCAGGCAGAAGAGGAATACAGGGTATTTCATAACGGGACTTTAATTAGGGGCTGGGTGTACGTTTGGCTTTTGGGTATAGCCAATATAAGCTATTATTCCTTTCAGGGTTTCGTAATCTTCCAAGCGGCTCCATAAACCCCCAATGAGCTGGTTATTCCGCTCGGGCCTACGGTGCAGATTGATGCGTGCCGCCTCTCCCACCAGGTCAAATCTTGCGACCGGGGCCCTACGTGGAATACGACGGCCCCCGAATATAGGGGAAGATCATGATACTTGCCCCGGACCATTATTCCTTATGGGCTTCCAGTTCAATTTCAATCATGAACTCCGGCAGGGCCAGTTCCTTCACACCCAGCCAGGAACCGGTGGGGAACTGCTTGGTGTAGATGGTATTGCGGTAGGCGGCGGCCTCCAGGAACAAAGGCATATTGGTGGTAAAGATATTCTCCACGACCACGTCGTCAAAGGTGTAACCATAATGGGCGAGGACCTTTTCCAGGTCGGCATAGGCATTTTTCATTTGCTGTTCCAGGTCACCCACGGCCGTGGGGTTGCCTTCATCATCCATACTGACTGCCCCGGAGATCTTGATGTCGTTCCCGATTTTCACCGCGTGTGAATATCCGTATGCTTTTTCGACTTCCGGCCTGAGCAGGAAATATTCGGGGGCTTCATTTTGCACCACTGGTTCTTCCTGTTCGGGCGCTGGCTGCGCCTGTTGCTTGCAACCCGTCAGGGTGATGCCGGCCAACAAAAGGGCCAGGGAAAAACGCAGGGGTTGGGTAAAAAAGCGTACTGTTCTCATAGGGTTGGTTGTTTAATTGCCTGATGGTTTCGGGTATCGGCTTTCCCGTGGGGAACATTATGGGTTGGGGTCCCGGGGACCACGTCTAAAATACTAATTTTACGAAATTAGATGGTTTTATTCTCGATGAAATATGGACCGGATGATGTCTTCCCGGGATTACTTGGGCCGTGGCTTACATACCGGCAGGATGGAGGAGATTCAGGAGGTGCGGTCCGGGAGTGCTTCAAAGGCCTTGCGTTTATGGGCGAACCATTCCTGCATGGCTTCCGGGGATTGCATTAGTGCTTTCATATCTTTCATGGCCCTGAGATGGGGTTCGTCCCCTTTTTGAAACATTTCCATACCGTGCTTTTTGCTTTTTTCGACCATTTCTTCGAAGGAACCGGCATGGAATTCCAGGTCACAGGCCCCGCCCAATTGTTTGCATGTCATTGTCTTCATACGGCGAGTATTTATGGGTTATACCAGGGGGTTGAGGCGTTTTTCAAAGCAACGGCTGTTTTCCACCCCGGCATAGGGGCCGTAATTCGGGATGGGGGAATACCCGTTATTGGTATACAACGCAATGGCTTCCGGTTGCCTGAGCCCGGTTTCCAAGATACACTTTTCACAGGACAATTCCGAGGCCCATTGTTCCAGCGCCGCGAGGACTTTCGCCGCAACGCCTTTGCCCCGGTGTGTCGGACGGGTATACATCCGCTTGATCTCCATGGTCCTTGGGTCAAACTGTTTCATGGCGCCACAGCCTACCGGGCGGGTGTTTTCATAAGCCACGATCGCGTGCTTTATAGCACCCAGGGTATTGAACTGAGCGTAAAAGGAGTGGTCGCTGCCGTCCCTTTCGGCCAGATCGGCGTCAAGCCGTCTTACCAGTGCGACAAAGTCCTTATGATCGGCAGCTGTTCTTTGAAGGCGCACCATTTCCAAGCGGTTTTCAAATGAAGTTCTTTACAAAGATAGCGACAAAATAAAAAATATCCATCCCGGGTGGGGAGGGCCGATACCCCAAAAGCATGTGCCACAATAAGGGGCTTCCTTACTGGGGCTGCAGCTTTTCGTGCATCAGCCTGCCTTCCCGGACGATCACTTCCACAATCGCTTCTATGTCATTTTTGGAAGTCCTGAAATTGACAATACAGCCTCGCAAACAATATTTTTCCTGTACGATGGCATTGGATAAAAAGATTTCTCCACCGAGTTGTAAAGTATCGAGCAGGGCCTCGTTCAAGGTGTTTACGTAGGATGCGTTGACATCTGCCCTGTTGGCCGGCACGTACCGGAGGGTAGTGATGCTGAGGTGCTGTGTTACGGCTTCCAGTTCGGGATGCTTATCCGCCATGCTAAATAATAATTCTGCCATGGCGATGTCCTCACGGATCATTTGGACATAACCGCTCCTGCCTGCCTGTTGGAATGCCAGCCATACCTTTAGGGCCCTGAATCCCCGGGAGTTTTGCAGCCCGTATTCATAATAATTCTGTGCTGGCCCAAGTCCATCCTTGTTGAAGTTGTAATATTCGGGGTGCGAACTGTAGGTATCGGTAAGGTGTTTGGGGTTTTTGACCAGGGTACAACCTGCTTCCAGCGGGCTGTACAACCATTTATGGGGGTCCAGCGCAATGGAATCTGCCTGGGTTATCCCTTCAAATAGCGGTTGTAGTTCGGGGATTGCTGCGGCGGGAATGCCATAAGCACCATCGATATGGAACCATAGATCATATACCTTGCACAGATCGGAAATCGCTTTGAGGTTGTCGACCACACCGGTGCTAACGTCCCCGGCGGTTCCTACCACCATAAAAGGTTGCCTGCCTTCTTCCAAATCTTTCTTTATGCGTGCTTCCAGCAGCTGGGTGTCCATTTTATGGGATGGATCGGTAGGGATCCAACGGGTCGCATTGGTACCATGGCCGAAAAGGCTGGCTGCTTTTTCAATCCAGGTATGTGTGGTTTTGGAACAATAAATGACCAATTCTCTGGGAGCCCTTGCAAGGCCCTCTTCCCTGATGTTTTCGGGAGCCTTGGCGGTCCTTGCCGCCAGGAAGGCTGTAAAATTGGCCATGTTCCCCCCGCTTACCAGGATGCCGCCATAGCCGGGGGATAGGCCGATAAACTCGGCCAGCCATTGCACGGTCTGTTTTTCTATTTCTGTGGCAACCGGGCTGAGGATCTGGGCCCCTACATTGGGGTTTACCGCAGCGGCCAAAAAGTCTGCCAGCATGCCGATGGGGGCGGGGGAGGAAGTGATATAGCCCATAAACTTCGGATGCCCGTTCAGCAGGGAATGGTGCAATAGCACATCGGTGGCCCTTGACAGTGTTTCCGCGGCCCCAAGGCCCTTTTCGGGCAGGGTAGAATGCCCCAATACTTTTTGTATTTCAATGGAGGACGCGCCGGTAGTCACCGGGCTTTGATGGATGGTTTCGAGGAATCCGGCTATTGCGTCGACGAGTTGGTACCCCATCTTTTTGAATTCCGTTGGGCCGATGGCAATCGGGCTTTTTCTGTTTTGGCTCATAGGAGAAGCTATTTTTTTACAAATAGGGCGGATACTTCCGGCCTACCTCATGATATCCGTGTCTGCGGGAACATATCCCAAATGCCTTGTGAGGGATAAAATCTGGCCTTTGTGGTGAAACTCATGGGTGATCACATGGGTAAATACCTCCAGGGCAGTGGAGGATTTTTCGGTGCCATTGATGGACACCTGGATCGATTCCAATTCCCTGGAGGCATACCGGTCTATAAATTCGAGGACCTCCTTGTCAACGGAGGCGAATACGGCTTCAATGTCAGCCATAGTGTTTTTAGAGGGGTATGCTGTAAACACCACCTCCTTTTTCAGGGCGCTTTTCGCGATCCAGAATTCGTAGCAATTTGCAATGTGGACCAGCAGGTTCCGGACACTCCCCCCGCGCCCAAAAGAACTGTTCTCATTGAGCAGGTCTTTTCCCGGGATGCCCCGGCAATAATCAAAAAGGACTTCCCGCGATTGCCGGACCAACGAGTATTGGAGGTGAAGAATGGATTGGCCTGGGTTCATTTCGGGAGGTTTTGTTTGGCGTTCATAAGCGCGGGGTGTATGCTTCCCGTCACGGGTTATTTTTTGGGATGCTGTCTGGCAGCATGTTCTTCTAGGATATCGTTCGCACGCAGAAGGCACTGATCGATATTGTTACAGATATGGTCTTTTTGGAGCACCGTATGGAGGTCTGATTTTTCTATATCCTCCCTCAGTTGCGGACCCACTCCCGAAAGCAGGATGCTCACCCCCTGCTGGTTGAATTGCCTGATGACTTCTTTCAAGCGGTAAATGCCCGTGGCATCGATAAAAAGGACGTGCCGCATACGCAGGATTAACACACGGGGTTGGTTATGCAGTCGGATGATCGTATCCTGGAATGTCTGTGCAGCCCCAAAAAAAAGGGCCCCGCTAATTTCAAAGATGGCCACGTCTTTGGGCAGTGGAGGCAATTCGTCTTCAAAGAGGTTTTCCACATCCCCGTTTTTATCGGGAAGCAGCGCTGCGGCATTTTGTATGGTGATGGACTCGCTCATGCGTTTCATCAGCGTAAAGCTGGACAACACAATGCCGATTTCAATCGCAAGGACCAGGTCAAAGAGGACCGTCAGGAAAAATGTCACCAGGAGTATCAGGATATCGGCTTTATTGCCCATCATTATCGATTTAAATTGCCGCCATTCGCTCATGTGATATGCGACCACGATCAGTATCCCGGCAAGGCAAGCCATGGGGATTAATTTGGCCAGGGGGGCCAGAAAGATCATGATGAGCAGGAGTGCCAGGGCATGTACGATGCCCGCTATGGGGGTACGTCCGCCGTTCTTAACATTGGTCGCAGTGCGCGCGATGGCACCGGTCGCCGGAATACCCCCAAACATGGCAGAGAAACAATTCGCAGCGCCCTGGGCTACAAGTTCGGCGTTGGAGCGGTGCCTGCCGCCAATCATGCCATCGGCCACGACCGCGGATAGAAGGGATTCAATCCCCCCCAGCAAAGCAATGGCGAAGGCTGGTTGGATGAGGGCCTTGACGGTTTCATAATCGATATGCGGGATGGACGGGAGCGAAATGCGATTCGGAATGTCGCCAAAGGTAGATTCGATGGTGTTTACCGGGAGTTTGAACCAGTACACCAGCAGGGTGCATAAAAGGATGGCGATGATAGAGCCCGGGATCTTGGTAGTGATCCGGTGAAAGTTAAAGGAAATAAGCAGAGTTCCCAGGGCAATGGCCACCGCATAGAAATTAATTTGGTCAAAGTTCAACGCGTAAACCTGCCACTTTTCAATAAAGTCAGCAGGCACTGTTTGAACGGAAAGGCCAAAAAATTCCTTGATCTGAGAGGAAAAGATGATAACCGCGATGCCGCTGGTAAATCCCACGATCAAGGGATAGGGGATATATTTTAAGAGGCTCCCCAGGCGTACCAGCCCCATGGCAATTAGGATAAAACCTGCCATGAATGTCGCTATGGTGAGTCCGCCCACCCCGTGTTCCTGTACAATGGCATAAACGATGACGATGAAGGCCCCTGTGGGTCCGCCTATTTGAACCCGGCTCCCACCAAGGATGGATATGACCAGGCCGGCAATGATGGCGGTAATTAATCCTTTATCCGGCGAAACGCCCGAAGCAATAGCGAATGCGATGGCCAACGGAAGTGCGACGATCCCCACGATCAAACCTGCCGTGATGTCATTCAGTAATTGTTTTCTTGAGATGCCCCCTTTGAGCAATGAAAATAACTTGGGGGTGAAGGGAGATTCTTTCATGTACGTTGCCTCCTTAAGGGTTGTAAAATCCTCTTAGTTTATCGAAGAGCTAGCTATGGGCTACAACGGTACGAATGTAACCTATTCTCTTTATATTTTTTCAGGGAAGGAGGGATAAAAGCGGGCCGGGCCTGCCTTTGGTCCGTGTCATTGGATCCTTTTGCCTTGCGTGGTAAAGGAAAGCCCCTGTTGCCCTGAGGTAGAAATCATGACGCCTTCAAACAGGGGTTCATGTACCCCCGGTTTTACTTTCCAGTCGAACAGGAAGTTTGCCCCGGTCCCCCCTTCCTGGTCGATTTCATCGATCACGATCTCCACGGTTTCCATAGGGGCGATAAAAATGGGCTTGTCAAAATACGTGCGGAGCGAGACACCGTGGGTATTGAAATATTCTGCCTTGGCAATGTATATACTGTCGGCGATGTTGGTGTTTCGGATGCTTACCGTTACGGTCAAATTATGGGTTCGGTGTTCGGTCAGGCTGTAAATTTGCGAATAGACGGATAAGTAGGTAGCGCCCGAAAGGAGCGAGTCAGTTTCCGAAAGATCCACCTTCCTTTTGCCCCAATTGACAGGGTCTATTGAGCTGATTTTTCCTTCTTCATGGCAAGCTGTCAAAAGGAGACTTACCAGGACCAGGGTACATATTTTGTTCATGCGTTTCAGATAAAATGGCACAGCGATGTTAGCTGCAAACTAAAATAGTGTTTTACGCCGGATATTCCCGGCGAAGGAGCTATAAAAGTGCCTGTTCTGTCCTGGCAGGTTATGGCGATACGGGTAAACGCCTGATGCTTGTCAGCGGGTGCCGTTCACTGTATTTCCGGGGGGGTCTTCGCCTGATGGGGTTTTTCCCTGCCCCATGGGAATGAGGGCAGCTGGGTTTATCAAGGGCGATTACTATAAAGGTGCTGAAATCCCGGGTTCTAAACCGGGGGTCCGGGTTGTGGCGCGGGGTTGGGGTTCTGAATTGTGTAGCAGTGCCGGGGCATTGAGTTGCAGGGCCAGCCTGGGGGGCTGAACCCCGCCCCATTTTCAATTTATTGCTGGGTACTGCCGGAAACAAGCGGGGAGTTGCCCTTTTTGGGATGCATCCTTTCCATCGATGCATCCGGGTTCCGATCCTGTTTGCCTGTTAGCTGGGGGCGTTTTTTTCAGAAGATAGGTCCTGGTGTAAAGATGGAAGGGACGGGGGGTAAGCCATACGGACCGTCGCATATTCCCAAATCTTCCCTACCTTTGGGTCAAAGCCGAATGCATGAAGACAAAAGCTAGTAAAAGGGTATTTGTGGAAGGGCCTGTCAGCCCTGAGTTTATAGCCCAGTCCATCGCCAGACACCAGTCGAAAACGACCATAGGTGCCCACGACATTTTTTTGGGGCAGGTGCGGGCCGACCTGATTGACGGGAAGACTGTGGCCGCTATAGAATATACGGCTTACGAGCCTATGGCCGAAGCCAAGTTTGCCGAGATCCGGGAAGCCACTTTTGGGAAATTCGAGATAAGCTGCATGCATATTTACCATAGCCTGGGGCAGGTGAAAGCGGGGGAGCTCTGCCTCTTTGTCTTTGTTTCGTCTCCCCATCGCAGGGTGGCCTTTGAGGCCTTGCAGTATGTGGTAGAGGAAATTAAAAAAGAGGTGCCCGTCTTTGGAAAGGAACTCTTTGAAGACGACAGCTATCAATGGAAAGTGAATACCTGAACCCATGGTAGATATAACCCGAAAAGTGGTGACACTTCGTACTGCGGTGGCCCAGGCCATTGTAAAAGTGGGTTCGCCCGACACCATCAAAGCCATTGAAGACAAGACCGTTCCCAAGGGGGATGTGTTTGAGATGAGCAAGGCAGCTGGCCTCCTGGGTGTGAAGAAGACGGCTGAATTATTACCCGACTGCCACCCTTTACCTATAGAATACACCGGGATTTCCTATGAGGTCAAGGGCCTGGAGATCCATATCCGCATAACCGTGAAAACGCATTACAAGACCGGGGTGGAGGTAGAGGCGATGCACGGTGCCAGCCTGGTGGCGCTCAACCTTTACGACATGCTGAAGCCCATTGACAAGCATGTCGAGATCTTCCATATCAAGTTGCTTCAGAAAACAGGTGGAAAATCGGATATCCATCGGGAAGGGTAGCTATAGGCACAAGCACAGGAGTCAGGCAATACCGGTCTAAAAGTGGCATCCTGAAAATTTCCACCCGAGACCATTCCTGTAGTTAAAAAAGGGGATACCTATCCCGCCCCGGAACAAGGTATATCCGGCCGCTGCAGAAAACAAGCAGGGGAATCGGGTCCAGGGGATGGAATGTCCATCAGGAAGGATAGATCGCCAACAGGAAATCAAATCATAACCCGGCCTGCAGGCATCATGGATCAGCGTCACGCAGCTTTCGGGCGATGGATCCGATATAGTTCTTGATGTCTGTAATATCCTGTTCAGCGAGGCGATCACCAAAATTGGGCATCCCTTTTTGTAGGTATAGGCCCTCCCCGACTATTTTATGGAATATTTCGAAGGTTTCGCCGGAGGAATAAGGCAAGTCGGGCATAATACCCCCACTGGGTTTGTCGCCACCACCATGGCAGGCGGAGCAATAGCGCAGGTATAAATCCGCCCCGTGCTGCAATTGATCCGGACTGGCTTCAAAATCAAGGGCCACCAATTCCGGTGAGGGCGGGTCGGGATAATCGGGCATGGCAGCTTCCCCTCCCAGTTTGAAGGTATAAATGGTCCCGGGATGGATACTTTCTGTAAACTTCATCCACAACCCAAGGACACCTCCCCAACCAACCGCCACGGTCAGGTACTGGATACCATCCACTTCGTAGGTGACGGGCGGGGCAATGATCCCTGTTTCCAGCGCGTAGGACCAGAGCTTTTTACCATTTTGGGCATCATAGGCTACCAAATCGCCCGCTGCATTGCCCTGGAATACGAGCTCCCTTGTGGCCAGGACACCGGCATTCCAGGGCGAGGCATGTTTCACGCTCCAAACCTCCTGCCGGTTGACAGGGTCCCACGCGATCAACTTGCCATAACCCCCAATGGCAAGGCTATCTTTATGCACCTTCAGGGATGGATTCACCTGGGTACCCGTATGCCAGGTCCGTCCGTCGTCCACAAAAGAAAAATCCGCTGGCTGTCCGTAGATAAAACCCAGTTCACGGGCCGGGATATATACTAGGCCCGTCTCCGGGTTGTACGCCATAGCCTGCCACCCATGGCCTCCTGCCGGCCCGGGTGCAATGGCGGCGTTCATTTCCGGGTAGCGGCTAAATTCGGATTCTATCGGACGACCTGTTGCCTGGTCGATCCCAATGGCCCAATTGACATATACGTAGGGCTCCCCCGAAATAAACTCCCCATTGGTACGGTCAATGACATAGAAAAACCCATTCTTTGGAGCCTGCATCAAAACCTTCCTCACTACACCGTCCACCTCCAGATCGGCCAGGATGATTTGCTGGGTGGCCGTATAATCCCAGGTTTCCCCCGGGGTGGTCTGGTAGTGCCATTTCAGCCCTCCGTGGTCTGCATCAAGGGCCACGATGGATGAAAGATACAGGTTGTCGCCCCCTTCGGGGCTCCTGATATCCCGGTTCCAGGGAGAGCCGTTGCCTACCCCAATATATACCAGGTTCAGTTCCGGGTCGTACGCCATGGCGTCCCAGGCGGTACCCCCGCCCCCGAATTTCCACCATTCCCCGGTCCAGGTTTTTGCGGCTTCCTCCATGGCGGTCGATTCAAAGCCATCCGCCGGATTCCCGGGGACGGTGTAAAAGCGCCAGGCGAGCTCCCCGGTAAGGGCATCATAGGCGGTAACGTACCCCCTTACCCCATAGTCGGCACCCCCATTGCCAATGATCACCTTCCCTTTTACCACCCGGGGTGCGCCGGTGATGGTGTAGGCTTTTTCCTGGTCTACCGTAAGCACCTCCCATGCCAATTCTCCCGTGGCGGCATTGATAGCGATAAGCCGCCCGTCCAGGGAACCGACATATACATGGCCCTTGTAGAGGGCAACGCCGCGATTTACGACATCACAGCATGCCTTTTCGGCGTACCCCCCGGGGACCTCGGGATCGAAAATCCAGAGAATTTCGCCTTTTCGCACATCGATGGCGTACACGACACTCCAGGGCCCGGATACGTACATAATCCCGTCGACCACCAGGGGGGTGGCCTCAATGCCCCGTGTGGTCCCCAGGTTGATACTCCACGCCAGGCCGAGGTTGTCAACGGTAGTTTTGGAAATCTGGTTTAAGGCACTAAAACGGTCTTCCCGGTAGTTTTTCCCGTTGGTAAGCCAGTCACCCTGATTGGCATCGGCGTTGGCAAGGCCATCGTCATCTACAGCTTCCGTGATCTGTGCCCTATGTTCCGGGGAACCCGGTTCGGGCTTGGTGGCAGGGGTACAATGGGCCAAAATGCTGATGCATCCTGCATACAAAAAGACTTTGGATAGGTTTTTCATTTCCGGTTGGTTAGGTTATAAGAGACAGCCAGTGATCCATGGCCAATCAGGCTTTTCAGCGGGGGAAGCTTCCAACTAATATAGCAAATAAAGGGGTATGTCGCTGAGGTGCAGGTAAGATAGGGCCGGCTTAGGTGCACGGGAACCTGTGGGGAAGGTCATTGGGAGTGCCGTTGGGGGGCCAAAGTTGTACGACTCAAAAGGCCCCCATCCCCCCGCCCTCATCCAAAATAGGGCCCGGTACTGCAATAAACAAGCGGGATGGTTGAGGGATACGGTTCCGGATTTCCTGCCGGGTGGGGAATCTGTGCATGTGAAAGCGGCAAGCGGGGTAGCGAAGGTCCGGCGACCAGTGCACGCGGAGTCATATCCCAAGAGCATCCCCGGTGAAATACCCCCCTGATCGTTTTTTGCAGTAGCGGCGGCTATCTTGAACCTGGGGTGGGGTTAAGCGCCCCCCCCCAAAAAAAACCACAACAAACGCGACGGAATCCAGAAGACACCCAACACCCTTTTTTGAATGGCTACGGGCTGTAAAATTACCCATGGCCCAACACAGCGGTTCCGGCCTGCATCCTTAAAATTGATCTCCCACAAAAGCGAACAGCTATACGCAGGCAGCCCCGGATCAAATCTGTACACGGGTCAACAAAAATTCCCCCCTGATCGTTTTTTGCAGTAGAGGCGGCTATCTTGAACCTGGGGTGGGGTTAAGCGCCCCTGAGCAGTGGCGCCAAGGACGCAACAAATGGTAAGGGCGCATATTTCCGCAGCGGCCCTTATCAAAGAAATGATGTCATGCCATTCCTTCCCTTGCCAGCCACCTTCGCCGCTTTTATTCGGCCATCAGGCGACGGGGTCGCGGCGATTAGTGCCTGCCAAAGGCCGTTCCGGGCTATTCCGCACCAACCTCCCGCCTTGCCCAAATCTCATACATGGGCTCCCCGCGGCTGTTGCGACCGGTATGGTGCCAGTCGGCCCCTTGTACCTCATACGCAAATTCCAGGGTGGCACCCACCCGGGCGTTATCCCGTGAGAAATAGCCAATATGCTCTGTATAACGCCCGTCTTTTGCCTCATACCGCCCCCCGCCGCTGCCAGAGAAGCGCATGCTGTCCGTATCGTAGGCAATCCATTGGAAGCGCCCGTCGATCAGGAACTTCAGGGTTTTCCGGCTACTTTCCTCCCCACGTCGTTCCTGCCCGGTATCGGGGCCCCGGGTGGCAAAGAGCCAGCCCCCGTCCAGGGCTTGCGCTACCTTAGGCAATGCCTGAAGTCGAAGGCCGTCTTCCCCCCATTCCAATCCCCCTTCCGCAATGCGTACGGGGACCGTCAGGCTGCGGACAGCATCCTGCTCATACGCGGAGTTGAACTCTAGGGCCCATTCCAATTGCGTACCCTCCAGGGTGTAGGAGCCGCCCATGGTACTGATAAAACGGGGCGGGCTGGTTTCATAAAGGGAATGTATAAGGTAATTGCCGGCCACTTTTATTTCGTGCTGCAGCGCGTTCGGACCCGAGGGTTCCGACAGGTAAGCCCCCTCCGGTATCTGTGCACAAAGTGGCACGCTTGAGAATACCATCAGCAATAAAGAGATAACTGCTCCGGAACGCCAATTTTTGGACTTGTGGCGACCCCCGGGCCGACGCCGGTACATCGCGCTAAAAATGAGTGGAAAATGGCACATAAAATGGTTGCTTTGTTGTTATTTTTGCGGCCCTCGAACCAGTACGGGAAATTTTGTTCAAATTAACATTAATTTCATAATTTTTGTTTTCATTTACACCCAAAACCTATATAATTGAAAGACGAATGTATTGAACCCACCTTCCGCTATTTTTAGTGATGGATGAATGGCAATGGAATACGACCCGCCTGCAGTTTAGGGACTGCATTTAGAAAGTCCCATCAACCAGTACAGATTCCCTGCCTGCCTTCAGAAACCTATCCATTAAAAACATTCGGGAGCATACTTCAATAAATTTAGCAAGAACTAATGAATATACGATACTTTGACCTCATAGATCAGACCTATTACTTCCCCCAGGAAGAGTTTACCCTTGACGGGGATAAACTGCTCTTTCACGGCATCCCCCTTCACAAACTGGTGAGCAAATACGGGAGCCCGCTCAAGTTTACCTACCTGCCCAAGATTACGGAGAATATCAACAGGGCCAAGCAGTGGTTTGCCGAAGCCATGGAGAAGTATGAGTACCGTGGCAAGTACTATTATTGCTACTGTACCAAAAGCTCCCATTTTTCTTATGTCATGAATGAAGCCTTTAAGAATGATATCCATATAGAGACTTCTTCGGCATTTGACCTGAACATCGTGGAGCAGCTTAAAGAGGAGGGTTTGATCACCGACAAAACCTATGTAATCTGCAACGGGTTCAAACGGGATGCCTATATAGACAATATCGCCCGCCTGATCAATTCCGGCCACCAGAACTGCATCCCGATCATCGATAATTACGAAGAAGCAAACCTGCTGTCGGACGCCATAGAAGATAACTACAAAGTGGGCATCCGGATCGCTTCGGAAGAAGAGCCAAAATTTGAATTTTACACCTCCCGGCTCGGTATCGGCTATAAAAACATCATTCCCTTTTATGAAGACCACCTGCAGCACGACCCCAAGGTGGAGCTAAAAATGCTCCATTTCTTCATTAATACCGGTATCCGCGATAACGCCTATTACTGGAGTGAATTGCTCAAATGCATGAAGGTGTATGTGCGCCTGAAGAAGATCTGCCCCAGCCTTGACAGCCTGAACATTGGCGGGGGCTTTCCTACCAAGAATTCGCTCTCTTTTGAGTACGACTACAAGTATATGGTAGACGAGATCATCAACCAGATCAGCATGGCATGTGAAGAGGCCGATGTGCCCGTCCCCCATATCTTTACAGAATTTGGGAGCTTTACGGTGGGGGAGAGCGGGGGTACTATATACAAGGTGCTATATCAGAAGCAACAGAACGACCGGGAGAAGTGGAATATGATCGACTCTTCCTTTATTACCACGCTTCCCGATTCCTGGGCCATCAACAAGCGGTTTATCATGTTGCCCATCAACCGCTGGAACGATGAATACGAGCGGGTGCTCCTGGGGGGGCTTACCTGCGACAGCGACGATTATTACAACAGCCAGCAGGACATGAACGCCATCTACCTGCCCAAGTTCAAGAAAGACCTGCCTCTGTATATCGGCTTTTTCAATACCGGGGCATACCAGGAAACCATAGGCGGTTTTGGTGGTTTGCAGCACTGCCTCATACCACACCCCAAGCACATCCTGATCGACCGGGATGAAGAAGGGAATTTCAGGACTGAAGTTTTTAGTGAACAACAAAAAGCAGACGAACTGCTACAAATCTTAGGATATGAAAACAACTCGGAACTACGCGGGGATACCGGACGAATTCGCACAATTGGAAAAGGCCAAGGTAGTTTTAATACCAGTACCCTATGACGGCACCAGTACCTGGGGCAAAGGATCGGACAAAGGCCCTGAAGCCTTCCTGCATGCCTCTGAGAACATGGAGACCTATGACATAGAAACCGGCACGGAGGTCTATCGCCAGGGGATTTTCCTGGCCGATCCGGTGCGCCAGGACAGTTCGCCTGAAACCCTGGTCAAAGCGGTGCACAGCACCACCAAAGAATATATCAAGCGCAATAAGTTTGTGACCCTGGTAGGGGGGGAGCATTCCCTCTCCATAGGAAGTATCAGGGCCTTTAACGAATGCTTTGACGACCTTACCGTGTTGCACATAGATGCACATGCCGACCTGCGTGAGAGCTACGATGGCAGTAAATTCAACCATGCCTGCGCCCTGTATGAGGCCAGCCAGAACACCAACCTGATACAGGTGGGGATCCGGAGTATGGACGCTCTGGAAAACACCGTGCTGGATGAGGAGAAAACTTTCTTTGCCCATGACCTGGCCAAAGATGATTACTGGGCCGACAAGGTCATTGAACTGATGACCGACAATGTGTTCATTACCTTTGACCTGGATGCGTTGGACCCCTCTATCATGCCGTCTACCGGCACCCCGGAACCCGGAGGGTTGTTCTGGTACGAAACCCTGGAGTTCCTGCGCCAGGTTTTTGAAGAAAAGAACGTTGTGGGCTTCGACCTGGTTGAGCTCTGCCCCAATCCCAGCGATAAATCCCCGGATTTTCTTGCGGCAAAGCTGTATTATAAAATGTTAAGCTATAAATTTAAGGATGAAGACGTAGCGGATCAGTATGACAATACCTTCGACGAAGGCTATATCCAAAGCGGCAATTCCAATAAAAAATTCAATGATGAAGACGAATAAAGGGCCTATTACCCAATTCATGGAGAACTATTATTTGCACTTTAATTCCGCTGCGCTGGTGGATGCCGCCAAGGCATACGAAGCCCAACTGGATAAGGGTGCCAAAATGCTGGTTTCCCTGGCCGGGGCGATGAGCACGGCAGAACTGGGTAAGATCTTTGGCGAGGTCATCCGCCAGGATAAGGTGCATATCATCTCGGTCACCGGGGCCAACCTGGAAGAAGACCTGATGAACCTGGTGGCCCATTCCCATTATGAACGGGTACCCCACTACCGCGACCTTACCGCCCAGGATGAATGGAACCTGCTGGAACGGGGGCTGAACCGTGTGACCGATACCTGTATCCCCGAAGAGGAAGCATTCAGGAGGTTGCAAAAACACATCTTTAAGTTGTGGAAAGAAGCCGAGGAAGCCGGCGAGCGCTACTTCCCACATGAGTATATGTACAAACTGCTTCTTTCCGGGGTATTGGAACCCTACTACGAGATCGACATAAAGAATTCCTGGATGTACGCCGCAGCCCAGAAGAACCTGCCTATCGTATGCCCGGGCTGGGAAGACAGTACCATGGGGAATATATTCGCCTCTTACGTACTCAAGGGGGAGCTGAAGGCCTCCACGGTGAAATCCGGCATAGAATACATGACGTTCCTGGCCGATTGGTACACGGCCAATTCAAAAAAAGGCATCGGTTTCTTCCAGATCGGGGGCGGCATTGCAGGGGACTTTCCCATTTGCGTGGTGCCGATGCTCTATCAGGACATGGAGCGCACAGATACCCCATTCTGGAGTTATTTCTGCCAGATCAGCGACAGCACCACCAGCTATGGGTCCTACTCCGGCGCCGTACCGAACGAAAAAATTACCTGGGGGAAGTTGGACCTGGACACCCCAAAATTTATTATTGAAAGTGATGCAACCATTGTTGCGCCACTTATTTTTGCTTATCTTTTGGACATGTAATTATGGATAACCTGAAACGAGTCATAGTAGATTTTAAAAAACTAACCCCGGAGGTCTTGAAACTTCTTGTGGAGCGTTATCCCGATGGCTATGATGACCGTAATATCATTAGCTTTAAGAATTCCCAGGGGGAACGGGTGCAGGCGGTGGAGGTACTTACCGATGATACTAAATACTTGGTCAAGATCAGTCAGAAACTGGAAATCACCATGGCCAACTATGATGAAGACGATTACGAGGATTATGATGACAATGATCCGGATGCTATCCCGGACTTTGACGTCGAAGACGAATCGGGGGAGGAGGATTAAGGCTCCCGTTTGCTTGATCCCCCTTGTGGAATAAGGCCTTGGCCCCAGGGAGTCCTGGAATCAACCGTTCATCCCCGCACGATGGACCGGCGACATAAACTTGGTATTACTTTCAATCTGTACTTTTTGATGAAAACGCTTCCATTTCACCTGTCCCTCCCGTGTAAAAGCATTAGCGTGACCAGGGATTTTTATGTCGATATGCTTGGGGCGGAGCTCGGGCGGCATACCTCGCATTGGCTGGATGTCAACCTCTTTGGGAACCAGATTACCTTCACCAAGTGTGGTCCCTTTGATTTTTCCTATAAATCCTACAAGTTTGAGGATACCATCCTGCCTTCCTTCCATTTCGGGATCATTGTGGACAAGGATACGTGGATTTCCCTCTATGCAAGTTCACAGAATTCGCGCTATACCGTGACTTCTGAGGTCATATTCCTTAAAGACAAGCATGGGGAACACCGTTCGTTCTTTGTGCAGGATCCCAATGGCTACAAGGTGGAATTTAAGTGTTTCCGAAAGGAGAAGGATATTTTTGCCCAATAATGCCTCCTTAATTTTTAAGGCTTCGCAGCATTTCTTCCGTGGTGCGATCCAGGTCGAATTCGGGCTTCCAACCCCAGTCGGCCCTGCTCCTGGAATCGTCTATGCTCATCGGCCAGGAATCGGCGATCTCTTGCCTGAAATCGGGTTGGTAACGGATGCTAAAGTCGGGCAAATGCCGTTGGATACTACTAGCGATCTGTGCCGGGCTGAAACTCATGGCCGCCAGGTTATAGGAGGAACGTACGCTGATGGCCTCCGCATCACTGTTCATCAGTTCAATGGTGGCCCGGATGGCATCGTCCATAAACATCATGGGCAGGCGGGTATTGGCCGAAAGGAAGCAGGTATAGGAGCCTTGTGAAAGGGCCTTACGGTAAATATCCACTGCGTAATCCGTAGTGCCCCCGCCGGGCAAGGTTTTCCAGCTGATCAATCCGGGAAAACGCAGGCTGCGCACATCTACCCCGAATTTATGGCAATAATATTCGCACCATCGCTCACCGGCCTGTTTGCTTATGCCGTAGACCGTGCTGGGCTCTTGAATGGTGTTTTGGGGAGTGTTTTCCCGAGGCGTGGTAGTACCGAAAACCGCTATGCTGGAAGGCCAAAAGACTTTGCCTATCTTCTTTTCCCTGGCCAGGTTGAGTACGTTGAAGAGTGAATTCATATTAAGGTTCCACGCCCGCATGGGGAATTTTTCGGCGGTCGCACTCAGCATGGCCGCCATGAGGTATACCTCCTCAATTTCGTAGTGCATGACCACATCCTCCAGGGCCGAATAATTGGTGGCGTCCACCATCTCGAAAGGCCCCGAGGCCATTAATGCATCGCTGCCTTCACGTATATCACTGGCAACCACACTATCGCTACCATAGCGCTCCCGCAATACCAGGGTGAGTTCTGTTCCAATCTGCCCGCAGGCTCCCAGTATGAGAATTGTATGGCCCATGTAGTAGTTCCTATTTTGATTGCGGTTCAAAGATAGCCTTTATTAAAATTTGTACATTCGTCCCATGATTAAAATGTGCTTCTTTGCGATGTGCTTTGCGCTTTTGCTGGGCTGCCGGGACAGCGGTGGGCAAGTGCAGGTTTCCGTCTCCCAGGATTCAGCATTGGAAACCGGAGAGCTCCCCAGGAAGGCCCTTATCAATACCGGGGCCCGTCAGATCGTAAGCGGGTGGCCGGCATTCCTGGAACTTGAAAACAGCATGGACGGGCTTTACAGGGTGGAAAACGGGGAGGAACTAAGGTTGCTCCTGGACGAGTTGCAAGAGAAGGAGAAGGCCCTGGCCGAGGCGCAATACCCCAGGTTATTTGACCAACCCCAGGTATTTAGCAGGCAAAAAGTGTTTAAAACATATTTGTTGAAGGCCAAAGCCAGCCTTATTTACCGGACAGAACCCCAGGAAGCCTGCGTTGAAATGCTCCAAGCCTACAACGCCCTATGTGAACAATTCAATGTTTTGGTCAATAGCCAGCTTGACACTTTACTACTATCCGATGAATAAATTGCTAAGCACCACCATGGCTGTATTTTTGTTCGGCCTATGCTTAACCCGGGGCCAGACGGAACGCGAACTGGGGGCCCTGCTTGACGAATGGCACCTGGCCGCGGCCAGGGCTGATTTTGAGGGGTATGTTGGGAAGATGACAAAGGATGCGGTATTTATTGGCACAGATGCCACGGAATACTGGTTGGGGCAAGCATTCCGGGATTTTTCAAAACCCTATTTCGAGCAGGGCAAGGCGTGGAGCTTTCATTCGGTAGAGCGGCATGTCTACCTCAATGAACGGGAAGACCTGGCCTGGTTTGATGAATTGCTGGATACGCGCATGGGGTTGTGCCGCGGTTCGGGGGTCATGCAAAAGAACCCCGGAGGGTGGAAAATTGCCCACTACGTCCTGTCTATCGCTGTGCCCAACAAGGATGTGGACGCGCTTTTAGACCTAAAAAAGGAAAGCGACAGCCTGTTGCTTCTGAAACTGAAACAGCCCCGATAATAGGGGCTGTTTGGATTGTGATGCCTTGGTTTGATTTTGGTGCCGGCTATTGCAACCGCCTGCTTATTTGTTTTCCGAGGAATCGGGTTTCTCCTTACGGGACTCCAGGGCCTGCTTACTCAGGCTGGCGAGGTTGAAATTCGGGTCAAGCTTTAAAGCCTCATCTATGGTGGCAATGGCCAGGTCTATATTCGCCTTGTCTACATTGTACTGGGCCAGCCCTTTTAAATGCAGGAAAGCAGCTTTTAGCGGTACTTCATACGGTTGTTGTCTTTCATAGAAAGCGTACTTCATCTCCTCCCTGGAATTTTCTACCCCAAAATTGATGAATTCCAAGGCCGCGGCGTTGTCGCCCGTCTGTATCTTGAGGTCTGCCATTTCATAGGCCAGATATGGGTTTTTTTCCCGCTTGTAGAGGATTTCGTATTGCTCCAGGGCCCTTTTGGGTTGGTTCAGGGCCTGTAGCGAGATGGCTTTTACCTGTACCGCCAGGTCTGAACCGGCCGTGTCTTTTTCTATGCCAATGGTATTGAGGGCCTGCAGGTGCTCATTGTTGTTGGCGTAAATATAAGCAAGGGTGTCGCGGCGCTCTTTATTGGGGGCGATGACATTCAGGTGGGTAAGGGCGTTGATGACACCTTGCACATCGCCCTGTTGGCGCATTTCCCGGTAGAAAGCCTCAAAGTGCTTTTGCAGATCGGAACTGGATTGGGCCTGGGCCCCCATTCCTGAAAGTAGCAGGATAAGTACTAAGATCCTTTTCATGGTTCGTTAAATTTTGGTGCGCCAAAACTAGTATTTTTTTTTGGGTCAAGCGTTAAAGAAAAGTATAAATCAATGCTTTACACGCAAAAAGGATGCCAGGAGGCATCCTTTTGTTAATACTTATGTTCCACTATCCCTTTAAACCAAGACCGGTGGGCTCTCTTTTTGGCCGTGAGAACGCAATAGCCAGGCATAAAAGGTCAGGCTGCGGGGGTCTGTCTCCAGGCAGGACTGCAGAAACCCGCATAGGTTTTTATAAAAGAGGCTCACCCTTAGTGTTGGGAGGTTCAGGTTCACTTTTCCGGGCTCGTACAACGTGTCGTCCATAAGCACCTCCATGGTAACCCGGTTGCGATGGTAGTCAATGGCTACTTCGGCCGCCTTGTAATGCTTCTTAAGGATGAGTTCGTGTAACTGACGATACGCTTCTGACGCTGGTCCCTTAGTGCAACTCCGGGAGATATGATTTTGCAATTCTTTTAAAATCCTCCCTTTCAAATTTGAATTTTCCATGTCATTCTGGGATTTATGTTTCTATTTAAGATACTTCAAATTGACAAAATAGTTGAATAACAACGAAGTAAATTAACCTTTGGTCGATTTTTTTGTTGTGAAACAGGGCAGGGACGTGGTGAACTATGAGGAAATAGATGTGAAAAAGGAGTAGTTATTAGTAAGAAAATTCTTACTAATTACTATTTTACTGTTTGAGGGGCCCCGGGAGGGTTCATAATGGGGTGGCGGCAGGTTGCGTTTCAGGGCTTCCCGGGGGTAATATTCGCATTTAGCCGGGTGGGCCGGGAATACCCCATTGAAAACCTGGCCCCAGTGCCCCCCTTCTATCACTGTTTTAACGAGGTGTATACAGTCATCCAAATGGATGAGGTTGACCGGGGCGTTGCCGTTGCGCAGGCCTTTCTTCCCCGCAAGGTGGGTCACGGGGTGGCGGCCAGGCCCGATCAGCCCGCCAAACCGCACCACAATCGTCTGCAAGTCGGGATCATCACGGAAGCACTTTTCGGCTTCCAGGACCTGCCTGCCGGATGCGGTTACCGGGGCCGGGAGGGTGGCCTCAGTAACCGTTCCCGCGCTATCCCCATACACCGAAGTACTGCTGACAAAAAGGACCCTACTTACCGTTGAAGATGTCAATGCTTTATGCACCGCTGCCATTTTTCGCACATAATCCTCGCCCCCCCCGCCTCGTAGTCCTGGAGGGACATTGATAACCAGCAGCTGGGCTCCCTCCAAAAAGTCCTCCATGGGCCCTGCTATCCCGGTTTCCCCCAGTAGGATCCTAAAGGCTTTTATGCCTGACTGGGACAGCTGTCCGAGTTTTTCTTCCGAGGTAGTACTGCCGTACACCACGTAACCTGCCTCCAGCAAGGCCTTGGCCAGGGGGAATCCCAGCCATCCACAACCCAATATGGCAATCGTCTTAATCAAAGCGAATCAATTTTTTTACCAGGATGGCGTCATTTAATACAAAGGGTTTCGGGATTTGGTCCGCGGGCCTTTCGGGCACCGAGAACAACGGGTGTTGCAACAGGTCGTTGGAGGCCTCATACAATTCGATTTCCAGGGGCATGCCCGCAGGCAGGGTCAGCTCCAGTTCTGTAGGTATATTGTTGCTGATATAGTGGGTGACCAGCCTGGCCCCGGTCCGTTCTTTCAGGTAAAAGGACGATAGGGGAACCCCATTGATAGACGCCCTGGCAATAGGGGTGTCGTTGGTGTAAATTTCCAGGCGGTTGACCGCCCTTTGAGGTATAACACGGATCTTTAGTTGGCGCATCGTACCCACCAAAGTATCCTTTAGGGTAACCACCTGTGGGGCATCAATAGCCTTTAGGGGTGCCCTGGCCGAAAAGGCGAAACCGGTGCCGTATTTGCTGCTGAGGGTATTTTCGCCCAGGGCCTGGTCTGCCTGTCCCTCCCGGTCGATAAACTGCGAAGTCCATTCAGAGAGTTGTCGGTCATAGGTCATCCATTGCGCTTCCCGCTTGTCGGCATCCAACACGTAGAGCAGGCTGCTCGGGCGGGGGTTCTCATCGGTGAAGCCCGATTGGAAGTGGGCGCCCAGCATAAAGCCGGCAAAAAGGAGAAAGCACAATCCGCCCAGTCGCCAGCGGGGATAGAAGTTCCCGAAGACCGGCAGGAGGAGCAGGAAGGTCAGGGTGGTGAGCAAGGTACAGCTGATCAGCATTTTTAACCCCAGGGCCACGGGGAACATCTGTACCATGGGGGCAAATATCCAGAGTGCGGGTACGCTAAGCGCGACCAGTACGTAAAGATTGGGTTCCTCCTGGTTTAAGATGACCAGCAGGGCCGCCAGCATGGCGAATACCGGAAGGATAAAAAAACTGGCGCCCGGGAGGTAGGTAGCCAGGAGCCAGCAAATGCCAAGCCATAGTAGCAGGGGGGCCACCAGCAGGCTTGCCAAATGTTCTTTTTGTACCCGGCGGTAGCCCCAAAAGCCAATGGCCAGTGAAAGGAAGGCAAAGGCGGCGATATAGGTATGCCCGTTATAAGGGAAGCCACTCAGCATTTCCCCGTACCGGGGATAGGCTTTGAGCAGGAGCGGCCAGGCGACATAGCCCACTGCCCCGTTGGCTGCCAGCACCAGCAAAGCCACGAGCAAACCTTTCCCTATAGCTTTCCATTGCAGTGCCTTCTTGCGGAATCCATAGCCCAGCAGCACCAGGAATAACAGGCTGGCCAAAATAAGCATGGGGCGGATCCAGCCGTAGGGATAGGACAGCAATTTAAAAAAGGGCACATTGAAATATACCGTATCCTGCAGGCTTTCGAGCTGGCCCAGGTCGGCCTGGCTGAAGTGCAGCAACAAAGGCATCAAATAACTACCCTGGTGGGCCAGGGTATTGGCGTCCAGTCGGTCATGGCGGTCCAGGGCGGTGTGGTAATCGTAATGATCGTCAATAAACGCGAAATTCAATCCTTGAATATCCCGGTCTTCCCGAAATACGGTAAGGTCGGTATCGTTGGGAAGCATCTTGTAGATGCTGTAGGCCAGGGAGCTGGCTACGGGGTATTTTGGGCCGGCCTCCAGGAATTCCTTTACCAATTGGCTGTTTCCCCGGTTGGTTTCGATCAGCATATAGGAGGGGCCCTTGCTGCCCCTGGCCTCAAAATTGAGCACCAGGCCCACATCATCGGCCCAGGGATGCTGGTTGACAAAGAGGTCGGCACCGTTCAACCCCAGTTCTTCAGCATCGGTAAACAATACAATAATGTCGTTTTTGGGTTGCAAATCCTTCCCGAGGAAGGCCCGGAGGCCTTCCAGGATGGTGCCCAGCCCGCTGCCGGCATCACTGGCCCCCGGGGATGAATGGGGGTTGCTGTCGTAATGTGTCATCAGTACCAGGGCCTTGCCATCCCCGGAACCCTGGATACGGGCCATCACGTTCACCGCCCTGCTAAAATTGGCCCAGTCGCCCGCGGTATGCCCTTCCTGGATTTGGGGGTCCAGTCCAAGTTGTTTAAGCTGTTGTAAAAGGTAGTCGCGCACCTGTCGGTGGGCGGGAAACCCCACCGCGTGCGGGTATTCCGAAACCTGTTTTACGTGCTCCATGGCCCGTTCTGTGCAAAAGCCATACGTTTCCTGTACGACCCCGGGGTCCTGGGGCCAGGTGAAGGTAATCGACGTATAAACGGCCATCAGGATCAGGAAGATGCTGATGACCGGGGCATATTTTTTCATAGCATGTGAATGTCGCCTAAAAGTATAAAAATTTGATAATCTGCAACCTTTTGTCGACTTATTTTAAAAGATTCACACAAAAACACTATATTTCAGGTTAACCTCATTAAAATCGACGGTATGGGAATCAAAAGCTTTCAGGGCCGCAGGGCTAAGGAAACCACCAAAAAAGAGTACAATGCGCCTATCCTGGTGGAAGATTATATGAGCAAAAAACTAGTGACCTTCCGTCCGGACCAGTCCATCCTGGAGGTCATGGAATTGTTTGCCAAGCATCATATTTCTGGTGGCCCCGTGCTGGACGACAATGGCTTCCTGGTAGGGATTGTATCTGAAGCTGATTGCATGAAACAGATCTCCGAGAGCCGCTATTTTAACCAGCCCATCCTGGACAAGAGTGTGGAGCGTTTTATGACGGAGAATGTAGAGACCATCCCGCACGATATCAGTATTTTTGATGCGGCTGCCCTGTTCCACAAGAACAACCGCAGGCGACTGCCGGTGATGAAGGACGGTCTTCTGGTTGGCCAGATCAGCCGAAAGGATATTGTCGTCGCGGCCCTGAAACTCAGTGGGCACAACTGGAAATGATTCGCGGCCCTTTCCTGGGATCACATTCGGATCAAAGGCCATGACGCCCTGCACCGTATCTCCGCTTTACGATCATGTATAAATCGTTGTCCAGCGGAAGGTAGCCCAGGTCGTAGACAAAGAAATAGACCGTTCCTTTTTTGGTCCTGTAAAGCGCGGTAATGTGCTCAAAATCGAATCCCCTGTCCAGCAACCTGGTCTTTGTGGTTGTGGTCTTACCATCCCTGAGGGGAAAACTTTCCAGGACACGATAATTCTTGCGCAAGCGGTTATTGATCGTCCGCACCAAATTCCTGTTGTCTTTGTTCAAATGGTTGTGGTAGGCATTGCGGCAGTAGTCTGAACAGAATTTTTTGTCTATCCGGCCTATGACCTTCGTGCCGCATTCCAGGCATGTACGATCTTGCATGGCGTCTTTTTTTCACCAGACGATAGCATTTTTTCCTGCAACTCCCTAACAGGGGATGCATAAAAGTGATAGGGTTTACTCCGCCAGTTTACGCAGGGCCTCCGCCCCAAGGGCCCCCTGGTAAACAACCAGCCGGTAGCGCAGTACGGTGGGGGCCTGGTTTGAAATTGGCACGGGCACCCTTCCCGGATATACAGCATTTTGCATACTGCCCGCTTCCCTGAGGATCCAGGGATGCGTTCCATCTTCCGCCGGGTTCCGGGAGACGATCAACAGCCCGGCCATCCCGCCATCTTTGGCCATGGAGCCACTGATATTGACCCAGTGGCCGGTCCTGAGCGCGTTTTCAGTGGGGGAGAACGGGCCCTCATCCGAGGCAAACTGCGGGGTATCGGGCATTTTCAGGCGGACCGAAAAGCCACCGTAACCTTTTTCATCTTCCGACCCTCCTATTTTTAATTCCGGGACCAGGGCCCGAAGCGATATTTCCACATCGATCACCCTGTAATTTGCCGTTGAGGGGCTGATTTTGACCAGGGCTTTTTCTTCCAGGAGCGGGGTTGGCTGACCGCCGGTACCGGTGAACTCAGGGGAAGTCCACAATACCCCGGAATGCAGGGTCAGATCATCGGGGGAAGCTGTGATGTCCAGGGTGTTAACCTCCCATGAAAAATCCCTGCACTCCCAGGCATCGCCCATGGGCCTGCCGCCTGCGAGCACCTGGTGCCAGGCCCAGAAAACACCACGGTGGTGCCGGTGGTCTTCGGGGAAGTCTTCGGTAAGTACCGCCCCGTCCAGGCCGTAGAGGGGGTGGATGTAGTGCGCCCTTTCGAATTTCCCGTCCAGAGATTTCGGTTTTGCCTGGTAAAAAAGTACCGGTTGGCCGTCTTCCCTGACCAGGACCCCTTGTTCGTCCTTTACAAAACTGAGCGTTTGTGAAAAAAACACCTGGGGGAACAGGAACAGGAGCAGGGCGTAGGCGGGCGCTTTCATCATTCTGGGGGGTCAGTCATTTATGGCTGAAAAAACCATTTGCCGGAATTTCCAGCCCGTTTGGTCGGTGGTGGTCCCCTGGGTTTGTTTCATGAGGATACCGATGACCCCCTCTTCGGGATCGGCAAAATATTGGGTGTTAAAATAACCACCCCAGTCGAAAGTGCCGGCACTTCCCTGCCCGCCCATGTCTTGGCCGTGGCTGTTCAATACGCCAAAAGCGAGGCCGTAATCCCGTGGGCCGTCTTCCCAGAGGGCCCCAATCTGGTTGCCCATAATGCTCCTGACGGTAGTGCGGCTGAGCAATCGATGGCCGTTATAGGTACCTTCATTCAGGTACATTTGCAGGAATTTGGCATAGTCCATGGCAGTACTCGAAAGCCCCGCGCCGCCCGAGAAGAAACGCTTTGCCCCTTTGATCGGGTAGTCCGGATCGTAGAAGGTAACGGGATAGTGTTCCCAGCTTCCCTCAACCGGCCGCTGTACCTTCACCAGTCGCCCGTGTTTGGAATCCGGGAGGTAGAACCAGGTATCGTCCATACCCAGCGGGTCAAAAATACGGGTGCGCAGGAATTGGTCGAAGGGCATACCCGACATGATCTCCACAAAATAGCCGAGTACATCCAGGCCTTCGCTGTAGGTAAACCGCGTCCCGGGATCGTGGTGGAGGGGCAGGCGCGCCAGTTTTTTGACACTCTCGGAGATAGGGATGTCACGCGTGGTAAACAGGTCGGTGATCCCTGCCTTATGGTAGATCTTTTTAAATCGTTCGTCCCCGTCGATCACCCCGTAACCCAGGCCGGAGGTATGGGTGAGCAGGTGGCGGATGCTGATGGGTTTATCAGCCGGCCGCGTGGTATAGGTGGTATCGGCCTCATTAAACGTATCCAGTACCTGCGCTTCGGAGAACTCCGGGATGTATTTGGAGATGGGGTCGTCCAACCGGAATTTCCCTTCCTCCCATAGCATCATGACCGCTGTGGAGGTAATGGCTTTGGTCTGGGAAGCGATGCGGAAAATGGCCTCTTTTTCCAGGGCTTTGCCGGCAGGCGTATCGGCCTGTCCGTACGCTTTGTGGTACAGTATTTTGCCATTTCTGGCGATCAGGGCCACGGCGCCCGGGATATGGCCGGCGGCTATGGATTGTTGCAGCATGGCATCGATACGGGAGAGCCTTTCCGGGGACATGCCTTGAGAAGGCGGGTCTCCCAATGAAAGGTTGGCCATTTCCTGTGCTGGCGCGGGAATGACGAATAGTAAAAACAGGCAAAGGATGAGGTGTTTCATAATGGTGGTTCTTGGTAGCGGAATCCGGTACAATGCAGTCTACGCTAAATGTACATATTTTCTTTGGGAATCGGGAGCTGCTGATCCTTGCTGCCGGAAGGGTCAAGCCGACTACAAACGATTACAAACGAAAATAAATAATTCCCAACCGGGTAGGCCTGCCGCACCGTCCTATGTTTGTGGTACCGGGGGAGACCGTACCCGGCAATCCGGAATGTTTCATCTAAATACAACGTAATCATGAATGCACTGAGAAACAAAGTACAACTGATTGGAAACCTGGGGCAGGACCCTGAGATCGTTATCCTGGATAGCGGGAACAAACTCGCCAAGTTTTCATTGGCCACCAACGAGAGCTATCGCAATTCCAAGGGCGAAAAGGTCACGGATACGCAATGGCATAACGTGATAGCCTGGGGCAAAACCGCGGAGATCATAGAATCCTATCTGTCCAAAGGAAATGAAGTGGCCCTGGAAGGGAAACTCATCCATCGCAGCTATGAAACCAAAGAAGGGGAGAAGCGCTATATAACCGAGGTCAAATGCAATGAGCTGCTGATGCTGGGCAAGCCCTGAAGGCAACTATGGCTGGCGCATGGGGCCCCTGGACAAGGGGCCCTTATATAAGGGGGGCGTTTTCATGGGGGAATTGTTGATGTCCAACCGTTGCAACGAGCTCCATGGTGTTAAATTATCATTAAAAGTGACCCAAAACAGGAAGACCGATGTAACTATTGGAGCCGGTTTCCGTCCATTAGGGTAAGCAGATAGCCGATAAAGGAGGGTTCTTGGGCTATTATTCTTTGATGAAAACCTCATTTTGAATAACTTATATAGAAACTGATCCGCCAATGGCCACCCAACGCCTACATAGCGACATCGTACGAAAAGCACAGTGGAATACCCTGGTGGCGGTGCTATGTTTGTGTTTTCTGGCCCCTGCCCCCCTGATGGCACAGGGGGACATGCCCCTGGAGCAACGACTCACGGTCATCGCGCAACGTGCCCTGGATGATGCGGCGTACGAGTATAGAATGCAATGGCGGACCGAGGAGGATGAGCTGGACTACTGGACGGATCAACGGAACTTCGAAAAACATCTCCGGGGCCAATTCCTGGAAGGGTACCACGCCTATTTATCCAACAAACGGCGTGCCTATATAAAATTGGAGGCCCATTGCGATGGCAGTTGTGAACACGGGGAGCATTTTGAAAGGCATGCGGCTTTCTACATCCAGTATGAGAACCCGGCGCAGTCCGCTGACGCTATTATCGCCACCAGCGCTTCACATTAAGCCATAGCGATCCCCCGGAGACATCCCAACTCCCACCGAATCAATTCCTTATACATGCGTTATCTCAGTTAGCCCCGGCAGGCATGGCATGACTCCCTTATTTTTTGTCTTGATTGCAGTAGGGTATGAGTACCCCTGGATTGTTATTCCTGTACAAACCAAAAAAAAAATGACACTATGAAACGATTAGCTTTGAGCTTTTTGGTACTACTGATGGCTGGCCCCGTTTACCTGAGGGCACAGGAATCCCCCGACGGGGAAGAACAACAGTCCTACTATGAGCGGCGGGCCCGGGAGGATGCTGCTTACGAACAGTCCCTTGCCCTGGAGGATGAGGCAGAAGCCGAGGATTTCTGGGAAGACCAGGAACACTATGAAAAGGAGCTCAAAAAACGGGATAAAAGGGCGTATAAAGCCTATATGAAAGGCAAACGCGACGCTTATGCCGAACATTACGAACACTGCGGACACCATTGTCACCATGATCGGCACTACTATTCGCATGCCACCTTTTATTACCACGGGTACCACGGGCATTATTACTACCGGCGCCCATACAGTACCGGCATACGCACGGGGGTTCGTGTGGCGGCACCCAGTGTTAGGGTAGGAATACTGTAAGGTGGAAAAAACGGGATATACAAAAAAATCGCCCAGCAGGGCGATTTTTTTTTATGGGATACCAGTCTTCAGGCGACTTTTTTCATCAGGTCAAAACAGGGGCACCTTTTACAGCGTTTCTTCTCGGACTTCTGGTACTTTTCACAGCATTTGGCCTTGCATCCGGCCGGTGCCAAAGCTTTGAGCCTGGCTTTGCGCTCCTTTTTCAGCCGCTTCTTTAGTTTTTTCCCCTCTTTTTTGGAGGATTCCCTTTTCTTTCCCAACCGTCTTGTGTTTGACGGGGTAAAAATAATTATTTTTAATTATTCTAAATAAAGATAATTGTTAAAAATCACGCTCCGGGATCCATGGCCGCGCTATCCACAGTGATTTGCTGTACGTCCCGGTCGAATAAATACAAGCCCCCCTTGTCATTCCCGATCAGGTTGATCTTATCAAGGATGGTACGGGCCAGCGCCTCTTCTTCTATTTGTTCCGATACATACCACTGGAGGAAGTTATGGGTGGCATAATCCTTTTCCTGCAGGGTTACATGTACCAACTCATTGATACTGTTGGATACAAAGATCTCGTGTTCGTAAAGTTCCTGGAACATTTTCTGAAAGGTCCCAAAGTCTGTTTTGGGGGCTTTCAGGTCGGAAATATGGGCATGGCCGCCACGTTCATTCACGTACTTCACCAATTTGAGCATGTGTAGCCGTTCTTCGTCCGAATGCCGGTACATAAAGTTGGAAATTCCCTCCAGGCCTTTGACTTCTGCCCAGGAAGCCATGGAGAGGTATACCTGTGAGGATTCTGCTTCGATGCGTATCTGTTCGTTCAGTGCCTTTTCTACATTTTTACTTAACATAGGTTACGTGTTTTGCCTAAAGTTACGAATTCTTTGCGGGCATTGAAATGACTTTTGTCCATATAAAAGCACGCCTGTTTCCGGGGGGCTAGCGGGCAGCCACGATCAGGGTCAGTCCCGCCACGTAGACCAGCAACATGATATGTAGCATACTGTGGACCCCTTTAGGGGCCTCCCGGAATTCCTTCCATACAAAAATACCCCACAAGGCAGCTACCACCGTAGCCCCCTGGCCGAGCCCATAGGATATGGCAGGACCGGCCTTGTCTGAAGCAAGGATGCTGAAAGACATCCCCACACACCAGATGACCCCTCCCAGCAGCCCCATGAGATGGTCTTTCCGGTTTCCCTTGAAATAGTCCTTTATCTGAAGGGGTTGTCCTTCCAGGGGGGTCTTCATCAAGAGGGTATTAAACAGGAAATTGCTTCCCAGGATACCCAGGGTAAACAGGAAGACCGCTGAATACGGGCTTAGTTTGCCGGCTTCGGGTTCGGAGAACACGGGGAACATGGCATTGGCCACGTATTTGTAAAAGAGTCCCATCAGGGCACCCGCTACCACGGCCAGGAGCAAACCTTTGGTGGGGATTTTTTGTTGGCTGGCCGACAGCCGCTGGTACGCCCTGGCATTGAGCAGCATGGCGATGACGATCAGCGCCACCCCTCCAAAAAGGATGATAGGATTGCCCAGGGGGGCATCCAGGTAATTGACGATTACCCCGATTACCAGGGCCAGCCCGATGCCCACCGGAAAGGCCACAGACATCCCGGCGATGGTGATGGCGGCTACCAACAGGATGTTAGCGGCGTTAAAAAGTACCCCGCCCCACAGGGCCGAGCCTATGTAAGGGGCGCCTGCCTGGGCCAGATCCTCCAGAAAAGGCCGGCCACCCGACCCTACGGAGCCTGCGCTCAAGGCAAAAAGCAGGGAAAAGAGCACGATCCCGAAAACATAATCCCAGTAATATAATTCAAATCGCCAGCGGGGGGAAGCCAGTTTCTGGGTATTGGCCCAGGAGCCCCAGGCAAGCATGGTGGCGATACAAAAGGCAACGGCCAACGGATAGGATTCAATTATAAACATGGAGGTAGGGTGTTTGGTTAGCTGATTTCATGCAGGAAAGGTGCTGAGTTCTGTGCCCCAAGGCGTGTTACCGCCATGGAGGCCGCCTTTATGGCAAAGCCTACGGCCTCTTTCCAGTGGTCTCCACCGGCCAGTCGTACTGCCAGGGCACCATTGAAGACATCGCCCGCAGCCGTGGTATCTTTTACCGGTACTACCGGGGCCCTGGATAGCCATTTTTCGGATTTGTTCATAAAAAAGGCGCCTTTGCCCCCCATGGTGATGATCACGTTTTGCACCCCCATTTCCAGGAGTGCCCGGCCGGCCGCTTCGGCACCGGCCGCGTCAGCTACCGGTATCCCTGTCAGCAGGGCGGCTTCGGTCTGGTTGGGGGTAAGCGCAAACAGCCCATCGAGCAAGTTGCTGCCCAAGGCCCGGGCGGGTGCGGGATTCAGAATCAACCGCTGTCCCGTCTTTTGGCATTCCGCAACCAGGGCTGCCAGTGCTTCCAGGGGGGTTTCCAGTTGCGTCAGGAAAATAGATGCCCTTTGCAAAAGCGGTTTGCACTGCAGCAGGTGTTCGGCGGTAAGCAGGTGGTTTGCGCCGGGGGCCACGACAATCACATTTTCCCCTTCGGCGTTTACGGTAATCAGGGCCACGCCCGAAGCCTGCCCTTTTAGTTGCTGAATCCCCTGGGTGGCTATGCCCTCATTTTGGTAATGGCTTAGCGCGTTGCGTCCAAACAGGTCATCGCCTACACTGCAGATAAAAGCCACCTCGGCCCCGAGGCGGGCGGCTGCCACGGCCTGGTTGGCCCCTTTGCCCCCATGGAACATGAAGAAATCGCCCCCAAGGATGGTTTCCCCGGGTTCGGGGAAACGGGAGGTCTTTACCACCATATCGGTATTGGAGCTGCCTATGACGAGTACCGTTGCCATACTATGGGGTATCGGGTATTAGCCTGGGATGCTGCATACTGGAAAAAAAATCCTCCAGGATGGCCACCTTGTCAAAATTTTCCCAAACGACGATTTTACGTTTGTTGGAAGGGCGTTCTTTCCATTGCCCGTCTACCAGGATTGGGGCCGGGATTATCTTCCTTTCCGCCCAGGCGGCTTGCTTGAGGATGGCAACAGCAGCCATGTCAAAGAGCGCCCTCGACGGCGGGGTGCCATGCAGGTCTATATGCCCGAAAAGGTCTACAGAATAATCGCCAAAAGTATAGAAGCTGCCTCCGTGCCTTCCGGTTATCCCCGCTGCATAATACGGGCCCAAACCCGGCATCAAACGGTTGATCTCTTCACGGGAGGCCCGGACGGCATCAGTGCCCGAGGATTTCCCATAGCGCACCGTGACCATTTCAAAAGGGATGTCGCTGTTGAGCACGTAATTCATGGCCACGGTGTCATTGTCCTGGTTGTACTCCCCGGGTTCAGGGTAGTTGGAACCCAGCCACACGACCCTGGCCCGCTCAGCCAGGGATGGGTCTTTCCTGAGCGCGAGGGCCACGTTGGTAAGCTTACCGACCGCGACAATGACCGCAGGCGCTTTCCTGGTCGTTTCCAGGATAGGGTCTACCGCCTCCTGCCCGTCAAAACCCTCGGGGCTCCACCGGGCAACAATGCTGTCAAAACCCGCATTGGCACCTTTGCGCAGGGGCACCTTTCCGTGGGCGCCACAGAGTTTCAGGACGCGTTCCGCCTCATCGTAATGCCCCTGTATATTACCCCCATTGTAGGTGGCATTGACCGTTACCAATGGCACTTCGAATACATCGCTGTTGAACAAAAGATAGGCCAGGGCATGCTGGTCGTCCAGCTCGTTGTTGGCATCGGTATCGAAAATTACGGAGAGCTTCCTGCTGTCCATCCCGACCGCGTCAATTTTTCCGGGTTGCTGTTTTTTGTTCTGAACACAGGATGCCAGCAGTAGCATGGTGCACCCCGTAACGCATAATCTGATCATTGGTTTCATGGCTTGGTGGTTTACGCGGAAAACTAAATGTAAACAATGTAGCAGAATATACAAATTACCGGGGGAGATTCCCCGGGCAGGTCCCGACTAGTCCGAAAATGGCTGTGCCGGGCCTGCCGGCTGAGTAGTGGGGCCATCGCGATCGGCATCCACTATTCCGTGTCCGGATGCATGATGATGGTGTGTGTCCCGATCCTTGAACTTCCCGGGATGCCCGCCTGGCCATGATCCCTGTAGTAAGCCCTAAGGGCATATCCCGTACTGCGGCTTTGCGTTCCCGGTTTCGACCGGCTTTGGAACGCACCCTTTGTTCCCGGGATATATTGGACATCCGTGTTAAGGCCATTCTCCAGTATCCAACGCACCATTTCCTGCACTTCTGCGGTTTCCAACCCGGTCTGTGCCGGCATTTGCTGATCGCCCCACCGCCCCAGGCTTCCATGGATAACCCGCTTGACCAGGGAATCGGTTTTCTGGGCTTGGGAACCATATCGCCGGGCAATCCTTTCAAATGAGGGCCCTATCAGGTTTTCCCTTTGCCTGTGGCAACTAAAACAATTTGAACGGCCCATTCGGGACAGGACCTCCAGCCCGGGCCTTATTTCATTTTTGAGCTGCTGGTTGGCAAGGGTAGAGTCAGCCACATAGGAAATGACCATAAAGACTTCATTTTCCGGGATTTCCCGGTATTCCGTATGCCCGTCTTCCCTGTCGGATACCACAATTTCATAGGGAATGCGTGAATTCCATTGAAATCGGTCCTTGTCGCGGGGGGTTGTAATTTGCACCTGGGGCGGTGTGTTCTCCTGAAAAGGCCATGCTGCCATGGCCCATACAACGGAACATCCTATCGCCCATGCCAAGATTTTGTATCGCATTGCAACCTGCTATTATCCCGGGGCCTTATCAATTTGCATGGCCACGCGGTTGGCAGAGCGGGTGGCAGCCTCGGTGCCCCAATTGAGGTTGTCTGCATAAGCTCCTGCAAAATGGATACGCCCCGTTGGCTCCATTATATGCGGCCAGAACAATTTTAGTGCTCCGATTGGAAATGGCTGGCGTTCACAGGTTGGGGAAAAGGCCTGTTTGGTCCAGTCCATACTGACAGCCTGCTCTATGGTATCCCGCTTTCCGGGATATACTTCCCGGAAGGCGGCAAGAGCCCTAAGCGGGGATATCCCACCTGGCCCGGTACCTAAAATGATGACACGGTGGGTGTCTACTTCGTCCGCAGAATGCCACACATCCCAAAGGTCGGGGTGGTCCAGGAACAGGTTGATGCTAAGGCCATCCTCCTCCCAGAACTTGGAACTGGCCTGAAATACAAAACGTTGGTAGGAGCCGTAAGTCACGTTGTCTACCACATGTTGTTTTTCCTCAGGCAGTGCAGGTTCAACCGGAATATGCTTAAATGCCGGCAAGGGGATGCAATTTACAAAATAATCGGCTTCCAGCGAGTTCGTCCCCCGGGCGTTTTTATAGGTGATTCGGACCGAATCAGGATTGTTTTGTAGGGATAGGATGGCACTGTTTAGCCATACCCTGCTGCCCAGGCGTTTTGCAAATGCATCCGGAAGTTGCTGGTTTCCACCTTTTAAACGGTAGATTCCCGTTGGGAATTCGGGTACGCCCCGTATTTTCAGGATCGCGGACATCCATAGTTCATATAAAGCCGAGCTGTGGTCACCACCCAGGAAACCCAGGGCCGCTTTGGAGGCCCCTTCTTTTTTATAAATATCGGAAATGGGGACCATGTCCAGCTGGTCATAGCCTATATTGAAGGGTTCATATTCATCTTTGAACGCCCCGAGGTAGGAACCAACGTACAGTGTTTTGAGTTCTCCCCAGGGGTTTCTGGATAAAAAGGAAACTTCACGCTCATTAAACCCCAATCCTTTGAGGACACCACGGTCCTGTAGCATGTCTTCGGAATAGAATTTTCCCTGGATGCGCCTGAGGACATTTTTTCTCCTGGGATAGGGTAGGGCGGTCAGGCCAAACTCTTCAATGTACTTCCAGTATCGGTCATAACCGGGCCGGGTAATATGCTCCTGCCCGTAATCCCCATACAAACCGTCTGATAGCCCGTCCCTGGCGGTATATACATGTCCGCCGTGCCTGCCGGAAGCCTCCAGCACGGTGACATCGTGGCCCATCTTCATCAACTCATAGGCACAGCATAACCCGGCAATCCCGGCTCCGCCGACCACTACTTTTTTAGGCGAAGCAGAGTTTTTTATCCCCTGTTCGCCCGTCGTTTCCGGTTCCTGGGCCCCGGTGTAGGCTACGTTCAGGAGCGAGGCACCCACGCCGGCTTTTAGCGTATTCTTAATAAAGTCTCTTCGTTTGAATTTTTCCATAAGACATCGGATCTTGACTTAAAGATACGATACCCGTATTGAATTGTGAGGGTTTATGGGTGCTTTTGCTTCTTGGCAGGCTACGTCTAAAAGCGCAATACAAGGCCCAGCCGCCCGGGGCCTACCTGCAGGTCGAGCTGCACCCCATCTGCCTGTTCGTTGTATTTTTGGGCATATTTGCGATCGAGATAGCGATCAATGGCCTCTACGGTAAAAATACTCACCGCCACACTGAGGGCCACGTCCGAAAGCCAGTGTTTGCCTTCCCAAAGCCTGGAGATGCCCGGTACCATCCCTACCGTATAAATTCCTGCTTTCACCCAGGGGTTCCTGAACTGCTTGGCGATGGCATAGGCATTGGAAAAGGCCAGGATGGCGTGACCCGAAGGGAAGGAATGAAAGTCCTTGTCGCCACTCCATAGCGGACTAAAGGTGTCTTTGCTCAGACCGCTCAGAGGCCTGGCCCGGCCAACGGCAGATTTAAAAAATTGCTGCAGGAAACCGGCCGCGCTGGCCGAGGAAATGAGGAGCACCCCGGTCCTCCGCAATTTTTCGTTCCTGGTGGCCAGGCCCGTGATATAGACCGCCCCCGTGATCATATAGTTATTGGCCGGGCTGCCATATTCAAAGCCGTAATCGCGGATGGCCTTCGGCACATCTTCCTTGATATCCATGAAATAGTCTGAGACGGGGGTGTCTACCAGGTAAATGAGGGCTGCGCCGGCAACGACCCCCCCGACCCTAGCCCAGTCGTCGCCCTGCCAATGTAAAGGCCGGGTGTACGCATAACCGATCCCGCCAAAAATATTGCCCAGGTCATAGGTAAGCATGTCCCAACGGCGTTCCGGCTGTTCAGGGATGCTGTCCTGGGCCCAGACAGCGGCATGCAGCAAAAAGAGCAGCGGGACGTAAATCCATTTCATAGAAACGGGAGTTTGGTTAAAAATACACATTTTGTGCACATCTGAAGGTATTGGCATGTGCTTCCACGATGGTCCTGAGGTCCGGCGAATACCCACCCCCCATGCTGCATTGAACCGGGACCTTGTTCTTATGGCAACTTTCGAGTACGATGCGGTCGCGTTCCGCACATCCCTCCAGGCTAAGCGATAAGGTCCCCAGAGCATCACTTTCCAGTACGTCGACCCCGCAGAGGTAGCATATAAAGTCCGGGGCTACCTCATCCAGCAGGCGGGGGAGGGTTTCCCGGAGCAGGCTTAGGTAGGCTTTATCACCGGTACCTTTTTCAAGCGGGATATCCAGGTCTGAGCGTTCTTTTTTGAATGGGTAGTTGCCTGCCCCGTGCATGGAGAAGGTGAAGACCGAGGGGTCATCCCGGAAAATTTGGGCGGTGCCGTTGCCCTGGTGCACGTCCAGGTCTACGATCAGGACCTGGCTGGCGAGCCCTTTTTGCAGCAGGTAGCGGGCCGCGATCGCCTGGTCGTTCAACATGCAAAAGGCTTCCCCCCGATTGCTGTAGGCATGGTGCGTGCCGCCGGCAATATTCATGGCGATACCGTATTTCAATGCGTATTCGCAGGCTGTGATCGTCCCGCCGGCGATGATACGTTCGCGCTCTACCAGGCCCTCACTCAGGGGAAAGCCGATTTTTCGCGCCTCCCTGGCCGGGATTTCCAGATGGCACAGGGCGTGATAATAATCCGGGTCGTGGGTGGCGGTTATGTAGGGGTCGGCTGGTAGTTCGGGTGCGAAAAAATTTGAAGGATCGCAACTTCCTTCATATAGTAATTGTTGTGGCAGGAGTTCGTATTTCCGCATAGGAAATCGGTGCCCAGCAGGCAAGGGGTGCTGGTAAACAGGATGGTATGCAATCTGAAGCACGGCCTTAGTTAATGGTCTGCCCGTTGCCTACCCCTCCTTCATCCGGGTTCAGAAAGACGAGCTTACCGTCCTGGTCTTCGGTCATGAGGATCATCCCCTGGCTTTCAACACCCCGAAGCGGCCTTGGGGCCAGGTTGACCAGTACCGTTACCTTCTTCCCGATGATGTCCTCTGGTTCAAAGCTTTCCGCAATACCCGAAACAATGGTGCGCTGATCGAGCCCCGTATCTACCTGCAGCACCATCAGTTTTTTGGTCTTTGGCATCTTTTCGGCAGACAGGATTGTACCGACCCGCAGGTCCATCTTAGAGAAATCGTCAAAACTAATGGTTTCTTTCTGTGGCATAAGCGAAGCGTTTTCTAATTCATTCGATTTTTTGGTGGCCTGCAGCCGGTCTAACTGGGCCTGGATTTCTGTGTCTTCAATTTTCCTGAACAATAGTGCTGCCGGGCCTATGGCTTGCCCGGGTTCCAAAAGGCTGCCGGGGGTGGCCACGTCCTTCCACTGCGGGGGAGTGGCGCCCCGGGGGTACAGCATGCGTTTCAGTTTTTCCGAAGTAAATGGCAGGAATGGTTCGCATAGCACCGCCAGGCCTGCGGCGATCTGGAGGGCGACAAACATCACGGCCTGTACGCGCCCGGGATCCTGCTTAATCACCTTCCATGGCTCTTCACCGGCCAGGTACTGGTTGCCCAGCCGGGCCAGGTTCATCAGTTCCTGGCTGCCTTCGCGGAAACGGTAGCGGCAGATGGAACCGGAAAGCGTTTGGGGAAATTCCCGTAACGCGTTCAGGGTGGCCAGGTCTTCTTTTTCCAGCTTGGTTGGGGACGGAACCGTGCCCCCGTAGTATTTGTGGGTGAGCACCACCACCCGGTTGATGAAATTGCCGAAAATGGCCACCAGTTCGTTATTGTTGCGGGCCTGAAAATCCTTCCATGTAAAGTCGTTATCCTTGGTTTCAGGGGCGTTGGCAGTCAGGGTATACCGCAGCACATCCTGCATGTCCTTAAAGTCATCCAGGTATTCATGCAACCATACCGCCCAATTCTTGGAGGTAGACAGTTTTTGCCCTTCCAGGTTCAGGAACTCGTTGGCCGGGACATTTTCCGGCAGGATGAAATCGCCATGGGCTTTTAACATCACCGGGAAGATAATGCAATGGAAGACAATGTTGTCTTTCCCGATAAAATGGACCAGTTGGGTGTCTTTTGCCTTCCAGTACGGTTCCCAGTCTATCCCCTGGTCATGTGCCCATTCTTTGGTAGAGGAAATATATCCTATAGGAGCGTCAAACCATACGTAGAGCACTTTGCCTTCGCCCCCGGCCACGGGTACCGGGATCCCCCAGTCCAGGTCGCGTGTCACGGCCCGGGGTTTGAGGCCATCATCTATCCAGGACTTGCACTGCCCGTAAACATTGGGCTTCCAGTCGTCTTTATGCCCTGCCAGTATCCATTCCTTCAGGAAATCCTCGTAGCGGTCCAAGGGCAGGTACCAGTGGCGGGTTTCCCGCAAGCTGGGGACCGATCCGCTTAAGGTAGATTTGGGTTGTATGAGTTCCGTGGCGCTCAGGGAAGAACCGCAATTCTCGCATTGGTCCCCATAGGCTTCCGGGTAGCCACATCGGGGGCAGGTGCCTGTTACAAACCGGTCTGCCAAAAACTGCCCCGCCTCCTCATCGTAGAGTTGGGCGGAAGTTTCTTCCAGGAAATCATCCTGGTCATGGAGTTTGATAAAGAAGTCAGAGGCTGTTTTATGGTGGATCTCCGCTGAGGTCCTGGAATAATTATCGAAGGAGATCCCAAAAGTTTCAAAGGAACTTTTGATCATGCCGTGGTACTTGTCTATGAGTTCCTTGGGGGTTACGCCTTCTTTCTTTGCCTTCATCGGGATGGCTACCCCATGTTCATCGCTCCCACAGACAAAGGCTACGTCTTCGCCCATGAGGCGGAGGTAGCGTACATAAATGTCGGCGGGGACATATACCCCTGCCAGGTGGCCAATGTGGATGGGGCCGTTGGTATAGGGAAGGGCTGCGGTGACCGTGTAGCGTGCAGGTTTTTTGGACATCAAAAAATGGATTAAGCCACAAAAGTAACCATTTTTTCAGGCCCTGCACTGCCCCTGCGTTGAAAATGAAAATCCCCCAAAACGGAAAGCTTCCAAGGGGCTTTTCCGGCAATGGGGGAATTCTTGCCAAGTAGGAGTCGGTTAGGACACCATAATCGATTTGGACATTTTCCTTTCAGCTACCTGTATCCTGTAAATATACTTCCCGGTTGACAGGGTTGTGGGCATGCGGTCGCGGATATTGATTTCCGTGGAGCCTTCAAACATCATTTCGTTGAAGACGGTCCCGACGTTCTGTCCGAGGATGTTGTATAACTGTATATCCACGTGGGCGCTGAAAGGCATTTCCAGATAGATATGGGGTGTTTCTTTTGTTGGGTAAAAAGGTTTGTGTACGATGGCCTCCAGCAAATCCGGATCCGGGTCTGTACCATCCGGGTCCTGTGGGGTCGGCGGGGTGGGGGGATCGTCACTGTAAACAATATCGGGGAAATCTACCCCGCTGCAGCTAAAGCCGAGGTTCACCGGATTGTACGGGTGGTTCAGCAGGTGTTGCTCCACCAGGGGGATGGGTACGCAAAGCCATTCGGCCAGCACGGTGGCATACAGGTCCCTGAAATCCATGGTATATTCCAGGTTGCCCCGGCTGTTGGGGTTATCCAGGGACGGGTGCTCTCCCACAAAGGCGCTGCCGTTCAGGCCCGAACCAAAGAACAGGGTGGGGGCCGCCTTCCCGTGGTCGGTACCGTTAGAGCCGTTTTCAAAAATACGGCGTCCGAATTCGGAAAAGGTCATGCTAAGCACCTTGTCATCCTGTTCGGTAAAGGCGAGGTCATCATAAAAATTGTTGACCGCGATAGACAGGTTAGACATCAGCCGCTCATGGGCCAGGGGCTGGTTGCCATGGGTGTCAAAGCCGCCCATGGAAATCATGTAGACCTTGGTGCCCAGGTTTCCTTTGATAAGCCTGGCCAGCAGGGCCAGCTGCCGGGCAAAGCCATTGTCCTGGTACGCTACCTGGTTTTGTCCCCGTTCATAGGCTTCGTGAATCAGGCCGGAATATTCATAGGTGGTGTTGGCCACACCCCTCAGGAATTTGAGCTGGTCGCCATACATACAGGAATTGAACAGGCTGTCCTCCAGGCTGTATTGTACCCCGGACTCCGCTATTTGCTCGAGTTGGTCGATATTGGAGGTGACAAAGGCATAGTTGGTTTCTTCGCCCTGGAACACAAGGCTCCCAAAGTTGCCGATCTGTATGGCGGCCGGAGATGCCGGGGGATTCACCAGGTAATCCGGGTAGATGTTTTCAAAATATCGGCCCATCCAACCCGTGTCCAACCCTGTGAACCCGGTGGTGGTAAGGTCGGTATTGGCATAGATGTCAGAGCCCGTAAAATGCGACAGGCTCTGGTTTTCATAGCCAACCCCGTGGACGGCCTTGAACTGGCCCTCTCCCCACATGGCTTCCAAAGAATTCATATAGGTGGGTATCCCGAACTCGTCGGTAAGCTTAAGGATCTTACTCTCCGGCAGGTAGATATTGGGGCGGGCGTTTCTATAGGTGTCGTATTGCTCTATGGGGATTACCGTGCTCAACCCGTCATTGCCGCCCGAAAGGCGGATCAGGATGAGGATGGCATCGGTAGGGGCATTGGCAATGGCCGCGGTCAATGGGGATGGCGCAGATGCCGTGAGCATATTGCTGCCCAGCATCATGGAGCCTGACCCGGCAATGCCCAATGCTTGTAAAAAAGAGCGACGGCTCCAGAATTTATGTTCCTGGTCGTGCTTGTTTTGGTTCTTTATATTGACAGGGATATGGGTGTTGCACATAACAGTAGGTTTACTTTAATTGAAATTCTGGTTGTCTGGAAAGATGCATCAGCAACAGGAAAACCTGCTGGGGTACTTCGGGGCTTACAGAGAGCATCCACAACCCCAGTCCTCCGGGGATGTAATCGGAGCCGTAATAATTCTCCGGGACGTCTTCAATCTTGAAGACCGACATGGCATTGTCAAAATCCTGTTGGGTAAGAAGCCCCTTGGGGAGGAATTTATCTACCAGCGCCCTGACCACGGTCTCGGGGTTACTGGTATTGCTGTCAGCAGGTCCTACCGCATCCATGGCAAGGGTGCGGAACTGTTCGGCGTTGTTCCCATAAAAGGCCTGCAGGAAGACCTCTAAGGTCAGCCAGCGCCCTATCATGAAGTTCGTATTGATCCAGGTACGGTCTCTCTGCCAACCCGCGACATCCACAGGGTCAAACAACTCCTGGCCCAGCAGGCCGGAGGCGTCTACCACGTTCAGCAGGGTACTGTTGTCATAGGCAAAGCCGGTTTCCTGTATAAGGTTGAGGTAGAGGTCGTACGGGCTCTTGATGATGACCCCAATGGCCTCATCGTCAAAGAAATGCTGGCTCTTGAGGAGTTGGGTGAGCACCGGGGCGATCTCAAAATTATTCGATACAAAAGTGCTGGCCATACCCGAGATGATCGCCTGGGCGTTGCCGGCATCATCATCCGAATCGGGATGGACAAAAAATTCGTATAATTTTTTACAAATAAAATTCGCGATTTCGTTGGGACGCTGTTGGAACAAAATGTCGATCACATCATCGTACCCCCAGTTGCCGGTTTGCCCCAGGATGGTTTTGCTGCCGGCGTCAAAGGTTGTGGCATCAAACAACACGGGTTCGCACCCTATTTCACCGCGTTCGGTGTAACCGGAAAGGGCCCGGGCCGTTTCAATGATGTCCTGTTCTGTGTAGCCGTTTCCTTCGCCCAGGGAGAAGAGCTCATACAATTCTCGCGCATAGTTTTCATTGGGGTTGTTCCCGTTGTTGTATACCCCGTCCAGGTAGTACAGCATAGCCGGGGTAAGCCCTATTTCACTCACGAAGGTCTTAAAATTCCCGAGGGCGTTGCGCTGCAGGCAATTGATGTAGTAATACAGGTAGGAACTGCAATTATAGACATCGAGTTCGGTAACGAAATGGTTGCTCCAAAAGAAACTTAAGCGGTCCCTGAGGTTATTGTTGAGCAGGGCAGAAGTATAGGTAATCCTCCATTCCTCATATTGGGCACGCCTTACCTGTCCCGCTGCGTCATCATCGGCCGGGTAGTTGCTATTGTTCCAGTCGGCCCAGGCTGGGGCCGGACTGGGAGCCATGCCCACCCCCTGGCTGATAAGGCTATCTACCAGGGCACCAGCAGTTTGGCCTACGGCCTGGTTGATCGTCTGCACCGAGGCACTAAACCCTAAACGCCTGTACAAATGGGCCGCACGGTATGCATCCAATGGGGTTGTGTACGGCGCTAATGTAGAGGTATTACA
>LXTR01000089.1 GCA_001683825.1 Flavobacteriaceae bacterium CP2B | reverse complement strand
CCCGCCGGCGCCGATGGCGCAGATGGCGTGGATGGCGCACAAGGGCCACAGGGACCACAAGGGCCTGTTGGACCCAAAGGCGATAAAGGAGATACCGGGGATACCGGACCACAGGGGCCCGCCGGAGCGCAAGGACCCGCAGGGGCTGATGGCTTAGATGGTGCCCAGGGGCCACAAGGACCGCAGGGACCTGCCGGACCCAAAGGCGATAAAGGAGATACCGGGGATACCGGACCACAAGGACCCGCCGGGGCCGATGGCGCAGATGGTGCACAAGGGCCACAAGGACCGCAAGGACCCGTTGGACCTGCCGGAGCCGATGGCTTAGATGGCGCACAGGGACCTCAGGGACCTGTTGGACCTGCAGGGGCCGATGGCGCAGATGGTGCACAAGGGCCACAAGGACCCGTTGGACCTGCCGGAGCCGATGGCGCAGATGGCGCACAGGGACCGCAGGGACCTGCCGGACCCAAAGGCGATAAAGGAGATACCGGGGATACCGGGCCACAAGGACCCGCCGGGGCCGATGGTGCAGATGGTGCCCAGGGGCCACAGGGACCTGTCGGACCTAAAGGTGATACAGGGGACACCGGACCGCAAGGGCCTGCCGGACCTAAAGGTGATACGGGTGACACCGGACCGCAAGGACCCGCAGGGGCTGATGGCTTAGATGGTGCCCAGGGGCCACAAGGACCGCAGGGACCTGCCGGACCTAAAGGTGATACGGGTGACACCGGACCGCAAGGACCCGCCGGGGCCGATGGCGCAGATGGTGCCCAGGGGCCACAGGGACCACAAGGACCTGTCGGACCCAAAGGTGATAAAGGAGATGCCGGGGATACCGGACCACAGGGGCCCGCCGGAGCGCAAGGACCCGCAGGGGCTGATGGCTTAGATGGTGCCCAGGGGCCACAAGGACCGCAGGGACCTGCCGGACCCAAAGGCGATAAAGGAGATACCGGGGACACCGGACCACAAGGACCCGCAGGGGCCGATGGCGCAGATGGTGCCCAGGGGCCACAAGGACCGCAAGGACCCGTTGGACCTGCCGGAGCCGATGGCGCAGATGGCGCACAGGGACCCCAGGGACCTGCCGGACCCAAAGGCGATAAAGGAGATACCGGGGATACCGGGCCACAAGGACCCGCCGGGGCCGATGGTGCAGATGGTGCCCAGGGGCCACAGGGACCTGTCGGACCTAAAGGTGATACGGGTGACACCGGACCGCAAGGACCCGCCGGGGCCGATGGCGCAGATGGTGCCCAGGGGCCACAAGGACCGCAGGGACCCGTTGGACCCAAAGGCGATAAAGGAGATACCGGGGATACCGGGCCACAAGGACCCGCCGGGGCCGATGGCGCAGATGGCGCACAAGGGCCACAGGGACCACAAGGGCCTGTTGGACCTGCCGGAGCCGATGGCTTAAATGGTGCACAAGGGCCACAAGGACCGCAAGGACCCGTTGGACCCAAAGGCGATAAAGGTGATACCGGGGATACCGGGCCGCAAGGACCCGCCGGGGCTGATGGCGCAGATGGTGCCCAGGGGCCACAGGGACCACAAGGGCCTGTTGGACCTGCCGGAGCCGATGGCTTAAATGGTGCACAAGGGCCACAAGGACCGCAAGGACCCGTTGGACCCAAAGGCGATAAAGGAGATACCGGCGATACCGGGCCACAAGGACCCGCAGGGGCTGATGGCGCAGATGGTGCCCAGGGACCACAAGGACCTGCCGGACCCAAAGGTGATAAAGGAGATACCGGGGATACCGGACCGCAAGGACCCGCCGGGGCCGATGGAGCAGATGGTGCACAAGGACCGCAAGGACCCGTTGGACCTGCCGGAGCCGATGGCTTAAATGGTGCACAAGGGCCACAAGGACCGCAAGGACCCGTTGGACCCAAAGGCGATAAAGGAGATACCGGGGATACCGGGCCGCAAGGACCCGCCGGGGCTGATGGCGCAGATGGTGCCCAGGGGCCACAAGGACCGCAAGGACCCGTTGGACCCAAAGGGGATAAAGGAGATACAGGGGATACCGGACCGCAAGGACCCGCCGGGGCCGATGGCGCAGATGGCGCACAAGGGCCACAGGGACCTAAGGGAGATAAAGGTGACCAGGGTGATGTAGGACCGCAAGGACCTAAGGGGGATAAGGGAGATGCTGCCAACCCATCGTGGGAACTTTCCGGAAATTCCGGAACGAATGCCGCTTCCAACTTCTTGGGAACCACAGATGCATCAGATGTAGTCATGAAGGCCAATGGCGTCGAAAAACTGCGTTTGGTTCAGGATCGCGGTCAGGTGCTTGTGAATCGTGCAACAGTCTTCAACAACCATCCCCTGGTTGTAAGGGCAAACGGTGTAGATGTCCTCGCTTTCGAAAATAGTTCAGGCACACCCAAATGGCATTGGAACCTGCTCGCTAACGGTTTAAATTTTGTGGAATCGAATGTGGCAGATTATCGTTTGTTCCTGGAAGATGGTGGCGATGTTGGTATCAATACCAGCAACCCGACTGAAGAATTGGACGTTAATGGGAATGCCCGTATCCGCAATTTAGGCACTGCGGATGAAAATGATGACCTTATAGCCGCAGACGCTTCTGGTGTTCTGCAAAGATCAAAGATCAACTATGGGGGTCGATGGACCAATACCAATACCAGCACAGACCTTAACAATGACAATACCACGGCTCCCATTTTTGGCAATGAAGATTACAAGGATGATGGTAATAACCTGTACCAGGTTAGTGGAAATTCACTCATTGTACGGTTATCCGGTCGTTATGACATAAGGGCGAACCTGTCATTGGAAGGCAACAACGATAGTGGAAATTCTGATAACAGGACGAATGTAAATGTAAGGATTGCTGTAAATGGTACTCCCGTTGGAGCCATAGGCGCATCAGGTTATATCCGATTTGCCAGCGGGCATGAACAATCCAGCATACATGTCAATGAAATCCTGGAATTGAACGCCAATGATGTTATCACCATTATAACCTACAGGGAAGCCAATTCAGGGAAGGTCACCTTCAGTGGGTCAGGAGAATCAAGTATTATGATTAATAAACTTCGTTGATCATGAGAGGAAACTGGATCACACTGCTATCCATACATTGTGCCTTGTTGCTCCACGCCCAGGAAGGGGTACAGCATTACGGGGGGATGCAGCTGCACGATTATGCCTCCGTGGGGTTCCACACCAACCTGGTCAACGAAGGCCCCTTTGATCAAAACCTGGGGTTGGCAGGTTTCTACAGCGACCATGGGCAGATCTCGGTTACCGGGACCTTTGCCCCCGTATTCCACGATTTGGAAGTGGCCGTGGAAAAAGGGCTGCTCCTGGCAACCCCTATCGGGGTCAACAACAACGCCAACCTGATTACCGGCGACATACAGACGCCCCGCACAGGCACTGCCATCTATTCCAATTTCTTCGACTACTCTTTTTATACAGGCGAAAGCAGTGTCTCCAAAGTCAATGGGTACGCGGCCATGACCAACAAGGAGTCCTTTATGTTCCCTGTGGGCGATGACGAGAGGTTGCGGCCGCTTACGGTAAGTTCCATGGCCACCAACCCCATGGCCAAATGTGCGTATTTCTTTGAGGACCCCAACAATTCAAAGAGCCTGGACGCCGCCTTCAGCACGGATAAAAAGACAACGCGCTATATGTCGGTAAGCGACAAGGAGTTCTGGCGTTTGGAGGGCGATGTCCCGTCTAAAGTAACCCTTACCTGGGACGAGTACAGCAATATCACCGCGCTGGCAGAATATATCAGTGACCTGAACGTAATGGGCTGGAGCAAATCTGCCAACCAATGGGTCAACCTGGGCAATACCGGGGTCGAAGGTGGTCGTTCCTATGGGTCGCTTACCTCCGATACCTTTGTCCCCAATGACTATGAGATCCTTACCATTGGCGGTAATGACGATGCCCTGCAAACCTATGAGACCCTGGAACTCGACAACTATTTCCTGACCCCAAATGGGGACGGGCGTAATGATTTGCTCCGGCTGGACGGCATTGAACGTTCGCCCAACAACTCCCTGCAGATCTTCAACCGTTACGGGGTCATGGTTTATAAAAAAGAGAATTACCAGAACGACTTTGACGGGCGCTCGAACATGGACCTGGTTGTGGAGCGTAACTCGGGCCTGGAAAACGGGGTGTACTTCTATATCATCACCTTTCACGACCTTAGGCAGAAACACCAGGGGTATATGTATATTTCCAATTAAAATGCCGACCGGACAGCCAAAGGATACGAAAAAACGGCAACCACCAATTCCGGAAGCTTTGGGCAAACGTCAAAAATAGATATCTTCGTACCGGCAGGACCCGTATTTCCTGCCCATCAAAATGAACCCCAGCGAACGCGTTGCCAATGCATAGAAGATCCTTTATTCATAAAAGCAGCCTTTCGGTATTGGCCCTTGGCCTTTTTCCGGGATGGCCCTCCCCACAGGAAAGAGATTTCAGTACCAATGAACTCATGGGCAAAGCAAACATCCCGCTGTACGGAGAAGATATCAACCTTCGCAAAGAGGCCTGTGAGGCCTTTGTGGCCATGAAAAAAGCCGCCTACCAGGATGGTATCAATATCAAAATCGTCTCCAGCTACCGCAGTTTTGAACGGCAGCAAGCCATATTTGAAAGGAAATACCTCGCCTATACCGAAGATGAGGAGATGGCGCCGCTGGACGCCGTTGACAGGATAATCGAGTATTCCACCATCCCCGGTACCAGTCGCCATCATTGGGGTACCGACATCGACATTACCGATGGGTACCGGAAGACCGAAGGGGATGTATTGGTCGCCGAGAAGTTCGACGCTGGCGGCCCTTTTGAAGGCCTGAAAAAATGGATGGACGAGCACGCCGCCGAGTACGGCTACCATATCGTATATACCGACAACCCCAAAAGGAGGGGTTTCAAATACGAACCCTGGCACTATAGCTATGCCCCCCTATCCATCCCCATGTTGGCCAGTTTCCGGAGGAAGAACATCCTTCAGCTCCTCCAAAAAGAAGATTTCCTGGGAAGTGAGCACTTTACAGCCGGATTTGTAAAAAGCTATATCCAGAACCATATTTTAGACATAAATCCCGCATTGCTATAAACTTTTTTTTTAACTTCAGCCTGCCACTTATAACTCGCACACAATGAGAGGGGGGAATTGGAAAATCAGGATTTTTATCGGCCTTGCCATTGTCGGGTTTGCCCTCATCCAGCGATGCAACAACAAGGAAACCAACCCCTACACGGGAAGGGTCCAAAATATAAACATGTCTGCTAACCAGGAAGTGGCCATCGGCATTCAAACAGCCCCCGAAATGGTAAGGCAGCACGGCGGACTTTATCCCGATGAGCGGCTCCAAACATTGGTAGACGCCGTCGGAAGCAGGTTGGTGGAAAAGAGTATTGCCAGGGAAACGCCTTACAATTACGCCTTTCACTTGTTGGCCGATGAGGCCACCATAAACGCCTTCGCCCTGCCCGGCGGACAAATATTTATCACCCATGCCTTGTTCTCACGCCTGAACGAAGCCCAGTTGGCCGGGGTGTTTGGGCACGAGATCGGCCATGTTATCGGGAGGCATTCAGCCGAACGCATAGCCGAAAGCAACTTCTGGCAAACCATCAGTATGGGGGCATCGGTGGGGGCCGACGCCGGGGCACTGGTAAGCAGTATTGGGCAGAATACCCTGCTGACAAACGGGAGGGAAGACGAATTGGAAAGTGACAAGTTGGGGGTCTTATTGATGATACGTGCCGGTTACGACCCCGAGGAAATGATCCGTGTAATGGAAATATTAAAGGACGCCGCCGGCCCTGACAGGGCTCCCGAATTCCAGAGCACCCACCCAGACCCGGACAACCGGATCCAAAAAATACGCGAGGCCATAGCCGAATACCGCAAGGGGCCATCCCCCAAATAAGCGCCTTAAGATTAGGTATTTCCCTTTCTTTTTGTATCTTTAACTCCCTACCAAATCTTTTTTTTGCCCCTGATTTAACCCTTATAGCTTTCATTTACAACTGTTTAAATAGAACTATATGGGAACACTATTACACTTTAAACACCTTTACCTGCAGGCCTTTGAAAACTGCAAGCCAGAATTTGTCGTATTGCTATTAAAGGTATATTCCTTTTTCTGCGCCATCCTTTTATCTATGGCGTTCTATGCATTTTTTTACAGGGCTTTCACAGGATTTGACTTTTAAATTCCACGCATATTGACTCTTTTACGGGAACACTAAACCAGTCAAGTGTCGGAAACCAAAAAGCCCCCGGATAACCGGGGGCTTTTTTTTGATTGATGAATAAACACATTCTAACTTTCCAGGGCCTCGTTGATCACAGCCAGGGCCTCTGCCGCATTGGATAACTCCGCGTATTTTTTGGCGGTGTAACCTTTGTCGCTTTTTGTCTTTAAATTAGCCCCATGTGCGATCAGGAGCTCAAGGATTTCGGCCTTGTTGTACCGCGCTGCAAGGATGGCAGGTGTCATTCCCAGGGACTTCTGGTTTACATCTTCACCCAGGGAAATCAGTTTTCTAACGGTATCGATGTCCCCGTTTACAACGGCTTTACAGAAGGAACTAAGACCGTCGTTCTTTACAATGGTGCTGGTAGGGCTAAGGGCCTCCAGATGGGTGTTTCCGGCATAAACGCCGCTAACTGCCAGTACGAATACGGCAGCTGTCATTAGGATTGTTTGTCTCATAATACAATGGATTAATTGATGAATATGGCTTTGTTGTATACAAATAGACGACACCTTAATCTATTTGTTACGGTATTAACAGTTCTATAACTAAAGTTTAACAGGCGGCCCTTTTGGGTAGCCTTTTTTTAACGATTCCAAAATAATGCCCGCAATTATTAAAAAAGTGGCGGATAATTATAGCAATCCTTGTCAATTCCTTTTATTTTTGTGCTCCTCTTACAACAGCTGCAATGAACAAGAAAGTCATATTAATGATCCTCGATGGCTGGGGCAAATCCCCGGATCCGAAGGTCTCTGCCATAGAAAACGCGAATACCCCTTTTGTGGATTCGCTCTATAAAACTTACGCGAATGCCAACCTGCTCACCGATGGGATGAATGTCGGCCTTCCGGAGGGGCAAATGGGCAACAGTGAGGTAGGCCACATGAACCTGGGGGCTGGCAGGATTGTATACCAGGACCTGGCCAAGATCAATCTGGCGATCAAGGAAAACACACTCAAGGACGAACCTGTCCTAAAAGAGGCCTTTCGATATGCAAAAGAGCAACATAAAAGCATCCACTTCCTGGGGCTTGTCAGTGACGGGGGGGTACACAGCCACATCACCCACCTGAAAGGCCTGATTGAAGCCAGCAACGCCTACGGGGTGCAAAAAGCATTCGTACACGCGTTTACCGACGGAAGGGATGTGGACCCAAAAAGCGGGAAAAACTTCCTAATGGACCTGGACGCGTTCTGCAAGGGAAAAAACACCCAATTGGCGACAGTGATTGGCCGCTACTATGCCATGGACCGTGATAAGCGCTGGGAGCGTGTGAAACTGGCTTATGACCTGCTGGTCAACGGGCAGGGGGAAACATCGAGTGACGTAGGGGCCAGTATCCAGAAGAGCTATGATAAGGGCGTTACGGATGAGTTCCTGGAGCCCCTGGTAATGACTGACAGCCAGGGTGGGGCCCGGGCTACCATTGCACAGGGCGATGTGGTGATTTTCTTTAATTTCAGGACTGACAGGGGGCGTGAACTCACCCAGGTCCTTAGCCAGCAGGACATGCATGAATACAATATGCACAAGCTGGACCTCTATTACGTGACCATGACCAATTATGATGATTCCTTTAAAGGCATCAAGGTTGTCTACGACAAAGAAAACCTCCAACAAACGCTGGGGGAAGTCCTCGCCAATGCGGGTAAAAGGCAAATCCGCATCGCGGAAACCGAAAAATACCCCCATGTCACCTTCTTCTTTAACGGAGGAAGGGAAACCCCTTTTGAAGGCGAGCAGCGAATCCTCTGCCCGTCGCCCAAAGTAGCCACCTATGACCTGAAACCGGAGATGAGTGCCTATGAGATACGGGACGCCATTGTAAAAGAGCTTGAAAAGGAAACAGCAGATTTTGTATGCCTCAATTTTGCCAACCCTGATATGGTTGGTCATACCGGCGATATGCAGGCGGCCATCAAAGCCTGTGAAACGGTAGATGCCTGTGCCAGGGAAGTGATCAATACCGGACTGGAACACGGCTATAGTACCCTGGTTATTGCCGATCACGGGAACTGCGATACCATGATCAACCCGGACGGCTCCCCCAATACGGCCCATACCACCAATCCGGTCCCCCTTATTGTGGTGGACAAGGATATTAAAAAAGTGTCGGATGGGGTCCTGGGGGACATCGCCCCTACCATCCTTAAGATGATGGGGGTCCCCCAGCCCAACCTGATGACCCAAAGCCCCCTGGTCTGACAGGGGTTTTCCGGGCACGCCCTGAAGCCTGTGGCTTACAGACCCCCAAGGGCCCTCCTTGGTTAAACTTTCGGAGGATTATACTACCTTTGCAGCCTATGGTTAAGATTAAAACAGCGGAAGAAATAGAACTGATACGGGAAAGCGCCCTCCTGGTTTCCCAAACCCTGGGCATGCTGGCCCCGGAAATAAAACCCGGGATTACCGGCCTCCACCTGGACAGGCTGGCCGAGGAATTTATACGGGACCATGGGGCCGAACCAGGCTTTTTGGGCATGTACGATTTTCCCAACACCTTAAATCTGAGCCCTAACGCGCAGATTGTCCATGGGATCCCCAGCGATGAGCCGCTGAAGGAAGGAGACATCCTTTCGGTAGACTGCGGGGTACTTAAAAACGGGTACTATGGAGACCATGCCTACACTTTTGAGGTTGGCGAAGTAGCCCCGGAGACCAAAAAGTTGCTCAAGGTAACCAAAGAGTCCTTGTACCTGGGCATCCGAGAATTCCGGATGGGGAACCGTGTGGGCGATGTGGCATTTGCCATACAGCAGCATTGTGAACACCATGGTTATGGGGTGGTCCGCGAATTGGTGGGTCACGGCTTGGGAAGAAAGCTACACGAAGGACCCGAGATGCCAAACTACGGTAAGCGCGGCCGGGGGAAGAAGTTTGCGGAAGGCATGGTGGTGGCCATAGAACCCATGATCAATATGGGTACCCGTAATATCAGGCAACTAAAAGACGGGTGGACTATACTCACCGCCGACGGCCAACCCAGCGCCCATTTTGAACACAACGTGGCCCTGGTCCAGGGCAAACCCGAATTGCTGTCAACCTTCCATTACATCTATGAAGCCCTGGGCATACAAAGCGATGAAGAAGACGAGTTCCGACTGAAGGCGCTTTCGTTATAACGGGCTTCGCAACACCCTGTGCTGCGGAACGCTTTGAATTGACATGAAAAAAATCTTCCAGTTCATCCTGCGGCTTTGCCCGCGTCCGCTGCTGATCCGCTTGAGTTACCTTGCAAGGCCGGTACTCGGATTATTCCTTAAAGGCAAGCGGTATGAGGACCCCATAGACGGCAAAACCTTTCGCACCTTCCTGCCCTATGGGTACGAAAAACCACGTGAAAACGTGCTCTCCCCCTCTACCTTTTCGCTGGAGCGGCACCGGTTACTGTGGGTGTACTTAAAGCGTGAAACCGACTTTTTCAAAACGCGTCACAAAGTGCTGCACTTTGCCCCCGAACAGGCATTTTATAAGCGGTTCAGGAAGCAAGGCAACCTGGAGTATACCACAACCGACCTGCTTTCGCCCCTTGCGGACGTAAAAGCGGATATCTGCAACCTCCCGTTTAAAGACCAGAGTTTTGATATCATCCTGTGCAACCATGTACTGGAACATATCCCAGACGACACCAAAGCCATGGAGGAACTCTACCGTGTATTGAAAAAAGGGGGATGGGGGATCTTCCAGGTACCGCAGGACCTGAAACGCGAACAGACGTTCCAGGACGATGCAATAACGGACAAAAAGGAAAGGGCCCGCATCTTCGGGCAATACGACCATGTGCGGATCTATGGCCGTGATTATTTTGATAAACTCAGGAGTATCGGTTTTACAGTAGAGGAAGTGGATTATACGGCAGCCCTGGAGCCGGAAGAAATTGACAGGTTCAGGCTTGCGCCGGGGGAAATAATCCCCCTGGTATCCCGATAATCATTCGACGACCAGTTCCCGGAAACCCGTGGTCATAAACTCTGCCGCTTTGCCTTGTTCATCGAGGTAAATGATATAGGCCTCAAGCTCTTTCTGTTCTACCAACAACTTGATGGATTCATCCAGGTCCATAGCCATGAAGGCCGTAGCATAGGCATCCGCTTCGGCGCAATTCCCGGCCAGTACGCTGGCTGCCAGGACATTGGAATCTTTGGTAAACCCGCTAATGGGATCGATGGTATGCACATACCTGCGGCCGGTGATGGAATCGATCCTGAATTTTCGGTAATTCCCGGAGGAGGCAAGGGCCCTGTCCCGAAGTTGTATTTTGAGTTTGAGCGCCCGACCTGTTTCGACCTGGGGATCGTCTATCCCCACGACCCAGGGTTTTTCCTTTTGCAGGTTTTCACCTTTCCCCACCAGTTCCCCACCAACTTCCACCAGGTAGTTGTCTACTCCTTTTTGATCCAGCATGGCGGCGAGGCGGTCTATCGTATAGCCTTTGGCAATGGCGTTAAAATCCAGTTGCACCCCTTTCTGCAGCATGTGAATTGTAAACAGGGGGCTTATCTCGACCTTGTCAAAACCCACGTATTGCCGCAGGCTGTCTACTTTGGCGGAATCAAGGATTATTGCCGTCCCGGGGCCAAACCCCCAGGCATTAACCAAAACCCCAACCGTTGGGTCAAAATAACCCTTAGTCCTGGCGTGTACTTGCGCAGACAAGGCCATTACTTCCCGGAACATGGTATCAATGACTACCGTACTATCGCCCCTGTTGATTCGGGAAATATCGGAATCCGGGATATAGGTCGACATGGATTTATTGATGGCGGCAAAAACGGAGTCGATCTCCCGCTGTACATCTAACGGACCCTTGGTGAGGTAGGTAATATTGTAGGTGGTCCCCAGGGCCTCCCCTGACTTGAAATTCCTAACGACCCCTTTGGAGCACGAACCCAGCAGAAATGGCAACAGCACCAAAACCCTGAGGGTGTTCACATTAAATCGCAATAAGTCCCGCATATTCTATCAGGTATTTTTCGTTCAGGTAAACAGGCAGGAACCTGTCTTCGGCATTCGAGAGCCCGACACCGGCATACCAGGTTTTGGCTTCAAATTTCAAGGCGTGTTCTTTGACCTTTTGCATAAGTTGTTCATCATAATCCCTTGGGTCTTCGGGATAGGACACACTACGCACAACTATAAAGTGGAGCTGTTTCTCCTTAAGGCACACAAATTGGGGGTTCCTTTTGGGCTTGCTATTGATTCCCATGAATTCATACCCCTCCTCCTCCAGCTGTCTGCCTACGATGTTCATTGCCAGATTATGTAATTCCTGCGCTGTTAAGGGTTGCATCGCTTGCCTCTTAATAAAAAACCGATATTATGCCAATATCGGTTTTAGTTTTATGGAAACCACACTGCTTGGCCCTGGGGCATCAGTGTGCGGGCGCTATCCGCCAAAATCGTCGAATCGGATATGCTCATCAGGGATCCCAAAATCCTCCCCCATTTTCTGCACTGCCTTGTTCATCAAAGGTGGGCCGCAGAAATAGAGTTCAATATCCTCAGGCGATTCATGGTGATTCAGGTAATTATCGATCACACAGTTGTGTATGAACCCTACAAATCCATCCCCCGGGGCGTCCAGGCTTTCCTTCACCTTCCAGTTATCTTCAGGCAGGGGTTCAGAAAGGGCCATATAAAATTTGAAGTTCGGGAACTCCTTCTCCAGTTGCTTAAAGTGGTCGATATAGAACAATTCCCTCTTGGACCGCCCTCCGTACCAATACGTTACCTTCCTGTTGGTTTTGAGGGTCCTGAAGAGGTGGTATAGATGCGAACGCATCGGGGCCATTCCGGCACCTCCCCCGACATAAAGCATTTCAGAGTCCGACTCATTGATAAAGAATTCACCGTAAGGTCCCGAAATGGTCACCTTGTCACCCGGTTTCTGTGCAAATATATAGGAGGAGGCCACTCCAGGGTTTACCTCCATCCAACCGTTTTTGGAACGGTCCCAGGGGGGTGTGGCAATCCGGACGTTCAGCATGATTTCCCGTCCTTCGGCGGGGTAAGAAGCCATGGAATAGGCGCGCTCCACCACTTCCCCATTTTTCATGACCAGCGGCCAAAGGTTAAATTTATCCCATTCTGCCTGGAATTTGTCGGGCGTTTCATGTTCTTCGGGGTGGGCTGTAATATCAATATCCTGATACTTGATCTCACAGGGGGGGATTTCAATCTGAATATACCCTCCAGCCTTGTAATTCATGTCCTCGGGGATTTCCACCACAAATTCCTTGATAAAGGAGGCCACATTGAAGTTCCTGACCACCGTGGCTTCCCATTTCTTGATTCCGAAAACCTCTTCTGGGATGGTGATTTCCATGTCCTGCTTGACCTTTACCTGGCAGGCTAGCCGGGCCCCCTCATTTAGTTCCCGTTTTGAAAAGTGGGGGGTTTCTGTTGGGAGGGCTTCCCCTCCACCCGAAAGTACATGGCATTCACATTGGATGCAGGTACCCCCGCCACCGCAAGCCGAGGGCAGGAATATTTTCTTGTCCCCCAGGGTAGACAACAGCGAACTTCCCGAGGCTACCTCCAGTTTCTTTTCCCCGTTGATCGTAATCGTAACAGGACCGGAAGGCGACAGTTTTTCCTTGGTGAACAGCAACAGGGTCACCAGCAACAGCAAAAGGATCATAAAGGCGACAACCGTAATGAGAATCGTCCCAAGGGTACTTGTAGCTAATATCATGCTTATTCTTTTATGGCTTGATGATAGGAAACGGATGTCTTATCCGCCTCCTCTTTGTTCTCTTTCGTTGTATCTTCTTGTTTCGTTGCCATATTCTGTTCTTCGGCAACCACTGCTTCGTCCCCTCCGGTAAGCATCCCACCGAAACTCATAAAGCCGATAGCCATCAAGCCCGTAATGATAAAGGTGATGCCCAATCCCCTAAGTGGCGGTGGTACGTTGGAATACCGAATCTTCTCGCGTATGGCGGCAATCGCAAGAATAGCCAGGAACCATCCGATGCCGGAACTCAACCCGTAGTTGAACGCCAGCCCAAGGGAAGGAATCTCCCTGGCCTGCATAAACAGGGAGCCCCCCAGGATGGCACAGTTTACCGCGATCAACGGCAGGAAGATACCGAGGGAGTTATAGAGGGCAGGCGAAAATTTCTCCACGACAATCTCTACCAGCTGTACCATGGTGGCAATGGTGGCAATAAATAAGATGAAAGACAGGAAACTCAGGTTGTAATCGGCATATTCCGGCCCCAGCCAGGAAAGGGCCCCCTCCTGTAGCAGGTACTGGTCTAGCAGCCAGTTCAGCGGAACCGTAACCGCCAACACGAAAATCACAGCTGCCCCCAGGCCCACCGCGGTGGTCACCTTTTTGGAAACGGCCAGGTACGAACACATTCCCAGGAAGGTGGCAAACACCATATTATCTATGAATATGGACTTAAAAAATAATTCTACATGCTCTAACATATCGTTCCTTTATTTCTTCTTCCTTTAATTTTCCTCAACAAGTGCGGGATTCCTGGTCCTCTGGACCCATATGATGATGCCCACGACAATGAGGGCCATGGGTGATAACAGCATAAAACCATTGTTTTCGTAGCCGATGGCGTACAGGCCTGTCTTGGCAATGGGATCGCCGAGTACAGGAAATCCAAGCAGGGTTCCGGAACCCAGGAGTTCCCTGAAAAATCCCACGATGATCAGGATAAGTCCATACCCTGCGGCGTTGCCAATTCCGTCCAGGAAGGAACGCCAGGGGCCATTGCCCAGGGCAAAGGCTTCAAACCTCCCCATGATGATACAGTTGGTGATAATCAAACCGACAAATACCGCCAGGGTTTTGCTCAATTCATAGGCAAATGCCTTAAGCACCTGGTCCACAATGATTACCAGGGTGGCGACCACGACCAGCTGTACGATGATCCTGATCTTGGAAGGGATGATGTTCCGCATCAGCGAGATTACCACGTTTCCAAGTCCCAGTACAAATATCACCGAAAGGGCCATCACAATCGAGGCGTTCAGTTCTGCCGTTATCGCCAGGGCCGAACATATCCCAAGGACCTGGATGGTAATGGGGTTATTGTCTGCAAGGGGGTCCAGGATGAGGTTGCTGTCTTTTTTTGAAAGTAGGGCCATATTATCCTTTATTTCGTAATGTTTCCAAATATCCTTTATAGAGGGTGACGGTTTTCTTGATCATGGCACTAACGCCATTCCCGGTAATCGTGGCACCGGCAAGGGCATCCACCTCGTTGTCCTCTTTATTTTCGTTGACGGGGTCGTTGTTTCCTTTTGCCACACTGATCCCGGCGTATTCCGTTCCATCCATAATGGTCTCCCCGGTAAAATCATCCATAAAATAACGGGCTTTGATGTTAGCACCCAGTCCCGGGGTTTCCCCCTTATGGTCAAAATAAACGCCCTGCACCACCATCTTATCATCCAGGGCTATAAAGCCCCAGATCGCATCCCACAAGCCTTTCCCGTACATTGGGACGATATGGTACTTTTTCCCATCCTTTTCCCCGATGAAAACCGGAAGTTTGGGTGTGCCACCATTTTTAAGGACATCCAGCTGTTTTTTCATATCGATGAGGTAGGCCTCATCGTCCCGGGTGATCTGGTCACCTTCGATTACCAGTTGTTCCTTGATGTAGTTCCCGAATTCTACCTCCACCCTGTCCGTAGGGATAAAGCTCACCGCGCCGGGGCCATCGTTTTGGTTCACGCCCATGGCGTAGAGGATATTCTGTTGTTTCTCAAAACGTTCATTTTCACGTATGCGTTCCCGCAAGGCCGAGGCCAGATAGGCCAGGACACTTCCCACCACTACCACCATGAGGGCAGCAAAAATGACCGTATAGGTGTTTTTTTCCTTGTTAATAGCCATAATTATACGGTTTCAACTTTTAGTTTTCCAGCTTGTTCATCTGTGGTTTTCGGATGGATGGTCGCCGTTTTCAATCGTTTCATTCGCCTGCGGATGTTACCCCGTACCACGTAATGGTCGATGGTGGGCGCAAACACGTTCATCAACAGGATGGCCAGGAACACGCCTTCGGGATAAGCGGGGTTAAAAACCCGGATCATCACAGAAATAAACCCAATAAAGAAACCGTAGAACCATTTTCCCCTATTGGTTTGTGCCCCGGTCACCGGATCAGTGGCCATATAGACGATTCCAAAGGCCAGACCCCCAACGATCAGGTGCTTCCAGAACTCGAAGCTCATCAACCCGTAAAAATTACTTGATTCCGTAATCCATCCGGCATCCACCGCCCCGTTGAAAATAAGGCCCATCACCAAAGCTCCGATCACGGCACTGAGCATGATGCGCCAGCTGGCGATCTTGGAGAAAATCAGGAACAACCCACCCAGTAAGATAAGGAAGGTAGAGGTTTCCCCTACTGAACCGGGTATGAAGCCGAAAAACATATCGGATATACTGTAGGCATATTCGTCTGCCCTGTTCTGTGCCAGGTATCCAAGGATGGTTTCCCCTGAAATGGCATCGGGGGTCCCAGCCCTTTCCACGGCCTGATGCACCCATACCTTATCACCACTCATCCAGGTGGGATAGGCAAAGAAAAGGAAGGCGCGTATGGTGAGTGCGGGGTTCAGGATATTCATCCCGGTCCCGCCAAACACTTCTTTTCCGATAACCACGCCAAAGGCAACGGCCACCGCCAGCATCCAGAGGGGGGTATCAATAGGGACAATGAGCGGGACAAGCATCCCTGTCACCAGGTAACCCTCTTCCACCTCGTGCCCTTTGATCACCGCAAAAATAAACTCGATCAGCAGCCCTACCCCGTAGGAGACAATTACCAGGGGTAGTACCTCGGTGATCCCGATCCAGAAATTCTCCCAGGTCAGGAAATTACCCCAGACAGAGAGTTCCCTGGGCGTTCCGCTGGCCGCATCGATGGCGGCGTAATGCTGGTAGCCCGCGTTAAACATAGAGAAAAGGAGTACGGGGATCAACGCCATGATTACCGTATTCATGGTACGCTTCAAGTCGTCCACTGCCCGCACGTGCGCCCCGGAATGGGTCGTTTCGTTCGGGCTAAACAAAAAGGTGTGGAACGCGTTGAAAGCAGGCGCGAGTTTCTTGCCCCTGTAATGGTGCTTCAGGATATGCAATCGTTTCTTAAACGTCAGTCTTTTGTCTCTCATCGGTCTTATCCTATTTCTTTATAAAGTAAATCGAGTCCTTCCCTGATGATCTTTTGATGTGGCTGTTTGGAAATACAGATAAATTCGGTAAGTGAGAAATCTTCCGGGATCACTTCGTACAAGCCCAACTGCTCCATTTCGTCCAGGTCCTGGACCATACACGCCTTTAACAGTTGCAGCGGATAGATATCCATCGGGAAAACTTCTTCATACTGGCCGGTAACCACAAAGGCACGGTGTTCTCCGTTGGTGTTGGTGGTAAGGTCGTATTTCTTTTTGGGTTGCAGCCAGGAAAAGGTAAGCGCCCTGGTATTGGAAATTTTATCGAATACCGGCTTGTTCCACCCAAAGAATTCGTAATCGTCCCCTTCCGGGATAACGCTTACAGTGGTGTTGTAAAAACCGAGGTGCCCGTCGGGCCTCGTCTTTTTCCCTGTGAGGACCGTCCCGTTAATCACCCTGAAGTTATCGTTGTTCACACCGCTGGCATAGAGGAAGGTTGCCACCTCCGCACCAATCCTGGTGGTATAATACCTGGGCGATTTTACACAGGAACCGGTCAGAGCAATGGTCCTTTCAGGGTTGAACACGCCTGTCAACAGTGCCTCACCGATGATTACAAGGTCCTGGGGGTTGATGGTCCACACCACCTCTCCTTTGTTTATGGGGTCTATTTTATTGATCTGGGTACCTACCAGGCCGGCCGGATGGGGCCCGCTTACTTTGTGCAGGGTAATCCCCTTAAGCCCTTCCAGGGGCGAATTGCCTTCCTTTCCCACGGAAACGTGAACGGTGCCGGGCGTTAATTTTCCAAGTGCGGTTACCGCGGCCTGCAATTCTGCTTCCTTCCCTGTCAATACGTAATCCGGGTCGGCCTCCAGGGGTGCGGTAGCATAGCCCGATATAAAGATGGCTTTGGGTGTGGATTTTGGATCGGCGATCAGGTCATAGGGCCTTTGTTTGATAAAGGGCCAGCAACCCGATTGCAGCAGGTAGGCCCTTATGGCCTCTGCCGAGGCTTCTTCCGGGACCAGCGGTTTATGTTTTATTTGCTGCTGTGATTTGTCGGCCAGGATTTTCAGGCTGAGGATCTTGCGCCTGGCCCCGCGTTCGATCTCTACAAGTTCGCCGCTTGCAGGGGAGACAAATAATATTTCCTCATGATCCTTGCTGTAAAAAAGCGGTTCTCCCGCTTTGACTTCAGCGCCTTCTTTCACCAGCATTTTGGGGGTCATCCCGTGAAAGTCCAGAAGGTTTATGGCATAAACATTACTTAAAACTGCTTTGGAAGTCGATCGTTCTGCGGCACCTACAAGGTTAATATTCAGGCCTTTTTTAATTCGAATGTCTTTAGACATATAGTGGGAACCTTAGGTTAACTTTTCAAGCCCCAAAAATAGTACTTAAAAGAAAGTTTTCATAATTATTATCTATAAAATTGGGCTTTCATCCGGTATGAAATGGCAGGGCATGCTTTTTGTTTACCTTTGCCTGTAAATCTGCCCATTAATGCCGCTGAATCTTAAACAATTGTGCTTTTTTCTGTGCTCGCTCCCACTGATGGCCCAGGTACAGGAAGAAATCTCACCACCCCCGAATATTCGGACGGTTATTTTTAAAGGCCCCACAGAAGATCAGTTCCCCATCGTCCAGCTGGGGGAACCCATCTACCTGGAATTTGACGACCTACTGGCCAGTGAGCAGGATTATTACTACAAGGTGGTCCACTGCGACTATGACTGGACCCCCTCCACCTTACTGAAGTCGCAATACCTCAGCGGGGTCGACAACCAACGCATCATCGATTATGAAAACAGCTACAACACCCTACAACCCTATTCCAATTACCGCCTGACCATTCCCAATGACAACCTGCGGCTAAGGGTCAGCGGGAATTACCTCCTGGAAGTATACAATGCCTACAACGAACTTCAGTTCTCCAGGCGTTTTGTCGTCTACCAGAACCAGGTACAGGTTGGAGCCACCGTAAAGCGTTCCAGGGATTTTGCCTTTTTGAATGAACGCCAGGTGGTACAGTTCACGATCAATACGTCGGATGTACAGCTTGTCAATCCAAAACAGGAGGTCAAAGTAGCCATCTTGCAGAATTACTACTGGCCTACCGCGATTTACGACATAGCACCACAGTTTACCCTGGGCAGCGAACTGGTCTACAAATACGACCAGGAAACCAGTTTCCCGGGCGGGAACGAATACCTGAACTTCGACACCAAAGACCTGCGGGCGCCCAGTGCCGCCATATCGAGCATCGAATTCAGGGAGGTATACCACCATTACCTTTTTACCGACCGGTACCGGTATGATTTGCCCTACACCTATTTCCCAGACATCAATGGCGATTTTGTCATCCGGACCCTGCAGGGCGACAACGACTCCCGGGAAGCGGAGTACAGCGATGTGCATTTTAGCCTGCCGTATACCCCGCGACTGGACACGGATGATGTCTATGTGTTCGGGAAGTTCAACAACTACACCCTGGAAGCATCCAACCGCATGTCCTACAATGCGGAAAACGGCAATATGGAGTTGGTGTTACGGCTAAAGCAAGGTTTTTACAATTACAAATACGTGCAGCGAAAAAGCAACGGGTCCGAAGACCTGAATAGCGTATCGGGCAACTTTCATTTTACCGAAAACAACTACCTCATCCTGGTTTATTACCGGAATTTTGGAGACCTGTACGACAGTATTATAGGCATAGGCAACGCAAATTCGAGGAATATCAGCAATTAATGTATCTTAGCGACACCCCCGATATGCACCCGGAAGCATCATCAAGACTTTAACAGCAGATGACCGATAAACCAACCAAATACAACAGGGGACGGTTCCAGTTAAAATACCGGGGAACCGAATGCCTCAACTGTGGCCACCCCCTGGACATGAGTGACCGCTACTGTCCTAATTGCGCACAGGCCAACAGCACCAAAAATGTGTCGATCCGGGACTTTTTTGACGAGTTTTTTTCCAACATCCTATCTTATGACTCCCGTCTGCTAAGGACGCTATCTGCCATGCTGCTCCATCCCGGCCGGATCAGCAAGGAATATGTAGAAGGCAAACGGATGCGGTATACCAACCCATTCCGGTTTATGCTGAGCCTGGCCATCATCTATTTCCTGATGCTCGGTTTGAGCGGAGATTTCAGTGCTCTGGACCGCATCGGACAAAGCAATGACACCCTCTCTTTTGACCCGGCAGAAGCCATCAGCATGGCCATTCAGGAGGGCACGGCCGAACAGGAAGAGGCCCTGCAACTAATAGACTCCGTGGTCCCTGCCAAAACGTATAAAGAACTACGCAGGATCAAGGATTCGCTCATCGTTCATGATCCCGGGGGGTACTTCGGGAAGATCAGCGACAGCAATCCGATAGAAAGGATCGGGCAAAAATCCCGGTTTTTCATGACCCTTATGGAGCGGGATTCGATCTTTGGGTTTCAAAGCGCCGTGCAGAAATACGCCATCCCCGACAACATGGAAAACAAAATGAGCTATAGCATCGCCGGTAGTATCATAAAAGTTGCGCACCAGCCAGGCAGCTTCTTAAACTCCCTGACCTCACGCCTGCCCTTCGCCACATTTTTCTTTCTACCCCTCTTCGCTTTCTTTATTGCATTGGTATATATCAGGAAAAAATACACCTACACCGATAATCTTATTTTTAGCTTTCACAATCAATCCCTATTATTTATCTTGCTCATTGTTAGTTTTTTGGTAGACACCATCCTGAAAACATCAACGAACTGGATAGCCCTTACTGTTTTTTCGGTATTCCTCTATTTGGCGATGCGAAATTTTTACGGGCAGGGGCATTTTAAAACTATCTTAAAATACCTGTTCCTGAACGCGGTTTTTTTTATTTTAGCAGCCGTTGCGGGCCTGATCTTTGTCCTGGCAAGCGCTTTCACCTATTAGTTAGTTGTAATTATGATCACACAGGTTACAAAAGGGATCAAGATATCGGTGACCACGAGTTTCGAAGGCACCTTCTTCAAGAATTACAAAATGCACTTCGCGTTTGGGTATACCATTACCATTGAGAACCAGAGCAAGGATTCGGTACAACTGACCTCCAGGCATTGGGAGATTTACGATTCCCTGAATGATTTTGAAGTATTGGATGGGGAAGGCGTCATCGGGAAAAAGCCTGTGATCAAACCCGGAGAATCCCACACCTACAGCTCAGGTTGTTTGCTGGCATCTCCTATAGGTGCTATGAAAGGACACTACAACATGGTCAATTTCACCACCACGGAAAAGTTCAGGGTCTTTGTGCCCACCTTTAAATTCAGCGCCCCCTTTGCGCTGAACTAGCCTTCCTTTTACCCCCCTTTTATTTTTCGTTTCGCTGGATGTTTTAGTACCTTTGAAACGATTTTAATTTAAAAAAAAAGATTGATGGGTAAAGGATTTTTTCATGTCCCGGTAGCAGTAAACGAAGCAGTAAAAACGTATGAGGCAGGCAGCCCCGAAAGGGAGCAGGTACTCGCGCAGTACAAGGCCTACTTCAATGGGAAGGAAGACATCCCGATGTATATCGGGAATGAAGAAGTCCGGACGGGAAATACGGCCCCAATAGCCCCTCCCCATGACCACCAGCACAAGGTTGGGCAATACCACAAGGCTTCCAGGGCCGAGGTGGCAAAGGCCATCAGATCCTCCCTCGGAGCCAGGGAAGCATGGGCCGACCTGAGATGGGAACAACGGGCTTCGGTATTCCTGAAAGCAGCGGCCCTTATCGCCGGGCCTTACCGGGCCAAAATGAATGCGGCTACCATGATCGCCCAATCCAAGAACATCCATCAGGCGGAAATTGACTCGGCTTGCGAATTGATTGATTTCCTGCGTTTCAATGTCGAGTACATGGCCCAGATCTACAATGACCAGCCCGAATCCGAGGAGGGCATCTGGAACCGTGTGGAATACCGTCCGCTGGAAGGCTTTGTTTACGCAGTAACCCCTTTCAACTTTACCGCTATTGCGGGGAACCTGCCCACCAGTGCCGCCATGATGGGCAACGTGGTTGTCTGGAAACCCAGTGACCACCAGGTATTCTCAGCCAAGGTCATCATGGACGTACTTATAGAGGCAGGCCTGCCCGATGGGGTCATCAACCTGGTCTATGGCGATCCGGCCATGATTACGGAGGAAGTGCTTGCCAGCCCTGATTTTGCGGGGATCCACTACACCGGCTCTACCAGTGTTTTCAGGTCGCTTTGGGCCAAAATCGGGAACAATATCGCCACCTATAAAACGTATCCTCGGATCGTCGGTGAAACGGGGGGCAAGGATTTTATCCTGGCCCATCCGACGGCCGCGCCCGATCAAGTGGCCACCGCTATTACCAGGGGCGCTTTTGAATTCCAGGGGCAGAAGTGTAGTGCCGCTTCCCGGGTATACCTTCCAAAGTCTACTGCCAGTGAAGTTTTAGCCCTGGTGAAGAAAGATGTTGCCTCTTTTAACCCCCCGGGGTCTCCTGAGGATATGAGCAATTTTATTACCGCTGTGATCCATGAAGCGGCGTTTGACAAGCTCGCTTCTTATATTGACCAGGCGAAAAAAGACAAAGAAGCAGACATCGTCGTGGGCGGGGGCTATGACAAGTCCAAAGGGTATTTCATCGAACCGACCGTCATCCTTACAACCGACCCCCACTACCCTACGATGACCACGGAGTTGTTTGGGCCGGTGGTAACCGTTTATGTCTACGAAGACAAGGACTGGACCAAAACACTGGAACTGGTAGACACCACTTCGGAATACGCCCTGACGGGTGCGGTGATGGCCGCGGACCGCTATGCCATAGCCCAGGCCACTAAAGCGCTGCAAAATGCGGCAGGCAACTTTTATATCAACGACAAACCCACAGGGGCCGTTGTGGGCCAGCAACCCTTTGGTGGCGCGCGGGCATCGGGCACCAACGATAAAGCGGGATCGGCTCAGAACCTGCTACGCTGGGTTTCGCCCCGGCTGATCAAGGAAACCTTTGTAAGCCCTACGGATTACCGCTATCCCTTCCTGGGATAAGCAGATCTTACCCCGCTTTTGGTTTGATCGGAGGCCATTGCCGGCATGCAGGCATTAATGACCGCGCTATTGGCGATTAACTTCCTTTTAATGAGGTGTTTGCAAATTTTATATACTTTTTATGTAAATTTAACGTTAATTAATTGTAAATTTAATACGTAAACTTTGCATTGCAAACTCATTAACCCGTTACACTATGAAAAGTAAGGTAGCCAAAAGGTCCCGTTTGAAGAGTTTACAGTCTTCCTACCATCAGGTTTGGGCATTCATGCACGCGTATGCCAAAAGGTACCGCAAGGCCTTTTACAGTGTTTACGCCATCTGATTCAACGCTGGTATTTCACAGGCAGGTAGACCACTTTCTTTGTTTCAAAGAATTCCTCTTCAAAATGATCCTTCAGGTTAAAAACCTTTACCGTCCTGTAGGGTTGTAACTCTTCTTCCAGATCCCCGCCTTTGAGGTAGAGGATCCCGTTTTTAAGTTCGTGGACCGAGTGTTTTTTGATCCGTCCTTTTACCCAGCGAACAAAAGTGGGCATAGCCGCCACGGCCCTGCTAACGATGAAATCGTAGTGCCCGTCCAGTTCTTCAACCCGGCGATGCAAGGCTGTAACGTTACTCAGGCCCAACCCCTGGACCACTTCCTCCACCACTTTGATCTTTTTGCCAATGGCGTCCACCAGGGTAAAATGGGTTTGAGGAAAGGCAATAGCCAGGGGGATCCCCGGAAAACCGCCTCCGGTGCCCACATCCAGTATTTGGGCACCTGGCTTAAAGGATAGTACTTTCATAATCCCCAGGGAATGAAGCACGTGCCTGAGGTACAACTCGTCTATATCCTTGCGCGAAACCACGTTGATTTTCATGTTCCAGTCCTGGTAAAGCGACTCCAATTGCCTGAACTGCTGCTGTTGTTCTTCCGAAAAGTTGTGAAAATATTTAAAAACTATGTCAGCTGGCATCCGTACCTTTGTATTTTCGCAAAAGTACTACTTTAAATTTCTAATATTAAAAGCTGGTATTTTACGTTATATTTAAGGCCCCAGACGCTTTACAGACAAAATCTCATTTATGAACAAACCCAGCATTCGATTCTCACGTAAAGATTCGGCACAGTTTTTCCGGACCCTGAACAAAAGGGTGAACACGTATTTCAAGGAAAATGATCTGAAAAAAACCGGGAACTGGCAATTGCACTTGAAAACGGCGGTAATGTTCGCCCTTTTCCTTACGCCCTACTTCCTGATCCTTACCCTGGACCTGCCCAACTGGGCGAACCTGTTGCTCACCATAGTGATGGGCGTGGGGATGGCAGGTGTGGGCATGAATGTCATGCACGACGGCAACCACGGTTCTTACTCCACCAAAAAGTGGGTAAACAAACTGATGGGGAGCAGCATCTATATCCTGGCGGGCAATGTCTATAACTGGCAGGTACAGCACAACGTGTTGCACCACACCTACACCAACATCCACAACCATGACGAAGACCTGGAAGCAGGCCGTATCCTCCGCTTTTCCGAACATGCCAAATGGCACAGGTTTCACAGGTTCCAGCATTACTATTCTATTTTCCTCTACGGGCTGCTAACCTTCAACTGGGCGGTGACCACGGATTTTCTCCAGATGTACCGCTACACCAAACGCAAACTTGCCTATGGCAAGTTTCCCAACCCAATCCTTAACTGGAGTGTCCTGTTTATAACCAAGGCGATCTATGTGACCATATGGATTGTCATCCCCATGATCTTCCTCAGCATCGCATGGTGGAAAATCCTCCTGGGCTTTTTCGTTATGCATTATGTGGCAGGGGTTATCCTGAGCGTGGTTTTCCAACTGGCGCATGTCGTTGATGAGGCGGATACCCCCCTGCCCGAAAAGGATGGGTCCATGAAAAATACCTGGGCGATCCACCAACTGTTTACCACGGTTAATTTTGGCACCAGGAACCGGATTGTCAATTGGTTTACTGGGGGGCTGAATCACCAGGTAGAGCACCATATATTCCCGAACATCAGCCATATACATTACACAAATATTTCAAAAATTGTGAAACAAACCGCGCGGGAGTTCAATTTGCCCTATAACGAATACAAAACTACCAGAAAAGCTATAATTTCGCACTTTAAACATCTGAAGGAACTGGGAAAGAACCCCAGCCTCCAATATCAATAACATTATGGTGGAAATTAAGAACATGCTCTCCGAAAGAATTACCAACATGGCCACTTCGGCTACCCTTGCCATGGCTGCCAAGGCCAGGGAGTTACGCGGACAGGGAAAGGACATTATTGGCCTGAGCCTTGGGGAACCCGATTTTGACATCCCTGATTTTATCAAGGAAGCAGCCAAAAAGGCCATAGACGATAACTACAGCAGTTATTCTCCCGTAGACGGCTATGCCGACCTAAAACAAGCCATTTCCAATAAGTTTAAAAGAGACAACCACTTGGAATACGGCCTCAACCAGATTGTGGTATCCACCGGCGCCAAACAGTCCCTGGCAAACGTCGCCATGGTCATGCTCAATAAGGGAGACGAAGTCATACTGCCGGCCCCTTACTGGGTTAGCTACAGCGATATAGTAAAACTGGCGGAGGGGGTTCCGGTAGAAGTACCCACGGATATCGAATCGGATTTTAAAATGACCCCCGGGCAACTGGAAAAGGCCATTACGCCCAAAACCAGGATGTTGTGGTTCAGTTCTCCCTGCAACCCCAGTGGATCGGTGTATAGCAAGGAGGAGTTACAGGGACTGGCGGCTGTATTGCGGAACCACCCTGATATCTTCGTGGTTTCCGATGAAATTTATGAACACATCAATTTCCGTGGGCGCCATGAAAGCATCGCGGGCATTGATGGAATGTATGAACGCACCATTACGGTCAACGGGGTTTCCAAAGCCTTCGCCATGACCGGATGGAGGATTGGCTATATCGGTGCTCCCGATTGGATTGCCAAAGCCTGTACAAAATTCCAGGGCCAGATCACCAGCGGGGCCAACGCCATTGCACAACGCGCAACGATTGCCGCACTGGAAGCGCCGGTTAGCAAGATCAAGTACATGATTGATGAGTTCCATAAGCGAAGGGACCTCATCCTATCATTGCTGGGCGAGGTAGAGGGCTTTCAGTTAAATGTACCGGAAGGAGCGTTTTATGTGTTCCCTGATATATCAAACTTTTTTGGCCGTACGCTAAATGGGACCACGATCAACAATGCCTCCGATTTTGCCATTTACCTGCTTGAGCATGCCAATGTAGCCACGGTTACCGGAGAAGCCTTCGGGAACCCAAACTGTATCCGCATTTCCTATGCCGCATCAGAAAAAGAAATCCGCGAGGCTGTGGCGAGGATCAAAGCCGTGGTATAGGGCGTTCTCCCACGGGAAAGAATAAGAAAAGGCCATTGCCGGCAACGGTAATGGCCTTTTTAGCGTTTTAAAGGGGCTCAGCCTCAGCTACGCTTCCAGAAATAAGGGGTTAACAGAATTAAGACCGTAAAGAGTTCCAACCGTCCGGCCAGCATCAGGAAACCGCACCACCACTTACCGAGATCGGGCAGGCTGTTGAAATTGCTAACCGGGTTCAGGGTACCAAAGGCCGGCCCCACATTCCCAAGCGAAGAGGCGGCCCCACCAATAGAGGAAACAAAGTCCAGTCCCAAAAAACCCAGGCCCAGTGACCCGATGATAAACAGAAGCATATAGAGGACAAAAAAACCGATAATGTTATAGACGATGTGCTCTGTGACTGTTTTATTGTTGTAGCGTACCGGGATCACGGCATTGGGGTGCAGTGTCCTTTTAAATTCGAGCAAACCGTTTTTGATGATCATGATATGCCGCATCAGTTTGATCCCCCCCGCGGTAGAACCTGCAGAGCCGCCGGAAAACATCAGCCCGAAGAATACGACCGTTAGGAACGGCGTCCAGCCGGTAAAATCGGCACTGACAAAACCCGTGGTGGTCACGACGGAAACCACCTGGAACAACGCATGCCTGAAGGCGCTTTCGGCCTCCCCTGCCGCTGCATTTTCGAGGGCCGCAGGCTCTGCATTACCCGTCAGGTAGATGACCAGGGCCGCAATAAGGGTAATGACCCCTATAAAAATCCCATACAGCTTAAACTCCTCGTCCCTGAAAATCCGTTGCACCTTCCCTTTAAAGGCATAATAGCTCAACACAAAATTGCTGCCGGCAAGAAACATAAATACAATGATGATATACTGGATCAGGGGCTGGTCATTCCAATAGGCCAGACTGGCATTCTTGGTGGAAAACCCACCGGTGGAAAGCGTTGCCAGGGAATGATTGACAGCATCAAAAAAAGACATTCCGGCCACCTTCAGCAAAATGGTTTCTGCCAGGGTATAACCAAAGTAAATAAGCCAGAGGCGTTTTGCGGTATCGGTGATCCTGGGGTGCAACTTGTCGGTGTTGGGCCCCGGCGCCTCGGCAGCAAACAATTGCATCCCCCCGATACCCAGTAAAGGCAGGATGGCAATGGCCAGGACAATGATCCCCATCCCCCCGATCCAATGCGTCAGGCTTCGCCAAAAGAGGATCCCCTCGGGAAGCGCTTCAATATCATCGACGATGGAGGCACCTGTGGTGGTATAGCCTGAGATCGTTTCAAAGAAGGCGTTGGTCGTATCGGGGATCGCTTCGGAAAACAGGTATGGCAGCATGCCTGAGGCAGACATGATAAGCCATCCCGCGGTAACAACAATGTAGCCTTCGCGGCGGTTCACCTCCTTCTTATGGCCACGGGTATAAAACATGGACAGCACCCCAACCATCAAGGTGACCAGGGCCGCCAGCGTAATGTCAAGGGTTACCCCATCATCGTATATCCCGCTTACCAGGGCGGCCAAAAGCATAAATCCGCCGTTGCACAGCAACAGCAATCCCATCAGGTGAATTATTATTTTATAATTGAGGCCCATAGATTACTGGAACATCTTTTCAACCTTTGGGATCGATTGCGGCAAACAGCATACGACGATACGGTCACCGGCTTTAATTTTAAAATCCCCCAGGGCGACAATGCCCTGCCCATCGCGGATGACCCCTCCGATAATGGCCGACCTTGGAAAATCGAGCTCCCTGATGCGCCTTCCTTCGACATGCGAAGCTGGTTTGACGATAAACTCCAGGATCTCGGCATTCAGGTTGTTGAGGCGGGTCAAGGCCACTACCTCCCCTTTGCGGATATGGCGGAAAATATGATTTGCCGCCAAAAGTTTTTTATTGATTAGGGTATCTACCCCAATGGAATGCGACAACTGGAAATAATCCATATTCTCTACCAGGGCTATGGTTTTCTTTATATTCCTTGACTTCGCAACCAGGCAGGACATGATATTTGTCTCAGAATTCCCCGTCACCGCAATAAAGGCGTCCATGGACTCAAGGCTTTCTTCCTCCAGCAACTCCACATTTCGGCCATCGCCCTGTATTACAAGGGCATTGGGCAATTGATCGGCAATCTCGAAGGCCTTATCCTTTACTTTTTCAATAAGCTTTACATTGAATTTACTGGCGCAAAGTTCCCTGGCCGTGTGGATGCCCACCTTGCTTCCCCCAAGGATCATCACATTGCGGATCTCTTCTTTCTTTTTGCCCGTCAACTTATAGAGTTCGTCCATCCCTTTCCGATCGGTGACGAAATATACCTGGTCTTCTTCGTTGAACACGGTATCGCCCCTGGGGATTAGGGTATATTGGGTTCCCCGTCGTTGTAAGGCAATGGGCATGAAGTGGAGTTCGGGAAACACCTTGGCGGCTTCCATGACCATCTTCCCGACAAAGGGGGCCGACTTTGGAAGGGAGACCCCTACCATAATAAGCGCCCCATTCTCAAATTCATAGGTATCGTTAAACGCCGATTGGTTCAGCAACAATTGAATTTCGGTAGCCGCCAGGTCCTCAGGGGAGATCAATTCGTCGATCCCCAACTCCGAAAACTTAATGTCATCACGCTGGTCAATGAATTCCACGTTCGATATCCGGGCTATGGTGCGTTTGGACCCGAGTTGCTTGGCCAGCATGCAAAGGGTGATATTGGTGGTTTCTGAAGAAGTAACGCCTATCACCAGTCTTGAAGATTCTACCTGGGCTTCGCGGAGTACGGCAATAGAAGTGGCATCGCCTCGGAGCACCCGTATATCCAGGTGACTGTCAGCGTAAGCCAGGCTCTCCTTATTGGTGTCTATCAAGGTGATGTCCTGTGATTCGTAGGAAAGTAATTTTGCCAAATGAAAGCCTACCTCACCTGCTCCTGCAATTATGATCTTCATTCAAGAATTACGTTATAGCTCCTGTGCCCTGGCGAGGTCCCTTCCGGGCTCCCCACGCCAACCTTGCGGTCTATAGTACACATTTACTAAAAGTTAGGGCACAAAATTACATAAATTTATGGATGAAGGGGGTAGATTGAAGGGCCATTTTTTTTGAGGCCCCACCGGAGCGACCTCCCCGGTGTATGCTCATCCTATTGTAGTATCTTTGCGGTTAAAACACCGTCTAAATGCCCAAAAACATCACTCCTTACAAAGATTCCGGCCAGGCCAAGAAAGAGCAGGTAACACGTATGTTCGATACCATATCGGGGAACTACGATGGCCTTAACAGGGTTATTTCCTTTGGCAATGATGTCCGATGGAGAAGGAAGGTCGTCACTATCGTTGGGCGCTGTTCTCCCGATTCGATCCTCGACATTGCCACCGGTACAGGGGACCTGGCCATTGCGCTTGCCAAAACGGGGGCCTCCAGGATTACCGGACTGGATATCTCTTCAGGCATGCTCTCCATTGGCAAGAAAAAAGTGTTGCAAAAAGGACTTTCGCAAAGGGTTGACATGATCGTGGGCGACAGTGAGGCCCTGCCATTTGAAGAAGCCAGTTTTGATGCAGTAACGGTGGCCTTTGGCGTACGCAATTTTGAGAACCTTGAAAAAGGGTTGTCGGAAATAAATCGCGTTTTAAAGCCCGGAGGGGTATTGGTAGTCCTGGAAACCTCGGTCCCTACCAACGGGATTTACAAACTCGGGTACCATTTTTACAGTCGCCATATCCTACCGCTTATTGGAAAAATATTCTCCAAGGACCGGGCTGCCTACACCTATCTTTCCGAGTCTGCGGCTGCATTTCCATCAGGCCAGGCCTTCAACAATATTTTAGGGAAAATCGGGTTTATAGGTATGGAACACAAGCCCCAAACCTTTGGCGCAGCCTCCATTTATGTAGCCACAAAACAATCATGAAAAAATTCTTTTTTTTCCTTACTATTTCCCTGCTCTGCCTGCATTCCGGTTATGCCCAGTTCAATGAAGACCCCATCCTGAACCTTGAAAATGAAGACAAGGCGCTTTTGAACTGGGGTTACTTTCTGGGCTTTAACCAGTATGATTTTAAATTTGAATATAAAAACGACACCGGCGATATCCTGGTAGATAAATCCCTGGGCTTCAATGTTGGGCTTATTGGCGAAATGCGGTTGCATGAATTTCTTGACCTCCGCTTTGAACCCGGCCTCTTTTATTCACAAAGAATACTTGGGTTTCCTGGTTTTGACAACGATAACGACGCCCTGCGCGAGCTGAAATCAACCTATATCAATTTCCCCCTACTCCTAAAAATAAGTGCCCGGCGGATAGGGAACTGGAAGCCGTATATCGTGGCGGGGCCCTATGCCTCCTTAAACCTGGGGAGCAACGAAAAGAGCCTGGACGATAACCGCAGTGGCACCTTTCGCATGAAACAACGGGTATACGGCTATGAAGTGGGCTTTGGGATTGATTTTTACACGGAATACTTTAAGTTTTCCCCGTCTATCCGCGGGGTCTTCGCCCTAAGCGACGAACTGGTTCCCGATGACGACCCCAACAGCCCTTGGACCGGGAACATCGAAGCGCTGCGGACCCGGGGGATTTTTGTGAATTTCACTTTCGAGTAGGACGGCGGATCTCATTCAACAGGATGGCTGTGGCCATGGCCACGTTCAGGCTCTCTGCACTGGGCGTACCATATTGCGGGATACTGATTTTCTGCCCTACTTGCCGGCCAATACCTGTTGATATCCCATGGGCTTCGTTCCCCATCACCAGCAAACCACAGGCAGGCAGGGTTTCATCATACACCGGCGTGCCCTCCATATAGGCCCCATAGACGGGCAGGGAGGTTTCCTTCAACAGGTTTTCCAAAGGGGTATACACCAGGTTTACCCTGGCTATGGATCCCATGGTGGCCTGCAACACCTTGGGATTGAAACAATCTACGGTATCCGGAGAGCAGGCCAGGTGCCTTATCCCAAACCAGTCGCACAACCGGATAATGGTCCCCAGGTTCCCGGGGTCCTGTACGGCATCCAGCAGCAGTATCCAGTCTTTAAAGTCCAAGGGGACCGGTTCGGGCATATGAAAAACCCCAAGGATTTTGTTGGGTGTTTGCAATCCGCTCATTTTTCGCAACTCCGCCGGGGATACCAGGGCCCTTTCCCCTACCACCCCCTCGAGCAGTTCAACCTCGGTGCTGTATATTTTATGGACGCTAAAGCGCGACCCCAGCAGCTCCGTTACGGTTTTGACTCCTTCGGCCACAAAGAGCCCGTTCTGCGTACGGTATTTTTTTTGCTGCAGGCTTTTTATAAGCTTTATTTCACTTTTCACAACCATTCAAATAATGTATTTTTGGCTTCTATGAAGACCCCTTGGTGTTTTAAAATGAGCTATGCAAAAATAGGTTTATTCTTAGTTGCGGCCACCATTGCTTCATGCAATACGCTAAAGAGGGTTGATGAAGACGAACTACTACTGACCAAAAATACCATCCTGGCCGACGGGGAAAAAGTGGTGGATGAGGATATTGAGAGCCTTATCGTACAGGAACCCAACAGTACATTATTAGGCTACCCCCTAAGGCTCAACCTGTATAACCTTGCCAAGCCACATCCGGATTCTACCTATCAGGCCTGGTTGCACCGGAAGGAAAAAAGGGAGCAGCGGTTGGCCAACCTGCTATCGCGCAAACAGGTAGCACGGCTGGGGGAGTCCTTTTTGGTGAAAGGATATAGTGAATGGCTAAAGAATATAGGGGAAGCCCCGGTTACCATAGATACGAGCAAAGCTAAAAAAACCCTCCAACGCTTAACCGCCTATTACGGAAGCAAGGGCTATTTTAACAATAGCGCTTCTTATGAGGTGGTCCCTTCCCGGAAAAGGCAAAGAGCCGCCCTGGCATACCTAATAGACCTTGGAAGCCCCTATATAATCGATTCCTTGTCGAGCGATATCGCTTCGGTGGCCATTGATTCCATCTACAGGTTGCACCGGGCAGCATCGCTGATCAAAGAGGGGAACCAATTTGATCTGGAAGACTTCAACATGGAGCGGGAACGGCTTACCCAACTATTCAGGAATTCCGGGGTCTTCGATTTCCAGGAAAGTTCTATCACCTACGACATTGTGAGGGATACCACCCGGGCCAATGAAGATACCCGTATGGAAGTGGAACTCAATATTGAAAACCTCCGACGGCGCGGGGACACCCTGGCCAATGGAACGGAATACAAGGTGCACCGTTTTGAAAAGGTAAACATTTTTGCCGATTACACTTTTCAGGACAACATTTCCAACCTGCAGTCCACGGACTATGAAACCTACACCATCTATTATAAGGACAAACTGCGGTATAAACCAAAAGCACTGACAGATGCTATTTTCCTGGCAAAAGACAGTATTTACAGGGATATTGACCGGCTTAGGACGTACCGGCAAATTACGAACCTCAATACTTTTAAGTACCCCAATATAGAATTCATACAAGACAGCACACGAACCAGGCTTATTTCCAATATTTATCTTTCTGCCCGCCCCAAATTTTCCCTGGGGATGGACCTGGACATTACCCATTCCAACATACAGCAACTGGGCATTGGATTTAGCACGTCACTCATCACCCGGAATGTTTTCGGGGGGGCCGAGACCCTGAGCCTTTCGGCCAGGGGGACTTTCGGGTTGCTGAGCGATCAATCCCTGACCGAGGATTTCTTTTCTGAAATCGGGGGCGACATCAACCTGATCTTCCCGCGGATTTGGTTTCCCCTGGTAAGCACCAAAAAGATTATCCCCTACTATATGCTTCCTCAGACACGGCTTTCTGCCGGGACCAGTTTCCAACAAAACATAGGGCTCGACAAACAGACTTTCAATACGGTATACGGTTATAGCTGGACCCCTTCGAACCTTGTAAAGAACAGCCTCGAATTGCTCAACATCCAGTTTGTGCGCAATGTAAACCCGTCCCGCTTTTACTATGTATACACCAGCAGTTACAGCAGTCTGGATGCTATTGCCGACGACTTTGAAAACGAGCCTGCCCTGGCTGAATTTTACGAGGAGACCGATGACCCGGATGATCTAAACCTGATCATCCCTGAGGGAACCACCGGGTTTACCAATGCCATTTTGGACAGACAGGTGTCCGCAACCGACACACAGTTCACAGAAGTAAACCGGATAGAGGAACGCCGGCTGCGCCTAACGGAAAACAACCTTATCTTTACCAGTAACTTCACCTATACACGAAACAACAAGGCAGACCTCAACGACAATGAATTTTACCAGTTCCGGCTTAAGCTGGAAAGTGCCGGGAACCTCCTGTCTGGAATCGCCAATATCATCCCGTTTGAAAGAAACGATGATTTGCAGCAGCTGGTGTTTGGGGTCCCCTACTCCCAGTACATAAAAACCGAATTCGACTTCATCCATCATTGGGAGATTTCCCGCTCTAATGTATTGGCGTTCCACAGTTTTTTTGGCATCGCCGTGCCCTATGGAAATTCTAACAGCATCCCTTTTGTACGGAGTTATTTTGCCGGGGGATCCAATGATAACAGGGCCTGGAACCCATATTCGCTGGGGCCCGGACGCACCCAGGGGCTCGACGATTTCAATGAAGCCAATATGAAAATTGCGCTCAACCTGGAGTACCGCTTCCCAATTGCCGGGGACATCAAAGGGGCCATTTTTGCCGATGCCGGCAACATCTGGAATATCTGGGATAACGTAGATGATCCGGATGCCACCTTTAAGGGGATTAGCTCCCTGAAGGATATTGCCCTCGGGACAGGCTTTGGACTTCGTTATGATTTTACGTATTTTGTCTTTAGGGTTGACTACGGGTTTAAAACCTACAATCCGGCAGAGGAATTATCCAGAAGATGGTTCAGGGACTATAATTTTGCCAATGGGGAATTCCAAATAGGGATCAATTATCCGTTTTAAGGGATTTATTTTATTACTTTTGCCCCATTCAATTGCTAACAAAATAGAGAAAAAAGAATGAGTCATTCAATAAAACCAGGGGTTGCGACAGGTGACGAGGTACAGGAAATATTTCGATATGCCAAGGAGAAAGGTTTCGCACTCCCTGCGGTCAATGTCATAGGTTCCAACTCCATCAACGGGGTACTCGAAACGGCTGCCAGCCTCAAGGCCCCGGTAATTATTCAGTTTTCCAACGGTGGTGCTCAGTTCAATGCCGGAAAAGGTTTGTCCAATGAGGGGCAACAGGCTGCAATCAAAGGAGCCATTGCCGGAGCCAAACATGTGCATGAGCTGGCCGAGGCCTACGGGGCCACGGTGATCCTCCACACAGACCACTGCGCCAAAAAGTTACTGCCCTGGATAGACGGGCTGTTGGAAGCCAGTGAGGCGCATTTCAAAGCAACAGGGAAATCACTCTTCAGTTCCCATATGATCGACCTGTCTGAGGAACCATTGGAAGAAAATATCGCCATCTGCAAGGAATACCTGGCCAGGATGAGCAAAATGAATATGACCCTTGAAATAGAACTCGGGATCACCGGGGGGGAAGAAGACGGGGTGGACAATACGGATGTGGACGATTCCAAGCTCTATACCCAACCTGAGGAAGTGGCCTATGCATTCGAGGAACTCTCTAAGGTGAGCCACCGCTTTACCGTGGCGGCAGCCTTTGGGAATGTACACGGGGTCTACAAACCTGGAAATGTCAAACTAACCCCCAAAATCCTTAGGAATTCCCAGACCTATATCAGTGAACACTATAAGGTGGGGGCCAACCATATAGATTTTGTCTTCCACGGTGGGTCAGGATCCACCCTCGAAGAGATCAGGGAAGCGATTGGCTATGGCGTCATCAAAATGAATATCGACACAGATATGCAATACGCCTTTATGGCCGGCGTACGGGATTACTTTGGTTCCAAAGCCGATTATTTGAAGGCACAAATCGGAAACCCCGAGGGGGCAGACCAACCCAACAAGAAGTATTACGATCCAAGGATATGGCTTCGTGAAGGTGAGAATACCTTTGTCGCCCGCCTGAAGAAGGCTTTTGAGGACCTGAACAACGTGAATACGCTGTAAGATAAGCTGAATGTTAAAATGAGTTCCCTATGACGGCATGGTTTAAAAGAAAGGAAAAAGGAATACAGACTGCAACAGAGCAAAAGAAGGATACCCCCAAAGGCCTTTGGTACAAATCGCCCACCGGTAAGATTGTCGAATCCGAAGAACTGGCCAAAAACTACTATGTCAGCCCGGAAGATGACTACCATGTGCGTATTGGGAGTAAAGAGTACTTTGAGATCCTTTTTGACGACAACAAGTTTAAGGAACTGGATCCCAAACTCACCTCCAGGGACCCCCTTAAATTTGAGGACACCAAGAAATATACGGACCGCCTGAAGGCGGCCCAGGCCAAAACCGGGTTGAATGACGCGGTTCGGACAGCGGTAGGGAAGTCCATAGGAAAAGATCTGGTCGTCGCCTGCATGGATTTCAGCTTTATCGGCGGTTCGATGGGGAGCGTTGTAGGGGAAAAAATTGCCCGGGCCATTGACTATTCCATTAAAAAGAAGACCCCGTTCCTGATGATCTCGAAGTCAGGCGGAGCCCGAATGATGGAAGCGGCCCTCTCCCTCATGCAGCTTGCAAAAACCTCGGCCAAGCTGGCCCAGCTCGCCGAAGCCAGGATTCCTTATATCTCTTTATGTACAGATCCTACTACCGGAGGAACTACGGCTTCCTATGCCATGTTGGGAGACATAAATATCTCTGAGCCGGGGGCGCTGATAGGTTTTGCCGGGCCCAGGGTGGTCAAGGAGGCCACGGGCAAGGAGTTGCCCGAAGGGTTCCAGACAGCCGAATTTGTCCTGGAACATGGATTCCTCGATTTTATTGTACACCGGAGAGACCTCAAGAAGAAGATCAACCAGTATATTGATCTGATTGAAAACAATCCTATCCGAACATAAAAAAATCCCGGGCACATCCCCGGGATTCTTTTTTCATAGCAATTTTTGGTTTTTTACGGCCTGAAACGCCGGAGGAAAACCTCCTCGGTATGCCCGTCCGGGTAAGTGAGCAAGCCTTTGGCATCGCAACGGCCATCCCCGAAATCCAGGGAGGCGGTGGCTTCGTTTCTCGAGAACGCCAAAACGCCACTGACCAAAAAGCGGCAGGCCAATTCCCTACGAAGGGCAACCTTTACCTCTTTGCGGTAAACATTGCCCAAACGGTTGGTAAAGGTGCCCTGCCCGGTAATGAGGAATACATTATCTGCCCAGAACCCGGAGCCGTAGCCTTCGACCCATTCACGGGTGCGGTTTCCCGAAAAAGTGGCGGTGCCGCCTTCGGGCCAGGTCGCACTAAATTCGGCTATGGCATCAGATTGCGGGTTCCCCTGCTCGTTGGAACGTTGGCGCGCCAGGGTTGCAGTCCCCGCTACGGCCACGCCATTAAAGGTAAAGTCCGTGAGGAAAATGCTGAGTGTTTTTGATGCCATTTCCATGTCTTTCTCATAGGACAGGAAAATTATCCCGCTGAGGGTATTCCCATTGGGCAGTTCACAGCCGCTTCCGAAATCGATCGTTTTTTCCACGCTCGTATCGGTCACCACCGTGGTGATTGTCACGCATTCCGGCAGGTAATCCGAAGAATAAACAGTCTTGGAAGTAGCACTGATCTCATGCGTGGCATACACATCCTCGGAAATGTTCAATATTTCCTCCGAAATCAGTTCTGTTTCATCGCTGGCCTGCAGTTCGGCCACGTCAAAGGACTCTTGTACCTGGTTTTCAGGCGTTTCATCCGTGCTACAGGACGCCAGGGCCAATATGGCCACCAGGGCGATCCCGGTTGTCATCAAATTTTTGGGGCAATTTTTCATAATAACAATTTTTTAACATTTAAGAATAGGATGGCCCAGGACGCAAAAGGTTTAAAGAAGCGTATAAAATTGGGGAAGCCCAACGCCCATTCTAAAAATATTCCTATCTTTGCAGCCTGATTGAAAATCAGTCAGATACATAAAAATCATTTAAAATAATATTGGAATGTATTTAACAAAAGAAGTAAAAGCCAGTATTTTCAAGCAATACGGCGGATCCGAGTCAAACACCGGGTCAACGGAGGGGCAAATCGCCTTGTTCACGCACCGGATCAACCACCTGACCGGGCATTTGAGGAAGAACCCCAAAGATTTTAATACCGAACGTTCCCTGGTGAAATTGGTGGGACAGCGCAGGAGCCTTCTCGATTACCTGAAGCGCAAGGATATTGAGAAGTACCGTACCCTTATCAAAGAACTGAACATTAGGAAATAAGCACAAACGAATCAGGGGAAGCATGGCTTCCCCTTTTTTATAAATTGCCAAGCCCCGTAGTACAAACGGGACACATACAAAAAGCTACACCTGGTTTTTCATTGGTCGACAACACACAACAACACAACCCTGTCCGTCCGGTAAGACGGTAGACCATTGTTTAACAATCCTGAGACTCTTTTTTTCAGGAACTAATGAAATTTTATGATTCCAAAGACATTTAAAGAGGTCATTGACCTTGGTGACGGTAGGACGATTTCTATCGAAACCGGAAAACTGGCCAAACAGGCCCATGGTTCTGTCGTAGTACAGTCCGGGAAATGCATGTTGCTATGTACCGTGGTTTCCAATTATGAAGCCAGCGATGTGGATTTTCTGCCACTAACCGTGGATTACCGTGAAAAATTTGCCGCTTCCGGGCGCTATCCCGGCGGATTCTTTAAAAGGGAAGCCCGCCCTAGTGACGGAGAAGTGCTAACCATGCGTTTGGTGGACCGGGTTCTTAGGCCCTTGTTCCCCAAAGATTATCACGCGGAAACGCAGGTGATGATCCAGCTGATGTCGCATGATGAAGACGTAATGCCCGATGCCATGGCCGGACTGGCCGCGTCAGCCGCTATCCAACTTTCTGATTTTCCGTTTGAATGCCCCATTTCCGAAGTCCGCGTCGGACGTGTAGACGGGCAATTGATCATCAACCCGACCCGTGCGCAGCTGGAAACTTCGGATATCGATATGATTATTGGGGCTTCTGCCGATTCTGTGATGATGGTAGAAGGGGAAATGGGCGAAATTTCGGAAGAAGAGATGGTGGAAGCCATCAAATTTGCTCACGAAGCCATCAAGGCTCAGGTAGCCGCACAGGTTCGCCTGGCCGAGGCCGTTGGAAAGAAAGAAGTACGGGAGTACGAGCAGGACGCAGAGGATGAAGCCCTGGAACAAAAAGTACACAAGATGGCCTATGACAAAGTCTATGCCATCGCCAGGAATGCCTCTTCCAAGAAAGAACGCAGCAACGCTTTTTCTGAACTAAAAGAGGAAATAAAAGCCTCCTTCTCTGAAGAAGAGCAGGAAACCCTCGGCGGAATGATCTCCAAATACTATTACAAGGCAGAGAAAGCCGCTGTACGCGACCTTACCCTGAATGAAGGATTACGGCTTGACGGTCGTAAAACCGATGAAATCCGCCCCATTTGGTGCGAGGTAGATTACCTGCCTTCAACCCATGGCTCCGCCATTTTTACGAGGGGGGAAACACAGGCCCTGGCCACGGTTACCCTGGGTACCTCCAGGGAAGCCAACCAGATTGACATGCCTTCTTACGAGGGAGAAGAGACATTTTACCTGCACTACAATTTTCCACCGTTCTCTACGGGTGAAGCACGGCCCATCCGTGGTACTTCGCGCAGGGAGATCGGGCACGGGAACCTGGCTCAAAGGGCCCTTAAAGGGATGATCCCCGCAGATTGCCCGTACACGGTTCGTGTGGTATCTGAGGTCCTTGAAAGTAACGGATCTTCCTCTATGGCAACTGTATGTGCGGGAACCATGGCCCTTATGGATGCCGGTATTCAGGTAAAGAAAGCCGTTTCCGGAATTGCCATGGGACTGATTTCCGAGGCCGATACAGGCAAATATGCGGTATTGTCAGACATCCTGGGGGATGAAGACCACCTGGGTGACATGGATTTTAAAGTAACCGGTACCGAAGATGGCATCACGGCTTGCCAGATGGATATCAAGGTGAAAGGGCTCTCTTACGAGATCCTGGTCAAGGCGCTGAAACAAGCCAGGGCCGGTCGCCTGCATATACTGGGCAAACTTACCGAGGCCATTGAAAGCCCCCGTGCAGATGTGAAGCCCCATGCCCCTAAAATGGTAACTACCGTTATCCCCAATGAATATATCGGAGCGCTTATCGGGCCTGGAGGCAAAGTGATCCAGGAACTCCAAAAAGAGACCAAAACTACCATTGTTATCAATGAAGATCCCGTAACAGGCGAAGGCCACGTGGAAATCCTGGGAACCGACCAGGAAGGAATTGACAAGGTACTCGCTAAAATAGATTCCATCACCTTTAAGCCCGAAACCGGCAGCATCTACGAAGTGAAAGTGATCAAAATCCTCGATTTTGGCGCCGTAGTGGAGTATTTAGATGCCCCGGGCAATGAAGTGCTGCTCCACGTATCTGAGCTGGCCTGGGAACGGACCGACAAGGTGACCGATGTGGTGAATATGGGAGACGTACTGGATGTGAAGTATCTTGGTATTGACCCAAGGACCCGTAAGGATAAGGTGTCAAGAAAGGCCCTTATTCCAAAACCGGAAGGCTATAAGGAACGACCCCCAAGAAATGAAAGGGGAGGCGACCGCGGCAGGGACCGGGATCGCGGTGACAAAAGGCGTTTTCCGCAAAGGGAGCGCCGGGATTAGGCACTTAGCCATTCTTGTAACTACAAAACCCCCTCCTTACAGGGGGTTTTTCATGTTTTTTAACCTAAATGTTAAAATTTGCTAACCTCGTTGTAACATTTCCTCTTTTTTTACGTATAAGTATATGCAGTCCATGCTTAAAGGACCTAAATAGTAAGAAAGACAGTAGATGAGACAATTAAAAATCACAAAACAGGTAACCAACAGGGAGACCGCGTCGTTAGACAAATACTTGCAGGAGATTGGCAAGGTGGATTTAATTACCGCTGAGGAAGAGGTTGAATTGGCACAGCGCATCAAGGCGGGTGACCAGGCTGCCCTAGAAAAATTGACCAAGGCCAACCTGAGGTTTGTGGTATCCGTCGCCAAGCAATACCAGAACCAGGGCCTTACCTTACCTGATTTGATTAACGAAGGTAACCTGGGCCTGATCAAAGCGGCACAACGTTTTGATGAAACCCGTGGATTCAAATTTATTTCCTATGCCGTTTGGTGGATACGTCAGTCCATACTGCAGGCCCTTGCCGAGCAGTCGCGTATTGTGCGTTTACCCCTGAACAAAATCGGCTCTATCAATAAGATCAATAAAACCTTTGCATTTCTGGAACAGGCGCATGAGCGTGTGCCCTCTGCCGAGGAAATCGCCAAGGAACTGGATATGACCGTAGAGGATGTGAAACAATCCCTGAAAAACTCCGGTCGCCACGTATCTATGGATGCCCCCTTGATAGACGGGGAAGATTCCAACCTGTACGATGTGCTGAGAAGCGGGGAATCGCCCAATCCAGACAAGGAACTATTGCACGAATCATTGCGCACCGAAATTGAAAGGGCGCTGGAAACCCTGACCCCCAGGGAAGCCGATGTCATTCGCCTGTATTTTGGCCTCGCCGGGCAGCATTCCATGACCCTGGAAGAAATCGGGGAAACTTTTGACCTTACCAGGGAGCGGGTTCGGCAAATCAAGGAAAAAGCGATCAGGCGCTTAAAGCATACCTCCAGAAGCAAAATTTTGAAGACGTACCTCGGCTAAGGACCAGGGCACAAAATACCCGACGCCAATGCCAGCATTTGTTGGAAAATTGGTTTAATATTCGTATTTTGTGAGACGCAACAACAGTTATCATGACTGTTCGTTTTTTGATTGATGAATAAACTCCGGCTGATTACCGGAGTTTTTTTATGAATTCCAGACAACTACCCCTAGGGGCTTCCCTCCTAAAAAGGAGGGTGGCGACTGCCCCCAGGCAGGAGACGGGAGGTGTACCGAAAAAGAAAATTGGCTATGCCAAGGGCAACACACCCCTCTATCCCCCCTTATTAGAGGGGAGGTGAATTTTCCCTCCTAAAAAGGAGGCTGGCGACTGCCCCCAGGCAGGAGACGGGAGGTGTACCGAAAAAGAAAATTGGCTGTTCCAAAGGCAACACACCCCTCTATCCCCCCTTATTAGAGGGGAGGTGAATTTTCCCTCCTAAAAAGGAGGGTGGCGACTGCCCCCAGGCAGGAGACGGGAGGTGTACCGAAAAAGAAAATTGGCTGTTCCAAAGGCAACACACCCCTCTATCCCCTCTTATTAAAGGGGAGGTGAATTTTCCCTCCTAAAAAGGAGGGTGGCGACTGCCCCCAGGCAGGAGACGGGAGGTGTACCGAAAAAGAAAATTGGCTGTTCTAAAAGCAACACACCCCTCAATCCCCTCTTATTAGAGGGGAGGTGAATTTTCCCTCCCAAAAAAGGAGGGTGGCGACTGCCCCCAGGCAGGAGACGGGAGGTGTGCCGAAAAAGAAAATTGGCTGTTCCAAAGGCAACACACCCCTCTATCCCCTCTTATTAGAGGGGAGGTGAATTTTCCCTCCTAAAAATGAAACAGGAGGTGCATTTAGCAATTAGTTCCATACTCAAATGAACTATATCGCTACTTTAAAGGAGTTTCTGGAGGTATAAATCCGTTTTCTTCAAAATCCAGAATATAACCTTCAATAACCCTGACTACATTTTCGAAGTCTCTTAAAATCTGGTAATCGGAAAATCGAAGTACATGAATTCCTAATTGATTTAAACGTTTGGTTTTCCTCGTATCTTTTTTCCATATTTCTATTAGTTCATGAGAATATCCATCACATTCAATTGCGAGCTGCAGTTTATTACAAAAAAAGTCGACAATGTACTCATCAATTGGCTTTTGTCTGTGAAAATCATAGCCATACATTTGTCCTCTTTTTAAACAATTCCATAATCGAATCTCGGATTTTGTGGAATTATTTCTTAATTGTTTCGCCAGCTCTTTTAGTTTTGGGTTGTAATAGATTTTCAAACTTTACGTATATAGTTATTATTACACATTAATCATAGGAAGAACACTGGCATATTGTCCTTTTCAAATTGCATGAACTTAGTTCAAGTGACTGAATAAATGAAGCAGAATTATAATCGGGAATTTGGAAAACACACCCCTCAACCCTCCGCTTATTAGAGGGGAGGTGAATTTTCCCTCCTAAAAAGGAGGGTGGCGACTGCCCCCAGGCAGGAGACGGGAGGTGTACCGAAAAAGAAAATTGGCTGTTCTAAAAGCAACACACCCCTCAATCCCCCCTTATTAGAGGGGAGGTGAATTTTCCCTCCGAAAAAGGAGGGTGGCGACTGCCCCCTGGCAGGAGACGGGAGGTGTACCGAAAAAGAAAATTGGCTATGCCAAGGGCAACACACCCCTCAATCCTCCGCTTATTAGTGGGGAGGTGAATTTTCCCTCCTAAAAAGGAGGGTGGAGACTGCCCCCAGGCAGGAGACGGGAGGTGTACCGAAAAGGAAAATTGGCTGTTCCAAAGGCAATACACCCCCTCAATCCCCCCTTATTAGAGGGGAGGTTCATCATGCTCAGGAGACTTCGTAGTAAAAAGTATTTCGAAGAAGCTCCAGGCTTTTGGGCACCGCCTTATCCGGGGCTTCATTCCCTTCAAACTCCAGGGAGATATAACCTTTGTAGTTATGCCTTCGCATCATCTCCCCTATCGCGGGATAGTCGATATCCAGGGTATACCATTTCCCTCCCCCGTAATAGGTCTTTGCTTGCACCAGCACCGTTTGCGGCGCCAGCAATTCCAATTGCCGCTCCCGGTCTTCCAGGAAGTTCCCCGTATCCAGGGTAACCTGCAGCCAGGGACTGTTGATGGCATCTACAATGCGTTTAACACCTGTGGCAGTCCTACCCAGACCCCAATGGTTTTCCAGCCCCAACACTACCCCGCATTCCCGGGCGAGTGGCATACATGTTTCAATAGCATCAATCACCCATTTAAACCCGTCTTCGTCTGTATATCCTTCCAGGGCGGGCTCTATACCCTTGCTGGCCATCAAGGCATCAAATGATTCTGAGGTGCCCCACCTCCCCGTATTGAGCCGCATGGTCGGGATTCCCAACGCATAGGCCAGTTCAATCTGGTGTTTGGTTTTAGCAATGTTCTCCTCACGGTATTCCCTGGAAGGGTTCAAAAATCCCTGGTGGGTGGAAAACCCCATAAGGTCCAGACCCGCATGGTAGGCCTGCTTTTTCAGTTTTTGCAGGTAGCTATTCTCCTCCGAACCCATTTGTACCAGTAACAATTCTATTCCGTCAAAGCCTAAGGCAGCCGCTTTTTCTATGCAATTTTCTATGGGCGTCTCTTCCTTCGGGCCATTAAATTGCCAGAAAGAATAGGTAGATACCCCTATTGGGTTATGCCGGATGCTTTTGGGTTTCCCCTCCATTTTGGGGGCAGCCTCCTTCTCAGCACAACCCCAAAAGGCGGTGCCGGCTCCCAATAATGCGGCTTTTTCAACAAAGTTCCTACGGCTTATCATGGTCTTCAGAATTAGTGGTTCATTCAAATATACAGTATATTACGGGTACTATTTGGTACCTTATGGCCCCTATGAACAACACCCCAGAATATCGGATCCCGGCGGGCGCACAAATAGGTCATGTACACCTTAAAGTATCAGACCTGGAACGCAGCCTTGAATTCTATTGCGGATTATTGGGCTTTGAACTCACCACCCGATATGGGAGTGAAGCTGCTTTTATCGCTGCCGGAGGCTACCATCACCACATCGGGCTTAATTCCTGGTACAGCAAAGGGTCCGGGCCCGGACCCAAAAACGTCCCGGGATTGTTTCATACGGCCATATGCTACCCCAGCCGCAGGGAGCTTGCTCTGATATTCAAGCGGATTACCGAGGCCCGGTACCCGCTCACAGGCGCTGCAGACCATGGGGTTTCTGAGGCATTGTACCTGGATGACCCCGACGGGAACGGGGTTGAGTTATATTGGGATCGCCCGCAGGGGGAATGGCCCAGGAATGCCGATGGCTCCCTGCATATGTACACCCGCACGCTGGACCGTGAAAGCCTGATAAATTTGGCCGACCAATAAATGAAATTTGTATCTTACTCCATGCTTTGCCACATGGGTCCCTTTTAGGTGCAATCCCCGGGGAAGCAGAAAAATCAACTACGATCCTATTTTGCCAATTGTATGCCATGTCGCCTGCTTATCCCGTTTTTTATTACATGTCTAATAGTCCTGATTTCCTGTAACACGGAAAAGGAAGAACTACCCGACAAGGGGGAACAGGCTATCCAGATTTCGGTACCCCAGGGTTTTGAACTGGAGGAGCTATATCATCCATCAGCCCACGGACAGGGTTCCTGGGTGGCCCTGGCCCAGGGCCCGGATGACACTTTTTTTGCCAGTGACCAGAACGGGAGCCTTTATTCGTTTAAGCGACCAGCAATTGGAGAAGTGTTAGACAGTACCCAGGTGCGCCCACTTGCCTTGCCCATTGGATCGGCACACGGATTAATTTGGGCCTTTAACAGCCTGTATGTTGCCGTAAACAAATCGTGGGAGGCAGACGGAGTAACCCATGGTAGTGGCATCTACAGGGTTACGGATTCCGATGCGGACGGCACCCTGGAGACCATCACCTCCTTAATTCGGCTGGAGGGAGCCGGTGAACATGGCCCGCACAGTTTTGTCATGGGGCCAAACGGCAAAAACCTCTATTTTGTGGCAGGCAACCATACCCTGATCCCCGAATCCCTGAAAAACAACAGCAGGCTCCCGTCTAATTGGGGTGAAGACCACCTGTTCCCCGCTTATAAGGATGCCCGCGGCCATGCGGCCGATATAAAAGCCCCCGGCGGATGGATTGCGCGTTTCAATGAAGATGGCAGCGAATGGGAACTCATCTCTGCCGGTTACAGGAATCCCTTTGACCTGGCATTTACCCCTTCCGGCGAATTGTTTGCCTATGATTCGGACATGGAATGGGATATAGGAATGCCCTGGTACCGGCCCACCAGGATCTGCCATGTGACCAGCGGCAGTGAATTTGGTTGGCGTACCGGTTCCGGGAAATGGCCGGAATACTACCCGGACAACCTGCCCGGTGTCATTTCGATGGCCCAGGGATCGCCCACCGGGGTTATTTCCGGGGCTGCGCTGGATTTTCCCGATAAGTTCAAAACCGGGCTATTTGTTGCCGACTGGAGTTTCGGCACCTTATATTATATTGACCTGATCCCATCGGGAAGCAGCTATTCCGCGACAAAACAAGAATTTCTTTCAGGTACCCCCCTGCCCCTTACCGATTTGATCGCCGGTTCAGACGGGCAACTGTATTTTGCCACCGGGGGTCGCGACCTAGATTCCCACCTGTATCGGTTGCGATACACGGGGACAGTGAAAAACCCGGATCAATTGGCGATGGATGATAGCCTGGCACCGCTCCGCCAACTGCGAAGGCGACTGGAAGGGTACCACGGGGCGGGCCATGAACAAGCCATCCCCTACATCTGGGAACAACTGGGCCACCAGGACCGGCACATCCGGTACGCCGCAAGAATTGCGCTTGAGCACCAGCCGGTAGCTTCTTGGGCCCCTTTGTTCCAAAATGAAAAGGAGACGGAAAAAACAATCAACGCAGGCCTGGCTCTGGTACGCCAGGGCGAGGGTAACCTGCTACCACTTGTCATGGCAAAACTCACCGCCCTGGAGTTCGGGAACTTAAGCAGGGAACAGCAGTTGGGCCTACTCCGGACCTATGCGCTGGCTTTTATACGGATGGGGCCACCCGATCAGGAGTACCGTAAAGCGGTCATTGAATCGCTACAACGTTATTACCCCCATGCCAGCCCCCACATCAACCGGGAAATTTCCCAACTGTTATTGTACCTCAATGCCGATGGCATTGTGGCGGAACTGGTGGGAATACTTGAAAAGCAGATGGAAAAGAAAATCGTACCGGAGGATTTGATGCTGGATGAAGAAGTTACCTACCGAAGTGAGCAATACGGGCCGGCTATTCGGGAAGTATTGGAAAACACACCGGCCACGGAGGCCATATGGTACGGCATGTTACTCAGCCATGCAGGCCAGGGATGGACCGATGCCCTGAGGGAGCGTTACTTCTCGTGGTTTTACGAGGTGCTGTCAGCCAGCGGGGGTATGAGTTTTAAGGCCTATATGGAAAATGTACGGGTAAAAGCCATGCATCATGTGCCGGAGCACCAGAAAGCCCATATGCAGGAACTATCAGGCGTATATTCACCCACAGAGATCATCGCAGACCTGCCCCAACCCAAAGGGCCCGGTGCCGAATACAGCGCAACAGACCTCCAGGATATCCTTTGGGGCGAGCGGATGAATCCGTATACAGGGACCCCGGCCGACGGAAAACGGGCCTACGATGCCGCGCTCTGCGTCATGTGCCACAGAATGAACGGGGAAGGCGGGGTTACCGGGCCCGACCTGAGCCAGGTGCATACCAAATTTGGATCCTATGATTTGCTGTTTGCCATATTTAGCCCCAATGATGCCATTTCCGACCAATATGCGTTTACCCTTTTCTACCTGGACAACGGGCAAAGGCTTGCGGGAAGGATCTTATCGGAAGAAGGGGACAGCATTGAGGTTGCCCCTAACCCGCTAAATACGTCCTACACCGTAAAAGTGTCCAAAGCCCAGGTGGTAGACAGGGAACAATCGCCCATTTCCCCTATGCCATCGGCGCTGCTAAACCGCCTAAACCCTCAGGAAATAGCCGACCTGTTTGCCTATTTGCTATCGGGCGCAGACCCCGCCCATGAACTCTATAGCCAACAGGATCCCTCCGAGTGAAGACCGTTTCGCCGTTTCGGGCAGCCAGTAATTTAGTGGCATTTGGGGGTTCTCTGGCAGGTAAGGACACATTTGCGTATCTTTGTATATTCAAATTAGCGCCATAAAATATGGGTAAAACATTGATTGCTCCTTCCCTGCTGGCTGCCGATTTTGGCAACCTGCAGCGCGATGTGGAACTGGTGAACCAAAGTGAGGCCGACTGGCACCATCTGGATATTATGGATGGGCACTTTGTACCCAACATATCGTATGGTATGCCGGTTATGAAGGCTATCGCCAAACATGCGACCAAACCCCTGGATGTACATTTAATGATCTCCGATCCGGACCGGTACATTAGTACCTTTGCCGTATTGGGCGCCGATACGCTCACAGTACATTATGAAGCCTGTACCCACCTGCACAGGACCATACAGGCCATCAAAAAGGAAGGCATGAACGCAGGGGTGGCCCTGAACCCGCATACCCCGGTAAAAGTATTGAAGGACATCCTGCACGACCTGGATTTAGTCCTCGTGATGAGCGTCAACCCCGGCTATGGGGGGCAATCTTTCATTGAAAATACCTATACCAAGCTCAGGGCGCTGAAGAAAATGATGGAAAAGCAAGGGGTAAATCCACTTGTGGAGGTCGATGGAGGGGTTAGCAGCGAGAATGCCAGAGCACTGGTGGAAGCAGGAGCAAATGTGCTGGTAGCCGGAAGTTTTGTGTTTAACAGTAAGGATCCGGGCGGCACCATAGCGGACCTAAAAGAGATAGCCGGATAATGTCGGATATGGATGTATTAATTGTCGGAGGAGGTCCCATAGGGATTGCCTGCGGGCTGGAAGCAAAAAAAAAGGGACTCAGTTACCTGATTGTGGAAAAGGGGCCTATCGTGAATTCACTGTTCAACTACCCGGTGAACATGCAGTTCTTTTCGTCTTCCGAACGGTTGGAAATTGCCGATATCCCTTTTATCAGCAAGGAGGCCAAACCCAAAAGGAATGAGGCCCTGGAATATTACCGCAGGATTGTAACCTCCAACAAACTCAAGATCCACCTTTTTGAGAAAATCACTGGTATCCGAAAGGAGGGCGACCTTTTCCTGGTTACCTCGGACAAAGCCAATTATACCGCATCAAACGTGATCGTCGCCACTGGCTTCTATGACCTGCCCAACCGTATGGATGTCCCAGGGGAGGACCTTCCCAAGGTATCCCATTATTATAAAGACCCACATTTCTACGCCAGTCAGAAGCTGGCCGTGATAGGGGCGAGCAATTCGGCCGTAGACGCCGCACTGGAATGCTGGCGCAAGGGGGCCGAAGTCACTTTGGTCATCCGGGGCCCGCAAGTGGGAGAACGGGTCAAATACTGGGTACGGCCCGATATTCTGAACAGGATCGAAGAAGGCAGCATCAAGGCATATTTCAACAGTACGGTCAAAGAAATCCGGGAAAACCAACTCATTTTGGACAGCCCGGAAGGGGACGTAAGCCTCGATAATGATTTTGTCCTGGCGCTCACCGGGTATATGCCCAACTTTGAGTTCCTGCAAAAAATTGGCATTCATTTGTCCGATGACCCAAAGAAACTCCCTGAATACAACCCGGATACCATGGAAACCAATGTGGAGGGGCTGTACCTGGCAGGGGTCATCTGCGGGGGTATGGAAACCCATAAATGGTTTATTGAAAATTCCCGGGTACACGCCACCTTAATCGTGGAGAACATCCTGGAGACAAAAAAGGCCGGGATTTCTTCCTGAACTTACTGTAATTCCAGGGCTTTTTTAAGGTCGAGTTCGGCTACCGAGTTGATGACCATATCCGGTTTAAAGGCATAATCATCCAGTACATTTTTCCGGGACACCCCGGAGAGGGTCAGGATGGTGGTATAACCCAATTGAATCCCACCCAGGATATCAGTGTCCATAGTATCGCCTATAATGATGGTTTCCCGCGCCTCCAGGCCAAGGGTTTTCCGTGCGGATCGCATCATCACCGGGCTGGGTTTGCCCACCGAAAAGGCTTTTTTGCCGGTAGCCTCCTCGATCATGGCCACCACGGCCTTGATCCCCAGGTTGGACCAGCCTTTTTTCTTTGGGGAAGGGTCCAGGTTGGTGGCGATGAACTTGGAGCCCGATAAGATCATATCCACGGCATTGTTCACCATTTCCAGGGTAAAGTTGCGCCCTTCGCCCACCACCACAAAATCCGGGTTTTGGTTCACCAGGGTATAGCCATGCTGGTGGAGGCTGGTGATCAGCCCCCCTTCGCCCAACACATAGGCCGTGCCCTTGGGGTTCATGAAAGAAAGGAACCAGGCGGTCGCCATGGCGCTGGTATAGACGTTTTCCTCTTTGATTTTGATCCCCATTTTAGCCACTTTGTTGACTGTGTCCAGCGGGCTGCGTTGGGAATTATTGGTCATAAACAGGAAGGGGATGTTTTCTTTTTGGAGGGTAGCGATAAACTTGTCGGCCCCCTCTATCATGGTATCCCCACTGTAGATGACCCCATCCATGTCTATTAAAAATCCTCTTTTCATAAGGTTCCGTTGTGGACTTTAAATAACGAAGATTATTTCAGCCTACAAAAAAAATTATACGCTCCCGGAAGGAGCATCATTTTCGCATTAAAAATTCCGTTCCGGGTATAGCCGCCCCCTCCACGAGATCCTCGCCTGGCGTGTATACCCCTGCTGAAAGTACTTTTACGTACCGAAATGCATGGCAGAGGGTCTACCCCCTGGGTAGGCTGAAATAACCTGATTTTCGTATGGTTAGTCTTTTGACTGGTCCGCCAGCCATTCCATGATGGTGGCCGTTCTGCCGTTTACGATAACGGGCTTATCGTCAAAATCAAAATTGGCATGGTTTGCATGGGAATAAATCCACGACCAGTGGCCGTTATATCGGAAATCATCGCCTCCAAAGAAACCGGTGATGTCCGTCACATGGTCATAGTAGGAAAGGTGGACGTTTTTGGCACCGGCCCCAATAAGCCTTTTGTAGGTGGGCAGCACGGTTTGCCCGGGTACCGTGGTCTGGTCATCTGCGGCATGGACAAACCACATAGGAACATTTTTGATGGTATTGATTTGTTCATCGCTAAGGTGTTCGGCATGGTACGCCAATGCACTTATGTAGCCGGCCGCAAAATACCCGGGCTGTTCCAGGATGAGTTTCAGGCTCATATAGCCACCGTTGGAACAACCGCCCACGTAAATACGGTTGGCATCAATACCCGGGTTTTCCGATACATATTTTTTAATAAGGGCCATAAGCGCCTCGTTGTAAATATCGTTCTCACCCCCGCGGGTGTATTCCCCGCTGGGACTTTGCATCCAGAATGTCGGGCTTTGGGGTACCAGTACATAGGCCCCCCCGAAAAAGTGTTGAATCTCGTCTGAGGCATAATTCCAGGCCTTATTGGCTATCAGGGGGATGCTTGGGTCGGTCCCCCCTTCGCCCCCGCCGTGCAACCAGATGATCAAGGGCGATTTTTGAGCCGTTGCCTCAGGTTTGAAAGAAGCATAGGTCAGGTTAATATCATCACTATGTTGGTACTTCCCGTTCAAATCAAATTTGTCTATCCCGGGCATGATCCGTGAAGCCTCGGTATCCCAAACCTTGTTGTTCGTGTTATTGGTAATGGTTACCTTGTAATCAATCCATTGATTGCTTCCGCGGTTGTTCCTGCGGATGTATTTTATAGGGGAGCCCAGAACATGATTGGGCCCTACAAAGAGCACCAGGGTCACATGTTCTCCCGTAGCGGCCAGCTTGCCCCTGTCATCTGAAACATAGGAATAAACGACCTGCCTGCTACCGCCGGCCTCTTCGGGCGACATTTCCACCCCTTCGGCACTTCGTTCCACGGTTACTGTATAGTTGGCCGAATGGGTTTCCGCAAGGGTTTCTCCCATTGGCACAACCACCCGGCTCACCGCCGGTCCCCAATCATATCCTTCAATAATTACTGTATATCCACCGGCATGGGTGGTTTCCTGTGCAAATAGGCCCAACAAGCCTGTAGCAACCAACAAAAGGGCAAGGGTACGTGATTTAAGATTCATTTTTTTTTGACTAGTTGTTATTTAGTACCCGGTGGCTACCGGGTGTGATTGCGATTCATATGATTTGCGATTTCGCCTATTTCAGGTGTTCCTTAAAGAAATCAACCGTACGTTGCCAGGCCAGTTCAGCGGCTTCCCGATCATAACGGGGGGTGGTGTCGTTGTGAAAACCATGGTTGACATTGGGATACATATAGGCGGTATATTCTTTATGGTGTTCCTTTAGCGCCGCTTCATAGGCCGGCCAGCCCGCGTTGACCCGCTCATCCAGGCCTGCATACTGAAGCAAGAGGGGCGCGTTGATATCTTCAACATCCTCGGTGGGCTGCCCCCCGTAGAAAGGCACTGCCGCCGCCAGGTCCGGTATTTTCACGGCCATCATATTGGAAATCCACCCCCCAAAACAGAAGCCTACCACGCCTACCTTGCCCGTACACTGCGGATGTGATTTAAGGTGGTTGTAAGCGGCAATAAAGTCTTCCAGCATTTCGTCCCGGTCCCGCTGTCGTTGAAGTTCTCTCCCTTCATCATCGTTTCCCGGGTAGCCACCCAGCGGGGTCAGTGCATCTGGGGCCAGGGAGATGAAACCGGCCAGGGCAGCCCTTCGGCCCACATCTTCTATATGGGGGTTCAGGCCCCGGTTTTCGTGGACCACCACGATGCCAGGCAATTGGCCGGTGGCCTCTGCAGGCCTGGATAGTAATCCTTTGATGCTGCCGCCACCCTTGGGGGATTCATAGGTAACGTAGCCAGATTCCAATCGCGGGTCATCCTGATTGATCTGGATTTTTTTCACGTAATCCGGTGACATAAAACTGAGCAACGAACCTACGGTAATCCCGCCAACCGCGTAGGTAGAGAGTTTGTCCATAAATAGCCTCCTGCTTACCCTATCGTGGGCATAGTCATCATAAAGGTTAAATACTTCCTGGCTGATGTCTTCCTTCCTGATTTTTTTCATAGTTATTTTTTTAAATCTAGGTAACCTTCCCATTTGGGCTCTTCTATCGGTATTACTTTTTATAGCTGATGGCCAGGCCCCCGCCCCGGTTTTCCACGGTGGTCGTAAAAGTATCCATGTCCTGCACATACTTCAGGTATGCGCGGGTACCGGACATCCCCCTGGACGGGCGGACATTATGTGCGGTAAAGCATCCGCCTTTCACCAGTTTTGGGGATACATCCGTAAAATAATTAATGTACCAGTCCTTATCGGCATCGCTGAAGACAAAATCAAAAGGGCCTTTTAATTCCTTCACCAGGTCGTGCGCATTGGCCAGGCGGGCATCCACATAATCAGACAATCCGGCTTCCTCTAAATTAGCCAGGGCTTCCTTCTGCCGTCTTTCGTCAATTTCAATAGTAATAAGTTTCCCCCCTGTTTTGCTCATGGCCCAGGCAATCCAAATCGTGGAATGCCCGGTAGAGGTACCTATTTCCAGACCCCTGGTAAAGCCATTTTTCAGAATGATGTCATAGAGCAACTGCCCGTCTGAAGCCGGGACATTCATATCGCGCCACTGCCCTTTCTTTTGGTCCAGGACAGCCTTCACTTTCTGGTCGAGCACAGATGCACTGCGCACCTCCTGCCCCGGGGAGGAAGCCGTAACCATAATAAGAATGAGCAGTACACTAACAAATCGGCCGTTAGCTGCCAGTAAACGCTTGTTTGCCATTGCCTTGAATATTATGACCTTAATTTACGGAAAGTTGGGGTTTGTGAAAAATAGTTATTATGATTATTCTTCTTTGGTGGAAGAATTGCCTTGCCTATCCTCATTAAAACAGGGGCCTATCCGAAAAATAGGTTCGTCATTGGTTTGAAGGGGATAATTACCGTCATACATAACCCGTATGGATATTCATTTCATTCCATTGTCAAAAACCTGAAGCTATATCCTTATCTTGAAGGCTCCAATGATTCACCCAGAATTCATATGAAATTAGACAACCTGATAGAACGCTTTAAAGCCCAGCAAAAAAACCAATACCAGGTGGCCGCCACCGGCTGGAAGCAGCGGGTAAAAAAACTGCACGCCCTCCAACAAGCCATTGAAAAGACCTACAGGAAACCATTGCAGGATGCCTTGTTGGCCGATTTTGGAAAACCAACTATTGAGACCGACCTCACAGAGATCTACCAGGTGGTCAAGGAAATAAAACACGCGAAGAAGCAGTTGCGACATTGGATGGCGGCCCGCAAGGTGCCTACGCCCAGTGCCTTGCTGGGAACCACATCCTGGTACCGGTATGAACCCAAAGGGGTGTGCCTTATCATCTCGCCCTGGAATTTCCCGGTCAACCTTACCTTTGGCCCCCTGGTAGCGGCCATAGCCGCAGGGAACGCAGCGATCCTGAAACCCTCGGAGATGACCCCGCATACCACAGCAGTGATGGGCCAAATCATAGCCGATCTTTTTCCGGAAAATGAAGTGGCTCTGGTAGAAGGAGGCATAGAGGTATCCACTGCCCTTTTGGCGCTCCCTTTCCACCACATCTTCTTTACGGGATCGCCCCGGGTGGGAAAAATTGTAATGAAGGCGGCCGCAGAACACCTCAGTTCTGTCACTTTGGAGTTGGGGGGGAAATCACCCTGCATTGTAGATGAAACTGCAGACATAAAGGGGGCGGCCAAAAAAATCGCATGGGGAAAATTCCTGAATTCGGGGCAAATCTGCATAACCCCAGATTACCTCCTGGTACAGGAATCCGTCGCCGATCGTCTGGGCCAGGCGTTGGAAAAACAGGTAAGGTCTTTCTTTGGGCCGCAGCCCATCGCATCGCACTCATATGCCAGGATCGTGAACAACAGCCACTTTAAGCGCCTGGTAAACCACCTGGAGGATGCGCTTGACAAGGGAGCCGTGCTGTCGTTTGGAGGGACCTATGAAGCCGACTCCCGGTACATGGCCCCCACCCTTTTGCGCAAGGTGCCGGAGACCGCTACCCTGATGCAGGAGGAGATCTTTGGCCCCCTTTTGCCCATGGTTACCTATAGGAACACGGAGGAAGCCATCCAATACATCAATGCCCGTGAAAAAGCGCTATCGCTTTATATCTTCAGCAAAAACCGAAAATCAACCAACCATATCCTAAAACAAACCCGGGCGGGCAGCAGTTGTGTCAACACCAACCTCCTGCAATACAGCAACCACCATCTCCCTTTTGGCGGTGTTAACAACAGTGGAATCGGAAAATCACATGGAATTTACGGTTTTAAGGAATTTTCAAACCAGCGGGCCGTACTCAAACAAACGTTCCCCACCGCCATGGAACTGTTATTTCCGCCTTACAATAGCTTTAAGCAACGGGTGGCGAATATTACATTGCGATGGTTTTAAAGTCCCGGGATAGTCCAAAAATAAAATGAAGGAACCGGCGTTGGTCCTTTGAGTCAAATCCGCCCATAAATCCGCAGGTATTTAGGCAAGACGGGGTAAAATGGCAAGCATATTTTAAAAGGAAACAAAGACATAATGCACACTTCAAAAGACAAAAACTATACACTTACTCTTACCGAAAAGGAAATGCGGGACTACGGGTACCACATAGTGGATACCCTGGTGGAGCATTTTAAGAACCTGAATAGCAAGAAGCCGGTGGCATTGGGTACCCGAAAGGAAATGGACGCACTACTGGTTGAAGGCATCCCCGAAAAAGGGGAAGATGCCATGCAGGTCATCGACTATGTAATCCGAGAAATCCTGGTGAACAACGACTTGTTCTCACACCCCAAATCTTTTGCGTTTGTCCCCAGCCCCAGCAATTATATCAGCGTATTGGCAGACACCCTCGCGTCGGGCTTCAATATATTTTCCGGTGGCTGGAGTGCCTCCCCGGCAGCTTCAGAACTGGAAATTATCACCATCAACTGGTTGCTCCAGATCTTTAATTTTCCCGTTAAAAAGGGAGGAGGCCTCTTTACCAGCGGCGGTTCTATGGCCAACCTGACAGCTTTGCTGGCTGCCAGGAGGCACAAATGTGGGAACGATTTTTCTAAAGCGGTCATTTATTTGTCAGACCAGGCGCATTCCTCCAATATCAAAGCCATCAAAATCATGGGGTTCCACAAAGAGCAGGTACGGCTGATCCCTACTGATTCAGAGTTCAGGATTTCCCTGAACAAATTGTCGAATGCCATCGCCAGAGACCGCCTCGAAGGCCTGCAACCCTTTTGTATTATCGCCTCGGCGGGAACCACGAATACGGGAACGGTAGACCCCCTTGATGACCTCAGTGACATTTGTAAGCGGGAAGACCTCTGGTTGCATGTTGACGGAGCCTACGGCGCCGCGGCCATCCTTTCGAAAAAAGGGGCACGAGCCTTAAAAGGGATCCATAAAGCCGATTCTCTTACCGTAGATCCCCACAAATGGTTCTTTCAACCCTATGACATCGGCTGCCTGCTGGTCAAAAACCACCAGTGGCTCAGTGCCGCTTTTAGTGAAAGCCCCGAATACCTGAGGGATATAGAGGGAAATGAATCCGAGATCAATTTCCATGAACACGGTTTGGAACTCACCCGCAGGTTCCGGGCCTTAAAATTCTATACTTCGATTAAAACATTTGGTTTAGAATCGTTCAGGACGGCAATAACACATGGGATTGACCTGGCGGAAGAGGTAGAACTCCATATGCGAAAGAGCCCTGAATGGGAAGTCATATCTCATGCCAACCTGGCCATCCTTAATTTCAGGTATAACCCCATCCAGTTGGGACTGGGGGAAAAAACGCTGGACCAGATCAACCAGGAGATCGTCAAACAAATAACCTTGTCCAGGGAGGCCATACTGGCTACTACCATGTTACACGGGCAGGTAGTCCTTAGACTGTGTCTGATAAACCCCAGAACTGAATTTTCGGATGTTATGGAGGTCATAGAGCTTTGTGAACACTATGCCCGGGATTTCATGGAAAGGCATCCGGGCATCCCCAAACAATGATATCCCGCCCTTATCCGGGCAAGATGCCTGGGAAGACACGGATGGGTCCTTCGTGGCTATACCTGTGGACCAGATAGCCTTAAAACCACTTATGGAATCAGGGCGTGCTGTTTTGGCAGGTCACAAAGGCGGGGTACAAGGGCCGTCACAATTTTTTTACAAAATATAGGAAGACCCGGTAAAAACAGATGTTTTCTTAACGGATTTAAGTGGAGGGCTAACATGCTCAAAAAGATCCAGCATCCTAATGCTACTAATTCGAGGTAAAAACGGGGACCAAAGTCCCCTCCTCCCCTAAGGACAATGTACCAGAATGCGCTGCAGGAACAAAGCAGGGAAATTATCATGCTTTTTGGGATAAAATGGGCTTTTGTTTCCTAAAGCCAGCACACAGATCATGGGCCGGTATACCCTGGTGAACCAAAAACTAAAAAAGGGCTTGAAGTAAATAACGGGGACTTAAAGTCCCCTCCTCCCCTAAGGACAATTTAACAAAACCCACTGCAGGGAGGAAGCACCCAAAAAGGGTTGGTGTCAAGAGTTACGGCAACGGAAACGCTTTTAATAGCCCGGTGGGTGAATTCCGGGAAATGGCGGGGACCAAAGTCCCCTCCTCCCCTAAGGACAATTTACCAAAACCCACTGCAAAAACATAGCGGTGAAATTCTGGTCTGAAGCCTGGTTTATTTGAAATACCGCTTACATCCAGGGTATAAAAAAGGGCCGAAATACGGCCCTTTTTTCGTGTTAAATATTACATACTACCCGATTACCCGTTGTTGTTTATTGCCCATAAACGGCTGGTCATAGTATCGGGTGCCCGTGGCTTTGTACAAGGCATTGGCCAAAGCTCCCATGATAGGGGGAAATGGGGGTTCTCCCAGCCCCGTCGGATCTATGCCGTTATCCACAAAGTGCACATCTATATTTTTGGGTGCTTCACTATGGCGGATCAAGCGGTATTTGTCAAAATTCTGCTGTTGCACCACCCCGTCCGCAAAGGTCAACTCGCTGAACATGGCATGGCCTATACCATCAACAATGCCCCCTTCCGCGAGGTTGGTGGCCGCATCGGGGTTAATGACGATACCACAGTCGATGGCGCAGCAAACACGTTCTACCTTAGGTTGCCCGCTCTCCATCACAAGGTCCAGTACCTGGGCCACATAGCTGTTGTGGCAAAAATAGGCAGATACGCCTCGGTGCACGTTGCCCTGCTCCTGGCCCCAACCCGATTTTTCCTTTACGAGTTTCAGCACCCCGGCGTAGCGGTCGGCCTCGTAATCATTGTCCTCACCCACGGGATTGTTCTTGGCCCGGTCCAGTAGTTCCAGCCGCAGATCAATCGGGTCTTTGCCCATGGCCTCTGCCACCTCATCCAGGAACGCCTGTTCGGCCCCTGCGATAAAGTTGGAACGGGGCGCGCGGAAAGCGCCTGTAGAAATATTGGAGTCGATAGTCCAGTCTTCGGCCAGGTAGTTATCCACGGACCCTGCCGGGAAACGATTCGCGAACAAAGGACTTTCCGGGATACCCCCAGCTTTTACATGGAAGGCCGTTAAATTATTATTTTCGTCGAGGGCAGCGCGATAGGTAGCCAGGTAGGTGGGCCGGTATGTGCCCTGGGACATATCATCTTCCCGGGTATATACCAATTTCACAGGCGCCCCTACTTTCTGGGATATGGCGGCGGCTTCTACAACAAAATGACCGTAAAGTCTCCGGCCAAAGCCACCCCCCATACGGGTCATCATAATATCCACCTTCTCCAATGGCATTCCAAGTCTTGCTGCAGCAGCCGGTTCTGTCCATTCTGGTGTTTGGATCGGCCCGACCAATTCAGCTTTATCGGCTGTGACATTGGCAAAGAAGTTCATGGGTTCCATGGTATTGTGTGCCAGGAAAGGGCAACTATAGGTGCGTTCTATCACTTTTGCCGCATTCCTGAAGGCGGCTTCCGGGTTCCCGTCTTTTCGGACAACCTTGCCTGGCCTGGAATTTAATTGTTCCATTTGTTCTTTATGAGCACTCGAACTTTCAAGTCCGGACGGGTGTTTCACTGTTGTCGGGTTCCCAAAAAATTGCATGTCTACAGCAACATCACCCGCTTTTTCCCATTCTATTTTCAGTGCTTTTTTGGCCTGCATTACCTCCCAGGTGGTATTTCCCAGTACAATAACCAGCTCATCGAACACACTGTGGTCAAAAGCCCCCCTCGGGAAATTCTCATTGTAAAGGTTGATGGTAAAAACATCTTTGATGCCAGGCATGGCCTTGGCATCCGTAGCATCATAGGATTTCAGTTTCATTCCAAATGCCGGCGGATGTACCGGCATGGCAATCAACATCCCTTCCTGCCTGTAATCCAGTCCATAAAGCGGTTGACCAGTTACAATCTTTTTGCCATCCACATTTTTCCGGGACGTCCCGATGATCTTATAATCTTTGGGTTCCTTGAGTACCACTTCTTCGGGTACCGGGATATTGACAGCGGCGGAAGCCATTTCCCCATAGCCTGCAGATTTCCCACTCGCCTCGTGTTTTAGCATACCGGCAGCTGCGGTGATCTCGGTTACCGGTACCTGCCAGGCCTGGGCGGCGGCGGCCTTGAGCATTTCCCGGGCGGTGGCCCCGGCCATCCTCAACGGCTCCCATCCGTTTCGAATGGACTGGCTGCCTCCGGCTACCTGCCAGGTAAACGCTTCTGTTTTCAACGGCGCCTGTTCTACGATTACGTTATTCCAATCCACGTCCAGCTCTTCGGCCACGATCATGGGCATGGAAGTCTTGACGTTTTGCCCGATCTCCGGGTTGGGTGACATGATGGTTACCACCCCATTGTCTCCTATTTTCAGGTAGGCATTTATCTCATACCATTCCTTGGGCATTTGCAGCCCCACCACTTCGGGTTCCCGTTTGCAGGAAGCCAGCCAGTTGAAGCCCAATACCAGGCCACCCCCGGCCAGGGCTGATGATTGGATGAACATGCGTCTTCCCATTGAAGTCTTTACCAGTGCCATTGTTGATTTTTTTTTAGCGATTAAATAGAATTCGTTTGTACCCTAAAGGCAATGCGTTCCTGATACCCGGATGGTATTAAGAAGCAGATGATTGCGAAGCCAGTTTGATCGCCTTCTTGATCCTGACATAGGTCCCGCAACGGCAGATATTCCCGCTCATGGCTCCTTCGATTTCCGCGTCTCCCGGATTCGGATTGTTTTTGAGCAATGCTGCAGCCGACATGATTTGTCCGGCCTGGCAGTAGCCGCACTGAGGCACATCTACTTCCAGCCAGGCTTTTTGTACCGGGTGATCCCCGTTTTCAGACAGGCCTTCGATAGAGGTAACTTCCTGACTGCCCACTGCAGAAACCGGTAATTGGCAAGATCGAACCGCCACCCCGTTCAGGTGGATGGTACAGGCCCCGCATTGGGCAATGCCACAACCGTATTTGGTACCCACTAATTGCAGATGCTCCCGCAGCACCCAAAGCATCGGTGTGGATGGGTCCACCTCTACTTGCATTTCCTTTCCGTTAATGTTTAAAGTGTATGTTGCCATTCCCTGAAATTTTTGAATAAGTTACTAAATATTGCTGATGTTAGGGTAATAATAATCAAGCAATTACCCTGATAATTTTACCATGACAAAGGCGGGTTAGCCTGATATGGCGTCCCGGCCTAAAAAGGGCTGATCATAATACCTATGGCCTTTGGCCCGGTAGAGGGCATTGGCCACGGCGGCAAATATTGGTGGAAACGTGGGCTCGCCCAAACCGGTAGGATCGATGTCATTCTTAACGAAATGCACTTCGATTTCCCTGGGGGCCTCACCCATGCGGATCATGCGGTAGCGGTCAAAGTTATCCTTTTCAGGTACGCCGTCTTTGAAGGTCAATTCACCGAAAAAGGCATTGCCGATGCCGTCTACTATACCGCCTTCTGCCATGTTTTTGGCACTGTCCGGATTGACCACGATACCGCAGTCCAGCGTGCAGGTAACCTTTTGCACCCTGGGCTGGCCGTTTTCGATCACCATATCCAGCACCTGGGCCGCATAGGAGTTATGACAGAAATAGGCGGAAACGCCCCTATGTACCCCTTCTTGCTGCTGGCCCCATCCAGCTTTTTCCTTCACCAGTTTCAACACCCCGGCATACCGCAGGGGGTCGTAATCGTTGTTTTCGCCCACCGGGTTTTGTGCAGCACGCTCGAGCAGACCCAAGCGAAAATCGATCGGGTCTTTGCCTGCCGCTTCTGCCACTTCATCTAAAAAGGATTGCTCCGCACAGGCTATGAAATTGGAACGGGGGGCCCGGAACGAGCCTACGGTGAGGTTCGAGTCTATGGTCCAGTCCTCCGCCAGGTAATGGGCTACGGCCCCGGCCGGAAAACGGTTTTCCTCCAACGGGCTCTCGGGGATGCCCCCGGCGTTTACATGGAAGCCGATCAATTCATTGTTCGCATCCAGGGCCGCCCTGTAGGTGGCCCGGTACGCTGGCCGGTATATGCCATCCGTCATATCGTCTTCCCGGGTGTATACCAGCTTGACAGGGGCCATCATCCGTTGCGAGATGAGTGCGGCCTCTACCAGCCAATGGGCATACGACCTTCGTCCGTACCCCCCACCCAGTCTGGTCATTTTTATATCAATATTTTCAAGTGGGATCCCCAGGCGTTCTGACAACGCCTGTTCTGTAAATTCCGGTTTCTGGAGCGGCCCTATGAGATCTGCCTTATCGCCGTTTACTTCGGCAAAAAAGTTCATGGGTTCCATACAATTATGGGCCAGGAACGGAGCCGTATAGGTGGCTTCGACAATTTTGGCGGCCCTCTTAAAGGCAGCCTCGGGATTGCCATCCCTACGTCGCACCTCTGCAGGTTTGGAAGCCATCGCCGCCATTTGGGCAAAGTGCTCATTGGTGCTTTCAAGACCGGCAGGCGTGTGCTGCTCCCATTTGCTGCCAAAGCGGTCTCTGGTCTCCGTGGAACTCTCTATCGGCTCACATTCAATTTTCAGGGCTTTTTTAGCCTGCAGCACCTCCCAGGTAGAGTTTCCCACGATGGCCACAACCTCATTAAAGGTACGGGTATCAAAAAACATCTTTTCATAGCCCTCGTTAAACACCTTAATAGTGAAAATGTCCCGGATGCCGGGCATATTCCTGGCTGACGAATCATCTACGGATTTCAGTTTCAGGCCAAAGGCAGGCGGATGCACGATCATGGCAATAAGCATGCCCTCCCTTTCGGTATCCATACCAAACAGGGGTTTTCCCGTTACGATTTTCAATCCATCCACATTTTTACGGGAGGTGCCAATGATCTTGAAGTCTTCCAGGTTTTTAAGCGGTGCTTCGTCAGGCACGGTTCGTTTGGCTGCCACCGAGGCCATTTCACCGTATCCAACAGAACGGCTGCTGCCCTTATGGACCAGCATACCGGCCCCGGTTGTAATTTCCTCCACCGGCACCTGCCAGGTCTGGGCAGCCGCTTCCCTCAGCATTTGCCTCGCGGTGGCCCCGGCCATGCGAAGGCTTTCCCAACCGCGGCGAATCGCCTGGCTGCCTCCGATAAATTGGCGCGTAAATGCATCGGTATCAAGCGGTGCCTGCTCTACAATGACATCCTTCCAGTCCACATCCAGTTCCTCGGCCACGATCATGGGCATGGATGTTTTGACGTTCTGCCCCCCTTCGGGATTGGGCGACATGATAGTCACCAGGCCATTATCCCCAATTTTCAAATAACCGTTCAGTTTAAACCATTCCCTGGGCAAATTATCCACTTCCTCCGGTGTCATCTTGCAACCAGCCAACCAGCTAAAGCCAAGCACAAGGCCGCCACTGGCCAGGCTTGTATTTCTGATGAAAGCGCGTCTCCCAATTTTGGTTTTTATCCCTGAAACAGCCATATCTATTAATTTAGTTTGTCAAATCCTTATTGATTTTCAAGCATACCTTTAGCATGGCAATGCCTACTCTGCCGGCCACAGGACCCTGGGTTTTTAAATTACAGGTTTTTGATGCAGGGAACAAATTCCTCCCTGACAAATCAGCCCCACCGCACTACCCGATAGGCAGCCAGCCTTTCCAAATCAATACTACCGGCACTTGTGCGCAGTAGAGGAAGAACGCCCAGGAGGGAAAAATGCAGTGGGTAGCAACGGTATAACTCCATCACAAGATGACTGATATATATCATTGTCATTCAGGGTTTTCCACGCTAGTTTTATGGAAACTTCGCGACCATCGAAAGCGGTCCCCGACGTTACTAACCCTTCAATTCAAATTCATATGGTTACCAAATCATTGCAAAAACACCGGGAGGAAAATGATTTCGCCCAGTTTTATAAAAAACTTGAAGCATATATCCCTGAATTGAAAAGTTTCCTGACGGGCAGCCTTAGGAACGCAGAAGACCAGGGCCTGTTGGATCGTGGATTCTATACGCCTGATGAACTACTGGATGAGGTTTTCCTGGAAGCCTTCATTGCTTTTCCCAAGCAATTGGATGGCAAGGGCCTGAGGAGATTGTTGTTTAGGAACGTCATTGACAAAATAGCAACAAAAGAAGTGCAGGACGTCCCAGACGAGGTCAACACCCATGCACTATTAAAAACGGAATTGAAGGCCTTAAACGAAGAATTTACGACCGATGGGGATGGAGATCTCATCCCTATGGATGAGTTAGACGACATCTCATACCTTCAAAAACAGGGCTGGTCTAAAGAAGTCCGTTTGAACGATTCTTTGGAAAAGCAACTGATCCATAAATTTAACCTGAATGAGGCTTCCTTGTTATCTGACGAAAAGAGGAAGCTACTGGGTGTATTGTACAACACCATCCCTGACAGGAGTAAAATGATTGTGGAGCTATTTGCATTTGGCCATCAGGACACGCATGAAATAGCGGAGATCCTGGAGGTGCCGGAAGAAGTAGTCGAGAAGATCATCATGAAAGTTAAAGGAAGGTTCCAACTGCTGTAATGACCATCGGCCCAATGAGCCATTCAGACAATGTGCATTTTGTATTTGAAGGGCGCATCAGGGAGCGTACCGCCATTGGTTTCCCTTTACGATCCAAAGGCCTTTTTCGATCTCTTGGTTGAATTTTACCGTTACCTTTAACAAGGCCGCTTTGACGTTGAATGCCCGGATGAACCCATCGGGGACGTAGGGTGGCAGCCCCTTGGATGATAAGACCAGGGGTAATTAATCATTGCCGGCCTTTCAGAAATTAGCGAAGCAATGGACAACGGTCGCCCATGAGACAGAATTCCCGATTATTAATTCCGATAAACAGCATCAGGCCACTATTTTCAGCCGTTTAAAGACCTGGGCTATGGCCAGGGCACTGCATCCAAATAGCAAGGACCATCTTAGCTCTTCCCAACGCAACGGCACCAAAGATAGGGCCATTGCCGCTGAGGGTATGGCATAAACCATCCATGTTAGCGCAACACAGATGGCTATTGCCCCCCAAACCCATGGGTTTTTGAAGACCTCGTTGTGGAAGAATGGCAGTCCCCTTTTGGGCATGTTAAAAACATTCAGCAATTGTGCAATGATCAGCGTATAGAAAGCCAGGTTGTTGATGCGTTCCGGAGCTAGCCCCAAACTATAGTTGGAAAAAATGGTAATCCCCAGCACAGCGAAGGTGATGGAAAGACCATATATGACGGTTGACGTCCATAGCCTGGGGGTCATTATGGGCTCATCGTACCTTCTTGGGGGCTGCTCCATCACGTCTTTTTCCCCTTCGCCAAAACCCAGGGCAAGTGCGGGGAACACATCCGTAACCAAATTCAGAAACAGAATCTGTAAGGGTAGCAAAGGCGATGGGAGGTTCAGAAGGGCAGCTATCCCAACGGTAATAATTTCCGCAAAATTGCAGGATAGGAGGTAAACCACGAATTGCCTGATGTGCTGGAAAATTACCCTTCCCTGCCTTATAGCAAGTTCGACAGCTCCAAAACGATCATCCCTGAGGATGACATCGGCAGCTTCCCTGGCGGCTTCGGTTCCCCTAATTCCCATGGCAATGCCAATATCGGCTTTGGTAAGGGCGGGCACATCATTTATTCCATCCCCAAACACCCCTACGACATTGTTTTGCCGTTGATAAAACGCTACAAGGCCCAATTTTTGTATCGGGGTTACCCTGGCAAAAACCCGGATCCCCATTAGCAGTTCTTTCGTTTTTTCCAAGGACATATCCAGTTTATCAAGTACTTTTCCCTCCAGTACGGCGTCCATGCCCGCATTTTTATCCAACAAGCCAATATCCATCGCAATTTTTTGTGCGGTCTTCGGATGGTCTCCCGTAAGCATTACTACCTTGACACCAGCTTTTTTATAGCTATTGATGATTCCATTGACATCTTTCCTTGCAGGATCAATGAACCCCACAACCCCGATGAAAACAAGATGGGTCAACAGCTCCGATCTTTGTGGAATATGTTCCTGTTTCCTGTACGCCATGGCTATGGTTCGCAATCCCTGTGAAGCCATCTCTTCGACAAGAGTTTCCCATTCGTGCCGGTTGTTAAATTCCACTATCCCGTTTTGCCCCAGTTTCTTTGCACAGCGCGAAACGATACTTTCAAATGCCCCCTTGACATATACAGCGTAACCCCCCGGTTCGTTTTTGTTCACAGTAGCCATAAGTTTCAATTCCGGGTCAAAGGGAAGTTCCAGCTGTTCTGGAAACTGTTCCCTGAGCGCCCCCGGGTTGTAACCCAGCCGCTCTACAAATCGGAGTAATCCCAGGTCTATGGAATCGCCCCGGACCTGGCCAGAGGCCAACACCACATCATTGCAAAGAACACTCCCCAAAACAAACTTCTCCAGGGCTACCTGGTGAACCACGCTTTCCACCAGGTGCTGGTCCCTTAAGTGCAGTTGGTTTTGTATTTCACCCTCAAATGCCAGCGTATGCACCGTCATGTTGTCTTCGGTTAGGGTCCCGGTCTTATCCGTCCCAATGATGGTTGTGGACCCTAGCGTTTCCACAGCGTCCAAATGCTTGATGGCCACCTGCCTTTTTGACAACCTCAGCATCCCCCTTGCCAACGCGATGGTGGCTACCACGGGAAGACCTTCCGGAATGGCTGCTACAGCCAGGGCAATGCCGGTTTCTACCATGACCAACAGATCCTTTCCACCAAGGTAGCCACTGATGACTATGATGACCACAAATACCAACATCAGCCAAATCAGCCATCTGCTTAGGTGGTTCAATTTCTTTTCAAGCGGGGTGGATTCTTTCTCCGTCTGGTAGCCCAGTGATTGTATCCTGCCCAGGATCGTCTCGGTTCCTGTTGCCACGATTACCGCCACAGCTTGCCCTCTGGTCACTACCGTGCCTTTGAAGATCATATTGGTTTGGTCCGTTACATGGGCGCTTTGGTCAAGTTTATTTGTCTGCTTTTCAACCGGTGCACTTTCTCCAGTAAGCATGGCCTCCTTAACCTTCAGGTTTTCAACAGCCACCAATCTCGCATCAGCTGCCGCGACATCACCTGTTTCAAGAAGCAGGATGTCCCCGGGAACAACCTTCGTGACAGGAACCCTTTGGTTTTTGCCGGATCTTAGGACCGTGCATTCCAGTTCCCCGATTTTGCGAAGCGATTCCAGGGACCGAATCGCGCTAAGTTCCATAAAGAATCCTATACAAATTGTTATGCCTATTACAATGCATACCGCAGAACCTTCGGCCCATTCACCCAATGCAAAGGCCAGGACCGCAGCTATGGCGAGAATATAAACGATGGGGTTTGCAAACTGCTTCTTTAGAACGGATAGTTTGGTTTTTCTATAATGTATCGGCAGCCTGTTTTCCCCAAACCTGGCCAAGCGTTTTTGCGCCTCCTGCGCATCTAACCCTTTCCCCATATCGGTTTGAAGTCCGGTTATTACCTGTTCTGAGGTAAGTGCGAAGGCATTTTGAAACATTGAAAATACGCAAAGGGGTTATGCCTTCTGAAGATAATGAATTAAGTAGCTATTTTGTTCATTCTTTGGGCCCAATCACCAATTCCATGGCCATCCACCGGGCAGGTTGGCCCTGGTGGCGAAGACCGCCCCGGTAGCCCGTACCAGGATATTCGCTGCGCTCATGATCCTCACAACGCCCCCTGTGCCCATGAAACGTTGTATACTTCATACGACGGTTTTCCGCTAAAGCTTCCATTTAAACCCTCCATTGACCACAAAGCCGTCAACGGGGGCATAAATATCCCGGAACTGAGGGTCGCCCAGGCTTCCGGTAAATATGGTGTCGAAAGCCGTCTGCCTGGTATCCAGGAAATTTTCAAAGTTCAGGAATAGGGAAAAATGTTCTCCAAACTTCTTTTCGGTCATTACGCCTGTAATCCAGTAGGATTTACCTGTAGTTCCATCGCTGAGCTTCTGTGGACTGAAGTAATAGGCTTCCAGCCCAACCCAGAAATTATCGTGCTTCTCATACATGAGCACATTATTGAGCCGGTGTTCGGCCACCAGGGGAACATCTAAGGTAGCTCCATCCAAATACTGCTGTACGCTGGCATGGGTATACCCGACAAACAATTTAAGGTCCTCATAGCTCCATTTCAGATTTACCTCCACCCCCCTGGTATCAACCCTGCCGTCGGGTTGTACAAACTCAAATGACGAGCCTACAGGGGTAAGGACCAGCGGATCCTGGATTTGGGTATAGAAGAACAGGACATTCGAAGACATTAGGAGACCGGGGGCCACGGGCACTTTGTAATTAATATCAAAGTTTCCCCCCATCGAGCGCTCGGCTTCCAGGGCCTTGGTATCCAGCGGAAGGATATTCTGGAATTGCCTTCGTTCCGCATCCTCCGAGAACACGGTAGGGGTTTTATAGCCCAATCCTCCTCCTAATCGAAAGGTCAGTTGTGGCAACGGTTCATACATCAGCGAAAACCGCGGGAGGGGAAACCAACCGTAGTCATTCTGATAGTCCAGCCTGAATCCGGATTCAATGGTCCATTTTCGGGCCATATTCCAGGTATTTTGTGCAAAACCGCCGATGGTGGCATTCGAAAAACCGAGATCCTGGCCCGGGTTTCCCTGCAACTGCCTGAATTGATCGGTCCAAAGGTTCAACCCGGTAATCCACTCAGAAGTGTCGTTCCCCCAGGCAAGGTTTAGTTCGCTGAAGGAAGAAAATTGCCGGCCGGCAAAAATAAAATCGGGAATGGCTATGGAACGGTCATAGAAATTCAGACTATTCTTGACTTCGATTCGGGTCGAGTCACTCAAATCCCGGGTAAATTGGAATTGTGTGGATATACGATCTGTTTTGTTGCTTTCAAAATAGGGATCCGCCACGGTTTCGCCTTTTACATACTCCAGATTTCCTCCCAGCCGGCGTTCGGACACGATGTTGACCCCTGCATCCACCCGGGTGTTATCCCTAAGGTACAGGAAAAGCTTGGGGTTCAGGGTAAAACGTTCAAACTCCGGGATAGCCGTCAGGCCTATATCGGCAGGGTCGTAGGGTGCCCCCCGATTGTAGGAACCAAAAACGGTGGTGCCTGTATTACCAAACTTCTCAGCGTAAAAGCCACTTACATCCAGACCTAAGGCCGAAGTACCATTCACCATAAAACTGAGTTCCCGCTCTTCCCCAGGGGTTTTGGTAATGAGGTTCACCAGGCCCGCAATGGCACCACCACCATATAGCGTAGATGACGCCCCTTTGATTACTTCCACCTGCTTTAAATCCAGTGGGGCAATCTGCATCAGGCTCAGCCCCCCGGAAAATCCAGAATACAATGGCATTCCGTCCCGTAGCAGCTGGGTGTATTTTCCGTCGAGACCCTGAATCCGGATGCTGGAATTATAACTGGTAGCCGAGGTTTGCTGGGTCTGTATCCCCGTACTTTCATTTAAAAGCATACGGATATCCCCCGGTTTCATATTTCCCTTTTCCGTCAACTCCTCCCCGGCAATAAATTCCACCCGGGTAGGGATATCTTCGATGGTCCGGGTGCTCCTCGTTGAGCGAATAACCACTTCCTCCATCTCCTCATGGGAGGTATGCAGTTGTAAAGTTTGATTTTGTTGCCTTTCATCCAAAGGAAACCTCAGGGTCATTTCAAGCGTTTCGAAGCCCACAAAACTTATTTGCAGCTGATGTGTTCCATTGGGAATAGCTTCTATGACAACGTTCCCAGACGCATTTGTAGTGCCCCCTATTTGCAATTGAGGAAAATATATACTGACCCCCAGCAAGGGTTCCCCGCTTTCTGCCTCGACCACCCTGGCCAGAAAGTTGTTTTGAGCACTGAGCCCGCATAACATGAAAAGGGCAATGCCACTAACTATAGATTTTAAGTCCATTTAGATTGGATTTAGAATTTGAAAAAGAAGACAGTGAAGGCAGGAGTATCTCACCTGCCTATAATTAGGTTCTAAATCCCGGAATCGGTGGTCTTAGCAAACGATGGGTAATGATTTCGGAAACACTTTTGCCGTGAAGGGTATTAATCGCTATCCTGCAGACTTTTTCTACCTGAGCAGGGCATTGTAGTCCGATGGCCTCGATAAATCCCACACAAGTCCCACAGGTGTAAAAAGGAGAGCAGGGACCCTTGGAAAGAGGTTCCTCGTTGTGAGGGTCCGCATCGGTCCGGGATACCCCGGATATGGCATCCCCGCATTGTGCATCCGAGCCGCAACAGGGTACCCCTGACAACAATAGGATCAGCAAGGAAAGTAAAAAAGCTAAAGCCTTCATTTTGCAAAAATAGAGGATTGCCGATTAAAAAGCCAGCAAGCCGCAAAACCACTGGTCAAAATGATCTATTTGTGGCTGGGAGTCCCCGGAAAATACCATGGGTCTCCAATAGATATATGCGACAATCAGTGTATGCTATTTGCTTCAAACAAAAAGCCAAAATTGATAAGCCGCTGCAGGCAATCCAAACTTTCCTCCACCAAAACAACAATCGCCCCGCAACCCCTATCGGAGTATTCGCTGCGCTCATGATCCTCACAACGCCCCCCTGTGCAAATGCAAAGGAAACCCTGTAGCACGTGCTACAGGGTTTCCTTTCACCTTTCAAAAGCAAGCTTTTGGCGGGTTCAGGAAACAAAAAGGCCTGCAACTTGCGTTGCAGGCCTTTGCGCTTGTAGTGACCGCGGGAGGATTCGAACCCCCAACCCTCAGAGCCGAAATCTGATATTCTATCCAGTTGAACTACGCGGCCATTTAAAATAAGTAGCCCTTATTTAGGGTGCGCAATTTACGCAAAAAGAACTTTGTGGCACCAATAAAATTCGTTGAATTGCAATTGGCTTTTTGCAGCCCGGGCAAATCCCGAAATCTTTGCTCCCCAGCTTGTCCAGGTTTTTCCTTAACCCATCCAGGCGTTCCCTGGCTTTCCGCAGGGCAGCTTCCATAACCCCCTTGTTGTTGATCGCGTCCATGCGGGATCCCCGCCCAATGGCGTCATCGGGGGCTATGGGCTGGCAAAGTGCCTCGTACTGCCGCACTTTTTTTCTGTCGCAATAAGCGCTGTTTCCAGAAGCTCCCGCAGTTCAGGCTCTTCCATAAGCATCGTTATTCTGCCAGTTTGCGGCGTACTATGGTTGAGATGGTCTTCCCATCAGCCTGTCCCGCCAGTTCCTGGGTTACAATCCCCATCACCTTGCCCATATCCTTCATCCCCGAGGCCCCGGAGGCATCTATCGCCTGCACCACCACCTTTTCTATCTCCTCCTCGCTCAGCTGTTCGGGCAAGAATTGCTCTATTACCTTGGCCTGCGAAAGCTCGGGGCCTGCAAGGTCGTCACGCCCCTGTTCCTTATAGATGGCAGCACTGTCTCTTCGCTGCTTTACCAGTTTCTGGACCAGTTTTACCTCTTCCTCTTCCGAAAGCACCGTGCCCACCTTTTCAGATTGTGCCAGCAGAATGGCCGATTTGATGGCGCGCAACGACTCTAAAGCAACCGTGTCCTTGGCTTTCATCGCTGCTTTCATCTTTTCCATGACCTTTTGCTGTAAGCTCATTTTCCTAGGATTTTTTACGGCACGAAGATAAAAAATAAACCCGAACCAGCATACTGGCCCGGGTTTGTCCGTGACGAAACGTGGTGCTTTTACCCCACTAATCTACATTGTCATGCAAAAATGAATTATTGGAGCGCAATTGCATCTCATCATTGCTGTCTTCGCCCAGGGTGGTGCGGGAAACCTTACCCCCCTTTGGGTTATCCGATAAATTAACCCCCTGCCGTTTGTAGGCGGGCTCCTTTTCTATCTCGTCGATATTGTTTACCGAATTCTGAAACTTGTAGTTGAAATCTTTTAACTTCTTCCTGCGCTCATCGGCCCTGGCCCGGAGCAACTCCTCAATGGGGCTTTCCATGGGATCGATATCGCGCTCCCCGGACCCGCCCGTTTCAGACTTGTTTACCGTCAGGGTCTTTTTCTCGAAAACCAATTCATCTTCCACCATTTTAGGCTCATATTCCTCGGCCTTGGATTTGGCCCCCGTGAGCTTGGTCTCCAACTCCATATAATCGTCCAGGCTATAGCGGGTTTCACCATCCTTGTTGTATTCCAGTACCGGGACCACCTCAATATGGTCTTTTACCTTCAGGTCTCTCACATCATCGTCCAGGTCGAACGTTATTACGTGCTTTTTTTCGTCCTCTTCCTCTTCTTCCCTTTTTAAGGGCATATCAAAGCTAAAAGTAAACTGCTCCTTGTCCTCCTTCCTCGATGAGACCACCACCGGATCAACCACCTCGATATCGTTGAGGCTGTCCTTTGAATCGATAATGATAAAGTCCTCCTCGCGTACTTCCGTCGCGATTACCTCTTCGTAAAAGACATTGAAATTGCGAATATAATGGGTGGTAGGGATGAGATCTTCCTCCTCTTCGATCAACTGGTACCGTTTCTTGGCGGGTTTAAACGTCTCTTCTTCCTCTTCCAGCAGGTGTACAGTCTTGGTTTTACTCAGGTTTTGTTCTGCCTTTTGTTCGTCCTCCAGGGTATGGATGATCTTTTTGGATTCCGTATTGACGATGTCGTCCTGCTGGTCTATGTTAAATCCCGTGGCAATGACCGTCACGGCAATGGCTTCCCCCAGGTCGGCATCCTCGCCTACCCCCATGATGATATTGGCCCCATGGCCGGCTTCTATCTGAATATGGTCGTTGATCTCGCCTATTTCGTCTATGGTAATCTCCTGGGTCCCAGAAACGATGAGCAACAATACATTCTTGGCACCGGTAATCTTGTTATCATTGAGCAGCGGGGAATCCAGGGCCTTCATAATGGCTTCCTGGGCCCTTGCGGAACCTTTGGCCTGGGCCGATCCCATAATGGCGGTCCCGCTGTTGGAGAGTACGGTCTTGGCATCCCGCAGGTCGATGTTCTGCGTGTAATGGTGGGTAATAACCTCCGCAATCCCCCTGGCAGCTGTAGCGAGCACCTCATCTGCCTTGGAGAATCCGGCCTTAAAGCCCAGGTTTCCGTAAACCTCCCGGAGTTTGTTGTTGTTGATTACAATAAGCGAATCTACATTGGCCCGCAACCGTTCTATACCGGCCTGGGCCTGGCTGCAGCGGCTTTTACCCTCGAACTGGAAAGGCGTGGTGACAATGCCCACGGTGAGCACATCCATTTCCTTGGCCAGCTTGGCAATGATAGGCGCCGCACCGGTACCCGTACCCCCACCCATCCCGGCAGTAATAAAAATCATCTTGGTGGTGGTGTCGAGCATTTGTTTGATTTCTTCCATACTCTCCAAAGCCGCCTGTTCCCCTACTTCGGGGTTTGCACCGGCGCCCAGCCCCTCTGTCAGGGAGACCCCAAGCTGGATCTTATTGGGGACGGGAGAGTTCTGCAGGGCCTGGGCATCGGTATTGCAGATCACAAAATCTACCCCGTTGATGCCTGCCTGGAACATGTGGTTGATGGCGTTGCTTCCGCCACCGCCCACGCCGATCACTTTAATTACGTTGCTTTGATTTTTTGGAAGATCAAAGGAAATGTTGTCAAATTCGGTGCTCATGGTTACAATTATTTCTGATTACTACCTGATTTTCTATCTCTGCTGCCTTATTCCGCGTTGTCCAGGAAATCCTTCAGTTTTTCCGACCATTTGTCGAATACGGTTTTCCGGGGCCTTTTGATGGTGCCCTGGGAACTTTGCTCCGGGTGTCCTTCCAGCACCATTTCCTTTTCCTCCCCGCTGCCCTGTGGGACGGTGCTTTTTTTCCTGGCCTTGCTCTTTACCGCGTTCATCAGCAAGCCTACGGCGGTGGCATACAGGGGGCTGGCGATCTCCTCGTCAGAATCCCCTGCCAGGTGCTCATTGGGATACCCAATGCGCGTGTCCATGCCGGTGATATACTCCACCAATTGTTTTAAGTGCTTTAACTGGCTGCCTCCCCCGGTGAGGACAATCCCGGCGATTAATTTTTTCTTTTGTTCCTCGTGCCCGTAATTCTTGATCTCTACATATACCTGCTCTACGATCTCCACCACCCGGGCATGGATGATCTTACTTAGATTCTTAAGGGTAATTTCCTTGGGCTCCCTGCCACGCAATCCGGGAATCGAAACAATCTCGTTGTCCTTGTTTTCCCCCGGCCAGGCAGAACCGAATTTTATCTTCAAAAGCTCCGCCTGTTTTTCAATGATAGAGCAGCCTTCTTTGATGTCCTCGGTGATCACATTGCCCCCGAACGGGATAACCGCCGTATGCCTAATGATACCGTCCTTGAAAATAGCGAGGTCCGTGGTGCCCCCCCCGATATCGATCAACGCTACCCCGGCCTCCTTTTCCTCCTGGCTCAGAACCGCATCCGAGGAGGCCAGGGGTTCCAGGGTAATATTGCCCAGATCGAGCCCGGCGCTTTTGATGCAACGGCCCACGTTCTTGATGGAAGACACCTGTCCTACCACCACGTGGAAGTTGGCTTCGAGCCTGCCCCCGTACATCCCAATGGGCTGTTTGATCTCTGCCTGCCCGTCTACCTTGTATTCCTGGGGAAGTACATGGATGATCTCCTCGCCCGGCAGCATGACCAATTTGTACACCTGGTTGCATAGCTTCTCCAGATCGTCCTCGTTAATCACTTCTTCCGAGTTGGCCCGGGTAATGTAATCACTATGCTGCAGGCTGCGGATGTGCTGCCCGGCAATGCCCACCACTACAGAACCAATCTTCAGGCCCGAATTGGCTTCTGCCTGTTCAACGGCCTGTTGTATGGATTGGATGGTTTGGGTAATGTTGTTAACCACGCCCCTGTGCACCCCAAGGCTCTTGGACCTTCCTATCCCCAACACCTCGATCTTGCCATATTCGTTCTCCTTCCCGATGATGGCTACAATCTTGGTGGTACCAATATCCAGTCCGACAGAATAATTTGAATGTTCCATATGTGTTATATTTTGGTGCACACTACTTGATTATTAAATTCCAGGCTGACGATCTGATATTCCCCCAGCGTCTGGTCTTTGGTGGCCTTCGCGTAAAAGGCCTTGAAATTGTTGAACTTGTTTTCCAGGTCCCCTACATCCCCGAGGTTTACCACAAAATTGTCCACCCGGAACTTTAATTGGTACTTCCCCTCTTCCTCCACATGGATCCCAATGATATTCTTCCTCAGGAAGTCGTCCTTGTTGATATAGTTTAAAATAACGTAAGCGTCTTCGAGACTTTTACCCGTTATTTTGCCGGTAATGATGGGAACTCTGGCCGAATGATACCTCGATAAAGGCATGCGCTTGCCCTGCGCATCCAGGTAATACTTGGATGCTCCTTCTACTCGACCGATGGGTTGCCGTTGGGCAATTTTGGATGTAAGCTCACCGTTTATTGTAAGATATACCTGGGCATTTTCCACCATATCATTGGTCTCGATGACCGACTCTATAGTATTCAAAACTACTTTTTCTTTAGGCACATTGGTGAGGGGCCCGAATTTTTGTATTAACAATTTATTAACTGCCCCCTGCGTGAGGTACAAATTGTCTTTCCCGACAAATTCTATGGTGATCCCGTTAACCGTCCGCTGGGCACTCCTACGATTTGAAAACGCATAAAGACCTGTTACGCAGATTATTAATCCGAGTAATTTTAGAAGGTTCCAATTAGCTTGCATGTTCCAGGGCATTTTTAATTAATGGTACTTCCAATCCAATATCCCCGGCACCCATAACGATCAGGACCTCCGGGTTCCAGGCTCTTATTTCATCGATCAGGGCCGGCTTTGACACCAGCTTTTTATGGGGGTTTTTTATCTTGTCCAACAGCCAGGCAGCATCGATTCCCGGCAGAGGTTCTTCCCTCGCAGGATAGATGTCAAGCAGGATGACCTGGTCAAACTGCGACAGGCTTTTGCCGAAAGCGTCCCCGAAATCGCGGGTACGGGAATACAGGTGCGGCTGGAAGACCGCCAGAGTCTTTCTATCCGGATGCATCTCCCTTACAGCCTGGTATACCGCATCAATCTCCCCGGGATGGTGTGCATAGTCATCAATAAAGACCAGGTGCTCTTTTTTCAACCGGTATGAAAACCTGCGGTCTACCCCTTTAAAACTTTCCAGTGCAGCCACAAGGCCCTGCAGTGGGGGCCCTGCCTGTATGGCCATGGCAAATGCCACAAGGCCATTGAGCAGGTTGTGCCTGCCAGGCTTGTTGAACTTCACCCCCCTTACCGTGGTTTGCGGCGTTCCCAGGTCAAAAATGTAGGTCCCCCCTTCTATCTTCAGATTACGGATACAGTAATCAGAATCATCCTCTATCCCGTAGGTAAACCCCTTCAGGGGCAGGCCATTGCGAACAAAGAGTTTCCCATTGGGTTTTAACCTTTTTGTAAATTCCACAAACGATGCTACCAGGGTTTCGGTATTGCCATAGATATCCAGGTGGTCGTCATCCATGGATGTGACACAGGCCACATCGGGGGATAACCTAAGGAAGGAACGGTCGTATTCATCGGCTTCCACCACCGAATATGCTGAGCCTGCGAACAGGAAGTTACTATTGAAATCTTCTGAAATACCCCCTAAAAAGGCGGTAACGGGGGTACCGGTCTCCCTGAGCAGGTGGGCCAGGATACTGCTGGTGGTCGTCTTCCCGTGTGTGCCGGCAACAGCGAAACAAAAGGTATCCCTGGTGATCAACCCCAGGACCTCTGATCGTTTCTTCACCTCGAACCCGCCTTCACTAAAATACCGCAATTCCTTCATCGCCCGGGGCACGGCCGGCGTGTACACGACCAGGGTCTGACTCACCTCCATAAAACCCGGGGGGATAAGGGAAACATCGTCCTGGTAATGGATAGGCATCCCCAACCCCTCCAACTCCGCGCAAAGCGGGGTCCTGGTTTTGTCGTACCCCCCTACCTCTTTCCCGACAAACTTAAAATAACGGGCCAGGGCAGACATTCCTATCCCCCCGATCCCGATAAAGTACACCCTATGTATTTCTTTTAAATCCATCTACTGGGGTAATAACTTTTCTATTTCATCCACAATCCTTTCCGTGGCATCCGGCATACCCATCGCCCTGATATTGCTACCAAGGCGCATCTTTTGTTGCTGCGACAGGAAGAGGTCTGAAAATTCCGGTTCGAAGCGGTCTTCCAGCCCGGCTTCCGGGATCATCAGCGCCGCGTCCCGCTCTACCAACGCCTGGGCATTCTTGGTCTGGTGGTCTTCAGCCACATGGGGCGAAGGCACCAGGATGACCGGCTTGCCCGCAAGGCATAGTTCAGACACCGTGCCCGCGCCTGCCCGCGAGATGATGATGTCGGCTACCGCATAGGCGTAATCCATGCGGTTTAAAAACTGGTAAACCTTTACCGGCCCGGAATCATGCGCTTTATAGGTTTCATAGTAAAGCTTGCCGCACTGCCAGATCATCTGTAGGTCAAACCTTGAAAAAAAAGACAGTTCACTGGCCACCAACTGGTTGATGCGCCTGGCACCAAGGCTTCCGCCCAGTACCAACAGGGTGGTTTTGTCAGGATCAAGACCAAAATAGGCGTATGCCTCGTCTGTATTGGTATGACCGCTGACAATATCGCGCCGTACCGGGTTCCCGGTCTTCACTATTTTTTCCACAGGGAAATAGCGTTCCATCCCGTCATAGGCCACACAAATCTTTGCCGCCCTGCGTGCCAATAACTTATTGGTGATGCCGGCATAGGAATTTTGCTCCTGCAACACACAAGGGATGCCTTTACCAGAAGCCACCTTCAGCAGGGGCCCACTGGCATAGCCCCCGGTCCCAATGACCACATGGGGCTGAAACCTGCGTACTATTTTTGCCGCTTTGATCAAACTACTTACCAATTTTATGGGGAACATCAGGTTTTTAAAACTCAACTTCCGTTGTAACCCGCTAATCCACAATCCTTGTATTTCATAACCCGCCTGGGGTACTTTTTCCATTTCCATCCGGTCACTGGCCCCTACGAACAGGATGTCAGACCCCGGATATCGCTTCTTCAACTCATTGGCTATGGCAATGGCCGGGTAAATGTGCCCGCCGGTGCCCCCTCCCGATAGTATAAACCTATATCTGCCCACTCAATACTTCTAAAGGGTTCAATTCCCCGGTTCCTTCTTCGCTTTGTTCCTGGTTCCTATCCTTCCGGCTCGCACTGAGGATAATCCCAATGGCCAGGCAGGTCATCCATATAGAGGTCCCCCCGCTGCTGATCAATGGCAAGGTCTGTCCTGTCACGGGAAACAATTCAACCGCCACCGCCATATTGATCAGGGCCTGGAATACAATGGGGAGGCCCACTCCCACCACAAGCAGCTTGCCAAATACCGTTGCATTGGCATTGGCCACCACCACGATCCTGAATAACAGGAGGAGGTAGAAAAACATCAGGGCCAGCCCCCCTACCAGGCCGTATTCTTCAATAATGATGGCGTAAATAAAGTCGGAGGAACTCTGTGGAAGGAAATTTTTCATCACACTCTTGCCGGCGCCGCTACCGATAATTCCGCCACTGGCAATGGCGATCTTGGCCTTTTCTATCTGGTAATCGGCCTCGGTATCGGCCGGATCCCAAAAACTTTCCAGCCGGCTCATCCAGGTGTCCACCCGGTTGGGGAAAAGGTCGGGCACGGCCTTGGCCAGTAGCACAAAAATACAGAGCCCTGCCAGGCCCGCTGCCGTCATGCTTAACAAGTACTTCATTGGGTACCCGCCTAAAAAACAGAGGACCATCACCATAAAAAACAGGATAGCCGCTGTCGAAAAATTGGCCGGCAGGATCAGGATCAGCACCAGGAATACCGGGAGCCACAACGGCAGTATACTTTCTTTGAACCGGATCTCCCGGTCTTTCATCTTAGTCAGGTAGCGGGCCACATAAATCATCAGCACCACCCCGGCCAGGTTAGACGTCTGGAAGGAAATCCCCACAAATGGCAGGCGTATCCAACGGCTGGCGTTGGCCCCATCTATAGTGGTCCCCTGAGCCAGCGTATAGGCCAGCAAAACCAATACCACGGGCATGGCAATGATAGAAAGCCCTTTGAAGAAATGTGTGGGGATCTTGTGAACGCCATAAATTATCCCGAAGCCCAGGAACAACAGCAACCCGTGTTTTACCAGGTGGCCCATGGTGGTTCCATTGCCCACCACATACACAAGGTTACTGCTGGCACTGTAGACGGGGAGGAAAGAGAATATGGCCAGCAGGGCCACTACCGCCCAGATGGCTTTATCTCCTTGTATGTTCTTCAGGAATTGGGTCACGTCTATAAATTTTTGATGGCTTCCTTGAACTGGTTCCCGCGATCCTCATAATTTTCAAACAGGTCAAAACTGGCACAGGCTGGCGACAACAGGACCGTATCGCCCCGCTCCGCAATCTTGTAGGCCACCTTTACCGCTTCGCTCATGGCGAAGGTCTCCACCATCAGGTCTACCACGTTTCCGAAGGCCTCCTTGATCTTGGTATTGTCCATCCCCAGGCAAATGATCGCCTTTACCTTTTCGCGTACGAGGGGCATCAGCACCTTGTAATCATTGCCTTTGTCCTGCCCCCCTACGATCCAAACGGTCGGGGTGTTCATGCTGTCCAGGGCATAATAGGTGGCATTCACATTGGTCGCTTTGGAATCATTGATGTATTGTACATGGTGAATCTTAAGTACCTTTTCCAGCCGGTGGGGCGCCCCCTGGAAATTTTGGATGCACGCCCGTATCGTTTCCTTGCGTATCCCCACCAACTTGGCCACCGTTGCAGCGGCCATGGTGTTCTTCAGGTTGTGTTTGCCTTCCAGGGCCAAAGCTTCATTGCTCATTGTTATCATTTTTTGTTTTGTTTTTATCCGTATTTCATTTTCCCCGATCCAGGCCCCTGCTTCCAATTCCCTTTCTATGGAAAAAGGCAGTCCCCGGGATTGTATGGGGTGTTGTTCCAGCCATTGGGTGATGACAGGGTCATCTGCATCATATATCAGGAAATCGGTTGCCTGCTGATTCTCTGCGATCCTGAACTTGGAGGCGATATACTTGCTGAAATCATAGTCATATCGATCCAGATGGTCCTCGGTGATATTGGTGATCAGCCCGATATGCGGCCGGAAATCCCGTATGCCATCAAGCTGGAAACTGCTGATCTCCAGAACATAACAGGCATAGTCCTTTTCAGCAACCATCCGGGCAAAACTGTCCCCGATGTTCCCCGCCATCCCTACATGCAACCCGCCTTCCTTCAAAATATGGTAGGTAAGCATGGTGGTGGTGGTCTTGCCGTTACTCCCTGTAATCCCGATGATGGTGGCATCAGTGTAGCGGGCGGCAAATTCAATCTCGGAAATCACCGGTATGGAACGCTCCCGAAGCGCTTTCACCAGAGGCGCCTTATCAGGAATCCCCGGGCTTTTCATCACCAGGTCGGCATTAAGGACCCTGGCCTCGGTATGCTGGCCTTCTTCCCAATCAATCCCATAATGTTCAAGAACGTCCTTATATTTTTTCTTCAGCATCCCCCGGTCTGACACAAAAACTTCATAGCCCTTTTGTTTCCCGAGGATGGCGGTACCCACCCCGCTTTCACCTCCACCCAATATCACCAGCCGTTCCATCTCAGCGCACTTTCAGTGTCACAATCGTCACAACGGCCAGGAGTATCCCAATGATCCAGAAGCGGGTCACGATTTTGCTTTCGTGATAGCCTTTCTTCTGGTAGTGATGGTGCAAAGGCGACATCAGAAAAATGCGCCGGCCTTCGCCGTATTTTTTACGGGTATACTTGAAATAACTTACCTGTATCATGACCGACAGGGATTCTGCGAAGAAAATCCCACATAGCAGGGGTATGAGCAATTCCTTGCGAACGATCAGGGCGATCACCGCTATGACACCCCCGATGGTCAGGCTCCCCGTATCGCCCATGAATACCTGGGCGGGATAGGCATTATACCACAGGAACCCTACCAGGGCCCCTACAAAGGCCGCTATGAAAACCACCAGCTCCCCTGCCCTGGGTATAAAAAAGATATCCAGGTACTCCGAAAAAATGATATTTCCCGAAACCCAGGCAAAGATCCCCAGGGTGAGCACAATGATTGCCGACGAACCGGCCGCAAGGCCGTCAATGCCATCCGTGAGGTTGGCCCCGTTGGAAACGGCCGTTACAATAAAGATGACAATAGGGATGAAGATCAACCAGGCGTAATCGGCAGCGCCTTCCCCCATCCAGCCCACAAGGTCGCTGTAATCCAGCTGGTTGTTTTTAAAGAAGGGCACATTGGTCCGTATCGCCTTTATCTCTTTGCCCTCCACCTGTTCCACCGTAAAGCGCTCGGTGATCCTGGAGCTGTTTTCCTCCTTCATGGTAACTTCGGGGTGGAAGTAGAGGATAGCGCCAACCATAAGGCCCAGGACTACCTGCCCCAATACCTTAAAGCGCCCCTTAAGGCCTTTCTTGTCCTTTTTAAAAATCTTGATGTAATCGTCTATGAACCCGATAACCCCCATCCAGAGCGTGGTGATGATCAGGAGGAGGACATAAATATTGTCCAGGCGGGAGAACAGGAGTACCGGAATAAGGGTTGACAAGATGATGATGATCCCGCCCATGGTGGGTGTACCAGACTTTTGCTCCTGCCCCTCGAGCCCGAGGTCACGTACCGTTTCCCCAATTTGTTTCCGTTTCAGGAAGACAATCACCCGCTTCCCGTAAACCGTGGCCAGGACCAGGGAAAGCAACACCGCCATGGCCGCCCTGAACGTAAGGAACTGGAACAGGGTCGCCCCCGGGAACTGGTATTGCTTTTCTAGGTATTCAAAGAGGTAATACAGCATATTCGTCGCTTCCGTACTTGGTTTTTCTAATCGCTTCTATTTATCCAATGCTGCCAGGATTTCCTTGACGATTTTAAAATCGTCAAAATCAACCCTCTTGCCCTGGCGCTCCTGGTAGGTTTCATGCCCTTTGCCTGCTACCAGGATGATGTCATTGGCTTCTGCCATCTGGCACGCAGCCTTGATGGCTTGCTTCCTGTTTTCTACCGATAGTGTTTTGTTGAAATTCTGGGGCTCTACCCCCGCCTCCATTTCTTCGATGATGGCAATGGCCGATTCAGACCGCGGGTTATCCGAGGTGAATATGGCCTTGTTGCTATAAGCAGATGCGATATGACCCATAACCGGACGCTTAGACTTGTCACGATCACCACCACACCCCACAACGGTGATGACGTTTTCATTTTCAGTCCTCAATGCATTGATTGTATCCAACACATTTTTTAAGGCGTCCGGCGTATGGGCATAATCAACTATCGCCGTTATATTCGATTTAGAGATGTAATACTGGAACCTTCCGTCGACGTTTTCCAATTCGCTGATAATGCGCATGATTTCCAGCTTCTCCAGGCCCAGAAGGTCGGCGGTTGCATAGATCGCCAGGATGTTATAGGCATTGAACTGCCCGATTAACCTGGTCCATAATTCCGTATCGTCAATTTTAAGCAGCTGGCCACTTAACTGGCTCTCCATGACCTGCGCCTTATAGTCCGCATAGGTCTTCAGGCCATAGGTAAATTTCCTGGCCTTTGTGTTCTGCAGCATTACAAGGCCATTCTTATCGTCGACGTTGACCAGGGCAAAAGCCCTTTTCGACAGGTCATCAAATAACTTCTTTTTGGTGTCGCGGTACTCCGCAAAGGTCTTGTGGTAGTCCAGGTGGTCATGTGACAGGTTCGTGAAAACAGCCCCCTCAAAGACCAATCCTTCGGTTCGCTTCTGGGCGATGCCATGAGAACTCACTTCCATAAAACAAAACTCGACCCCCTCGGTGTTCATCAGGGCCAGGTGCCGGTTGATCGTCAGGGCATCAGGCGTGGTATGGGTAGTGGGATACTCCTTGTCATTGACCATGATCCGGATCGTGGAAATAAGCCCCACCTTATACCCCGCCTTTCTGAAAAGCTGGTAAAGCAAGCTACTGACGGTCGTTTTTCCATTGGTCCCGGTAACCCCCACCAGTTTCAGGTTCTTTGATGGGTTCCCATAATAATTGGAGGCCATGACCGCCAGTGCCTGCTGGCCATCGCGCACCTCCACATAGGTTACCTCATTCACCATATTCCCGGGCAATTCCTCACATACGATGGTATTGGCCCCCGACTGAATTGCCTGGTCTATAAATGCATGCCCGTCCATCGCCGTCCCCCGGATAGCGACAAAGACATCATCCATGCCTACCTTCCTGGAATCAAAGCAGACCGCATTCACCATTTTGGCGGTAGAACCGCTAACCGCGCTCAGGCCCACACCATATAATATGTCTTTGAGTAGCTTCATGAGAGTTCGAGCACGATTTTTTTTACTTTTTTCAGGTCGGTCCCCTGCGAGATAGATTGTCTTTTCACCTTGCCATTACCCCTTACTTCTACCTCCAGGCCAAGGTTCTCCAGGATGGAAATGGCATCCATCCCACTCATCCCTTTCACGTTAGGCACCTGATCATATTTCTTTTGGGCGACCACGTAGAATTGTTCGAATGCTTCCTCCAGTTCCGGGCATTGGGGCTCCAGGGTTTCCACCTCATCGATAAGCGGGTTGTTGGCATAGATCTTCTGGGCCACAGACTTAAAGACGGGCCCGGAGACATCGGCCCCGTAATACCCCACGCTCTTATCGGGTTCATGGATGACCACGATACAGGAATACTTGGGGTCTTCGGCCGGAAAATAGCCGGCGAAGGTCGATATATAGGCCAGCTTATCCCGGTCTTTGGACACGTAGTTCTTTTGGGCCGTCCCGGTCTTCCCTGCCATAGAAAAGTTAGGGGAGTACAGGCGGTGGCCGGTACCGTGTTTCTTTTTAACCACATTGGCCAACAATTGCTTCACCTGAGCGGCCGTTTCCCGGGAACAAATAGCAGGGTTCACCACTTCCTTGTTAAATTGCCGTATGGGTTGATCCCATTCCCGGACTTCCTTGATAAGCCTGGGCTTTACCAGTTCCCCATCATTGGCGATGGCATTGTAAAAAGCCAGGGTTTGCAGCGGTGTCAGGGATACCTCGTACCCGTACGACATCCAGGCCAGCGATATGCCCGACCATCCCTTATCCCCAGGGAACCGTATCACGGGTTTGCCCTCACCTTTGATGGGCATGCCCAATTCCTTATGAAGGCCCATCCGCATCAATTGGTTGACAAATCGTGCGGGTTGCTCTTTATACCCGTTGTGGATCATTTTGGCAAAAGCCGTATTGGAAGAGACCTCAAAGGCCTTTGCGATGGAAATCTCCCCATAGCCACCCTCTTTGGAATCGCGTACGATCCGGTCATATATCCTCCAGCGCCCCTTTTCGGTGTCAACCACCGTGCTGGTATCCACCACTTTATCCTCCAGCGCGGCCACGAGCGACATGAGTTTGAACGAAGAACCAGGTTCATGAGATTCCCCCAGGGCGTAATTCAGGCGCTCATAGTACTTCCCATCTTCGGTCCGGCCCAGGTTGGATATCGCCTTGACCTCGCCTGTTTTGGTTTCCATCACGATCACACACCCATGATCGGCCTTATACTTTTCCAACTGCCGCAAAAGGGCGTGGTGGGCAATGTCCTGTATATTGATATCGATGGTAGAAACCACATCATAGCCGTCTTTTGGCTCAATAAGGTTATCGAATCCTATGGGTTTCCACTGCCCCTTGGCAATTTTCTGCTTGAGGCGTTTGCCTTCAACACCCCTCAGGTATTGCCCAAAAGCCCCTTCCAGGCCTACCCTTGTGGCGTAGCCGTTCTCGTCAAAACGCTCATACCCCACACTGCGTTCGGCTATTTTCCCCAACGGGTGTTCCCGTACGGTCTTCTGCTCTACAATCAACCCTCCTTTATAAGGGCCCAGATTGAACAGTGGGAATTGCTTTAACTGCATGTAATCTGAATAGTCCAGGTTCCTTGCGACCAGGGCGTACCGATTCTTGTTGGCCCGCGCTTTCCTCAGGAGTTGGTCAAAATGCGATGCCGGTTTGCCCAACAATCGGGATAAGGCCCCGGCAAGTGGCGCTACCTGGGCTTCAAAATCCTTGTCCTTTACGGTCACCGCATCAAATCGAATGGTATAACGGGAGACCGAAGTAGCCAGGAGGCTTCCGTCGTCAGAATACAGGTTGCCACGGTTGGGTGCGATGGTGAAGAGTTTCTCGGTCCGCTGTTCGGCCAGCTCCTTATACTTATGGCCATCCACCATTTGAATGCTGATCAGCTTTACCACCACGGCACCAGCGAACAGGAACAGGCATCCAGCCACTACGTACAAACGGGTCAATATGTGCTTCTCTGTTGTAGCCAATTAATTTGCTGTTGTTTTAACCTTAATTTTTTTGGGGGGGGTCTCAGACGGGTACAACCCATCCACCTCTAGGGCATGCATGACGGTAGATTCCAACTTCAAGCGCTGCACGTCGGAGCGCATATCCACAAACTGGCTCCTTAGCTCCTTTACCTCCTCGTTAAGGGCGGCTACCTTGTGCACCTTTCGGTCGGCACTGTGTGAACTGGCAATCATAATAGTAGCCAGGAAAGAAGCGTAAATAATAAACATCCAGTTTTTGGGAGCATCCCCGCTCACCAAAAACTTGCCCTTTAAAATGTCTGTGAGTCCCTTTTTCATGATGCTTACATTAGTGATCCTAAATTGTTAATGCCCCCTAAAGCCTTTCGGCCACCCGCAGCCTTGCGCTACGCGCCCTCGGGTTGCTGCTAATTTCTTCTTCTGTGGGGACCTGCAACCCCCCTACCTTTCTGAATGGCAAATCCACATTCCCGTAAAAATCCTTTTCCACCTCCCCTTCAAACTTTCCGGTCTGTATGAACCGCTTTACCAGGCGGTCTTCCAGGGAATGGTAACTTATGACGCTCAGACGGCCTCCTTTTTTAAGGAGTTCCGGGCACTGCAGGAGCAACTCCTCTATCGCCTCCAGTTCCTGGTTCACTTCAATTCGAATGGCCTGGTACACCTGCGCCAACACCTTTTGTTCCCTGTGCCCCGGAATAAACCGTTTCAGGGTTTTCTTCAGGTCATCCGTTGTTTTTATAGGCTCTTGCGAACGCTGATCCACAATCGCTTTGGCCATGGGGTCTGCCTTGCGGAGTTCCCCGTACCGAAACAACACCCTCCTCAGGTCATCGTAGCTGTATTCATTGACCACCTGGTAAGCGGAACGGGTATTCCGCTTACTCATCCGCATATCGAGCCTGGCGTCGAAACGGGTTGAAAAACCCCGCTCCGCCTTGTCAAACTGGTGGGAAGAAACCCCAAAATCAGCCAGGATACCGTCTACTTTCCGTATGCCATAGAACTTCAGGAACTGCCGGATAAACCGGAAATTTTCATTGATCAGGGTAAATCGCTCGTCCTCGATGGCATTGGACAACGCCTCTTCATCCTGGTCAAAAGCGAACAACCTGCCGTCAGGCCCCAGTTGCTTCAGTATTTCCCTGGAGTGCCCCCCTCCGCCGAAAGTGACATCCACATAGACCCCGTTTTCCAGAATTCGGAGCCCTTTCACAGACTCCGCCAACATTACGGGCTTATGATAACTCGTCCCCATCGTCGCCCATTACCTCCTCTGCCAGATCAGCAAAATTTTCCGCGGTTTCATCCAATACCTTCTCATAGCTATCTTTATCCCAGATCTCAATGATGTTGATGGCCGAACTCAGGACCACCTCTTTCTTTATCCCGGCAATATCCACCAGGTTCTTGGGTATCAGGAGCCGACCGGTAGTGTCTATTTCCACCGGCTTCACACCAGCAGTAAACCGCCTGATGAAATCGTTGTTTTTCTTTTTAAACCTGTTCTTCTTATGCATTTTTTGCATCAGCTGTTGCCACTCCTCCATGGGATACAACTCCAGACAGGGCTGAAAAACAGACCGTTTGATAACAAAGCCTTGATTGAGGATAGGGGATAATTGGTTTTTTAGGGTAACGGGGACCATTACCCTTCCTTTGGCATCGGCTTTACATTCATATGTACCAATGAATCCTATCACGTAAATTTGGTTGGCTTTCTAATAATTAACTCAAATATATAGAATTTATTACCACATTTTACCACAAATTACCACTTTGTTGATAAATTTTGGGGTTTCAGGGGGGGCATTCCGGAATGAAACCGCGGTGAAGCCAATGTTGGCCTGAAGAAATTTTTATCTATTTTTAGCCCGCGGGGTCATAAGGAAACACCCCCGGGTAAGTTGGCAATACCATTGCCGTAACATGGAAATGTCTATATTTGCCCATCGACAACAGACGCCGTGCTGCATGGAAGAAAAGATTACCAAGGAAGGGAAATACCGGTATATTGAGGTAGGAGAAGGACCCCCGATCATTATTTTACACGGGCTTATGGGCGGCCTCAGTAATTTCCATGGGGTGACCAGTTTCTTTCCGGAAAAGGGCTATAAGGTCCTGGTGCCCGAGCTTCCTATCTACGACATGCCGATCCTGAAGACCAACGTGAAGAATTTTGCCAAATTCCTGGAGCAATTCATAGAATACAAAGGCCTCAAAGACGTGATCCTGTTGGGGAATTCCCTGGGAGGGCATATTGGGCTGCTGCACACCAAGCTATATCCCAAAATGGTGAAAGCCCTGGTAATTACGGGCAGTTCCGGGCTATACGAAAGCGCCATGGGGGACGGTTACCCCAGGCGGGGCGATTATGAATTCATCAAGAAAAAGGCGGAGGACGTCTTTTATGACCCGGAAGTGGCCACCAAAGAAATCGTGGACGAAGTCTTCGCGACCGTCAACAACCGTAATAAGATCATCCGAACCCTGGCGATCGCTAAAAGCGCCATCCGGCACAACATGGCCAAAGACCTTCCTAAAATGCATACCCCTACCTGCATTATTTGGGGAGAGAATGATACCGTGACCCCACCCAAGGTCGCTATGGATTTCCACGAATTGCTCCCCGATTCCGACCTTTTCTGGATCCCGGAATGCGGGCATGCCCCCATGATGGAACATCCTAACGAATTCAATACGCTTTTGTACGCCTGGCTGCAAAAGCGAAAATTCTAACAGGCCCCTCCATGAAAATCAAGTCGGCCGACTTTGTCATGAGCAATTCCAATGTGCTTAAATGCCCCAATGAGCCCTTGCCGGAGTATGCCTTTATCGGACGGTCTAACGTAGGGAAGTCTTCCCTGATCAACATGCTGACCGAGCGAAAGAACCTCGCGAAAACTTCGGGAAAGCCCGGGAAAACACAGTTGATCAACCATTTTAAGATCAATCATAACTGGTTCCTGGTAGACCTGCCCGGCTATGGGTACGCCCGGGTTTCCAAAAAAGACCGGAACACCTTTCAGAAATACATTACCGACTATTTCAGCAAGCGCAAACAATTGGTAAACGCTTTTGTATTGGTGGACGTCAGGCATGAGCCGCAACCCATTGACACGGCGTTTATGGAGTGGCTTGGCGAGCACATGATCCCATTCGCCATCGTATTTACCAAAGCCGACAAGTTAAAACCACAGGCCCTGGACAACCAGGTACAAATATATATAGACCACTTGCTCGCCGGCGCCTGGGAAGAAGCGCCGCGCTATTTTATCACCTCGGCCACAAAGCATACGGGAAAGGAGGAACTGCTGGGCTATATTGACGAGATCAACCGCGAGTTCTATAGCCAACAAAGCCGCTGATCCCTTCAGCTCCCGGTCCTGGCCTGCACCGCCCTGATAAGGTCCTCTGCGCCCTGCATGCTATTGAGGTCTGCCGTGGATATTAGTACTTCCAGGTCTTCGCCCGTATCTCCCAGGACGATGGGAAAGGTGTATTTGGGTTGGAATTTGGAGGCATAGGTTGTTAAAAATTCATCCTTGTGCAGGAATTTGAAAGGGACGGGGCTCTGCTCACGGAATTTTTTCCACCCCCTGCGCTCCCCTGTCAGCCCGAAGGTCATCTCGCACAGCCGGCATTCATAGGTAGACGGGCTCAGGAGTTTATGCGCAGTATCCATCAGCGCGTTTCGAAAACCCGATTGGGCATTGTATACAAAAATCAACGTTTGAATCTCCGGTTTGCGCTTTGGAGCACTTTGTTCCATGGCCTGCTAGTTCTTTATACCAAAGTAGGGCAAAATAGCCAAACCTTACGCTCTGCCCCCTGCATATTTGCCTACCCTATGAAATCCCTGAACCGAAAACAACAAAGGGGGGGGGATTTCTGGCAATACTGATCCATATCATGTTGGACCCAGCTGTGTTTTGGTAAGTTTGGGCCATCAATTCATTGAAAAATTTACCATGGACAAAATTCGCACCATCCTCGTACCTTTTGACTTTTCTGAAGCTTCCAGGGCCGCCCTGGACTATGCCGTTAATTATGTAGGCACCAGCAACAACATGCACATCAAGCTGCTTTATGCTGACAAAGAAGCGGTGGAGAGTGCCCTTGAAAAAGATTTTCAAAACGTACGGAAAGGGTATGGGAAAAACCTCCGTTCGCCTATGAGTTGGGCAGTTAGCAAAGAAAGCCTCACGACTGCCATCTTAAAAGCCAGGGAAAGTTTTAAAGCCGATCTCATTATCATGGGTACTTCCGGCACCACGGGCGAAGAAGGGACCGTCACCCATACGGCTGAACTCGTACTGGAGGCCCATTGCCCCGTGTTGGTCATCCCACAGACCACCAGTGAATTTCAGGTAAAAAACATGGCCCTGGTCCTGGGCCGTGAAGAAATAGAGGATACTGCGGTACTGGGGACCCTCCTGGATGTGGCAAGGAGGTTCAATGCCCGGGTCCACGTACTGACCATCAAAAACGAACCAGGCGAATACGGCTATTCTCCCGCCGACGAAAAAAATGAAAAACTGCTCGAGTATTACCTGGAATCCTTCTATGCACACCATATGTATATTGAGAATCCCGATATTGTGAAAGGCATCTCCGAATATGCGGCTGAAAAGGAAATAGACATGATCGTCATCCTTCCCAGGAAGCATGCCAGGAAAAGCACGCCTTCAGAAGGAAGGCTCACGCAGATCCTTACATTGCAGTCCCAAACCCCGATACTGGCCATCGAGTAATTTCCTGAAGTACCCTTTTGGATATGACTACCTTACTGGTCATCCTGGCCATTACCATCCTTCTTTTCGTTTGGGGAAAACTCCCCCCGGATGTGGTGGCCCTGATGTCTATGCTGGCCCTGTACCTCTCCGGAATCCTGGACCTGGCCGAGATCCTCAGTGGGTTTAGCAACCCCACGGTGATTATGATCGCTGCTTTGTTCATTATAGGGGAAGGCCTCTCCAGGACGGGATGGACAGCTCTGGCCGGGCAGAAATTTGTGTCCTGGGCCGGCAACAGTTTTCCAAAGCTTCTGATCCTGATCACCATGGGCTCCAGTTTATTGTCAGGGCTGGTGAGCAATACCGGAACGGTAGCGGCCTTGCTGCCTGTCACCGTATCGGCCGCATGGACTGCCGGAAGCCTTCCGTCAAAACTGCTCATGCCGGTGGCGTTTGGCTCCAATACGGGTGGGTTGCTGACCCTTACCGGTACCCCCCCGAACATCATTGTAAGCAATGCGCTGCTGGAACAGGGGATCGAAGGGTTTGGCTTCTTCGAATTCTCGCTTATCGGGGTTCCCCTCCTCCTTATTTCCATCCTGTATTTCCGCTACCTGGGACACCGCCTGCTGCCCAGCCACAAAACCCAAAACCGCCCGGTAAATATTGATTCTGAGATTCATCAGTGGATAGAAAACTACAGTATAGGCGACCAGATGTACCGGCTGCGCCTACGATCCATGTCGCCACTTCTTGATACCACCATCGCCCAATGGGACTTTGAGAACAATTACAACGTATCTGTGCTCCGCCTCAAAAGGCGGCATCCGAATGTCCTTAAAAAAGTCTTCCCCTTCGTGGAAATGCCCAAACCCCATACAGTCATGCGCTACCATGACATCATTACGGTCAAAGGGGCCTCGGCCGATGTAAACCGCATGATAATGGATTTCAAACTTGGCCTTATCCCCACTAAGAGCAGCCAGGATGAAATGAAAAAGGAGTTAATCAACCAGGAGGTGGGGATGGCCGAGATCATCATCACCCCGCAATCCTATTTTGTCGGCCGGACCCTACCCATGGGGAAATACCTGAAAAAGCACAAAATCCAGCTTCTGGGCGCATCCCGCAACAACCAGCCCCTGCAAGGGAAAAACGTTACCATTAAAGCTGGGGATGCTTTTGTTATCCGGGGGGCATGGAAAAACATTGAGGCACTCAAAAAGATCTATAAGCACCTCGTGGTCATCGGTAGCCCGGAGGCCATGTCCAAAAACGTGGAATCCCTGAACCTGCGTTCGTATATCGCCATGGGGACTTTGATCCTGATGATCTTCCTGCTGGCCTTCAACATACTTCCGGGAGCGGTCGCGGCGCTCATCAGCGCCGGCATTATGATGCTAAGCGGATGTGTCCCTATTTCAAAGGCCTACAAAGGCATTAGCTGGACCAGCGTCATCATGATCGCTGCCATGATCCCGATGGGGCTGGCGCTCGAAAAGACAGGGGTGACAGACATGGTCGCGGCCAGGCTGGTAACCACCCTTGGCGAAATACATCCGGCCGTCTTGCTCGCGGGGATCTTTTTATTGACAACAGCCTTCAGCCAGACGATCAACAACTCGGCAACAGCCGTACTCATGGCGCCTATCGCCATTGTGGCCGCCGTGGCCCTCGGCGTTTCCCCCAAACCCTTCATGATTGCCGTGGCCGTAAGCGCCTCCACGGCCTTCCTCACCCCTGTGGGTACTACCACCAATGCCATGGTCATGGCAGCCGGGGGCTATCGTTTCATGGATTACTTCAAAGTGGGGTTTCCGCTGCTGGTCCTCTTTTTCATCGCCACGGTCCTCCTGGTGCCCTTCATCTGGCCATTCTGACTCCCGGGTGGAACCCAGTCCCCAAGGCGTAACCTCAAAACATTAAAAAGGGCTGGCCGGTACTCTGGAGGACGGCAAACCAAAATTCGCCCTCCAGGTCAATTTTTTTACGTTCCCGTACGACCTGTGAAATAGGTAGGTGGACAAAGCAATTGTTTAACATCCCCACCACAAAATTGGTTTTGCCGGCCAGGGCGCCATGCACCGCATGGTAGGCCAGTCTGCTGCAGAAGATGCTATCGCCCGGGTTGGCCGGGGCGCTCCGTATGATATAGCTGGGGTCTATGTATTTGATGGTCATCTTGTATCCCTGGGCGTTAAAGAACGCCTTGATTTCCTGCTGCAGCAAATCCCCTATATCATTGTGCTTGATATTGCCCGAAGCATCCTTTTGGGCCTCCCTGCCGTCTGCAAAGAGGTGTTGTCCGGCGCCTTCGGCCACTACAACAACCGCATGGTGTTTGGCATCCAGACGCTTTTTTAACAAAGACAAAAAGCCATTTTCTCCTTGTAGCTGGAAATGCATTTCGGGGACCAGCACAAAATTTACCATCGGCATGGAAAGGGCGGCGGAGGCCGCAATAAACCCACTGTCCCTACCCATCAATTTAACGATGGCCACTCCGTTGTGGACCCCTGTGGCTTCATTGTGGGCATCCCTGATGATGGGGCTCGCGATATCGAAGGCCGTTTCAAAACCAAAGGATTTATCAATCAGGCTGATGTCGTTATCGATGGTTTTGGGGATACCCACTACGGAAATGGGAAGCCCCCTTCTTTGGATTTCCTCGCTCAGTGCCCTGGCCCCTTTCAGGGTGCCATCCCCGCCAATGGTAAATAGGACATCAATCTTATTGGCCATCAGGTAGTCTACCATAACGGGGACTGGTTGTTCGCCCCTGGAAGATCCCAGAATGGTCCCCCCGGTGATATGGATATCCTTCACAAATTGTGGCGTAAGTTCTATCAGCTCATGCCCAAAAGCCGGATTCAGGCCTTCATATCCATAACGAACCCCCAGGGTCTTCCTGACCCCATAGAAATAATGCATGCCCATCACCAGGTTGCGGATCACATTATTGATCCCCGGACAAAGCCCGCCACAGGTGACAATTGCCGCCGTGGTTTTCGCAGGGTCAAAAAAGAGGTGCTCCCGGGGACCTGCCTTTTCCATGGCATAGGGCATGGTATTATCACTCAGGCACCTGGTAAAGACCTCCAGGGAAGTATCGAACAGCATTTTTTCTTCTTCCCTAACGAAATTGAAAATACGGTCGCCCTTGGTGGTACTTAATCCAATGGGGGACTTATAGCGGTTTTCACCAAGGGTCTGAATTGAGAAGTTCAGGTCGTTTTCCATCAGGGCCTACTTTTTATACGCCTTTGGCAGGTCGTTTGAAGTTAATTAAAATAGTCATTCGCAGGCTGGGGGCAACAATATCCTGCGCATCGGTAACCGCCCGCGGGGAGGCATTCTTACTTCAATTCCAGTTTCTCGGCAAAATAATCACAGAAATCCTTCATTGTGGCCGTCATTTTCTCGTCCTGAGTGGCTTTCATAAAGGTATCCGAAAGCGACACAAGGGTCTGGTGAAAAAATACCTTCATCTCATCGACCGGCATATCTTTGGTCCATAAGTCTATCTTAAGGGATTCCTGGTTCTTGCTATCCCATACAGACAGCAGCATGGCCTTGGCTTCTTCATTCTCGATCCCGCCGTCCTGGGCAGACCAGTGTAGTTTTTCGGGGACCCGGTTTTCATCAAGGCCCACCTTTAGGGTTATTACGGATGTATGCAGCTTAGCCATTCTTATTTTTTTGGTTTGTAATTAGACTGCCTGAAGACCTCGTCCCCCGGCAATTGGAGGAGCTGTTCCAGGCTTATGTCATTCCGGTCCATAAAGGCCCTCACAATTTTCCAGCCCACATAACGCCCCAACCGTCCGGGGGATTCGTTGTCCAGTTCGAGCCGGAATTTCGAAAAAGGGGCGGGGTCCAGGAACCTGGGACCCAGCTGGGTGTCTGTACTGTACAGGAGTTCCCTTTCTATGAAATAGCGCCAGATCTGTTCCTCATTCGCCTCCGCCCATGCCAGTTGCTCCTCGCTATAGCCTATTTTCCTGGCATCCGGGACCCAGGGGATCAAGCGGTCTTTCAGGTACAATTCCCGCCCGTAATAAATCATCCGGGCGAGGAAGGAGCGCTCCGCAGGGCGTGGGTTGACCTTTTTTGAAAAAGCACCGGCCACATCGCTGATCAGGAATTCCGCGTCCAGCCCGGCCGCAATGTAACGGTCTATCCCCTGGTAAAACCGGTGGTCACTCCCCAAATAATTATCAAGTCCTATAAGGAGGAGCGAATCGGTAAGGATCACCCTGTTTTGGTAGTCCACCTCGGAGGTGACCGTGATAATCCCGGGGGGTTTTTCTTCCGGGAAATAATAGCGGACATGCTTGTAAAACAACTCCAGTTCCCCCTGGAGCCCACTCATATCGGCGAAGGCACTCCCTACTTCAGCCAGCAATTCCCTTTGCAGGCTATCCTGCATCTTCGCTACCCAGACACTATCAGGGTAACGGGGCGGAAACAGGTAAGGGTATTGTGCCTTTAAGGAGGGAAGGTCAGCGGGGCCGGCTTCCGCAAAAGCCCTGTCAAACCGAATCAACTTCAGGTCTACCGGAATTTTGGATATTTCCCCGGAGACACGCGGTTCCCCGGCACACCCCATCCAAAACCCGAACACCAAGAACAATAGCCATCCCTTACTATACATGAAAAGTAATACGGTTTTAGTTTTATTATTCCCGTTTCAGGTTTTATTTTTATGCCACAAAGTTAATGGATTTCAACGTAACAGTCAGGCGCATGCAAACGGAAAAAGTAGTCGATCACATTGTCAGTTGGTTAAAGGAATATGCCAGTGGCGCAAAAATGAAGGGATTTGTGATCGGTGTTTCCGGCGGGATAGATTCAGCCGTGGCCTCTACCCTTTGTGCCAAAACCGGGTTAGACCTCCTATGCATAGAGATGCCTATACACCAGGGAACTGACCAGGTGTCAAGGGCCGATGACCATATCCGGTGGCTGCAGCAGCACTTTCCCAATGTACGGCGGCAACCCGTGAACCTGACCCCCGTATTTGACCAATTGGTGGCAGCGTTTCCCAAGGTGGAAGACGAAGAAGAGCGCTTTATGTCCCTGGCCAATACCAGGGCCAGGCTGCGTATGACCACCCTGTACTATTTTGCAGCCCTGAAGAAATACCTGGTGGCAGGTACCGGGAACAAAGTAGAGGATTTTGGTATCGGGTTTTACACCAAATATGGGGACGGAGGCGTAGATGTAAGCCCTATTGCCGATTTGCTCAAAACCGAGGTATATGAAATTGGCGCCTACCTCGGCATCAACCAGGCCATCATGGACGCCCCCCCTACAGACGGGCTTTGGGGCGATGACCGCACGGATGAAGAACAGATAGGTGCCACCTACCCCGAAATGGAGTGGGCCATGGAAATGCAGGAGGCCGGGAAAAAACCGGAAGATTTTTCAGGTCGCGAAAAGGAAGTTTTTCTTATATTTAGCAGGTTAAATACTGCAAACAAACATAAGATGCTTCCCATCCCTGTTTGTGAGATCCCCCCGGGCATGAAATAACCGCTCACCTAAAAATCAGGTGTTTAAGTCGAATAAGTGTACGGAAATTGCTACGAATTAAGAAAAAAAATACATTTTTGTTAAACTAAACAACGTCTTTAACCCCACATTGCACGTTCGCATGACACCGAGCAGACAGTGCGTTAAATTCTAGCAAATAAACCAAAATGATCAAAGTTTTAATTGCCGACAATCATCCAATCGTCAGAATGGGTATCCGCCAGGTTTTGAATACCGCTTCTGATATACGTATTTTGGATGATGTGGCTACCACCACCGAACTCTTTGAAAAACTCGAACAACTTGCTCCCGATGTCGTGATCCTCGAGATGGACATCCCCGAGATTAACGGAATTGCCACCCTTAGACGAATCAAACAGGACTTCCCGGACATTAAGGTCCTTATCTATAGCGGGCAGTCAGAAGACGTTTACGCCCTGAGCACCATTCGCGCCGGGGCCTATGGATATCTTTCCAAAACCGCTGACCTGGACTATATCATCAGTGCCGTTCGCAAGGTGAGCCAGGGAAGCATGTTTATTACCAATGAACTGGCACAGCGCCTGGCATTTGACGAAGGCACCCAAAAACCCAGGAGGTTCTTCAGGAAACTCTCTACCCGTGAAGTGGAAGTCCTCAAGATGCTTGCCAGCGGAAAACGCAACAAAGAGGTGGCCCAGGGCCTTAACCTGAATGAAAAAACGGTAAGTACCTACAAGGCCCGGCTGATGAAGAAACTCAATGTAGACAACCTGGTAGACCTGTTGCAACAGGCAAAAGCGCTGGAGCTGTACTGAGGTACCCCCCACAAATAACACATAACCGCACCCCGTGGGCCACCCCCGGGGTTTTTTACGCGCTTGCGCCTGAGAGACCAAAAAAGGAAAGGGTTAAGACAAGACCCTGTTTAGTTTTTTGTTCAAAAGCTTATTCAATTGAAGGTAGTTCATTATTTCCTCCAGGGTCTCCGTATGGTCCTCCTGCGAGTCTTCCGTTTCCTTCTTCAGGGCTTCAATCCTTTTTTTAATCAGGAAACAACGCAACGTAAGGATGGTCTCACTGACCAGTTGGGCCACCGTATTGGACTTTTCCTTGGGGTATATGTCCTTTCGTTCCCAGTGGTGCAGCTCGTATTTTTCTTCTTCCATGAGGATGGAGGAAATTTCGGCCACCGTATCCTGGTCCAGGAGTGAGAGGAAGCCATTGACGGAGAAATCCTCCTTTTCGTTCATTTCCGCAATCAGCCTGTAGTAAATATTTCGGAATTGTTCATGGCTTAATTCTATTTCATCCTCCTGCAGGTCGAGGTAGATTTTTTCATAGACCCTGGCCTCTACCTGCTCGGGTTCCAGAACCAGGTTCCCGTCTTCGTTCTCTTTTAGGATAAGGTCCTCGAATGCCTCTTCTTCTTTGCCGTACAGCAGGAGCATCTCGATGATCTTCCGTTCCAGGCCATACTGTATGTCCGCGGTACTCAATGGCTGCTCGCCCTTTACCACATCAAAGGCCTTCTGCAGTGGTGGTTTCTGCCGGCCCGCCTCCCCCTGGTGTTTCTTGCTGATTTGTGCCAGGGTATTAAATAGCACGGCTTCGGAAATACCCATCATACCGGCACATTCCTGTACGTAAATTTCCCGTTTGATCCTGTCCGGTATCCTGGAGATGCTTTGTACGATGTCCCGTACGGTTTCTGCCTTTTTTATGGGGTCGTGGGCCGCGTGTTTTGACAGCAGGGAGGTCTTGTACTGTATAAAATCCATGGCGTTCTCCCGCAGGTAGGCCTTAATGGTCCCGGTGTCGTTGGCTTTGGCAAAGCTATCGGGGTCTTCGCCTGGCGGGAAGGTACATACCCGGACATTCATTCCCTGTTCGAGGATCAGGTCGATTCCCCGGAGCGATGCCCGCTCCCCGGCAGCATCCCCGTCAAAAAGGACCGTGATGTTTTTGGTAAGCCGGTTGACCAGGCGGATCTGTTCCGGGGTCAGGGCCGTGCCACTGGAGGCCACCACGTTTTCAATTCCCCGCTGGCTCAATTGGATGACATCGGTATATCCCTCCACCAGGTAGCAGGTATCTTCCCTGGCGATGGCCTGTTTGGCAAAATAGATGCCATAGAGGACACGGCCTTTGTGGTAGATCTCACTTTCGGGAGAGTTCAGGTATTTCGCCGCCTTGCGGTCATTCCCCAAAATACGGCCCCCGAAACCCAATATCCGCCCGCTCATTGAATGGATGGGGAACATGACCCGGCCCTTGAACCGGTCGAACATCCTCTTGGTCCCAGGCTCTTGCCCTTCCTTCACAATGGTCAATCCCGTTTTCTCCAGGTACTCAAGTTGATAGCCGTTCCCCAGGGCAGTCTTGGTGAAGGCATCCCATTGGTCCGGGTTATATCCAAGCCCGAATTTCTTAATGGTCTCCGCACTAAATCCCCGTTCCTTGAAATAGGTAAGCCCTATGGCCTTGCCCATTTCGGACTTCCAAAGGCAGTCTTCAAAATACCCCCGTGCATAGTCAGACACCAAATACATGCTCTCCTTTTCACTGGCCTCTTCCAGTTCTTCTTCCGTACGTTGGGTTTCTTCTACCTCAATACCGTATTTACGGGCGAGGTACTTAATGGCTTCGGGATAGGTAAAATGCTCATGCTCCATTAGGAAGGCCACTACATTGCCCCCTTTTCCACTGCTAAAATCCTTCCATATCTGTTTGACGGGTGAAACCATAAAACTGGGGGTACGCTCATCCGTAAACGGGCTCAGGCCCTTGAAATTGGAGCCCGATTTTTTCAACTGCACAAAATCGCCGATAACCTCCTCTACTCGGGCGGCATCAAAGACCTGGTCTATGGTAGTTTTTGAAATCAATGGACGATGATAAATACGTAACGGTAAATGTAAAAAAACAACAAGGGTTTAAAAAGCTTTCGAAGCAGGTATATTGGTTTCCCGCAGAATATTCTATTTTAGGGCACACCTTGGTTCAGAGAACTATGTTTATCCTTTTTTTTGGAACACGACCGGGAAAAACGCATACCCGTACGCTGGGCGGGGTACGCTGCACTTATTGCGGACAGACCCAAAGCCTGGAGGCCAGCATAACCCCCCAGTACTTTCACCTGTTCTGGTTGCCGCTCTTTACCGTTTCCAGCTTCCGGATGATCACATGCTCCCATTGCAAAAGAAGCTATACCCGGGGGGAATTCACGGAGGAAATGCAGGAGGCGCTTCGGTGAGGGGTGCTGCTTTCCTCTGTATGCAACTGGGTCATTTCTTTCGGTCAACCACGTAATTGACCATCAGTTCCAGTGCTGTCCTGTATGCTGTGGGGGGATAGGCTTCCAGCAAATGCAGGGCCTGTTCCTTAAATTCGTGCATCTTTTCCTCGGCGTAGGACAGGCCACCGCGTTCCTTGACAAGAGCGATCACTTCACGGACGCGTTTTTTATCCTTGTTGTGGTTTTTTACCGAATTGATCAGCCATCTTTTCTCCCTGGGCGAACAATGGTTGAGGGCATAGATAAGGGGAAGTGTCATCTTCTGTTCCTTGATGTCGATCCCCGTGGGCTTCCCGATTTTCTCCTCCCCGTAATCAAAGAGGTCATCTTTGATCTGGAAGGCCATGCCGCAGAGTTCGCCGAACTTCCTGAAAACTTCAACATGTTCCGTGCCGGGTTGCACGGAGCAGGCGCCAAGGCTGCAGCAGGCCGCGATGAGGGTGGCCGTCTTCTGACGGATAATCTCATAATAGACCGCTTCCGTAATATCGAGCCTCCGGGCTTTTTCTATCTGCAATAATTCCCCTTCGCTAATCTCCCGGATGGCCACAGAAATAATACGCAACAGGTCAAAATCCCCGTATTCTACAGATAATAACATCCCTTTCGACAAAAGGTAATCGCCCACCAGCACGGCAATCTTATTCTTCCAAAGGGCGTTGATGGAAAAAAAACCCCTTCGCTTATTGCTGTCGTCCACCACATCATCGTGTACCAGGGAAGCTGTATGGATCAGTTCAATGACCGATGCCCCCCGATACGTGCGTTCATTTACCCTTCCCTCATTCACCAGCTTCGCGGTAAGGAATACGAACATGGGGCGCATCTGCTTCCCTTTGCGGTTGACGATGTAGTAGGTAATCCTATTGAGCAGGGCGACCTTGGAAGACATGGATTCGTGGAACTTCTTTTCGAAAAGTTCCATCTCCTGGTTGACGGGATCCTTAATTTGGGCTACGATGTTCAACGGGAAAATTTTTATCGGCCCTTTAGGCCCGCATAAAATTAGGCAAAAATAGGAGGGGAATAAAGGGGCGCTAGCGGAAATATCAAGGATTTGGGGATCGCGTGTGCTATTTCCCCGCCACCCAGCGAAACGACGGCCCGCTTCAAATCAGGATTTATTGGCCAGTTGGCCGCAGGCCGCATCGATATCTTTCCCCCGGGAACGCCGTACCGTAACGGTGATGCCCTCGCGCTCAAGTGTCTGGACATACATCTCGATGGCTTGCGGGCTGGCCTGGCGGAATGCCTCGCCCCCGTCTATGGGGTTGTATTCGATCAGGTTGACTTTCGAAGGGGCAAAACGGCAAAAGGCCACCAGGGCCTCGGCATCTTCAGGCCGGTCATTGATGCCCTCCCAAACCACATACTCATAGGTGATCCTGCTGCGGGTCTTCTCGTACCAGTGTTCAAGGGCTCCCCGAAGCTCCTCCAGGCCAAAGGTGGCATTAAAAGGCATGATCTCTGTACGTGTTTCCTTTATCGCAGAATGCAGGGAAACGGCCAGTTTGAACCTGACCCCCTCATCGGCCATCTTCCTGATCATCTTGGGCACCCCGGAAGTTGAAACGGTTATCCGTTTTGGCGACATCCCCAGCCCTTCGGGCGAGGTAATCTTTTCGATGGCCGCCAACACATTCTTGTAATTCATTAACGGCTCCCCCATTCCCATAAAGACGATATTGCTGAGCGGCTTATTGAAATAGAACCGGCTCTGGCGGTCGATGGCCACTACCTGGTCATAAATCTCATCGGGGTTCAGGTTCCGCATCCGTTTAAGGCGCGCCGTAGCACAAAACCTGCAATCCAGGCTACAGCCTACCTGGCTGGAAACACAGGCCGTTGTACGGCTGCTGGTGGGGATCAGCACAGACTCCACTACCAAACCATCGTGCAGGCGTACCGCATTTTTGATGGTCCCGTCTGCACTTCGCTGCATCTGGTCTACCTCGATGTGGTTAATCACAAAGTGGGTATCCAGCATATTACGGGTCTCCCGGGCAATATTGGTCATGGCTTCAAAGCTGTGCGCTGATTTTTGCCAAAGCCATTCATACACCTGGTTGCCCCTGAAAGCTTCCTGACCACGGGCCACGAAGAACTCCCTCAGCTGATCCTTGCTCAGTGCCCTGATATCTTTTTTGTCGCCGGTTTCCATTCCCATGAAGGTACAAATAATCCTGCCATTCCCACATATCCAGGGGCCTGGCAGGATTGGTTTCCTGTTGTCAGTCCCCCTTATATGATGAGCATGGCATCGCCATAGGAGTAAAAGCGGTAGCCCTCCAAAATAGCTTCCTTATAAGCCCGTTTCATCAGGTCGTGCCCCACAAAGGCCGATACCATCATCAGCAGGGTTGATTTGGGCAGGTGGAAGTTGGTGATCATCGCATTGGCAATGCTGAATTCATAGGGTGGGAAAATGAATTTATTGGTCCATCCGTCAAAGGTATTGAGCATTTGCTCGGATGATACCGCACTTTCCAGGCCCCGCATCGCCGTGGTTCCCACGGCACAAACCTTACGTTTGTTGCGTTTGGCGGTATTGACGATTTCAGTAGCTTTTTCATCTATGATCAGTTCCTCCGAATCCATTTTGTGTTTGGAAAGATCTTCGACCTCTACGGGGTTAAAAGTCCCAAGGCCCACATGCAGGGTAAGCTCCGCATACTGTACGCCCTTGATCTCAAGCCGTTTAAGAAGGTGTTTGGAAAAATGCAATCCCGCTGTGGGTGCAGCCACCGCCCCTTCGTGCTTGGCGTAAATCGTCTGGTAGCGCTGTTCGTCTTCGGGCTCTACCTTCCGTTTGATGTATTTTGGAAGGGGGGTCTCACCCAATTCCCGTAACTTCCTCCTGAAATCGGTATAGGAACCATCATAGAGGAAACGCAGGGTCCTGCCCCTGGAAGTGGTATTGTCAATCACTTCCGCCACCAGGCTCTCATCTTCCCCAAAATACAATTTATTCCCGATTCGGATCTTACGGGCCGGGTCTACCAGCACATCCCACAAACGTTGTTCTTCATTGAGCTCCCGCAACAAAAACACTTCTATCCTGGCGCCGGTTTTCTCTTTGTTCCCATAAAGCCTTGCGGGAAACACCTTGGTATTGTTGAGCACCATGACATCGCCTTCCTCGAAATAATCAATCAGGTCCTTGAACATCTTATGCTCTATTTTTCCGGTTTCCCTGTGGACGACCATCAACTTGGATTCATCCCTGTTCTCGCTGGGATATTCCGCGACCAGTTCTTTTGGTAACTCAAAATTGAAGTGTGATAATTTCATATGTCAGTATAAAGCTTGATTTATTCGATAAATTCTCCCAAGGGTTAGTGCGATCAACAGCCGCGGGGCCCTGCATGCGGAAAGTAACGAACGATATCGCGTGATTAATTGGTATGTATGTCGCTGCCTTGATTCCCGATATCGCGTTTTGACGGCTGCAAATATACAACCGCGTGACAGGGCATGTCAAGTAAAAGCCTGATTAAATGACTATTCCAGGATGATGGTTTGAAAACCCAATGATTCCAGGTCTTTCCAAAAGTCAGGATAGGATTTTGAAACCACCCCGGCATCGTTGATGATCAGGCTGGTTTTAAGGGCCAGCGGGGCAAACGCCATGGCCATGCGGTGGTCGTTATAGGTATCTATTGCCACGGCGCTGCGCAAGCTGCCCCCGGGCTTCAAGTGGAGGGAACGGTCCGTCACAGACAGCAGGGCCCCGAGCTTGCCGAGTTCTGTTTCCATGGCCACCAGCCTGTCGGTCTCCTTGATTTTAAGGGTATGGAGACCGGTGAGGTCGCACCCTATACCCAGGCCAAAACAGGTTACGGCCAGGGTTTGCGCAATATCAGGGGCATCTGCCAGGTGGTAGCTGAAGGCAGATGGGAGCTTGTCCGTGTATTTATGGAGGGTAATGGTATGCCCTTTAAAACTGGTCTCCACCCCAAATTCTTCATAGATGGCACTTAAGATGCTGTCGCCCTGGAGGCTGTCTTTTCTATAGGAGGATAGTCGCAATTTGGATCCCACTTCAGACAAGGCGGCGATGCTGTAAAAATAAGAGGCAGAACTCCAGTCTGATTCCACCACCATTTTTGTGGCGCGGACCTTTTCCGCAGGCCCAACCCGTATCGTCTGACCGGTGAATTCATTTTTGATTCCAATGCGGGAGAGCAGGCCCAGGGTCATTTTGATATAGGGGACCGAGGTGATTTCCCCTACCAGTTCCAGTTCAAGACTGCTTTCCAGGCCGCCGGCCACCAATAGCAGGGCAGAGATGTACTGGCTGCTTACGTTGGCCGGGAGGCGCACCTTATTCCCGGTAAGTTTCTTCCCCCTGATTTTCAGTGGCGGGTACCCCTCTTCGCTGGCATACCGGATATCGGCCCCCAAATTACGCAACGCTTCCACCAGGATTTTTACCGGGCGCTCGGTCATGCGTTTCGAGCCGGTAAGGGTTACCTCCCGGCCTTCACTTGTGGCGAAAAACGCCGTGAGGAAGCGCATGGCCGTCCCCGCATGATGGATATCCACGGTCCCGCTCTTTTGCTGCAGCCCATTGGCCATGACCACGGCATCATCTGCATTAGACAAGTTCTCGATCCGTATGTTGGGATACAATGCCTGCAGTAACAGCAGCCTGTTTGATTCGCTCTTGGAACCGGTGATAGCAACAGACTCTTGGATCTGCTTGTCGCCGGGGGCTGTAAGGTGTAATTTCAAGGTGTTCTTTGTCAATTTGGGGTCCCTGCCTCCGAATTTCGGATCGCCCGTACCCTGGTGATGTATCTGCTTAAACGGACAAAGATAGTACTATTTCAGTTTTTTGTTGCGGTGATGGCGGTCGTGGTCCCTCTTTGACTTCAATTGCAGTTTTGCGTCAAAAGCTTTTTGCAGATCAATCCCGGTCTGGTTGGCCAGGCAAAGCACCACAAACAATACGTCGGCCAGTTCTTCCCCCAGGTCCTTGTTTTTATCGGTTTCCTTTTCGGACTGTTCCCCATACCGCCTGGCGATAATCCTGGCCACCTCCCCTACCTCCTCGGTAAGCTGCGCCATATTGGTCAGTTCGTTAAAATAGCGTACCCCATGCGTCTTAATCCATTCATCCACCGCCTGTTGCGCGTTCTGTATGTTCATCCTCCAATATTTTGGTTAAAACTACCTTTTCCGACTCTTTTTCAATAATTTTTCGGTAGATTTCTTTGACCATGGGGTAATAAACCGCCGGAATAACCGCCTCATTGATCATTAATTCCACAAGGAGCTGCACTTTTCGAGGGCCCTGGGTTTGTATCCGGTAACTAAAATGGCCCATATCCTGCTCCAGTTTCAGCAGGGTGTTCGTGGGTACCGAGGTTATGCGATACCTCTCGGGGATCTTAATATTCACCATGTATTTCTGTGCCCAGGGATAGGCGAAGTCTATAGGGTACTCCCGTTTTTCCAGCTTGAACGGGTTTTCGGTAAGCGTGTGGTGGAACAAAGGGGACACCAGCATCCGGTTACCCGCCATCAAGACCGGTTTTTGCCGGGCAAACTCAAAATTTTCGACCAGGGGTTTATCGTTCTCTTCCTTGTTTCGGACCGAATAGTTCTGAACTTCCATCCCACCGTAATTGCCCTCCAGTTGCTGTAGGTAGTCATCCTCGCCCAGGCCACTGTTGGATGCCCGGAACTCAAGGGCCTTGTAGTCTTTCAGGGGCCGCCTTTCTTTTCCGACGACTTCGCCATTGGGCAATATGTTGATACCCAACATGCAGATCTCCTGTGAGGGCTTTTGGGGGATGAGGTTAACGCCGCTTATGCCACCCCCTTCTTCCAAAAGGGTCCCCTGCCAGTTCAGCGCCCTTTTTGGCACCAACCCGGGACGGGTGTATTTATTGGTGGCATCCAATAAAATAGTCTTGCCATCCAGGGCTACCCCGGCAATTACATAATTGAACCCCTGGAGGGTGGGAAACAGCGGCACCCCATGGTCTCGCGTACTTACGAGCATTGGATGGGCTTTGATTCCGGCCTCCCGCAGCAGCCCTATGAGCAACAGGTTGCTATCGGCAGCGTTCCCCGACTTCACCTCATAGGCCTTTCGCACCCCTTTATCTGTAGCATACCCCCGATAGCCATCCCAATGCATGCGCTGCTGAAGGTGGCCAAAGACCCTGGCCATGCGCTCCATATCCGTACCCGAATCAATCCCCAGGCCTTCCACGATTTCCTCGAAAAATTTGGTGTAGGATAATTGTCGCCCAAAGTCATCACTATCCGTAATGGTTTTACTTACCTTCTCCCAGTTACTGGCGTAGTCTTTCCTGGCCGACTGCGGAAATTGCACATACTGTAGTTCATACAGGATGGCGGCCCTGTAATTATCCATATCGTTAACGTAAGGCTATTCCTTGAGGGCCGGGACGTCTGACATGGTGTAGAGGGTGGTGGCAACGGCATAGTCCAGGCGCTGCTGCCGCATTCTGGCGTTGTTCCGGAACCCGCGGTTGTCACCCTGCCTCCCCACCAGTTCGATCTTATCGGTCGACATCCGATAGGTAGGCTGTACTGCAAGGTACCCTTTCATAATTGGCTTGAAATAATAATATTCCGGCACGGCAATTCTTACCTGCTGGTATTGTATGGGGATGTCATACTGAAGGTTAATATCATCTATATCATAGGAAAAGGGGGAATCCAGGCGGTACTGGTATTCGATCACGCTGCCTTCCCGGACGTTGGGCATCGTAAAATCCTCCTGGTCGTAGTATGTATTGACCGATTTTTTAAAGGAATCTTTGCTTTTCAGGCGCGATTCCACCATTTGGCCCCCTTCCAGGTTATAGGTAGTCCCCTTTAAGTTGCCCAGCGTTTCGTTTTCCCCCTTGTTCTTTTAGAGCCTTTCGGAGACGGTCGCATAACGGAAACCCTCTTTTTTATAAATCTTTACCACTTCATGTACATAGGTCACCACGTGTAACCCATCGTTGGGCATATACACAAATTTGACGGAATGATCCCGGTACAGTACCGCGGCAGGAGCCGAAGAATCCTGCTGATAAGCCGTCTGCAGGAGCACTTCTTTGGACACCTTTCCATAATCGTGTTCCTGGGCATGAGACTGTGAAAGGGTACCACAGGCGACACATGGAAAAAATAGGAGTTGATAGGGGTATAAAACTTTCATAGGGTTTGGTTGCTATGAGGTTGGTCTATGTTTTCCACTAAGATTTGACCAATACGACAAGTGCGTTGTCAGAGGCTGCCACCATTTTCCGGAATTGGCGGTAATCCTCATACCGGTTGGCAGGAAACAGGTTTTCCTTAAGTAACAGCCGCCTCTTGTAGGTGAGGCTATGGGTGTCTGCGTCGTATTCCAGGCCCATGTGATAAATGCCAAAGTCTGTTTCCAGGTCCCGTACTTCGGGCAGGGACTCTACCCGGTACCCCTCAGGCAAACCTATGACAAACTGGTCTTCATCCAGGAAGCCCCTTGAGATTTGGAGCGGGAGTTGGCGTTCCCGGTATCGTTTGGGCACGCTGTTCCAGCGGTTGAACGCGTTGGGGGCAAAAAGCATCAGTTCCCCGGTAGTGCTGGCATATCCCTGGGCTTCCAGGTGAATCTCCTCTGTAAATCGCACTGCCTCGCGGTTGTTTGAAAAATGCAGCGACCGCAGTTTCAGGTTGTTGATTTCGGGCCAATACCGCTTATAATGCCTGGAGTGATCATCCGCTGATTGGGACTCCAGGCCATAATGGTTGTCGTACTGAATGCCCGAAGTGGTGATTTGCACCTCCCCCGCAATGCCCCCAAGGATATCCAGGGCATATCGTGCCCGTGTTTCCTGCCGGTTGGCATCGTCCTTATAGGCAGGTGTACGCGCCAGAACCCCGCCTTCCGGTTTCATGATCAAAACCCGACGGTCATCCGTAAAATCTCCCAGGAATCCAAAGGGTGCGGTGCGGGAGGTACAGTCTATCCAGTGCAGCCGCTCCCCGTCCGATACGGCCAGGATCACGTGGTTGCCCTGCGCCAGATCGGGGAAGCCGTCGATAAAATCAACCTTGTCCCTGCCCGCCTGCACATGTACGTAATAGGCGGTAACCCCAACCGCTTGCAACAGGGCCATGGTATAATTGGAAAGCCCCTTGCAATCCCCGTATTTTACTTTGTCCACTTCTATGGCGCTAATGGGCTTTAACCCGCCTATCCCCACCTGCACACTAATGTACCGGGTATTTGTTTGCACGTATTCATAGACTAACCTGGCTTTCTCCAGGGGATCCTCCACCCCCGCCACCAGCGACCTTACCCGGCTAATGGTCGACTCAGGGAGCGCATCCTGCCCCTCCAGCAGGTTTTGGTTGATCCAGCGCCCCATGGTAGCCCAGTCCTGAATCCTGGCTTCATACCCTTCATATTGAAAATTAACCATCCTGGTGTGTACCCGGGGAACTACCGAGCGGAAGGAAGGACTAAGGCTCTCTGCCTTAATCGCCGGAACCTGCAGGGCCGTGTAGCGGATAGAATGATCCGTAACCAGTTTGTCTACCGAGATACCTTCCAGGTTATACTCCACGCATTCCGGCCTGAGTTCTGGAGACGCAAACCGTATTTCAAAACTACTCCGCTCTGTAGGGATGTTGTAGTTGTCCAAAAAATGCCAGGATGGGAGGACCCCTGTGTTGGGAGTTTCGAATTCATAGGAAAATTCAAACGTGTATGGGTATTGCCCCGGGGTGTAGGGTACGTATTTTACCCTTGCGTCCGAATACAGGGTACCCCCGCTCACCGCACTGACATCGGTAAACTGGCGTTCCTTAAAGGCCTGGACCTCCCGGCCCTGGGCGTCGTACACAACGGCACCCAGTTTTTTGATCCTGATGGCCGGGCTATACCGTAGATAGGCCTGCAGGTGGTCATTCCCCTGCGGATCCAAGACCGTAACCACCCGCTTCGCACTTACGGCCATTTCATCGATCGCGTGGAGGGTCACCTGCATCTCGTCAAGGCGTACCAGGGCATGGGCATCGGCGGTCAGGCTATCAGGAAGTTGTAAAGATGGGTAGGAATCTTGTTGGGCAGTCGCATGCAGGCAGGACAAAACACAGGCCGTCAATAACAGGTAACGCATTCCGTTGGTTGGTGTAGGCTTTGGACAATTATAGTATATTTCCTACACATTTAAAAAATATAATCGACAATATGCCCTATTCCCTGTTTTTGGAATCTATGGTAATGGTGACCGGGCCGTCATTGATGAGGGCCACCTTCATGTCGGCTCCAAAGACGCCTGTACCCAGCTTTTTACCTACTTCTGCCTCCAGCACCGACACGAAACGCTCGTAAAGCGGGATGGCAATATCAGGTTTAGCCGCCTTGATATAGGAAGGGCGATTGCCCTTTTTGGTAGCGGCGTGGAGCGTAAACTGGCTTACCACGATTGCCTCGCCCCCCACTTCGAGCAGGGAGTGGTTCATCACCCCGGCTTCATCGTTAAAAATCCTAAGGTTGGCCAGCTTGCGAGACAGCCACTGGATGTCCTCTTCCCCATCAGCAGCTTCAATGCCCAAAAGCACCAGCAGCCCCTGTCCTATGTTTGCCACTATTTGGCCCTGCACGGTCACACTGGCCTGCGAAACCCGCTGCACCACCGCCCTCATACCCCTTCGTAATTGTCCATGCGGTAGGTATCCTCTTCCCCCGTGACCATGGCGACATAACTTTTGTAGCGGCTCCATGCCAGTTCATCCTTATCCAGAGCTTCCTTAACCGCGCAACCAGGTTCATCCAGGTGCAGGCAGTTATTGAACTTACAGTGGGCTTTCAGCGCAAAGAATTCCGGAAAGTAATCGCCAATTTCGTTTTTTTCCATATCTACCAGGCCAAAACCCTTGATCCCGGGGGTATCTATGATCCTGGCTCCCCAATCCAGGTCGTACATCTCCGCAAAGGTGGTGGTGTGCTGGCCCTGCAGGTGCTGCTCCGATATCTGCGCGGTCTTCAATTCAAGCGCGGGTTCTATAAAGTTAAGCAGCGTGGTTTTGCCCACCCCTGAGTGACCCGAAAACATACTGGTCTTGCCTTTCATCAGGGCCTTGACCTTATCTACGTTCTTTCCTGTTTTCGCCGAGATGCCCAGGCAGGTATACCCTATATCCCGGTAAAGGGCAGCCAGGTATCGTACCTCGTCCAGCTCGTCTTCATCATAAATATCTATCTTATTGAAAAGGAGCACGACAGGGACATCATACGCCTCCGAAGTAGCCAGAAAGCGGTCTATAAATCCGGTAAAGGTCTTGGGCTTCTTCAGGGTGACCATCAGGAAAACAAGGTCGATATTGGCTGCAATAATATGCGTTTGTTTGGAAAGTTTGACAGACTTGCGAATGATATAGTTCTTGCGGTCGTCAATCTCCGTGATCACACCCACCGTTTCATCCCCCACCTGCTCCACATCAAAACGCACCACGTCACCCACCGCCACAGGATTGGTACTTTTGATTCCCCGTATCCGGAACTTACCTTTGATGCGGCATTCATAAAAACCTCCGTCCGTGGCCTTTACGATATACCAACTTCCGGTAGATTTGTATACGGTGCCCTGCATTTTTTAAATATTTCTTTACAAAGAAACGATATTACATCAATTCTCCCGGCTATATTTGCTGGTAAATAACCTTAACACTTTCTAATACATTCGCTTTATGAAAAAAATCCTGTTTTTCGCATTCCTTTCCCTGGCCGCGATACCCGTCGCCAGCGCGCAACAATTTAAGGTGATCACCTGTGTAGAATCTATCGTTCCCAACGGCCTGGGCCGGTCGAGGATTGTCAATTCCCTGGAGGACAAAGACTACAAGGAATACACCAGTGTACAGACCGATGAAGACAATACCCGCAATAAATCGGATCGCGGTGACATCCGGGTAAAGAACTTTGAGGAAACCAAACTCCTTAACTTTTACAACCTGGGCGGGATCCGCTTCCAGAACATTGCCGCCAATGACGCCCTGATTACCTCGATGATCAACACCATGGTTTCTGAGGGTTGGGAACTGGCCTTTGTTTCGAGCGCTGTGGAGAGTGAAGGCGGAAAAGGGGACGGACAAGGGATCTTCATCACCCGTTTTTTCTTTAAGAAGTAACTACCCATTCCAATTAAAAACCCGGGTTTCCCCGGGTTTTTTTCATATCAATTCGCCTTATTCTCCATCCCTGATATAAATTCGCCCTCCGGCCAGGGTCCTTTTATAGACATCTGTCGGATTTCCATACACATATACGTCTCCCCCGGCCCGTACATTGATATCCACCGTTTCGGTGGCGTGCAATTCAGCTGCTCCCCCGGCCGATATCTTCACGCTCGATTCCCAGGTTTTAAGGTTCCTGCCTTCAAAAATGCCCCCGGTATTCAATACGATGTCCTGCCTCCTCGCGATCCCCGAAGCCTGGACGATCCCCCCGGTGACTGCACGTATTTTCACCAGGTCTACATGCATCCCAATATGGATTTGAGCGCCTTCCTGGGCCCGCAGTTCCAGCGTGGTTTTGTCTACCAGCTCATTGCATACAATCCTGGCCCCTTCATTCCCGTCTATGACATCCAGGTCGGTATAATAGACTTCAATGAAGGTATCCTCGCCTTGAAATTTCTTCTCCAGGGGCATGCGCAGTTTGAGGACGCCATTCTGATTGACAAAGCGGATCTCGTCTGCCTGTTCCCCTTTGATCAGGATACGGTTCTGGTCTGATTTGATGAGGTTCACTTCAATCAGGTCAAACACCTTGATCTTGCTAAATTGCCCTACTTCGCGGTCGATAATGCGTTGTGAAAAAGCCTGGGCACCAACCAGCAACAGGCATATGGCACTGCATATTTTCATTTTATCCGTGTTTTATGTTTCCATAAAGACGTGGCCCGGATACGAATGTTACACTTTTAAAAGTCAAATTCCGAAAAAGCAAAAAGGGGAGCTGCCCTGTTGCCGGCAGCTCCCCTTTTAGACCTTCCTTTATGGCCCGGCTGGCGTTTATTTCTGCGCCACCTCCGAAGCATTGATGATCCGCTCCTGATGGTTGATGGATTCCTGGTGGATAGCCTTGAACATCCGCAGTACAAATTCTTCGCTGAGGCCATGGCTTTCCCCTTCCAGGATCATTTTGCCCAGGATGGAATTCCAACGGTTGGTTTGAAGAACCGCGACATTGCGCTGCTTCTTAAGCTCGCCAATACGATCTGAAACCTTCATCCGCTTCCCAAGGATATCGATCAACTGATTGTCAAAAATATCAATCTGCGCCCTAAGGTTGCTCAGTTCGTTGTTGTATTCTGTTTCTTCATCGGTCTCCTTTCGGATTCGCAGATCCCTCATGATCTGTACCAGCCTTTTAGGGGTTACCTGCTGTGCGGCATCGCTCCAGGCGTTGTCCGGGTCGCAATGCGTTTCTATCATCAGCCCGTCAAAGTTCAGGTCCAGGGCGGTCTGCGATACGTCGAAGATCATATCCCTTTTCCCGGTAATATGTGAGGGGTCATTGATAATGGGCAGGTCGGGGAATTTGGATTGCAATTCAATGGCCAGTTGCCACTCCGGGATATTGCGGTATTTGGTCTTCTCATAGGTAGAAAAGCCCCGGTGGATGACCCCCAGCTTCCTGATATTAGCCGAATGCAGCCGCTCTACGGCTCCCAGCCAAAGGGAAAGGTCGGGGTTGACCGGGTTCTTGACCAATACCACTTTATCCGTACCCTCAAGGGCATCTGCGATCTCCTGTACGATGAAAGGGCTTACCGTGGAACGGGCCCCGATCCATAACAGGTCTACATCGTGTTCCAGGGCCAGGTCCACATGGGCCCTGTTGGCTACTTCCGTCGCGGTCTTAAGGCCGGTTTCTTCCTTCACCTTCTTTAACCACTTGAGCCCTATTGCCCCCACGCCCTCAAAATTTCCCGGACGTGTCCTGGGTTTCCAGATGCCGGCCCGGTAATAGTTGACATCGGTATCTTTCAGCTCATGCGCTATCTGCAATACCTGTTCCTCTGTTTCCGCGCTACACGGTCCGGCAATTACCAATGGGTGTGGCAATGCCATATCGTCTAACCAAGTCCTTAATGCTTTCGAATTTTCCACTTTCTTAGGGTTATAAATTACTATCTCAGTTCTTATTTTACTTTGTTGTTCAGCGGGATCCCTTTCAGGATTTCCCGTATTTTATTGGTATTATCCATTTCCTGGTAGATCCCGTTAAAATCATCATTGCTCAGTTTGTCGCGAAAGGCCTCCAGGTTCCCGATATAGGCGTCGAGGATCTCCAGTACATTGCCTTTGTTTTGCCTGAAAATGGGTGTCCACATGGCGGGCGAACTTTTCGCCAGCCGTACGGTCGACTCAAACCCGCTCCCGGCCATGTCAAATATATCCCGCTCGTTCCTTTCCATTTCGATGACGGTTTTCCCCAGCATAAAGGAACTGATATGGGACAGGTGAGACACATAGGCGATGTGTTTGTCATGTGATTCGGGGTTCATGTACCGAATGCGCATCCCCAGGTCGCGAAAGAGGTCATGCGCCCGTTCCTGCAACTTAAACGCGGTCTTTTCAACTTCGCAAATTATTTGCGTCTTCCCTTCGTACAGTCCATCCAGGGCCGCCGAAGGCCCGGAATACTCCGTCCCGGCAATAGGATGGCAGGCCAAAAAATTCCTGCGTTTCGGGTGGTTTTCAACGACTTTGCAGACCAGGGACTTGGTAGAGCCGGCATCCATCACCACCGTTTGCTCGCCCACCGCATCCAGTATACCGGGCAGTTCCACCAACAAGGCGTCTACAGGGACACTCACAATGACCATATCGGCTTCGGACAACTCCCTGCCGCCCGCGGTTTCATCGATGAGCCCCAAAACCCGGGCTTCGTCTTCATGTGCCGGGTTGACATCCCTGCCATAGATCTTGGCCTTTGGGTGCAGGCGTTTGATGTCCCTGGCAAATGAGCCTCCGATCAAACCGATTCCTATGATTACTACCTTCATCTTAACTTCTTATGTCTATATTCTCTCAATGGCTTCGCGGATGCGGTCTTCTTTCACACAAAGGGAAAACCGCACATAGCCCTCACCGTTGCTCCCAAATATGGTCCCCGGGGCTATAAACAGGTGTTTTTCGAGCAACAACCGGTCTATATACGCCTCTGAACCTTCGGCGCCCTCCGGCAGCCTGGCCCATACAAACATGCCCACGGCCCCAGGCTCGTACCGGCACCCCAGTTTATCGGCCAGGGCAAACACCAAATTCCGCCTGCGGGTATAAATCGCGTCAAGGTGGTCAAACCATTCCTTCCCGCTATTCAGCGCCGCGACCGCCCCCTTCTGTATGCCGTAAAACATGCCCGAATCCATATTGCTCTTCACCTTCAGGATGGCATTGATGTGCCCGGCATTGCCCAGCACCATCCCTACCCTCCAGCCGGCCATGTTGAATGTCTTGCTCAAGGAGTTCAGTTCCAGCGCTATTTCCTTGGCCCCGGGTATGGCGAGCAGGCTGATCGGGTTGCGGCTCAACACAAAACTGTAGGGGTTGTCATTCACCAGCAATATCTGGTGTTGCCGCGCAAATCGCACCAATGCCTCCAGCTGTTCCCTGCTGGCAGTGGCGCCGGTAGGCATATGCGGGTAACTTACCCACATCAGCTTCACTGATGAAAGGTCCTGCCTGCCCAGCGCTTCCAGGTCGGGAAACCAACCCGTATCCGCGTTCAAGTCATAGAACCTTGGAACACCCCCGATAAGGCGGGTTACAGAGGAATAGGTGGGATATCCCGGATTGGGGATCAGCGCCTCATCGCCTTGGTTGAGGAACGCCATGCTGATATGCATAATGCCTTCCTTGGAACCCATGAGCGGCAAAATTTCCGAATTGGGATCGGCGTCCACCCCGAACTTATCGCGATAAAAAGCGGCAATGCCCTGCCGGAGCTCCGCCAACCCCTGGTAACTCTGGTATTGGTGGGCACCCGTATCACTGATCGACGCCTGCAGGGTTTTGATCACCTCTTCCGAAGGCGCCAGGTCCGGGCTGCCAATCCCCATATTGATGATGGGCTTGCCCGCGGCAACCAATTCCCTTACCTCCCTGAGCTTCCTCGAAAAGTAGTATTCTTCAACAGTCTGTAAACGGTCGGCCGTACGGATCATAGACGTGCATTTTTATATTCCCCCAATACTTTGAAATCCTCAAGCATGATGGACAACAAAGCTTTCGCCTTCTCAAACTGTCCGTATTCCTCAAAGGTCACATCGACAAAAAACGCATATTTCCAGGGCGTTTGGATAATGGGAAGCGACTGTATCTTGGTCAGGTTCAGATGGCAGTCGCTCATCACGTTGAGCACCGTGGCCAGGCTTCCCCGCTTGTGGTCTGTAATAAAACGGACCGATGCCTTGTTGATCTCTTCCCTGGGTAATTCCTTGTTTTGCGTTTTTACGATGATAAAACGGGTGGCGTTGTTTTTGATCGTCTGAATCTCCGGCGCGATAATCTCGAGGCCGTACAATTCTGCTGCCATCCTGGGGGCGATTGCCGCAACACCCTTTAGGCCGTTGTCGTGGATTCTCCTAGCGGTTTCTGCCGTGTCTTCGTCCTCAACCAACTTGATATGAGGCTGGCCTCTGAAAAATTCCTTGCACTGCAACAAGGCCATCGGATGCGAATGCACTTCGGTGATATCGGATAGCTTCTGCCCGTTGAGCACCATGAGGTTATGATGGATGTTGAGGTAATGCTCCCCTATAATATGCAGGTTGTTGTGATAGACCAGGGCGTAGTTTGGAAGAATAGACCCGGCAATGGAGTTTTCTATGGCCATTACCCCCTTGTCTGCCGTATTGTTCAGGAGGTGGTCCACAATGGCGTCGAAGGACATACACTCGACCAGTTCGATGGGCTCGTCAAAGTAATCCAGGGCCACCTGATGGTGGTTAGACCCCTTGATCCCCTGTATGGCTATCCGCTTTTTCACGACTTGTTCATACTTGTTTATTTACATCGATCCCTGCCAACCCCTTATGGGCAGTACCTGGCAGGCACCTTTTTACCCTAAACGCCCGGTTGACCACCCGGCGCGCACTAACAAAAAAAAGTCCCGTTTTTTACGGGACTTTAGTACATATATCGTTTCACAATATCCTACAACAGTCCCGCACCTCTTTTAAAGAAGAAGTAAAAATAGAAACCGTTCCAGAAATAATTGCGTGTCATTTGCTCAATTGTCCGGCTAAGGTAAATATTAAATTTAAATTGAGGGAGGGATTCCTTTTATTTTTTGGAATATCCTTCCTTTTTTGGTATTCCTTGAAAATATTTCTGTAAAAACGCGGTTTGTTTGTGAAGTATACATTTTCATCGGCCTGTGCCCGTCCTGTTACAGGCCTCGATTATTTCGGGGGGATCATTGGATGCCATTGCTTATTTTTGACAAAAACTTAGCGCATGTCCATTTCGGTTACTACTATCAGCAAGGCTTTTGGATCGCAAAAAGCGCTATCGGACCTTAGCTTTGACATAAAGAAAGGGGAAGTTGTGGGCTTCCTGGGGCCCAACGGGGCCGGAAAGTCGACCCTGATGAAAATCCTGACTACCTATATGAAGGCAGACGAGGGGCAGGCCATGGTGAACGGGTACGATGTGGCCACCCAGGCCCGGGCTGTGCAAACCAGCCTGGGGTACCTGCCGGAGCACAACCCGCTCTACCCGGAACTCTATGTCAAGGAATACCTGGCATACCAGGCAGACGTGTATAGGGTCCCCAAAGAACGTATCGCGGCCGTGATCCTTCAAACCGGGCTCCAACCGGAGTCCCACAAACCAATCGGGCAGCTTTCCAAGGGCTACCGGCAACGGGTGGGACTGGCCGCGGCCTTGCTGCACGACCCGGATGTGCTTATCCTTGATGAGCCTACCACCGGCCTGGACCCCAACCAGTTACTCGAAATCCGGAAATTGATCCGTGAAATTGGCCAGACCAAGACCATCCTGCTCTCCACGCATATCATGAAAGAAGTCGAGGCGGTTTGCGACCGGGTGCTCATCATCAATAAAGGGGTGCTGGTAGCCGACAAGAAACTGGCCGACCTTAGGGAAGAGAAGGAACAGGTAATCGAAGTGGAATTTGATTACCGGGTGGAAGAAATCCTGCTTCAAAAATTACCCTCCGTGGCCAAAGTGAAAAATACGGTGGGTTTTGTCTACGAGATCACGTTTACCACCCGTACCGATATGCGCCCGGTGGTATTTGATTTCGCCCATGACCACCAGCTGAAAACCCTGCAATTAAGCCGTAAGAACAAAAACCTCGAAAGCCTATTCACAGAACTTACCCGCTAAACACAGCTGGCTATTTGCCCATTGGGCCGTTTATTTCCCCATATAGGCAACCAGCCGTTCCCGGATAAAATAATTCCACCCCGCTTCGCAGGCCTCCCTCCTAAACTCGGGAATGTGTTCCGGAAAACTTTCCACGCCCCTAAAGCCAAGCGTCAGGGTACATTGCCTGCCCAGCTCCTCCAGGGTAAAAGTGGCCAGCCCATTTCCGGGGAAATCAGGATAGGGCCACTCATAGCTTATCTTTTGGCCGGGTAGTACCCCGGGATCCATGTCCTTAGTGGCCTTTAACAAAACACCTGCCTACCAGGCCTCATGGTGCAGGAAATCGGCCAGCTGGTCCATGGCCCCATCCAGCCGGGGATGGGTGCAGTTTACGAGGATGGCAATGACCACCCCGGTTTCGGGATATACCGCAAATTTACTGTAGGCCCCGACACTATTACCGGTATGCCCGTAAAAAGGCCTGCCCGATTTGTCCCGGCTCACTTCCCACCCCAGCCCGTAATAGGTATGCTTCCCACCAATGACCTGGGGGCTTAGGAATTGGGCCACCAGGGCCGGATCTCCTATGTCCCCGTCGAGGTACGCCTGCCCGAGCCGGGCAATATCGCCCGAGGTAGAAAGGTAGCCCCCCGCGGCCAGTTTATACGCGTTGTTGACGGGGGCCGCGGGGCGGTAACCTTTGCCGGATCGCGTATAAAAATTGGCGAGTTCCCGTGAAGCTTCGCCTTTTAGCTCGGGCTGTGTATGGTGCATGCCCAGGGGCTTCAGTACTTTCCGGGCTACGTATTCGGCAAAGGGGCGGCCACACGCTTCTTCCATGGCAAGGGAAAGCAGGGCCCAGTCAAAACTATTGTAATGGTACTGGGTTCCCGGTTCAAAAAGTAAGGGGTCATCCCCGAAAATCTGTATGCCCTCCCGAATGCTGTAGGGCTTGTCCAGGGCAAATTCCTTGCCGCGGTACCCCCGTATGCCTGCGGTATGTGAGGCGAGCTGACGTATACTGAAATCATACCCCTTCCTGGGAAAATAAGGAACGTAGGTATACAGGGATTCGTCCAGGGCGATAAGCCCTTCGTCCACCATCCGCAACAGGGCGGTGGCCGCTATGGGTTTGGATACGCTTGCCACACGGAAAAGTGTAGTCCTGGGGTTTACCGCCCGGCCTGCCTCGAGCTGGGCATACCCATAGCCTTTCTGAAGCACAGGACGGCCATCTTTTAGCACGGTGGCCGACAGCCCGGGGACCCTGTTGGCATTTGCCAGCCCTTCCAAAAGGCGATCGGCCCCATTAAGGGTTTGGGCAGACGGGCGGTTCTCCCCTGCCTTTCGCGGGGCAAACAATTGCCTGAGATATGTCAGCAAAGCATCCATCCTATAGCCCAAGGTAGTGAAATAGGGAACGCCGGGAAAAGGCAAAAAAAGCCACTGGCCCTTATTCACGATATATAAGCCTTCCCCGGTACAGGATTTCGACCTGTACGGTATCGGGCCTGTGAAAACTCACCACATCTCCCGTGCCCCGTATGACCCCCTCCAGTGATTCAAGGGGGTATACCAGCATGTCATTGCTCCCACGGTGGTTGACACTGACTTGCCGGGCAAGCAGGTTTTCGGCTTCTATGCGGGAATCTCCGGCCGCTACCGTGAGTTGCATCCTGGAAGCAGTTCCCTGGAGTTTGAAATAGGCAATCCCGTTGGCCACCACACTTAAGGATTCTACCTCCAGGTTCAGGTCAAAGGACCCATCGGTGGTTTCGGTTTCCGGATTGACAAAACTTTCCGAGATCAAACTCAGGCGTTCAAAGGGCAATACCCCCTCGCTGAGGATGGGAAAGCCCGTGCTGCTCCGGATTTCGCTCAGTTCCGGAACGGTAATATAAAAGGTCGTAAGGCCGTATTCCCGGAAAAGGTTGCATCGGTTGTTATTGCGCAACTCCAGGCGGCCATTGACCACGCTTGCCGAGACCTCATCCCGTAGGAACCGGCCCGTTTCTACTTCGACTTTCTGCTCCGCTCCGTGCCGGATCACCACCCGCACCAATTCATATACGGTAATCTTGTCAAACGGCTCCAGCACCAGTTCTTCCCGTACCAGCTCCCCGGCATTTTGAATACAATCGGGAACCTTGTCCCCGTTGCATGAAAACAAGGGCAAAAGCAGGAACTGGAGCAAAAGAATGCTTGTCGGCCCCGGCCGGTTGAAACGCTTTTTAGAAAGGGGACTTAGCTGCAACAAAATTCAAAATTATTAAAATTCAACGATCCGGGAAGCCAACCCCCTGCCATGGCCCGCGGCTTATGCCAGCTGCGCGCTTTCTTCACAACCGTACCCCAAAACCAAATTCAACAGCTTCCGCCTTGGCCGCATGCGATTTAAGGGTAATGGCGGCGAACAAATTTTCCCCAAAATACCGCTTTAGCCCGATCCGGTTATACACCCGCCCCTCAAAATCAAAAGGGTAATACACGTAATAACCCAACTGGGTGGTGATACTCATTTGGTTGATAAAGAGTTCATGGCCCGCAAAGATGCCCACCCGCTTAAAATCGGCATCGGCAGCAACGTCGAGTTCCGGGAAGGACACCGACTGGAAGGCGATAAGCTCTTTCAGGAAATTAGACAGGAACAAATCGGCGCCCGCCTGTACGGCACTCCTACGGCTGAGCTGCTTGTCGGCATAGGCCGAGACAATATAAAAAGGGAATTGCCCGGAATCTACCACGTCACTTTCATTGAGCCCGAACCTGAAGGCCAGGTTAAGGTGCAGGGGCTGGGGGCCCAATTCGGCCAGTCCTGGATGCAGGTATACGGGTTCCGGGCCGCCATCGAGGGTGTATACGAACCCGGCATTGAACGCCAGGGTGTTCGTCGAGGTATTGGGGGCCCGGAAATTGGCATTGGAATAATGCACCAGCGAAAGGCCTGCCTTAATGCCCAACCCCCCCATAAGACGTTCCTTTTGGTAATTGAGCATCAGGTAGGTGCTGCTGAGCAAGCGAGTGCCAAAGGCGTTGTTCCTGAAATTACGTTCCTTGTCGTAAGGGTTGGTGGTATAGGCTATCCCCTGTGCTATGCGCAATTGCAATTGCCGTTTGAGGAAATAGAAGTTGTAATGGGCGTATAGGCCGAAATTCTCGCCCAGCGTACTGTTATGAAAATGTTGGTAGACAAATGAATACCCCAGGTCCGGGTAGTTATAGGCTTCCTCCCAGGCCTCTTCCCCAAACGTTTTCCGGTTCCAGGCAAGGATGGCCCCCGAGGGGTGCTGGGTTATCAGGTGCGATATATCCGGGTTATGGAGTACGATGGATCCATAATAGGTACTCGCGTCCAGCGTGTAGCTCCGGGCCGTTTCCTTTTGCTGCGCAAATCCCCAAAAGCAACAAAGCAGCCAAATGATTCGCATCAGGATGTTCATCGGGCGTAAAAGTAGGAAAAAACAGCCAGCCTGTAACGGACCGTCACGGCATCCTAAAATACCGCTTTTGCTATGGCCTTGATATTGTCCGATTTCCCCATGGAATAGTAGTGCAATACGGGCACTCCGGCAGCCTTTAACTCCCTGGACTGCTGTATCGCCCATTCTATGCCCACCGCTCGCACTTCCTGGTTGGACTTGCAGGCCTCGACGGCATCGATCAGCTCCTGTGGCAGGTCAATACGGAACACCTGGGGCAGAAGTTGCAGGTGGCGTTTCACCGCAATAGGTTTGATCCCGGGGATGATGGGAACCTCAATACCCAGTTCCCTGGCCGCTTTCACAAAATCAAAATACTTCTGGTTGTCAAAAAACATTTGGGTCACCACGTAATCGGCCCCCAGGTCTACCTTTTTCTTAAGCCATTTTAAATCGGTCTGCAGGGAAGGGGCCTCCATGTGTTTTTCGGGATAACCGGCTACCCCGATACAGAAATCGGAACAATGGTCGGTTTCCACCACCTCGTGCAGATACTCCCCGCAATTGAGCCGTTTAATTTGCCGAACCAGGTCTGTCGCATACGGGTGTCCGCCTTTGGTAGGCGTAAAGTACTTTTCCTCCTTCATGGCATCGCCCCTCAGGGCCATCACGTTGTCAATCCCCAGGTAATGGCAATCTACAAGGAGGTATTCGGTCTCCTCCCTGGTAAAGCCGCCACATAGCACATGGGGAATGGCATCCACCTCGTATTTATGCATGATAGAGGCGCATATCCCAACGGTTCCCGGCCGCATGCGGGTAAGCTTTTTATCGAGTAATCCATCTTTGTCAATATAGACGTATTCCTCCCTCGAGGTGGTCACGTCGATAAAGGGGGGCTCAAACTCCATCAATGGGTCAATGTTGTCATACAATTCCTGGATACTCCTGCCTTTGACCGGGGGAATGATCTCGAAGGAAAACAAGGTTTTCCCTTTTGCCTTTGTTATGTGATCGGTAACTTTCATCTAACTCTCAAAAACCCTTACAGGCCTGTTCGTTTCCAAACGATTTAATTTCCAAACTCCTATCCCAATGGGCCTCCACGTACCTCACCACAGCTACTTAACGGTCTCCGCAAGGTTGGGTGCCAGCCATCTCCGGGCTTCTTCCAGGGCGATGCCCTTCCTGCCGGCGTAATCTGCCAACTGGTCTTCGGTGATTTTGCCCAGGCCAAAATACCTGGCTTCCGGGTGGGCAAAATAGTAGCCGCTCACACTGGCGGCCGGCCACATGGCCAGGCTATCGGTCAGTTCCACCCCAATGCGTTCCTTCACCCCCAGTAGTTCCCAGATGGTCCGTTTTTCGAGGTGGTCCGGGCAGGCGGGATAGCCTGGTGCCGGACGGATCCCCCTGTAGGCTTCCCCTATGAGGGCCTCGTTATCCAAGTGCTCCCCGGCGGCATACCCCCAGTGCACTTTCCTAACCTCCATGTGAAGGTATTCGGCTAAGGCTTCCGCGAGCCGGTCGGCCAGGGCCTTTACCATAATGGCATTGTAGTCATCCAGCTTTTGTTCGTATTCCCTGGCCAGCGCTTGGGTACCAAATCCGGTGCTCACACAAAAGCAGCCCACATAATCCTGCAAACCAGAAGCTTTTGGCGCGACAAAATCGGCCAGTGCCATATTGGGGACCCCTTCCCTTTTCCTGAGTTGCTGCCGCAGCGTCCTGAATACAAAACGATTGTCGCCGGCACCCGCCTTAGTGGCAGTATCTGCGCCCCCGGGTACGCTTACCTCAATATCATCATCATTGACGGCATTCGCAGGGAACAGTCCGAATATGGCCTTTGCCTTCAGACGCTTTTCTGCCAGAAGTTGTTTCAGCATCTTGCGGGCGTCTTCATAGAGTTCCCTCGCCTGGTCGCCTACCACCTCATCCTCCAGGATCCCGGGAAACTTTCCGTGCAGGTCCCAGCTCCGGAAAAATGGATTCCAGTCGATAAAGGCTTCCAGCTTGCGCAGGTCAAAATCTTCTATCACCTGCACCCCCAGTGACCTCGGGACAAAAATATCAGACGCCTTCCAGGCAATGTGGTATTTGTTTTCCCGGGCTTCCTTTAGGCTGCGGTACTCCTTTTGTTTGCCGCGCTTCAGGAACTTGTCCCGGAATTCCTCATAGTCCGTTTTGAGGTTCTTTTTGTAGCGTTCAGAACTCTCCTTCTGCAGCAGGTCTCCCACCACGGTTACTGCGCGGGAGGCGTCATTCACGTGTGCCACGGCCGCACTATACTGTGGGTCTATCTTCACTGCCGTATGGGCTTTGCTGGTGGTAGCCCCTCCTATCAGCAATGGCACTTTAAAGGCCTGGCGTTCCATTTCCCTGGCCAGGAAGACCATCTCGTCCAGCGAAGGGGTGATCAGGCCACTCAGGCCGATGATATCCACATCTTCCTCCCTGGCTCGCTGTATGATTTTCTCGGGGGGCACCATGACACCCAGGTCTACAATATCGTAATTGTTGCACGCCAGCACCACGCCTACAATATTTTTTCCAATATCGTGGACGTCTCCCTTTACGGTGGCCAGGAGGATTTTCCCGGCATGCTGGCGGGAGCCTTCCAATTCGGGTTGCAATTTCTTTTCTTCTTCTATATAGGGAAGCAGGTAGGCCACCGCCTTTTTCATCACCCGGGCCGATTTCACTACCTGTGGCAGGAACATCTTTCCGCTCCCGAACAAATCGCCCACCACGTTCATCCCCGTCATCAGGTGGCCCTCTATAACCTCTATCGGCCGCTTCACGCTTTGCCGGGCCTCCTCCACATCGGCTTCAATATACTGGTCAATCCCCTTGACCAGCGCCCTGGTGATGCGATCCTGTAGCGGATCTTCCCTCCATGACAGGTCGGCCTTGCTTTCCCTGGCCTTACCCACCACGTTTTCGGCAAAGGCCAGCAGGCGCTCGGTCGCGTCTTCCCTGCGGTTGAGGATCACATCTTCCACGTGGGTAAGGAGCTCATCGGGGATATCGTCATACACTTCCAGCAGGGCGGGGTTGACGATCCCCATGTTCATCCCCGCGCGAATGGCGTGGTAAAGGAAAACCGAATGCATGGCCTCACGCACGGGGTTGTTCCCCCGAAAACTAAAGGACACGTTGCTCACACCCCCGCTCACGCTGCAGTAGGGCAGGTTTTTGCGCACCCAGGCAGTAGCCTCGATAAAATCAAGGGCATTGCGCTTATGTTCATCCATCCCGGTGGCTACCGGAAAGATGTTCAGGTCAAAAATAATATCTTCCGGAGGGAACTTCACCTGGTTCACCAGCAGGTCATAGGAGCGTTTTGCAATTTCTATCCTCCTTTCATAATTATCGGCCTGCCCCACTTCATCAAAAGCCATTATGATAACCGCGGCCCCGAACCGACGGATCAGCTTTGCCTGCCGGAGGAACTCCTCCTCCCCTTCTTTAAGGCTGATCGAATTCACCACGCATTTCCCCTGTACGACCTCCAGGCCGGCTTCAATGATCTCCCATTTGGAACTGTCGATCATAATCGGCACCCGGGCAATATCGGGCTCTGCAACCACCAGATTCAGGAATTTCACCATCGCTTCCTTCCCGTCAATGAGCCCGTCATCCATGTTAATATCGATGATCTGGGCCCCACCTTCCACCTGGTGCCTGGCAATCTCGAGGGCTGCCTCGTAGTTGCCTTCTTTGATCAGCCTCAGGAACTGGCGGGAACCAGCGACATTGGTGCGTTCCCCCACGTTCACAAAATTGCTTTCAGGGGTAATCACCAGGGGTTCTAACCCCGACAACTTCAGATAATGGGCATCCCGTTGCACTTCAGGTTCAGACGGTATGGGGGTCAGTTTTTCTTTCATGCGTGATGGATCCCCGTAGGCTCAGGTTGTCCAATTTTTCTGGGTTGGTATTCCTTTATCAGGCTGGCCATCGCCTTTATATGTTCCGGGGTCGTCCCGCAACAACCCCCGACGATATTCACCAGGCCCTTCTCCAGGTATTCCTTCATTTCGGAGGCCATTTCCTCGGGAGACTGGTCGTATTTCCCAAACGCATTGGGCAAGCCCGCATTGGGGTGGGCCGAAATGGCGGTTGCTGTTTTAGACGACAATACTTCGAGGTGTGGTGTCAGCTGTTTGGCGCCCAGGGCACAATTAAAGCCCACGGAGAGCATGGGGATGTGTGAAACCGAAATCAGGAAGGCCTCGGCCGTCTGTCCGGAGAGTGTACGGCCCGAGGCATCGGTAATCGTCCCGCTGACCATTACGGGGATGTCCAGTTGCCGTTCCTCCTTGAGTTCCTCTATGGCAAAAAGGGCCGCCTTGGCATTCAAGGTGTCAAAAACGGTCTCCACCAACAGCATATCCACCCCACCATCCAACAGCCCTTCTACCTGTTCCCTGTACGCCAGTCGCAGCTCTTCAAAGGAAATGGCACGGAAGCCCGGGTCATTCACATCGGGCGACATGCTGGCCGTCCTGTTGGTAGGGCCAATACTCCCGGCTACAAACCTGGGTTTGTCGGGTTCGCGGGCGGTGAACTCACGGGCAATCCCGGAGGCAATCCTGGCCGACTCGTAGTTTAGTTCATACACCAGTTCCTCCATCCCGTAATCGGCCATTCCTATGCGGGTCGATGAAAAAGTGTTGGTTTCAAGGATATCAGCCCCGGCCTCCAGGTATTTCCGGTGGATTTCCGCAATGGCCCGGGGTTGTGTCAAGGACAGCAGGTCGTTGTTGCCCTGCAGTGGCTGCGGCCAATCGCGAAAGCGTTCGCCCCGGAAGTCCTCTTCGCTGAATTTATAACGTTGCAGCATGGTGCCCATGGCTCCATCCAACAACAGGATCCTTTCCTTTAAAAGTTCTGTCAATCGACTCATACGTATACCTTTTGCATTAGCGTCATTCATTCAAAAAAACGTATCAAGTAAGGGAAGGTTAGGACGGTACGTCCTACGTGTGTTATCTATTCCTAACCGGGCCCGTGTTTCGGGGGCAAAAGGCCCCTCTCAGGGCTTGGTTAAGATAGAATGTAGCACCTTCTTTATTGATAAAGGGTTGCTAAGGTTTCAAAGGGTCTATTCCCTCCACCTTTCTTGATAACATTTTCAATGTGGAAATGAACTGGTGCAAAGAAAGGGTACCGACAAATGAAAAGCAAGTGATTCCCGCCTTTTTTTGGACGGCCCGGAGTAAAAGAAAAGCCCTCCTTCCCCAGGGGGCTAAAGGGCTTTCTGCTAATTGCAAACTAAAAAACACTAAGCTATGATACTCTGCACAACTTCTTTTTTGGCCTCCTTCCTGGTTCCGTCAAAGCCGGTCACCCCACCCACCGTGGTATATTTCATGACATACCGTTTTCCCGGGTTTACCAGTTGGTAAGCACTTTGGCACATCACTGCCGCTTCGTGGAAGCCGGAGAGGATGAGTTTAAGTTTCCCAGGATAGGTGTTTACATCGCCTATGGCATAAACGCCCGGGATGTTGGTCTGATAATCATACGCGTTGTTCACCTTGATGGCGTTCTTTTCAATTTCGAGGCCCCAGTCCCCTATAGGCCCCAGTTTGGGTGAAAGCCCAAAGAGGGGGATGAAGAAATCTGTTTCCACGTAGGATTCTCCCTTACCGGCATCGTTGTGCTTTACCACCACGGCCTCCAGGCGCTCATCCCCGTACAATTTGGTGACCTCGGCTTCAGTAATGAGTTTGATTTTACCCAGCCTGGCCAGTTCAGAAGCCTTCTCCACGGAATCCAGGGCCCCTCGGAACTCGTTCCTGCGGTGTACCAGCGATACCTCAGAGGCCACATCGGCCAGGAAAATAGACCAGTCGAGGGCCGAGTCCCCTCCCCCGGCGATCACCACTTTTTTATTGCGGTATACTTCAGGGTCTTTCACCATATAAGCGACGCCCCTGTCTTCAAAATCCTGGATATTGGCAATGGGGGGCTTCCTGGGTTCAAAGGAGCCCAGGCCACCGGCGATGACCACCACCGGAGCATGGTGTTCTGTCCCCTTGTTGGTCGTGACTATAAAAGAGCCATCCTCCAGTTTCTCAAGCGTTTCTGCCCTTTCCCCCAGGGTGAAGCCGGGTTCAAACGGCTTAATTTGCTCCATAAGGCGCTGTACCAGGTCGCCGGCAAGGATCTCCGGATAGGCCGGGATATCGTAAATAGGCTTTTTGGGATAGATCTCCGAGCATTGTCCCCCGGGCTGCGGTAGTGCGTCTATCAGGTGCGTTTTCATCTTCAGCAGGCCTGCTTCAAAAACCGTAAAAAGACCGGTGGGACCGGCGCCGATGATAATGATATCTGTCTTGATCATGTTTTCTTTCATATTTGTTCGTGGTGCAAAGGGTTCACAGGCCCAGGCGTATCCCCGGAGACCTATGGTCAGGACCCTTGTGCCGTGTTTACTTTTTTTTCGACCAGGGCCTCGGTTACCTGGTTCATTTTGTGCACTTTGTATTCAAAATCGCCTTTCAGGGTATCCCGGTAGGCATTGAGGTTCTTCACCATCTGGTCGATGTCTTCTGGCAGGACCCCTTCAAAAAACTGCCGTAACCTTTTGGCCGTGGTAGGCGATTTGCCATTGGTGGAAATGGCCACCTTCACATTCCCTTTGGTCACGATTCCCCCCATATAAAAATCACAATACGGGGGATTGTCGGCCACATTCACCAACTTGTCCCGTTCCCTGCAGTCTTTATATATCTGGATATTCACGTCCGGGTTGTCGGTCGTGGCGATCACCATATGTTTTCCTTTTAGATAGCCCGGGTGGTAGTGGTCTTCTATGCGTTCTACCCCAAACTGGTCTGCCAGTTCCCGGGTTCCTTTGCGGAACATGGGGGCTACCATGCTAACCTGCGCATCAGGACTGGATTTGGTTAAAAACCGTAGTTTTTCTTCAGCCACCAATCCGCCACCCACGATCAGGATGTGTAGCTGTCTTACTTTTAAAAATATCGGGTAAAGGTTATTGCGTTCTTTCATGAAAAGGTTTCTGTTGATACTTGCCTTTGGACCTGCAGGAGTTGTTCCCTGTGGGCCACGACCTCGCCTATGATGATGATGGCCGGATTCGCCAACCCTTTTGCTTCCGCGATAGACACGATGGTGGCAATGGTCCCCACCCCGACCTTTTCATCGGGCCGTGTACCGTTCTGAATGACGGCCACGGGAAGCGCGCCTTTACCCGCATTTTTGAACAGGCGGGCTATTTCTGGGAGTTTAGACATGCCCATGAGGACCACCACGGTCGCGTTTGATTTCGCCGCCAGATGGATGTCTGTGGATAATTGATGGTTTCGGGTAGTGCCGGTTATGACCCAAAAGCTTTCTGCGGCGCCCCTTTTGGTGACCGGGATTTGCTGGGCCGCCGGTACGGAGACCGCCGATGAGATACCGGGGACCATGGCCACTTGCAGCCCATGTTTTGCGGCATATTCCATTTCCTCAGCCCCACGTCCAAAAACAAAGGGGTCTCCGCCCTTTAAACGGACAACATGCCCATGAGACTTTGCACGGCTGACAATAAGTTCATTGATCTGATCCTGTTGAAACGCATAACAACCCTTCCTTTTCCCTACAAAAATGTGTTCTGCATCCGGTGCGTAGCCAAGGATTTCAGGGGCAACCAGGGCGTCATACAGGACCACATCCGCTTCTTCCAGGGCCCTTATAGCCTTGAGAGTGATCAATTCCAAATCGCCCGGGCCGGCACCTACTACGGTAAGTCTCGGCCGGATCGCTTCCAACCTGTTGCCCTGGTTGGCCAGTTGACGGATAGGGTGCTGCTCCTTCATGGTATTATGCTTCTACGAGTTCGCGTTTCCTGTACGTTTCGGCTATTTCAAGGAAGTTTCTGGCATCATTGAGGTAGGCGGTCGCAAAGGCCCCGGTCGGTGCGTTCTGTTTTAATTGCAGTACCAATGATTCAAAAGAAGTGCCGAGTTCCAGCTTCCCGCTGGCCACAAAATGTTCCTGGAAATCCCTGATGATCCCCGCATGGGTATTGGTCTTGACGTCTTCCGAGGTCAACAGGGCCTTGGCCGAATTAACCATGGATGCATACGAATGGTATATGCTGGCCGCCCATTTCCCTTCTTCAAGTGTTGTTTGGGCATTCTGGATCTTTTCCTCGCTTTCAAACAGGAGGGTAGCCACCAGGTCGATCACCACCCCGGCACATTCACCGATTCCAATCGCCTTTTCGTAACGCTCAGAATTACCCCAGTCAATAAAATCCGCTGCCGTCAGGTTGTCGGTATCAGTAAGGGGTTTTAGGAATTCATAGAAATACAGTTGCCCTTTTTCAGCGTAATAATCCTCATAAGAAACCCCTTTCCCATGGGCCTGGTAATCGTCCAGGATCAGTCGCAATGCCTCCGGGCCGCGCTTGCTGGGGATCTTAACCACCTTATCGGCAAAAAGGCCGTTCCCGTTGCCTTTGTTTCCACCTCCGAGCAATACCTGCAGGGCCGGGGCCACACGCTTGTCCCGGGTGCGGACAGACATGCCCTGGAACCCAATATGGGCCATGTTATGCTGCCCGCAGGCATTCATACACCCGCTGATCTTTATGACCACATCGGCATTATTGACATAGTGCGGATACTCCGTCTTGAGGACACGTTCCAATTCCACGGCTATACCCGTACTACTGGCAATGCCCAGGTTGCAGGTATCCGTGCCCGGGCAGGCAGTAATATCCAATGCTTTGTTATATCCGGCTTCGGCCATGCCCAATTCCTTCAAGACCTTGTAGAAATAGGGCAGGTGCGATTCCTTTACATAAGGGATCAGGATGTTTTGCCTTAGGGAAAGGCGCACCTCCCCCGCCGCATATTGTTCCACCAGATCGGCCAGTTGCCTGGCCTTATCGGTATAAAAATCTCCCAGCAGCACTTTGATCCCAATGGCCACGTAGCCCTCCTGCTTCTGAGGGACCAGGTTGGTGGACTTCCATTGCTGATAGGCCGCCTCATCGGCTACCTCGACCGCCGGGGGCTGTTTTTCCGAGACCACGGCCCCGGGGTAGCCCCCCGCATCAATGGGATAGGTCTTATGGGGGACCGCCAGTTGTTCTTCCTCCAATAATTTCCTGAAGCCCTCCAGTCCGATATCTTTCAACAGAAATTTCATCCGTGCCTTTGCCCTGCTCTTTCGCTCTCCGTACCGGTCAAACACGCGGATTACCGCATCCATGAGCGGAATGATGCCCTCTGCCGGCAGGAATTCGTAGAGTTCGTCGGCATGCCGGGGCTGTGACCCCAGGCCGCCCCCGACCATTACCTTGAAGCCCCTTACCCCTTCCCGGGTCCTGGCGATAAACCCAAGGTCGTGCATATACGAAAGGCCGGTATCTGCATCACTGGCAGAGAAGGATACCTTGAACTTACGGCCCATTTCCTGGCCTATGGGGTTTCTCAGGAAATATTGGAAAATGGCGTGTGCGTAGGGTGATACGTCGAAGGGTTCGGCCACGTCGATCCCTGCGGTTTCACTCGCGGTCACATTCCTGACCGTATTGCCACAGGCTTCCCGGATGGTCACCTCATCCTTTTCAAGTTCCGCCCAAAGTTCCGGGGTACGCGCCAGGTCCACATAGTGGATCTGTATGTCCTGGCGTGTGGTAATATGCAAACGCCCGGTAGAATAGGTATCGGCCACCTCCGATATCCTGCGCAATTGCCTGGCGGATACCTTGCCGTAGGGAAGTTTTATCCTCACCATCTGAACACCTTCCTGCCGCTGCCCGTAGACCCCACGGGCCAGCCGGAGGCTTCTGAACTTCTCCTCATCGAGCTTTCCGTCCCTGAACTCCTTTATCTTTCTTTCGAGTTCAATGATATCCCTGGCAACGACGGGGTTTTCCAATTCTGTCCTAAAGCTTTGCATAGTATAAGGTTTTACCTGTTGACTAAACAGGTTTTCATAAATTATTTCTCTTCAATCTGCCACTAGGTATGCAGTCCGCATTCCCTGTTCTCCAGGACTTTGGTAGGATCAAAATACTTGTGTTCATTGGGGAGGCCGCGTTCCTTGAGGTACACATCCAGTTGTGCATCACTCCAGTGGTAGAATGGGCTTACCTTTAAGATACCCTTTGCATCCAGGCTCAGGATATCCAGTTTGTCCCTGAGGGCGGTTTGCCCTTTTCTCAAATTGGTGAACCAGACGTCTGGCTGGTGTTCTGCCATCGCCCTTCTGAAGGGCTCGAGTTTTACCTGTTCTGTGAATTCGGCGTGCCGTGGGTCTTCAATATCCGGGATTCCCATGACCGCATCCCGGTGCGCCGTGGTTTGCTTAGGGACATACAGCCTCAGGTTTAATTGGAGGCCCTGGATCAGTTCCTCGGCATGCCTGTAGGTATTGGGGGTATTGTACCCTGTATCGCACCAGATCACGGGGATATCTGGTTGTACCTCGGTTACTGCCTGCAGAATAGCTACTTCGTAAGGCCTGAAATTCGTTGTAACCACCGCCCTCCTGCCGTGGGACACGGCCCAGGATATAATTTCTTCCGGTGGTATCCCCTTGAATTGCGCGTTGAGTGCACTCACTTGTTCTTCTGATAATCGCATACGATCCGGTTCTTAGTTGCACCGCTCCCCTGCCGGGGTACAGTTGGTAATTTATTTATGTTTCAGAATGCCGCCCGGCCCTAAAGGCCATGGAAAACAATATTGTTTATCCCATAGAATTAATAGGATAATTCAAAAATAAACTTTTTATCAGAAGTGAAACGTTAATTAATCTACAATTATCAGGATTACCCTATAGTTTTAATAGATTATTAAAATAGGCCGCTTTTTGTTGTGTTTTTTTTAGTGGAACCCACGTCAGAATGGAAATTTGAAAAGCCGGGGAAGGGCTTCGGGTGGAAAGGGCAGGAAATTTCGCCAGACCCCCGGTCCGGTCTCAGGTTAAAATATCGGCAAGGGTATTATTGCGATAGACATCCAGGGCGCTATCGCGCACCATCAGCATCAATTTATGCACGGAACACTCATTCTCATCCGGGCAATCATCGCATTGTTCATAAAAGTTGAGGCTCACACAGGGTACCATGGCAATAGGGCCTTCCAAAACACGGATTACAGTAGTCATGGGGATTTCGGAAGGATCCTTGATCAGGTAGTATCCTCCGCCTTTGCCTTTTTTGGATCCCAGAATACCTGTTTTGCGCAACGTGAGCAGGATACTTTCCAGAAATTTCTGAGAAATATTCTCGTGTTTGGCGATCTCGGCAATCTGGACGGGTTTTCTCTTCTCCTGTGAAGCCAGGTAAGTAAGGGCTTTTAACCCGTATTTAGTCTTTTTGGAAAGCATGGTACGAAGATAAATAAAATTAACATTCCCACCGATGAGTAAAATCATGGCCCTGTCAAGGCCCCCAGGCCCCGGCTCGCCAGCATGGCAAGTCCTTGCCTGTGGGGGTCCGCATTTATAATTGGATAGAGGCCGTTTAGCCCAGGGCCTGGCGGATATCGGCAATGATATCGTCTATATGCTCCAGCCCGACGGATACCCGAACCATACCATCTGTGATTCCTGATTCGGCCCGTTCTTCCGGGGCCAGTTTACTGTGTGTGGTAGAGGCGGGATGTGTGACAATGCTACGGGTATCTCCTAGGTTGGCAGAAAGGGACAGCAACCGGATATTGTCAAAAAACTTCCTACCTGCCTCGAGCCCCCCTTTCACCTCAAAGGCCACCACGCATCCGCCTGCCTTCATCTGTTTTTTGGCAAGTTCGTGTTTTGGGTGCGATGGCAGGAAGGGGTATTTCACCCAGTTGATCTCCGGCTGTGATTCCAGGAATTCAGCCAGTTTCAGGGCATTCTCGCAGTGGCGGTCGACCCGGACCGCAAGGGTTTCCAGGCTGCGCGACAGTATCCAGGCGTTAAAGGGCGAAAGGGCCGGGCCTGTAATGCGGGAAAAGCGGTAGATCTTATCCACCAGTTCCCTGGAGCCCACGGTGATCCCCGCCAGTACCCTACCCTGTCCGTCCATGAGCTTGGTCCCTGAGTGTATGACGAGGTCGGCCCCGAATTTCAAGGGTTGCTGCAGGTATGGGGTGGCAAAGCAATTGTCAATGACCAGCAATACGTTATGTTTCCTGGCCAGTTTACCAAGCGCCCCCAGATCCAGGATATCCACCCCGGGATTGGTGGGCGATTCGGCAAAGATCATCCGGGTATTGGGTTGGATGAGGGCTTCTATGGTTTCGGGCTCGTCAATGTTAAAATAGCTGTGGCCAATGTTCCACCTCGGGAAAAACTGGGTGAAGAGGCTATGGGTAGAACCAAAAATGCTGCGGCACGATACCACATGGTCCCCACTGCTTAACAGGGCCGCAAAGGTCGAGAAGACCGCAGACATCCCGGAAGCGAAAGCGAACCCGTCCTCGGCCCCCTCCATTTGGCAGACCTTCTCGATAAATTCGGAGCTATTCGGGTTTGAATAGCGGGAATAGATATTCCGGTCCTTTTCTTCCGCAAAGGAAGCCCGCATATCCTCTGCATCCTCAAATACAAAGCTGGAAGTAAGGTAAATGGGGCTGGAATGCTCCAGGAACTTGCTGCGTTCTGTCTGGGTCCTGATGGCCTTGGTTTCAAATTTTTTCTGCTTCATGCCGTTCAATTGCTAATAATCGCTATGGTATTCCTATCCTGTCCTGTCAGCCTTTCTCCGCAATGCGCAGTATGTCGCCAAAAACGCCCCTGGCTGTAACGGCGGCACCCGCCCCGGCCCCCTGGATGACCAGCGGATGGGTCCCGTAGGATTCGGTGTAAATTTCTATGATAGAATCGGAGCCCTTTACCTGTCCCAGGGCACTTTCCTTGGGTACCGAGACGAGTTGCACATCCAGCAGGCCCTTTTCCCTGCGAAGATCGCCGTGCAATTCTCCCACGTACCGCAACACATGCCCCGGTTGCTGGGACTGTTTCTTTTTGGCAAACTGTTGGTCGAGCACCTCCAGTTGCTGGAGGAAGTCAGACACACTGCCTTCCTGCAGGGCCTCCGGGATGAGGTTTTGTATGTGTATATCCGAAAATTCGTTTTGCAGGTCCAGTTCGCGGGCCAGTATCAGCAATTTACGCCCCACGTCATTCCCGGAAAGGTCTTCCCTTGGGTCGGGTTCGGTAAAGCCGTTGGCGATAGCATCCTTAAGGATGGCCGAAAAAGGCCGGTCGCTTTCCGAAAAGGTATTGAAGATATAGCTCAGCGAGCCGGAAAACACCCCTTTGATCCGGGTGATGTTCTCACCGGATAAATGTAGGAGTTTGATGGTATCTATCAGGGGCAACCCGGCTCCCACGTTGGTTTCATACAGGTATTGTTTCTGATGCCTGCCCAGCTCCTCGCGCAACAACTCATAGAAGTCAAAGCCCAACGTATTGGCTATTTTATTGGAAGACACCAGGTCAAATCCATTGTCCACAAAATCAAAATAACGGGCCACAAATTCCTCACTGGCGGTGTTGTCCACGGCGATCAGGTTTTCCAGGTGGTTGATCCGGGCGAACTCAAAAACGTCCTCGAGCCGGTAAGGCACCCCTTTCTCCTCGATGGCCGTTTTCCAGTTTTTGCCCACCCCATGACGGTTCAGCAATAATTTTCTGGAATTCGCAAGGGCGAAGACGTTCAGGTGGATCCCCTTACGCTTTTCGATGGTCCGGGCCGATTTCAAGATCTGATCGAGCAGGGTGCCGCCGACGTTCCCGTGGCCGAACAATGCCAGGTTGACTTTTTTGCTGATCCCGAAGATCTGTCCGTGCATCACGTTCAGGGCCTTGTGGAGGTCTGATTTCCTGACCACCAGGCTCACGTTTTTACCACTCACCGTATTGTTGAACAACAGGGGGACGACCTGGTTCTTGATCAGGGCATTGAAGGGTTTGTGAAACGTGCTGAGATCTTGCCCGATGATGGAGATTACCGAGACGTCTTCAATAATGGTGATGGTATTGATGTCCTGTGACTGGAAGGCATCTTCAAATTCGGCCTCCAGGGCCGCCTTGGCCCGTTTGGCCTTCTGGGAATCTACAACCAGCCCGATCCCCCGTTCCGACGACCCCTGTGAAATAATCCCCACGTTGATGTTACTCTGGCCAAGGGCCTTGAAAATCCGGGCATCAACCCCCACTTTGCCCAACAGCCCGCGGCCCTCCAGGTTGATGAGCGCCTCGTTTTCTATGACCGAGAGGGATTTGATCCCCTCGGTAGTACTGCGGGCACTGATCAGGGTTCCTTCATTGTCATCGTTAAAGGTGTTGAGGATCCGGAGCGGGATATTCTTTTCCAGGAGCGGGATGATCGTCTTGGCATGCAGAATGGTCGCACCAAAATTGGCCAGTTCATTGGCTTCACTATAGGACAACTGGGCGATCTTCTGGGCCTCGGGCACCAGTTCGGGGTTGGCGGTGTAGATCCCATCTACATGGGTGTAGTTTTGCAACTCCTGGGCGTCCAGGAAGTTGGCCAGCAATGAGGCGGTATAATTACTCCCATTGCGTCCAAGGGTAGTGGTTTCGCCTGCGCGGTTTGAAGCTATGAAGCCGGTAATAACAGGCACCACACCCCTTTCCAGTTCAGAAAAAGCCCTCAGGACATTTTCCTTGGAAAGCGATTCCAACACCTTGGCTTCCCCAAAGGTCGAGTCGGTTTTGATCAGCTGTCTCGCATCGAGCAATTGTGCATTGATCCCCTTTCCAATCAGCAGTTTTGTAAGTAGCTTTGCGGCTATAAGCTCTCCGTAGGCCAGTACCTGGTCTTTGATCTTGGCACTGTAATCGCCCAGCAGGGCCACCCCTTCAAACAACTGCACCAGTTCCCGTAATTCCTTGGACAGGCTTATGTTCTTAAAGCTGTGTTTCTGGTACCTCTCAAAGGTTTCAAAATCCTTCTTGTACGCCTTGCCCGAAGCCGCTTTTTCCAGGATATTCTCCAACTGGTCTGTGGCCTTTTCCCTGGCTGAGAGCACCACCACGATATTGTCGCCGGCGTCTACCCTGGCCGAGATAATCTCCAACACCCGTCCGATCCCTTCCCCGTTGGAGAGGGAGGTGCCACCAAACTTCAGGACTTTTACCCGCCGGGTTTTCCCATTCTGGTCAAAAATCGTTTTGAGCAGCTTTTGCATTTGCTCAAATTCGATCAAAAACGCGTCATGGCCGTGAACCGATTGTATTTCCCCATAGGTCACATTGCTATTCGCCTGGGCCAGTTGCTTGTAGGTGTCCTTGTTTTCTTTGGCGGTAAAGAAAAGGTCAGAATCTACCCCTATGATATGGATTTTGGTATCGCTTTGCTGCAACTTCAGGAACGCCTCTTCTCCATTCCGGGTAATATCAATTGTTTTCAGGAGTTGGTTGGTAAGCTTATACGCGGAGAGCTGGAAGCGTTCCTGCAGTTTCTTCCCATGGTGCATCAGCCAGCTTTCCACGTTGAATACCTGTAACTCCTGGTTGGTACTCCGCTGGAAGCGTTGTTTGAAGGATTCGGGCGTGCGGTAGCATAGCATGGCGTGCATGCGGGCGTCGTGCACAGGCTGTTTGGAATTGACGAGGAATTGTTCTTGTATCTGGCAGTTCGCAATCAGCCAGTCGGTCGACTTCCAATCCGAAGCCACCGGGATCAGGTGTTCGGTAAGCCTGGCGTCCTGGGCGGCCATCTCCCAGGCGATCCCCCCACCCAGGGACCCTCCGATTATAGCGAAAAGGCGGTCTATCTTCAGCGCCTGCAGGCCCAGGATAAAAATTCTGGCAATATCGCCTGCCACAAAGTCCTTGTAGTTATCAATCACAAAACCGTCATACCCATTGCCGGGTACATTAAAGGCAAGCACGGTGTATTTCTGGGTATCAATACATTTGCCGTCCCCGATCAGGGCCGCCCACCAGCCATCACTACCCGTGACATTGGAGTTGCCTGTAAGCGCATGGTTCACCAGTACAATCGGTGCTGAATGCAACCCGGCCCCAAAAAGCTGGTACGACAATTCTATATCCTGTTTCACCCCACTCAGGGTTGTAAAACCAGGAAGTTTTATACGGTATAGCGCTGTGGTGGTTTCTTTCATGATCTACTGCTATATGGGTTCCCGGGCTTCGATTGGGAGCTGCTATCCCCGACCTTGCGCACGCCTGCGGAGGCAAGTTCGAAACCCGGTAACCAACCGGTTATTTGTTAGGCCGAAACCGATGCGTCTATCGTGGCAAAGGCCTGTTGCAGGTCGGCCTTAAGGTCCTCGAGGTCTTCGAGCCCCACCGACAACCGGATAAGGTCTTTGGTAACCCCGGTAGCTTCCTGGGTACGGTCATCCAACTGCTGGTGGGTTGTGCTGGCCGGGTGGATGATCAGGGATTTGGTGTCTCCCAGGTTGGCCAGCAGGGAAAACAGCCTGGTGTTGTCCGCTATTTTTTTGGCAGATTCGTACCCGCCTTTTACCCCGAAGGTAACCAGGCCGCTTTGCCCCTTTGGGAGGTAGGTTTTGGCCAGGGCATAATAGGGGTTGTTTTTCAGTCCCGGGTAGTTCACCCAGTTCACTTCCTTGCGTTGCTCGAGCCATTGGGCCAGTGCCAGGGCATTTTCGCTGTGTTTTTTCATCCGTATGTCGAGCGTCTCGAGCCCCTGTATAATTTGAAAGGCGTTAAAGGGGCTTAGGCAGGCGCCGTGGTCCCGCAATCCTTCGACCCGCACTTTGGCAATGAAGGCGGCATTGCCCAGGGCTTCATGGTATACCAATCCATGGTATCCCGGGGAAGGCTCTGTAAACTCGGGGAACTTCCCGTTGGCCCAGTCAAAGGTCCCGGCATCGATAATAGCCCCACCCAGGGCGGTACCATTCCCGTTGATATATTTTGTAAGCGATTGGATGACGATGTTGGCGCCATGCGCAATAGGGTTGAGCAAGGCCGGGCTGGCTACCGTATTGTCTACGATGAACGGGATCCTGGCTTTGCTGGCTTCCGCCGCAATTGCTTTGAGGTCCAGTACATCCAATTTAGGGTTGCCCAGGGATTCTACAAAGATGGCCCTGGTGTTTTCCTGAACGGCCTTTGCAAAGTTGGCCGGGTCCGTGGGGTCTACAAAGGTGGTGGTGATCCCCAGCCTGGGCAGGGTGACGTCCAGCAGGTTGACAGTCCCACCGTAAAGGCTGTTGGAAGAGACAATATGGTCCCCGGATTTCAACAACACCAGAAGGGCGGTATTCAAAGCAGCGGTACCGGAGGCGGTAACCACCGATGCGATGCCTCCCTCGAGGGCTGCCAGGCGCTGTTCGAGGATATCATTGGTCGGATTGTTGATCCTGGTGTAGATATTTCCGAACTCACTTAACGAAAATAAATTGGCCGCGTGATCCGAATTATCAAACACATAGGCCGTGCTTTGATAAATGGGTACTGCCCGGGTTCCTCCGTGTACTTTGGTGTCGTGGCCCGCGTGCAGGGCATTGGTTGAAAATTTTTGCTCACTCATGGTTGTAGTTTTTACGCATCCCTTAACGGAATACCGGTTTGGTTTAAAAAATCTGGTACAGCCCACCCCCTGAGTGCTTAATATGGCCTTCAGGACCCGTGGGAAACCTGTACGGATATATCCCCTGCCTCTTGAGCGGGATATAGTGATACGTTATGAAGAAAGAATATTACGGAAGTAATTTTTGTGTGTTATCTATTCCGGCAGATACCGGCCCATGCCGGTACGTACGGATAGAATGTAGCACCTTCTCTGTCTTTTGGATACAAAGGGTTGCTAAGGTTTCACAGGGTCTATTCCCTCCACCTTTCTTGATAACCGTTCAAAATGTATTGGAACTTATTTCCTGCAAATATAGGTAGCAGGAGGTTGATTTTCCTAATATTTTTTACAAAATCAGAGACCAAAGGCTTTTTTGATGGGGTCTACCATATCCAGTTTTTCCCAGGTAAAAAGCTCCACTTCCTTCTCCACCCTGCCGTTGTAGGGCGATTCAAAAACCTTCCTGACTGTCCTGGGTTCCTTGCCCATGTGTCCATAGGCGGCGGTTTCCAGGTAAATGGGGTTCCTGAGTTTTAAGCGGTCTTCTATGGCAAAAGGACGCATATCAAAAAGCTCCGAAGCCTTACCGGCGATCTCGTGGTCACTCAGGTCCACGTGGGAAGTCCCATAGGTATCCACAAAGATGGAGGTGGGTTCCACCACCCCTATGGCATAGCTGATCTGAACCAGGATTTCATCGGCTACGCCGGCGGCCACCATGTTTTTGGCCATATGCCTGGCCGCATAGGCAGCGCTGCGATCTACCTTGCTGGGGTCTTTTCCACTAAAGGCCCCTCCACCATGGGCCCCTTTGCCCCCATAGGTATCCACAATAATCTTCCTCCCGGTAAGGCCACTGTCGCCATGGGGCCCCCCAATAACGAATTTACCGGTCGGATTGATGTGGTAGGTGATCTGGTTGTCAAACAACGCCTGTACCTTTGGGGAGAGTTGTTTTTTCACCCTGGGGATCAACTTGGTGACTATATCCTCGCGGATGGTGGCGAGCATTTTATCCGCATCCTCGTCAAACTCGTCGTGCTGTGTAGACACTACGATGGTAGCGATACGGCGGGCCACCTTGTCATCTGAATACTCAATGGTTACCTGGGCCTTGGCATCGGGCCTCAGATAGGTAATCTCCTGGTTCTCGTGCCGCATACGGGAGAGTTCCATCAGGATCCTGTGCGAAATATCCAGTGCCAGCGGCATATAATTGGCGGTTTCCCTGGAGGCATAGCCAAACATCATCCCCTGGTCTCCGGCCCCCTGTGCTTCCCTGGCACCACGGTCGACCCCCTGGTTGATATCCTTGGATTGCTCGTGGATCAGGGAAATCACCCCGCAGGAATCCCCACTGAACTGGTATTCCCCTTTGGTATAGCCAATTTTGTTGATGGTATCTCTGGCTATTTGCTGCAGATCTACATAGGTCTTGCTTTTTACCTCCCCGGCCAGGATTACCTGCCCCGTGGTTACCAGGGTTTCACAGGCAACTTTGCTATCGGGGTCAAACGCCAAAAAGTTGTCGAGAAGTGCATCGCTGATCTGGTCCGCGACCTTATCCGGGTGTCCTTCACTTACGGATTCTGATGTAAATAAATAGGGCATATCACTACATTAAATGATAGTTTCTGCTGATTGGGCAAAAAGGATAAAGAAGTTTACAGCTGGCAGGTACCGGAAGAAACTGCTTTAGCATTTTTTGTAATCCCGCCATTGCTGCCCCCGGTTGCCCGGAGGGCGGTTAAGGAGTGCTGCAGGCCACAGGATCAGAGGTTGCAATCAGTCAAATCCATCCTCTGTTTTTAATCCGCACAAAAGTACATATTTGCCGATTAAATAAAAATTTTAGCCCCACATATTTAGGGGTGGTATTTCCACGACTATTTTTTTAGGTACCCAAGATACTTTGTATATTGTGTGCCCTTAGTTTCATCAACCAACCTAAAAGCTCAACTCCTTATGCACATCGCTGTCGCTGGAAACATCGGTTCCGGCAAAACCACCTTAACGAAGTTATTGTCAAAACACTACAAGTGGGAAGCGCATTTTGAGGATGTTGTAGACAATCCTTACCTGGATGATTTTTACACCCAGATGGCACGGTGGAGTTTTAACCTTCAGATATACTTTTTAAACAGCCGGTACCGGCAAATCCTGAAAATCCGGGAGACCGGGAAAAATGTCATACAGGACAGGACCATCTACGAGGATGCCCATATTTTTGCCCCCAACCTGCATGCCATGGGCCTGATGACCAACCGGGATTTCAATAACTATTCGAGCCTCTTCGAATTGATGGAAACCCTGGTACAGCCGCCAGACCTGCTCATTTACCTCAGGAGTTCTATCCCCAACCTGGTGAACCAGATCCACAAAAGGGGACGGGAGTATGAAAATTCCATTTCCATAGATTACCTGAGCCGTCTCAACGAGCGTTACGAGGCATGGGTACAGAACTATGAAAAGGGCAAACTCCTGGTGATCAACGTAGACCAGCTCAATTTTGTAGACAACCCGGAACACCTGGGGGAGGTAATCAACCGGATAGACGCGGAGATCCATGGGCTGTTTTAAGCTAGCCGCTACCGATAAAACCGCATTTACGGGCATGTGTGATGAGCTCACTGCTATTTTCCGCCAGCAGCACGGGAGTCGTTTTATAACCCCTGAATAAGTTCCGTACCCGCCTCCGTCTCCTGCGGTGGCGTACACTCCGGAGGTAAATCGCCAGGATTCGGTTGGGGTGGGTTTCGGCGATTTCCATATAGATATCCGCATCGTATTCCCCGCTATCGCCTATCAGGATAAACGGCAATTGGGGATAGGTGTCCAGTATATTCAGGATCTCCTTTTGCTTCTCGGGTTTTTCCTTTGATCTTCTCCGCCTCAAGAGGCTTTTAAAACTCCTGAGGAGGATGGGACCCTTGGGGAAGTGGTTCTTCCTCAGAAAAAACAACAGGTATCGGTACAGGTTCCACGGGCTGTGGCTCACGTAAAAAATGGGATTCGCAGCGGTGCCCGATTTCCCCTTGTGCAACAATTGCAGGAACATCGCTGCCCCTTCCAGCGGAATTCGCTTTTCGGGCCGTTTAAAGATGGTGTTCATGATGACCTGCCATTTCAGGGACGATACCACCCCGGTATGCACCAGGGTATCATCAATATCGCTGATCACCCCAAACTCCGCTTTTTTAGAAGGGATCAGGAATTGCCCCGGAAAGGAATTGCGCCCTTGTACCCGTTCCAGCAATTCCCAGGAACTGTAAGAGACCTCAAAGGGCACCCAGCCTTCTTCATCGGCAAATCGTTCCAGGCCCTTGTGGCCTTTATGAACAAGGAAGAACCCCTCAGTATCCGTACACGCCGCTATGCGGGTTCCATCGGGCAATTGAAGGGACACCGGGCTTAGGCCTACCTCATCCGCATCAAAACGCTTCCAGCTGTTCAACAGTAATTTCCACAAGCTCTTTGCCGAAAGGTTGATGTTCTCATCCTCCAGGGCCCGCCCCCTGACATACAACTGGGTATTGGTCCCGTAGGTGTAAAAGGCGATGATCTGCAAAGGGTCTTTGGATCTCAGAACGCTCATTCAGAAGTGCCAATTTTCCGGCCACAGCCAAATTAAGCATAATCCGGGCAGTATGGAAATCCCGGCGGATGGTGGCAGCTATTTTCGCAACTGCGCGCTTCCGGGTACGGTTATCCCGGTACATGGCTGCTACGCGTTAAGCGGCTGCTCTGCCGCCTCCTGTTGCGGACCTGAATGGCTCCCGGCCCAAAGGCAATTATTCCCCCTCCCAGATCCCTACAGTCCATTCCTTTAATGGTGCCTCATAAAAAAACCCGCAAAAATGTTTGCGGGTTTTATATGGGGAACGGGTGAATTTTTTACGGCCCACTCAGATCAATAGTTCGTCTTGGTTTGCCCGGAGCCGGCATTTCCCAGTTTGTTGGCGTCGTCCATGGCGTCAATACGGGCCCTCACTTCCTGCTCGGTACCCTGGAATTCCACCTCCGTTTTGAGGGTTTCACCAGAACCGGTCTGCGTGGTGGTTACGGTAGCCTTTACCTGGTCGCCTTCCAGCGCTTCCATTTGAACGCGTACCTCCTTGTGCAGGTTCTGGACGACTTCCCGGGGAACGTCCTTGTGCTCTGTATACGCGGCCATACCTTCGGCGGTAATCGCAATACTCGGTGCAATCACCAGGGCTACCACACTCATCAATTTCAAAAGGATGTTCAGTGAGGGTCCTGAGGTATCTTTGAAGGGGTCCCCAACGGTATCTCCTACGACTGCTGCCTTATGGGCATCGGTGCCTTTGCGCCCCTGCTCTTCGATCATTTTTTTGGCGTTATCCCAGGCCCCTCCGGCATTCGACTGGAAAATGGCCATAAGCACCCCGGCCGTGGTCACCCCAGCCAGCAGGCCACCCAGCATCTCGGCACCGCCAATGAAACCGACGGCTACGGGCACCGCTATGGCAAGTACCCCGGGCAATACCATTTCTTTAATAGAAGCGGTAGTGGAAATCGCCACACATTTCTGGTATTCGGCTACCCCGTCTGCAGCGTCAAATATCTTCCGGTCTGCTTCAGTGGCCTTTGAAATATCAGAATCGTACTTGCGCATCACTTCCAGGGCCGCTTTCAACTGAGGGATATCCCTGAACTGTCGCCTTACCTCTTCGATCATCGCCATGGCTGCCCGTCCTACGGCGTTCATGGACAGGGCCGAAAACACAAAGGGAAGCATGCCCCCAATGAGCAAGCCGGCCATGATATCGGGTTGGGATACGTCTATAGCGGTTACGTTGGCCGTTTTCATAAAGGCCGCGAAAAGGGCCAGGGCGGTCAATGCCGCAGAGGCGATGGCGAAACCTTTTCCGATGGCCGCGGTGGTATTCCCCACAGCGTCCAGTTTGTCGGTGCGCTCCCGAACTTCCTTGGGCAATTCAGACATTTCGGCGATCCCGCCGGCATTGTCGGAAATGGGCCCGTAGGCGTCTACTGCCAGTTGGATTCCGGTATTTGCCAGCATCCCTACGGCAGCAATGGCAATCCCATATAAGCCCGCGAAGTAATGCGAGACCAGGATGGCTGCCGCAATCAGCAGGATTGGAATAGCCGTAGACATCATTCCCACGCCCAATCCGGCGATGATATTCGTGGCAGATCCCGTTTCGGATTGCCGGACTATCGAGTTCACCGGCCCTTTGCCGGTACCCGTGTAATATTCGGTGACCTTCCCAACCAGGAGCCCGGCTACCAGCCCGGCAATCGTGGCCCAGAATACCCCCATGGAGCTAAAGGTTTTCCCTCCTTCTACCCAGGATTCGGGCAACATTAGCTGGATAATAAAGTACGAGGCGATCAACATGAGGAAGGCAGATCCAAACTCCCCAATATTCAGGGCCCTATGTGGGGAACCCCCATCCTTGACGCGAACGAAGAACGTTCCGATGATAGACATGACAATCCCTACTGCGGCCAGGGCCAGCGGCAGGTATACCGCCCCAAGCCCGTTAAAGGAAGCCTGGAATTCGGGCAGGGTGGCAAAAACGGCGCCCAGTACCATGGTACCGATGATAGACCCCACATACGATTCAAAAAGGTCGGCGCCCATCCCGGCGACATCGCCCACGTTGTCCCCGACGTTGTCGGCGATGGTGGCAGGGTTCAGGGGGTGGTCTTCGGGGATACCGGCTTCTACCTTCCCTACCAGGTCGGCACCCACATCGGCGGCCTTGGTGTAGATACCCCCGCCTACACGGGCGAACAACGCTATGGAGGAGGCCCCCAGGGAAAATCCGGAGAGCACGTTCAGGACCTCGGCAATACCCCATCCCTGTTGGTTATAGATCAAAAACAGGCTGCTGAGCCCGAGCACGCCCAGGCCAACCACGCCAAGGCCCATTACCGAACCTCCGGCGAACGCCACTTCAAGGGCCTTGCCCAAAGACGTCCTGGCGGCCTGGGTGGTCCTTACATTCGCTTTGGTAGCGACACGCATCCCTATAAAACCGGCAAGGGCAGAACAGATGGCACCCACTATAAATGAAACCGCGACCATCCCATTGGAGCCGCTTTCAGCAACCCCTTTGAAATACAGCAATATCGCTACTGCAACTACGAAAATGGAAAGTATTTTATATTCGGACTTCAAAAAAGACATGGCCCCATCGGCAATGTTTTTGGCGATCTTCGCCATCTTTTCGTCCCCTACATCCTGTTTGGATACCCAGGCATTTTTTATAACAACAAAAAGCAGGCCCAGCACACCAAAGGCAGGCAAATAGTTTACAAGTATTTCCATGTTGATTAGCTATTTATGAAGTTAAAGCGGCTGCAAAAGTAGTAAAATGGATGATAATAAAAAATATAAAAGTCCCCGGGAGGGTAATGGAAAACGTTCCCCTATTTGATACTTACCTCCCGGGAGGGCACATCGCTTTCGGCGTAGCGTATAATACATTTGGCGACGATCTCCCGGGCCTCCAGGGCATCGCCCCAACCACCCACGTCTACTTTCTTCTTCTCCAGATCTTTGTAGACACGGAAGAAATGCTCAATTTCCTTAAGCAGGTGGGGGTTAAGTTCGTCCAGGTCGTTAACCTTGCTCCCGATAGGGTCTGAAACGGGGACGCAGACCACCTTTTCATCCGGGCCTTTCTCATCGGCCATATGGAATACGCCTATGGGTTTCACCTCTATCACACATCCGGGGAAGGTGGGCTCTGTCACCAGGACCAACACGTCCAGGGGGTCACCGTCCAGGGCCAGGGTATCTGGCACAAAACCATAATCGGCGGGGTACATCATCGAAGAAAAGATCATCCGGTCATAACGGATACGTTTCAAGGCAAAATCGTATTCGTACTTGTTCCGGCTCCCCTTGGGGATTTCTATAAGCACATCGAAAGTAGTGACGTCACTGGAAGTCATAGGCCCGTTATTTGAGGCCGTAAAGGTACTTCAAATATTTTATAACCACCCGTTCAAAAAGACCCGAAACTTAGAAACTGAAACCAAAACTACCCGTGACGCTAAAGGGCCTTGCATTGGGATTGTCCAGGTAATTGCCCCGGAAATTAAAATCAATCCGGAAGATCCTGAAAATATTCCCCACCCCGAAGGAATATTCCCAATACACCTGTTCATTCGGCGCCATGAGGGGAATGTTCGTGGGACTGCTCAGGGCGATATTTTCGTCAGACAGGTCGCCCCAGACGGCCCGTACCCCCACGATCTCCCTCAGGTCAAGGGCCCGCATAAAGGGAATCCTCGAAAACAACCGCCCATTGAAGTTGTGCTCCAGGTGTACCGCCGCATAGGTATCGGTCACAAACTCATAAAAATCAAGATTGGGAAAGGTGGTATAAATAGAGAACAGTGTTTGGTTACCCGGCACCACGTTCAGCAAGCCCAGCGGAACCTCGCCAAAGGTCTTGCCTACTTCCAGGGTGGTAAACAAACGGCCTAGCCCCCCTACCTGCCAGGGTTGGGAATAGGAAAACTGCAGTTTCTCAAAATTGAAATCACTTTCCAGAAAGCCCCTGAGCCCCTTGGTATAATTGAGCAGTAACGTACTGTAATTGTCATTGATCTCCCGGCGTTCCACCCCATACCCTATGGTTTGTTTGCCGGGGGTATAGACCAGGGTGGTATTGAGTTCAAACTGCCTGATTTCGGAAGCGATCCCATCGGGCTCCGAAGGATCCAGATAATCCAGGCTGAAGGCATCCGGCAGGGCAGAACTCAGGCTGCGGAAGGAACCCCCGAAACGCAGCCTGAAATTCGTAAATGCTTCCATTTCCAGGCTAAGGGTGCTCAGGTTGATATTGGTCAGGCGGTCGTTGGAACCTACGGTGAGCACAGAGGACGAGGCAACGCTCCTCCCCAGGACATCATTGGTGGCCGTCAGGCTGAGCCCCAACTGCTCTACATCACGACGATGCCCCCCGGAGATGATAAAACGGTTCTTGCGGTCGATAAGCCATTTGGCCGAAAACCCGTGCTTTACCTTGTGGTCATCAAACCCGTAGGCCAGATACCCCTCCAGGCGCCAGGGGTCATTCTGCCCGAAATACGTGCGGGCGCCCCCGCGAAGCCGGATCCCTTCGGCATCATTAAAACCAAAGGTGCTGTAAATGTCCCCTATGTCGAGGTTCCATTTATCAATTTCCACATATCCCGATCCCAGGATGCTGACCAGGTTGTAGTACGTTTTAAACTTGGGCACCGTCTTCAGCGTATCGAGCAATGTATAAATCCCCTTTTCATCTTTGTTGAGGGCTTCGAGCCGGTTAGCGGACCAGAAGGTACTGTCCCGATCAAACACCCGGGGGTCATAGGGGTCTGTTTCCGATTTGTAGAATTCCCTGGGCTTGGGCTCATCAAACAGGTAATGGTCATAAACCGTGGTACGCTTGCCATAAATGCCTCTGGAGGCCTCCTTTTTCCGAAGGCTGAAATCGCTGAGCATATAGTCGCGCTTTAACAGGAAAACCGAATCGTTCAACACTTCAAAATCCTGTTCGATATAGACTTCCTTGACCCAGTTGATATTGGCACTTTTGGTGACTTCCAGGTTGATTTTCTTGATCGCAAAAGTGCTGTCGTTTACCCAGAAATCACCCTTAAAGGTGAGTTCGTTCTTGCGCCTGGGGTAGTACACGATATTGTAGCACCATTTCTTGTCGATATAGGCGCTGTCAGAAAGCACATAGTTATAGGTATCTATACCGGTCCTCGACAGCGGGCTGGTAAAGCTCTTGTCGAAAAATTTCAGGTAATTGTCATAGATATCGTAATCCGAATAGAGGTCTTCGACAAAGGCGATGATGGCCTGGTTATTGCTGAACCCGGAATTCTTGTTGCCCAGCACATCCTGTCGCTCCTCATTGAGCAGGTTATCACCATATACCTTGGTAAAGGTTTCATTGAGGAAGAGCGGAAGGTAGGTCTTCCCCGTAATCCTGGAGGTATCCAGGTCCTCAAACATAAACTCCAACCCCTTAAATACCCGGCTGTTGATTAAAGCACTGTCAATCGTATTGAGGTCAAATTCCAGTTTCTCGTACTTGTCATACTGATATTGCTTGAACATCCTGAGCCCGTTGACCCGTTTTTTCGCCCATATCTTTCGTAAGATATCAATGGCCGGGTTGTCTTTTTTGGAACGTTTTCCCACATAGACCACGACCTCGTCCAGTTGTTCCCCCTCGGTCAGCACGACCTCCAGGTTGTAGTTGACCCTGGAGGACAGGGGGATTTCCCTGCTCTGGTAACCGACAAAGGAGACCAACAGGGCTCCATGCGTATTCTCGGACTCCATGTAAAAGCGTCCGTCATCATTGGTAATGGTACCCTCGGAAGAATCCTTGAAAAGCACATTCGCAAAGGCCACCGGCGCCCCCGATTCGTCCTTTACCTGCCCCCCTACTTTGGTTTGGGCAAAGGTCTGAAGGCCTATGGAAATGCATACGGTTAACAGGAGGTGCTTCATGGACGTCGCGGGCTTGTTTCCCGGAAACTCGGGGTTGAATGCAAAAGATGCCTACCGTTCATAACATGGGTTTAAGGTTGACACTTGTTGATGCCCGGGAGGGCAGGGCAAAAAAAAAGCTTCGCGCACTTTTGGTCAACGAAGCTAAGATACCCTTACAATCGGGATCGATTATTTATATAACACTTTCTTAACAGCTTTGATCACATCCTCGTGGTTTGGCAGCCATTCCTGCAAAAGTACCGGGGAATAGGGGGCTGGGGTATCGGCTGTATTGATCTTCACAATGGGCGCATCCAGGTAATCAAACGCCCTGGACTGTACCTGGTAGGTGATCTCAGTAGCCACATTGCCAAAAGGCCAGGCCTCTTCCAGCACTACCAGCCGGTTGGTTTTCCTGACGGATTCGAGGATGGTGTCGTGGTCCATGGGGCGCACGGTCATCAGGTCTATGATCTCGCAGCTGATCCCTTCACCTTCCAATTCTTCTGCCGCCTTATAGGCTTCCTTGATGATCTTTCCAAAGGAAACGATGGTGACATCAGTACCTTCCCGTTTTACTTCGGCCTTGCCCAATGGCAGCGTATATTCCTCCTCGGGCACCTCGCCCTTATCGCCATACATTTGTTCCGACTCCATAAAAATGACGGGGTCGTCATCCCGAATGGCCGATTTCAGCAACCCTTTGGCATCCATGGGGTTGGATGGCACCACCACCTTCAGCCCCGGACAGTTCGCATACCAACTCTCAAAGGCCTGGGAATGCGTGGCCGCCAACTGGCCTGCAGATGCCGTAGGCCCCCTGAATACGATAGGGATATTGAACTGCCCTCCAGACATCTGCCGCATCTTGGCGGCATTATTAATGATCTGGTCTATGCCCACGAGGGCAAAGTTAAACGTCATGAACTCGATGATGGGACGGTTGCCATTCATGGCCGAACCCACTCCGATGCCGGCAAAACCCAATTCCGATATGGGGGTGTCTATCACCCGTTCAGGGCCAAATTCATCGAGCATGCCCTTGGAAGCCTTATAAGCGCCATTGTATTCGGCAACCTCCTCCCCCATCAGGTAAATCGATTCGTCTTTTCTCATTTCCTCAGACATAGCTTCGGCTATGGCTTCCCTGAACTGTATTGTCTTCATCTTATCACTGCTTGTTTGAATGCGAACAAAAATAGAAAAATAATGCGCAAAACCGGGGTTGCTCCCCCTAAAAAAATTGATGAATTTTATTATGCATGCATAGTATTTTTCAAAATTAATGGCTATCTTAGCCACCGTCTTTCAACCATAGAAAAACACCATTATATATGAAGATTTTAGTTTGTATCAGCAATGTTCCCGATACCACTTCCAAGATCAACTTTACGGACGACAACAGTCGGTTTGACACCTCGGGCGTACAGTTTGTCATCAATCCAAACGACGAGTTCGGGTTAACCCGGGCCATGTGGTTCAAGGAAAAAGGCGGGGCCACGGTACATGTGGCCACTGTGGGGGAGGCAACCACCGAGCCCACCATACGCAAGGCCCTGGCCATAGGGGCCGATGAAGCTATCCGTGTAGACGCCGAGCCTACAGACGGGTTCTTTGTGGCGACACAGTTGGCCGAGGTGGTGAAACAGGGAGGGTATGACCTCGTCATATGCGGAAGGGAGTCTATAGATTATAACGGGGGGATGGTTCCCGGTATAATGGCTTCCCTGCTGGGGATGAACTTTGTGAATACCTGTATCGGACTGGAGGCAGACGGGGATCAGGCCACTGCTGTCCGGGAAATAGACGGGGGAAAGGAAACATTACGCACTACCCTCCCCCTGATCATTGCGGGGCAGAAGAGATTGGTGGAAGAGAGTGACCTTAAGATCCCGAACATGCGCGGTATTATGATGGCGCGGCAGAAAAAACTCAACGTAGTGCCCCCCGTGGAGGCGAGCCCGGCCAGTGAGGACCTCCGCTTTGAAAAACCGGCCCCCAAGGGCGCGGTTACCCTGGTAGACGCTACCCAGGTCGGAGAACTCGTCCGCTTGTTGCACAGCGAAGCCAAGGTCATATAACACCAAATAACAATTCAAATTCGGGCCGCACCGCTTTCGGCGGATACCGGTCCGGGAAAAAACAGCAAGATGTCAGTACTCGTATATACCGAATCAGAAAATGGAAAATTCAGGAAGAACGCCCTGGAAGTAGCCTCCTATGGCAGTGAGGTGGCCCGCCTGCTGGGCAGCAGTGCGACGGCACTTTCCATCAATAACGAAAACCCTTCCCAATTGGGCGACTATGGGATTGCCAGTGTCCTGGAAGTAACCGATGAGGCCCTGGACCCTTTTAATGCCAACGCCTATGCGCAGTTGGTCGCCGATGCGGCAGCTCAGGCAGGTGCCAAGGTAGTTATCCTCAGTTCCAGCGCCGATGCCAAGTTCATGGCCGGGCTGCTGGCGGGCAAGCTCAAGGCGGGTTATGTACCCAATGTGGTGGGTTTGCCGGAAAGCACCAGTCCCCTGGTGGTCCGCAGGACCGCCTTCAGCAATAAGGGGTTTGCCAACACCAAAATCCTCACCGATATCAAGATCATCGGGCTTTCCAAGAACGCCTTTGGCGTGGTGGAAAATAAAGTGGAGGCAAAGGTGGAAGCCTTTTCTGCCTCCCTGGATTCCTCGCTCTTCAGCACTGCTTCGGTCGAAGTCGATAAGGTGGTGGGGAAGGCCACGATTGCCGATGCCGATATCGTGGTATCGGGCGGACGCGGATTGAAAGGCCCCGAAAACTGGGGCATGATTGAAGAACTGGCCGACGTACTGGGTGCCGCAACCGCTTGTTCCAAACCCGTATCCGACCTCGGATGGCGGCCACATTCAGAACACGTGGGGCAAACCGGGAAGCCCGTGGCCAGCAACCTCTATATTGCCATAGGCATCTCCGGGGCCATACAGCACCTGGCGGGAGTCAATGCAGCCAAGACCAAAGTGGTGATCAATATTGATCCCGAAGCGCCATTTTTCAAGGCGGCAGATTACGGCATCGTGGGAGACGCCTTTGAAGTAGTCCCTGAACTCATCGAAAAATTAAAGGAATTTAAGGCCCAAAACGCTTAATTTTTGTTAATTTGTGCCTTTAAGGGGCTGTTTAAATACTGGGGCACCCCTTTGTTTATACAGCCCTTTGTGTTATAGATGGATATGAGTTTAGTAAGGTTAAAAATAAAAGGGATCTCGTACAGCCAAACCCAGAACGGCGCCTATGCCCTGATATTGAATGAAGTGGAAGGCGACCGGAAGCTCCCGATTGTGATCGGGGCCTTTGAAGCGCAGTCCATCGCCATCGCTTTGGAAAAGGAGATTAAGCCCCCGCGCCCGCTTACCCATGACCTTTTTAAGAATTTTGCAGACCGTTTTGATATTGTCATCAAACAGGTGATCATCCATAAACTGGTGGATGGGGTATTTTACTCCAGTATTATTTGCGAAAGGGACAAGATCGAGGAGATCATCGATGCGCGTACCAGCGATGCCATTGCGCTGGCGCTGCGGTTCAACGCGCCCATATTTACCTATAAGACTATTTTGGACAAGGCCGGGATCTTCCTTAAATTTTCTTCCAAGGACAAGGAAAAAGAGGAGGGCGATGACAGTATTGTGGTTGATGAAATCCTGCAGGAAGGTGAAACCGTGGAAATAGATTCGGGTTCTGCGGCCCCTTATAAAGAGCTGAGCCTGGATGAACTCCATAAGGAACTGGAAAAGGCCGTTGCCGGAGAGGATTATGAAAAAGCGGCCAAGCTGCGAGATGAAATTTCGAAACGCAAGCGATAACCTAGCAACCTCTGCATGAACCACAGGCACTGGCTCCTTCCCTTATTTTTATGTGTTACTTGTATCCTGGCTGCCCAATCCCCATTGGAACCCGATACCCTCGTTGCTGCCGCTGAGGCGGTTTCACCGGAACCCCCTGCACAGGCCACCATCGCGCCCAATCAGGGGTTTTCTGTAAATACCTTATGGAGAGGGGTCCTGGGCATGGGCGTCCTCCTCCTGATTTCCTTTTTTTTCAGCGCCAACCGCAGGGCCATCAATTGGAAAACCGTGGGTATCGGCCTGGGTATGCAATTGCTGTTGGCCATCGGCATCCTGAAAATCCAGGCCATACAGTTTATCTTCAGGCAAATTGGCCAGTTTTTTGTAAATATACTCGACTATACCCTGGCAGGCAGCCAGTTCCTCCTGGGGAACCTGATGGATGTTAACAACCCCAGCATCGGTTACATCTTCGCCTTCCAGATCCTCCCTACCATTATCTTCTTTTCTGCCCTGACATCGGTCCTTTTTTACCTGGGCATCATTCAGAAGGTGGTCAGGGCCCTGGCCTGGTTACTCACCAAATCGCTGCAAATCTCCGGGGCCGAAAGCCTTTCGGTGGCAGGCAATATCTTCCTGGGACAAACCGAATCGCCCCTGCTGATCAAGGCGTACCTCGAGAAAATGAGTAAATCGGAGATCCTTTTGGTCATGGTAGGTGGCATGGCCACCGTGGCCGGAGGGGTACTGGCAGCCTATATCGGTTTCCTCGGGGGGACCGATCCGGCCTTGCGACTCGAATTCGCCCGGCACCTGTTGGCTGCCTCGGTGATGGCCGCGCCCGGGGCCATTATCGTATCCAAAATACTCTACCCGCAAACCGAGGCTATAGACACCGACATACAGATTACCCATGAACAAATAGGTTCCAACCTTCTGGATGCCATCGCCAATGGGACTACGGAGGGGTTGCGGCTGGCAGTGAACGTGGGCGCCATGCTGCTGGTATTTGTGGCCTTTATTGCCATGATCAATGGCATCCTGGGCTGGGTGGGCGAGGTGACCACCCTGAACGAATGGATCCTTTCCAACTCCCCTTATGAGAAGTTTTCGCTGGAAGCGGTGCTGGGTGTGCTATTTGCCCCCCTGATGTGGCTGATAGGGGTGCACCAGCAAGACATCATGCTTATGGGCCAATTGCTGGGCATAAAACTGGCCGCCAGCGAATTTATTGGCTATATACAACTTGCAGACCTCAAGGACCTAAGCAATGCTACCCATTTCAGCTATAGCAAGTCTATCATCATGGCGACATACATGCTCTGCGGTTTCGCCAACTTTGCCTCCATCGGCATACAGATAGGGGGCATAGGCTCCCTCGCCCCCGGCAAACGGCAATTGCTGTCCGAATTCGGGATGCGGGCCGTTTTGGGGGGCACCCTTGCTTCATTGCTCTCTGCTACCATCGCCGGGATGATCCTCGGCTGAAAGGGCATTTTACGGTGGGGTATTCGACTTTCGTTAATAATTTTTTATAACTCCCTGCCCCCGCCAGCCGCAATATTTCGCTGGCTTTCCTATTTTAGCCATCATGCGCCCAAAGCCTTTATGCAGGCCAGGGAGATAGCCCCTGTACCCAATAGCAATATACCCTATGAAACAATACCACGACTTACTGAAGCACGTTCTGGACAAAGGAAGCCTGAAGAGCGACCGCACCGGGACCGGGACCCTGAGTGTTTTTGGCTACCAGATGCGCTTTGACCTCAAGGAGGGCTTCCCGATGGTCACCACCAAAAAACTCCACCTTAAATCCATCATCCACGAATTGCTGTGGTTCCTCAAAGGGGATACGAATGTCAGTTATTTACAGGAGAACGGGGTTCGCATCTGGAATGAATGGGCCGATGCAGAAGGAAACCTTGGGCCCGTATACGGCCAGCAGTGGCGGAACTGGAATGGGGAAGGAATCGACCAAATCAAGGAATTGCTATACAACCTGAAAAACAACCCCGATAGCCGGCGGATGATGGTTACGGCCTGGAACCCGGGCGTACTGCCTGACACCTCCCTTTCGTTTTCGGAAAACGTGGCCAGGGGCAAAGCGGCCCTCCCGCCCTGCCATGCCTTCTTCCAGTGTTACGTGTCCGGGGGGAAACTCTCCTGCCAGTTGTACCAGCGGAGCGCGGATATCTTCCTGGGAGTCCCCTTTAATATAGCCTCCTACGCCTTGCTCACCCTGATGCTGGCACAGGTTTGCGGCTATGAACCCGGCGAATTTATCCACACCTTTGGGGACGCGCATATCTACAGCAACCACCTGGAGCAGATCCAACTGCAATTGGGCCGGGAACCCCGCCCGTTGCCAAGAATGCAACTCAACCCGGAGGTACAGGACCTCTTCGGTTTTACGTACGAGGACTTCACCCTTCTGGATTACGACCCCTACCCGGCCATCAAAGGCAAGGTGGCGGTGTAAGTCCGCTACCCATCCGTCTGGTTCCCCCAACTGGTATAGCTTTTTAAGGTTGCCAGGGCAGCAACCACCGCGCATTGATAACAATGCGTTAAAACAGGGCTGTGGTAAATTCCTTATCTTTAGGGCAAAAGCGAACAATGATTTTCACCGAAACCCTGCTGGATTTTTTCCTGGCCACCAGGAAACATACCGAAAGCCTTTGCGCACCCCTGCAGACCGAAGATTACGTGGTGCAACCCATTGAAGACGTTTCCCCGCCCAAATGGCACCTGGGCCATACCACCTGGTTTTTTGAGGAGTTTATCCTGAAACCGTATGCCCCTTCCTACCGCGTCTTCCACCAGGATTTTTCCTTTGTTTTCAACAGTTATTACGAAGCCGTTGGCAGGCGTGTGGTACGCGCGGAACGGGGCAACCTCTCCAGGCCCTCTGTGCAACTGGTCTACGAGTACAGGGAGTATGTTACCAAAGCCATCAAGGCCCTGTTTGAAAATAGACAAGGTGCTCCGGAATTGCAGTCGTTGTTGGAAATAGGGATCCACCACGAGAAACAACACCAGGAATTGTTGCTTACCGATATCAAATACATCCTTGGCAACAACCCCCTGTTACCCTCCTATTCAGACCGGACCGATGAGCACCAGGCAGAGGACCAGGCACCCGGCTGGATTAGGATGGACGAGGGGATCTATGCCATTGGCCATGATGCCGATTCCTTCTGCTATGACAATGAACGGCAACGGCACAAAGTATACCTGAATTCGTTTGAGGTTTCCTCCAGACTGGTCACCAATGGGGAATACCTGGAGTTTATGCAAAACGACGGATACAAACGTTTTGAGCACTGGCATGCCGAAGGTTGGGACTGGGTACAAAGGCAGCAGGTAAATGCTCCCCTGTATTGGTATTTGATAGAAGGCGAATGGCACCACTACACCTTGCATGGCCTGGAACTGGTGTCACCCGATGCCCCCCTGGCACACCTCTCCTACTATGAAGCCTTTGCCTATGCGCAATGGAAAGGCTGTCGCCTCCCTACGGAATTTGAGTGGGAAGCGGCACAGGAACATTTCCCCTGGGGAAAGCGATGGGAGTGGACAGAGAGCGCCTACCTGCCCTATCCCGGATACACCAGGGCCGAAGGTGCCCTGGGGGAGTACAATGGAAAATTCATGGTAAACCAGAAAGTATTGCGGGGGGGATCGGTAGCGACACCTACCCACCATACCCGCCCCACGTACCGGAATTTTTTCCATCCGCACTTGCGATGGCAATATACCGGGTTAAGGTTGGCCAGGTAATTACGACCAAGGAGTTATGCAGCCAAAAACATTGACAGACTTCCGGACCACATTCGGGAAAGACGTATATAAAGGGTTTACCGACCATCCGAAACATATTTCCTCCAAGTATTTTTATGACGAAAGGGGCGACCGCCTGTTCCAGGAGATTATGGACATGCCCACCTATTACCTGACGCGCAGTGAGTATGCGATCCTCGAGCAGCACAAAGAGGCCATTTGCGAACATTTCATAGGTGATGGCGACCCTTTTAACCTTATTGAACTGGGCGCGGGCGATGGTAAAAAGACAAAAATCCTGCTGAGGCAGCTGTCCGGGCATGGGGCGCCTTTTACCTACCAACCGGTGGATATTAGCGGCAACGTACTCAGACAACTGGAACAATCCATCAGGCGCGAACTTCCCGGGGTAAGCGTTAAGACGAACGAGGGCACCTATTTTGAAACCCTGGACCTGCTCAATGACAGTTCCCGGCAACGCAAGGTCCTGCTCTTTCTTGGGTCGAATATAGGCAACCTGCTTCACCCCCAGGCCGTAGCATTCATGAAAGCGATTCAGCAACTGATGAAGGCAGACGATTCGCTATTGATAGGATTCGACCAGAAAAAACATCCACAGAAAATCCTGGATGCCTACAATGACCCGGAGGGCATTACCGCGGCCTTCAACAAGAACTTGCTGTTGCGGATCAACCGCGAATTCGGGGGGGATTTTGACCCGGACAATTTCCTGCACTGGGAGGTATATGACCCGGAGAGCGGTACCGCCAAGAGCTACCTTGTCGCCAAAATAAAACACCAGGTATGGATCAAAGACCTGGACCTCAGGGTTTCCTTTGAGGCCTGGGAAAGCATCCATACGGAAATTTCCCAGAAATACGATGACGCCACGGTAGCATGGCTGGCCGGGAAAGCCGGGCTAAGGATTATTGAACAGTATGCCGACCCCGATCACGAATATAAAAACTACCTGTTTAAAAAGAATGGAGATGAAAGCAATATGGAATGATACGATTCTTGCGGAAAGCGAGGACACGATTGTAATTGAAAACAACCACTACTTCCCGAAAGACAGTATTAAAGAAGCATACTTTAAACCCAGTAGCTCCAATACTACCTGTCCGTGGAAAGGGGAAGCTTCCTATTACACCCTGGAAGTGGGAGGGAAAGTCAACCCCGATGCGGCCTGGTACTACCCGGACCCCAAGGCAGGGGCCAAACAAATAAAAGACCGGGTAGCCTTCTGGAAAGGCGTCCAGGTGGTCTCTTAAAACAAAAAGCCGGAACCCCAGGGCTCCGGCTTATCGTATGTTGCGGTGATGATCCTTACACCTCGATCACGCCGTTTTCTGCACCTGCATAGTCATTCCATTGATAACGGTCTGCCTCGGTATCGTTGACATACACCCCATCGATCAAATATTTAAATTCATAAACACTGTCTTTGGGAAGGTCAAAAGATCCTTTAAAACTGCCGTTTTTCAGCTTTTTGAGCGCGCTTCCTTTAGGGTTCCAGTTATTGAAGTCCCCCACCACTGCTACCTTCTTGGCTTCTTCCGCCGGCACGGTAAAAGTTACCTTGCACACGGGTTTTGATTTGAGATACTGTTTTGAGATTGCCATGTTATGTTATTTTAATATATAAATAGTTTCTTAAATTTTCGGCAAAAAAAGTCATAAATGAACTAATAGACAATAAGTTAACCAATATTTATGAATTTAATAAAATTATTGGTAACCCGTAGCTGCTTCAGTAAAATTTAGGGGAATATATTCAGAAGCAGGCAACTACAATGGTCGCCATTTTAACAATTCCAAAACCCTGGACACGTCCTCCATGCTATTATAGAGGTGAAAACCCAGGCGTACCCCGCCCCCCCTGCGCGAACAGATGACCTTATGGCCCTCCAGGTAGTCATACAGCGCTTCTCCCCCACGAAGGTTGAAGATGGTTCCGTGTTCCCGGCGTTTCAACACCGCCGTCTCCAGCAGCCCCATGGCCTCCAGGCCTTCCCTGAAATATGCCGACAATTGCCTGTTATGGGCTTCTACCGCGTCCATTCCAATCCCCATAAGTTGTTCCAGGGCGTATTTCAAACTTCCAAAATTGAAACTGTCCAGGTGCCCGGGTTCCAGGTGTTTTGGCAGGGGAATCTTCGGGGCACCGCTCAAATCGCCTCCGGTTGCGTTAAACCCGGTCGCCCTGGGCCTGATATGGGCTTCCACCCCCTCCCGGAACAGGAAGAATGCGTTGCCATAGCCCCCCAGCAACCATTTGTAGCCACTGGCCCCCAGCACATCGATCCCGCTGGCCTGAAAATCCAGGGCCAGGGCCCCGCAATATTGTGTGCCATCTGCCAGGATGAGCAATTGCGGGTATTCTTTTTTCAACTGGCTTAGGAAAACGGGCGAAACGGTAATGCCATTCACCCATTGTACAAGGCTGAGTGCCAGCACGTCGACCCGGTGCTTACGCAGGTATTCAAGAATACGGGATTCCAGGTGCTCGTCCGCCGTTACCCGGTGGACTGTGAAGCCATGGGACCCGAATGGCCAATCTACCGATGGGTATTCATTTTCCAGTAAAAGGACGCTGCTTTGGGGGGCAAGGCCTTCGAGGAGCAGGTTGAAGCCCAGCGAAAAGTTGGGTACCAGGGCTACCCGGGCGGGGTCGCAGCCAAAAAACCGGCCCAACGCCTGTTTGGTCCCGGGCAGCAGCTCGAAGCTCTCCATTTTCATCATACTGCCCCCTGTGAAATAGGCTTCATCATGCGCCTGCCGCCAATGTAAAAGCCCCTGGCTAAGCAGGCCCGTCGCCGGGGTATTGGCATAAGTACATTCTTCCAGCAGCGGAAATTGCTCACGTAACCAGGGCATGGGGAATGGTTTTTATCAGGAGGATTTACTTTATCTTTGTCATTAAAGATAGTCATAAGATGTTCTCCGCTAAGAAAAAGGAATCTGAAATTGGTTTGGAACAGCACGAACAACTGGAGTATGCCCAAAAGAGGATACGGCAGAAAAAACGGCTGTATACCCATTTTGTGGTCTTCCTGATCGGCAGTGTTTTTTTGATCCTGATCAACAAGATCTTCAAATACGGGGAGGCTTATGACTGGTTCCTTTGGGCGATTACCCTCTGGGCCTTTTTCTTTGTGCTTCACCTGGTAAACGTCTTTGTGACCCAGAAATTTATGGGGCAGGAATGGGAACGCAGCCAAAGGGAAAAGTTGGTAAAAAAGCAGCGGGAAAAAATAGCCTCCCTCCAGAAAGAGATCGAAACAGAATTTCCTTCGTCCAACATCAACAAAAAAAAGCCTTGATGGGGAAACTGGTGATGATTGCGGCAGCCGCTGAAAATGGAGCACTGGGCAAAGACAACGCATTACTTTGGCACCTACCCGATGACTTCAAGCGCTTTAAACGCCTTACCACCGGCCATCCGATCATCATGGGCCGAAAGACCTTTGAGAGTTTTCCCC
>LXTR01000084.1 GCA_001683825.1 Flavobacteriaceae bacterium CP2B | reverse complement strand
CCTCCCGTCCAGGTCACACCCGTACCACTCAAATTATAATCCGTCCCTAATCCCGTGGACGCCGTGCCACCAAGGGTAAGGTTTACCGTCTTGGCTACCGTACTGCTGTTACTTAAATTTACCGTCACCGTCCCCGTAGCCGTACCTGCCTCAGCACTTGTTAAGTCCGTCCCAGCTATGGTAACTGTCGGAGCATCGTCGTTTAGAATTGTACCCGTGGCAGTATCACTTATATCTCCAACTGTTCCCGAATCAACACTGCCCACTGATACTGTAAAAGTTTCATCTAATTCATCAAGGGTATCCTCAGTTGTAGGAACGATTATATTGTTTGATGATTCTCCGGTTAAAAAAGTTAATTGAATATCGGTTGAAGTGTAATCAGTTCCATCAGCCGATACATTTGTGAAAGTAAACGTAATAGTTACATCATCAATTGCCGCTGGATTCAAAGTGACAGTAAAATTCACATTTTCACCTTCATTAGCTGCCGCATTGTCAATGGTAACATCCTGTCCAAAACTGGAAGCACTCACCAAGAGCAAAGAAACTGTAACTATATACCAGCAAAGCCCCGCGGGCCACAAGGCGCCCACGAGTCGTGAAGTATCCTGGATCATTTTCATAGCATAGACGTTGAATTTATATCAAATCCAAGGCTTAGGTGGGTTGTGCCCCGTTGCAAAACAGGGAATTACAATAGTAAGAAAAAAGTAGGCATGCCCCCAATTTTGGCGGCCAAAACTGGCTTTTTCGGATAAAATGCAAAAGCAGGGGGCCACCGCACTAGGAGACGGCAGCCGCCGCGGTTTCCACCGTCGGGTCGATCTTTTTCACCAGCCCCTGCAACACATTGCCCGGGCCCGCTTCGGTAAAGCGGGTAGCCCCGTCCTTGACCATCTGCCGAACGCTCTGCGTCCATTTTACCGGCGCGGTCAGCTGGGCGATCAGGTTCTTTTTGATGGCCGTGGCATCGGTCACCGCCTTGGCGGTCACATTCTGGTAAATAGGGCAGGCAGGGGCACTAAAAACCGTGGCCTCGATGGCCGCGGCCAGCTCTTCCCGGGCGGGTTCCATCATGGGGGAATGGAACGCCCCCCCTACCGGCAACACCAACGCCCTGCGGGCCCCGGCTTCCTTTAATTTTTCGCAGGCCCGGTTCACGGCCTCCACTTCCCCGGAAATCACCAGCTGCCCGGGGCAGTTGTAATTGGCCGGCACCACCACCCCTTCCGTGGCCGCACAGATCTGTTCTACCACCGCATCATCCAACCCCAGCACGGCAGCCATGGTACTGGGCTGCAATTCACAGGCCTTTTGCATGGCCAGGGCCCTTTGGGAAACCAGTCGCAGGCCGTCTTCAAAGGTGAGCGCCCCATTGGCCACCAGGGCCGAAAATTCCCCCAATGAATGCCCGGCTACCATATCGGGCTTAAAAGCATCCCCCAATACCTTGCTGAGGATGACCGAATGCAAGAAAATGGCCGGCTGGGTCACCCTGGTCTGTTTCAGGTCATCGGCACTGCCTTCAAACATGGTATCGGTGATGGGGAACCCCAGGATCTCGTTGGCTTCCTCAAAAAGCGACTGGGCGAGCGGGTGCTTCTCATACAGGTCGAGCCCCATGCCCGGGAACTGGGCCCCCTGGCCCGGAAAGATATATGCGTTCATCTGTTGGTTATTTTTTGATTTATCGAATTTCTTAAAAATAATGATTCCTGGGAGATCTCCCGGCCTTCCATAATGCCGTTACTCCTTAAACCAGCCGGCGTACTTCACATAGGCGTTGGCGATACGGTCTATTTCCCCGCTTTTCAGCTCCTCGGGCGTATCCCTGATCTTTTTGGCAGGGGTCCCCGCGAAGATGCTGCCCCCGGGCACATGGGTCCCCTGGGTGACCACGGCCCCCGCGCCAATGATAGAATGGCTTTCTACCACCGCCCCATCCATGACAATGGCGCCCATGCCAATCAGGACATGGTCTTTGATGGTACAGCCGTGCACGATGGCATTGTGCCCGATGGATACATTGTTGCCGATGTTGGTGGGGGCTTTCTGGTACGTCCCATGGATCACCGCCCCATCCTGTACATTGACCTTGTTCCCCATCCGGATATAGTGCACGTCGCCGCGAACCACGGCATTGAACCAGATGCTGCACTGGTCGCCCATGGTTACATCGCCCACGATGGTGGCATTCTCCGCGATGTAACAATCTGCCCCCATTTGCGGGCTTTTCCCGTTTACCGATTTGATCATGTCTGCCTGAATTAAAGCCTCAAAAGTTGCGCAAAATTACTCAAAATAAGCGAGCAATTCCCGTTTTCGGGAGGCCGAAACCGAAAGTTCCCGCCCGTTGGAGAGTACAACGCTGCCCCCTTTGCCCTTTTTGTAGCGCACCACCTCCTGTACATTGACCAGGTACGATTTATGGATGCGGGCAAAAGGGTAGTCGGCCAGGGCCGCTTCCAGGTATTTGAGGGTTTTGCTCACCAACACCTTTTTGTCTTGCAGGAACACCAGGGTGTAGTTATCATCGGCCTGGCAGTAGAGGATGTCCGATACGTTGAGGACCTTAAAGCCCTCCTGCTCGGGCAGGGTGATCTTGCCCTCGGCCCGCTGTGCGCGGGAATGCAGTGGCCGCGTATCAAGCGCCGCCTCCTTCTCCCGTATGTCCCGCACATAGGCCACGGCCCTGATCAACTCGTCTATATGGATGGGTTTCATCAGGTAGTAGGCCGCATGCTGGTTGAGGGCCTCCATGGCATAGTGGTTGTACGCGGTTACAAAAACCGTTTCAAAGGTACGGTCGGGCAACTGCTCCAACAGGTCAAAGGCGTTGCCAAAAGGCATCTCCACATCCAGGAATACCAGGTCGGGCGGGCTTTCGGCGATCAGTTGCAGCCCCTCCTGCACCGAAGCGGCTTCTCCCAACAGTTGTACAGACGGGCAATACTTCTGCAGGTAGTTGCGCAGGATTTCCCGGCTGTTTACCTCATCCTCTATGATGACCGCCCTGAGTTTCATACCGTTTTCTTTAAGGTTAATACCACCCTGGTACCCTTGCCACCGGGCTCCAGGTCTGTTACCGTAAGGCCGATAGCCCCCCCGTACATATCGTTCAGGATGCCAATGCGTTTCCGGATATTTTCCATGCCTCTGGAACCTTGTTTTTTCTGGTGCGGGGTCTTGAGTGCCGCCGAGCGCCGCCTCCCGATCCCGTCGTCTGTAATACTGATGCGCAGGGTGTCTCCATCGCCCGCCTGCAGCGCTACCTCCAGGTACCCCTTTTCTTCCTTGTAGCGAAGTCCGTGCCAAATGGCATTTTCTATATAGGGTTGCAACAGCATGGGCGGAATCCGGTAGGCCTCCGCATCCAGGTTTTCATCCACGGTAATGTCATAGGCAAACTTGTCGGGGAAACGGGAATGCTCCAACTTCAGGTAAAGGCCCAAAAGCTCCAGTTCCCTGGTAAGCGGGATGAAATCCTGCTCTGAATTTTCGAGTACCGCCCGCATCAGGGTGGCAAACTCATTGAGGTAGCGGTTGGCACTGCGCTCGTCATTTCGGGCGATATAATTGTTGACCGAATTCAGGGCATTGAAGATAAAATGCGGGTTCATCTGCGATCGCAGTGATTTGAGGGCGAGCAGGTTGTTCGCCAGTTTTTGCTGCCGGTTACTGCGGTAAAAAAAATAGGCGGTAAGGGCCAGCAAAAACATGCCAAAAACCAGGGAATAGATGACCAGCTGCTGCTGTTTGCTCTGCTCCTGTATCAGTTGCTGTTCGGAGAGGGCCAGTTCAAAGCGACTGCGGGAGAGGGCGCGTTCCTGCTCCAGGCCGGTGATCCTGCTTTGCTTCTCGGCGATCTCCCGGTTAAAACGCGCGGCCTGCTCCAGTTCTGCCTCCTTGCGGCTGTACAGGGAATCTACCAGGGTCACGTACTGCTGGTAGGTTTCCAAAGCCCTGTTAAAATCGCCCTTTTCCCGGTAGACTTCAGAAAGTGTCCGGGTAGCGTCTTTTTGTACCGCCAGGTCGTCTCCGGCCCCGGCCTCCACAATGCTCTCTTCCAGGTACGGGATGGCGCTGTCATACTCTTCCTTGGCGATATAGGCGTTGGCGATCTTGTAGGCCACACGCTGCCGGCTGACCCCCGGTTCGGCTGCCGACACCACGCCCGCTGCCGCCGGTGCCGGTGGCTGTTCCCGGAGTTGGTCCAGGCTTTTTTTCCGCAGGGCGATCTCTTCGTCAAACTGTTTGTTCCGGCTGTAAAAATCGGCCACCTTTTCCTTTTCCTGCAGGGCACGCTCCGGCGCCTGCTGGCTGGCCAGCTCCAGTGAATTGCCATAATAGGCCCGGGCTTCCTGCAGGCGGTTGTCACGGGCATAGGTATCCGCGATTTTAGAATTGAGGTCGGCCACCTTGGGGGCAATCTGGTTCTTTTCGGCAATGTCCAGGCCTTCCCGGTAGTAGGCAAGGGCCTCTTTGGTTTGCCCCATGCCCCCTTTGGCATCGCCCAAAACCTCGTACACCGCCACCGTTTGATAAGGGGCCAGCCCCTGCAGTTCCAACAGGGGCAACAGGACCTCTACGGCCCTGGGGTAGGCGGCATTGGCCAGGTAGGCCCTGGACAGTTCCAGGGCGGTACGCGACGATTTATAGGTCGCCAGGGCCTCTTCCAGGTTGGCGATGGCCAGGTCTGTTTGCCCGTGGTAAAGGTACACCTCGCCCAGGGTGCCCAGAGAAGCCGCCAGTTCCTTCTCATACCCGCTCTCGCCCAGGCTGGCAATGGATTGGGTGATATAATCGATGCTCCTTTTCAGGTCGGCCTGCTTGACGGCCCGGGCTGAATCCAGGTAGGCCCGGTGCAGGGCCACCCCCCCGGGGCTGGCCGCTTCGGCTGCCCTGGCCGCCTTTTTCTCCTGGGCATGGCCAGGGACCAGCCATAAGAGGCTACAGAAGAGGAACAGGGATGTGGCAACATTTCGCATGTACGATCAGAATTCCTGTAAACTTAGGTGATTTATGCGTTTCCGTAAAATCGGGGAGCCTCATAATTGCCCGCCAAAGCGGCAAAAAAACACCCCTTACGCAAGCAGAAGGGCATATCACGCATCCAAAGGGCGTGTTCCCTCATCGCCGGTTTTATGTGCGACAAGCCCGTCTTACTTTTATTCCATAATCCAAAAGCAATTCTTATGAAAACCATTGTGTACATCCTCCGTCCCATGGCCCTGCTGCTGTGGCTTTTCCTCAGCCCGGGCACAGGCGCGGCCGCCCTGCCAGAGCCCTATACCGATTACCGTACCGCGGTGGCCACCCCGGACAAAGGCCCGCAGCAGCGCACCGTGAAAATCGCCCTGCTGCTCGATACCAGCAATAGCATGGACGGGCTGATCAACCAGGCCAAAGCCCAGCTATGGGATATCGTCAACCAGTTCACCCATGCCTATTGCGGGGACGACCGCCGGCCCAGGCTACAAATCGCCCTGTACCAGTACGGGAACGACGATTTGCCGGCCCGGGAAGGCTATATACAACAGGTTACCGGCTTTACGGGCGACCTGGACGAATTGTCGGAAAAGCTGTTCTCCCTTCGGACCAACGGGGGGGAGGAGTTTTGCGGGCAGGTCATCCAAACATCCCTCAGGCAACTGGACTGGGGCCATCGCCCCCAGGACCTCAAAATGATCTTTATCGCCGGGAACGAGCCCTTCACCCAGGGGAAACTGGATTACAGGGACGCGGCGGCCCAGGCTTCCGAAAAGGAGGTCATAATCAACACCATTTATTGTGGGGACTACCAACAGGGCATCAACAGCCGCTGGAAGCACGGGGCCGAACTGGGCGGGGGCGACTACCTGGCCATCGACCACCAGCGGAAGATCGTCCATATTGCCACCCCCTACGACGATATCATCATCCGCCTGAATACCCGACTCAACAACACCTATGTTTCCTATGGGGCCCTGGGCCGGGAGAAAAAGGCACAACAGGCGGCCCAGGATGCCAATGCCATGGAAATGGAAGCCCCCGTAGCGGTGGCGCGAAGCGTTAGCAAAAGCAGCAACTTTTACTCCAACCCTACCTGGGACCTGGTAGACGCAGCGGCCCAGCCCGGCTTTCAAATCTCCGGGCTCAAAAAGGAACAATTGCCCGGCGAGCTCCGCGATAAAGGGGTAGAGGAGATCAAAAGCTTTATCCACCGCAAAAAAACGGAGCGCGAATCACTCCAAAAACAAATCCGGGAAATCAATGCCAAACGGGAAGCGTATATCGCCGAAAGGAAGGAGTCCAAAGAAGGCGGGTTGCAATCGGCGATGATGGAAGCCATCAAAAAACAGGCAGCCAAAAAGGATTTTCACTGGGAATAGCAAAAAAGGACTACGGCTATTAAAGGCTCCCTGACGGGGGCCTTAGCTTTTTCTAGTAATTGGCGGCGGGGCAGAAACAATCGAAGCGGTTCTCCCGTTCCGGGCCAAAATCATACCCCAGGGTGATCTGGTGGAAGCCCCCGTTGTCAAAACGGATATCGCCCGACTGGTAGGAATAGTTATAGGAGAACAGGAACCGCTTGTAATTGACCCCCACGATGGGCGTAAAGAGCTGCAACCGCTGTTCCCCGAAGGTGCCATTGGCCTGGTACTGGGCCCCGTCAAAACTGCGACGGTAGGAAAGCCCGGCCCAAACGGTACCGAAACTCACATCTTTATAGACCTTGGCGTTGATATCTACGGTTTCCTCTTCGGTAAACTCCGTCAGTTGGAACAGCACCGAAGGTTCTACCCGCCATTCGCTCCTCCCGAATATATACCCTACCGAAAACAGGTAACGCCTCAGGTTGTCGAACTCGATGGCCGAATACAGGTCGCGCCCGCTGCCCAGGACGTTCAGGACGGTGGCATGCGCATAAAACTCCATATAGCTGTACGACATCCCGAGGTCTACATTAAAATAACCAACGCTGTTCTTGGTCCCGGTAATGATAGGGTCCGGGATGACCGAACGGAATTCTGTTTCGTCCAGGCTGCTCAGGATAAACCCGGAGCTTAAGCCAAAGGACAGTTGATTGAGGATACGGATATCGCCCCCCATCGGGAGATGGTGGGCATAGGTGAGTTTCAGACCCGTTTGCGAGTGGTAGCCATTGGCGTCGTTAAACAGGATGGCCCCTACCCCGCTCCTGGAGTCACCTATGCGGTAATGCGCGTTAAGGGTCTGCAGGCTGGGTGCTTCATCGACATTGAACCATTGTTTGCGGGCGGTCAGGCGGATCTTCCCCCCCAGGCCAATCCCCGCCATAGACGGGTGTACCAGGTAGTAGTTGTCGGCCAGGTAATCAAAATATACCGGGAGGCCTTCTTGCCCGTACGATGAAGTAGAAATTAAGAAATAGGAAATCAATACAAGGAAGATGCTTTTTTTCATCTAAGATATGGGCCTGATGTTGCTGTTTCGGTCAAATATACTTTATAACGGGCTAATCGCCACATTATTATTTCATGGGCCAAAGTTGGAAAATCGTTGTATTTTTGCACAAACGAGGAATATGAAAGAGTATGTGATCACCGTGACGCCGACCAACAACCCGGCCATCCTGAAATTTGAGGCCAACCAGTTCCTGGTAACCGGGGGGGGATATGAGTATAAAAATATCGATGAGGCCAGGAATTCCCCATTGGCCCAGCAGTTGTTTTACCTCCCTTTTATCAAAACCGTGTACATTTCCGGGAACTTTGTGGCCATGGAACGCTACGATATCGTGGATTGGGAGGATGTAAAGGACGAAGTAGCCCAGCAACTGGTAGAATACCTGAATGCCGGAGAGCCCGTGGTAGTGGAGGAAACCGCCCCGAAAAAGAGCCCGGTGACGGTCTATGCCGAGGTAACCCCCAACCCGGCCGTGATGAAATACGTAGCCAATAAGCGCATTGTCCCCGATACCTTCGAGTTCAAGAATATCGATGAGGCCAGAGATGCGCCCCTGGCCCTGGCCCTGTTCCAGCTGCCCTTTGTGAAGGAGCTCTTTTTTGACGAGAACTACGTGTCTGTCACCAAGTACGAAATGGCCGACTGGGATGAAGTTTCCATGCCCTTGCGGGAGCAGATCAGGGATTTCCTGGCCGATGGCAGGGAAGTGGTCACGGCAGCTGCCCTGGCCAAAAAATCGGAGACCTCCGCCTCACAGAAATCCGGGACGGCACAGCTGGACCACACCTCCCGGGAAATCATGAATATCCTTGAAGAATATGTCCGCCCGGCGGTAGCCAGTGATGGAGGCAACATCGTCTTCCAGTCATACGAATCGCAAAGCAGGACGGTAAATGTGATCCTGCAGGGTGCCTGCAGCGGTTGCCCCTCCTCTACCTTTACGCTGAAAAACGGCATAGAAACCATGCTGAAAAACATGCTGGGAGACAAGGTGCAGGAAGTGGTGGCCATCAACGGATAATATGCGCCTGCCGGCTTGTAGGTTCATCGGGATTTTGTTATCTTAAAGGGAACCAAAAATACAAGCAAACATGGCAGTTTTAAAAGTAATCGAATTATTGGCCAACTCTGATGAGAGCTGGGAAGACGCCGCGAAAAAAGCGGTAGCCCAGGCGGCAAAATCAGTTGACAATATCCGCTCCGTGTATATCAGCGAGCAGAGCGCCACCGTAAAGGACGGAAAAATCGAATCGTACAGGGTGAACGCGAAGGTCACCTTCGAGGTGAAGTAACCCCATCCCGGGGATGCAGTGCCAGGCGCCTTTTCAAAGGCGCTTTTTTTTGTAGCCCCCTGTTCCCGGACGGTTCCTGTCCCCACCAACCAAGCCCGACATGCCATGAAGAAAAAGCATACCAACGCCCTGATACACGAAAGCAGTCCCTACCTGTTGCAGCACGCGCATAACCCGGTAGCCTGGGAAGCCTGGGGGCCCGAAGTACTCGAGAAGGCCTCCAGGGAAAACAAACTTCTTCTGGTGAGTATTGGGTACGCGGCCTGCCACTGGTGCCACGTCATGGAGAAAGAATGTTTTGAAGACGAGGAAGTGGCCGGGGTGATGAACCGGCATTTTATCCCCGTCAAGGTAGACCGGGAAGAACGCCCTGATGTAGACCATATCTATATGGACGCCCTGCAGCTCATGACCGGCGGCGGCGGTTGGCCGTTGAATGTAGTGGCATTGCCCGACGGAAGGCCCTTCTGGGGCGCCACCTACGTTAAAAAGGACGATTGGATACAGGTCCTGGGCCAACTGGCACAGCTGTACCGTACGGATCCCGGGAAAGTAGTGGGGTACGCCCAAAACCTCGCTGACGGCATCCGGTCCATCAACCTCATACGGCCCCGGGAAGTACAACCGCTCATAACCAAAAAACAGCTGTCCGAAACCATCAGCGAATGGTCGGGTTATTTTGACACCTACCTGGGCGGTTATAAGCGGGCCCCGAAATTCATGATGCCCGTCACCCTGAATTTTTTGCTGCACTACGCCCACAGCCAAAATGATGCAGACCTCCTGGACTACGTGAACACCACCCTGACCAAAATGGCCTACGGTGGCATTTACGACCACCTGGGGGGCGGGTTTTCACGCTATGCCGTGGATGTGAAATGGCATGTGCCCCATTTTGAAAAAATGCTCTATGACAATGCGCAGTTGATCAGCCTTTATGCCAAGGCCTATGCCGCTACGGGAAATACGCTGTACCAAAAAGTGGTCCGCCAAAGCCTTGCCTTCGTTCAACGGGAATTAATGGCCCCCGATGGCGGGTTCTACGCCTCTTTGGATGCCGATAGCCTCAATGAAGACGGGGTCCTGGAAGAAGGCGCCTATTACGTTTGGGGGAAAGAAGCGCTCCAACAACGGCTGGGACCGCATTTCGCACTCTTCGCCGATTATTACAATATCAACAGCTACGGGCATTGGGAGGAGGGCAAATACGTCCTGATCCGCGATGCATCGGCGGCCGAAGTGGCAGAAAAGCACGGCATTGCCGTAGAAACGCTGGAAGAACGCCTGGAATCCTGCCGTGAGTTGCTGGCCGGGGTCCGGGATAAAAGGAACCGCCCAAGGCTTGACAACAAGGTGCTGGCTTCCTGGAACGGATGGATGCTACAGGCGTTGGTAGATGCCGCCCGTTACCTGGAGGATCAAAATTACCGGGAACTGGCCCTTAGCCACGCCGCCTTCATAAAGGCGCAACTCATTGCCGGCGACGGCAAGGTATACCACAACCAGGCCCCGGAAAAGAACCGTATTGCCGGCTACCTGGAAGACTATGCCAGTATTGTGCAGGCCTTTTTGGGGCTCTACCAACTTACGTTTGAGGAAGCCTGGCTACAGGAAGCCAGGAAGCTTACCGATTATTGCCTGAAGTACTTTCTGGACCCGGATAGCCGTATGTTCTTCTTTACCTCCAGGGAAGACCCCTACGTGGTCCGGCGTACGCTGGAAACCTCTGACAACGTAATCCCGGCCTCCAACTCCGTCATGGCCAAAAACCTCTTCCTCCTCTCCCGGTACTTTCCCGAGGGCCCCTATGGTGGGCAATCCCGGCAAATGCTGGTGAACATGCAGGAAAACATGGAAAGCCATGCCCAAAGCCACGCCAATTGGCTTCAGTTGCTGCTCTACCACCTGGACCCCTTCTTTGAACTAGCCCTCTCAGGGCCCGAAGCCGGGCGCCTTGCCAAGGAATTCTACCCCCGTTACCTGCCCCATATCGCCATGGCAGCGGGTACCGCAGAGAGTTCCCTGCCCTTGCTGCAGGGGCGGTACAAAAGCGGCCAAACCCTGCTGTATGTATGCTCGGAAGGCCGTTGCCAACTGCCGGTAACCACGGTGGAAGCAGCATTGGATCAACTGATTGCCCGATAAACATTAACAATACTTTAAATTTCCTGTTTTGCCCGTAAGGCTTATATTGTTCTGATTTGAAACGTTAAAACAGCTCTATGAAAGAATTAGGAAACTATCAATTGTATCTTGAAAAAGGCATCACATGGCTGCAGGAACTACTCCCGTCGGTAATCACAGCCGTGATCATCCTCGTCGCGGGATTATGGATCGTCCGCTTCATCAACAACATGGTGCGCCGGTTCTTCGACCATAAGGACTACGACCCGGCCCTTGAAAGCTTTCTGCAGAGTTTCATCAGCATATCCTTAAAAATCCTCCTCTTCGTGCTGGTCATCACCCAATTGGGGGTAAAATCCACCTCGCTGGTGGCCATCGTTGGTGCCGCCGGCCTTGCCGTTGGGCTTGCCCTGCAGGGCTCGCTCTCCAATTTTGCCGGGGGCGTGCTAATCCTGCTCTTCAAGCCGTTCAGGGTAGGCGACTTTATCTCGGCCCAGGGGCAGGACGGGACCGTCAAGGAGATCAATATCTTCTATACCAAACTCAACACCTTTGGCAACCAACTGGCGGTGATCCCCAACGGGCAACTCTCCAACAACAGCATTGTGAACTACAGTGCCGAAGAAACCCGGAGGGATAAAATTGACGTGGGGATCGGTTATGGCTCCAATATCAAAAAAGCCAAGGATATCCTGTTGCAAATCTGCGCGGAGAACGACCACATCCTTAAGGAACCCGCCCCCGAAGTATATGTTGGGGCCCTGGCCGACAGCGCTGTGAACCTCACCCTCAGGTTCTGGGCCCGGAATGAAAACTTTTGGGCCGCCCACTGGTATGTGATGGAGGAAACCAAACTCCGGTTCGACGAAGCGGGCATCGAAATCCCCTTCCCACAGCGCGTCATCCATAAAGCGTAGTGCACTTGGAAATATCACCGGATTTTCGTAACTTAATACGTTGATTATGAACGAAAATGTAGCGCTATGAAAAATGTATTAATGCTTTTACTGATGATTTCCGGCCTGAGTTTTGGCCAGAACCTTACCAGCGATTCCTTTAACGATATACAGGGAAACGACCGAAGCTGGCAGGATATGCAAATAGGGACGGTATTTGAGGAAGTCCCCATCGAGGGGACCCCCTATATGGAGGAAACCTACAAGATAGGTATCGCCTCTGTCAACGGGAAAAAGATCCGCCTGTTGATGCGATATGACGCGTATAATGACCAGATAGAATTAATTGACAGGAACCAGAAGTCATTCAACCTCCTGAAAAAAGAGCATATCGATGCCGAATTTGAAGGCAAGACCTACAAGGCCATTCCATTCCTGGCTAATGGCGAAAAGAAGCTTGGCTATGCCAACCCGCTGAACGAAGGCGATGTGGTCTTGTATTTTAAACCCCGGAAACGGTTCCAACAGGCAGAGAAGCCCGAAAATGGCTATGATGACTATAGTCCCCCCCAATACGCGGAAGACCACACCTATCTCATACAGCGAAAAGGGGGCATGGCCGAAGAAATCCGGCTGGCCAAAGGCCCGTTCGTCCGTTATTTGAAGGATAAGGCCCCTGAAATGCGCCGCTTTATTTCCGAGCAGGAACTGAAGATGAAGACCGTGGAGGACGCCGTGAAGCTGGTTAATTACTACAACCGCCTGAACTAATTACCCTTGGTTTTCAGGATAAAATCCTTCAGGTAAAAGGGCTCAAAATAGGCCAGGTCTTCCAGCAGGCCCGCGCTGTAACGCTCATGGGATAGCCCGGCCATTTCCCTGGCCGACGGCACCAATCCTTCATGGAAATGCAAATTGGGCCCCTGCAGGACTTCCCGGCACTTGGCGGCACCGCTACCCAGCAGGTGCACGGCCCCTTGTTTCCTGTAATCCCCGAGTGAATCGGGGGTAATGACCTCGGCTGCCACCGGCCGCAATTCCCGGTAGTCATGGGAATATACCGCCGAATACACCTCCATCCGCCGAGCATCGAGCATGGGGACCAGGAATCCCGCGGTTATCGTGTGTTGCAACGCCATCGACTTCAGGGTCGATGTAGCGATCAAAGGCAGGTCCAGGGCATAGCAAAGCCCTTTGGCGGCAGAGACACCAATCCTGAGGCCCGTATAGGAACCCGGCCCCTTGCTGACGGCAATGGCATCCAGGGAGGTTAAATCCATCCCTGCCAACCCCATAACCTCTTCGATAAAGGGGTGCAACTGTTCTGAATGGGAATAATTTGCGCTATCCGCTTCTTTTATCGCCAGGAGGACCCCGTCTTTCGCGAGGCTTACCGAGCAATTGGTGGTTGCGGTTTCCAGGTTGAGTATCACGGCCATAATGGGCACAAAGATACGTTAGTTTAGGACAATGGGCAGGCCGAAATAAAATTCCAGCACTTTGATCCGGAAAATATACTCGTATTTGGCCCGGATCACCTCCGCTTCTGCATTGTCCACCCTTGCCTGTGCCTGCGAATAATCAAAGGCATTCATCAGCCCCACATCGTACCGCTCCCTGGAGTATTCATAGGCCAGGCGTCTCGCTTCCAGTGTTTTCTGGGCCGCCTCATAGGTTTTGGCGGTATTCCGGACATCTACATAGGCCTGGTTGATGTTGTTCTCCAGGTCCAGTTTATCCTGTTCCAGTTGCATTTCGGCCCTGGCCACATCAATCTCCGAACGCCTGATGCCGTTCCGCGTACTCCACCCGTTAAAGATGGGGATATTCAGCTGGGCCCCGTAAGAGATCCCGTCGTTGATCCACAACTGGTCCTTGAACCCGATTTTTTGCCCGGTAATGGGATCGCGTGTCTGGTCAGAATACCGCGTGTTGTAATTGAAGAAAGCCCCGAGGGTCGGATAGCGGGCCCCTTTGGCGATCTCCAGGTCTTTCCGGGCCAGCTCCACATTGGACATAGAAAACCGGATGTCGTTCCTGAAAGTCAGTGCCTTGGCAAATATCGTCTTGGGCGAATTGTCCAGGATATCGGCCGGGGGCACCTCAAACGACTCATCGGCTATATCAAAATTCTCATAATCGGTGATTTGCAACAATTGGGCCAGGTTGATCCTTGAAATCAATACCATGTTCTGGGCATTGACAATTTGCTGCTCCTGGTTGGCGGCGGTCGCTTCGATCTCCAGCAGGTCGCCCCTGGGGCTTACCCCGGACTCCACCAGTTCAGCGGTACGTTTCAGGTCCTGTTCGGTGACCGCGTACTGCGCCCTGAATACCTTCAAAGACTCCTTGTTTGAAAGTACCCGCAGGTAGGCGTTGGCCACATTGAGGCGGATGTCATCCACCAGGTCATCAAGGCGGTACTGGTTGGCGATAGCGTTCAGCCGGGCCCTGTTGAGCCGGTGTACATTGCGCAATCCATCAAACAAGGTCACCGTGGAGGTCAGGTCATTCGAAGCCGAGAAGATGGTGGCAGAAACCAGGTTGTTGGTGGTAGGGTCCAGTACCAGCCCGGTATTGCCAGAAGTGCGCGTTTGCACGTTCAGGTTGGGCAGCATATCCCCTATCGCATCTGACTTGTCTATCCTGGCATTCTCCAGGTCCAGTTCGTACTGCGCGATGGTAAGGTTGTTCTCTACGGCATAGGTGACGCATTCTTCAAGCGTCCATCTCTTTTGCTGGGCCGATGCCACTGCGGTGCAACATAAAAGCAGCAGCGTAGCTAATTTCAATATTCTCATGTGTCGTTTTTTGATGTATTCCTGTACTTGCTTGGGGGTGATTGTTCTTGTTGTTATCAGTCTTCCGTGTCCTCCCCGGTACCTTTTTTGACGGGTTCCGTTTTGTTCCAGACTTTCACCTCATCGTTCTCGGCAAGGCCGGAGACTATCTCCACGTTGATACCATCCGAAATACCGATCTCCACATCCTTGCGTTCAAATTTCTGGTCGCCCACTGCAACTTCCACGTAGGGTTCATCTGTTTTGGTATCAAATTGCAACAAGGCTTCGGGGATCACCATCACAGAATCCTTTTTCTCGAGTACCAGGGAGGCGTTGGCGCTGTAGCCCGCCCGGATAAATATTTCGTCACTCACTTCCACATCGCCTTCAATCGTAAACTGGACCGCCCCGGATTCTTCTATCCCCTTGGGGGCGATAAACCGCAGTTTGGCATCAAAGGTCTGGTTTTCAATGGCCCCAAGGCTGATGGCCAGGGGCATCCCCAGTTGTAACTTGGCCACTTCGCCCTCGTCGACCTTTCCCTCGAAAATCATCTTCCCCAGGTCGGCAATGGTGGCAATCGTGGTCCCGTCATTAAAGTTGTTGCTCTGTATGACCTGGTCCCCTTCCTCCACGGGGATCTCCAAAATGGTGCCGGTAACGGTGGCCCGGATGTTGGTATTAGCACTGGCAGAGCCTCCCGCCGAACCTCGCCGGATGATCTGGTAATCAGCCCTGGCATTATCCAGTTCCTGCACCGCCTGGTCATACCGGAGTTGCAGTTCGTTAAAAGCCTGGCTGGAGATCACCCCGCGATCAAACAGTTTCTTATTGCGGTCGTATTCTATCCTGGTGTTGTTCAGTGAAATTTCCGCGTTGCGTACCCTCCCGCTGGCCTGGTTCAGCGCCTGTTCATTGGGGACCACCTTGATGACCGCAATCAGGTCGCCCGCTTTCACCTCATCGCCTTCTTTCATATAAATCTTTTCTATGATCCCAGAGATCTGCGGTTTTATTTCCACTTCATCTTCGGGCACTACCTTCCCGGTGGCCACGGTCTTCCGCTCTATATTGTCGATAAAGGGCTTCCTGGTCTCATAGGTAATGGCCGACTTGCTGTTCGACTTTATAAAGAAAGCGGCCGCCCACAAGGCGCCGAGGACCAGGATCCCGACCGCCGCATATTTGAGTATTTTTTTTGTGTTCATTGTATTGCTTGCATTTATTAATGGTTCTCTATTCTTCTCTGAGCGCGTCTATCGGCTTGATGCTCACGGCCCGTTGTGCCGGGATCAGCCCGATGAGGGTGCCCAGTATGACCATGACCAGCAGGGCCCCCAGCACATAGGGGATGGGTACCGTGGGGTTGCTGTAGGGGAAATCGATGTCCTCGGTAAGGGCATTGATCAGGGCCAGGACCCCGGCGCCCAAAATGATGCCGATCACCCCGGCAACCAGGGTCAGAAAGACCGATTCCATGATGATCAGGGCCCTCACCTCACGGGGGGTGGCCCCCAGGGCCCGGCGTACCCCCAGTTCTTTGGTCCGTTCCTTGACCGAAATCAACAGGATGTTGCCAATCCCGATCACACCGCCTAAAATGGTCGCCAAACCCACGATCAGCGACAAAAAGGAAATGCCCTCTGCAAAACCCATGATCTGGTTGAAGATCTCGCCGATATTCACCGACCCGAAAGCGCGTTCATCCTCGGGATGTACCCTGTGCACGTTCTTGAGCACATCCTTGATTTTCTTTTCCACCGCCACCGCGTCAGCGGCGTCATAGGCGGCCAGGCTGAAGAAGGCGATATTGTTCCCCGTATTGTACAATTTTTTATAGGTCGCGAAGGGTATGATAATGTCCCCATCGGTTTCAAAAGGCATGGATTGGCTGAACTTATGGACGCCTACCACCTGGAAGTACACATTGTCAATACGGATATATTTGCCCAGGGGGTCTTCGTTCTTATCAAACAACTCCTGCTGGGTCCGCTCACCTATGACACAAACCTTACGGGCCTGCAACATATCCTCCTTATTGATAAACCTGCCGTTATCATAGATTTTCTTGGTCGCTATCTTGGCATAGACGGGGAAAAAACCCCATACGGTGTAACTGCCGGACTTGTCAACGTGCACCGCCGTGGCCGCCGAATCCCCAAAGGCCCCTTTGACGTTGATGGGCGCGATATACTGCAGTTCCGGGATCTTGTTGCGCAGGGCATTGGTATCGCCCACCTTTAATTGTATTGACCTGCCGGTCTTAAAGCCTTCGTGGGGCATGCTCGTACTTTGCGCCCACACGAAAAGGCTGTTCCTGGCAATGGTCTCAAAGGCCTTTTCAAAACCGTGGTCCATCCCCTTAGCGGCACCCGCCAGGGTGATGTAGATAAAGATCCCCCAAAGCACCCCTACGACGGTAATGATGGTACGGACCTTGTTTTTGCTGATGGAGCCGTAGATTTCCTGCCAGGTATTTTTGTCGAAGAGGAAGCGCATCTTATTCGTCTCTGAGTGCTACAATGGGTTTAATACGGGCTGCCTTGCTGGCAGGGACATAGCCGGCTATGGATCCGAACAGGACCAGCATCAGGGTCGCGATAACCGCTGTCCCGGTATCGATATAGGGGTTCGTAATAAAGAAGTCCTCGAGCCGGTCATCCAGGGACCTCAAAAGCAAAATCCCGATCAGCATGCCGACAAACCCCGAAATGGTGGTAATAAACACGGATTCGAGCAAGATGGTACTGATCACGTTCCCCGGGGTGGCACCAAGCGCCTTGCGGATCCCCAGTTCCTTGGTGCGTTCTTTGACCACGAATACCATGATATTGCTGATCCCTATGATGCCTGCAATAATGGTACCTATGGCCACAAAAGCCACAATGAGTTTCAATACCCCGGTAAATTGCTGGTTCTTTTCCAATTGGTCGGCCACATTGCGGATAAAAAAACCACTTTCGTCATCGGGGTGTATGAATTTTTTCCCCTTCAGGAATTTCTTCAGGTTGCTTTCAAAAGCCATGGCCCCGGCGTACCCGATTTCGGGCTTAAACCCTATGACGATCATATTGATCTTATCGGTATTCTTTTCAATTAACTGCCGCGTGGTATAGGGCATATACACGAAACGTTCCTCACGGTCGCCCCCCTCGTCCTGAAATACCCCGATGACCTTAAAGGCGCTTCCCCCGATATCCACATACTTGCCCAGGCTGTTACGCGACCCAAAAAGGTCTTGTTCGACAAGGCGCCCGATCACCACGTGTTTGGATTTCTCCTTCATATCCTTCAGGTTGAGGTAGCGGCCCTTCATGATCACGGTTTTTTCGGCAAATTGATGCGAAGGGGCCACCCCGTGGGTGGTGTAGTTGTTAGATTCTGCCTGGTACCGTATCAGGTTGCTCCTGGAAATCCGCGGGGAGATGTATTCCAGGAACATGGGGAAATCTTTCTGTATATCCGCGATGTCCGTATTGTCAAACTCGATCTGCCGGTTGGATTTGTACCCTTTGTATGGCATGGTGGTTTTCCCGGGAAAAAAATAGAAAACATTGGTGGCGTCCTCGTTGAAAAATTTATTGAAGGTGTTGATCAGGCCATTGCCAAAACCAAAGAGGGTCACAAAGATCAAAATCCCCAGGGCCACGGTAAATCCGGACAGGAAGGTCCTGAGCTTGTTTTTCCGGATGGTTTCGAAGATTTCGTTCCAGGCGTCCCTGCTAAACATAGGCCGAGGCTCTAACTTGTTCTACTTTCTCGTCCTTTACGATGACCCCGTCCCGCAAATGGATGATCCGTTTGCACATATGGGCGATATCCTCCTCGTGGGTCACTACCAGGATGGTATTGCCTGCGTCGTTGATCTTCTGGATCAGGTCCATGACCTCATAGGAGGTGGTGCTATCCAATGCCCCGGTGGGCTCGTCGGCCAGCAACAGTTTTGGTTCCGCGGCCATGGCCCTGGCGATCGCCACCCGTTGTTTTTGCCCGCCCGAAAGCTCACTGGGCAGGTGGTGGGCCCATTCCTTCAATCCCACCTGTTCCAGGTACTTCATGGCCTTATCATGGCGTTCCTTCCGCGGCATGCGTTGATAATACAGGGGCAGGGCCACATTTTCAAGGGCATTTTTGTAGTTGATTAGATTGAACGACTGAAAGACAAAGCCCAGGAATTTATTCCTGTATTTGGCCGCCTTGGTTTCGGTCAGGTCCCTGATGGGCACCCCATCCAGGGTATATTCCCCGGAATCGGCCTCATCCAGCATCCCCAGGATATTCAGCAATGTAGATTTTCCGGAACCGGAAGACCCCATTATGGCTACCAACTCGCCGTCTTCCGCCTTAAAGTTGATCCCCTTCAGTACGTGGAGCACATTGCTCCCCATCGTATAGGATTTATGAAGGTCTTTGATTTCTATCATGCCGGTTTGTGTTTCTTGTTCTTAGCAATACTTTTTTACAGGAGCCCCCCGCAACGGCCTATCTCTTTTAAGATAAGCGTTTATAAGACAGGAACATCCAAAAATTGTTACATAAAATATAGGAAAAATAGTGGCACAAGCCTTAATTACCAGTGCCATCGGGTTGGATCCGGTTCCAAACCTTGATATTATCTTCGGGCCCGAGCCCCGATTTCACTTCTACATAAATCCCATCGGAAATCCCCAGTGCGATGTCTCTGCGTTCAAACTGCTGTGGCCCGGTCTCCACTTCGACATACGGCGACCGGTCTTCCTTGTCAAATTGCACCAGGGCTTCCTTGATCGCCAGGACGTTTTCTGCCCTGCCCAGGATGATGGAAGCATTGGCACTGAGGCCTGCCCGGATAAAGACTGAATCCTGTTTCTCAAGGGTACCCTTGATCTCGAACTGTATGGCCCCGTTTTCGGTTTTCCCCTTGGGGGCGATATAATCGAGCACCGCGTCAAACACCCGGTCCTCTATGGCCCCCACGGTGATCTCCAGGGGAAGGTCTTCCGTGATTTTACCCACCTCAGATTCGTCCACCTTTCCTTCGAAGATCATCTTATCGACATCGGCAATGGCCGCGATGGTGGTCCCTTCATTGAAGTTGTTGCTTTCTATCACCTGGTTGCCCACTTCTACCGGCACTTCCAGTACCATGCCACTCACCGTGGCCCGGATGAGGGTGTTGGCCTCATTCCCAAAACCCGCAGTGGTACCCGTTTTCACGATGTCATACCGCTTCTGGGCTGCAGTATAGGCCTGTTTGGCCTGGTCATAACTCACCTGGGCCCGTTCCAGGTCGACCTTTGAAATTACCCCTTTGCCAAAAAGGCCGGTTTGCCGTTCGAAGTTCCGCAACTGGTCATCCAGGGTAATCCTGGCCTCCTCTATGGCAATTTTCGCGTTGTTCAGGGCATTGAGGTTGGGGACTACTTTGATCCTGGCCAGCAGGTCGCCCGACTTTACATAATCGCCCCCTTCCACGTATACCTCTTCAATAACGCCTGAAATGTTGGGCTTGATCAGTACTTCTTCCAGCGGCAGGATATTGCCGGTGGCCACGGTCTTGTCGATCACGGTTGTGGTCGTGGCTTTTTCGGTAGCGTAGACCACAGGGTCTTCGGCATTTTTGGAGTAGAGGTAATACATAGACCCCCCAAAGGCCAACACAATACTCATTAAAATAATCAGGGTGATGGATTTTTTCATGTGACTTATATTTTCAACAATGTTTCTATCTTTCGGTTTTTAAGGGCCCGGCTCGTTTGGGCGGGCCGTCTTTATCTAGTCATTCCTCAGGGCTTCTATAGGCCGCACGCGGATGGCGCTCTGGGCCGGGATAAAACCGGCCAGCAAGCCGGAGACGATCAGGATCACCATGGCGCCGGTGACCACCCCCAGGCTTACACTGGGGTTGATAAACATGTCTACGGGCCCGTTCAATTCCAGCAGGGTATTGACACCGTAGATAAAAAGGGCCCCGAAAACGATGCCCGCCATACCCGAAAACAGCGTGAGGAAGATAGATTCCATCAGGATTTGCTTGCGGATAGACCAGGGGTCTTCGCCCAGGGCCCTGCGGATCCCGATTTCCTTGGTGCGTTCCTTGACCACGATGAGCATGATGTTGCTTACGCCGATAATCCCCGACAGCAGGACCAGGATCCCCACAAAGTAAGCGATGAGTTTCATGGCAGCGAACAGGCTTTCGACCCGGTTATACTGCTCGTACAAATCAAAGTAGCCCACGGCCCGTGTATCATCGGGGTGGATCTTCCGGTTTTCCTTGACAATCGCGATAATACGCTCCTTGAGGTCACTGATGGAATGGCCGTCCATTGCGGTAATGGCCATCCATCCCACGTCATTACCCCTGTTAAAGGCCTGGGAAAAAGTGGTAAACGGGATAAAGATCTGGTTTTGCCCTTCTTCCCCATCCCCGTCATTGGCCTTCTTTTTATAGGTGCCTACCACCATAAAATTCACGCCCTGTATTTTGATATAGGAACCCATTACATCTTCCCCCACATCGTACAGGCTGGTGCGCACCCCTTCTCCGATGATGGCCACCTTCCTTTTATCTGCTATGTCAGAATGGTTGATAAAACGCCCGGAAGTGATGGTCATGGGGTCCTGGTTGATGATCTCGGGATAATCGCCATAGACATTGAAGGCCCCCGTCTTGATACCCCGCACCACATTGTTGGCGCCCCGGAACCCCCCCAACTGGTTCCTGGGCGATATGAACCTCAGGTGGGGAACATGGTCTTTGATGGCGGTAACATCTTCGAGCTTAAAGGAATAACTACGGTTGTTGGGTAAGCCCTTATAGGCCTTGGTGGTATTGCGCGACCACATGAACATGGTGTTGGTGGCAATATCCCCGAAATCAGATTTAATGCCGTTTTCCAGGCCTTTCCCCGCCGCCAGCAGGATAATGAGGATAAGGATCCCCCAGAACACGCCAAAGGCTGTCAGCAACGTCCTGAACCAGTTGCTGCTGAGCACTTCGAGGATTTCCTTCCATCGGTCCCTGTTAAACATCCTGTTCTTTTTTACGATTCAGATTCCATAGATCCAGGCCCTTGCGCTTCCGTTTCACACCCCCCCCTCGTCCTTACTCATCCCTCAGGGCATCAATGGTATGGATATTGGCGGCCCTCCAGGCCGGGAAAAACCCCGCTACGGCCCCTGCGATGATCAGCAGGAAAACCGTGGAAAGCGCCACATTGAAATTTACCGAAGGGTTTACGATATAGTCCACCTCTACATGGGGGCCTATCAGTTCCAGCAGGCCCATGCTCAGGATCAGGCCGGTAAAGCCCGATATGGCCGTAATAAAAATAGCCTCGTGCAAGATCATCCCCACCACCCCCCAGGGCCTGGCGCCAAGGGCCTTGCGGATACCGATCTCACGGGTACGCTCCTTGACCACGATCAGCATGATGTTGCTCACCCCCACCACCCCGGCAATGATGGTACAAATCCCCACGAACCAGAAAAACAGCCGGATGTTCCCGGTGAGCCCGTAGTATCGCCTGGCCTCTTCCAGCGTATTGAAGACATTGATGGCACTGGGGTCATCCGGGGCCACCGTATGCGCCTCCCTCAAATAGGTCTTCAGGTCTTCGGTAAATTTCATGGAGGCATCCACTGCCTCGTCAAAACTTGCGGCCGGCTGCAGGGTAAAGGAGAGGTTGTCTACCCTGTTGGCCCCGTTAAAGACCTTCTGGGCAGTGGTAACGGGAATAAAAATGCGATCCTCTTCCCGTTCGCCCCCCTGGTCGCCATAGATCCCAATGATCTGGAACTTAATCCCCGAAATATCCAGGTATTCGCCCAACGGGTCTACCCCTTCCGGGAAAACTTCTTTTTTGATTTTATTGCTGACCAGCACGACCTTTGCCGTGTTTTGTTCGTCTTTGGGGTTGATGTAGCGCCCCTGGGAAAGGAATTGGTTTTCAATGAACTGGTAGTCGGATCCGATTCCCTGAACGCTGTAGCCAAGCGTTTCCTTCTTGTAGTTTACCACCACATCCCGCACCCGGAAAACCGGGGAACGATCCTCTAGTTGCCTGGCAAACTGTTGGGTCACATACTGGTAGTTCTCGTTCTTCAGGGCTATAGGACGCCCGGGGTTAAGCCCCTTATACTCTTTGGTCGTCACCTGGGTCCATACCCAGATACGGTTGGAGGCGTCTGACGCGAACTCTTTGGCGATGCCGTTCTGCATCCCCTGCCCAAATCCCAGCAGGATTACCAGTATAAAGATACCCGAAGCCACCGAAAGCCCCGTGAGGAATGTGCGCAGCTTGTTTTTCCGAATGGTATCGAATATCTCCTGCCACCGCTCAATGTCAAACATGGTCTGGTCTTTGTTAGTGCTTTATGCCAGGTAATGGCATTTTACTAATAGACGGGGCGCCGGGAAAATTGTTACAGTTATAGGCGAAGAAAAACGTTGTATCCCGGGGGGTCAGGACCGCATCTTGCGGTAAATGAAATAGAACAGGCCCGCGACCAGGATATAGGGAACGGCCATAAGGTAGATGATCCCGTTGTTAATCCCTTTGGCCACGGCGTTGTTGTCCCCGCTTTCCAGTACCGCCCTGCACATGGCGCACTGGGCTTCCGAAAGTTCGGGTGCCAGCAGCAGTACAGCGAGCAAAACGATAGATACAATTCTTTTCATCGGTATGGATATCAAATTGGCGCCCGTTTAATGGGCATAATACGGAGCGATCATCACATAGACAATGACCCCGGTCACGGCCACGTACAGCCAGATGGGAAAAGTGATCTTTGCCAGTTTCCGGTGGCTTTCAAACTGCTTGAGGTACGCCTTAGCGTAGGTCTTCAGGACCAGGGGGATGATCACCACCGAAAGCAGAATATGGGAAATAAGGATCACGTAATAGACATACCTCCATCCACCCTCTCCGCCGTAGGGCGTAGATTCTGAGGTCATATGGTAGGCCACGTACATCAGCAGGAAAAGGGCCGACAACCCGATGCAACTGCCCATCAGGTTCTGGTGCAGGCGGCGTTTCCCGGTTTTGATGGCCCATACCGCGATGACCAGCAATACCGCGGTAAGCCCGTTGATAAAGGCATACAAGGGTGGCAGGAACCCCAGGGGTTCCGCATCCGGGATTTTTACCCCAAACAAAATGGCGACCACCAGGGGTATCAGGATGGAAATAATCGTAATCCCACGGTTGAATTTTTTCTCCTTCAAAGCAATTGAATCCATGTTATTCCTTTAGCAATTTCCGAATATCCTCTTTCAGTATACTGATCTGTTCTTCCTCTCCCTCGGCATTGGCACCCTGGGCCTCGGTAATAGCTCCCCGGTAGTACACCAGGGGATTGCCAAATCCGTCGCGCCGCGAACGCAGGTATCCCTCTCGGTCTACCAGGGCGAAAAGCCCGGAATGTTCAAACCCGCCCGGCACATCGGGTGCCTGGGAGGCATAAATATTGAACCCCTCATTGGCCAGGCGGTAAATACTGTCCCTGTTCCCGGTAAGCAAATGCCAGTCCATATCGTCAATCCCGTATTTTTCGGCATACGCCTTGAGTACCCCCGGGGTATCGTAGTCCGGGTTGATGGTAATGGAAGCCACCCCAAAATCATCGAACTCCCGGAATTCTTCCTGCAGCCCGACCAGGTTGCGACTCATGACCGGGCAGATGGTTGGGCAGGTGGTAAAGAAAAACTCGACCACATACACCTTGCCCTTGTAATCTTCATCGGTAATCAGCAGGCTATCCTGGTTGTACAGGGCAAAGGGGGGTACCCTCCTTCTTTCGCCGTTCAGGCTGATGTACTCCAGGCGCTCCCCGGGGGCGTCTTCACTCATCCGGTCATTTTCTACCACCGCCCCCTGCCGGATCCGGTCTATAATCCTGGGGACGAAAATGATCCCGAATACCAGGACGACTAGTGAAACCCAGATATACGCATACTTTTTCTTCATCATTGGGTCGTTCTTTCGGCATTGTTCTTTTTGAGGGCCAGGCGGTACTCGGCCAGGATGATCTTCACATCGTCCTTCATCTTATTGTTCAGGTCTGCGACGGAGGTGGCATCAAAACCATATTTGGGGCCCTCCTCCTCATCAACCCTGCGCCCCCGCAGTTTCCGTTCCTTATCGATGATAAACACATAATGGGTTCCCAACTGCGCGTCCAGGCTGAGGTCTGTCTGCAAAGAGTTAAAAAGCGAAATGATCTCGCTGTCATCCGCGTAGACAAACCTCCATTTGCCGATATCGACCAGGTTGCCCAGGCCCTTTTTTATTTCGGCTACTTCGTCCCGGGTCCCTTCGGGCATAACCATGACCACCTGAAAATCATTGAACTCGTAAAAGGGCTTGTAGATCTTTTGATTGAGGTTGAAGGCATTTCCTTTCCGGAGCGCCACATCCTTCCCCAAAAACCCCAGGATGGTGATCTTGTGGTTAAAGGTTTCAGCGCTATCCAGCTGGCTGAGCTCGCCAACCTCCTCGGTCAGTACGGGCAGCCTGCCAAAGCGGTTCACCCCCGAGGCAAAAAAGAGGTAGGCCACCAGGGGGAAGACAAACAATATCACTAAGACGAAGGTCTTTTTCATATCCGTCATAAACCATTGCAAAAATAAAAAAGACGGCTGTTATACCGTCTTTTGATTTTGTTAATTCCTACTTAGAAATCCCATTTTATAAAGCTGTCCTTATAGACGGTATAGATATAATCCGCTTCAAAAAGGAGTATAAAGATCAGGTAACTGACCAGGAAGATGGGGGTCCATACGATGGCCCTCCTCAGCGATTTCTTTTCGTCCCTCAGGTGCATAAAGTCCCAGGCAATGTAGTAGGCCTTCACCAACGTGAGCAGGATAAAGATCCAGTTCAGCAGTTTCATGCCGATGAAATAATGGTGGGTTAGCCAATAGGGCTTGGTGATACCCAATGCCACCTCGATAGCGGTCACAATGGTCAGGAATACCAGGACCCCCCATATTTTTTCTGTGTTGGACTTAAATTTTAACAGCCCCCTGAAAATCTCTAGTTTATGTGCGTTTGCCATTGGTGCTTATTATTATGATTCAACGTTGCCTTAATGGTTTATACCAGGTAGAAAAATGTAAATACAAATACCCATACAAGGTCTACAAAGTGCCAGTAGAGCCCTACTTTCTCTACCATTTCGTAATGCCCCCTTCGTTGATAGGTACCCAGGATGACATTAAAGAAAATGATGATATTGATGACCACGCCAGAAAATACGTGGAAGCCGTGGAACCCGGTAATAAAGAAAAAGAAATCGGCAAACAGGCGGCTGCCGTATTCATTGCGGTACAGGTTGGCCCCTTCTACCACCATGGTGGCATCATTGATCTTCTGCAGGCTCTCCTCCCTGGTCAGTAGGGTTTTTTCACCCTCGTCCGTGATGGTCTCTGTGCGGATCAGGATATTCGGGTTTGCCTTAAGGCCTTCCTTTACTTCGTTCACGGTATAGGTGGGAAGGGTGCCTTCGTCCATATACCACACCCCTTTTTCCCTGCTCAGGTTAACCCGCTCATCGGGGAGCGAGGCCGCGAATTCGGACAGGGCAGCACGCTCGCCCGTATCTGCCTTGACAAACTGGAGGATGCGGCCGCCCTTGGTTTCAACGGCACCGTAGTCCCCTTTGATAAATGTGGCCCATTCCCAGGCCTGAGAGCCCACAAAGATGGCCCCGCCAATGATGGTCAGGAACATGTAGAGGATTACTTTTTTCTGTTTCATGTGGTGCCCGGCATCCACCGCCAGTACCATGGTCACTGATGACATGATCAGGATAAAGGTCATAAAGGCCACATAGTACATGGGGTAATTTCCATGAAAAAACGGTACGTGCGTAAAGACCTCATCGGCGATGGGCCAGGTTTCTATGAACTTGAACCTGGAGAACCCGTAGGAGGCCAGGAATCCCGAGAATGTAAGGGCATCCGATACGATAAAGAACCACATCATCAGTTTCCCGTAGCTGGCGCCAAGAGGCCTGTTGCCCCCGCCCCATACATTTTCTTCCTCAACCGTTGTAACCGTTGTATCCATAGTGAATGTATCTTGTTAAAAATATGTTAGCAAATTTACATTTTTTTCAACCAAACAAAAGCCGATTCCGCCGGCAAAACCAACTTTTATCAAAAAAATTATTTAAAGAAATAAAAGAACAGGATCAGGTACAGCCATAAGGCACCGAGAAAATGCCAGAAGGTTATGCCCAGTTCCATGCCCAAAAGCTCCCCCCCGGTATATTTGCCACGCTTCTGGTTGTACATCACCACCAACAGGGTAATAATCCCCGCCACCACATGCACTATGTGCACCACGGCAATCAGGAAAATATACGACATGGTAATGGTACTGGTGGGGCCGGTAAAATAGTACCCCTGCCCGATCATCTGGGAAAAACCCTGAAATTGCAGGCTGATAAACAACAACCCCAGCCCCAGGGTAGCCAGAAGCAACCACCAGGCCTGTTTTTGCCTTTCCCCGGCCTCTGCCCTTTTGGCGAAATGGTAGGTAAGGCTGCTGATAATGATGATGAGCGTACTGATAAAAAAAGCGGACGGCAATTCATAATCCTGCAGCCAGTCTTCCCGGCTGCTGCTCACGATGTAGGCGCTGGTCCAACCCGCAAACCCCATCAAAAGGCTTACCATTCCAAACCAGAGCATCATTTTCTTGGCCCTGGCATTCTTCTCCTTTTGTGTTCCTTGTGTAAGATCCATTGAATTACATAAATTTATCGGCTACATATACCAATTGCATCAGGGTGATGTAGCTCACACTGGCAAGCATCAGGCGCCTCGCCGTAACCTGATCCCTTTTCTCGTATAACCTGAAAGCAAAGAAAAGCATCACCATCCCCATCAGAAATACGACTATCGCCCCGGGCACCGATAGATGCAGCCTCCCGGTAATCCCAAAGACGGGGATCACGGATATCACCAGCATCCAAATAGTATACATAATGATCTGCAGGGCGGTACCCCTATCCTTTTTGCCCGTGGGCAGCATCCTGAAACCAGCCCGCCGGTAGTCCTCATCCAGCAGCCAGGCCAATGCCCAAAAATGGGGAAATTGCCAGAAAAACTGGATCATGAACAAGGTGCCCGGTTCTATCCCGAAATCATCGGTGGCCGCTACCCATCCCAACATAAAGGGGATGGCTCCCGGGATGGCCCCGACAAACACTGATAAAGGGGTGATTGTTTTTAAAGGCGTATATACACAGGTATACAGGAAGATCGAGATGGCACCGAACATGGCGGTTTTGGGGTTAAGCACATACAGGGCGGCTACCCCCGTGAGGGTCATAAGTACCGCGAGGACCAGGCTGTTGGTTACCGTCATCCTGCCGGCCGGGATGGGGCGGTTCCTGGTACGGTACATGCGGGCATCCAGGTCCCTTTCGATCACCTGGTTGAAAGCGTTGGAAGCACCTACCATGCAATAACCGCCAAAAGCGAGTAACAAAAGGGGGAGCAATTCTACCTGCTGCGTCCCCAAAAGGTACCCCGCCAGGGAGGAGAACACCACGCTAAGGGCCAGCCTTGCTTTGGTAATCTCCTTAAAATCGGCAAAAATCAACGATATACTCGTGCTTTTCGCCGCTCCAATCGCAGTCTTCATCCGGAATTTTTGTGGTGGCAAAGATACGACCCAGCCTTTTTTTTTGCAACGAATTATCCTCCTTTGTGTTATCTTTAAAAACCACCCCCTGAACACTTAAATCCAACACCCATGCAACGCACCATCCTTGTCGCACTGATGCCCCTTCTCTTCCTGAATTCCACAGTCCTCCGGGCCCAGGAAAAAACGCCAACCATCCAGATAGACTCCCTGTCAAAAGACCTCTATATGCTGACCGGGGAGGGAGGGAACATCGGGATCTATGTAGGGGAAACCTATGTCTTTATGATCGACGACCAGTTTGAGCGCATCAGCACGCAAAACAAGGCGGCGATCCGTACGATCAGCGAGAAACCCATTGCCTTCCTTTTCAACACCCATATGCATGGAGACCATTCCGGCGGCAATGCCAGTTTTAATACGGGGCAGACGACCCTGGTGTCGCATGTGAACGCCCGAAAACGCATAGCCTTGCAGAACCAGCAACAAATGAAGGAGCAAAAAATAGACAGCGCCTATTATAAGAAAATGCTGCCCGAGCTAACATTTACCGAGGACATCACCTTCCATGACGGGGACGAAACCATCATGGCCTTCCATGTCCACAATGCGCATACCGACGGGGACGCTCAAGTCTACTTCCTGAACAACAATGTGATCCATATGGGCGACACTTACTTTGCGGGCAGGTATCCCTATATCGACCTCAACAGCGGCGGTAGCGTGGATGGGTATATAGCGGCCCTGGAGAAGGTGCTGCTGCTGATCAATGATGAAACCGTAATTATACCGGGGCACGGAAGGCCATCCGACAAAGCAGCCCTGCAGGGATACCTGGGCATGTTGCAGGAGATCCGCTCCCGGGTTTCAGCCGCCATAGCGGCCGGCAAATCCCTGGAGGAGGCCAGGGCTATGGCATCATTGACCGCGGGATACGATACGGCCCACGGGGGCGGGTTTATCAGCCCGGAGCGTATTCGCGAAATCTTCTATACCAGCCTCAAGCAAGCCGGCACCGACCAACCATGATAAAAAAACCCCGGCCAGGGCCGGGGTTTACATATGCTAATTTCGTTTCTCGCTATTGCAGTTTAAAGGTAATAGGGATACTGAATGGCACCCTTACCGGCCTGCCCCTTTGCTTGCCGGGGGTCATCTTTGGCAACTTTTCGATAATCCTTAGAGCCTCGGCCTCCAGGTTCTTATCCGGGCCCCGATAGCGGATATTCCCGATGGAACCATCCTTCTGGATCGTAAACATCACGTTTACCCGCCCCTGGATACCCATTTCCTGGGCGATTTCAGGGTAACGGAAATTTTTACGGATGTGCTGTTGCATCATCTCATTGAAACAGGCCCTCTTATCGCTGGCCCCCTCACAACCGGGAAATACAGGTACGTCCTCAATAACGGCAAAAGGCACGTCTATGTCTTCAAATTCTTCCTCGACAACCACGTCTTCAACTTCAATGATCTCTTCTTCCTGACTGGTTTCGGTAGACTCGATGACGGTCTCTTCCACTTCCTCTTCGTCCTCAACCACTTCGATTACCTCAGGGGCTGCCGGGG
>LXTR01000079.1 GCA_001683825.1 Flavobacteriaceae bacterium CP2B | reverse complement strand
CACCTGATCATTACGCGCGACCCGTCATACCAGATACCCCACAGGGACTGTAGTATCGTTCACAGCCTGAAAGAGGCCATTGAAAAGGTGGAAGGCCCGGGAACGGCCTATATCATCGGGGGAGGTGAAATCTACCGGCAAAGCATGGAAGTTGCCGATACCATTGAACTGACGCGGGTGCACGGCCAGTTTGAAGCCGACACGTTCTTTCCTGAGATCCCCGCGGAACAGTGGCGGCTGGAATGGGAAGAGTTCCATCCAAAAGACGAGCGGCACGCGTATGCCTTTACCTATCAGACGTACCGCCGCGTGTCTGATTAAAAAGGTTGCCGGTTAAAAGTCCAAATAAGCCACTTTCATGGCGTTATCGGGATCCCCAACAAACCTCCTGAGGATCGCCACATCTCCATTGGTATAAAACTCCTGAATACTGTTTTGGGCCCCCTCATTCAACAGCCCGTTTTGTTGGAGTACGTGGTAGGTCTGCCGGGCCACGGCCTCCCCGCAATCGATGATCCTGACTGCTTCCGGCAGCAATTCCTTTAGCAGGGGTAGCAGGTAGGGATAATGGGTACAACCCAATACCAGGTGGTCAATCCCGGCTTCCAGCATGGGCTGGAGGTAGGTTTGCAGGAGTTGCCTGGTTTCCGGATCCGCTTGCTTGCCGGCTTCAATGAGTTCTACCAGCCCCCTTCCCTCCTGTTCAAGGACCGTGATCCCCCGGGCGTGCATTTTGGAAGTGGAGTGAAATAGGTGGCTGCTAAGGGTGCCACGGGTAGCCAGCACCCCCACCCTCTTGGACCGGGAACCCAGGGCAGCCGGTTTTATGGCCGGCTCTATCCCGATAAACGGCACCGTAAAATGCGCCCTTAAATAATCGATGGCGTTGGTGGTGGCGGTATTGCAGGCGACTACGATCAGCTTGCTGCCCATGTCCAAAAGGCGCCGGGTGTTCTTGATACTCAGCCGCAGGATCTCTTCCGCGGGTTTATCCCCGTAAGGCGCGTTGTGGCTGTCGGCCAGGAAAAGGGTACTTTCATTGGGCAGCATATGGTGTAACTCCTTCCAAATGGAAGTACCTCCCACACCCGAGTCAAAGATCCCTATGGGTCGCTGGTCCATAAATGTTTCCTTTTGCCTTTGGCCTATAAAAAAACCGTCGCTAAGAGGACGGTTTTAAAAGCATTGTTTGTTCTTTAGAATCCCAGTTCCTGTTTTACTTCCGGAAGCAGGTTCTTGCCTTTGGCGACGATGATCCCCAGCCCCGGGCTGGCATCCACCACATATTCAAATCCCTGTGCGGCGGCCACTTTCTCAATGGCGGCCTTGGCTTTTTTAGAGATGGGTTCCATCAGTTCGGCTTGCTTTTTGGCCAACTCCTGCTGGGCAGCCTGCTGTGCTTCGCCTATGTTCTTTTCAAAACCCTGTAATTCCTGCGCCCGCTTCTGATTTTCTTCTTCAGACATGGAAGCGGCTTCATTCTGGTATTGGGTAAACTTATTTTTCAATTCTGTCATTGAAAGCTCTATATCGGCCCTGTAGGTTTCCTGCAGTTTCTTGAGCTCTCCCTGGGCCGCTTTCATTTCGGGCATTTGGGACAACAATTCGGATACATTGATATGGGCAATCTTGCTTTGTGCCTGTACAAAGCTGGTAGCGGCGATGAATACAACAACAATTACTGCTACTTTCTTTAGGTGTTTCATGATTTTGGATTTACTTTTTGAGTGTTAATTTTTCGTTTTATTCGATGGTGTCCTTTTCAGGTTCAGTTAGTTTCAATCGTTCTTCTTCTTTCTCTTTTCGCCGGGCCTCCCGTTCGTCGAGTAATTTCTGCCGGCGTTCTTCATAGGCCTTTTTGCGCTCTTCCCGGATACGGAGTTGTTCTTCCCTGCGCTCCTCGGCCGTTTTCTGCCTGGCTTCCTCTGCCTGTTGGGCGCGTTCGATCCTTTCTTTCAGGGCATCGGTCATCTCCTCTTCCTCTGCGGCCTCGCCTTCAAACTCCTCCAGCCTGCTCCTGAGGTTCTCCTTCTTTTTGGGGGCGCTGATTTTTCGGGTGCGGGCTATCCCCCTTAACACCAGGTCGCTGATATCGTGCCTTTTTTCGGAGTACAACATTACGACATCCGCCGATTTATCAAAAATAAAATCATACCTTTTGTTGGCACCAATCTGCTGGACTTCGTTAAACACCTGGTCCTGGATGGGCTGAATCAGCATCCGTTTCTGGATAACCAGGTCTCCCTGGGGGCCAAAACGGTCCTGTTGGTACTCCAACAGTTCTTTTTCCAGTAGCTGTATCTCTTCTTCCCTTTCACTGATCAGGGCATCGGTCAGCAATACTTTTTCTGCCATGAGGTCCTTTTTCATCTGGTCTACCACCTTCTGCTTCTGCTCCACTTCCAATTTCCATTTCTGGACCTTGGTCTCCAGCTGTTCACTGGCCTCGCGGTACTCCTCTACATTCTGCAGTATATATTCCATGTCCACATAGCCGATCCTCACGCCCCTTTGAGCGAAACTAAAGGAGACGGTAAGCACCAACAAGCTAAAAAGAACTTTTTGTTTCATCAATCATCTCTTTGGTTACATAGAAAATATCGTGCCAAAATTAGTAATTATATTAAAATGAGGGTCTTACCTTTTGTCCGGTCTTTTAGGAAAGAGGGGTTTTATTAGAATTGCTGTCCGATGATAAAGTGTGTTTGCCACCCACTGGGACCGTTCCCCGCTGACTGTGGCCTGAGGTCTTCATCGAAGCCATAGCCAAAATCAATCCCCAAAAGACCAAAGGCGGGCATGAATATGCGCAACCCAACTCCGGCCGATCTTTTTATTTGAAACGGATTAAACTCCTGAAAATTGTTGAAGGAGTTTCCCGCTTCAAGGAAAGTCAGTGCATAAATGGAGGCAGAAGGTTTCAGGGTTAGTGGATATCGGAGCTCCATGGAGTATTTATTATACACAATTCCACCTTCCTGCTGCCCTGTAAGGGGGTCAATCGGGGTAAGGGAATTGTTTTCATAGCCTCTTAATTGTATGGTTTCGCGTCCATCGAGGGTAAAATTCCTGCCCAGCCCGTCGCCACCCAGGAAAAAGCGCTCAAAGGGTACCTTCCCCACATCGCTGTTGTAGTTCCCCAGGAAACCAAATTCCACATTGGTCCGCAACACCAGTTTCTCTACCAGGCGCGTATACCAGTCACCGTTAAACTTTACTTTGTAGTACTCCAGCCATTTAAACCGCTCCTGGTCTATTTCTTCCAGTTCGGTCTGCTCGGCCTCAGTCAGGGTCTGCCCCAGGAAGGCCCGGTCCCTTTGGAGTTCGTTGAGCTCCGCACTGCGTTCCTTGAGGGCGGCAAAGTCCTTGTTGCTAAACAGGGAATACGGGGGTGTAAATTTGGCGGTAAGCTCAAAATTGGAACCACTGATAGGGTAGATCCGGCCCGGGCCCGCAGAGCTACGGGAGATCCCCAGGGTATACGCCAGGGAATTGGACTGCCCGTTCCCAAAGTTAAAGAGTCCTGTCCGGTAATTCTTGAAATCGTAGAGCTGGTAGCTTGCCGAATGCGAAATGGTAAAGAAATCGTCGGGCCATTGAACCCGTTTCGCCAGGCCCAGGGAGATACCGGTGATGGAGAATTGCTGGTCTTTGTTTACCTGTACCCGTCCGCTGCTGCTAAAGGAAGCCAGGAATTGCTGTGTACGGGAAAGGGAAATATTAAACCTTACGGGTTTCTTCCCCCCCAGCCAGGGTTCGGCAAAGTTAAGGCTATACACCCTGAACGTCCGGCTGGCCTGAACACGCAGTGAAAAGGTCTGTCCATCGCCCATGGGGACAGGCTTATAGGCCTCCCCTTTGAACAGGTTCTGGATGGAGAAGTTGCTGAACGAAAGTCCGAGGGTCCCTATGAAGCCACCGCCTCCGTACCCCCCTTGCAACTCTATCTGGCTCGATCCGGATTCCACCAGGCTGTACTGGAGGTCTACCGTACCGGCGTTGGGATCGGGATTCTGGATATCGGGCTTTATCTGTTCGGCATCAAAGAAGCCCAGCTGCCCCAGTTCCCGTACGCTGCGTATGATGTTGTCCTTGCTGTATTTCTGGCCGGGCCGGGTACGCAGTTCCCGGAAGATGACATGGTCATTGGTTTTATCGTTCCCGACTACCGTCACGTGGTCCAGGAAGGTTTCCTTGCCTTCAATGATGCGGATTTCAAAGTCGATCGTGTCATTGGCGGCAGAGACCTCCACGGGGTTGATCTGCGAAAAGAGGTAGCCGTTGTTCTGGTACAGGTTGGTCAAGTCTTCGGCATCGGGCTTGGTATCATCGGCGATACGTTTCCTCAGCAGGACCCCGTTGTAGGTCGCCCCTTTCTTGATGCCCAGCACCTGGCTCAATTGGCGATCGGTATAGACAGAGTTCCCCACAAAATCGATCTCCCCGAAGTAATATTTGTTGCCTTCCTCTACCTTGATCCGGATATCGATGTTGTTTTCATTCACCTTGATGATGGTGTCTGCTAGTACCCTCGCATCGCGGTAGCCGTTTTCGGCATACTTATCAACCAGCGATCCCAGGTCTTCCTGGTAATCCTCCGGGATGTATTTGGACTTTTTCCAGAATCGGCCGGGGCGTTTTTCCTTGGTATTCTTCATCGCCTTGCGAAGCTTTTTCCCCGACAGCTTTTCATTCCCCTCAAAGACGATATCCCGCACTTTGACTTTTTCGCCTTTCTTGATATTGATCACCATACGCTCCGCATTGGTTTGGGAGGTATCCACCGCTGTGGCGATGGTGACCTTGGCATTCAGGAAGCCCTGTTTCTTGTATTTGTTCTCCAGGTAATTCTTGGAGTTCGCAATCAGGCTCTGGGTAAGTTTTTTGCCCTTCTTAAGGTCGGTATCCTTTAAGATCTCATCCAGCTTCCGCTTTTTGATCCCATAAACGGTCACATCCGAGAGGGTCGGGCGTTCCTGTATATGGAGTTCCAGGAAAATAGAATCGCCTTCCACCCCGGTGACATAAAACGCGATATCGCTGAACAATTCCAGCCCCCAGAGCTTCTTGATCACCTCGCTGATCTTATCGCCGGGTATGGTAATGGGTTCTCCCGTCCTCAGGCCGGTGTACGTCTTGACGGTTTGTTCGTTATAGCTTTTGAGCCCTGTTACATCGAGGCCTCCAAGGATATAGGTCTTTCCGTCTTCGTAGGAAGTTTCCTGGGCGTTGGTGGGGATGATGAAGAAAAGGAGGAGGAGTGTTAAGAGGTGTTCAGCTGCTATGAACTTTTTCACACGGTTAGATAAGTTGTTCGCTTGTTTTTCCAAATCGTCGTTCTCTGTTCTGGTAATTGATGATGGCTTCCACTAAATGGTGCTCGTTAAAATCGGGCCAAAATACATCAATAAAATATAATTCCGCATACGCTATCTGCCAAAGTAAAAAATTGCTGATCCGACGCTCGCCACTGGTCCGGATTAGCAAGTCTACATCTGGTAAATTATGCGTGTAAAGATGGTTATTAATAACGGCTTCGTCAATATTTTCGGGAGAAATTATATTATTTTTAACTTTGGTACTTATCTGTTGAACAGCGTTCTTAATTTCCTCCCGAGCCCCGTAACTCAGGGCCAGTGTAAGTGTCATTGCGGTATTGCCCGAAGTTTTTTCAATGACTTCCTTCAACTCCTTGCCGGCACGGGCCGGCAGCGCGTCGATGTTGCCGATGGCATTGAGCTTGATGTTGTTGTCATTTAAGGTCTTGAGCTCTTTTTTCAAAGAAGCCACCAACAGCTTCATCAGGGTTTCCACTTCCAGTTTGGGCCGCTTCCAGTTTTCGGTAGAGAAAGCGTAGAGTGTCAGGTAATCAATCCCTATCTTGGCACAGTTCTCAACGGTCTGCCTGACGGCTTTCACCCCGTTTTCATGTCCAAATATCCGTAGTTTGCCCTGTTGTTTTGCCCACCGGCCATTCCCATCCATAATGATGGCAAGGTGCCCGGGCAGGGTTCCACCTGTTAAGTCGTCAATAGTATACGGGTTATTCAAAACAATCGCTACAGGGTTTTCTACCAAAGGTATAAGTTACTGTAATTCCAGAAAATACGTACCAATCGTCACTTAAAATATTTCCAAAGCTGAACGGTTCGTAATTAGACCCTTCGGGGTTGCTGCCGTCCAGGTTGTCGGTAAAGGTATAGCGTGCGCCTACCTCTGCCCCGATGATCAGTACATTGTTCAGGCGCGCTTTCAGGCCTACGGTCATGGGAATGGCCAAAGCGCCGTCCTTTTGGTTGATATCCTGCACTTGCCCGGCGTCAAAATAATGATACCCATACCTGAAATAGGTGAGCCCGGTATACAGGTAAGGGGTAAAGACCGGCCCCAGCTGGTGCAGGTTGTATTCCACAAAATTGAATTCGAGCCCTGCCGAAACCTCGAGGACCGAATTGTCTATCGCGTAGTTCCTTTGTTGCCGGGATGCGAGGTCAGATTTGGCATCATCCGCCTCAAAGGTACCGTAAAGGATACTGCCCCGCCACGCGTAACGTTTACTTTTGTTCCATTTAAAAAGCCCGCCAAAGGCAAGGCCCGACGGGGCGATGTAATTCGTCTTCCCCACATCCCCTATATTGTTGAGCCCCCCTGCAAATACCCCCACCTCATAGGTCTGGGCACAGAGTTGTCCGCATATCAGGGCGCTAATGACTACAATAAGGGTCCTCATTGAATCCAAAAATCTGCAAATATAACAATTTTGGTTTTCCGGCTACTGAAGTAGTTGTACTCCCGTGCTGCTTTGATAAACAGGATTTGCCTTCTTTTATTGTTCCCCAAATGCCTCAATTCCGGCGATCCTGCCCCCAGAGCAATTTATTGCGGATGGTTTTCAGAAAACTCTCGGAGACATACTCGATCATCTTAACGGTAAAGCCGGCCTTTTTTATGGTGATTTCCCTTTCGTTCTCCAGGGTGGCAATGCGGCTGTCAAGAGACACCAGGTGGTGTTCTTCGCGCCCCGACACCTTTAACCGGATAACGGTGTCGTCCGAAATGACCAGCGGACGGGCATTGAGGTTGTGGGGTGCAATCGGGGTAATGACCAGCGATTGGGCGGTGGGGGTGATTACCGGCCCCCCGCAACTGAGGGAATAGCCGGTAGATCCGGTGGGCGTGGCCACGATAAGGCCATCGGCCCAATAGGAAGTCAGGTATTCATCGTTCAGATGGGTTTCCACGGTGATCATGGACGTTGTATCCTTACGGCTCACGGTGATTTCGTTCAGGGCAAAATTCATGTCGCCGAACTCCGGGATGGGGAAATCTGCCTCGAGCTGCACCAGGCTACGGTCGACCAGCCGGTATTCCCCTGCGACAAACTCGCGGACCACCTGCCGAACCTCTTCCTTTTTAAATGTGGATAAAAAACCAAGCCGGCCGGTGTTTACTCCCACCACCGGGATGCCGAGGTCGCGCACAAAGGTTATGGCCCGGAGGATGGTCCCATCGCCCCCGAAACTCACAAACATATCAAAGCTGCTGTCCAGGCCTTTCTCCTGAGTGAAGGTGTGGTGTCTTCCCAGCGCACCGGTTTCAGAAAGGAACTCGTAAAAGTCCTTTTCAATGCTCACCCCGGCATCTACCGTACGCAACTCATCGAGAAGCTCAAGTACGTATTCCAGGACATGTTCCTGATGGGTCTGACCGAACAGCGCAACTTTCATGGCTTGTCAGACATTAAGGTATTTATCCAGGTAATCGGACCGCTGTTTGAGGTCTTCCAGGAACTGGTCGTGGATGGTCCCAAAGAGAATGTTGTAATTGTAACGGCGGAAGGTTTGCAGAACGTCGTTGAAATTTTCCGAACTGAGTTTAATCGTGGTGATCACCACGTCGTTCTGTATATCGGTAATAAATGCGCCAAGGAGGCGGGTGTTGTTGCTCTCGATGATCTGTGCAATCTCACTGAAAGAGTGGTCCTTGCTACTCCTGGCCACCACCAGGATACCCCCGGGCTCCCTGAAAAACGGGGTTTCTATCAACAACCCCAGTACATCCAGCAACTGGTAATACCCTATTACTTCCTGATCCTCCCCCAGGACGGGCAGCAGGTTGGTCTCATTCCTCGTAAAAATCTCCAGGACATCCAGCCAGGACGCATCCCTGATCGCATGGAAGGCCTCCAGGTTAAAGCGGTAATCGTCTACCTTCTTGCTAGTATCGAATGTGCTCACGTCCTCCTCGGACAACACCCCCAGGAAACGGCCGTTCTCCACGATCGCCACATGGGTAAACACCGTATCCCGAAAGAACTGGGCTACCGTTTTAAGGCTTTCCCCTATATCGAAGACCTTGATGGTATCAATGATGTGCGGTTGTATCTCCATGATGGACGTATCTCTTGCAAAATAACAATTTTATATCTCAAAAGGCATGCCTAATTTGTATTTTTGTGCCGCAGAAAACAGAAACTTATGGACCGGACCCGTTTAAGCGTCAATATTAACAAACTCGCCACTTTGCGGAATGCCAGGGGCGGAAACATGCCCGACCTGCTCCGGTCGGCCCGCGATATTGAGGCTTTTGGGGCCGATGGCATCACCATCCACCCGCGGCCGGATGAACGCCATATCCGGTACCAGGATGCCCGCGACCTGAAAGCGGTGGTGAAGACTGAGCTGAATATTGAAGGGAACCCCATCCCCTCCTTTATTGACCTGGTGATGGAGGTACGCCCCACCCAGGTGACCCTGGTCCCTGACGCCGTGGACGCCATTACCTCCAATGCCGGTTGGGACACCATCAAACACCGTGAATTCCTGAGCGGGATCATCAAAAAGTTTCAGGCGCACGGGATACGCACCTCCATTTTTGTGGACCCCGACCCGCAAATGGTCGAAGGAGCGGCACTGACCGGAACGGACCGGGTGGAGTTATACACGGAAAGTTATGCCACGGCCTATGCCGCGGGCGACAAAGAAGCGGCAAAACCCTTCGCCCTGGCCGCAGAAAAAGCGGTCAGCCTGGGCCTTGGCCTCAATGCCGGGCACGACCTGAACCTGGACAATATCGCCCATTTCAAACAAAGCATCCCCCACCTGCTGGAGGTCTCTATTGGCCATGCCCTGATTTGCGAAGCCATCTACCTGGGCCTTGAGAACGTGGTGAACATGTACAAATACCGATTGCAATGAACCCGATACTGCACTCCAGAATCCTGGGGGAAGGAAAACCCCTGCTGATCCTCCACGGCTTCCTGGGCATGCTGGACAACTGGAAGACCCTGGGCACACGATACGCAGAGGCCGGACTTCAGGTACACCTCATCGACCAGCGCAACCACGGCAATAGTTTCTGGTCCGGGGAATTCCATTACGATGCCCTGGCGGCCGACCTGCACGCCTATATGGAGCACCATCGATTAAACAAGGCCCTGTTATTGGGCCACTCTATGGGCGGAAAAACGGTCATGCAGTTTGCCTGCACCTACCCCGGGAAGGTGGAAATGCTCCTGGTGGCCGACATTGCGCCCAGGTACTACCCGCCTCACCACGACACCATCCTCCAAGCCCTGGCTTCCCTGCCCTTAGACACCCTGGCTTCCCGATCGGAAGCAGACAAGGCCCTGGGCCGCAACATCACTGATTTCGGAGTGCGTCAATTCCTGTTGAAAAACCTCTACTGGAAAGAAAAAGGCCAACTCGCTTTAAAATGCAATATAGCGGTCCTGTCCGAGAAGTCGGCCGAAGTGGGCGAAGCCATCTCCCCCACTGCGGCCTATGAAGGTCCCACCCTTTTCATCAGGGGGGGCAATTCAGAATACGTATCCCCCGCTGATACCCCGGAAATCAGGCGGCACTTCCCGGCAGCCCTTATCGAGACCATCCCCAATACAGGGCATTGGCTGCACGCAGAAGCCCCGGACCTATTCTTCGACACCACCATGGATTTTATCAAATCCTGAAATTTCCCCTTTTTTTATTATGCATGCATAATTTTTTTGCCGATTGGATTGCGGATGACGTAATTTTGGCTAATTTTAGCGGAAGTTCTCCAGAGGGGACTTTTACCCGATAATTGACCTAATCTAACTCATTATGACGAAGTTTTTTCCACTGTTGCTGCTCACGGGCCTCTTGGTAGTATCCTGCAGCAATGACGATGGTGCCGGGGGCCCTTTGACGCCTCCCGACCCCGAACCGGTATCCTATACCAGTGGTTCCGCAGATTTTACCACCTATGTAGCCGTAGGCAACTCACTGACCGCCGGCTATTCGGATGCGGCCTTGTTTATCGATGGGCAGGAAGCCTCTTTCCCCAACATGCTGGCCACCAATTTTGCCCTTGTAGGCGGAGGGGCCTTCAACATTCCCTTTATGGCCGACAACCTGGGGGGTGCCACCCTTGGCGGAGAAACCATCCTGGGCAACCGCCTCATCCTTTCTTTCGCCTCCGGGTCTCCTGTGCCCACCCCAGTTAGCGGTACGGCCATTACCGAGATCAGCAATAGCCTTTCCGGGAGTTTCAACAATATGGGGGTGCCTGGCGCTAAGAGCTATCACCTGGCAGCTCCCGGCTATGGCAACGTGGCCGGGGTGGCCGCAGGCCTGGCAAACCCCTATTACGCGCGTTTCGCCTCCTCTGCGACTTCCACGGTCATCGGAGATGCCGCCGCGCAAAACCCCTCTTTTTTCACCTTATGGGCGGGAAGCCAGGATGTCCTGGGCTATGCCACCTCCGGTGGAGACGGGACAGACCAGACGGGCAACCTGAACCCTGCCACCTATGGCAGCAATGACATTACGGACCCCAACGTATTTGCCGGGGTATACGACGGCCTTTTGCAGGCACTTACGGCCAATGGGGCCGAAGGAGCCATTGCCAACATCCCCGATGTGACCCTCCTGCCCTACTTTACCACCGTCCCTTACGCACCGCTGGATCCTACCAATCCTGATTTCGGGCCGCAAATACCCACGCTCAACCTGAATTTCGGGCAACTGAACCAGGTGTTCGCCTTCCTGGGCGTTCCGGAACGTGCCATCGTCTTTTCTACCGATGGTGCCAGTGCCCTGGTCATCAAGGATGAATCACTGGCAGACCTTTCGGCCCAGATTACCGCCGCCCTGGTCAATTTTGGCCTGGATCCCGGAACAGCAGCCGTCACCGGGCTTTTATATGGCCAGGCCAGGCAGGCCACGCCGGAAGACCTTATCGTGTTCCCCAGCCAGGCCGTCATAGGGGAACTGAACGAGGATGCCTTCGCCATGCTGCAAGGACTTGGGGTGGCCCCTGCTGAAGCGGGCTTGCTCTCGATCAACGGTATTACCTTTCCCCTGGAGGATCAATGGGTGCTTACCCCGGAAGAACAACAGGCGGTTACGGTGGCCACCGAGGCATACAACCAGACTATTGCCGCCCTGGCGACCCAATACGACCTTGCGTTGGTGGACATCAATGCCTATTACACGCTTGTAGACAGTAACGGCGTGGTACTGGGCGATGGCAGCACAGCCACCACAACCTATGGTACCGGCGGCGTCTTTTCGTTAGACGGCGTGCATCCGTCACCCAGGGGTTACGCCCTGGTAGCCAACCAGTTCATCGCGGCGATCAACGCGAAGTTCGGCTCCAATCTCCCTGGGGTAGACCCCCTTGATTTTACGGGACTTTACATACAATAGTATCCTAAAATTATATACTTTTAAAGGTATCAGTTCCGACTGGTACCTTTTTTTATTGAATCAACCTAAACCCTATACATATGAACTTACTACTGAGAATTTTACTGAGTGCCCTTGCTGTGGTCGTCCTTGCCAAAATTTTACCTGGCGTAGGGGTCGATACCTACTGGACGGCTGTCCTCGTAGCAGTTGTCCTCTCGCTGCTGAACTTCATCGTGAAGCCGATATTGATCATTTTTACCCTGCCGGTAACCATCCTTACCCTGGGACTGTTCCTGCTGATCATCAATGCGATCATTATCCTGTTGGCCGATTACCTGGTGCCCGGATTTGCGGTAGATGGCATCTGGTGGGCATTGCTTTTTAGCCTGTTGCTGTCGATCCTGCAATCTATTTTGTTCTCCCTGCTCAAAGACAACTAAAGCCGTGCCTAGGTATTTCAAAACCACCTGCTTAAAACTTGCCATACAGTGCAAAATATACTACTTTTGCATCCCGTTTTCTCGCATTTGGGGAGGCCTGCCGTGATACCGGAGGCATCAAAAGCAGGGAAACCCCCGGGAATTAGCCGCCCGGCAGCCGAGTTTTATAAGAACAGGGGTGGCATGGACACGATAAATTAATTGGAAGATTACATGAATATCACGAAAGAGCAGATTGACAAATTGAATGCCGTTGTCAAGGTAGCGATCACTAAGGACGACTATCAGGACAAAGTCGAGAAGATCCTCAAGGACTACCGGAAGCAGGCGAATATCCCCGGTTTCCGAAAAGGGCAGGTGCCTATGGGGCTGATCAAAAAACAATATGGAAAAGCCGTCCTTGTTGACGAGGTGAACAAGTTGCTTCAGGACAACCTCAATAAATACCTGACTGAAGAAAAGCTGGATGTCCTTGGCAATCCCCTTCCCAAGCAGCAGGACAACTTTAACTGGGAAGCCGAAGAACTGGCTTTTGAATTTGAACTGGGGCTGGCCCCCGAGTTTGAGGTCCCCTTAAAGACCAAGAAAAGCGTCACCCACTACAAGATCGTGGCCGACAAGAAAATGATCGATGAGCAGGTAGACCGCATCCGAAAGCAATACGGGAAACTTATTTCCAAATCGGAAGTGGGCAAGGCCGATGAAATACGCGGCACCTTCAGGAATGAAGAAGCGGGCATAGACCAGCAGACCACCCTGGAGATGGACAAACTCAAGGATAAAAAAGCGGTCTCTGCATTGATGGGCAAAAAAATCGGCGAGACGGTTTCCCTGAAAACCAAGGGGTTGTTCAAGGAAGAATACCTCCTGGCCGGGGCGCTCGGGATACCAGGGGAAGAGGCTAAAAAATTGAACATTTCCGTGGAGTTTACCATAGAGGAGGTCAACGAGCGGGAGCCCGCTGCCCTGGACCAGGAGTTGTTTGACAAGCTCTTTGGCAAGGATGAAGTGCAATCAGAGAAGGAATTGCGGGAGAAGATCAAGACAGATTCTGAAAAGCAATTTGAGCAACAGGCCGATCAGAAACTCCTCAACGACGTGACTGAGCGGCTGATTGAGACCACCGCTTTTGATCTTCCATCTGCCTTCCTGAAAAAATGGATACAAATGACCGGTGAAAAACAACTAAGCCCGGAGGAAGCCAATGACGAATACGAAAAATCGGAAAAAGGCCTGAGGTACCAGCTCATTGAGGGCAAGGTCATTAAAGAACACAACATTGAACTTAAATTTGAGGAACTCAAGGATTTCGCCAAGGACTTCATACGTTCCCAAATGGCCCAATACGGGCAGTTAAACCCGGAAGAAGAGGAACTGGAACGCATCGCGGCCCGTGTCCTTAGCAACCAGGACGAAGTAAAACGCCTTTCTGAGCAACTGATGAGCCAGAAACTCCTGGCCCTTTACAAGGAAAAGGCCAACCTCAAAGTCAAAGAGGTTACCTATGAGGATTTTATAAAGGAAGTGTACGGATAATGTAAGGCGCTACCCCGGAACGGCGGTGCAGGGCCAGGCACAATTGCATACCGGCACTTAAATTCTAGTTAAAATACCTATCTTTACGGTGCCGAAAGCTTAAATTTCGGCACCTTTTTTTTACACTTAAGCCAGACATACATGATGGATTTCGCACAAGAATTCAAGAATTACGCCATAAAGGACCACGGCATTAACAGCCTGTATTACGAAAAGCTGATCAGCAGCCTTTCACCCGTAAACATGACGCCGAACATCATTGAGGAGCGGCAGTTGAACGCCATTGCCATGGATGTCTTCTCCAGGCTGATGATGGACCGTATTATATTCCTGGGTACCGGGATTAGTGACCAGGTGGCCAATATCGTCCAGGCACAGTTGTTGTTCCTGGCGAGCGCGGATTCCTCCAAAGACATTCAAATCTATATCAACTCGCCCGGAGGCAGTGTTTATGCCGGGTTGGGTATTTATGACACCATGCAGTTCATCAAGCCCGATGTAGCGACGATATGCACGGGGATGGCGGCCTCTATGGCAGCCGTCTTGCTTTGTGCGGGCGAAAAAGGCAAACGCAGTGGCCTAAAGCACTCCAGGGTCATGATCCACCAGCCCATGTCGGGCGCCCAGGGCCAGGCCAGCGATATTGAAATTGCCGCCAACGAGGTACTGAAAATCCGCGATGAATTATACCAGGTCATCTCCAAGCATTCCGGCCAGCCCTTTGACAAAGTGCATGAAGACAGTGACCGCGATTACTGGATGAAAGCCAAAGAAGCCCTGGATTACGGAATGATTGACGAAATCCTGGAAAGGGATAAGGACTAATTTCGACCAAATACCATGAATTCTGGCTTCTAGCCAGGAAATAATGAACCAAAAAGCGATTTTTTTCGTTATTAATAGGTGATAGAAAGTAAGCATATATGGCAAAGGAAAACCTTGAATGTTCATTTTGCGGGCGTAAAAAGCCCGAGACCAACCTGCTGATAGCGGGCCTGGATGCCCATATCTGTGACCGCTGTATTGAGCAGGCCCATGGAATTGTAGCCGAAGAGTCTCGCCAGTCAAAGACCGACGACCTATCGGCAGAACTGGTATTGAAGAAACCCCTGGAGATCAAGGAATTCCTGGACACTTTTGTCATTGGGCAGGAACGCACCAAGAAGGTCATGTCCGTGGCCGTGTACAACCATTACAAGCGCCTGTTGCAACCCACGTCCAAGGAAGATGATGTAGAGATCCAAAAGAGCAATATCGTGATGGTGGGGCATACGGGAACCGGGAAGACCCTTATCGCCAAAACCATTGCCCGGATGCTGAACGTGCCGCTGGCCATAGTTGACGCCACCGTGCTGACCGAAGCCGGTTATGTAGGGGAAGATGTGGAAAGCATCCTCACGCGCCTGCTGCAGGCCGCGGACTACAATGTGGAAAAAGCCGAACGCGGGATCGTTTTTATAGACGAGCTGGACAAGATCGCCCGCAAAAGTGACAACCCTTCCATCACCCGGGATGTTTCTGGGGAAGGCGTACAGCAGGGCCTGCTCAAACTCCTGGAGGGCACCGTGGTAAACGTCCCCCCAAAAGGAGGGCGAAAGCACCCCGACCAAAAGTTTATTGAAGTAAATACGGAAAACATCCTCTTTATAGCAGGGGGGGCTTTTGACGGCATAGAGCGCATCATCACCAAACGCCTGAATATGCAGGCGATTGGCTACAGCGCCGCCAAGAAGGAGGAAACCCTGGATGCGGAGAACGTATTGCAATACATCATCCCCAGGGACCTGAAGGAATTCGGGCTGATCCCCGAGATCATCGGCCGCCTTCCGGTACTCACCCATATGAACCCCCTGGATAAGAAAACCCTGAGGGCCATTCTCACCGAGCCCAAAAACGCCATTATCAAACAATATGAAAAGTTGTTTGCCATGGACGGGATTAAATTTACAATTACCGAACAGGCCCTGGATTATATAGTCGACCAGGCCATCGAATACAAACTCGGGGCCCGTGGGTTAAGATCACTTTGCGAAGCGGTCTTTACCGATGCCATGTTCGAAATGCCAAGTACGGGTGAAGATGAATTTAAGGTCACCAAGCCCTACGCCGAGGAAAAGCTTTCCTATGAAACAGTGAAAAAACTAAAGGCGGTCTCCTAAAGCTGGTATTGCTTCCTGAGCATGGTTTGCAGGAGGCTGAGGCACACTTTGCGGATAATCTTCTCATCCGAATACAGGTCGTGCCCAAACTTGGGTACCACCTCCATGTCCACACCAATATGCCTTACCCAATCCTCTGAGGGGAGCTTCTTTTCAAAATCGCCATATTCCCCGTAAAGCAGGTTTACCGGGCATTCGGGTTTCCAATCAAACGCTTCCAGGTCTAAAGGAGAAATCGCAAAGAGCGACTTCATGGGCAGGCCCATCAAACCCGCTTTCCATGCAATACTGCCTCCCGCACAAAAGGTCAGGTAATGGCTTTCCAGTCGTTCTTTTTTGAGCAAATGCGCCACTGCCGTATCCATCGCCCCCTCCTTGAAGGCTTTGTAGATATTTTCATCGGAACAGACCTCCAGTTCAATATTCGCGAGTTCCTTGCTATCGTGGTAAACAATATCAAAATACTGTTGCAGGTATCCCAGGTAAGAGGTAATCCAGAGCCCCTTTTTAGCGCCGTACATATCCGATATTACTACCAATCGTTCTGCCATGAGGAAAGTATTTAATGCAACCGAGGTCAAGTTTACCCTCCCAAATTGCTAAATACATTCCACAATACCTCAATTATTGGTTCATCTGAAGCAATTCATCGATGTAGACGCGGTCATTGGATAATCTGGGAATCTTATGTTGCCCTCCGAGTTTTCCTTTGGATTTCAGCCAGTCATAGAACAAATTGGGCCTGGCGATGTGGATTTTGGGCATTTTCAGGGTCATATTATTGTAGCGCTTGGCCTCATAATCGGAATTCAGGGATTTCAGCGCATTGTCCAGGAACTCTGTAAAATACTCGATCTCCGCCGGGGGTTTCCTGAACTCTATAATCCATTCATGGGCGCCTTTCTCCCGGCCCTTCATAAAGACCGGGGCCGCCGTATAGTCCTTGATCTCGGCCCCAGTTTTCCTGCAGATGCTTTTTAATGCCTCCTCGGCGTTCTCGATGATGAGTTCCTCACCAAAGGCATTGATATGGTGTTTGGTACGGCCCGTAATCCTGATCCGGTAAGGGTTGGTAGAGGTAAATCGCACGGTATCGCCAATTTTGTAACGCCAAAGACCGGCATTGGTCGTTATCACGATGGCGTAGTTGGTATTGGTTTGCACCGCCCATAACGGAATGGCCACCTGTTGCTCCGTGCCATAGGTATCCATGGGAATGAATTCATAGAAAATTCCATAATCCAGCATAAGCAGCAGGTCATCGGCATTGTTTCGGTCCTGTATGGCAAAAAATCCTTCCGAGGCGTTGTAGATCTCATAGTACCGGAAATTTTTCCTGGGGAGCAGGTTGTGGTACTGTTCTGCATAAGGGATAAAACTGACGCCCCCGTGGAAGTATACCTCCAGGTTTTCCCAAACCTCAAACAAATGGCTCTTCCCGGTTTCTTCAAGGACCCGGTTTAACAACACCAACATCCAGGATGGCACACCGGCAAGGCTGGTGACGTTTTCCTGTATACTTTCTTCAATAATGGCGTGCATCTTATGTTCCCAGTCGCTCATCAAAGAAACCCTGTTGCTGGGGGTACTGCTGAGTTCGGCCCAGAACGGCATGTTGTCTATCAGGATAGCGGAAAGGTCCCCAAAAAAGGTCCCATTGTCTTTGTAGAGTTCTTTGCTGCCCCCAAGCCTGAGGCTTTTACCATTGAACAGCTGGGAATTTTCATTATTGTTCAGGTAAAGGCACAGCAGGTCCTTGCCCGATTTATAGTGGCAGTCTTCCAGGGCTTCGGTGCTCACCGGGATAAACTTGCTCTTCGCATTGGTCGTGCCACTACTTTTGGCAAACCATTTAAGATGGGTTGGCCAGAAGATATTCTGTTCCCCGTGCCGGCTCCGCTCTATCATGGGTTCCACCTCTTCGTAAGATACAACAGGCAGCCGTTCTGCAAAGGCCTCATAGGTCTGAATGCCCGCAAAATCGTAGCGTCTGCCAATTTCGGTATCCCGGGCCAGGTCCAGGAGCTGGAATAGCACTTCCTGTTGTACCTCAGCCGGATATTTAAGAAAAAGTTCTATCTGGTGATAGCGCTTTTTCAATAGCCATGATGCGATAGAGTGGAATAGGGGAATCGGCATTTTTGGGTATCTTTAACGGCTAAAAGTAGCTTTTAAAGTTAGCATTTTAAAATAGAAATTACGCAAAAAACGCCTTTATGCAGTACGAAGGGGTATTACAAAAAATGCCAACGGAGATGGGCGACCCCATCCAGTATTTCCTCATTTTCGAAAATGATTTCCTGAACGTCAATCAGGTACTTGACCAAAAGCTGGAACTACGGTTCCTCCGGTTCCAGTGCCTCAACTGCGGGGAGGACCGTCCTATCTTCCGCCAGGGATTCTGCCGGTCCTGTTTTTTCGAGATCCCTGCCGCGGGTGACTGGATCATGAAACCCGAACTCAGCACTGCCCATCTGAACCAGGAAGACAGGGACCTGGAATACGAAAAGAAGGTTCAGTTACAACCGCATGTGGTCTATTTGGCGAATTCCAGTAACGTCAAGGTGGGGGTGACCCGGAAATCGCAAATACCAACGCGCTGGATTGACCAGGGGGCGCATGAGGCCATAGAAATTGTCGAAGTCCCCAACCGGTACCTGGCCGGGATTACCGAAGTGGCCCTCAAGGAACATGTTTCCGATAAAACCAACTGGCGCAAGATGCTCACCAATACCCTGGAAGACGTAGACCTGGTCGCATGGCGGGATAAGTTGCAGCCTTTTATCCCCGGGGAAGCCGCCGGGTACTTTATCGGAACGAACGAAGAAACCCAACTGCACTTCCCGGTCCTGCAATACCCCAGCAGGGTAAAAAGCCTCAACCTGGACAAGACCCCCGTCTATGAAGGCCGCCTGAAGGGGATCAAGGGGCAGTACCTGCTCTTTGAAGACAATACCGTCTTTAACGTCCGTGGAAGCGAAGGCTATTACGTAAGCCTGCGCGCCTTTTAAACCAGCACCCGCAACCGCATTGCTTCCCAGGAAGGAGCGACCTCCCGGACCAAGGGGGTTCCTCGCCACTTACCTCAAAGAGTGTGGGAACTCCCTCAATGACCGCTGCTTTTGCAAAGGTTGAAAACGCATTATGGGTTTAGGCTGTCTTTCTTAGTTTCCTGGGGTTTTTTCTTTTTGCTGAGGAAGCCGCCAATAATCTCTTTTGCGGCTTCCCTGACCGGTTCCTTTCTGGTTGCTGCGGAATCCTTTTTAACGACCGCGGTATCAGCGGGTTTCGTCGCTTTCCCCAATAGCCCGCCCACTACGTCTTTCACTCCCGTACCTGTGGAATCTTTCCTGGGAACGCTGTCCTTGCCGACCGTTGCACCAGACAAAAGTCCGCCTATAAGCTTCTGGGCTTCACTTTTACCCTGGTTGACCAGCTTCTGCTTCTGGATTTCCACCAATTGGGTCGTCAGCGCCTTCACGCCAGAGGTAAGGTCTGTACTCACAACCGGGTTGGTATAATTCCCGCCAATATTGGCCGTGATGGGAATGCTCAGGTTTTGCAATTGCTGCTCGTCTAATTTGGCGATCAGGTTGTTTACCTCACTGCCAAGGTATTTGGCCGGCACCTGCAGGGTAGCGGTATATTTGAGGCTACGGTCAAAGCCATGGCCCCCATCGACCTTTATGGCGATGTCCTTGTAATTCACGGTAAAGGGTTTAACATTCACCCGGCCGTTTTCGAAGCTGAGGGCCGTTTTAAGTCCTTTAAGGTTAAAGTCGCTGGCGCTGAGGAAATTCAACTTCCCCCCCAACGCATTGACGATAGCCGCCTTTTCGGGCTGGAGCTCGGTCCCGAGCAGTTGCGCAAGGGCATCGCCGGAAATGGTTGCCAGGTCTGGGGTAAAGTCATCGGTCAACAGTCCGGAAATATTGATCTGTGAACTCAGGCGCCCCTGGAGGGCATTGGCAACGGGGGCCAGGGCCTGAAACAATTCGAGCGACTGAAAGGTTTCGGAAATCCGAAATCCATCCATCCCCAGCTGCATGGCGAAGGTGGGTTTGGCTTCTTTGGTAGATACGGTACCTTTAAGGGCCAGTTTACCGTCAAAGATGGCAGAGGTGAAATTGGAGAGGCTGGCGGTCTCGTCTTTGATCCTGAGGGTTCCGCTTACCTCCTTTAACGTGAGGTTGTCATAATGCACCGTATTGGCGGAAGCCTGTACGGTACAATCGAGGAACGAGGGTATTTTCAGTTGCTCCTCCCCGGAATCAGCTGAGGCATCGCCCTGCCCTGCCGTAGCATCGGCCACCATGAAATCATTGAGTACAAAGGTGTTGGAATTGAGGTTGAAGTTGCCCTCTACCAGTTCCTTGTTGAACATAAAGCCCAGCAGGTTATGGAGGGTCCCACTGACTTTGAAGTCTGTCCTGCCCGTTTGCCCGTTCATTTCCTTCAGGGTGACGGTTTTGGGATTGAATTCTACCGTCATACTGCTGATGTTAACCGGGTTGGCCAGTTCGGGAGAAGCGTATTCAAAATTCCTCAGGTTGAAATAACCCTGGGTTTTGGTCTTCTCATACTGTTTATTCTCCACCGAAGCCATGTCGAATGCCGTATTGATATCGGCTTTGAGAAAGCCCTTTAGGTTGAGGTCGGCAGGGACCGGATAGGCGGCCTGAAGGTTGGCCAGGTCCATATTGCCGTCTATATGTGCATCTACCCTGGTGTTACCCATGAGTTCCCGAAGGTTTGCCCGGAGGTTAAACTGGTCTGAATCAATCGTAAATGACGCCTTATTGATCGCCACATACGTATCTTCTGCAAGGCCGGTGGTATTCTTCACCAGGGCATCGATATGGATGTTGCGGACCGCCTTGGGGAGGTCGGGGTATTTAAAAGAGGCGTTGTCGGAAGCCAACGCTATGGAAAACATGGGGATATGGGTATCATCGAGCCTGCCATTGATCTCCCCCTGAACGGTAAAATCACCGGTAGTGGTTACCCCTTCGATATTCCGGGTATAGGTTTCGGGAATAACGGCCAGGAAATTTTTAAATTCGGAGGAGGAGGTACTGAAGCGGATATCCATCTGCTGATGGTCCTCAAAAAGTTGCACATACCCTTCGAACACCAGGGGCAATTGGTTCACCATTGCCTGGTTCTTAAGGAAAGAATATTTGTTTGCTTTCAAATCAATCCCTATCAACGCCTCCAGCTCCACACTGTTCCGGTTCAGGTAGTTGGTACTGTCCATTTCCAGGGAGACCAGGGCGGTGGTAGTGGTTTGCAATTCGGACTGGTCCAAAGAAAGGTCACCGGTACCCTGGTGCTGTATCTCCTGGACCCTCAGCATAATGCCCGAGGAAAGGTCGGTATACCGTATTTCAGAATCGCTCAGGGAATAAGACTGCAGGTCGAGGGTAAAACCGCCACCGGGGCTGTCGGAGCCTGAGCTGGCGGGTTCCGTATCCAGGGCGAGATCGTAATTGGCATGTTCTTCCGCATCGATGAGGATGTTCAGGAGCGCCTTTTCTATGGCCAGGTTCTTGAGGCCAATGGGCTCCCCTTCCCCTTTAAAGAGCTCGCCCAGGCCCATGGTGAGCGATACTTTTTCCGATGATATCAGGGTGTCGCCTTCAAAGGGCGATTTGTTGAGGATATACATCCCGTCCAGGGTAAGTTCGACGTTCGGAAATGACCGGATGAGGCTCAGGCTGGCCCGGTCAAAGTCGAAAGTCCCGTTAATATTCTTGTTCACATTGTTCCTGAGGAGGGAGCCAAACTTCGCTTCCAACAGGAAGGGGGCGGCGACCAGGGCGCCCAGGATCAGCAATAGCACAACTCCTGAAATCTTAAGCAGTTTCTTTTTCATGGGATTGGGTATAAGTAGTGGTCAGTGGGTTAGAATTCCAGCTGAATCTCTTCGTTCGCTTTTAGTTTAAAACGTCTCTTGAATATATATACGAAAAAATATAGAAAAGGGGTGTCGAGCGCAGCAATGAATACCTTGAAGAGGAAACCACTGATCACCAGCCCGTAAAACAGGTTCCATGGAATCACCTTAAAGACGCACAGCAGGCCCACCACCAGGAAGGTATCTATAAACTGGGAGCTGAAAGTGGAAAAATTATTCCGGAGCCAAAGATACCTGCCCCGGGTCAGGTTTTTCCAGAAATGGTATATGGCGATATCTACATATTGGGCGCAGAGGTAGGCCAGCATTGACGCGAGGACGGCGATCGGCGACAGGGCGAATACCCGCGCGAAGGTCTGGTCATCTATGGGAGAGGAAGGGATGGCTGGCGCCAGTTCCGCCACCAGGATGATGCCCATGGAAAAAAAAGAGGCAAAGATCCCCGCCGTGACTACCTGGTTGGCTTTCTTGCGCCCATACACCTCCGAGATAAGGTCAGTGATGAGAAAGGTAATGGGATACGGCAGTATCCCCACCGAGATTTCAAAGAGCGGCGCGTCAAAGAGCCGCAGGTCGCCAAAGGGCTTCCAGTAGAAAAACTTCTGGAAAATAAGGTTGGATACCACCAGGGAGGTGATAAAAAGAGCCCCCAGGTACAAGTAGATCTTGTACGCCAGTTTTTGGTCTTTAACGGTCATACGCCTATTTGATGTTAAGGATAAAGGGCAAACGTGCCTGTATGCCTTCCTGCCTCAGCACCCCTTTAAGTTCCCGGTAGACCGCGTAGAGTTGTGTTCCCATCCCGGATTCCAGTACCCGCTCCTGCTGTTGCGACCCGGATTCCCCCAGGTCTTCCATCAGCTGGGCGAAGCCCGATTTATAGCGGGGGTAATTGCGGATGCTGAACTGATCGGTCCCGGCCAGGGAGGCGGCTGCCGCGATGGCATCGTCTATCCCTCCGGTTTCGTCAACCAACCCGATCTCCAGGGCATCGGCCCCGCTCCATACCCTGCCCTGGGCGATGCTGTCAACACTCGCAATACTCATATTCCTTCCTTTTGCCACCCGTTCTAGGAAAGTTTGGTAAGTATCCTCGATGCTTTCGGTCGCCACTTTCCTGAAATTGTCACTTACGGGTTCAAAGAGGGAGTATTCCACGGAGTTGGCATGGGTACTTACCTGTTCTGCGTTAATACCAATGTTGCCGGCAAGTTCATGGATATTGGGCACTATGGCAAAAACCCCGATAGACCCCGTGATGGTGGTGGGTTCTGCATAGATCTTATCCGCGGCCGAAGCGATGTAATATCCGGCCGAGGCCGTTACGTCGCCCATGGAGACCACCAGAGGTTTTACTTCCCGGGTGCGTTCCAGCTCCCTCCAGATCAATTCTGAGGTTAGCGCGCTTCCCCCCGGGGAGTTGATACGTAGCACGATGGCCTTTACATTAGAGTCTTCCCGCGCTTTGGCCAGGGCCTCGTTGATGATACCTTGCCCGATGAAATCAGGGCCTCCCTCCCCATAGAGCATCTCCCCCTGGGCGTAAATGACGGCAATCTTATCGGTCCCCTCATAGATTTTTTTATTCCTGGACAATTTTAAATAATCTTCAAGGGCCACATAAGGCTGGTCTGCCTCCTCCCCTATCCCGCTTGCCTTCTTAATTCGGGCTTCATACTGGTCTTCATACAGGATCCCATCTACCAGGCCGGCCCTGAGGGCGTATTCCGGGGTCCGCCCGCCCAGGGTGTCCGCAATGCGGTTTAAATCATCCGTTGCCAGCTGTCGCGCTTCCCCGATATCCTGGGAAATGGTGGTCCAGAGCGACTGGATAAGCCCGCTGATCTGTTCCCGGTTAGAGGCACTCATTTCATCTGCGAGGAAAGGTTCCACGGCACTTTTATATTTCCCATGCCGTACCACTTCCATTTTTACCCCTGATTTTTCCTGAAGCCCTTTGAAAAATAACACTTCGGCTGATAGCCCCCTGAAATCGACCGCACCAACGGGATTCACATAGACGCTGTCTGCCACACTGGCCAGGTAGTAATCTTTTTGGAGGAAGAAATCGCTGTAGGCGTATACAAATTTCCCGCTTTCCCTGAAGTCTTTCAACGCATTGCGGATCGCCCGGGTCTGGGAAACGCCGGCCATCAGGAAGGTACTGTTGATGCTGATCCCCCGGATATTGTCGTCTTTTTTGGCAACCTGAATGGCGTGCAGCACCTCTTGCAGCCCCATCTGTTTCTGAAAAAGGCCCGCAAATGGATCTGAGGCATCGCTGCCGGTATATTCACTGATAGGGTCGGGTAATTGGAGTTCGAGGACTGAATTTTTCTTCACCCGTACCCCTTCCTCCATACCGGCCAGGCTTGCGAGGATAAGAAACATAAAAAAAAGGATCCCGAATGCGAAGAGGGTTCCAAGTATGGAAGCCAGAAGATTGCGTAAAAAGTTCATTGCAACAGGTTAATTAAACCCCAAAGATAACCAATACTCCCGGCAAGTTTTCCCAATAAGACTTTAAAATACAGGCAAAGGTAAGGCGTGATATTCTGACTTGGGGCCAAACCTCGGCAACCTGGGCCAGAAAGAGGCAAAGGGAATCGCAGGTCTTAAATCGGTTTGTTTTTACGAACTTTGCCCCTGTCCTATGAAGAACAGCACTACAATTTACCTATCCCTGGGGAGCAACCTGGGCAACAGGCTCAACAACCTGCAAAAGGCCGTCTTCCGGCTGGCGGAGGCCGTGGGCCCTGTCAGGGGGATCTCTGGGGTCTACAGCACCCCTTCCTGGGGGTTTGAAGCCCCCCCTTTCCTCAATGCCTGCCTGGCCGTGGAAACCGTCCTGCCCCCACAGGAAGTCCTTGGCAAACTGCTCAAAATTGAAAGTTCCATGGGACGGGAGCGTTCGGTGGAAGCCGGCTACCAGTCGCGTAACATCGACGTCGACCTCCTGTATTACGGCAACGAGCTCATCAGCACACCGGAGTTGACTGTCCCCCACCCGCAATTGCACCAAAGAAGGTTTGTTTTGAAGCCGCTTGCCGATATCGCGCCGCAATTATACCACCCCCGGTTCGGAAAAGACACCCGGAACCTGTTACAGGAATGCAAGGACCAAGGACAGCCTATTAAGGTGTCCGGTACATTGTTTGCCAGCAGGGAACAGCTTTTTTCCCAGTTAAACTTCATGGCCATAGAAGGCAACATTGGGGCGGGGAAGACCACACTGGCCCGGAGGGTGGCCGAGACGTACAATGCCAAACTCGTGCTGGAGCGTTTTGCCGACAACCCCTTCCTCCCCAAATTCTACCAGGATCCGGGCCGGTATGCCTTCCCCCTGGAAATGTCCTTCCTGGCGGACCGATACCAGCAGTTTACCGATGACACCTCACAATTTGACCTCTTTAAAAGTTTTATGGTCAGCGATTATGACATCTATAAATCGCTCATTTTTGCGAAGATCACCCTGCAAAAGGAAGAATTCGGGCTCTACCGCAAGTTGTTCAACCTCATGTACCGGGAGGTTCAGAAGCCGGGGATTTATGTCTACCTCTACCAGGATACGGCACGGCTCCTCGAACAAATTAAAAGCCGGGGGCGGGAGTACGAGTTGGACATCAAGCCCGAATACCTGGAGAAGATCAACCGAGGCTACCTCGATTTTCTCAAGGGATCGCCCCAACAAGACAGCCTGATCCTGGATGTAAGCCCTTATGACTTTGTAAGCAGGGAGGAGGATTTTGAAACCCTGATGGCTAAAATCCAGGAACATATTGTGAAGGAAACCTAGTAGGTTGGTGCGGCCACCGGCATGGATTTAACACTTTTTTCACAAATAGTTTGCGAAATCCGAAAGCTTTTACGTAATTGCATGGGTTATTCGAAGAAACTAACTAACTCAAACTTTATACCGGAAGACCCTGGCTTTTTGTCAGGGTTTTTTATTGGAGGTAGCCTGCCGGTGGAGTTTGGACCAGAGGTCCCAAACCACCACCCCCGCGCTCACCGCAATATTCAGGGAATGTTTGGTCCCAAACTGGGGGATCTCCAGGGTCTCCTGGCAGGCATCCACCACCGCCTGGGAAACCCCTTTTACTTCATTGCCCAATACCAGCACGTACCGCTGCCCCGGCTCCGGCGTGAATTTGTGCAGCGGGGTCGCATTGACGGCCTGTTCCACAGCCAGGCAATGGTGGGTCGTCTTGAGTTCCTGTATCAGGGGAAGTGTCTCTTTCCTGTACTCCCAGGCCACACTTTCCGTAGCCCCCAGGGCGGTTTTGTGTATGTCTTTATGGGGCGGGCAGGCGGTGATCCCGCAGAGGTAAATTTTATCGACGAGGAAAGCATCGGCCGTCCTGAAAACGGATCCGATATTGTTCAGGCTGCGTATATTATCCAGGACCAGGGTGAGTGGCGTTTTTTCCACTTCCCTGAATTCCTCCACGTTCAGCCGGTCTAACTCGGTGTTTTTTAATTTGCGCTTGGTATCCATGAATCTTTACATCTTTTGTGCCATGCCCGACACCTTGGCGGCATCGGAGACCGGCGGGCAGGTTCAGACAGGCAAACATCACCCGCCAACACCACTGCGAGCCCTTCTTGCCCGCTTTCAGCGATCCCGACGCTGCGATCGGGATTACTTCAGCTACGTATTTTCCTTGCGGAAAATACTGCACACCCCTCTTCCCTGCTAACGGGCAGATCCCGACGCTGCGGTCGGGATTACTTCAGCTACGTATTTTCCTTGCGGAAAATACGGCTTACCCCTCTTCCCTGCTAACGGGCAGATCCCGACGCTGCGGTCGGGATTACTTCAGCTACGTATTTTCCTTGCGGAAAATACTGCACACCCCTCTTCCCTGCTAACGGGCAGATCCCGACGCTGCGGTCGGGATTACTTCAGCTACGTATTTTCCTTGCGGAAAATACTGCACACCCCTCTTCCCTGCTAACGGGCAGATCCCGACGCTGCGGTCGGGATTACTTCAGCTACGTATTTTCCTTGCGGAAAATAC
>LXTR01000073.1 GCA_001683825.1 Flavobacteriaceae bacterium CP2B | reverse complement strand
AAGGTAAGGTGAAGGAACAGGCCGCCCCATAGGTATCCCAGAAGTACTCCTTCTAAGCAATAAGCTGACCGAAAACCCGCGGTGGCGATGGACGCCCCGCCATAATCCTAAGGCTCCTCCCGGATTACGTATAAATTCTTGGCAAAACTAATGATCCCTATGGTAATAAGCGACAGCCACATGATGACACTCAAGTAATTTTCGGTGCTGAACCTTTCCGCAAAAAACCCATGGTAATACACATAGTCCGAATAGTAGATCTTCCGTCCCATATTGAACAGGAACAGGGCTCCAACTACAGACAACAACAAGGTTTTGGCCTTTTTCCCAGTAGGCAGGTACTGCCTGATATGCGATAAAAAGGGCGAAAGCAGGAAGATGCCATAGCAAGTGACGTTCAAGACAAATTCAATATTCAGAATCAGCATATTGCCCATGTGGAAAAAACTCAGGAAAAGCAGGTAGATCCGCCAGCTCTTCCGGCCGCCCAGTAAGAAGAAAAAACCGAGCAACTCTATGGTCGGGGCAAGATAATCCAGCCCTTCCAACAAGACGTAGGGTACACTAAAGATATAGTCTGCAAAAAGGTAGACCCTGTCATAGGTAAAATACCCCTTGAAGAACCATTCCAGGATCCCAATTTGAGACATATCAAAGTCGACCCACCGTAAAAACTTGGGCAGGCCTGCCGTAAAAAACCCAAAGGCGATATAGATGCTCAGCAGCGACAGGGCCCATCTTTGAACATTGATACCCAAGGGTTTGTCTTTACGGAATGCAGCCATGGTTCCACAGTTGGTAAATGCAAGGGTCAGGAGGGTAATCAAATACAGGTGCACCTCATGGTCGATCTTGCCAAAGCCAAATTCATAGCAATACCCAATATAGTTGAGAAAAAACAGCAGTACCAGGGAAAACCTCGCATAGACCCCCAGGGTAAGCAGACAGAAAAAAGTAACATTAAGCAGGTCTATCCCCACATAAAAGGGTTTGGGCAGAAAACCATCCGAAAGGTAGGCTGCCGTGAACATATGCGGACTAAAAAATGCCTGGGGGGCATCGCCCAGCCAATGCCATTCCGGGATGTAGTGCGAGAGCATGAACACCCCGAAGAATATCCGAAAATAGGCCAGCGACTGGGTATTGACCCGGCTGCTGTATTCAATTTTCTTAAAAATATTCCCTAAAAACCTGTCAATAAAGTTTAAGAACTCTTTCATCAATAACAGTTTCTGATTTTAATTTTCTTGTGTCTCCATCCAATTTAATTTCGGTAAACCGAACCATCAGGATAGAATCTTTACAGTTTTGTTCTCTTAACCCTTCCCGCAGCCATCTCTTGGTTTGTTCAATATCCTCCTCGGTCGCGTAAGGCGCGTACATGCTGTTTTCGGGAGCGGGGTACCCCTCGTAGGTCAATGCCCCGAAATGGCGCTCATTCATGATGATGGCCATGTGGTGGATGTGTATGATTCTCTTGAACAGGTACAATACATCGATCTCCTTGTCCGCATTGGTTTCCTGCTCCTTCCCAACGAGCTGCATGCTTTTGAGTTCAATTTCCTCCCCGATCGGCTTCCTGTCGGCCCCGCCGGGAAAGATGGCAGCCGGGAATATTTCATAGTCAGCCCCCAAGGTCTTGATCACGACAAATGGGACTAAAAGGAAAAAGGCTATGATGAGAAAAGCAACAATGTTTTTATACTTTGTTATCATCCTGTAAAAATTCTGATTATAATTCTTCACCTAGATTTTGCAGCCTTTAACCAGGGTATACCGTTTTTGGGAACCTGTGTCCCCGTTGCCAATAAGCCCTGGTCCGGCACCCGGATCTTCAATTAACATGCACTGCACTAATTGGATACACGTGTTTACAATCCGTTAATTTAATAAAATTTTAACAATGTTAAATGTATTCTTTTTGTCCAAAATCCATCCCATGAAAATCGTTTAATCGTTAAAAAGAAAAAATTAATGGTCAAAATGTCCCGGGGAGATTGGGTGATCTAATTATTGGGCATTTAGTGGAACTCTTGGCAAAATTCTTTAAAACTACTGTATCTTTAACCCCTAAATAGTTTATACACATACTATTCCACTATTGAACCAACGCGAGAACCAATGAACATTCTAATTACCTCTGCCGGGAGGCGGGTATCACTTGTGAGGGCATTTCAGAAAGAGCTAAAAAAGGTGTATCCGGAAGGCAAAGTAATTACCTCGGACGCATCTCCTGTTTTGGCAGCTGCCTGCCATGTCAGCGATGCGTATTTTGAGGTCCCACGCCTGCGAAAAAAGAACTATTTGGAGTTCCTTATCCAGAAATGCCGGGAATGGTCCATTAAACTGATTATCCCCACCATAGATACTGAATTAAAACTATTGGCGAAGAACAAGGAGCAATTTGAGGAGCATGGCATACAGGTGCTGATATCCTCTCCCGACTTCGTCGAAAAATGCCGTGATAAAAGGGTCATCCACCAGTTTTTCACCTCCAAGGGGATTTCTGTGGCCAGGGAATATCCCAAAGACCAGTTTACCTTGCCTATTTTTATAAAGCCTTCTGATGGCAGTAGGAGCGTGGATACCTTTATCATCAAAAAAAAGGAAGAACTGCGGGATTTTCATTATTCCAATGATAAGCTCATGTTCCTGGAGTACCTGGACCTGGCCGAGCATGACGAATATACCTGTGATATGTACTACGGCAAGGATCATACCCTTAAATGTGTGGTCCCCCGCAAGCGCCTGGAAGTGCGGGACGGGGAAGTAAACAAAGGCCTGACCGTGCACAACGCGTTGGTCCCCTATTTAAAAGAACACCTTTCCTATATCGAGGGGGCCGTAGGATGCCTGACAGCCCAATTTTTCATGGAAAAAAATGGGGCCTCCATATACGGGATTGAGATAAATCCGCGGTTTGGCGGGGGCTTCCCCCTGAGCTACCTGGCTGGAGCCAACTACCCGGCGTGGATTATTCAGGAATACCTGGAAGGAAAGGAATTGGCGGCAAATTTTGACTGCTGGGAGAAGGATCTGCTGATGATTCGGTATGATGACGAAATCTTGGTTCATGGATATTCGGGTTGACCAGCACACTGCAATCGCCTTTGACCTGGATGATACGCTCTATAACGAAATAGAATTTTTAAAATCTGCGTACGCCAGCATCGCCAGGGAACTTGACCCCGATAACTGGCGCGCCCTGTATATTTTGATGTTTTCCCTCTACCGTTCTAAATTGGACGTTTTCGACATCATTGGCCGGAAATACAAGGCCGATAAGGAAGCACTCATCCAAAAATACAGGCATCATCGACCCGACATTCAACTTTTTGAGGGGGCCCTGGAGGTGATCAGGCAAATTAAAAACAAAAAGGGCAGGATCGCGATCATTACTGACGGAAGGAAGGTAACCCAAATGAACAAAATACACGCGTTGGGACTTGCAGATTTGGTTGATGAAATTGTTATATCTGAAGCAATAGGGACCGAGAAGCCCCATGAGAAAAATTTCAAAGTATTGCACGAAGCATTGAATCTGGACGTTTACTATTATATAGCCGATAACCTGAAAAAGGATTTTATCACCCCGAGATCGCTGGGGTGGCAGACCATAGGTATTGTAGACAACGGGCTAAATATCCACTTTGAAAATTATAAATACCTGGATGGCAAGCACGAACCACACCAGTATTTTTCAACCTATAAAGAACTCCGTATTATATAAAAAGGCCCATACGATTTACAGATGCCACAAAATGGCTGATTTTGGTATATGATTGAAATTATTAGACATAAAGAAGCATGGGACGCGGTGATCGATAGATTCGGTGAGGGTGATTTTTACCACACCTATGACTATCATGAAATTTCAAGGAATTCAAATGAATTACCCGTGCTGGTCAAGTATGAGGAAGGAGACAAACTCATCGCCCTCCCCCTGCTCCTTCGTAAAATTGAAGGAACGCCGTACAGAGATGCTACTTCTGTCTATGGATATCCCGGGCCCCTCACGCTAAACGTAGACAGCGGATTTGACAATGCCCCGTTCCGGAAGGCGTTCCGGGCCCTGCTGATTGAAAATAACTATGTCAGCGTCTTTTCAAGGTTGAATCCCTTTATTTCCGGACAGGAGTTTGCACTGCACCAAATGGAAGAAACGGTAACCCTTGGGAAAGTCATATACATTAACCTTAAAAGGAAACCTGAGGAACAGCTGCGACATTACAATAAAAGGTTGCGGACCTATATCAACAAGTGCCGCAGGAAGTATGAAATAAAAAAAGCGCTTTCCCGCAGGGAGGTAAAACACTTCATTGCCATGTACTACGAGAACATGCGGCGGGTAGATGCGAAACCTAAATACTTTTTTGAGGAATCGTACTTTTTCAGGTTGTTGCAGAGTGCTTCCTTTGAAACCGATATCCTCCTGGCCACGGACCTTGAAACCCAATCGGTGGTGGCCGGGGCCATGTTTATCAAAAAGAACCGCATCGTGCAATACCACCTGTCGGGCGTAAAGGAAGAATACCTCAACCTCAACCCCGTAAAATTGCTGTTGGACGAAATGCGGATCAGGGCCACAAACGAAGGGTACAGCTACCTTAATTTAGGCGGTGGGGTTGGCAATAGGGAAGACTCCCTGTTCCAGTTCAAATCGGGTTACAGTAAGGACCGTGAATTCTTCAAGGTTTGGCGCTATATTGCCAACGAAGAACTATATCGGGAACTCGTGCAGGAAAAGGAGCAGAAAAACTGTGATCTGGACTATAAAAAATGTTATGATTTTTTTCCGTGCTACCGGTGCGAAATTCGTTAAAAAACGAAAAGGAAACAGTGGATTTAGCTTTAAAAGCAGGTAACAATACGGCATTTACGGGGTTTTCCCTGGCCACACCCTTACCCCCAGCTACCCGCTAAGGCCCTTAAAGCCTTTAGGTTTGCGGGAATTGATGTCGCGGTGTACACACGAACGAATACATATACCTAAACACTGAATGAAAATTTTATACATCCATCAGTATTTTTCCAGCCCCAAAACCACGGTAGGCTCCAGGTCTTATTACATCAGCCAGGAACTCCTGAGGCAGGGCCATTCGGTCACCATGCTGACCATGGACCGCAAAAAAGGGGGCCAAAGCCAAAGAACAATCATAGATGGTATTGAGGTGATCTATATGACGGGGAGTTACAACCAGTCTATGAGCATTGCGCAACGCGTGGTTTCATTCCTCAGGTTTATGCTAAAATCCACGGTGATCGCCTTTCGCGAAAGGGAGATCGACCTGGTGATCGCCACTTCGACCCCCCTCACGGTGGGGTTCCCTGCACTAATGCTGAAAAAGTTTAAAAATATACCCTTTGTATTCGAGGTCCGGGATCTCTGGCCCGAGGTCCCCATCCAAATGGGCGGGCTAAAAAATAAATACCTGATACGACTTGTAGAATGGTTTGAAAAATCCATTTATAAAAATGCCATCCACGTCATCGCATTGTCACCGGGTATGATGGAAGGCGTGGTGAAACGAAACATCCCCGAGGCCAAGGTTTCCATGATCCCGAATATGTCCAAGATAGATGTGTTCTGGTCCCGTGAGAAAGATAAGGCCCTGATCCAAAAACTGGGACTGCGCGAGCATACGTTTAAAGTGGTGTATTTTGGATCGATGGGGTTGGCCAATGGGATGGATTACATCATTGATGCGATCATCCCCCTAAAAGGCGAAAAAGACATAGAATTCCTTTTTATCGGGAGCGGGGCGACCCAACCCCATTTAAAGAAAAGGTGCCAGGAGGAAGGGATCGGCAATGTCCACTTTTTTGGCTATTTTGCCTCCAGGGAACTTTCAGAAATAGTGAACCTATGCGATATTTCCCTGGTCACCTTTTCCAATCTCCCGATCCTGGCCACCAATTCCCCCCAAAAACTGTTCGACTCCCTGTCTGCCGGCAAACCGGTAGTGGTCAATTCCCCCGGATGGACCAAGGCATTGGTAGAGGAATACGAATGCGGCAGGTATGTAGACCCCGCGAATCCCGGGGAACTGTCAGCTACCATCCGCTATCTGAAGGACCATCCGGACGAATGCGGGAAAATGGGCAAAAATGCAAGGTTGCTGGCTGAAACCAGGTATGACAAGTCTATTTTGTGTCGTGAGTTTTCTGAAGTCATCGGATCGCTAAGCCCAAAGATCCTGAGCAAGGCCTATTAGCACGGGGCTATCGTTCCTATGCCATGGCTTCCTTTGAAAAGCAAATAAAAGATGCCGATAGCACCTAACTAATTTAGTTCCCATGACCACGGTAGTGTTCCGGATGGCTGCCTGTAGCGCTTGTAAGACTTCCCCGTGTAAATGTACGGGGCAAAGGAGGATTCCGGGACCGTTAGCAACTTTGGCATGGTAACCCCTAAAGCAAAATCGATGACCAAGAACCTGAACAAGGAACTTTACGGCAGTGAACTCTTCCATGTTTGGTCCCAAAAGAAGGGACTCCTGGAAGAGGAGGCCTATATGATCCATAAATACCTTGTACATAAGGACGCCAGGGTGCTGGAGGCAGGCACCGGAGGGGGCCGGATTATTTTTGAGATAGAAGCGCTGGGTTTTACCAATTTGCACGCCTTTGACTATGTTGAAAAAATGATCGAATACTGCGATCGCGTTAAAGCCGAAAACAGCTCCCCGGTGGATTTTGCGGTTGCCGACGCCACGGATCTCAACAGGTACCCGTCTCATTCCTTCGACGTCCTGGTCTACCTTCAGCAGGTCTTGTGTTTTATTGATGAACCCCTGGTGGATCGGGCGCTGGAAGAGGCCTACAGGCTGGGGGCCAAAGACAGTGTTTATCTCTTTTCATTCCTGAATTGGCATTCCAAATTCTACAACCCGATCCTGAGTGGTATCGTGAACCTGTTTCGCAAGATTCGCGGGGAGAAAGTGGCAAAACACAAACTCCCCTGGCTCATGATTGATGGCAGGTTCAACTGGAAACTCCTCCAGGGCACCCAGCCGGGGAACTACTGGTATAAAAAATCGCAAATCCGCCAAATGCTGGCGGCGGCCAGCTTTAAGGTCATCGAGATGAAGACCGCGGGCGAGATCCTGGGGGGCGGGAAAACAGACAAGGGGCATGTATATGTGGCATGTTCAAAAAGGTAACTCGCGACCCCCTGGGAGCACAGGGTTCCGCACACCCGGATATTGGTATCGAACAAGTTTAAATACAAGCAGAAAATCATTGCGCTAATACGCTAATTTCAAATGAACACCCAGACCAATCCTTTTACTTCTGCCACCTTTGAAAAGATCTGGATGAAGCATTTCCAGCCCTCCGGAAAAGTAAGGGCCTTTGACTGTATTGAAGGAATCCGTTTCTACAAAAGCGGCTTCTGGCCGGTTTACGTGAACACGGGGAAAAACCTGACCAAGGGAAATCACTACAGGGTCAATGAGGGGGATGGCTGCCAAAATAAGGTTTTTGTGATCTACGACGTGCAAAAACTACCTGCCTCAACGGAGATCCCGCTTGCTGCCAGAGGGTTAAAGCGCTTTAAATCCATACAATACCCTGGTTTTATCATTCAACTGGATCCCTTTTCCAGCCTGGATGAATACCTGCTGGCCACCTTTGGGAAGAGCAGCCGTATGAAGCTCAGGAAATACAGCAACCGCCTGGATTCCTGTTTTGAAATACGCACAAAAATGCACTTAGGGCATATAGACAGGGACGAATACGACACCCTGTTTGAACAGTTTATGGAACTGTTGGTGAAACGGTATTCCGACAAGGAGATCAGTTACAACAATATGCAACCGAAAGAGTGGAACTTTTACCGCGAAGTCGCCTACTCCCTTATCCTGGAAAAAAAGGCATCGCTCTTTGTGGTCTACGAAAGGGATACCCCCATTGCCATTACCTATAACTACCACCACGAAGGCACCCTTATTGATGCCATCACGGTCTTTGATATTGATTACTCAAAGTTTAACCTGGGCTATGTCAACAACCTGAAGTTGATCGAATGGTGCCTGGACAACCAGGTGACCCAGCTTGACTTCTCCAAGGGGTATTTTGATTACAAAAAAAGGCTTTGCAATGTAGCATATGATTTTGAATACCACATTCTCTATGATTCCCGTTCGCCCTTGGCCCTTGCTATCGCGTTTTGCATCCAGCAATTTTTCAGTTTGAAGCAATATTTGAGAAGGAAAAATATCAATGAACTATTCCACAAATTCACATTCCTGCTCCAAAAGGCAAGGCATAAGGACAGGACTATGGCAGACCTGGAATACACCTTTTTAGACACCAATGAAGCTTTAGCCAGGGAGTCACTGGTGGAAGCAGATCCTTTTGATGCCGACAACCCGGCTTTGAAGAGAGCTTTGTTTGAGTTTCTTTACCTTACTCAGGAGACCTTGAAAGAAACCAGGGTATTTTGCGTTGACCCCCAGAGGAAACGATATTTAATTAACGGAAAAAAGAAAAGCCAGCTCCTAGCACTGAAGTAACCCAAATACGGTTTGGTTGGGAAAGCCAGCCCCCTCACCGCACCCCCTGCTGCCTTGTCAGACCCTTACGGCCGCGGGCCTTTGATCGTTGCTTCGTAGCTACCTGGATAAATCCTGTAACGCCCCATGGCCAAAGCTACTTTTAATTTTATTTTTGACCTGTTCCTGGAACGTTCCCTGCCCCCGGTCTATGAAAACCTGATCGAAAATACGGCTACCTCCCAGGTCTTGCGGGCCGGCCTTGATTCGTCCCTGCTAAAAGGAACCCCCACGATGCTCCTGGTAAAGAACATCCCCGATTACCTTAAACCCAAAGTTCAAACGGCTTACCAAACGCTTCATATGGCCGAGCTTACCCAGTATAAGGGCTATTTGATAAACCTGTCAGGATTTGCCGACAGTGCGGAATATATCTCTACCCAACTCAGTTCCAGGAACCGGAAAAACCTCAGAAGCAAAATGCGCAAACTTGAGGAGGACCATCAAGTTTCCTATACCTTTTACCACGGGGAAATAACCAGGACCGAATACGACAGGCTTTTTGACGTGTTTTACGCCTTGCTGGTAAAACGCTTTCACGAAAAAAAGCTATTCAACATCTATCTGGACCAATGGAAGTACTATTACGACAGGGTCTATCCCATGATCGTCAACAAGGAAGCCTCACTGGCCGTTATTTATGATGGGGATAAGCCCATTACCCTGACGCTGAACTTTCATGTAGATCGTTGTGTTTACAGCCTGATACAGGCCTATGACACGGATTATTCCCCATATAACCTGGGGGATATCAGCAATCTGAAACACCTGGATTGGTGCTTTGAGCACGGGGTGCTTATTTTTGATCTGCTGATGGGTGAGACCTATAACAAGGTCAAATGGGCCAACCAGCAATACGCCATGCGGTTCCAGTTGTTTTACGATCCGGATAAGGTAGGCTCGCTCCTGGCATTCCACTGGACAAAGGCCAAGCTCAGGTTAAAACAATTCCTGAGGGACAAGAACATTATCGGCAACAAAATCCAACTGGATAAAATATATTATTATACCAAAATGAGACATCGAAAGAACCATCAATGGAAAGGATAGCCCGGTGGAAATCCCGTTCCCAACATACTCGGGGACAAGCTGGATGTGCCCCTGTTATTCCCGCGGCAGGAACATAAAACCGTCAACAAAAACAGGGCCATAGCTAACACCGCCCGGGCTTGGGCCCATTGTAAAACCATTGGATATCCTAAATGAATATTTCCACTGTCCGTTGGCATCTACACCACAACGCATGGTATGCCAGGGCACTTTAATGTATAACAGGATGCGATTTTTTACCATAAAGAATGACTTCACCTTCGATTTTTTTACCAGGAGGATCCGGTATCCATACTACAGCGGCCTCTATAATACCACCAATCAACAAGATTGCGATACCTGCTTATCCGTGGCCCCCGCTACCATGCCCGGCATCGACGTCGTCAACCTGATCCCCCCCTACCTGAATCCCGAGATTGACAACGGCCGTCCCGGGTACCGGCATTACAAAGTGCACTATGAAACAGGCTTCCTGGCCCGATTGGACGGCTACCCCTCCCTGAAGGCATATCTCAAATCGCGGTTTGGATCAAAGAGCAGTTCGCGATTACGATCGTCCATCAGGCGCCTGGAAACCTGTTTTCCCGTGAGATACACCTGGTACTACGGCCATATCGGTGAGGAAGAATACCGGGGGCTGATGCGCCAATTTAGGGAAATGCTCCAACGGCGGTTTTTACAGCGGGGCGATTCCAACAAGGCGCTCGACATCTGGGAATATTATGAAACCACTGCTTTCAGGATGATTCTGGAGAAAAAGGCTTCCCTCTTTGTAATCTACGACGACCAGAAACCGATAGATATTTGCCTGAACTACCACCATCAAAACATCATGATCAACTACATCCGGTCTTTTGATATCGATTACGCGAAATTCAGGCCCGGCTATATCGATATCTATAAACAATTGGAGTGGTGCTTTGCCAACAATTACCTGGTCTTTGACCTCTCGTACGGGGACATGGCATACAAACGGAGGTGGTGTAATACCGAATATCGGTTTGATCATCATATCATCTACCGTACCCCCGGGTTGAGCAACCAGGTAAAGGCACAGGCCATCCGGGCCGTGTTATGGCTAAAACAGCAGCTAAAGAACTACGGGTTGGACGAGCATCTCAGGAGGGCCACCGCCTTTGTAAAGGACAGGAAGCGGCCTGCGCCCGCCGAAACAGGGCCCCGGTTTGAAGTGGAGGAAATGGCGCAAAATCCCCATCCCCGGGATGCCCTGCGGGAAATTGACCTTAGCATGGAATCTTACCGCTTTTTACGAAAACCGGCCTATGAATTCCTGTATTTGTATTCGTGCACGGCAGCGGATATCCGGATCTGTCAATTAAAAGCAGCGGAAAACATCTATTATATCCATGGCAGGGATAAAATTGTCAAGGTGGTCCACCTGCAGTAGGCACCGCACGTCCCCCCTCCCGGATCCGTTTCCGGAGTTGATGGCCAACAAAAAGTGCCGTGGACCACGGCACTTTTTATCAGGTTGAAATACGGGTATTAAGCGGATTTTGATCGCTTTGCTCTGGGGCTATAAGTTCACCACGATAAAGGCCGACCTCCGGTTTTCCCTGTGTTTTGCTTCGCTGCAGCGAACCCCGTTCGTACATTCATTAAGTATCCGTGTCTCTCCGTACCCAAGGGTTTCCATTCGCTCGTCGGCGATTCCCTTTTCGAGAAGGTATGTTTTTGCCCGCATGGCCCTGCGTTCAGAAAGCCATTGGTTGTATTGTTCCGGGCCACGCGCATCGGCATGGGCTTCAAATCGGATACGCACTTCCGGGTGTTCCCGCAGAATCGCGGCCAGTTGTTCGAGGGTAGCCCTGGACGGGTCATTCAGGTAAGAGGAATCAAAGTCATAGTAAATCTGCCTCAGGGCCTCTATAGAATCGGCAATCGCCTGTTTTCGCTTGGCTTCCGCTTCCTGCCGGGCTTTCTCCTCGGCAGCGAGGCGTGCGGCTTCTTTTTCACGTTCCAGGCGTTCGGCCAGCGCTTTGGCTTCCTCCTCGGCCTTTTTGGCGGCTGCGATAGAGTCTGCAATGCGCTCCTGCTCCTGGATCAGGGCCAGTTTTTCACGACCTTTTTTGGAAAGATCCTTTTCTATATCAAACTGGTACACGACACCGGCAGCATGTTGGATATGGTTGGTGGCTTCACTTCCAAAAGACCATTTGCCCGAAGAATTCAGGTCCAATGCCCATCGATCCGAAAACCAGGTCCTGAAACCGATCACCGCGTTGTAGGTCCCCCGGCCGATATCGTTGGCATCGGTATACCCGATTCCCCCACCTACATAGGGATCAAACCAGGCGGTTTGCCCCAGCAGTTTATTTAGGTCGTAGCTCAAACGGGCATCGATGGCATAATAGTCCTTGTCTTCAGGGTTGACCGCCCTGTCTATGATAAAACCTTCTTTATACTTGTTATATGTGGCGATGGCTTCCAGCCCGATGCCGCTCCTGAAATACCGGCCTATGCTGATACGGGAAGGAAAGGGAACCATGTTCCACTGGTCCTTTATCGTGGTAAAATCATTGAAGGCATCCCCGGAATCATCAACGATATTGATCCCCACACTCACCATCCAGGAACTTACCACCACGCTGTCTTTCGCAGTTAGTTGGAGGGAATCCTGTTGTGAAAAGAGGGGTTGGATACCAAGGCAAAGGAGTACCGTAAGGCAGCAGGCAATTTTTTTCATGACGCATAGATTTAGGACAAATGCTACGACAAAGGTAGTTTGGGTACCCCGACAGGCCAATTTAGGCGGTTAAAAGCCGGAATAAATTCGGTGAGTCGTATAAAATGTTTCGCCGGAGGGGAGTTTTCCCCGTTTTTTATCGATTTTTAAATTACTTACCTTAATTTCGCTAATCCTAATATCCTATCGGTGAAGTCATATTTACAAACAGCCATCAAGAGTGCCATCGAAGCCGGAAAGGCAATCCTCGATGTTTACGAGCAGGAAGTAGACGTAACCTTAAAAGATGACAGGTCGCCGCTTACGGCAGCCGACCTGGCTTCCAACCGGGTCATCAATACCTATCTCAAGGAAACCGATATCCCGGTAATCAGTGAGGAAAACAAGCAAATTGCGTATTCCGAACGCAAGGGCTGGAACCGATGTTGGATTGTAGACCCGCTTGACGGGACCAAGGAATTCATCAAAAAAAACGGGGAATTTACGGTGAATATAGCGATCTGCGAGGGTCAAAAACCTATCCTGGGCGTTATATACGTGCCGGTAAGCCGGGAACTGTACTATGCGGATACCAGCGATGGAAAAGCGTATAAAACCGTTTTGGGCAAAGATCATGGCATCCCATCGGCCCTGTTTGAAGAATCTGACCAAATACGACCTTCCAGAGGCGGGGATACGGTCATCCGTATTGTTGGGAGCCGGTCGCACATGAACCAGGATACCCTGGATTACATAGACCGTGTGAAAGTGCATTACAAGGATGTGGAAATCGTCTCCAAAGGAAGTTCGCTGAAATTCTGCCTGGTTGCAGAGGGGCGGGCCGATGTTTATCCCAGGTTTGCGCCCACCATGGAATGGGACACGGCCGCTGGGCATGCCATTTGCAGGGCGGTCGGATTACAGGTAGTTTCCCAGACCACCCAGAAGGAACTGGCATACAATAAAGAAGACCTATTGAACGACTACTTCCTGGTGGAGCAATAATGGCGACGGCTTCCTACAAAAGGCACCTTGCAAAAACCATCACCTGGAGGCTGGTAGGCAGCATCGACACCTTCCTCTTGTCATGGGTTATTACGGGGAGCCCGTTAACCGGAATGAAAATAGGGGTTTCGGAGGTGGTTACCAAAATGGTGCTCTACTATTTGCACGAGCGCGTTTGGTTTAACATCGGCATGCCGGACAGTAGGAAACGGCACATGATCAAAACGGTCACCTGGCGGATAATAGGGACCCTGGATACCATTTTACTGAGTTGGTTTATTTCGGGAAATCCATTAACCGGACTGAAAATTGGTTTCTCGGAAGTGATCACAAAGATGGTCCTTTATTATTTTCACGAGCGTATCTGGTATCGTGTTAATTTTGGACTGGAACAACGGAAATTAAAAGATGAGTAAGAACATTGTACCTCATACCTTCAGGATCAGCAGGGAAGAGCGTCGCAAGGTAAGCGGCCACAATTCCTTTCTCGTCTTCTTTACGGGTTTGTCGGGTTCGGGAAAATCAACCATCGCCAACGCCCTGGAGGAAAAGTTGTTCATGATACAGGTAAAAACCTATATGCTGGATGGCGACAACATCCGCACAGGGATCAACAGCGACCTTTCGTTCAGTCCCGAAGACCGTTCCGAAAATATTCGCCGGATTGCGGAAGTCGCAAAGCTCCTGGTAGATGCAGGCCTGGTTGTCCTGGCTGCCTTTGTGGCCCCCTACGCTAAAGACCGGGAATTTATCAGGAAAAAGGTGGGGGCCCGCAACTATGTCGAGGTATTTGTCAATACCAGCCTGGAAGTATGCGAAGCCAGGGATGTAAAAGGATTGTACAAAAAAGCGAGGGAAGGAAAAATCAAGAACATGACGGGCATATCCGCCCCCTATGAAGCGCCCGAAAATGCCGATGTCGTGGTGACCCATGAACAATCGGTCGTGGAAGCCGTGGACATGATCTACGATAAAATCAAAAGTAAATTAAAGCTCAGGAAACAATGAGTAGGTATTATTTAAATTATCTGGATGAACTGGAGTCAGAGGCCATTTATGTGCTTCGGGAGGTATGGGCCCAGTTTCAAAACCCTGTGATCCTATTTTCGGGGGGAAAAGATTCCATAGTAGTGACCCATTTGGCCAGGAAGGCATTTTACCCCTGCAAGATCCCGTTTGCACTGATGCACGTAGATACGGGGCACAACTTCCCCGAGACCATCCAATTCAGGGACGATTTGATTAAAACGCTGGAGGCGCGGCTGATAGTGGGATCTGTGCAGGAGTCTATAGACCAGGGCCGCGTGGCGGAAGAAAAAGGCAAAAACGCTACCCGCAATGCCCTCCAGATTACCACCCTGCTGGATGCCATAGAAGGAAACAAGGTGGATTGCGCCATTGGCGGGGGCCGGCGCGATGAGGAAAAAGCCAGGGCGAAGGAACGGTTTTTCTCGCACCGGGACGATTTTGGCCAGTGGGACCCCAAAAACCAGCGCCCCGAATTATGGAACCTGTTCAACGGTAAATATTTTGAGGGCGAGCATTTTCGCGTATTCCCCATCAGCAACTGGACGGAAATGGATGTCTGGAATTACATTCGCCGTGAGAACATCGATATTCCCTCCCTCTACCTCGCCCATGAACGGGAGGTGGTCTGGCGCAACAATTCCTGGATTCCGCATTCTGAATTCCTGGTACTTGACAAGGATGAAAAAGTGGTCAGGAAAAAAGTACGCTTCCGGACCCTGGGCGACATCACCATCACCGGGGGTATTGAATCCGATGCCGATACCATCGACAAAATCGTCCATGAAGTATCTGCGATGCGCCTGACGGAAAGGGGTAACCGCAGCGATGACAAGCGCTCTGAAACCGCCATGGAAGACCGCAAGAAACAGGGATATTTTTAATTTCAGCAGACCGAAACAATGGAGATAAACAGCAACCAATTATTACGCTTTACCACCGCCGGTAGTGTGGATGACGGGAAAAGCACCCTTATAGGCCGCTTATTATACGATTCCAAGTCCATCTTCGAAGACCAGATGACGGCCATAGAAAATACAAGCAAGAAGAAGGGGCACGAAGGCATTGACCTGGCCCTGTTTACCGATGGGCTCCGGGATGAAAGGGAGCAAGGAATTACGATAGACGTGGCCTACCGCTACTTCACCACGCCCAAAAGGAAGTTTATCATTGCCGATACCCCGGGGCATATACAGTATACCCGGAATATGGTCACCGGGGCATCTACGGCGAATGCCGCCATCATCCTGGTGGATGCGAGGCACGGGGTGATTGAGCAAACCAAAAGGCATGCATTTATCGCCTCCCTGCTCCATATCCCCCATGTGATCGTCTGTATCAATAAAATGGACCTGGTAGATTTCTCAGAAGAAACCTATAACAGTATTATCAAACAATTTGAGGAGTTTTCTTCCAAACTCCTGGTCCAGGATATCCGTTTTATCCCCATCAGCGCACTTTTAGGGGATAATGTGGTCAACCGATCAGAAAATATGTCGTGGTACCAGGGGGCACCCCTGCTGCATACCCTGGAGACCATGCACATCAGCAGTGATATCAACAAGGTAGATGCGCGTTTCCCAGTGCAAACCGTACTGCGGCCACAACGGGAAGGGTTTATCGATTACCGTGGTTATGCGGGGCGTGTGGCCAGCGGGGTGTTCCGTGTGGGCGATGAAGTAGCCATCATGCCATCGGGCTTTCATTCGGTGATCAAATCCATCGATGGGCCGTCCGGACCGCTCACCGAGGCATTCGCACCCATGTCGGTTTCCATAAACCTGGAAGATGATATAGACATCAGCCGGGGCGACATGATCGTCAGGGCCAATAACCAGCCCGAAGCCGCGCAGGATATCGAGGTCATGCTGTGCTGGTTGCACAACGACCCGGCCAAACCCCGGGCCAAGTACACCATTAAACATACCTCCAACGAACAAAAGGCCATGATCAAGGAAGTCATCTACAAGATCGACATCAACACCCTGGGCCGGAAAACCGACGATTTTTCGATGCATATGAATGACATATGTAAGGTAAAAATCCGCACTACCAAACCGCTGATGGTAGATTCTTACAGGGAAAACCGCAATACCGGCAGCCTGATCCTGATAGACGACGCCACCAATGAAACCGTGGCGGCAGGGATGGTTATTTAAGGCTGACCCGCGCGGTCCAATACCACCTCCTTGTCAGACTTTGGCATGGAATACAGCATAAAGGGCCTGGTGGTGGCTGTAGAAGTACGGTCGCGCTGCCCTTTTTTTGTTTCCAGGCCTATGTGAAGACGGTGGTCTGTGCGCTCCAACACCTTAAGGCCAGGAAGTTCCCCGGCATGGTTACTGCCCGGGGCATACAGGAGGACCATCGTCCCCTCAAAATCAACCTTGGGAACGGGAAGGCCCGGTTTCCGGGTCTTGTTTACCTGCGAAAAAAACTTTTGCAACTCCCCCTGGCTCCGGATGACTCTTAGTTCCTCCTCTTCCGCCCCTCCGTAATAATCGGCCAGGATAAGTGTCATTTGCACGGGGGGTTGCTGTTCTGATGGCGTGGATTCCATTGCTTTCTTTGGGCATTTGCATGCGGTAAGTATCAGGATCAGCAAGACGGGAAGGTACTGCATCACGAATAGGAATTCTTGTAATTGGCCCTGAATGCCCTTTCGTATAGTGCTTCATACAGGGGCAGAATTTTGGTGATATCAAATTCAGAGGCCACTTCAAAGGCGCCCTCTTTAAACTGCTGCAGGATGGCATCGTCCCTGAGGATATAAAGGGCGTTCTTGACCATATCGTCAATATCGCCCACATCGCTGAGAAATCCGGTAACCCCCTGCCGGTTCACCTCGGGGATCCCCCCCGCATTGCTGGATATCACTGCCACTTTGTTGATCATGGCTTCCAGGGCGGCCAAACCAAAGCTCTCAAATTCCGAAGGCAAGAGGAAAAGGTCGGAGAAACACAGGATACGGTCAATCTCATTGCTGTTGCCAAGGAACAATACCTTTTCTTTAATCCCCAGTTGTTCGCACAACAATTCGGCCTTCTCCTTTTCAGGGCCCTCCCCTACCATGATGAGGCGGGCGGGGATTTGAAGGGATATTTTATGGAACACATGGATGACATCCGGGATGCGCTTGACTTTCCTGAAATTGCTGATATGGGTAATAATCCTTTCATCTTCGTTAGCCATCAGCGAGCGTTGGCAATCTGTGAAGGAGGTATGGTATTTGGTCTTGTCTATAAAATTGGGGATGACCTCAATCTCCTTTTCGATATCGAAGAATTCCAGGGTTTTGCGCTTGAGGTCTTCTGAAACCGAGGTCACTACGTCTGATTTATTGATACTGAAGGTCACCGCCGGCTTGTAAAACGGGTGGTTGCCCACCAGGGTAATATCGGTGCCGTGCAAAGTAGTGATCATCGGGATATGGATCCCCTCTTCTTCCAGGATCTTTTTGGCCATATAACCGGCATAGGCATGGGGGATGGCGTAATGCACATGCAGCAGTTCTATGCCGTATAGCTTAATGGTATCCACCAACTTGCTGGAGAGTGCCAGTTCATAGGGCTGGTAGTGGAACAAAGGGTACTCCGGGACATGTACTTCGTGGAAGTGTATTTTATTGCTCAGCAATTCCAGCCTAACGGGTTGGCGATAGGTCACAAAATGCACTTCATGGCCCCGTGAGGCAAGCGCTATGCCCAGTTCGGTGGCGACTACCCCGCTCCCGCCAAAGGTAGGGTAACAAACAATGGCTATCTTCATGCTGACAAATCTACATTTTATATTGGTTCCTAATTGATAAGGGAATCATAAATAGCCTGCTGGATGCGCGTCCTTAGGCCGGTACGTTGCAAAAGCGTGTTGGTGGCCGAAGGAAAGGTCCGGTTGGAAAGAAATACATAGACAATTTCTTCTTCGGGGTCGGCCCAGGTATAAGTGCCCGTAAATCCGCTGTGTCCGAAGCTCTTCCTGGAGACGCAGCCACAGGTAGGCCCCTTATCATCCGGTTCTGGCTTGTCAAAGCCCACCCCTCGCCTTACATGTTTGTCGCAAAAATAACAACGGTTGAATTTCTCCACCGTTCGTTCTTCCAGGAAGCGTTCCCCGCCGTAATATCCCCCTTGCAGGTACATTTGCATGATCTTGGCCACATCATTGGCATTGCTGAACAGCCCGGCATGCCCACCTACCCCGCCTTGCATGGCGGCCCCCATGTCGTGTACATACCCCTGGATTACCTGGTAGCGGTAATAGGTATCTACCTCAGAGGGGACAATACGGTTCCTGGGGAATTTCTCCAGGGGGTTGTAGGACGTATTATCAGCGCCAATCCGCCGGTACAGGAAGTCATCCGCAACACTGTCTAGCCGCTTGTTGTAACGGTCCTCCAGGTACTTTTTCATGATGTAATAAGCCACGTCACTGTAGCGGTAGCGGTTGGATTTTAAATGCTGCCTGCCGATCTTGTTGTAAATAGAATCCCTGTAGGCATCCGTCAGGTACATCCGGTCTGTCACCTTGATCGAAAAACCGTCGGCCGGATGGTTCCTGTAAAACTGTGGGGAGGGCCTGCGGTCATCATTCAGGGTATCCAGGTAAAAGGCGATCCATGCCGGCAGGCGGCCATAGTGCGAAAGTGCCTTGAGCACGGTCACGTCCTTTAGCTCGGTATCGGCAAACTCGGGTAGCAGTTCCTCAAAGGTATTGTTCAGTTCCAGCATACCTGCTTCCTCCATGCGCATGATAGACGGCAGGGTGGCCAGGATTTTGGTCAGGGAAGCCAGGTCATAGATATGATCCAGGCGCAGGGCTTCCTCCGATTCGTAGGTAGGTTTGCCAAAAGCCTTATGGTAAACCACCTGCCCGTGGCGTGCCACCAGCACTTGCGCGCCCGGGTACATCAACGAATCCAACCCGTCCTGTACCAGCCGGTCTACCTCGGAAAGCCCTTTGGAACTCAATCCCACCCGTTCGGGCAGGCTGTATCCCAACCGCAAGAGGGATGAAGTGTTGATCCCCGTATTTACGGGAAAATCCGAATGGGCAGAAACCGGCAATACCCCTTTGGCCGGCAGGGCCCCAAAGAGCAACTGGGCCGCCTTTTCCTGTGCCATATCGCTGTTTTGATAGGCGACCACTACCGCGTCTATATCTTCAAACGTTGCCACATCTAACAATGCGTAGGGTTTTGCAAACAGGGTGAGGATCACATTTGAGGTGCGTTCCCTTGCAATTTCATGCAGCCAGTACAATTCCTTGTCCGAAAATTTATAGGAACCCCAGGGGCTGTTGTTGCTCTTGTGGTGTCCGATGATCACCAAGTTGTACTCCGCCAGCTTTTCCTTGAGCGTCGCCACATCCTTCCCGTTGACCTGGGTGACCTCGGCATAGTGCTTCAGCGTCTGCAGGAAAGCGTCGTTATTGGCATCCCCAAACTTCACATAGGCGATCTTCTTATTTTCCAGCTTTTTGATCCCCAACAGGTTTACCTGGTTTTTTACCACGGTCAGGGCATTTTCAATGGCTTCCTCGTATACCAGGGCGTCTTCTATGGAGTTCAGGTCATCCTGCAGCCCTTCCAGGGGAACAGGCGTATAGGTGTGGAGCCCAGCCTTATATTTGGCCATCAGGATCTTCTTTACCGAAGAAGCCAACCTATTCTCACTGATCCTGCCATCTGCATAGGCTTCCATCAGTTTGGCCTTGGCCCTGGCCACATCCGTGGGCATCAGCAGCATATCATTGCCCGCCAGAAAGGCCTGCAGTTCTGTTTCACCGTCCTGCGCATACCGGGTAACCCCGCTCATATTAAGGGCATCTGTAAATACCAGCCCCCTGAAGTTGAGCTCGTCCCGGAGCAGGCCGGTGATAATGGCCCCGGACAGGGAGGAAGGTTTGTCGGCCTCCCGTTCCAGGCTGGGAACATTCAAATGGGCTACCATCACACTGCTCAGCCCTTCCGGTATAAGGCGCCTGTAGGGGAGCAATTCTACGCTGTCAAGGCGTTCCCTGCTCACGTCGATCAGTGGCAGGGCCTTATGCGAATCCACCGCTGTATCCCCGTGTCCCGGAAAATGTTTCCCGCTGCTGAGGATCCCCGCCCGGTGCATGCCGCTCATAAGCGCGCTGCCTTTATCGGCCACATTTTGCGGATCCTCCCCAAAAGACCGGTTCCCGATGATCGGGTTCCTGGGATTGGTATTGATATCGATGACCGGGGCGAAATTCACATGTACCCCAAGGCGTTTTGCATGTTGGCCAATGCGGTAGCCTACCTTCTCGACGATCGCGGGGTCCTTGATGGCCCCCAGGGTCATATTCCATGGAAAGGCGAAGGTAGAGTCGAGACGCATGGAAAGTCCCCATTCGGCATCCATGGCGATTAGCAATGGCGTTTTGGAAGCTGCCTGGTAGCGGTTGGTAAGCCGCGCCTGCCTGACCGGCCCGCCCGTGGAAAAAATCAGGCCCCCAATATGCTCTTGTGCGATAAGCTGCCTGGTCCGCTCTATACTGGCCTCATCCTGTTCAGACGTCACCATCACCATGAAGAGCTGCCCCATCTTCTCCTCCAGGCTCATGGCGCTATAGCGCTCGTTCACCCAGCCCTGTTGTTGCAGGCTGTCAGGGGTAAGCAATGGATCCGATTGCCCTATGGCCCCGATGGTTCCCAAAATGAAACAAAAAAAGAGTATAAATTTCCGCATAAAAGAATCCTCTAGCATACCTAACTATAAAGGAAATAAAATATTGCATTTGGCCGATACACGCAATGTAGTCCGGGGGTGTGGCCTTTACAGATACTACAGGAAACGGCTGTGCCAGCTTTCCGCGGCAGGTACTTCCCAATGGCTCAGGTACTCTTGCTTGTTGGTCACCAGGTTGTTAAAAACAATCGTGTTCCCGGATACTGCCTTGTCCTTTGCCATTTTCTTGAAATCATTGAGGGGTTTGTAAGCGATAAATTCGCCTTGCTTATAGGAAACATTCATCTTGTCAAGCAATTCCACACCAAACCGCTGTTCAAGCGATTGTATGAAATGTACCGAAGCATCTATGGAGCAACCGGAGGCCGAAGCCTGGGCCTGGTCGAGCCCAATGACGATAAACCGTTTGTAAGGGATATCATATCCTGCCTTCAGCTGGCTGCCGTGTGCGGTCCATTGGGTAATAAAGGCATCCAGCCGCCCCTTGAGATCCATCATTTCTTCATCACTAAAACTCCGGTTGGCCTGATATATCCAGACCCTGGAGGTTTCCGGGAGTGTTTTAAAATCTACTAACATATTGTGTTCTTTAGGGGCCCTTTGGGAAGGTGCCCGCATCTGGCTTCAAAGTTAGGGAATATGTAGCTGCGATTCAACCGGCCCCGGCGGTACTCTACAGGTCTTCGGCCTGGGCGATGAGTTCGGCGATATCCATGACGGCCACCTGCCCTTCCTTTTCCTTGCCCTTGACCCCGTCGGTCAGCATGGTGTTGCAGAAAGGACAGGCTGCGGCAATGATCCCGGCTTCCGTTTCCAGGGCCTGTTCGGTGCGTGCCATATTCACGTCTTTCTCACCTTTCTCCGGTTCCTTAAACATTTGGGCACCGCCCGCACCACAACACAAACCACGCTGCTTGCAGTTTTTCATTTCACGCAATTCGGCATCCAGTTTCTCGATCAGTTCCCTGGGGGCCTCGTAAATATTGTTGGCCCTCCCGAGGTAACAGGGGTCGTGGTAGGTAATGCGTTTCCCCTTGAATTTCCCCCCCTCCAAACGGAGGCGGCCTTCCTTCAACAGTTCGTTGATGAATTTGGTGTGGTGCATGACCTGGTAAGTGCCCCCCAGGCCCGGGTATTCATTCTTCAGGGTATTGAAACAATGCGGGCATGCGGTAACGATCCTGGTTATGCCATACCCATTGAGTACTTCGATATTGGTCACGGCCTGCATCTGGAAGAGGAACTCGTTTCCCGCCCGTTTGGCGGGGTCACCCGTACAACTCTCCTCGGTGCCAAGTACCGCGAAATCCACGCCCGCCCGCGTCAGTATCCGGACAAACGCCTTGGTGATCTTCTTGGCCCGGTCGTCAAAGCTCCCGGCGCAACCCACCCAAAACAAAACTTCGGGTTGTTTTCCTTCAGCAGCGTACTCCGCCATGGTAGGTATCTTTAAGGCTTCGGCCATAGGTTGTATCGTTTTATGAGTCTTTCGCCCAATTTAGCCGGTCCATCTGGTTGAACGGCCAGGGCGCACCATTGTTTTCAATATTCCCCATCATCGCATTGAGCTCAGCGGGGGCTGCGGATTGTTCCATCACCAGGTACTGCCGCATGTCCATGATAATCGACAAGGGGTCTATGCTAACAGGACACGCCTGGACACAAGCATTGCACGAGGTACAGGCCCAGAGTTCCTCGGGGCTGATGTAATCGTTTAGCAATTGTTTTCCATCCTCCACAAAGGTGCCCTTGTTGGCATCTATATTTTTGCCCACTTCTTCCAGCCGGTCCCTGGTATCCATCATGATCTTCCTGGGAGACAGTTTTTTACCAGTTTGGTTGGCAGGGCATTCGCTGGTACAACGTCCGCACTCCGTGCAGGTATAGGCCGCCAACAACTGTACCCAGCTTAAATCGGTCACGTCCGAGGCGCCAAATTTTTCAGGGGGTCCGGTCCCTTCTTCCGGGGCGGCATATGGATCGGCCGATGGGTCGGTCATCAGGCGCACTTCCCTGGTTACCGCCTCCAGGTTCCTAAATTGGCCCGGGGGGTTTAAACTGGCAAAAAAGGTATTGGGAAAGGCCAGCAGTATATGCAGGTGTTTGGAATAATATAAATAGTTTAAAAAGAACAGGATCCCAAGGATGTGCAGCCACCAGGCGGTCCGCTCTACCAAAATGAGGGAAGCTACCGGCAGCCCCTCCATAAGGCCGGCCAGGAATTGGCTTACGGGAAAGGTTCCTGCCTTGGTATAATGGGCGACTTCCAGTTGCTGCAAGCGGAAATCTGCAGCGTTCATGCTTAAAAACAGGAACATGAGGACCAATTCTATATACAGGATCATATTCCCATCCCTGCTCGGCCATCCTTTCATTTCGGGTTTTACAAAGCGCGCGAGGCGCAGGGCATTCCGGCGCAGCCAAAAGACCACTACGGCTACGATCACCAAAAAGGCCAGTATTTCAAAGGCCGCGATCAGGAAATCATACAGGGGCCCCAGGGGCGCAAAAACGCGGTGGGTGCCCAACAGCCCATCGATGATGATTTCGAGGACCTCGACATTGATGATGATAAAACCGAGGTACACGATAATGTGCATCGCACCGGCCACGGGCCGTACCACCATCTTGGATTGCCCAAGGGCAATCCGCGCCATATTTTTCCAACGCCGGGGCCTGTTGTCAGAGACATCCCGGTCTTTTCCCAGGCCGATGTTGCGCCGGAGCTTTCCCACGTTCCGCACAAAGAACCAGATGCCCGATAGCAGGATGAGGGCGAATAACAAATTGGGTAGGTACTGCATTATTCGTTCTCTGGGTTTTGGGCGGGATCATTTTCCGGAAGCGCATACTCCTTTTGCTTTTTCCCGAAAACCGACACGTTGACGTAGCGTTTGGGGTTCAGGCGAAAATCCTGGAGCAGCAAGTCAAGTTCCCTTGAAGCCGCCGCCAGGTTGTCGTACAACTGGTCATTGTGCACCAGTTTCCCCAGGGAGCCCTCCCCGCTCTCGATCTTCGAAAGTAGTTGGTCCAGGTTGGTCACGGTAGACTCCAGGTTCCTCATGGTTTTGCTCAGGCCTGCGGCCGCGATAGAATCAGAGATCCTGGAGAAATTGGCGGTCATGGTATGGATGTTGGCGATGGAACTGTCCAACTGGGTCTTGTTATCGGCCAGGAGGCTGTTGAGCGCATGGGCACTTTGCCCGAAGGAAGCCACAACAATATTCAATCCGTGAATACTCTCCCGGAGGTCTTTCCGGGTATTGTCGTCGAGTACATCGTTCACGTTCATAAGCAGCGAATCGGCATTGGCTACCGCCGCTTCCACCTTGGATTGCAACGGACTGAGCTTTTGCTGTACCAGTTCGGTCAGCCCCGGCCGGCTTTGTGAAGAAAGCGTATCGCCCGATTTGGCCATGGGTGCCCCGTCAAACACCGGTTTGATCTGTATGCCCTTGCCGCCGATGATCCCGGTGTCATATAACTCCGCTGTGCTGTTTTCGGAAAATTCAAATTGACTGTCAACCGAAAAGGTCACCAGGAGTTTGCCAGACTGATCCTTGAATGCTATGTTCTTGACCTTTCCTACTCCCAGCCCGTTAATAGAAACCTGCGTGCCGGTCTGCAGCCCGCCGACATTGGCATACACGGCATAAAAGGTCTTGCTGCTTTCAAAAAGTGGGGCCGATTTAAGATAACTGAAACCTAAAATGAACAAAAGGACTCCGCCGATGACGATAATCCCTGTTTTAATTTCCCTGGATATTTTCAAGCGGCTGTTTTTTGGGTTCCAAACAAAATTAGAAATAATTTTAGAAAGGGGTCTATTAATCCTTAACGTATTTCATGGCTTCTTCGATGCTGATTCGCACCCCATCTTTATAGGCCACAATAAAAGAGGACGTATACCCTTTTAAATCGGCATTCGACTTCAGCATTTGGGCCACTTTGTAGGAGTCTGTGCTCCCGTAAAAATAACGAAACAGGTTTTTGTACGGTTCTTTGGAAAGCTTGCCAAGGCCCTTGAAATTGCCAGGTTGCAGGGGCAGGTCTTTTGAGCTGGCCAATAGTTGCACCTTGAAGACTACCGACCGCTCCCCAATTGATGCTTCTGGTTTTTCAGGAGCCATCGGTTCTGACCCGGATACTTCCGGGTCTCCGGCTTTCTGGCTGATCTCCGTCGCCATGGCCAATTCGCCCAGGGCTTTGCCTTTCGGCTCGCTTTGGGCAGGAGCCGGCGGGGGTGTTTTAGGGGTTTCAATGGTTTGGCTGGCCTTCACTTCCTTGTCTGCCGCGGCCTTTGTTAGTGCTTCTGCCTGCACCTCCCGGGGCACGTCGGCTTTTTCGGAAACTTCAGGGCCTTGTACCGGGACCGCTTCCTGGCGCTCCTGTATTTCTTCTACCCTTTTTGAACCGGAAGATGGCGGGGCGGAGGCGGCCAGCAGGTTGCCTGCCTGGCTCCTCACGTTCTGCTTGTAGCTGATGATGGCATCGGCGATGGCCTTCCCCATTTCCAACTGCCCCTTGTTAGAATTCAGGTAGCTGCCTTCGTTCTTGTTGGTCAAAAATCCTGTTTCCACCAGGACACTGGGCATAAAGGTCTGGTGCAATACGATAAATCCCGCCTGTTTTACCTTGCGGTCATTGCGTTTTAGCCTTCCGGAGAAAGCGTCCTGCATTAACTTGGCCAGGGCGATGCTCTGGTCCAGGAACTCTTCCTGCATGATGGTAAGGCCGATAATAGACTCGGGGGAGTTGATGTCGTATTCCGCGTAGCGCGTCTCATAATCATCCTCCAGGTAAATCACGGAGTTTTCTTTCTTGGCAATCTCAAAATTCTGTTCGTTGGCGTGCAACCCCAACACAAAAGTACCCGCTCCATGGGCGTCGGAAGAGTGCGAATCGCAATGTACCGACACGAACAGGTCGGCATTGGAATCATTGGCGATCTTGCCCCGCATGAAAAGGTCTACAAAGGAATCGTCTTTTCGGGTATACACCACTTTGATATCGGGTTGCTTTTCAAGCCAGCGCCCCACTTCCAGGACAATATTCAGGGCTATATTCTTTTCCATATAGCCGTTCCCGAGGTTACCGGGGTCGTGCCCGCCATGACCGGCATCCAGGACAACGGTGAAAGGGGCGGTTCCCGGCACCGGCCGCTCACCTCCCCCGGAGGACATAAGGAGCCCTGACAAAAACAAAAAAGGAAGGATCAAAAACCGTCTCATATACATAGTGCTTTCAGTATTTCAAAGGGCCCTGCCGGGGTTAAATTTATCGTAATGCTCAGACAGCAGAAGAAAAAATATATGTAAGTTTGACCCTCCGGAAGGAGCCTAATAGTTACAAAAATAGGATTTAAAGCATTGCGATCAAATAAACATACAGTACTTTTCCTATGGCTACTCCTCCTTGGCTCCTTTTCCCTTTGTGCTCAGGAAGACCCGGTTACCCCACTCCCCATCAAGGCAGTACAAGACAGCATTATCGCCCCACCTCTCCCGGCTACCCTGGGGTTTGGCCGCATGGAAACCGACTCTGTGGAAACCGATTCTGTCCCCCCAAAAAAGTCGACCTTGCTCGACAACATCCAATACAAGGCCAAGGACTATGTAAAACTAAGCCAAAAAGAGCAAAAAATCTACCTCTACAACGAAGCAGAGATCTATTACCAGGATACGGAGCTCAAAGCCGGGATCATCATCATGGATTACATCAAGAATGAAGTCTATGCCGGGCGCCTCAAAGACTCCCTGGGCAACTATACCCAACTCCCTTACTTTAAACAGGGGGATAACGTGGTGATCCCCGATTCTATCCGGTTTAACTTTGATACCGAAAAGGCCCTGATCTGGAATTCGCGTACCGAGCAGCAGGCAGGACTGGGGCAACTGGGGAGCGATGCCATGAAGGTATATGCCCAGGTCACCAAGAAAGAGAACGACTCGGTCTACTTCCTCAGCGAGGGTAAACTCACCACCTCCAAGGACACCATAGACCCCGATTATTACATTCGGGTGCGGAAAGCCAAATTTGTGCCTAAAAAGAAGGTGATCGCCGGGTTCAGCAACCTGTACATTGTGGATGTGCCTACGCCCATAGCGCTTCCCTTTGCCTATTTCCCACTGACAGTGGGGCGTACGGCCGGAATTATGATGCCTACATTTGGAAATGACCCGGACCGGGGGTATTTCCTTCAAAACGGCGGGTATTACCTGCCCATTAACGACTATGTGGATGTGACCTTTACGGGCGACCTCTATACCAACGGGAGTTATGGGATACGGGCGCAGTCGGTCTACGCAAAACGCTACCGCTATCGCGGGAACGTGAATATCCGCTATGAAAACCTGATTACGAGCCAGAAAGGGTTTGACGATTACAGCCGGAATACGATCTACAACATTCAGATCAGCCATTCCCAGGATACCAAGGCCAGCCCCAACTCCCGGCTTTCGGCCTCAGTCAACCTGGGGAGCAGCCAGTACTACCGGAACTCCCTGCTCCAGCAAAACCTGCCGAACACCCAGGTAAACAACCTGTCCTCATCTATCTCCTATTCCAAGACCTTCCCGGCCTATCCCTCGGTGAACATGAGCCTGACGGCCACCCATAACCAGAATACGAACACCAACACCGTAGACGTCACCCTGCCCACCTTGCAGGCCAGTATGGAGCGGATATACCCCTTTGCCAAAAGGGACGGGATCAAAAAAGGGATCATACAAAATGTAAACTTCCAGTACGACCTCAATGCGCGCAACAGCATACGCACCAATGACGAGGACTTCCTGACCGCGCGCATGTTCGAAGATGCCAAGGTGGGGGCGCGCCACCGCATCCCCCTGGCCACCAACTTCAAGGTGGCGAAGTTTTTTAGTGTGAGCCTCGGCGGGTCTTACGAAGACGTCTGGACCCTGCAGACCTTCAACCAGCGCTTTGACAGCGCCACCCAAACAGTGGTAACCGATACCATCAGCGGGTTTGACCGCTATAACCAATATAATTTCAGTGCCAATGTGGGCACCACGCTCTACGGTACCTTCAATTTCGGGGAAGACAAGAAAATACAGGCGATCCGCCATGTAATGCGGCCCTCCGTAGGCTACGGCTACGCCCCGTCTTTTGAGCAGTACTATGAGGAATACCTCAACGAGGCAACCGGGCAACCGGTGCAGTTCAGCCGCTTCCAGAACACGATATACGGGGCGCCCAGGCTGGGTAAATCCAGCGCCATGAGCTTTTCGCTCCAGAATACCCTGGAGGCCAAGGTACGGGACCGCGACAGTACCGCCACCGAACCCAAGAAAGTCATGCTGCTGAACAGTTTAAACCTATCTACCAGTTATAACTTCGAGGCAGACTCCCTTAAGCTCAGCCCCCTTTCCCTGACCGGGGGTACCAACATCCTCAACAACAAAATGGCGATCAACTTTGGGGCCAGCCTGGACCCGTACGCCATAGACAACAACGGAACGCGAATTAATACCTTTAACATCAACAACGGGGGCGGGCTGTTCCGGCTCACCTCAGCCAGGGCCAACCTGAGCTATTCGCTGAGCAGCAAGGATTTCGGCAAGGACAAAAAAGAAGAGCCGGAGCAGCGAGGCGACCCCTATGACGGGGATACCTACGTGGCGGCCAGCGGCGGGCGTACCGATGACCTGTTCGGGCGTGCCAACAATTTTAACGACAACACCTTTGACGACCGAGACCCGGACGATGTAGAAAACCCGGTATATGGCACCAAAATCCCTTGGACCCTGCGTTTGCAGTACGCCCTGACGTACAGCAACAGCAACCGCCAAAATGAAATCAGCAACCAGTCCCTCATGTTTTCGGGCGATATTGAACCCGCGCCCAGATGGAAAATAGGCGTATCTTCGGGCTATGACGTCAAAAGGAAGGGGTTCACCGTTACCCAACTCCGTTTTGAACGGGACCTGAAGAGTTTTAAAATGAATTTCAACTGGACCCCTTTTGGCACCTATGAACGCTGGTATTTCTTTATCGGTATCAAAAGTTCCATCCTCAGTGACCTGAAATGGGAGAACCGAAGCCAAAGGAGATAAAGGGAGGGGGAGCTACCTGTATTAGGCGACGCGGGAAGCTACCGGAGCCAGAACACATCCATATGCGCCCATAAACAATAGACTATGAAGAAAATTATAAGTACGACCGGGGCACCCGCCCCCATTGGCCCCTACAGCCAGGCCGTGTTAAGCGGAGATACCCTCTATATCTCCGGCCAGATCGCGCTGGATCCGGAAACGGGGCAGTTGGTCAATGCAGGTATACAACAGGAGACCGCCCGGGTGATGGAAAACCTGAAGGCCATCCTTTCCCAGGCCGGCATGTCTTTTGACCAGGTAGTGAAGTCTACCATATTCATCAAGGACATGCACCAGTTTGGGCTGATCAACGAAATCTACGGGAGGTATTTCCAGGCCGATACCGCCCCCGCCCGGGAAACGGTAGAAGTCGCCAACCTCCCAAAATTCGTGAATGTCGAGATATCGATGATCGCGGTCAGATAGTATCCTTGTGAAATTCCACCAGGCCTTCAATGGGCCTCTGGCGGATCACCCCCAGAACCAGGTCATTGCGCTCAATCACTGCGGCGAGTTCCTCCCTGAGATAGTAGGCTATGCTCCCGACGAAATGGATGGGCACCTTGGTCGCCAGTTCAAATTGCATGATGTAATTGTTGACAAACTGCTGGAACCCTTTGTCTATCACGCCTTTGCTGTAAGGGTGGTCTTTATTCTCCACGAGAAAACGCGCGAAGGTAGCCAGATAGGTATTGGGGTTGGGCCTTTTATACAGGTTTTCCTTGATGACATCGGCATCGAGGTTGTAGCCCTGCTCGAACTTAATCGCCAGGTCCTGTGGGATCTTATGGAAATAGTAGTCCCTGATGAGTTTCCTGCCAAAGAAGTTGCCGCTCCCGTCATCCATGGGGATATAGCCCAGTGAAGTCACCTTCTGAAATAGCTGGTTGCCATCGTAGTAACTGCAGTTGGAACCCGTGCCCAGGATACACACAATGCCCTGGTGGCCAATTTTGGTGGTGGAATAGATGGCCGCATAGGTATCTTCCTTAACTTCAATCTTGGCCTTTGGAAAAAATTCCCTGAAGATCTTTTTCAGGAATTTTTTCATCCGGTCTGTACCGCAACCCGCCCCGTAAAAAAAGAGCCGGGTTACCTTGTGGCTGTTCTTGGACAACTCAAAGTTATTCGCCAGGCGATCGATAATCACTTCTTCCGTAAGGACTTCCGGGCTCAACCCCAGGGTTTGTGTCATAAATACCTGGTTCCCCTTGTCATCAAGGGCAATCCAGTCGGCTTTTGTGGCCCCGCTATCTGTTATAAGTACCATGTTCTTTACTGTTAAAAAAAGAAACCTTAAAACAAGCAACGATCATTGCTTACCCTAAGGAATCCCTTTCGTTGTTAGATGGTTTACCGGGCCTATTTCAAGCCGGAAACATACTGGGCCAGATCCACCAATTTATTGGAATACCCCGCTTCATTGTCATACCAGGATACGACCTTGAAGAACCTGGAATTAAGCTCTATCCCGGCATCGGCATCAAAAATGCTGGTCCTGGCATCCCCGACAAAGTCCTGGGAAACCACGGCTTCTTCGGTATAGCCCAAAATCCCTTTGAGTTCGCCTTCCGATGCAGCCTTAAAGACCTTCTTGATTTCTTCGTAGGAGGTCTCCTTTTCCAGGCGGACGGTAAGGTCTACCACAGAAACATCGGCCGTGGGTACCCTGAAAGCCATCCCGGTCAGTTTTCCTTCGAGTTCGGGAATTACCTTGGTCACCGCCTTGGCGGCCCCTGTGGCTGCCGGGATGATGTTGAGCATTGCACTCCTGCCACCCCTGTAATCCTTGCGCGAGGGGCCATCTACCGTCAATTGTGAGGCCGTAGTGGCATGCACGGTGGTCATCAGGCCTTCTTCGATCCCAAAATTGTCGTTCAACACCTTCGCCAGGGGCGCCAGGCAGTTGGTGGTACAGGAAGCGTTGGATACGATATTATCAGAAGCTTTTACTTTATGGTGGTTCACTCCCATCACAAACATGGGCGCATCCTTGGACGGTGCGGAGATCACAACTTTTTTGGCCCCGCCGTCAATGTGTTTCTGAGCCATGTCGAGGGTTGTGAAAATCCCGGTACATTCGGCGACGATATCGGCTCCTACCGCATCCCATTTCAGGTTGGCAGGGTCCTTTTCTGCGGTAATCCGGATTTTCTTGCCGTTCACGACCAGGTCTCCTCCGCTGATATCCACAGTCCCGTCAAAATTTCCATGGACTGAATCATACTTCAGCAAATATGCCAGGTGATCCAATTCGAGCAGGTCATTGATAGCCACCACTTCTACATCGGGCCGCTTTACGGAAGCCCTGAAAACCAGTCGCCCTATCCTTCCAAATCCGTTTATTCCTATTTTAACTTTCGCCATTATATTTTGTTTTAGTTAGAATTCTTATGTACTCATGATATCGCAAACCCGGATGAGCTCCTTATCAATTTTCGTATGTCCTTTAATCGCCTGGCTAATGGGGGTCAGGGTGATTTTACTATCCATGATGCCCACCATCAGGTTGCTTTTCCCTTCCAGGAGGGTCTCTACTGCCTTTACCCCCATCCTGCTGGCCAACACCCGGTCAAAACAGGAAGGCGTACCCCCCCTTTGGATGTGGCCCAGGACCGAAACCCGCACATCATAGATGGGAAGGTGTTCCTCCACATATTCTTTGAGCTGGAATACATTTTTACCGGTCTTGTCCCCTTCGGCCACCACTACGATACTGGAAGATTTCCCAGATATTTTACTTCGTTTCAGCGATTCCAGCAACCTTTCGAGGCCCAGGTTCAGTTCGGGGATCAATATCTCTTCGGCCCCTGCCCCAACCCCTGCATTCAGGGCGATATGGCCCACATCACGGCCCATTACCTCCACAAAGAAGAGGCGGTTGTGCGAACTGGCGGTATCCCTTATTTTATCTATGGCGTCCACCACGGTGTTCAGGGCCGTGTCAAAACCTACGGTGTAACGCGTCCCGAAGATATCGTTATCTATCGTCCCGGGGATCCCTATGACGGGGAAACCAAACTCTTCGTGAAAGATCATCGCCCCGCGGAAGCTACCATCACCACCAATGACCACAAAGGCATCTATGCCTGCAGCTATGAGTTGTTCATGGGCCTTTTTCCTGCCTTCCGGCGTGCGGAATTCCTCGCATCTCGCGGATTTAAGGATGGTCCCTCCTTTATTGATGATGTTGTTAACACTACGGGCGTTCATGTTCTCGAAGTCCCCTTCGATCATCCCCTGGTATCCTCTGTAGACCGCTACGCATTCTACCTTCATATAGGCGCAGGTACGGACTACACTTCGTATGGCGGCATTCATCCCCGGGGAATCTCCGCCCGAGGTAAGGACCGCTATTTTCTTGATTTTCGAAGCCATCTAAAAATTTAGAATTGCGAAATTAACAAACTTCTCGGAAAAAATGAATGTACACGGCCCTTATTTCTTCCCTTCCGGCTACCCGAAAACGTTGTCGTACGTCTCTTTTGTCAAATTTGTGAAAAATACAACAAAGCCGATACGGGCTGTTACAAGTTCAAAGTGGGGTTTTCTTCTTGGGATAAAAGCGGATCAGGCTATCCTGCCCCATAACAGCGCTGGGCTGTGGCAGCTTTTCCAATGGCGGCGTGACGGGTTCTTCACGGGTTTCGTCCCGGCCGAAAACCCTCCCCATAAGTTCCTTAAAACTATTGAAATCCACTTCATAGGAAAGACCTACGCCCTGTGTATATCCCTGGCTTTCGGTGAGGAATTGCTGTATCTCGTTCTCCCTGTTGAATATTTTGGCGCTAAGGGTTCCCTGCTCATTGAGTAACACCTGTACTTCCACATCCCCGGCAACCACCGTTTCGCTCACTCCTCCTACCGGTACCCCGAACCGGCCATTAAACAATACCCGGTCACTAATCTGGGTAGAAACGGTGACCCCGATACGGTTTTCTGTCTGCACGTCATTGGGGTCCAGGTATCCCTGTTCGTACGAAACCCCGAAATCAAATTTGTCATTGCTCCCCCCCAGTACCTGGTTCAAAAGCCCCGAGGCGGTCTGTATGGCATTCCCCACCAACGCCTGGCTGGAAAGCCCTGAACTTTCGCTCATAAAGGTTCCCTGGGCCAGCAGGAAAAAGGCATTTTGTTCTTCGACGGTGGGATCCTGCAGGCGGTATTGCAATTCGGATTTGACAATGGAACTGGTCCCGGGGAATTCTATATCAAAATCAATGGTGGGCTGTTCCAATTCGCCGGCCAGGCGGACCACCACCTCGGTAGCGATACGCCGGGAATACCCCGCGTTATCCAATAAGGGGGCCGGGTTGGCGTTGAGCGCGTAAACTGCCTCCATATTCAATTGGGCCGCAAGCGGGTCACCCTCCCAAACAATGCTGCCCCCCGGCTTTACGGTAAAAGACTTATCAATCACCCCTCCAAATTTATAATTGTAGCGGCCGGTCACCACCACAAAGTCACCCCACATATTAAACTTTCCATTCGTATTGATTTCAATCAGCAGGATCCCCTCCCCGGTACCGCGGAGTGAACTGCCTGTTTTGGGGTCGACCACGATCTCTACCTCTGCCTCCGGGGTCACTACCAGGTCGAATTCCATTTCCAGGCCCTGGTATTCCTTCAGGATGCGTTCGCGCTCTATCTGGGCGGCGCCTTTCTTCTCGATAAAATTGATAAAGGAGTAATCGCCTATGGAGGCCACATCGCTAATGGGTATTTTAAGCGAGGTGCCCCGGGCGGTGGCACCATCAAAGGTAATGGTCAGTGCCTGGGTGGGGCCATATATCTTTCCGGTACCATTGACGAAGCCCGTACCGTAATAAAGGACTTCCTCCTCAAATTCCGTGTCGAGGATCAGGAAACGTTCGTTGTTGGTATCCACGTCAAAATCCAGGCTCCAATCGTCAAAGAAACTGTGTTTGATGGTGCCGTCCAGGGTGGCCCGGGTATCCATGGCGACGTCCCTGAGGACAATGTTCTGGAAATCAAAGGTTTGGTTAGTGAGCCGTACGGTTGAGTTCGGGGCAAAGGCGTAATCCACATTCAGGTAGGGAATGCCGATCCCCGCATTGTTCAGGGTCATTACCCCGTTGATGTCCGGGTTATCGATAGGGCCTTGTATACGGGCACTGCCCTCCATGACCCCCCTGATGTTGCTGATGACCCCTTCCCCCAACGGACTAAACGGGTCCAAACGGAAGTCCCGGAAATTGGCAAGCAACGAGGCCCTGGGCATCTCACCCTGGTTGGCGATGTTCCCAATCAGGCTGAATATCTCGTTTCCGTTTTCGGTGATCTGGCTGTTCACCACAAAATCGGAAAGGTCTTTATTCCCGACAATCCCGATGCTCAACTGGCCCAACGGGAAGCCATTGATCCCAAAATTGCTGATGTCCAGGTTACAGGAAGGAAGGTAGATGTCGTCTTTCTGGAGTACATTCAGGGTCCCGTTAATCTCCCCTTGCATCTTGAGGCTGTCAATGGCCGGTGTGATCTTGTGGAGGGATACCAGTTTGAACTGCAACTCCAGGTCCTTGTAGGTAGAATCGGCCAACTGGCCCCGTAGCCGGATTTGTTCACGGTTATCGTTGTTCATTACGATCTCTTCAATGGTAATGCTGTCCAGGGTGCTGTTGACAATGACCTTGTTCTGCCGGTTCCCTTCGCGGTTCAGGATCCATTTGTTCCCTTTAAAACTCACGTCCGAACGCTTCAGCCCTATCACCGACTTCTTCTCCTTGTTGAAGGTATGGTAAAAGTTCAGGTTATAGCTATCGTTATACTCACTTCCCCCCTTAAACTCCGTACGGAAAAACAGCGTATCGCTCAAGGTGGTATTGATCAGGTTAAAGTCCTTTACGTCGTAGTAGACCGTTGAAACATCCTGCACGGATACGAAGGTATTGAACAGGGGGTTCTTATTGTCGATCTTTACTTCAATGCTGTCCAGTTCATTCCCGAAGGCGGTGATACGGGGCGAGCGAAAGGTCAGCTTAAAATCGCCCTCATCGGCTACGATATCCCCCCGGATAAAGGTGTTGGGGCCAAAGTCTACCTCCGGGAAAAACACTTCCACAATTTTGTTGTATATCTTAAAATTAAAGGAAAGCTCCTGACCCGGGGATATTTCGTAGGGCTTGTAGTTGGTGTAAATGCTCCCCAGGGAGTTCTGCATCAACCTGCCCAGTTCCCGCACCTTGAACTTGCCCCGTACATAGCCCGTGATGATATCGGGTGAATTGATGTCGACGGTCCGTACCGTATCGGGGTCGAAGGTCGATGCGATCTTGAAATCCTCGAAGTAATAGGTGTCGTTCACATTCTGGTAAATTGTCTTGGTGAACTTGATGTCCCCTACGATATTGTCCAGGGAATTGCCGGTGATGTCCATATTCACATCGCCCTTGAAGATTGAAACACTGTCATCGATAAAATTCAGTTTCTTCAGGTCCGCATAATCTACGGAGGCGATAAAGTTGAACGTATTTTGATCGCTTCCGAAGTCTGCCAGCCCCTTGAAACTGAACTGCAGGTTCTCATCCTTGCTCACCAGCGACCCATCGAATAATTGGTCTTTTAACACCCCGGAAACATTGACATTCCGGTACTCGTACCCGTTGTACACCAGGTTGTAGACCTCTCCGATGACTTCGGTGTTCAGTGTGGAACGTACAAAGCCTTTCCCCTCTACATTGAGGTCCATGGAAGCCCGGCCCAGGGATTGGTTCCCCGCAAATTTCCCGAGATCGAAATCGATGAGGGAGACAAACCCGATATAGGAAGCATCGTCAATATTGTCAATATCAGTCAGGTCCAGGTCTATAAAGCTATTCCCTATGGCGCAGTTCAGGTTGACCCTGGAATCGATACTGGTCTCGGTGATGGTCGCGTCACCGCGAACCGTAAACTGCCCAAGCTGTTGGAAGGTAGACGGGATGGATTCTCCGAGGATACGGGGCAACAAGGCCCTTAGCTGGTAATAGCTTGTGGTGATGTTCCGTATATCGGCCTTGAGGAAAAAGGGGGCCTCCGAACTAAACAGGTTCCTGAAATTAAAATCACCGCTGATACCTGTCTGGTCAGTTTGCAGGAACAGGCGGGTTACTTCCAGGTCATTCAGCACTCCTTGTATGCTGGAAGAAAAGGTCACGCTTTTATCGGTCCCGAATTCATTGTAGAGCTGGTTGACCTCATTCAGGGCAACGGTTGATTCCTGGAATTCTGCGGTGACATGCACCTTGTTGAGAAAATCCTGAAAATCCTCCCGGTCATAGTCGAATACCAAATTGCCTTTCAATTCAGATGCGGGGGTCTGTATATCCAGGGAATCAAAGCGCATCTGCTGCTTGGTATACTTGAAGGAGGTGGCCAGGCGCTCTACGGAAATCCCGTCGGAGCTCTGCAACGAAAGGGCCCGTATCTCTGTGGTGACTTCGGGCCCGAGGATCAGGAAATCGCCTGCTTCTATATTCAGGTCCGTAAAGTTAAGCGATTCCACACGTTCCTTGTTCTCATCGATCAGCCGGAAATGGCTGTTGGCGATCCGGACATCCGAAGATGAGAAATAAAAAGGAGGTGTCCCCGGGGCCCGGGGTTGATGGTCATCCAGTTTTTCGATAAAGACCCCCAGGTTGGAATCGGGTTCCCCCTGGTAGGTTTTCAACTTAAAATTGAGCTCATTGATTTCAATATCACCAAACTCCAACCGGCCGTCGAGCATATTCCTGATACTCAGGATAGAGGTGGTAAGCTCGTCCATGTAAAAGAGGGTGTCCTGCCGGTAATCTTCCACATAGATCCCCCTGAGTGAGGTGTCCCAGGTGATGAGCGACACCCGTAACCTATCGATGTTGATATGGGTCCCGAATTCCGCATTGATCGAATCCGTGGCGTAACGGGCAAGCCGGGTCTGTACCTGAGGCAGGGAAAGGACAATGGTGGCAAGGACACAGAGCAGCAGTAGTGCCAACAGGGTCCTGACCAGTATTTGTCTCAGTTTTTTGATAGGGCTTTATGTTTTACCTTTGTACTCCAAATTGTATTCCAAACGCAGTGGAAAACCAAACTATTTACATCCTTGCCATAGAATCTTCCTGTGATGATACCTCGGCGGCTGTACTCTGCAACGACAGAACCCTCAGCAATGTTGTTGCCAGCCAGAAAATTCACGAAGAATACGGGGGGGTTGTCCCCGAACTGGCCTCCAGGGCCCACCAACAAAATATTGTACCCGTTGTTGACCGTGCGCTGGCCAAGGCAAATATCGACAAAAATCAGTTATCAGCCATAGCTTTTACGAGGGGGCCGGGACTTTTGGGCTCACTGATGGTTGGGAGTTCCTTTGCCAAATCCCTGGCACTGGGATTAAAGGTCCCGCTCATAGAGGTACACCATATGCAGGCCCATATCCTGGCGCATTTTATACAGGAGGAAAACCAGGAAAAACCCACGTTTCCCTTCCTGGCCCTGACCATCAGCGGGGGGCATACCCAGATTGTCATGGTACGCGATTACTTTGACATGGAAGTCCTGGGCGAAACGCTGGATGATGCCGTGGGAGAAGCTTTTGACAAAAGCGCAAAACTGCTGGGGCTCCCCTATCCGGGAGGGCCGCTTATCGACCGATATGCACGAGAGGGGAATCCGGAAGCCTTTCCGTTCCCCAGGCCCAAAGTAGATGGCCTGAATTTTAGTTTTAGCGGATTAAAGACCAGTATCCTGTATTTTATCCAAAGGGAAACAAAAAAAGACCCCGATTTTATCGAAAAGCACCTGGCGGATATATGCGCCTCCATCCAGCATACCATCATCGGGATCCTGATGGAAAAACTGGAGCAGGCCGTCCGGGAAACCGGGATCAAAAAAGTGGCGATAGGAGGTGGTGTTTCGGCTAATTCAGGTATCCGCGCTACTCTGGAAAAAGCTTCTGAAACGGCCGGATGGCAAACATTCATCCCGCGTTTCGAATATTGTACAGACAACGCTGCCATGATAGGCATTGTCGGATATTTGAAGTATCTTAACCACCAGTATTCCGATCAGCATGTATCGCCCAAAGCCCGTTTTGTCATGGGATGATTTCAAATGGTCGGGATACTGACTATAGCTGGTGCACGCCCCCCTTAATTGTAGGTTCCTTATGGCATACAACCGTGATATAGAAGGCAGGATCGATGCAACGCTGTCGAGCTTCCCGCAAGCCATAAGGTCCAGGATTTCCAAAAAGAAAATGTTTGGTGGCCTGGCGTTCCTCTACGCAGGAAAAATGACGGTGGGGGTCGTAGGGGATGCATTGATGGTGCGGGTTGTGTCCCCAAAAATGGAAGCCACCCTCCGGGAAACACATGTCCGCCCCATGGATTTCACCCGCCGGCCGATGAAGGAGTTCGTTTTTGTGGCCCCCGACGGATTTGCCAGTGAAGCCGCTTTGCTCAAATGGATAAGCCTGGGCCTGGAACACGCCCGCGACGTACTGAATGAAGATTAACCCTTAACCCAGCCCCATGCAATTGTTTTATACCCCTGCCCTGAACCCTGAAACCACGGCCTTTGAATTTTCCAGGGAAGAAAGTCAGCACCTGGTTAAAGTTTTACGCAGCAAAGAAGGGGATATGGTGCATACCACCAACGGCCGGGGGTACCTGTTCACCACCAGGATCCTGGAAGCTCACCCCCAAAGATGCAAGGCGGAAGTCATCGACGCGAAGAAGAAATACAAGCGGCACTACCATTTGCATATGGCCGTCGCGCCCACGAAAAGCAATACCCGGTTTGAGTGGTTCCTGGAAAAGGCCACCGAGATTGGGGTGGATGAAATAACCCCCTTGCTGTGCGAACGCTCAGAACGCAAAGTGATCAAAGCCGGCCGAATGGAAAAGGTCATAGAATCGGCCATGAAGCAAAGCCTCAGGACGTTTTTGCCCAAACTCAACCCCGCTGTCGGGTTTGAAGCCTTTATCGGGCAGGAACACCCGGGGATGCGGTTCATCGCGCATTGCGAAGAAGGTGAAAAAACCGATCTGAAGCGCCGACTGGGGGCCGACCAGGATGTTACGATCCTGATCGGGCCCGAAGGCGATTTCAGCCATGAAGAAATCAACAAGGCCTACGAGGCCGGGTTCAGGCCCATCTCCCTCGGGGAAGCCCGCCTGCGTACCGAGACAGCGGCAATCATGGCCTGTGCCACGGTGAATGTCATTAATAGCGGATGACCAAAGGCCCACGGCACTCCATGCACCCGCCGGTGGCCGCAATGGTGGAAGTCGCGGCAGGAAGGTGACCAAAAATTGCCTGGCCGCGGTATTTAACCATGATAATTAGTACATTTGATGGACCAGTTACCGGGACGAATATTCATGAAACAACTTACCCCCTACCTCCTGTTTATATGCATGCTGACTGCCAACAGCCAGGAATTGGCGGTTTTGAAATACGCCGGAGGGGGCGACTGGTATGCCAACCCGACCGCCCTCCCTAACCTGGTGCAGTTCTGCAATACGCAAATCGGTACGGCCCTGGATCCCAAAACAGCTTCGGTAGAAGTGGGGAGCCCGGAAATCTTTCAATATCCCTGGATCCACATGACGGGTCACGGCAACGTGTTTTTCTCGCCCGAAGAGGCAGGAAACCTCCGTACATACCTGCTGTCAGGCGGGTTTTTGCATATTGATGACAATTACGGGATGGAGCCTTACTTACGAAAGGAACTCGCCAAGGTTTTCCCCGACAGGGAACTGGAAGAGCTGGGGGCAGAGCACCCTATATTCAACCAGGTTTTCAGCTTTCCGGACGGACTGCCAAAAATACATGAACACGATGGGAAACGCCCACAGGCATTTGGCATTTTTGACCAGGACCGGTTGCTGCTCCTGTTTACCTATGAAAGCGACCTCGGGGACGGATGGGAGGATCCCGCCGTACACAATGACCCCGAAGAGGTGCGGCTAAAAGCCTTGCAGATGGGCGCCAATATTATTGCATATGCCTTCAAAAGTTAAACAATGACCTCCAGGACCATTTCAAAAGGGATTTTAAGCGCGATGGGGATCATGGCCGGTACGGTCCTCCTGTTTTATTTCCTCTACCAAATAAGGTCGGTTATCGCCTACCTCGCTATCGCAGTGGTCACCTCCCTGATTGGCCGGCCGGTAGTCCGCTTTGTCCGCGACCGGATGAAATTCCCCAACACCCTGGCCGTTGTCGTAACCATGCTATTCATGGTAGGGGCCCTGGCCGGGCTCATCGCCCTGTTTGTCCCCCTGATTTCGGAACAGGGAAAAAACCTTTCCCTGCTGGAAATTGATGAACTACAGCAGAACCTCAATACCCTATACCTCGAAATCACCCAGTATTTCGGGGCGAGCCCCGAAGCGGTAAACAATCTGCTCAAGGATTCCGACCTGGAAAAAAATGTCCTGGAGGGACTGGATCTCGGGTTTATCCCCAACATCCTGAATTCCTTTGTGAGTATCCTGAGTTCTTTGAGCATCGGCCTGTTTTCCGTGCTTTTCATCTCTTTCTTCTTCCTGAAGGACAGCAAATTGCTACAACGGGGGTTGCTTATCTTTATCCCGGACAGCAAAGAAAAGGAGGTGGTGAATTCCATCGACAAGATCAACGGACTTTTGTCGCGCTACTTTGTGGGCCTGTTGTTGCAGATCCTTATCCTGTTCAGCATCTACACCGTTGTATTGCTGATCGTGGGTATTGATAACGCGGTGGTCATTGCCTTCCTCTGTGCCCTCTTCAATATCATCCCGTATATCGGCCCCATCATAGGAGGGGTGATCATGGTCTTCCTGACCATGTCCAGCAACCTGGGCTACGATTTCAGCACGGTCATCCTTCCCAAAACCGGCTATGTCCTCATCGGGCTCGCAATCGGCCAGCTCATCGATAATTTCTTTTCACAGCCTTTTATCTTTTCCAATAGCGTGCGCTCGCATCCGCTGGAAATCTTTCTCATCATCATCATTGCCGGCCTGCTCTTCGGGGTGGTGGGGATGATCGTCGCTGTTCCGGGCTATACGGCCATCAAGGTAATCCTTAAAGAGTTTCTGGCGGAGAACCGCATTGTCAAGAACCTCACGGAAAACCTCTGATTCCTGTTGAACCCGAAAATCCTACATACACAGGTACAGGATTTTATCCGTAACAACGCCCATGCAGACCTGTATCGGTTGCTGCTCCAACCGAGCCCGTTCACAGGCATCCATGCCAGGGAACTGGCGGAACAGATAGAAAGCAGGCAAAAGGCAGCACACAAACTACCCCTCTGGCATGCCACCGGGGGTATCTATTATCCCAACAAACGCAACCTGGAACAAAGTTCCTCGGAGCGTACCGCGGCCTATAAGGCAGCATTGGCCCCCGCTAAAAAGGTCATTGACCTGACCGGCGGGTTCGGGGCAGACACCTTTTATTTCTCCAAATATGCCGAAACGGTGCAGTATTGCGAGGCCGACCCTGAACTGGCGGCCATAGCCACGCACAATTTCGCCCGGCTCGGTGCAGACAATATCACCACCTATGCCGGTGACGGCATGGAATGGCTCTTCCAGGAAGCCCGTACCGCCGACCTTATTTACATAGACCCCTCCAGGCGCAGCAAACAAAAAAAACGGGTATTCCTGCTTTCGGATTGCCATCCCGATATCACGGGGCTGCTGCCAGGCCTGCTAGCGGCCGCGGCCACCCTGATGGTCAAAACCTCCCCCCTGCTCGACCTGACCGCCGGCCTGCGTGAATTGGACCGGGTGAAAGAGGTCCATATTGTCGCCGTGAACAACGAGGTAAAGGAGGTGCTGTGGTTGCTCGGGGAGGGTTTTTCGGGAAAGGTGGAGGTAATTACCGTCAATTTGACCGATGCGGGCAAGGAGGTATTCTCATTTGCTTTTGATCATGAAAAATCGGCCACCTCAACCTACTCAGACCCCCTGTCCTACCTGTACGAACCCAATGCCGCGATCATGAAATCGGGGGGGTTCCAATCACTGGGGGCCCAATACCAGCTTCACAAACTTCACGAACACTCGCATCTATACACTTCCCACGCGCTTGTTGCTTTCCCGGGCAGGCGCTTCCATATCCAAAGGGTGCTGCCCTTCTCCCGTAAAACCATGCAACAACTGGCTATTGAAAAGGCGAATGTGAGCACCCGTAATTTCCCGGAGACCGTAGCCGGGATCCGGAAGCGTTTCAAGATTTCGGACGGGGGGCCGGTCTACCTTTTTTTCACAAAATCCATCGATCTGGGGCTCATAGTGATTGAATGCAAAAAAATCTAACAATTTCGTATCAGTCAGTGATCGAAAGAATTTCTATATTTCATCACTACGAACCAAACCACCGTTTCATATGGAACCCAAGATTTTCAATATCAATCGGAGAAACTTTTTGAAAGGGGCGACGGCCGCCGCCGTTTTATCCTCCTTTGGCTCTTACGGATTTGAGCTCATGTACCGGGACAAACCCTGGAGGGTGGGGCTAATCGGCACCGGCTGGTATGGCAAATCGGACCTTTTCCGGCTGATTCAGGTGGCCAATGTCGAGGTCGTTTCCTTATGCGACGTGGACACCAATTTACTCAACGAAGCCGCCGACCTTGTGGCCCAACGGCAGCGATCGGGCAAAAAGCCCCGATTGTACAGGGATTATCGTAAAATGCTGGCAGAAAAAGACCTGGAACTGGTGCTGATCGGTAGCCCGGACCACTGGCACGCCCTGCAGTGTATCGAAGCCCTACAATCAGGCGCACACGTATATGTACAGAAACCCATCAGTGTGGATGTCATGGAAGGCGAAGCCATGGTGGCAGCGGCCCGTTATTACAATAAAGTGGTCCAGGTAGGTACCCAGCGAAAGAGTACCCCCCACCTGATCGATGTAAAGAAAAAAATTGTAGAAGCCGGCCTTTTGGGCAAGGTATCCCATGTGGAAATGTGTTGTTACTTCCATATGCGGGCCAACGGCAATCCGCCCCTCCAACCGGTCCCGGATTTCCTGGATTATGACATGTGGACGGGGCCTGCCCCATTAAGGCCGTATGACGGACTCCCGCACAAGCGCTGGTGGCGTACCTTTATGGAATACGGCAATGGCATTATGGGCGATATGTGTGTGCACATGCTGGATACGGTACGATGGATGCTCGACCTGGGCTGGCCGGACAAGATTAGTTCGACCGGTGGCATTTATGTGCAGAAGGATGGGAAATCAAATATCGCCGATACCCAATCGGCCATCTTTGAATACCCGGAGCTCAATTGTGTTTGGCAGCACCGTTCCTGGGGAACGCCTGCCGACCCCGAGTACCCGTGGTCCTTTAAGCTCTATGGGGAAAAGGGTACCCTGTCAGGGAGTACCATGAAGGCTGATTTTGTTCCTTACGGGGATGGAAAGCCCATACATTTTGACGTGCTGTATGAAAAGGAACAGTATCCCGAAGACGTAACGGAAAAGGATATCGAGCTCAATGCCGCGCCGGCAACCCGCCTGCACATGCTCGATTTTATCGCAGCCATAGAAAAGGGCACCCTGCCTGTGGCCGATATTGAGCAGGGCCACATTTCATCGGCCAGTTGTATCATGGCCAACCTTTCCATGGAGGCCCGGCGACCGCTGGTCTACAATCCCGAGAAAAGGATCATCGTCGATGATGCGGAAGCCACTGCGATGCTCAAGCGCGACTACCGGGGGCCCTGGGAACACCCCATGCCTGGCCAGTTCGAGTCCAAATAGGAAGGTTCAGGGCCGGAGCCACTGGTCCTGCAACCAAAGCACAAAATCATCCGTCCACCTATGCAGGTATGGGTCCGATGCGGACAAGGAGAATCCGTGCCCACCCCTGGGATAGATATGCAATGCAGCCGGGACCTTGTTTTTCAGCAGGCCCCGGTAAAACAAGAGGCTATTTTCCGGGGATACCCCTTCGTCGTCGTTGGCGTGGAAAAGGATGGCAGGTGGCGTATCGGGCGTTATCTGGAGTTCGGTGGAATACCGTTCAAGCATGCCGGCCAGCGGGCTATCGCCCAGCAGCGCCTTCCGCGACCCGCTATGGGCCGCAACGGAGGTGAAACTAATTACCGGGTATACGAGCGCCATAAAATCGGGGCGGGCGCTTAGCGCGTCGGCCGGGTCGCGGGGCTCATAAGTTTTAAGCCCGTATAGGGTACCCAGGGAAGAAGCCAGGTGCCCCCCGGCAGAGAAACCCATTACCCCTATCTTGTCCGGCGATATCCCCCAGGCCTCATGGGTCGCTCGGACCAGCCGAAGTGCCCTTTGCGCATCCATTAGGGGTACTTCATAAGGTCGTTGCAGCGAACGGGATACCGGCAGGCGATATTTGACCACAAATGCCGCGATCCCCTTGGAATTTAACCATTTGGCAACATCTGTTCCTTCCCAGTCGTATGCGAGGATGTGATAGCCTCCGCCCGGAAAGACCAATACCCCCATGCCTGTATTATGGGCTTTGCTCGGCAAATACACCGCGATATCCGGCAGTTGCACCTTACTGATCCTCAGAATATCCTGCTCCTCCCGTATTTCGACCTCCCCGGAATCTACCCGGTTCGGGATGGGGGCAGTCCATAATGGTATGATGGTATCCTGGGCATGGGTGGTGCCCATTGCCAGGAGCAGTAATAATACGTATCGGAAGCTGGTTTTCATATCGCAACAGGTTATCAATCGCATTTCCATGTAAAGTTGGCCACCGGGTCATTGGAAGCGGTCCCCAGGTTGTAATGCCACCACTCGGTACGGATAGACCAGAACCCATGGGCTTCCATGGTTTCTTTTAACAGTTTCCGGTTCTCCAAAATGTTGGCCGGCAGGTCCGTATTGTCATGGTAGGCCTTCCTGCCAAAAAAATCAAAATCGGTCCCCATGTCCAGCTCCCTGCCTTCCAGGGTTTGCAGGGTGATGTCCACGGCGCCTCCCTTATTGTGGATGGATCCCTTCCGGGGGTCTGCCACATACTGGGGGTTGGGAACAATTTCCCACATTTTGTACTGCACATCGTTGGGGCGGTAACAATCAAAAAATTTTATGCGGTATCCCTTTTCCATGAAGTCCCGGTTGGCCGCGATAAGGGCCCTCGCAGTCTTCACCCTGGTGTAGCACTCCGCACACTCATATACCTGGGCCTTCAGGAAGTTGTTCTCGGTGGCGTATCGCAGCTCATAGGCAAAATCGGGGCTGTAATCCGCCAAACGTACGAAGGTGGTATCGGCCAGCCCCTTTAAAGAGGGCCATGTCCGGGCGACCCCCTCTTCTGGCTTTTGGGTGGTGACCTGTACAGGGTCCGGGGGCAATTCCCGCGGGTCTTGCTTACCGGATGGCTGCTTGCAGGCCGTTAGTAAAAGTAACATGAGGAACGCCTGGAATACTTTCATACTACAAACATCGATATTAAGGGCCATATCTTCAAATTTAAAATCCGGGGAACTTCCTTATAAGGTAAATTGCGGCCCCGGGCGGGTGGCCACCAGGGGCGCCCCCGCTGCCCCGCAGGGCATAGCAGGGCTACAATCAAGGCGGGATGGTGGTGGAAACGGCTGCGGGAAGGTATAATCCATCTATTTTTGATACTTTTACCGAAACAACTTATCCGGACAAAATGATGGTACACTTCATGCGATTCGCAATGCTCCTTTTGGCTATTTCCACAGTACAAGCCCAGGAGGGCGCACCCTGGCTGCTGGGTTTCGAAAAACCAGCGCAAAACCCCATCATGCGGGCAGACAGTAGCTATGTGTTCCAAGACCCAATTACCAATGCCAGCGTGCACTGGCAAAAGGCCGATGTATTCAACCCGGCGGCCATTGTACGCAACGATACCGTGTTTATGCTCTTCAGGGCCGAAGACAACCCGGCTGCTGCCCTGGGGGGGCGTACCTCCCGCATCGGGCTGGCGTACAGCACAGACGGGATCCATTTCACCAAAGAACCCGAACCGGTGCTCTATCCGGACAAGGATGCCTTTAGGCAGTGGGACTCCCCCGGGGGGATAGAAGACCCCAGGGTGGTCGAAACCGAAGAAGGTACCTATATCATGCTGTATACCAGCTGGAACAAGGATGTGGCCAGGCTTTCCAGCGCGACTTCCAGAGACCTGCGGCATTGGGAGAAGCACGGACCCGTGTTCCGGGAAGCCTACAACGGGAAATACCTGGACATCTGGAGCAAGTCAGGATCCGTGGTAACCATACTGAAGGATGGCCGGCTGATCGCGAAAAAAATCAATGGCCGTTACCTGATGTATTGGGGAGAACTCTTTGTGAACCTGGCAACCTCCAGCGATGGGATCCGCTGGGAACCTATGCTGGACACGGATGGCGAATTGCTGCAGGTGTTTACCCCGACGTTGCGGGATTTTGACAGCCACCTGGTGGAGCCCGGCCCACCCGCACTCTATACGGACCAGGGCATCCTCCTGCTCTACAATGGCAAGAATCTAAGCGGGGAGGGTGCTGGGACCCAGGTGGCTGAAGGCACCTATTGTGGCGGACAGGTATTGTTTGACAAGGAGGACCCTGCCAGGATGCTTGCCAGGCTGGAGGAACCCTTTATTTGTCCGGACCTGCCCCATGAAGTCACCGGGCAGTATAAGGCCGGGACTACCTTCATCGAGGGGTTGGTCTACTATAAGGGGCAATGGTTCCTCTACTATGGGACCGCTGATTCCATGGTGGGTGTAGCCGTTAAAGGGTCCTGACCATGCACTTCCCTGTCCTCCTCATATCCATACTCCTGATCCTGGGTTGTGGCAGGACGGCAGAAAACAGCTCCCCGGAGCGTGCCCCCAATATCATCCTGATTATTACCGATGACCAGGGATGGGGGGATGTCAGCCACCATGGCAACAACAATCTCCATACCCCCCATATAGACCAACTTGCTGCGGAGGGGGCTTCCTTCACCAATTTCTTTGTTCAACCGGTGTGTTCCCCCAGCAGGGCTGAATTGCTCACCGGCCGCTACGCGCGGCGCCTGGGGGTATATTCCACCTCGGCCGGGGGAGAACGGTTGAATTTAGGGGAGCAGACCCTTGCCGATGTTTTCAGGCAGGCGGGCTACGCAACGGCGGCCTACGGGAAATGGCACAACGGATCGCAACCCCCCTATCACCCGAATGCACGGGGCTTTGATGATTTCTATGGCTTTACCTCCGGCCATTGGGGGTCCTATTTCAGCCCCATGCTGGAACACAATGGGGAAGTGGTACGGGGTGAAGGATACCTGCCCGATGACCTCACCGGACGTGCAATCCAATTCATCACTGCCAGGAAAGACCAGCCATTCTTCGTATTCCTTTCCCTGAACACACCGCATAGCCCCATGCAGGTGCCCGATGCCTACTGGGAACGTTTCCGGGAAAAACCCTTGTTAAAAAGGCACCGTGACAGTACCCTGGAGGATACGGCATTTACCCGGGCGGCCCTGGCCATGGTCGAAAATATTGACGATAACGTGGGGCGTATCCGAAACGCGCTGGAAGCATTGCGACTGCAGGAAAACACCATCCTGCTGTTCCTCTCTGACAACGGCCCCAATTCCTATCGCTGGAATGGGGGGATGCGGGGCAGGAAAGGGAGTACCGATGAGGGGG
>LXTR01000071.1 GCA_001683825.1 Flavobacteriaceae bacterium CP2B | reverse complement strand
CCCGCCGCCAGTGGAATCAAAAGCCGCTTTAGGCGTTCCCTCACAAATTGACCGCCGCTCCTTTTATTGAGGGCGTAATAGGTCCCCATCCCTGAAATAACGAACAATATCGGGAGCCTCCATTGGTTGACGAACAGCATTGGGTACACTAACCACTCATAGGTGACCGGGTTTTTAATGTGCCACCCCCAGGGCACAAAGAACATTCCTACATGGTAGAAAATCAGGAGGCCAAATACCAGGACCCGTAACCAGTCCATATCATATCGTCGCATAAGCTTGTTTTTTTGGCGAAGGTATCATAGATTCTGAGGTGGAAAAGGAGCTTGTGGCGAGCGACAAGCTTTTGGGATGAATAACAAGGCCCTGCTTTATTTCATATGCTCATTGAAACGCGCGATCATATTGCGGGATACGGAAATCTTCTCTTCCACTCCCTTGATTACCAGCTTGTACCCCTGGGCATTGCCCGAGATATGACTTATTTGGTTTGTATTTACCAGATAAGACCGGTGTGTCCTTAGGATATATGGGAGATGGGCAAGTTGCGATTCCAACTCGCTTATCGATATGCGCTTTAACTTTTTTTCGACCCTGTCGCCTGTCCTAATGTAGAACATGACATAATTCCCTTCGGCCATGGCATAAATCAAATCCATTGGCCGGAGGTAGAAGTCATCGGTTTTTAGCTGGGTTTTTATGAGAAGGTTTTCATCCGGGCCGCTTTGTCGGTCCTTTTTTAAAAGGTGTTGGGCCATTCGCTGATTCCGCTGGAGTAGCCGGTTGAAATTTAAGGGGACGAGGATGCCCAAAATCACGATGCCCACAAGAAACGTATTTCGTATTTCCTCCCATAAATAGCGCATGCTCCAGTTGCCCGGGTTGTCATAAATCAGGTCCCGGATCAGGAACTGGAAAATACCGGTGGCAAGGAGGAAGCACGAGAGTCCCATGAACTCCTTCCCAACCGTCCAATCTGCTTTCAGCCCGGGAAAACATTCTAAAATCAGGTAATAGCCAAAAAAGGTAAGGCTGGCAACCAGCGCATGGATAGCGGAAATGAAAAAATACGGTAGCAGGTGTTCCGGGTGGTGTACGTGAAACGGCTCAAAAAGGTAGTTAAAACCCAGGGCCATCAAAAAGAGTGCTCCCAACAGGCGGTAGAACGTTGTTCCCTCGTAGTAGAAAGGATAGGGCTGCTGAAAGAAAGCGCGGATTTTCATAATACATTTTCAGGAGAAAAATACGCCTTTCTTTTGTAAACTACCCGGGAAACCAGCCTGGATAATGCGCTGTGGCGGCTGCCTTAACCTGCCTTTTTCAGGGTGTTAGCGGATCTTCCCCGGACAACAGGCTGACATGGCAGCAATCAGCAAAAACCACGTAGGGTGCTTCCACGACCTTTTCACCCCGGATAGACCCCGAAAAGACGATGTGGCGTTCTTCATTCTGGTGTGCTGCCCGAAAGCTGTCATCATAGAGGGGATAGGAGCCCTCCTGCCGGAACAACGCCAGTTCTTCTGCGGGATATTCCCTGTTGAGCCGCTTTCCACTTTGCAGGTCAATTACCTGAAAGTCATCCAGGGGAATCTGAACCCCGTCCTTATCCTGTACCCGGATACTCAGGGTGACAAATTCCTGGGTGCACAGTACTGTAGCGCAGTTGATTTCGGTCTTTTCGGAGGCATCGTCCGAACATTTCGCCAGGAGAATTACAAAAAAGCTACTAAGTGCTGATTTCCACATGCTGTTTAAATTTGGCACCCTTAAGATGGCGCGTAAAGGATTAGGTTGCGCACCGGGGGTTTATGGCAAAGGGCCGGGCTTGTCCCGCTTATTTCTTCCGGAATTTCTCAAGGGCCTCCTTGGTATAGGGCGAAAGGGCCAGTTTCGCGGTCATGGCGGCACGCCGGGGGAGTAGGTCCTCCCAGGCATCTGTTCCTTCCCAAAAAATACCTTTCAGGTCTTTCAGGGCATCGGGGGAAAAAGAAGCCAGTTTTTCGGCATGGAACTCCAGTTCCCTGTCCAGTTCCGAAACGTTTTCGAAAACCCGGGAATACAGCCCTTTCTCCTTGGCCCAGTAGGCACTTTTCCACTCACCAGGGGCCAGGGAAAGTTCGGCAAGCCCTGCTTTTCCCACCTTCCTTTCCACCGCCGGGGCGATGACCAGGGGCGCGATTCCGATGCTGAGTTCCGAAAGGCGGACCGCGGCCCCTTCTGTTGCAAACACGTAGTCGCAGGCAGCGATGAGCCCTACCCCTCCGCCTACCGCCTTGCCCTGTATCCTGCCCAGGATGGGTTTACTACAGCGCCTCATGGCGTTGATCACGCCGGCAAAGCCGCCAAAGAATTTTTTTCCTTCTTCCAGGCTGCTAACAGCCAGGAGTTCGTCCAGGGAAGCCCCGGCGCAAAAAGCACCATCCCCTTCCGAACGCAACACGATTACCGATACAAGGGTATTTCCTGAAAGTTCTTTCAATGTGTCCCCGAGTCGCTCCAACATCCCCGAAACGAAAGAATTACTGGCGGGGTGTCCGAATTCGACATAAGCCACCCTGTTGTGGATCCTGGTGTACAAGCTTCCGTTCGGCCGCTGGGTTCCCATAACATCTGTTTTGTCCAAATTTACGTCTTTTGCAATAGGGGGAGAAATTTACTCCGGAACTTCCATACAAGGGCCCCGCCACGGATACACATCCATAGGGTAAAGGCTATCCAGATTCCATAGAGCTCCCACCCGAGGTATTTTCCAAGGAAAAGTACGGGCACAAAACCGAGGAATGTGGCGGATAGCAACACATTCCTGAGGTAGCGCATTTCGCCCAGGCCCTTGAACAGCCCATCAAAAACAAAAGCCAGGGCGTTGATGGGAAGTCCCAGGATAACAATGTAGAAAATAGCATAAAATGCGTCCAGGACGATAGCCTCATTGGAAAATATGCGGCCCAGGGGTCGATAGAAGAGGAATCCTAGGAACATCAATACCCCGCTCACCACCGTTCCGTAGAGGACGATTTTTTTGGAAAGGCGCCAAAGGCCTCCGTAGTCCCCGGCACCGAGGAGCCTCCCGCCCATAATATTTCCTGCAGCCGCGTAGCCATCTATAAAAAATGCCGCGAACAGCCAAAGGTTGATGGCAATGGTATGGGCGCCAATATAACGGTCTCCCAGGTCGGTCGCTTCCCGTACCGCCAGGATCAGGGCGGTATTCAGGGCCACGGCACGAACAAACAGGTTAAGGCTCATCAATACCAGTCGCCCCAGTTCCGGATGTACCGGGAAACGCGGGATGAGGCGGATATCGGTTTTGCGGGCCAGCAGCAAAAAGGCCATGACCGCCATCACTGCCTGGGACACCAAACTCGCCCAGGCCGCACCCTCAATGTACATGGGGGGTATGATCTCTGCGAAGCCATACACGAGGAGTACATCGAGGATGATATTGAGCAGGGCCCCGGTCATGGCGATGAGCATGGGCCAGTACGTATTCTGGAGCCCCCTGAAGATTCCCATAACGGCGAAGGTAAAAAGGGTTAGGGGGAAGCCCCATACCCTGATGCTGTAATAGGAAACACAGTAGGCCAGTATCTTTCCGGAAGCGTTGAGCAACATAAAGATTTCCTCCACAATGAATATGGTAGACAAGAGGATGATCACACTCAAGGCAACATTAAAGAAAATGGCCTGGGCAGGCAGTGTTTTCACCTCCTCCAAACGTCCGGCACCCAGGTACTGGGAAATGATAGCCGAAATGGCGCTCCTGGTTTGCCCCAGGATCCATATCAGCATGGAGAGGAAGGAGCCTACAATCCCCACGGCGGCCAGGGATTCCAGGCCGTCTACAGGGATATTCCCCACAATGGCCGTATCGGTAATCGACAATACCGGTTCTGCTATCCCTGCGATGGTTGCCGGGATGGCCAGTCTGTTGATCGTATGCAGGCTTACGGCCGTTTTCAAGAAGCAGGGAGCATTAAAGTATTAATTCATAACAATGGAAAGGGTGTACGCTTTGAAGGGGGAAATAGATGTTGCCCAACCTCTTGTACCCCCGCTGCTCGTAGAATTGCTGGTTCCTTTTATTTTGGCTGAAGGTATCCAGCCTAACGGAAATGGCGCCATGTTCCCGGGCCAGGCTTTCGGCATAATCCATGAGCTGGCGTGCGTAGCCCCTTCCCTGGTATTCGGGTGCTACGGCCAGGCGATGGATGTATATATTGTTCCCGTGTGGGGTGAGCCAGGAGACATCCTCGTATTCCAGGTCCCTTATCCCGGATATCACCACGGTCCCCAGGATGCGGCCACTTTCCTCGATCACAAAAAGTTCCCCGCGTTCCACGTCTTTTTCAAAGGCCGCCCGGTTGGGGTAGTTTTCGTTCCACTGATCAATGCCGCGTTGGGCCATATGCCGGGCACAGGCTTCCGTTATGCACAGAATCTCTGGGATTTCCAGTATTTTTGCCCGTCTGATCATTGCTGTGATTCAATTAAGCAGTAAATTTAAAGGATAAATTAGTAATGGTATGAAAAACATTTTGGTTCCTATAGGCACATCCCCCGATAGCCATGAGACATTGCAGTACGCGGTGCATTTTGCAAAAGACTTTGGCTCACGTATCTACGTCATGGAAGTTTTTAGTGTTACCGCCATGGCCGGCAGCCTTACCAACGTGGAAAAAAAGGTGGCCCAAAGCAGTAAAGACCACCTTAGGGAAGTTATAGAAAAAGTGAGTGCTGAAGGAGTTGATATCAAGATTGCCACCTACAACGGGGATTTGGTGGATGGATTGAAGGAAATTAACGAGGAACTCGGGATAGACCTGATCATTATCTCGCCCAGGAGCAACGATATCAAGGAAGAACTCTACCTGGGAAATACTTCCGGGCGGATAATAAAACGTACAGACATCCCTACGCTTATCGTGCCCAAAGGCACCCGGTACCAACATTTTAAAACAATTCTGACAGCCTTTGCATCGGGGGTCCTAAAGAAAAAGAAGGTGCTGTACCCCCTGAAGGAGATTCAGGCGAAGCATCAGTCAAAAGTGAATTTACTCCTGGTGAAAAACCCGGGGTATAAAGAAGAAGACCTGCAGGTGAATACGGCGCTTATGGATATTAGCTCACAGATGAGCATTACCGAGCACGCCACCACCTATCTGGGTGTTCTGGAGCATTTTCAGAAGCAACAGCCCGACCTGCTATGTGTTTTTCGCCGGAAGAGGGGCTTCTTTAAAAGCCTTTGGGAGAAAAATACCATCCTGAAATCGGAATTCTCAGTACGGATCCCGGTATTGGTCCTCAGCGTAAAGAAATATTGAACTAAAATATTCGTCCTTTCAATTTTGATACTTTTGTAAAAAGTATTTCCTTTGCACATCCTAATCGCGAGGGATTGGGGCTTTTAATGGGGGATTAGCTCAGCTGGCTAGAGCGCTTGCATGGCATGCAAGAGGTCACCGGTTCGACTCCGGTATTCTCCACCAAACCACCAGGCTACTGGTGGTTTTTTTTTGGCCTTGTGCGAAGCGCATCCGCTGCTGTGGGGCGGCTTGCCGGCTATGGGCCTTGGCCTGACGGGCATCTATGGGGGTTGGGTGTTGTGGTGGGCCTCTCGGGAGGCGGGCTGTCAAAAGGCTTCACCGGCCCTGACGCGCAAGGCGGTCAGGGTGCTGATCCTCCCGCTGGGGCGGGAGCGTCAGCATTCGACTCCGGTATTCTCCACCAAACCACCAGGCTACTGGTGGTTTTTTTTTGGCCTTGTGCGAAGCGCATCCGCTGCTGTGGGGCGGCTTGCCGGCTATGGGCCTTGGCCTGACGGGGATCTATGGGGGTTGGGTGTTGTGGTGGGCCTCTCGGGAGGCGGGCTGTCAAAGGGCTTCACCGGCCCTGACGCGCAAGGCGGTCAGGGTGCTGATCCTCCCGCTGGGGCGGGAGCGTCAGCATTCGACTCCGGTATTCTCCACCAAACCACCAGGCTACTGGTGGTTTTTTTTTGGCCATGTGCGAAGCGCATCCGCTGCTGTGGGGTGGCTTGCCGGCTATGGGCCTTGGCCTGACGGGCATCTATGGGGGTTGGGTGTTGTGGTGGGCAGAAGGGGTGAGTACCCTTTTAAGAAAACTATAACGGCCTTGATTTTAGCGATAGCGGTGATCGTTCTATCTTGTCAAAAACCGAATACTATGAATGATTTAAAGAATAAAGTTGCCTATATCACCGGTGGCTCCAAAGGGATTGGCTACGGGGTGGCAAAAGCGCTGTTAAAGGAGGGAATGCGGGTCGCCCTAAGCGGGAGATCCGAGGCATCCCTTCGCAAAGCTGCAGAATCCCTGGGATCACGGGACAGGGTGCTTACTATTCCTTCGGATGTGGGGGTGCTGGCGGAGGAACAAAATGCGGTCAACACTATTTTGGATCACTGGGGACAATTGGATGTGGTCCTCGCCAATGCGGGTGTTGGGCATTTTGCCCCCGTGGATGAGCTTTCCGTCGATGCCTGGAAGCAAATGATAACGACCAACCTCGATGGCGTGTTTTACACCCTTAAGGCGTCGGTAGATGCCTTAAAGGCTTCCAGGGGCTATTATATCACGGTGGCCAGCCTGGCAGGCACCAACTTTTTCGCCTCCGGAGCGGGTTACAATGCCACGAAATTTGGGGTGGTGGGTTTCACCCAGGCCGCTATGCTCGACCTGAGGCCGTATGATATCAAGGTATCTACGATTATGCCGGGCTCTGTCGCCACGCATTTTAACGATCATACGCCTTCTGAGCAGGATGCCTGGAAAATTCAGCCCGGGGATATCGGCATATTGGTAGTAGACCTGCTTAAAATGCACCCCAGGACCTTGCCTAGCAAAATAGAGGTACGGCCTACACGACCCGACAAGAAATAGTTTTATACGAACTTTTCCGTAAAGGGTTGTTCCTCGTTAAAGATTTCCAGCAGCAGGTGTTGCAGTATTTCGTTGTATTTCTGCAGGACCTCTTCATCAATCCGATGGTCCTTGTCGCGGCTTCCGCGTTCTTTGGTGCCGAACCTGAGCAGGCCGGAATTGATGTTCTTGAGGGATATAATCCCGGCTTCAAGGCTTTGTGAAGGGGCTTCGGCCCTATACATCATCGCATAGGTGAGCAACTGGAATGCCTTGCTTTTATCGTAATTGCTTGCAAGTTCGCTCCAGTCGGAAATTTCTACATGGCCTGAGATCACATTCCCGGATTTATAATCAATGATGCGGATGCGGTCATTATACAGGTCGATTCGGTCGATGATGCCCCTGATGGTAACGGGAAATTCCAGGCCTGGCACTTGCAGGGGCACCTTCATGGGGTGCTCCAGTGCCAACAGCTGTATTTGGTTCTCCCCAAGGTCTTCCAGTTCCCTGTCGAGCAGCCGCTCCATATAGCGTACAAGCACCTTGTATGCGATCAGGTTTTTCCCCCTGCCAATATCGGAGACCGCATAGGCCTTTTTCAGGTGGGTTTGTACCGTGGCATTCAGTTGAGGTCTAAGGCTTTCCAGGATTTCCGCGCTCAGGTACTGACCCAAATAGGGCCGGTACAGGTCTTCCAGGGCGCCGTGAATTACCGTGCCAAATACACTGGCGGTAATGGTTTCATCTACCTCCAGGGCTTCATCGATCCCCAGGAGCGATTTCTTGTAAAAATCTATGGGGTTCCGGATGTAATTGGTCAGGCTGCTGGGGGAAAACCCTCGGTTGGCCAGGGCCCGGAGTTTTTGCATCACATCGGGGTCTTTGGGAACCGAGGCTGCCTCCCGGGCATGGGGGACGATTTCCGGGGTGGCTACCAGTTGCGTAATTTGCCCCTTTTTGCTGGGGTCTGTCAGCAGCTGGGAAATAAGGCGGCTTTTTTCCCCTCCCTCCAGCACATCCGGTTCCGTGTTGTACAGCAGGTACACATTCCTGGCCCTTTGCAGCAAGCGGTAAAAGTGATACGTATATACTGCGTCTTTTTCTTTATAGGTAGGCAAACCGAATTCCCGCTTAAGGTCGAATGGGATAAAGGAGTTGGCCCCTTTGCCGGAGGGCAGTATGCCTTCATTGACCGAGGTGAGGATGACGGTTTCAAAATCGAGGTTCCTGCTTTCGAGCATCCCCATGACCTGCAGCCCCTCCATGGGCTCTCCCCGGAAATCGACCGTTTCGCCCGACAGCAGGGCTTGGTACAGGCTGTAAAGGGTTTTCAGGTCTGTTACAAAGTCATAGCGGCTGAGGTATGATTTAAGTTGGTTGAAAAGGTTGAAGAACCGGTACAACTGTTCCAGGACCAGGCGTTGGGGAGGTTCCTGGAAGCCTGGTTTTAGGGCAAGTATCAAGGTAAGGCACTGCTTGATGAAGGTAGGTGGATCGGCTGGTTGGTCAAAAAACAATAGCTCCAGGGCGGTACCGGGCACTTCCGGGACGGATGCCAGCCGCTGGGAGGTAAGGTGTATCCAGTTTTTTTCCTTGATAGTGTTCACCAGGACTTGCACATGCTTCGTATGGCCGTCATCAAAGAGGGGTTCCACATACGGGTGCGAGAGGAGGGATAGGACATTTTTATAAAACCACCCACGTCCCCCGCGGTGGAGGTACAACTCAAAAAATTGGGAAAACATGGCTTCCAGAGGGGTGTTCTTGAGCGGATAACCCATGGTGATGTTCACGGTTCCCACGGCTTCAGGGATAGCGTGCAACAAAGGGTTCAGAAGGGATTCGTCTCCCAGGACCATCGCGGTATTCCCCAACATCCCCTGTTTGTTTTGGAGTTCGGACAGGAGCATCCCGGCGTATTTCATCTGTGCGACACTTTTGGGAATGGCGGCTATTTGGATGTTTTTTGGCTGGGTATAGAATTCAGACAGGCCTTTGAGGGGTGTTCCCACAAGGAATTTCCAGCTGTCGCGGTGCTGGCGGATGAAATAACCCGCATCGTGTAGGGGGTCTTGCAGGAAGTAGGGGTCAGTATCCCAATAGATGTCTGCACGGCCTGTTTGCAGAATGGTTTGAATAAGGAGCGACTCAGCTTTGTTAAGGGCGTTGAACCCCAAAAAGACATGCCTGTTCCCGGTTGTGGAGCCCAAATAGGCGGGAAGGGCGTCACAGGCTTTGCGGTAAACCAGTCCCTGGTAGCCCTGGCGGCTTTCCAACAGACGTTGGTTAAAACGGTGGTATATGGGTTCAAGGGAGTTCCAAAAACGGAGATACCCTTCTATCATGGGGGTTTTCTCCGAAGTTGCCGTCCACTGCTCCAGTTTTTTTACATCGGCAAGGTACGAGAAGAACTTACCAACGGGAATCAGGAAGCGGTCAATTTCATTGAAATCCTGTAAAAGTGTTTGACCCCACTTGCAAAAGTCATAAAAACTGTCGGGGTCTTCGGGGATACAATCCAGGTAAGCCTGGTAGAGTTCGAAAAGCAATTGTGGGTTGGAGGCATATTCCAGGCCGGAGATATGTTCCACGAAATCCTCTATGCTGTATATCCGGGGCGAAAAGACGGTACGGCCTACTTTCCGGGCCAGGATGTTTTTTAAAAAACTACCCGCGCGTTTGCTGGGTAGTACAAAGATCAGGTCACCGGGGTCCGGGTGTGCCTTCAGGCTTAGATCTGCGACTTCTTCCAGAAAACTTTGCATGAGGCTAAAAATAAAAAAAGCTCCGCATTTGCGGAGCTTTTATATTGGATTTCAAATAGGTGTTATACTTATTTGATCAGGTTAATTTCCACCCTACGGTTCTGAGTCCTTCCGGCTCTGGTATTGTTGGTGGCAATTGGCTTGGATTCACCATAACCGATCGCTTGCAGCCTGTCTGAGCTGATACCTTCCTTGATCAGGAAGTCCCTTACAGAGTTAGCGCGTTTTTCAGAAAGCTCCTGGTTCAGTTTTTCACTACCAACACTGTCAGTGTGGCCTTCTACGGTAAACCTTGCAGTTGGGTATTCGTTAAGGATTTTGATGATATCCACGAATACGGATACTGATTCGGTCTTCAGGGAAGCTTTACCGGTATCGAACAGGATGGTACGTGCGTACTCGTTCAATTGCTTCTGAACTTCTTCAGTTACTTCTGGGCAACCTTTGTTGGCTACTGTTCCGGCTACGTCTGGGCACTGGTCATCTTTGTCAAGTACACCGTCTCCGTCGCTGTCTGGCCAAGGGCATCCGTTGTTAGCGGCTGGTCCGGCTTCGTTAGGACACTCGTCATCCTTATCGGCTACACCATCGCCATCGGCATCTGGACAACCAGCAAGGGCGGCAAGACCGGCTTCATTTGGACAAGCATCGTCCTTGTCGGCAATACCATCGCCGTCAGCGTCAGGACATCCATTCATTTCTTTGGATCCGGCCTGGTTAGGACAATCGTCTTTGCTGTCTTCTATGCCATCGCCATCAGAATCAGGACAACCGTTAAAGGCCTCAAGGCCTGGAACTTCTGGGCAGGCATCGTCTTTGTCGTAAATGCCGTCTCCATCGGTATCAGTACCTCCAAACTTCACGGCAATACCAGCCATGTGCTGGAAGTGCTTTACGAGGTAATCTTCAAAAGCGTGCTTGTATGATGTTTGCAGGGTAAGGCCGATGTTTTCAGAAAACCAAATGTTGGCTCCGATACCACCGTTTACGGTTCCTGCTCCGATTTCATCTACCCAGGTGTAACCTCCACCCACTTCGATGAAGGGATCAATCACGGTATTCTTTAATATCTGGTACTTCAGGGTACCGTCAACAGCGTAGTGAGACAGGTCTTCTGCACTGGCATCTCCGAGTTTGTCGATACGGTTCAGCGTACCGCGAACTCCAAGGGAGAAATTGTCACCCACTGATCTGGACACAGCCACGTAGGAAATTGATGGTAGAATGTTCCAGTGGTCATTGAGATTGAAATACTCGCTTCCGAAAGACCCTGTTTCAAAGCCGAAGTTGGTGATGGCATCTTCGTCTCCTGTTGGATAAACATCGATGGCGTTAACACCAAAGCTTACCTGCCAGGGATTATTTTCATCTTGCGCTTGTATGTTGTTCAACCCAAATACAAGTAGGCCAACAACCAATAATCTGCTAAGCTGTTTCATGTTCAAAATTTTAAGTTTAAGTGTTTATTAGCTGCAAATGTAAGTTGTTAAAAATTATTAACAAAATCAATTTTCTATTTTTTTTAACGCTCTCTGAGGGCCGAAAACCCTGTTTAAATGATTTTTAAAGCCGCGCCAACCTCTTTAAATGCTAGGATGGCCCGATCCAGGTGTTCCCGGTTATGGGCGGCCGACAGTTGTACCCTGATGCGGGCCTTACCCTTAGGGACGACAGGGTAGAAAAAACCAATGACGTAGATGCCTTTTTGGAGCAGCATATCGGCCATTTTTTGGGAAAGTTTGGCATCGTAGAGCATTACAGGCACGATGGCCGAATCCCCGTCGATGATGTCAAACCCCGCTTCCTTGATCCCTTTTTTAAAATATTCGGTATTCCACGCCAGTTGGTCGCGCAGGGAATGGTCGTTTTCCAGCATATCAAATACCTTGATGGAGGCCCCAACAATGGCTGGTGCCAGGGAATTGGAAAACAGATAGGGCCTGGACCGCTGGCGCAACAGGGCTATGATCTCCTTTTTTCCGGTGGTGTATCCGCCCATGGCGCCCCCCAGGGCCTTACCCAGGGTCCCTGTGACAATGTCTACACGGCCCATTACGCCTTTCTCTTCCAGGGTTCCCCGCCCGGTTTCCCCGATGAACCCTGCGGCATGGCATTCATCTACCATGACCATGGCATCATAGGTATCGGCCAGGTCGCAAATCTGGTCCAGGGGGGCCAGTAAGCCGTCCATGGAGAACACCCCGTCCGTCACGATGATCTTAAAACGGGCCTTTTCCTTTTGCGCTGCTACCAGTTGCGCTTCGAGGTCGGCCATGTCGCCATTGGCATAGCGATACCGCCGGGCTTTGCAGAGCCGCACCCCGTCTATAATAGAGGCGTGGTTGAGGGCATCTGAGATAATGGCGTCCTCTGCCGTCAGCAAGGGTTCAAAAACGCCTCCATTGGCATCAAAAGCCGCCGCATATAATAGGGTATCTTCTGTGCCGTAGAATTCGGAGATCTTTTTTTCCAGTGCTTTATGGATGTCCTGTGTCCCGCAAATGAACCGCACGGAAGACATCCCAAAACCATGGCTGTCCAGGGTGTCCTTCGCAGCTTTGACCACCTCGGGGTGCGAGGAGAGCCCCAGGTAGTTGTTCGCGCAGAAGTTTATGACCTCCTGCCCAGAGGCGACGGTGATGACCGCGTCCTGGGGCGAGGTGATGATGCGTTCTTCCTTATAGAGTCCTGCTTCCTTGATTTCGGCCAGTTCCCGTTGTAGATGTTCTTTGATTTTTCCGTACATAGTTCTAGATAAATTCTGTAGTCACTTCTTCGTTAATATAGACAATAATCTTGTTCGCTACCACGAAACCCATAGATTCCAGGGCCCGGGCATAGGTGTTCAGTTGCTCGCTGTAGGCGGGGTCCTTCTGCCCTGTCTTGTAGTCTATGAGGGTCGCGCTGTCTCCCTGTATGACAATCCTGTCCGGACGAATCACCTCCCCTGCCGCTGTGAAGATTTCGGTTTCGTTCCTGATGGTCAACCCTTCCTTATAATATAAGGATATATCCGGGTGTTCCAGGATGTTCCTCGCCATGGATTCCAGGGCTAATGCACCTTCCGTTGTCAGGTCGCCCCTTCGGACCATTCGATCCAACGCAGGCTCCAGGTCTTCTGGGTGGTTTACCTCTGCCATGACCGCATGGACGAGGTTACCCCTGGTAAGGGCCTCCTCCCGCCCGCTGTCCCAAAGCATACCGGACTGGGCGATGATACGGAACTCAGGGCGGTTCCTGTAGGAATACAGGTGCGCAATGCTTGTACTGCCCGGGGTGCCTGTCGGTTTGGCCGTTATTTCGGGCAGAGTCCCGATCGTATAGAGGTGCTGGTCCTTATTCCAAAGGCCCTTATCCATCAGGTAATGGATCAACAGCCCGGAAAACTGGCTCATTTTGGGTTTGCCTTTGGCATCCAGTTCGTTTTCCGTAAGCACGAAAAGTGCCTTTTCAGCCCGGGTAAATGCCACGTATAGCAGGTTGAAGGCATCGAGTTCCAATTTGTGCCGCTCTTCCAGGTACAGCTGTTCAGCTGCCTGGCTATAGGTGGTCATTTCTTTCTTTTTGCTCAGCAACAGCTCTGTAAACCCTGCATATTGTTCCGGGTCTACCGGCACCCACATGACCGCATCCTTTTCATTCCGGGAGTTATAGATGTCTGTGTTGGCGAACGGATAGAGGACAACGGGAAATTCGAGGCCCTTGGCTTTATGAATGGTCATGATCTGGATCGCATCCATGGCTTCGGGGGCCACCACACTCAATTTTTCCTTTTGCTTCTCCCAGTAGGCCAGGAAAGTTGGTATGCTGCTGTCTTCCTTCTGTTCCACAGACAGGGCCTCGTCCATCAAAAAAGTGAGATAGGCGTTGGATGCCCCCGCCAGGCCAAACTTGCCTATGGCATACTCAAGCCCGTCATATACCGGGGCGTGCTTTACATAGCCGGTTTTAAACCCATAGCGCTCCAGGAGGATGGCATCCGGGTCGTTCAGGTGGCTGCTGATAAACCGGTGGGGGTCCTTTCCTCCTGCGAGAAAGTACAGCAATTCGTAAGCCGCGTTCTTATCGGATGGCAGGAGGCAATATTGCAAAAGGGCAATAAGGAAAGAAACTTTCGGATGGTTTTTCAGGAGCAGGGTTTCTGAGCTGATGATGGGAATGCCCTGCTGCAGCAGGTAGTCTGCGATAAGGACGCCCTGTGCCCTGGTCCTGGTTAGGATGCAAATATGGCTGTAATCGTAATGTTGACCGCGTAGCTGGTCAATGCAGCCGAGAACACCTTCACAATAGAGTTCTTCCTTGCTGCGGTCTGCCGGCGAAATAAATTGCAGTTGTACCAGCCCACCTTTTTCGCGCTCTGGTTGTTGTTGGCTCCCGTCCATATAGAGATCCCGGTACAGTGGATGTTCCAGGAAGCCGCTGATATGCCTGAAGAAATCGTTGTTGAAATGCACGATTTCCTCATTGCTGCGGTAGTTGGAGGACTTTAAGGCTACCCTGGGGGCCACCGTGAAGGGAAGGGCCTGCCCGTTGAGCAGGTTGAGGAATTGCTCGGCCTTGCCTCCCCTCCACCGGTAAATTGCCTGCTTGGCGTCTCCCACCAGGAAAAGAGAGCCGTGGTTCCCATAGGCGTCTGCCCCTTCCAAGGCGTTGGCGATCAGCGGGATAAGATTTTGCCATTGCATGCCCGAGGTGTCCTGGAACTCGTCTATAAAATAGTGCCGGTATTTTTCACCCAGCCTTTCGTATATAAATGGCGCGGGCTGGTGCTTGATCTCCTCTGAGATCAGGTTGTTAAACGACGAGATAGGGAGCAGGTCGCGTTCCCCCTCCAGGGCTTTAACCTCCTGTTGCAGGGCATTCAGGATAGTGAGGGGCACCAGGTTCCGGTAGGCATTCTGCAACATAGACCATTGTTGGAAGGCCAGCCTTATTTCACTGAAAAGCACCCTCCACTTCGGGAGCAGGCCATCTATGGTGGCCTTGAGGTGGGCAGGGCAGTTCTTATTGTATGGAACCTCCTCATCAAAACGTTGTTTCCAGGAGGCGTTAAAATTAACCTTGTGAAATTCCTCCCTGTCAAGGCTTGCCATAAAATCGGGGAAGTATCCCCTGCTAAAATCCTGCCGCTGCAATTCATGGGCATCGATGGAGGCCAGGATGTCCCGTGCATGCCGCGCCATAGTGTTCTCTGCCGAACCGATACCTTTGCGGATTGTTTCCTTTAAGGCCCCAAAAGCTCCATGGTCCTTGGCCTCCAGCTGCTTCAGGTGGCCCAGGTGGTTTTCATTGAACAACAACTTCCCGGTCTTAAACAGGTCATAAGCGATATCCCAACTTCTGTCGTCATCTATTTTTTCTAAGGCAAAGGCGATTAACAGGCGTGTCAACGCCTTATCTTCCCCGGCCTTGCCCAACAAATTGGCAATGGCTTCTTCAAGCAGGAGGTTGGTATCCAACACGACCTCAAAATTTTGTGGCAATTTGAGGTCCCGCGCGAAAGTCCGGATAAGCCGGTGGGTGAATTTGTCGATAGTCGAAACATCGAAAAAGGCATAATTGTGCAGGAGTTCCTTCAGGACACGGCCCGAGCGCCGACTAAGTTCCTGGGCCGAAACCCCCATTTCCCTGCATAGTTCCCTGAAGATATGCGAGCCTGTTTCCGGGGCTTCACTCTGACTGAAGGAAAAGAGGCTTTCCAGGATGCGCCCCTTCATTTCATTGACCGCCTTATTGGTAAAAGTGATGGCCAGAATCTGACGGTATTTGCCCGCAGGCCCGTGCCCCAGGATGATCTTAAGGTACTCCTTTACCAGGGTCGAGGTCTTGCCCGAACCGGCTGAAGCGCTATATATGGTATAGGGGGCGGAAACCAATTGTTTTTGACTGCAAAATAAGGATTCTTGCGTGGTTCTTAACAAATTATTAGGGCAATATGTTTGTTAAAATCCTTAGATTTGATCAACAAGTATCATAACCCTTTAAACACTATAAAAATGGCTTTTGAACTACCAAGATTACCTTACGCCTATGACGCCCTGGAGCCTCATATCGATGCCAGGACCATGGAAATCCACCATACAAAACACCACAATGGCTATACCACAAAACTCAATGACGCCATACAGGGGACTCCTCTTGCCGACAAGTCCATCGAGGCTATTTTAAAGAACCTCGACATGTCGAATATGGCGGTCAGAAACAACGGTGGGGGTTATTACAACCACAAGTTGTTCTGGGAACTCATGTCGCCAAACGGGGGAGGGGCGCCCAGTGGCGCTCTTGCCGATGCCATCAAAGCGGCATTTGGCTCTTTTGAAGGCTTCAAAGACAAATTTTCTGCGGCCGCAGGCTCGCGTTTCGGTTCGGGTTGGGCCTGGCTTTGTGTCCACAAAGGAGGGCGACTTGAAATATGTTCCACCCCCAACCAGGACAACCCCCTGATGCCCGATACCGGTTGTGGAGGCCAGCCCGTTTTGGGGATCGATGTATGGGAGCACGCCTATTACCTGAACTACCAGAACCGCAGGCCGGATTATATCAACGCCTTTTACAATGTGATCAATTGGGCCAAAGTGGCCGAACTATATGACGCCGGCAAGTAAATAAGGCATGAGGATTAAATTTTAAAAGCCCCCCGGAATTAACCGGGGGGCTTTTTGTTTTTTAGCGGCAATGCGAAATAGAAAAGGGCAGAGAAGCCTCTGCCCTTTTCGTCCCAAATCTTACCATAAACTTAACCTACTTATGCTATGGCACCACTAAATTACTGGTATTGTGGGAAATAACAAAGCGATTTTAAGAAATTTTATGGCAAATGTTCAACCAAAATGGGTTTTATACGATGATTTCACACCAATGCGCCCTGATAATGGGCTGATAGTCAGCAATAAAAAAGGCAGGGAGTTAACCCTGCCTTTTTCCCCAAATCTTACCATGAACTTAACCTACTTATGCTATGGTCCTCCAAATGTAGGCGAAAGGCGGTGAGCGGAAAAAGGTTTTGGATGAACGTCTGGAAATTCGGTTGAAATGCGTATCCGGGGCCCGGTTGGTTGGAAAGTCCTTCAATCCCGGTTAAAATACGGCGGCCGGGGTAGGTAAAATACCACGGGCTTGCCAAGGCGAAAGTGGTATGCCCCGGGGGGCTGCAAAGGCTGTGGGCTGCGTAGGGCCAAATAAAAAAGGTGGAGAAGTCTCCACCTTTTTTGCCCCAAATCTTACCATGAACTTAACCTACTTATGCTATGGCAAAATCTAATGTAAAGGGGTTTCCGCCGAATTGGCCATAAACCCGTTAAAATGCACGTATTGTCGATGAAATGCATGTTTTAATGCACTTCATCGATGATTTGTTCAGTAGGCCCTTTCATTTTTGCCCTCGTAAAAATTGATGAACGCCTTGTTCACCACCCGGTTGCCGCCAGGGGTGGGATAGTTCCCCGTGAAATACCAGTCGCCCAGGTTTTTGGGGCAGGCCTGGTGAAGGCAGCTGATAGACTGGTAGATGATCTGGACTTCGGCCCTGATATCCTTTGGGCTGAGGAGTTGCCCGATCTTTGCTGAGATTTCTTCCGCGGTAAACGGGGCATAGAACTCCTTTACATAATTGATTACGTCTTTGTCTTTACTGTTGACCTGCTTCACGCATTTCTGGTAGATTTCCTCCACCAGGGGCATGGTATTGCGGTCTTTGTGCAACTCCAGGGCGGCGCGGAATGCGATAAAATCCTCCAGCTTGGCCATATCAATACCGTAGCAGTCCGGGTACCTGATCTGGGGCGCGGAAGAAACCACGATGATTTTCCTGGGCGAAAGGCGATCGAGCATGCGAAGGATGCTTTTTTTAAGGGTGGTCCCTCGTACGATACTGTCGTCGATAATGACGAGGTTGTCATTGCTTCCGACGGACCCATAGGAAATATCGTAAATATGCGCTACCAGGTCATCCCTGCTGCTGTCCTGGGTAATAAAGGTGCGTAATTTGGCGTCCTTGATGGCTATTTTTTCTATCCGGGGCCTGATTTCAAGGATGTTGTGCAGTTCTTCACTGGTGATTTTTGATCCGATGGCAAGGATCTGCTCCTCCTTCTTTTTGTTCAGGTAATTTTGTGCTTCCTTCACCATGCCAAAAAAGGAGATCTCTGCCGTATTGGGGATATAGGAAAATACCGTGTTCCTGATATCCGAATTTATGGCTTTCAGGATTTGGGGAAATAACAGCTTGCCCAACTCCTTCCGCTCTTCGTATATTTCTTTGTCGTTGCCCCTGGAGAAATAGATGCGTTCAAAAGAACAGGCTTTCCGCTCTGTCGGCGTTTGTATTTCCTCAATCTTTACCCTGCCGTCCTTCTTTATGATAATGGCATGGCCCGGCTCCAGTTCTTTGATGGCTTCATAGGGGACGTTGAAAACCGTTTGAATGGCGGGCCTTTCAGAAGCTACCACCACGATCTCGTCATCCTGGTAATGATAGGCAGGCCTGATCCCGGCGGGGTCACGCAACACAAAGGCGTCACCATGCCCCAGCATCCCGGCCATGGCGTACCCCCCATCCCAGTTTTTAGAGGCCTTTCGGAGGATCTTCGATATTTTCAGCCGCTCCGCGATCAACGGGGAGGCCTCCATCTTTGAGAACCCCTCTTTTTTGATTTGCTTGTAGAGCTTGGCAACGGCATCGTCCAGGAAGTGCCCGATTTTCTCCATCACAGTGATGGTATCTGCCATTTCTTTAGGGTGCTGCCCGAGCTGAACCAGGTTGTCGAACAACTCGGCCACATTGGTCATATTAAAGTTCCCTGCCACGATGATATTACGGTGCATCCAGTTATTCTGCCTCAGGAAGGGATGTACACTTTCAATGCTGTTTTTACCGAAGGTACCGTAGCGCACATGGCCCAGCAAAACCTCGCCTATATAAGGGATGTTCTTTTTTTGGAAGGCGACATTGTCATGCTGCCCCGGAGATTCCCTGAGTGTCCTGTTGATGCGTTCGTTGATCTGGTCAAAGATATCCTGAATGGGCTGTGAGGCAACGGAGCGCACGCGGCTCATATAGCGTTCCCCGGGGGCCATATCCAGTTTGATGCTGGCAAAACCGGCACCGTCCTGCCCGCGGTTGTGCTGTTTTTCCATCATGAGGTACATTTTGTTAACCCCATAAAAGGCAGAGCCGTACTTTTCCTTGTAATATTCCAGTGGCTTCAGCAGCCGGATCATTGAAATCCCGCATTCGTGCTTAATGGCATCGCTCATGTTCGCGTATAATTAAAAAAGCCCCGAAAAGACAGGGCGTTATCGCAATTCAATATCAAACTGGGTCAATTCCTTGAATTGATCCAAACGGTCTTCTACCTCGTTTTTTTCCAGGGAAGTCATCCGCTCCGGGCCAAAACGCTCTACACAAAAAGAAGCCAGGTTCGACCCGTGGATCACGGCATTCTTCAGGTTGTTGAAGGAGTTGTTGCCCGAAGCTGCCAGATAGCCCACAAAGCCCCCGGCAAAGGTGTCTCCCGCCCCTGTAGGGTCAAAGACCTCCTCCAGCGGCAGGGCCGGTGCAAAAAACACCTCGTCATTATGGAACAATAACGCCCCGTTCTCCCCTTTTTTGATCACCACATATTTAGGACCCATCCCGTGAATCCTGGCAGCCGCCTTTACCAGGGAATATTCCCCGCTGAGCTGACGGGCTTCCTCGTCATTGATGGTAAGGATATCGATCTCCGCGAGTACCCTCACCAGGGCTTCCAGCGTATGGTTCATCCAGAAGTTCATGGTATCCAGGACCAGCAACTTGGGCCGGCGCTTCATTTGACGGATCACGCTTAACTGTATATCGGGGTGCAGGTTGCCCAACATGACCACTTCGGCGTCCCGGTACTTTTCGGGAACGTGGGGCTTAAAATCAGCCAGCACATTTAATTCAGTTACCAGGGTGTCGCGCTTGTTCAGGTCATTGTGGTATTTTCCTTTCCAGAAGAATGTTTTTCCCCCCTGCACAATTTCGATCCCCGAGATGTCGATATTCTTTTGTTCCAAAAGGTCCAGGTACTCCCGGGGAAAATCATCACCCACCACCGAGACGATCCCCGCGTCAACCTCGAACTGGGCAGCTGCCAGGCCTATAAAAGTAGCCGCTCCGCCCAAGATCTTATCCGTCTTGCCGAAAGGGGTTTCTATGGCATCAAATGCGACCGTTCCAACAATCAAGAGTTTACCCATCCCGTTTCAAAATTTGGTGCAAATATACGGTTTTACTTTGGGGCGCTATCTTAATTTATAACTAAAGTGAGCCCCCTATTTCCTGCCAAAATCTGCGGGTATTTCGCCCCAGGCCCTGGTTTCCCATTTCACCACAGGGGTATTGTAGGAATTCTTTGATAACCACTCCTCGGCACGGCGCACCAATTCAAAAAGATTCCGGTTGGCGGGACCTTCCTTGAGTTTGGTATTGCACTTTTTTTTGCGGACCCAGGTGATGGCCGTACGGGAATCCGTATAGATCACACGATCGCTTTGGCGTTCCTTGAGGAAGGCCAGGCCGTGGACAATGGCCAGGAATTCCCCGATATTGTTTGTCCCCTGCTTAAAAGGGCCTTGTTTGAAAAGTACTTTGCCGGTGCGGGTATCCACCCCCCGGTATTCCATTATTCCCGGATTTCCGCTGGACGCGGCGTCGACCGCTATGGAATGGTAATTGGGCTCGCCCATGCGGAGCCGCTCAACCGGGGAGAGGGAGGGTGCCTTTTTCCCCCGGCCTTTATACGCCGCATAACTGCTATTGTAAGCCGCTTCGGCTTCCCTGGCTGTGGCAAATGACATATACTGTGCACCTTTAAACCCGGTAATCTGTGCTTTGCAGGCTTCCCAGGAGGGATAAACCCCCGGGCGCTTGCCTTTCCATACGACATAGAAGCGCTTCTTTTTCTTGGCGGTCATACCTGGTCCAGGAGTTTTTCAATCACTTTGGGGTAGTGCAGGTATTCGAGCTGGTGCACCTTTTCTGCAATGCGCTCTACGCTGTCTGAGGGGGCTATAGGGGTTTTCTCCTGGAGGATGATGGCACCCTCGTCATACTGTTCGTTTACGTAATGGATTGTGATTCCCGTTTCGGTGTCCCCATGGTCTTTCACTGCCTGGTGCACCCGCATGCCATACATGCCTTTTCCACCGTAATTGGGAAGCAGGGCCGGATGGATATTGATGATCCGGTCGGCAAAGGCGGCGACCAGTTCACCGGGGACCTTCCACAGGAAACCGGCCAGCACAACCAGGTCGGGTTGAAGGCTTTTGAGGGCCCCCAGCACCACTTCAGAATCGTAAAAAGCATAACGGTTAAAATAGAGGGCACTTACCTTCAGGCGTTCGCAGCGCTCGAGTACGCGGGCATCCCTCCTGTTCGTGAATACCCCGGCAACTTCCACATCCTTCCGGGTTTCAAAGTAGGTTACAATGTTTTCAACATTGGAGCCGGAACCAGAGGCAAATAAGACGATTCGTTTCATTTTTCGAGGGCTGGGATAAGGGAGAAATTATTTTCCGCGAAAATACAGGTCTTGCAGTTAAATTTATTAAATTACATCACATTTTAGGGTCGGGACGCTGTTTTAAGACAAAGTTTGTTATTTTTGCCATCGATTTAAATTTTAAAACCAATAAATTATGTCAGACATTGCATCAAGAGTAAAGGCAATCATTGTAGATAAATTGGGGGTAGACGAAAATGAAGTAGTAGCTGAAGCCAGCTTCACCAATGACCTCGGGGCCGACTCACTGGATACCGTTGAACTAATCATGGAATTCGAGAAAGAATTTGATATACAGATCCCTGACGATCAGGCAGAAAATATTGCAACCGTAGGTCAAGCTATAAGTTATATAGAAGAAGCCAAGTAAATATATGGCGTAATAGGAAAGTTTCTAAATTATCCATGCGGTAATCGTGCCGCATGGATAATTTTTTTTAATTTTCAATTGTTTAGAGCACATTCTAAAATTTGGTTCAATGCAGTTAAAGCGAGTTGTAGTAACGGGAATGGGTGCACTTACGCCTATTGGGAACAACCTGAAGGAATATTGGGAAGGCTTAAAAAGCGGGAAAAGCGGTTCTGCTCCTATTACCTATTACGATACTGAAAAGTTCAAGACCAAGTTTGCCTGTGAAATCAAGAATTACAACCCTGAAGATTTTTTTGATCGGAAGGAAGTGCGCAAACTCGACCGGTTTGCCCAATATGCCCTGATCTCTTCCGATGAGGCCATAGCCGATTCGGGGATCGACCTCAATTTGGTCGATAAGTTCCGGGTGGGGGTAATTTGGGGAGCCGGGATTGGGGGGCTCGAAACCTTTCAGACCGAAGTGTTGAATTATGCGGCCGGAGATGGCACGCCCAGGTTCAACCCCTTCTTTATCCCCAAGATGATTGCCGACATTGCGCCGGGGAATATCTCCATAAAACATGGTTTCATGGGGCCAAATTATACCACGGTTTCTGCCTGTGCCTCTTCGGCCAACGCCATGATCGATGCCCTGAACTATATCCGCCTGGGCTATTGCGATGTGATGGTGACCGGTGGGAGCGAAGCGGCTGTGACCATTGCCGGAATGGGTGGGTTCAATGCCATGCATGCCCTCTCGACCAGGAATGACAGCCCCGAAACGGCTTCCAGGCCTTTCGACGCCACACGCGACGGTTTTGTTCTGGGAGAAGGCGCGGGAGCGTTGATCCTTGAAGAATACGAACATGCCAAGGCAAGGGGCGCCAAGATCTACGCAGAAGTTGCCGGTGGAGGGTTATCCAGCGATGCCTACCACATGACGGCCCCACACCCGGAAGGGATTGGGGTGGTCCGGGTGATGGAGAACTGCCTGAGAGATGCCGGGGTGAAACCCGAAGAAGTAGATGCAATAAATACCCACGGGACCTCGACCCCCCTGGGGGATGTCGCAGAACTCAAAGCGATATCCCAGGTGTTTGGGGAACATGCCCATACCATCAATATCAATTCTACCAAATCCATGACCGGGCACCTGTTGGGAGCCGCGGGGGCCATTGAGGCCATCGCCTCCATCCTTGCCATGGAACACAGCCTGGTGCCACCAACGATCAACCACTCCGTAGTGGACGAGAATATAGATGCAGAACTGAACCTGACCCTGAACAAGGCGCAGAAGAGGGAGGTGAATGTGGCAATGAGCAACACCTTTGGGTTTGGGGGCCATAACGCCTGTGTATTATTCAAGAAAATCAGCTGAACTTAGGTATGACATTCCCAGGCAATATATTCAATTCCCATTCGAAGGAGGATGGGGATTTTTTTTTGGGGATAACCAAAATCCTGGGATTCAAGCCGAAAAAGTTGCAGATTTATAAAAAGGCGTTCCTGCACCGGTCGGCCAATCAGAGAGACAAGCATGGCAATCCCATGAATTATGAGCGGATGGAATTTTTGGGCGACGCCATGCTGGGGACCATAATCTCCAAACATCTGTACAAGGAGGTACCTGCAGGGGATGAAGGCTATCTGACCAAAATGCGATCCAAGATCGTGAGCCGCAAACACCTCAATGAACTGGGAAAAGACCTCAACCTGATCCGTTATGTGGAGAGTAAGATCCCCAAATCCCATTTTGGCGACAATATCCACGGCAATGTGTTTGAGGCGCTTGTCGGGGCCATTTATCTCGACAGGGGGTATAAGTATTGCGAAAAATTCATCAATGAACGGGTGATAAAACCCTATGTGGACATAGAACAACTGGAAGGCACTGTCATTAGCTACAAAAGCCTGGTGATTGAGTGGTGCCAGAAACAAAAGAAAGAATTCCATTACAATGTATATGAAGATACCGGGAAGGATCCGGTGAAACATTTTGCCGTAAAATTGAGTATAGACGACAAGGTGATGGCCAAGGCAAGGGCCACCTCCAAGAAAAAGGCAGAGGAAAAAGCTTCCAAAAGGGCCTTCTTTGCCCTGCAGGACAAAATTGGCAAAGGCTAGACCCTGTCGTATGGTGCCTTTATAACAAATTACACGTACCTCGTGCCGTCTTAGGGGGGCTACAACTTAGGCAGGTTTGCCTAATAATTATATCTTTACGCTTTTGGTTTCCGTATGGCAACAACGCACAGGATCCTGGATGATTTATACGAGGAATCGTATTCCCTGTTTGCAATACACAGCAGCCTGGATGATTTTGCCTTGGTCTATACGCTCAATCAATATTTGAAAACACGGTTCAGGAGGTTGCGGAAAGACCTGGATATTGCCCTGGGCCTTTCATTTCCAATTTTTGAGTGGAGGGATGAGATCAACGACAGGTACTGGACGCTCATTGCAAACGTTTGCCATAAAGAGGAAATAGGCAAGTCCAATGACCTGTTTATGGACGAATCCGCATACACCACCTACCACCTGCTGCCCGAGCTCAGGGAGTTGGATTATGTGGTTAAAATAGAAGGCGAGCTTACAGAAGAGGAGGAATCCCTTTTAAAGTCAGTGGCAAACATCCCCAAGATCATTGCGGCCTATGCCCTGGATGCCAATAGAATAAAATCGAAGAAAAATCTAATTTTTTAAAAAACATGCCTACAAAAAAGAAGACGAAAATTGTGGCCACCTTAGGCCCTGCTACCAGCAAGAAAGAGGTATTGAAGGAAATGATTCAAGCTGGGGTAGACGTTTTTCGGATCAATTTCTCCCATGCCGACTATAAAGACGTTACCAAACGGATTGAAATGATCAGGGAACTCAATGAAGAACTGGGAACCTATACCTCTATCCTGGCCGACCTACAAGGCCCGAAACTGCGGGTTGGGGTCATGGCCGGGGAAGTCGTCGTAGCGCCTGGCGATGCCATCACCTTTGTCACCGGGAAACCTTTTGAAGGCAACGCCGAACGGGTGTATATGAATTATTCCAGTTTTCCCAAGGATGTCAACCCGGGGGAACGCATCCTGCTGGATGATGGAAAGCTGATCTTTGAGGTAGTCGCCACCAATAAAAAGGATGAGGTCAAGGCCAGGGTCATACAGGGTGGGCCCCTAAAGTCCAAGAAAGGCGTCAACCTCCCCAACACCAACATATCCCTTCCGGCCCTTACCGAAAAGGACATCAAGGATGCCATCTTTGCCATTTCCCAGGAGGTGGATTGGCTGGCGCTCTCTTTTGTGCGCTTTAGCCAGGACCTGATCGACCTTCAAAACCTGATCAAGGAACATTCTGAACATAAAATCCCAATCATAGCGAAGATAGAAAAGCCGGAGGCTGTAGAGAATATCGATAAGATTGTGGCTTACTGCGATGGGTTGATGGTAGCCAGGGGCGACCTGGGGGTAGAGGTCCCGGCCCAGGAGGTACCACTGATACAGAAGAAACTCGTATTACGGGCCAAGAAGGCCAGGATACCGGTGATCATTGCCACCCAGATGATGGAAACAATGATTACCAGCCTCACCCCAACCCGGGCCGAAGTGAACGATGTGGCGAACTCCGTCATGGACGGAGCCGATGCCGTAATGCTTTCAGGGGAAACCTCCGTGGGGAATTATCCGGTACAGGTGATACAGAAAATGACCAGTATATTGCAAAGCGTGGAAAACTCGGAGCTTATACAGGTACCCCACGACCCGCCCCATATCCGGACAAAAAGGTATATCACCAAATCTGTCTGTTATCACGCGGCCATTATGGCCAACGAAATTAAGGCCAAGGCGATTTCTACCCTGACCAATAGTGGGTATACGGCCTTCCAGATATCAGCCTGGAGGCCCAGCGCCCATATCCTGGTCTTTACCTCCAATAAAAGGATTCTCACCCAACTCAACCTGTTGTGGGGCGTAAAGGCTTTTTATTACAACAAGTTTGTCTCCACCGATGAAACCATAGAGGATGTAAACCAGATCGCGTGCGATAAAGGGTTCCTGGTAAGCGGCGACATGCTTATTAGCTTGGCAGCCATGCCTATTAAAGACAAGGGGATGGTGAATACCCTTAGGGTAACCGAGATTTGAGGGCCCCGGGCAGGAACTGGGGTGTCGAGGAACATAAAAAGCACTGTTAATCATGGGCGACTGGCATTTAAAGGGAAAGGTGGCACTGGTCACCGGGGGGAGCAAAGGAATTGGCAAGGCCACCGTGGTGGAGTTCCTGGAACTGGGGGCTAGGGTCGTCTTTACGGCGCGACAGGAAGGGGAAATCAGGGATCTCGAACGGGAGTACGGGAAAAAGGGCTTTGATATCCGGGGGCTGGTCAGCGATGTCTCCAATCCGGAGGATCGGAGACAACTTGCCTCCTTTATCCAGAAGGAGTATGGCCGCCTCGATGTGCTGGTAAACAACGCCGGGATCAATATCCGTAAGAAGGCGATGGACTATGATGAAGCGGAATATATGAAGATCCTGAACATCAACCTGATTGCCCCCTTTGAATTGAGCCGCACCCTTTTTCCACTGCTTAGAAAGGGGACCCGTCCCTCCATTGTGAATGTAGCCTCCGTGGCTGCGCGTTACGACGTGAGGACAGGGAGCCCTTATGGCATGTCAAAAGCCGGATTGCTGCAACAAACCAGGAACCTGGCCGTAGAATGGGCTTCCAACGGGATACGGGTGAATGCGGTATCGCCCTGGTTTACGGTAACACCACTAACATCCAACCTGCTGGATCAAAAGGAACGCATGGCGCCCATCCTGGAAGGCACCCCGCTAAAAAGGGTCGCGCAGCCCGAAGAAGTTGCCGCGGTCATCGCTTTCCTGGCCATGGACAAGGCATCGTATATCACCGGGCAAAACATCACAGTCGATGGGGGGATGAGCGTAACCGCCTTCTAGGAATTTTAGAAAGCAAACTTTAACTGCACCGAGACCGCCAGCCCGTTGTCCCCGCTTTTTTCCTGTTCTGTGTTAAGGTTCGACAGGGAGATCCCCAGTAGCCTGACAGAATTTTCCAGGCGGTCCTGGTACAGTAGCTCCCTGGTAACCTCCAGCACCATGGATTTGTCCGAAATATAATACGGCAAAGTCTTACTCCGTGTTTGAAGTTTAAAATCGCTGTATTTGATCTTCAGGGTAATGGTTTTGCCCGCAACCCCCTGCTTCTTTAGCCTGCCTTCCAGTTCCCCGGCAATATGGGCCAGGCGTTCCAGCATAAAGATCTCACTGCTCAGGTTTTCACTAAACGTGCGTTCTGCCCCAACCGACTTCGGGATGCGATCGGGTTTCACCGGGCTGTGGTGGATTCCCCGGACCACGTGGTAATAATAGCTGCCACTCTTCCCAAACTGCGCCTCAAGGAATTCAAGCGAGTGTTGCTTCAGGTCAGTCCCCGTAAAGATGCCGAGTTGGTACATTTTCTCGGCGGTTACCTTCCCTACCCCGTAAAACTTCCGGATTTCAAGAGATTCCAAAAATGGGATTACCTCTTCCGGGGCAACGGTTTTCTGTCCATTGGGTTTGTTGTAATCGCTGGCTACCTTGGCCAGGAACTTGTTGATGGAGATGCCGGCAGAAGCGGTAAGCCCCAGTTCTTCAAAGATCCGATCCCGGATGTCCCTGGCAATCAGCGATGCCGAGGGGAGGCCCTTTTTATTCTCGGTCACATCCAGGTAGGCCTCGTCCAGGGAAAGGGGTTCCACCAGGTCTGTATATTCATGGAAGATCTCCCTGATTTGCAGGGAAATTTCCTTATACCTTTCAAATCGCGGTTTCACGAAGATGAGGTCGGGGCATTGCTTTTTGGCCAGGTAGCCACTCATGGCAGAACGGACCCCAAACCTGCGAGCCTCATAGCTGGCCGCGGCCACCACCCCCCTTCTGGAGCCTCCGCCAACAGCAATGGCCTTTCCCCTTAAATCCGGATGGTCCAGTTGTTCTACAGAGGCGTAGAAGGCATCCATGTCTACATGGATGATCTTACGGAGGGGGAAATCATAGGCCATAAACAAATTTAAGTCATATCTTTAGTTCTATGAACACCTCTCAGAAAACGGCTATCATATTGGGTGCTACGGGCTTAACAGGAGGGGTGCTCCTGGAACTGTTACTGGCCGACACCCGGTATGGCAAGGTAAAATTGTTTTCAAGGTCGCCCATTGGCAGACAACACCCCAAACTGGAGGAACATCTGGGCGATTTGTTAACCCTGGGGCAGTTCAGGGATGACTATCACGGGGATGAAGTGTATTGCTGTATAGGGACTACCAATGCAAAAACCCCCGACAAAACGCTTTACAGGAAGATAGATTACGGCATTCCCGTAGCGGCCGCGAAATTAGCCAGGGAGAACAAGGTACCAACCTTTATCGTAATGTCTTCCCTGGGGGCCAACCCGGGGAGCCGGGTTTTTTATAGTCGTACAAAAGGGCAGATGGAAGCTGCCGTGTGCGAGGCAGGGGTATCGCGTACCTATATCCTGCGGCCATCGGTCATAGCGGGCAAACGGGGAGAGGTGCGCCCGGGGGAATGGGTGATCCGTCAGTTGATGAAAGCCCTCAATGTGGTATTGGCAGGCCCCCTGGCCAGGTATCGTTCCATATCGCCGGAAGACATAGCGCGGTGCATGATATGGCTCGCAAACCATGCCTATGCGACCACCTTGATCCCATCCGATGAGATACGGGAGATCGCACAAAAATCCATGCATAGATGATTGAAATTGAACGTAAATACCTGGTACGCTCCCAGGGATACCGCGGAGAAGCGGTTTCCAAATCGCTGATGGTGCAAGGCTTCCTCACTACCGACCCCGGGCGCACGGTCCGGGTCCGGATAGCCGGTGATAAGGGATTCCTGACCGTCAAGGGGCCGTCCAATGAGTCGGGGACGTCCCGATATGAATGGGAGCGCGAAATCCCCTTGAAAGAGGCCCGTGAATTAATGGCCCTTTGCCCGCCGCCCCTGATGGAGAAGTACCGTTATCGGGTACCTTTTGGACAACACGTTTATGAGGTAGATGAATTTCTAGGGGTAAATCAGGGGCTGGTAGTCGCAGAGGTAGAATTGGAACAGGAGGATGAGGCCATCCTTAAACCTGACTGGCTGGGAAAGGAAGTTACCGGAAACCCAAAGTACTACAATTCGCAACTGTCACTTAATCCGTTTGCAACATGGAAAAAGGAAGAAGAACACTGACCTGCGTCCTGGGCTTGCTGCTGTTGGCGGCCTCATGCAGAGAGGGCCCTGTACGGGAAGAGGATACCGCAGAGGTTACCCCCCCAAAAAAGAGCAGCAGGGAAATCAAGGAGTCCCTGGAACAAAAGGGCTACCAAACCTTTGACTACGTGGATGAATCTACCGGGGATACCGTATTAATGCAACAATATTTTATGGTTTTCCTTAAACGCGGCCCCAACAGGCAGCCTGTTTCTAAGGAGGAAGGAGACAGTCTGCAGTCCCTGCACCTGGCCCACCTTGGCCGGATGTATGAGGCGGGGTATGCCGATATATCGGGTCCTTTTGGCGATGAGGGAGCGATCCGGGGGATTACCATCTACAATACCCCCACCCTGGCCATGGCCGATAGCCTGGCGCGTCTGGATCCATTGGTGCAGTTGGGCCGGTTGCAAATAGAGGTGCATCCGTGGTGGGCTGCCAAGGGGTTCGCGCTCCGATGACAGAGGACTGCTTATTGCCAGCCGCCGCCCAGTGCGCGGTACAGTTCCACGACCGACTGTAACTGCAGCAGCCGGTTGTCAATGGCGTTCAGTTCGGCATTCAGGGCGTTCTGCCTGGCTGTAAGTAAATCCAGGTATGTGGCATAACCGTTTTTAAGCAAGGCTTCAGAATGTTCCTCGGCCCTGCGCAGGGCAGCCACTTCCTGTTGCCTGAATCCATACTTCCTGCTCTCGGCCTGGTATTCGTACAAGGCGTTGGAGACTTCCTGTCCGGCTTGCAAAAGGGTTTTTTCAAAGGTGAGCAGGCTTTCCTCATTCCCGGCTTTTGCCACCTCTAGTTGGGTCCGGAGCTGGCGCCTGTTGAAAATAGGTTGGGTAAGGTTCCCTATCAGGGTCGCGAATACCGATCCCGAATCAATCCATTCCTTGAATTCCAGGCTCTGGAATCCACCCGTACCCGTTAGCAACAAAGTGGGATAAAAACTACTCCTGGCCACATTGGTGAGTTCAAAGGAATTGACCAATGCATATTCAGAGGCCAGGACATCGGGCCTGTTGCGCAGCAGCAGTGCCGGTACCCCCAGGCGAAGTTCCGTTTCCAGTGACTGTTCATCCAGATCGCCCCTGTTCAGGGCTCCTCCGGGCTGGCCAATTAAGTAGTTAAGGGTATTTTCCAGCCTGAAAATCTGTTTTTCCAGGTCGATCAGCAAGGCCTGTGAATTATAAAGCTGGGCCGCGGTCTGGTCAACAGCCACCTGGCTTACGCTACCGGCGTCCTTCAGGGCCCGGATGGTTTCCAGGCTCGATTGCCTGTTTTCTATCGTTTTCCGGGTGATGTTATACTGCTTGTCCAGGGCTAAGAGTTCGTAATAGCTGCTGGCAATCTGTGCCACCAGTTGGGTTTTTACCGCTTTGTGCGTTTCCACTTGCTGGAGGTAGGATGCCAGGGAAGCCCTTCGGTTACTGCGAATTTTCCCCCAAATGTCGGCCTCCCAGGAAAAGCTGCCTGAAAGCTCAAATTGCTCGATGGCTCCGTCAAAAAAGGAACCGAACTGGCTGTTGCGGGCCAGTTCCTGATGTGTCAGGGAGGCCTTGCCCTGAAGGCTTGGAAAATACCCCGCTTTTCCCTGTTTCATCAACGCTTCGGCCGCTACCAGGCGCTGCAGGGCGATGCGGATATCGAGGTTGTTTTGCAGGCCTGCTTCAATATAGGCCGACAGGCGCTGGTCTGTGAACAGGCTCCTCCAGGAAAGGGAGGCCATAGAGACACTGTCGGCCGGCAGTGCATCTGTCCGGTACAACTTGTTCATAAGCTGTATGTCCGGGGCCTCGTACTCTCTGGCTACGAAACAGGCTTGCTGGAGCAGGCCCAGCCCCGCCATGATCATCATTTGGTAGGTCCTTCTCATGGTCATTCTTCTATATGCGATGTGTCAGTGGCCGTCGATTGCTTTAAGGTTTCGCCCGGAACACCGGATATGCGTTCCTGCAACCACTGAAAGGCGATGAATAAAACCGGGATAATGAATATCCCCAGGACGGTACCCACGAGCATTCCCCCCGCGGCCCCCGTACCTATGGCGTTGTTCCCCGCGGCACCGACGCCCTTTGCCAACACCAGGGGCATTAACCCGAGGATGAAGGCAAATGAGGTCATCAGGATGGGCCGTAACCGGGCCCTGGCCCCCTGGATGGCAGCTTCGGTTAAAGAGAGGCCCTGGCGCCGTCGCTGCAAGGCAAACTCAACAATCAGGATGGCGTTTTTTGCCAGCAGCCCTATCAGCATGATTAGCGCAATCTGGAAATAGATATTGTTCTCCTGTCCGGTCAGTTTCGTCGAAACAAAGGCGCCCGCCACGCCTACGGGGAGCGAAAGCAAAACGGAAAAGGGAATGATATAGCTTTCGTACTGGGCGGCAAGGAAAAAATAGACAAATACGAGGCTCAACATAAAGATGATCCCGGCCTGGCCGGAAGAAGCTATTTCTTCCCTGGTAATTCCCGAGAAGGCGACCTCGTAATTAATGGGGAGTGCTTTTCCCGCGACTTCATTGACCGCCCTGATCGCGTCGCCGGAACTATACCCGGGTGCGGCAGAGCCGTTTACGGTTACGGCGTTGAACAGGTTAAAACGGCTCACCGTTTGCGGGCCATATACCCTGGAAAGTTTGACAAATTCAGAAACCGGGGCCATTTCGCCCGCGGCATTCCTCACGTACATGCTGTTTAAACTGGACTCATCATCGCGCTCTTCAGGTTTGGCCTGTACAAATACCCGGTATTGCTTGCCAAAACGGCTGAAGTCTGCCGCGTAAAGCCCGCCTATATTGCCCTGCAGCGTACTGAGGATACTACTGATATCGATACCGGCTTCCTTGGCCTTTGGGACGTTGATGTCCATTCGCAACTGGGGGAAATTGGTGCTGAAAGAGTTGGAGGCAAAAGCCACCTCCGGGCGTTGCATCAGGGCGGCCACAAAATTATTGGCTACATTGTCAAGGTCTTTGAGTTCTCCGGAAGTGCGGTCCAGGATCCGCATTTCAAAACCTTCCACGGCGCCAAATCCAGGGATGCTCGGCGGGGTGAAAAAAATGATATTGGCTTCCGATAATCCAGCCGTCCGGGCATATAATTCCCCGATAATCCCTTCTATGGAGGTAGCCTCCGTGTCGCGTTCCTCCCAGTCTTCGAGGTTGAGGAACCCCAGGGCATAGGAACTGCCCGCCCCGGAAAAAAAGCTCCGTCCGCTGATAATGGAGGAAGTGCGGATCCCTGCTATTTGACGGGTGATTTCGGTCAGTTCTTCGGTATAGGCAAAAGTCCGGTCCAGGGAGGCGCCCTGTGGGAGTTCTATGTTCACAAAAATCACCCCGCGGTCCTCACTTGGCACGAAACCGGATGGGGTGGTGCGGTTGGCCCAGAAAATAGCCGCGATGGCCAATAGCAATAGCAGTACGGTAATCCACCGATGCCTTACGAGGAAGCGCAGTGAGCTAAGGTACTTCCTGGAAGTCGCATCAAAACCCGCGTTGAAAGCGCGGTAAAAGCGTTCCAGAAAGGGCCGATTCTTCTTTTGCTCATGTTCGGGTTTGAGGAGGAGGGCGCAAAGGGCCGGGCTCAGCGTTAAGGCATTTACCGCCGAGATAAGGATGGCCACGATCAGGGTAAGGCCAAACTGCTCGTAAAACACCCCTGAGGGCCCTTGTATAAAAGTGATAGGGATGAAGACGGCGGCCATGACCAGGGTAATGGACACGATGGCGCCGCTGATTTCGCTCATGGCCGACACCGTGGCAGATTTACTCGATTTGTACCCTTCTTCCAGCTTGGCATGGACGGCCTCGGTGACGACAATGGCATCATCTACCACGATCCCGATGGCGAGGACCAGGGCGAAAAGGGTCAGCAGGTTGATAGAATAGCCGAACAACCCCATGAAAAAGAAGGTTCCGATGATGGATACCGGGACGGCAATGGCCGGGATCAAGGTTGATTTCAGGTCCTGGAGGAAGATGAAAACCACCAGGAAAACCAGGAGGAATGCTTCTATGAGGGTAGACCGTACCTTGTTCATCGATGCGGTAAGGAACTTATTGGTATCGTAGTTGATGAGGTAATGGACCCCCTCGGGGAACTGCGATTCCAACCGGTCCAATTCCACATACAGTTTTTCAATGATCTCCTGGGCGTTGGAACCGGGCGTCTGGAAGATCCCGAAGTTCACCCCGGGGTTCCCCTGTGAACGGGAAAGCGAACTATAGGAAAAGGCGTCAAGCTCTACCGTGGCAACGTCTTTAAGCTGCAAAAACTGCCCCTTTTCCAGAGCCTTGATAATGATGTTCTCATATTCCTCCACCGTTTTGTAACGGCCCTTGTATTTGATCACATATTCAAAAGACCTGCCAGCATTCTGGCCCAGCGATCCCGCGGCCGCTTCCCTGCTTTGTTCTCCAATGGCGCTTACGACATCGGCGGAGGTCAGCCCATAGGTGGCCAGCTTTGCGGGATCAATCCAGATCCGCATGGAATAATCCTTGGCGCCAAAAACGGTTACGGCCCCCACTCCTTTGATCCGCTCTATCTCTGGCTTTACATTGATATTGAGATAATTTTGTACAAAGGTGTCATCATAGTCGGGGTTGGTAGAATAGAGGGCCACATACATCAGGGCAGAACTCTGTTGCTTTTGGGTGATGACCCCTGAACGTATGACTTCTTCCGGCAAAAGCGCGTTGGCACGGGCCACGCGGTTTTGAACATTGACCGCGGCAATGTCCGGGTTTACACCCTGTTCAAAGAACACCGTAATACTGGCACTACCGTTGTTACTGGCCGAAGAAGTGATATAGGTCATTCCCTCCACCCCGTTGATTTGTTCTTCTATGGGTACAATTACGCTTTCCAGGATGGTTTCGGCATTGGCACCCGGGTAATTGGCCGAAACCTGTACCGTAGGCGGTGCAATGTCCGGGTATTGGGTTACCGGCAAGGTGGCCAGGCCCAGGACCCCAAGGAGCACAATGATGATCGAGATGACCGTTGAGAGTACCGGCCGTTCTATAAATACTTTTAGATTCATATTATTGGAATACCTGGTCGAAAGATTGTACAATACTGTCTATAGACGCAGGCTGCGGGATGATCTTTGCCCCGGGCCGAACTTTACCTACGCCCATGGCGAGGATTTCGTTTCCTTCCTGCAAGCCCTGCAACACCGTCAGGCCATTGGTTTCTGTCACAATTTCGATGCTCTTGGCCCGCAGGGTATCGTCTTCCACCAAATACACAAAGGTCTTGCCCTGCTGCTCAAAAGTAGACAGGGTGGGGACCACCAATACCCCATCGAGGTTTTTGATCAGGCGGATGGTCCCGCTACTGCCGTTTCTCAGCAGGCCCTCCGGATTGGGGAAAGTCGCTCGAAAGCGCACCGTACCCGATTGGGGGTCTACCGAACCGCTGATGGTTTCGATGGTACCGGGATGGGGGAAGGGGGAGCCGTCGGCCAGCAATAATGCGACAGGGGGAAGGGATCCGGCCATTTGCCCAAGGTTTTCAGGGGCATTTTCCCGTATAAAGCCGATGAAATCTTTCTCATTCATCGAAAAATAGGCATACACCTCAGCGATACTGGAAATGGTCGTCAGGGGTTGGGTGTCCTGGGCGCTAACCAGCGTTCCCTTTCGGTACCTGATGGTTCCGACGACCCCATCGATGGGGCTACGGATATTGGCGTAACCGATGCTGGCCATCAGGCTTTGATAGGTGCTTTTCGCCTGTGCCAGATTGGCCTTGGCCGTTTCCATTTGCACGGGACTGATAATGCCCTGGGCTACCAGGGGCGCCAGTTTGTCTACCTCTACCTGCGCTGCCTGCATACGGGCCCTGGCAGCCCCGGCTTCCTCAGAGAGGCTCTGGGTCTCCAGCTTAAAGAGCCGTTGACCCTGTTGTACCCACTCGCCTTCATCGACCAGCACTTCCTGTATATACCCGGAAACCTTGGCCCGTACTTCGCTATTCACCTTTCCTTCGATACTGGCCGGATAGTTGACCACATCCTCCACGTTCCTCCGGGCAACTTCTACCGTTGGGTAGGGGGCCGCTACCGGCCCCTGGGTGTTGGGTCCCTGTTCCCCGCAATTGTAGGCAAAGGGCAGCAATAGCAGGGCCAGGGTGAAGCGCTTGCGTTCCATGTGGCCGGGGAGACGCAAATAATAGGATTTCCAATTCATTCGACGTGTTGTTTTGGCGGTTGCATGTAAAGCTCCATTCATTGGGGCCCGTATTCGGTTCCAGGTTTCGGAAAGCTTGTTGAAAGGCAGGACCGAAGGCCTGGTAGATATATATGTATATTTTCAGATCGTGGCCCCTTTGGTGACCCCTAAAGACACAAGGTCTGGTAAGGGCGTTAAACAGGGGGTGGTATACCCCCCGGAGAGACCTTTAAAAAGTTGCCTGGTTGTCTTCTAAACCGGGAGGCAACATGTTACAGGGCACTTTTAAACTGCTCCAGGAAGCGTACATCGTTCTCGCTCAGCAGACGGATGTCAGAAATCTGGTGCAGCAAAAGAGCGATGCGATCTATCCCCATACCAAAGGCAAAACCCGAATATTCCTTTGGGTCAATATTGCAATTGACCAGCACATTGGGGTCCACCATACCGCACCCCATGATTTCCAGCCAACCGGTTCCTTTGGTCATTCGGTAATCCGTCTCGGTTTCCAGCCCCCAATAGACATCTACTTCGGCGCTGGGTTCGGTAAATGGGAAGTAGGAGGGACGAAGGCGGATCTTTGACTTGCCAAACAGGGCCGTGGTAAAGAACTGCAACGTTTGCTTCAGGTCTGCGAAAGAAACCCCCTTGTCAATATAAAGTCCTTCCACCTGGTGGAAAAAGCAGTGGGAGCGTGCCGAAATGGCCTCATTGCGGTATACCCGCCCGGGAGAAATCGTCCTGATGGGGGGTTTGTTGGTTTCCATGTACCGCACCTGTACAGAAGAGGTATGGGTGCGCAAGAGTATATCGGGATTCGTTTGGATATAAAAAGTATCCTGCATGTCCCTGGCAGGGTGGTGCTCGGGTAGATTCAGCGCACTGAAATTATGCCAGTCGTCTTCTATTTCAGGCCCTTCCGAAACATTGAAACCAATTCTGGAGAAAACGTCGATTATTTGGTTTTTTACAATAGATACCGGATGGCGCGCCCCCAGTTCCAAAGGTTCAGCCGGCCTCGTAAGGTCGCCATACACCTTTTTCTCAGAGGTTTTGCCCTCCAGGGCCTCCTTGAGGGCCTGTACCTTTTCCGTAGCGGCCGTTTTCAATTCATTGACCGCTTGGCCAAAAAGTTTTTTGTCCGCGGCAGGCACGTTTTTGAATTCGCCGAAAAAGTGGTTCAGCAACCCTTTCTTTCCAAGGTATTTAATACGGAAGGCTTCTATGGCTTCCGGCTTGTCTGCAGAAAATTCCGCAACCTCTGCAATATGTTTCCTGACTTGGTCTATCATTCGGTTCTGGCTTGGGTGAAAGCTAAATTGCCTCCCGGGTACTCCGCAGGAGCACGCCGAAAGGCAAATTTATAACTTTTAGGCGTCTGTGGGCACAAACTCCCGAATTTTGATGGCAGACTTTACTTGGGGTCGGCAAGCAGGCCCTCGGAAGTAGGTTCCGGGTAGCGGTTTTCAACATTTTCCTTTATCCAGTCCACGCACTCCTTGAAAGAATCAAAAATATGCTCTTCGGGGATGAGGTCGGGGATAATGTCAATACGTTCCATCATATACCGGGGTTGTGGTAATACATTGACCAAAAGCACATCTATCCCGTTAGATTTCTTGAGGTCTACCAATACATCTTCAAGGGCATACAGCCCGGATTGGTCTAAATACTGCATACGGCCCATGCGGATGACCACGGCAGAAGCCGTGTCGGGGATTTGGTTTGCCAACTGCTGGAAATCGCTGGTAGACCCAAAAAATAGCGGACCCTTTATATGCTTGATAAAAACTTCTTCTTTGAGGTGCTTGGGAAAATTGAGCTCATCTGACCAGGCCTTTTCCTTTTTCAGGGGCTTCACATCAGAGCGCTCGGCCGTAAGGTCGCCCATTTTCTTCATGAACATCAGGGAGGCGATGATCAGTCCGACACCTACGGCATAGACCAGGTTCCAGACAGAAGAAAGCACCAATACCACCAGCATGATGATGACCTCTGAGCTGAGTTTAAACGGGCCCAGCTTCATATCTTTGGGCAGGGCCGGAATGGCTTTGAGGCCTTTGTAGTCCATAACCCCAATCCCTACGGTAACCAGGATCCCTGCCAGGACCGCCGCTGGAATTTGCGAAGCCACCGGCCCAAGGGCCAGGAGGACTACCAGCAGCAGCAGGCCGGCTATCATGCCCGAAAGCCGCGTTTTGCCGCCCGATTTGATATTCACCACGGTCCGTATGGTTGCACCGGCCCCGGGGATCCCTCCAAAGATGGCGGCAATACTATTTCCTATCCCCTGCCCAACCAGTTCTTTGTTGGGTTCGTGTTTGGTTTTCGTCATGTTGTCGGCCACCACAGAGGTCAGGAGGGAATCTATAGCCCCCAGGAGGGCCAGGGTGAGGGCCGTAAATATATACGGGGTGATCGCCTCTAGCCGGAATTGTGTAAAGATTTCCATTTGGGGCAGGGGCAGTCCTTCGGGGATGCGTTCAATGGGGCGGTACTCCAGTCCAAAACCAAAGGCAGCGCCCGAGACCACGATCAGGGCGACCAGGGTGCTGGGGACGGTGGTGGTAATGCGTTTGAATCCATAGATGATGATGATGGTGGCCAGGGCAAGGGCCAACTCCAGCCAATTGATATTTTGCAAGGCCCTGGGCAGGATCTTAATGGTGCCAATGACGCCGGAGGCATCGGAAGCCGCCAGGGTCCTGGCTTCTTTTAAAATGTCGGCCTCGGTGGTCTTTTGGGACCTCTTGATGGTTTCCTCAAAATTTTCGAGCACCAGGATCCCTTCGCCGGCCTCTTCCTTGAGGATGTTTTCCAGGATCACTTCTTCGGCGAGGGGTTTATATCGGGTTACGTATTCCTGGTCTTCCTTGGGATAATACCCCACGGCAGGCAGGATCTGTGTCACCAGGATAATAACCCCTATGGCGGTCATAAACCCTGAGACCACAGGGTACGGGATATATTTGATGTATTTGCCCAGGCCGAGCATTCCCAGGCCGACTTGCATCAGTCCCGCCAGTAAAAATACCGTAAGAATTGCGGGCAGGGCTTTGTTGACATCGCCTTCATAGAGGGCGATGATCCCGGCAATAATGACCATGCTCACCGCGGTCATGGGTGCCGTAGGCCCCGAAATCTGGGTATTGGTGCCCCCAAAAAGGGCTGCGAAGAACCCGATAAAGATGGCGCCATAGAGTCCGGCACTGGGCCCCAGGCCGGAACTAACCCCAAACGCAAGGGCTAGGGGTAGCGCCACAATACCCGCCGTAATACCCCCGAAAAGGTCGCCCTTCAAATGTTTAAATAAGTTTTTCATGTTAGGATGTTTTATTTATGCTTCGATGACACCTCTGCAAAAGGCTGTGGAAGATACGCCTGCCGTTAGTCCAGGTGGTATATCTCCATGATATGCCTGAGGATGCCCTCAAAGTCGATCTTCAGGTCGATCAACTTGCCCGTGTGCACATCAAAGACCCAGCCATGCACAGTCAGCCCACGATCGCGGTACGCCTTCTGTACGGCAGCTGTTTTAATCAAATTTACACATTGCTCCTGAACATTGAGCTCTACAAGCCGGTCGTACTTCTTTTCCTCATCGGCGATGCCGTTGAGTTCATCACGGTGCAAACGGTATACATCGCGGATGTTCCTCAGCCAGGGGTTCAGTATCCCAAGGTCTGCAGACTGCATAGCCGCTTTGACCCCCCCGCAGGCATAGTGCCCGCATACGACAACATGGTTTACCTTGAGGTGTTCTACGGCGTAATTGACGACTGACATCACGTTGAGGTCTATGCTGATCACCATATTGGCGATGTTTCTATGTACAAAAACCTCCCCAGGGCCCAGGCCCATGAGGTCTTCGGCCGTGACCCGACTGTCGGAACAGCCAATATAAAGCAGTTCAGGGTTTTGGCCCTTTCCCAGGTTGTCGAAGAAACCAGCATCGGTTCCTAGTTTTTCCTTGATCCAATTCACATTGTTGTCAAATACGTTTTTTAAGTCCATATGGTAGTGTCTTTAGTTATCCTTAAAGTTTAAAAATCACGGCCTGGGCTCAATAGCCCGGCCAATGCCTGCGAGCCCCAGACGGAGGAGATGCCACCGGAATGGGGTGTTGCAGCGAATTGATTACTGCAGGCCCGGCAAGGTGTCGCTGGGCCTTCTAATTTAAGCGATTTGTTCGGGGGGTGGGAGAACAATCTCCAGGTAAGGATTGTTAATGCTCAGGGGAGCTACGGGGCTGACCATTTCTGCCCTGGCCGGCAGGAGCTGAAAAGAAACGTGCAATTGACGGCCGAGCTGCTTCAGGTCGGTATCCCAGTAGGGGCTCTCCTTCTGCTCTTCCTCATTGAGGTTGAATACTATGGTAACCTGGCTTTTTTCGACGAGGGTCACTATAGATGGGGTAAGGAGGGCCGAAACCCACAGGGCCATCAAAATAAGTGCGATCGAAGATTTCATAATTGGTTAGCTACTTCACAAAATTAAAAGGATTCTCTTATAAATGGGTTAAAGAACTATTAAAAGTCCTTTATCGGTTTCAGGGATTGCTGGGGGAGCCAGCCGGTTGATCCGTCTGCCAGGGCTATTTTTTTCCACTCGTTCAGTTGTTCCAGCACCTGTACTTTGGTCCCTTCGTGTAAAATGAAGGCATCCTGGCTACGGGTATTCGGTTCCGATTTAACGGCCACTTCCGTGTCGAAGATAATGGCCGGCTGCCTTTTTAAGTACTGGTTGTGTTGGATATAGGCAAAGAGTACCGAAGCCATCGCGAGAAAAAGGCAGCCAAGGCTCAGGACAAAAGCCAGCCGCTTGCGCGACGCATAGCGCATGTAATAATAGGCAATATAGAAGGTTACGAACAACAACATCAACACAATGGCGGTATACGACCACTGGTCAAACGTAAGCAAGCCGGTAACCCGATCTATAATTTTGGAAATTCCCGATTGCGGGATGGCTTCTATGACATCCAGGGTCATGTTCTGTGCATAGGCCAGGTTGCTTTTGATCTCAGGGTCATTGGGGTCCAGTAAAAGGGCCTTTTCGTAAAAATAGATGCTGGGGGCTATGCGGTTGAGCTTATAATAGCAGTTGCCGAGGTTATAGTACAGTGCGGCAGAATGCTGCCCGTTCTCCAGGATCTGGAGGTATTTTTCTGCGGCAGCCTCGTACTTCCCCGCATTATAGTGCTCTGTGGCAGCATCAAAAAGGGCCTCTTCCTGGGCGATGCCCACCCAGCAAACAAAAGAGAGTATGAGGGTCGTCCAATGCTTCATGCTATAGCTGTTTGTCCATGGATGAAATTACTTCGCTGGCCTTGTTGTAGTCCTGCTGCATCTGTACGTTCGAGAATGGGCTGTACCGGGCCATTTCACAATTGGAAAGCAGCCCCAGGAACCCCTCGGTCGTCGCAGGGTCCACTTTTTTCTCGGAGAAGAGGGCCTCGATTTTATCCTTGCTGAATTCTGAGGTCTCTATTTTAAGTTTCGCTTTCAGGTAGTTGTGGAGCGCCTTCTCCAGGGCTATGTAGAAGGCTTCCTTGTCGCCCAGGGCACTTTTGGCCCTGGAAAGGAATTTTCGCGCCAGTTTGTTGGCCCGTTTAATTTTGTTCCCGGCCACATCGCTGGCAATGGCCTCCCGTTTTTTCCCCAAAAGGACCGCCATGGGGATGAGCAGTACGGGGGTAAGCAGCCATAGATAAAATTGTATGGATCCAAAGAAGGGCACCCGGTTTTTGGAGGATAGGTTGGGCTGCAGTTTGATAAAATAAAACTGGTTGGCCGCAGAAACCACGTTCCTGCTTTCCGAAGCGGCTGGTCCTGGAAGGCTGCTGATGGCATTGGCGGTAGGCCCTTCCATCACATTGATGGTAATCTCATCGGAGGTTAGCGTATGGTATTTGCCGCTTTCCGGGTCAAAATAGCTGAAAGGGATCTCGGGGATGGGGTATTTCCCCCGAAGCGAAGGTACGATGGTATAGCTGTTGCTGACACTTCCCTGCATGCCCGAAAGGGTGGTGCGGACATTTTCGGCGAACTCTGGCTCGTATACTTCCAAAGACCCGGGCAGGCTGGGTTCCGGTAGCTGGAATAGTTTCAGGTTACCCTTACCCTTTACCTCCACAATGGCCTGGAGCGATTCGGAGGCATTGAGCTCAGTCTTCGTGGTCTTAACCGTAAAGTCGAACTTCCCTACCGCCCCGCGGAAGTTCTCCGGTTTTCCAGCCTCAGGCAGGGGTTTTACATTGATGGTTCGGCGGCCGGCCGAAACCGTTTTATTGGTTTGCGTATAGACCCGGCCACCAAAGAAATCGCGTTTGTTGGTGGGGACATCCACGGTCACGTCCAGGGAAAGGGGTTCAATTTCCAGCTCCCCGCTTTTCTGCGGATAAAGCACCACCCTTTTCAGGATGACATAGCGGTAGTTCTTGCCGTCATAGGTACCGTTCTTTACATCGTATCGGGTTACCGGCATATCCTGGCTCCAGAAGTTGTTGTAGGTGGGGTTGTCCAGGGGCCTGAAGTTGGATACGGTTACCGAGGGGCTTACGAAAAGTTTGTACACCACGCTTATCGCTTCGTTGAGGTAAGGGTTGGTCTGGGAGACCTCTGCGACAAGGTGCAGGCTTTGATCCGCCAGATCGTCTACCGTCATTTCGTCACTGGGCTTGTCTACCGCCGCGGTCACCTCCACCTTTTTCGGGAGCGATTTATAGGTTTCCCCATCGATGACAATCGTGGCCTGGTCAATGGTAAAAGTCCCCCTGGCGGTTGGGGCCAGGGTATAGGAATAGGTTTTAGAATAGCTGCGGACGCCGTTGATCCAGGAAGAACTGATAGACTGTGATGGCCCCATGACCACCCGGAATCCTTCAAAATCCGGGGGGCTGAAGTTGTCACCGTCCTTGTTCATGCTAAAATCTACCCGCAGCCTTTCATTTATCCCCAGCCTTTCCTTGCTGAGGGATACCTCAAAGGTCACGGCACCCTTATCCTGGGCCCATCCTTCCATGGAAGGCAGGAGGCAGGTACTTAACACCAGCAGATATGTGATCCACACGCTTTTCACCAGTCTTTTTTACTTTTTGTGGGGATGCCTTTTACTTTTTGCGCATCTAGTTTTTCCTGTACTTTCCGTTCCTCGTTCTGCATGGCCTCCAGGAGGTTCTGGATTTGCTGGGGAGACAATTGGTTGGGCCTTGGGGCCTGCTGTTCCTCACCCTCCCCTTTCTGCTGCGGCTGCTTTTGCTGTTCCTCTTTTTCGTCCCCGTCTCCTTCCTTGTTCTCTTCTTTTTCCTGATCGCCCTGGTCCCCCTGATCGCCCTGGTCCTGCTGTTGGTCCTGGTTCTGTTGCTGCTTGTTCTGGTCGTCCTGGTTCTGCTGGTCCTGGTTCTGTTCCTTTTGGTCCTTTTGGTCCTGCTCGTTTTGGTCGTCCTCGTTCTGCTGTTCGTTCTGTTGCTTTTTCAGCATTTCTTTTGCCAGTGCCAGGTTATACCGGGTCTCTTCGTCCGCAGGGTCATTCCTGAGCGCCTCTTTATAGGCCTCTACCGCCTTTTCATATTCTTTGTTCTTCATGAAAACATTGCCCATATTGTGGAATGCGCGGTGTTTTCCGGCCTTGTCCCGGGCCTTTCCCCCCGCCTGCTTGAACCGCCCAAATGCTTCGCTGTAACTTTCCTTGTTATACAGGGCATTTCCCAGGTTGTATGGGGCCGCTACATTCTCGCCGCTCTTGGAGATGGCACGCCGGTATTGGGCCTCTGCACTCACAAACTGGTTTTCCTCCAACTCTTTATTTGCCTCCCAGGTCAAATCTTTAGACTCCCGCAAGGCTTTCTGTTGCGCGGGGTCTGTTTCCTGGGCATTGAGGGCCAGTGTGGTACACCAAAACAGGAAGAACCATTTATTCATCTTATTCCTCTTCTTTTTCGTTAAACAGGTTCAAACGCTTGAGCCATTTTGTTTTCCTTTCCAAAAGGAAGATATCCAGGAACAGGAAAAATAGTGCAATTCCGAGAAACCACTGGAACTGGTCCTTGAATTCGGCAAATTGTTTGGCTTCAAATTCCTTCTTGTCCATTTGGTTGAGTTGCTCCGTGATAAAGGCAACCGCTTTTTCAGTATTGCTACCATTGATATACTCCCCGTTTCCATCACCGGCAATATCTTCCAGCATCCCTTCATCCAATTTGGTGATGACCACTTCCCCTTCGGCATCCTTTTTTAGCCGTTCTAACACCCCGTTGCGTTTCAGGGGGATAGGCCCGCCCTTGGAGGTCCCCACGCCTATGGTGTACACCCGGATGCCTTCTTCAATGGCCAGTTCCACGGCGTCTTCCACAGAATCTTCGGAATGGTCCTCCCCATCCGAAACGATAAAGAGTACCCGGTTGGTCTGTTCCTCGTCATCGTAATAGGTGGCCGCCAGTTTAATGGCCTCACCGATAGCGGTTCCCTGGGAAGAAAGCATATCGGTGTTCATGTTTTGAAGGAACATCTTTGCAGCGCCGTAATCGGTGGTGATCGGCAACTGCGGATACGCCTGCCCGGCATAGGCAATGATCCCGATACGGTCGCTCCCCAGCGAGTTGATGATCTCGGATACCAAGCGCTTTGCTTTTTCCAGCCGGTTGGGCGCTATGTCCTCGGCCAGCATGCTCCTGGAGACATCTACGGCAAAAACAATGTCGACCCCTTCCCGCTTTACAGTCTCAAGTTTGGTGCCAATCTTCGGGTTCACCAGGCCCAGCACCAGGAATGAAAGCCCGGACATGAGGAACACCAACTTGAGCACCGCTTTAAAACGCGACATATCCGGGGCCAGCCGCTTTAGCAAACGGGCCTGGGCAAACCGTTTCTGTACCCTTCTTTTCCAGAGTTGCTGGACAATGAACAACACGATCATTACCGGGATAATGAACAAGAGGTACAAATATGTTTTTTCGTCTAACTGTATCATCGATAAGGAAATCCGTTTAAGGACCCTTTGGGCTTAATTTAAATAAAACTTCGGTATAAGGTATGGCGCAGGAACCATTCCAGCAAAAGGAGGCCTCCTGCCAGCAATACCCAGGACCTGAATTTTTCTTCGTACCGGTAGTACTTGAACTCTTCTATTTCTGTTTTTTCCAGTTTGTTGATCTCATCGTAAATGGCCTCCAGTTTTTCATTGTCGGTAGCCCTGAAATACTGCCCCCCGGTGGCCCCGGCGATATCCTTTAAAAGCGCCTCATCTATTTCTACCTGCCGCATCCCGTACCGGAATGAGCCATCTGGGTTATAGGCGATGGGCGAAAGCGCGTTGCCGTTGGTCCCCAACCCTATGGTATAGGTCTTGATGCCAAATTCCACCGCCAGGTCGGCCGCGGTTTGGGGTTCGATGAAGCCGGAATTGTTTACCCCGTCGGTCAGGAGTATGATTACCTTGCTGATGGCCTTGCTTTCCTTGAGGCGGTTGACAGAGGTAGCCAGCCCCATGCCTATGGCCGTCCCGTCATTCAATTGCCCGTAGGTGATTTCCCTCAGCGCGTTCAGGACGATGGATTTGTCACTGGTAATCGGGGTTTTGGTGTAGCTTTCGCCGGCATAGGCTACCAGGCCGATGCGGTCATTGGGCCGTTTGCGTATAAAGTCGGCCGCTACTTCCTTGAGGGCCGAAAGACGGTTGGGTTTAAGGTCCCTTGCCAGCATGCTGGAGGATACGTCGATGGCCATGACGATATCAATGCCCTTGGTGGTCTTGGTACGGGTTGAAATGTCTTCGGTCTGGGGTCTCGCCATAGCGACGATGATGGCCGCCAGGGCCAAAAGCCGCATGACAAAGAGCGCTGGCTTGAGGCGGGCCAGAAGGGAATCGCCCGTAAAACCTTTGATGCTTGAAATCTTCAGGGCGGGGGTGGCCTCTTTGCGCTTAAAGGCATACCAAACCAGGGCCAGTGGCAGCAAAAGCAACAACCAGAAGAACTGAGGATTCGCAAATTCGATATTCTCAAACATCTATACCTGTGTTTTTACATCTATGGATTTCATAATGCGCGCCGCCATTTCAGCAGCGTAGGGGTCGTCATCCAGCCAGGAGACCACCACCCGTTGTTCAAACCCCTTTCCGCCAAAAAGGAAGATTGCGTACTGTCCTTTGGACGGGGTACTGGAACCCGGCGCGAAAAATGTGCCACTGCCAAAGACCTTGACCCCGGAAACCCCCGCAAGGGTCGTAAAAGCTTCCTGCTTGGTAATGATATTGCGGGCGCCTTTCTTCTCAAAGTCGCTCAGCACTTTGTCTATGGAGGCATCGTAATCCGGGTCTTCTGCCTGGCCCAGGGTAAGGGCGGTGGCGCCTACCAAAAACCATTGATCGGGATTGGAGTATTCAAAGGCCTGTATTTCCTTGACGCCTTCGGCAGCTATGGTACTTTGCGATACGTTTTCTCGCAGCAGAACCTCGGGTGTTTCCAGGTTGATGGGCGGATAGCCGTAACTGCTGTAGACCCATTCACCTTCCAGCAAGGACTTGCTGGGGTTGCCCAGGACACTGTCCCTGACGTAGCCAAAACCGTAGTAGGCCACCGCCATGCTGGATCCGAGCACGAGCAGTGCGAGGACTGCCGCCGCCGCCAGGACGTATTTGCGTTTTTCCTTCCTTTTTTGCTGAGCCTGCTGATATTCCAGTTGTTCCTCTAATTCCTCCTCGGTGGGTTCGGGGAGGGCTTCATGGGTCTTCATCACCAGCTCTTCCACCTGTTTCCTGTCTTGTTCGGCAACCGTGGTGGCCGGTTTGGATTTGGCGAATTTTACCAGGTCTGCGGTTTCCAGGATTTTCCTGAATTGCAGGATGGTCTGGTCCTCCAGTTTTAACTGCCCGGCATCCTTGAGCAATTGCAATTTTTCTATCAACTGCCCGGTGGTGCTTTCCAGGGCCGACACATGTACGTCCTCTTCCAGGTATGAACGCACGATCATCGTGAGTTCAGTATAATATTCCTTATACGCATCCTGGATGAGGTATTTGGAGTTTTCAAGCCGTTTTAATTCCAGCAGCGCCCGGTCATAGGGTGGTAAAAGGGCCTCTTTTTCTTCCCTGGTCATGGGTTTTTTCCTGAAGACAAACCAGTAGAGGGCACCGCCCACCAACAGCAGGCCAAGCGCCACCCAAAGAAGGACCTTCCAGAGACCCGCATTGCTCCGTTCTACTTCCATCAGCGGCTTTATGTCGTACATTTTCTGTGAGAGGGTATCTACCGGTACCGTGGCCACCCGGATTAGGAGCGAATCCGTAAAGTAGCCCCGCCCGTTAATCTCAATCCGTTGTGTCGGCAAGCGGTAGGTCCCCGAATCAAATTGGGTGAGGGCATAGATTTTTTGGAGCGTCATCCGGCCTTCGCGCCTGGTGGTATCGGTTTTGAATGCCTCCACGGTTTCCAGGGGCGAAAAGGTCTGGCCTTCGGGAAAGATCACCGTAGCGTTGCTATCTGCCTCCACGGTGACCCGGAACCGTATTTGTTCCCCGATCTTTATCGCGGTGGTATCTGCCGCTGATTCCACGCGTGGGAGGTCCTGCCCGAAAAGGGCCACTGAAAAGAGGAAGGCAAGGCACGACAATCCCCACGGCATCTTCTGCAGCGCGAATTTCCAATAAGGTATGCTCCCTGTATGCATCTTATCCCCTTTGTTTAAAATAACCCAGCAATTTTTTCACATAACTTTCATCTACTCGGCAATGGAGCACCCCGCAGCCCGATTTGGTGAAACTTTCCCGGAAATAGTCACAGCGTTCCTGGTAATATTGGCCATAGGCCAGCCGAACACTTTTGGACTGGGTGTTTACCAGTAGCAGTTCTCCGGTTTCGGCATCCATCATTTGCACCACGCCAAGGTTGGGGATATGCTCTTCCCGTTCGTCATACACCCGGATCCCGGTAACATCGTGTTTGTTGCCGGTAATTTTCAGGGTGTGCTCATATCCATCCGCCATGAAATCAGACAACACAAATACAATGGCCTTTTTCTTCATCACATTAGTGAGGTATTTCAGGGCGCCGGCAATATCGGTTTGCTTGCTTTTTGGGTGAAACTCAAGAAGTTCCCGTATGATCCGCAGCACATGGCTTTTCCCTTTTTTTGGCGGGATAAAAAGCTCCACCTCGTCCGAAAACAGGACCAAGCCCACCTTGTCGTTGTTTTGCAAGGCGGAAAAGGCGAGCGTAGCGGCAATTTCGGTGATGATTTCCTTTTTAAACTGGTTTTCGGTACCAAAGAGCTCCGATCCGCTGATGTCGGCCACAAGCATCATGGTCAGTTCCCGTTCTTCCTCAAATACCTTGACAAATGGTTCATTGTACCGGGCCGTTACATTCCAGTCAATAGACCTTACGTCATCCCCGAACTGGTATTGGCGCACCTCACTGAAAGTCATCCCCCTGCCTTTGAAGGTAGAATGGTATTCCCCACCAAATATATGGTCGGAAAGACGACGCGTCTTGATCTCTATTTTGCGTACTTTCTTAAGTAGTTCCTTGGTATCCATCCGGGTTCAGGGGTTAAGGTTAGGGTCCAAAGGGTCTCCTATGAACCTTCAGCAACCACCAATTGAAATTCTAGGGAACTTCAATCTCGTTGACGATCCGGTTGATGATTTCTTCAGAAGTGATGTTTTCTGCTTCGGCCTCATAGGTTATGCCTATCCTGTGGCGCAAAATATCGTGAACCACGGCCCTTACATCCTCGGGCACCACGTACCCCCTTCGCTTCAGGAATGCGTAGCACTTGGCGGCATGGGCCATGTTGATGCTCCCCCGTGGAGAGGCCCCGAAACTGATCAAGGGTTTCAGGTCGGCCAAACCGTATTTTTCGGGGTAGCGGGTGGCAAAAACCAGGTCCAGGATATATTTCTCGATCTTCTCATCCATATACACCTCCCTGACCGCTGCCTGTGCGCTGAGGATTTGTTTGACCGAAATCACCGGTTTTACCTCTTCCAGTACACCGCGAAGGTTCTGGCGTATGATGAGTTGCTCTTCGTTCATTTTGGGGTAGTCGATCACCGTTTTCAGCATGAACCGGTCTACCTGGGCCTCAGGGAGGGGGTAGGTGCCTTCCTGTTCCACGGGGTTTTGCGTGGCCATCACCAGGAAAGGGGCATCCAGGGGGAAGGTTTCGTCCCCGATGGTTACCTGGCGTTCCTGCATGGCCTCCAGCAGGGCCGACTGCACCTTGGCCGGAGCACGGTTGATCTCATCGGCCAGGACAAAGTTGGCGAAGATAGGCCCCTTTTTGATCGAAAAGTCGTTTTCCTTCATGTTGTAGATCAGGGTCCCAATCACGTCGGCAGGCAGGAGGTCAGGCGTAAACTGTATCCTGCTGAAACTGCCCTTGACTGCCTTGGCCAGGGTAGTTATGGCCAGGGTTTTGGCGAGGCCGGGCACTCCTTCCAACAAGATGTGCCCGCGCCCCAGCAGCCCTATGAGCAAGCGTTCAACCATGTGCTTCTGACCCACGATCGCCTTGTTCATCTCCATCATCAGTAGGTCGATAAAAGCGCTTTCCTGGGCAATTCTCTCGTTCACCGCGCTAATATCTACGGCCGTATTCTCTTCCATAAAAATCTTTTAGTAATTGTGTTTCAATAGGTTGGTATGTTGTTATGGCGAAATTCAAAATTTATTTATTTAATGGCTGTTAATGATTGGTTAAAAAATCTGCAAAGCCCCAAGTTTTATGAAGGATTTAAGGGATTTATTTTATAATTTCACGGTGTTGTCAGCACCTCCAAAATAGTCGGAAATGAACCTTTGTCCGACCGGCATCCGCAAAACATACCGGATTTTTATTCAGGGGGCCCTGGAATGGCAAATGGCCTTTAAGCACACACCCATACGATGAAGCAAAAACCAACGAATTTACGAAAAATGTTTTCCAGGATCATCGCCGGGACCATGACCTGGGGTAGCTGGGGGAAGAATTTTTCCCGGGCTGAGATGGCATCCCTGATGCGATACTGCCTGGAGCAGGGCATCACCACCTTTGACCACGCCGATATTTATGGGGGATATACCAATGAGGCTGATTTTGGGGAGGCTTTTGCCGATAGCGGGATCAGCAGGGATAAAATACAACTGATCACCAAATGCGGCATTCAGTATGTCTGTGAAGCCAGGGATAACCGCATCAAGCACTATGATTACAGCAAGGAGTACATTGTGTGGTCTGCAGAAACATCCCTTAAGCACCTGAAAACCGATTACCTGGACCTCTTCCTGCTGCACAGGCCGAGCCCGCTCATGCAGCCCGAAGAAGTGGCGGAAGCTATTGAGACGCTTCGGAAACAGGGCAAGATTCAGCATTTTGGCCTGTCTAATTTTACCCCTTCCCAGGTGGCCCTCATCGAGTCTGCCATCCCGGTAGCGGGCAACCAGGTCGAGGTCTCCCTCACTGCCAATGACGCCCTCTATGACGGGACCCTTGACGATTGCCTCGCCCACCAGCGGCTGGCCATGGCCTGGAGTCCGCTGGGGAGTTATTTCAGGGAGCAGGATGATAAGCAGGCACGGATACGCCTGGTAATGGAACGGCTGACCGAAAAATACCGGGCCAGTGAGCTGCAATTGCTCCTGGCGTGGCTTTTGAAACACCCGGCCTATATTTTTCCCGTAGTGGGAACCACAGACCGGGAACGGCTTACTGCATGTATAACGGCAGCAGGCATCGCGCTTGAAACCGAAGATTGGTTTGAGTTGTTAACCGCCTCACAGGGCCATAAGGTCCCATAAAACCTAAAGCATGGAACAAACAGTACTTATCACAGGAGCAAGCAGCGGAATTGGCCGGGCTACGGCCCAACATTTAGCATCCAGGGGTTACCGGCTGGTCCTTTGCGGCCGCAGGCAGGAGCGCCTGGAAAGTTTGCAGGAAACGCTCCAACAGAAAACCCAGGTGCATACCCTTAGCTTTGATGTGAGGGACAAAGATGCGGTCTTTAATGCCATAGGTTCGCTCCCGGCCGGGTTTTCCGCTATCGATATCCTGATCAATAACGCGGGCAATGCCCATGGGCTGGATCCTATAGAGCAGGGAGACCTGGACGATTGGGATGCCATGCTCGATATCAATGTCAAGGGCCTTTTGTATGTTACCAAAGCCGTGCTGTCGCAAATGGTGGCCCGCAAGGCCGGGCATATCATCCACATCGGTTCAACAGCGGGGAAGGAAGTCTACCCCGCGGGGAACGTGTACTGCGCCAGCAAGCATGCCGTAGATGCCATTAACCAGGGGATGCGGATTGACCTGAACCAATACGGGATCAGGGTCGGGGCCGTAAACCCGGGCATGGTAGAAACAGAGTTCAGTGAGGTGCGGTTTAAAGGAGATCGCGAAAGGGCCAGGAAAGTGTACGAGGGGTTCCAGCCACTAAGGCCCCAGGATGTGGCCGAAATCATCCATTTTGTGATTTCCCGCCCTGCCCATGTGAACATTGCAGACCTGGTGGTGATGGCCACCGCCCAGGCAAGTAGTACCATTGTCAATAAAAACCCATGATCAACAAACGCCTTTTGGTAAAAAACCTTCTCGCCCACAACGATGAGAACAGTTTTTATGACAAAAAGCGTTTTATCAATATAGGCGAACGCGAAGGCAAGGCCAAGTTTCTGAAACATGTCTGCGCCATGGCCAATAGCAACCCCAGGAACAATTCCTTTATCGTTGTCGGGGTGGAGGATGAGGACAACAAGATTGTTGGCGTCGATTTTTTTGACGACAGTAAGATACAAAACCTTGTAAATGCGTATCTGGACAACCCGCCCTTGATATCCTACGAGAATATTCCCTTTCCCCACCTGCCGGAGGGAAAGGTGGTTGGCCTGGTCACCATCCGCTCCAATGGGAAAATATGTTCCCTCAGGAAAAACATCTGGAAATACTACGGGGGGTCGGTGTTCTTCAGGGAGGGGAGTATAAGCCTGCCCAAAGCCTTCGATATTGCACTTAAGGACATCAATTCACAGGCGGTAGCCACCATAGAACAACACGCCAGGAACAATATCGAGCTTACCCTGGATGGGGTGATCGATTTTATGAACTACCGGCATAAAGACCTGCTGAGCCGGTACAAGGTTTTTAAGGAGCAATTTGTCGTATGCTGGGCCGGGAACCAGAAAAAGGTGAAAGGGGATGTGTATTACTCAAGGGTGGATATCGAATTGATCAACGAACAGGTAAAACTCTTTTATTCAGCCCTGGACGAGATTTCCATCAGCTTTGACGAAGATTCCTTTGGGATTGTGGAATATGTGCAATTGGGCCTGGGGGAGCAAAAATACTACCCCCTTGAAAAGGTGCTCATTACCTTTTTCGAAAATGGCACGTACCAGATCAAGAGTGACCTGATCTTTGAGCCGCCCCTCTATGACAAAAAGACCCTGTACCATATCTACAATGCCAACAAGGCCCTGCTGCAGAAACTAAAAAAGGGCTTGGCATTCAAACCTTCGGAAAAGGCCGATATACAACATCTTCCTGCGACCTACCTGATCTGTTACCTGAACGGTTTCGAGGAGGCCAAGGGTCATATGGATGCGGCCAGGCCCCTGTTGAAGGAGTATGATACCGCCATCTACAATTCCCTGAAGGAATCGCTGAGGATCATTCGGAAGGTGAAATACAGCTAGCCTTTGGCCAGCCACAGGATCTGGTAGGGTTTTAAAGGCAACAGCCCGCTTGAGAGGGTATAGCCCTGCTGGCTGACAAGGTCCGTGTATTCCTTTTTACCGCAATACCCCAGGCGCGATACCCAACTGGCATCCACCACTTGTTCGTTTTCATCAAAATTGCACAGGACCAGGATCCCTTTTCCCTCCGTTCCCATCCGTTCGAAAACCAGTACATGGGGGTTATTGGGGTTATGCAGGCTGAGGTTGTTGCGGTCAGCGAGTTCGGGATGTGCCTTGCGCAGCGCGATCAGGTGCCGAAGCCTGTGGAATACCTCGGAGGCCGGACTGTGGCCCTTGTCGAGGTTGGCGACGGTTTTCCAGTCCTGCCTGGGGCGGTTCACCCAGCGGCTGTCTCCTTTTTTATCAGGATCGTCCCTGTAGGAATAGTCATTCAGGGTGGCAATCTCGTCTCCGGCATAAATCAGGGGGATTCCGCCGATGGAGAGGACGATCCCATGCATCAGGACGATCTTGTCCAGGGCGGCCTGCACTTTTTCCCTCCGGGCCTGCCGCAATGCCTTCTCGAGGCCAAGGAGGGAGGCGGCACTACCGGTGATGCGGCCGTCGCCGGTCCTTGGGTTGTACATGAATATTTCCCCCGTGGCGGGCGACCATTCCAGGCGCTGGCAATAATAATCCAGCAAGAACCTCCGGTGTTGTTGGGGGTCCCAGCCCATGTCGCGTATGAGTTCGTCATCATACCCTAACCCGATATCATCATGGCATCGGATATAATTGATCCAGGTGCAATCCCCGGGCTTGGCGGGCGTACTTGCCAGGCTTTTGTAGAGCAAGCCGGTTTTTTTGGTGGCGATGGAATTCCACAACAAAGCCATCAGTGAGGCATTATACGCCACCTCGCATTCATTGCCTTCCAGCAGCCCTTCCCCGAAATAGCGGAGGATGTCTTTTGGGGCGACAATGGCTTCTGCCAGGAGGATGACCCCGGGGGCCACCACCTGCAGGCACATCCTGAACAGTGCAATCAACCGGTGTGCCTCGGGGAGGTTTTGGGAATTGGTGCCCAGTTTTTTCCAAAGGAAGGCAAGTGCATCAAAGCGGATGACGTCTACCCCCATATTGGCCTTTTCCACCAGGTTGATCAGCATTTCGACAAAAACCTGGGGATTGCTGTAGTTCAGGTCCCACTGGTAGTGGTTGAAAACCGTCATTACCCACCGGCCCATGGCCTCATTCCAGGTGAAGTTGCCCGGGGAACTTTGAGGGAAGATTTCTGGCATACTCATTTCAAAAGCATCCGGCATCTCCCTGTCGGGGTAGGTATAGTAGTACCCCTGGTATTTGGTGTCTCCCAGGGCGGCTTTTTGGGCCCAGGGATATTGATCTGATGTATGGTTGACCACAAAATCGAGCATAAGGTACATCTGCCGCTCCCTCAGCGCCTTGGTAAGAGACAACAAGTCTTCCTTTGATCCAAACCTGGGATCTATGTCGGTATAGCTGTTTACCGCATAGCCCCCGTCATTTTCCCCTTCGGGCCTTGTGGTCAGGGGCATCAGGTGGAGGAAATTCACCCCCAGCTTCTCAAAATAGGGCAGCTTTTCCTTCAGGCCTTTCAGGTCCTTGCTGAAGTTGTCTACATATAGTTGCATGCCCACCAGTTGCTCAGACTGGTACCAGTTTTTTTCAAACAGTCGCTCCAGGTCCATTCGCTGCAACCCGGAGGGCCTTTTCTCGTATAGTCGGGAGAGCGTGGCCAGGAGTGTTTGGAAAGCGGGGGCATGGTCTTTCTCCGGGTAAAGCGAGAAGAAAAGATGCTGGATGATACTAAGGTTGGTGGCCAGCCTTTGTTGGAAAAGGCGATTTTTCCCCTCTATGGTCAATTTCCCCGTGCTGCCCGTAGCCAGCAGTTTGTGTAATCCTGCCTGATTCATTTGAAAGCCTGTAGTTGCTCCTGTCCAGGCAAGGATTCGATAGCGCCGTATCGGGTAGCGGTAATGGCCCCGGCCTTGTTTGCGGTGCGCACCATTTCCAGCAGCGGTTGGTCATTGTCAAAAATAGCGTCCAGTTTTTCAAATGAGGCCAGCTGGTATAAGAGGCACCCGATATACGCGTCGCCAGCCCCGGTGGTATCTACGGGCGTAATTTTAACAGTGGGTACCTGGTACTGGCCATTTGCTGTACTCAGGAAGGTGCCTTCGGGCCCCAGGGTCACGCAAATGATCCTGGCACCAACGTCATGCAACACCCGGCAGACATCTGCAAGGTCTTCCTTTCCCGAGAGCAACTGCGCTTCCTCCAGGCTGAACTTGCACAGATGGGCCTTCTCTATGAAGGGCATGCATTTTTTGATAAACGTTTTCTCGTTTTTTTTCCAAAGGTCCTCACGGTAATTGGGGTCAAATGAGATAAAGGCACCTTCTGTCAGCGCATCAAAGAAATAATGTCCGTAGGCCTTCTCCAGTTTTCCGCCCAATAACGCGGTGGCGGCTCCCAGGTGGACCATATTGCCCGGGAAGTAGGCTTTAATGCCAGACTGGTACGCCAGTTCCTGGTCGGCCCCCCTGCTGAAAATAAAGTCGCGTTCCCCATCTTCCGCCAGGGATACAAAGGCGAGGGAGGTGAAGCTTTCGGACCGCTGCACCAGGCTCACGTCAACCCCCGACTTGGTTAGGATATCGAGCAAGAAGGCGCCAAATGGGTCGTTACCCACGCTACCGACAAAACTGCTCCGGCCCCCTAATTTGGCAATGGCGCAAGCCACATTGGCCGGCGCCCCCCCGGCCTTTTTGGTGAAAACCGTTGCCTTAGATAGATCGCTTCCCTGATTTTCGGCGATAAAGTCAATCAGTGCCTCCCCGATACATAAGACTTTTTTCATTGAAAGGAATCTTGAAAATACCAATGTAACCAGAATCTCATGGCACTCCAAAATTTTATGTGGAATTATGTTTCGGACGGCATAAAGCGGCTCCGGGGATTACAGGAAGCTGGGAGGGGGTATGCGAAAAGGTACTTTTCATTCAAAGTGTATGGTCAAAATGTCGGTTATTCCGATTTTTGTGCCATGAGAACATTGGTTGTTGGAGACATTCACGGGGGGCTGCGCGCGCTGGTGCAGGTCTTGGAGCGGGCCGGGGTTACCGCAGAAGACCGGCTTATTTTTTTGGGCGATTATGTGGATGGATGGAGTGAGGCGGTGGAAACTGTCAATTTTTTGATAGCATTGCGGGATTCCCACTCCTGTGTGCTGTTGCGGGGCAATCACGATGCGCTTTGCCACGACTGGCTGCACGAGGGAAAAGACAACCCGTTGTGGCTGCAACACGGTGGGGTGGCTACTATTAAATCGTATGAGTCCAAAGGAAACGGCTTCCGGCAGCGCCACCTGGATTTCTACAGGGGCCTGGAGAATTATTACCTGGACGAAAAGAACCGCCTTTTCCTGCACGCGGGTTTTACCAACCTGAAGGGGGTTGAGCATGAGTATTTTGACACCACCTTCTATTGGGACAGGACCCTTTGGGAACTGGCCTTGTCCATGAACCCGAAACTGTCGGAAGAAGCGGCCTTTTACCCACAGCGCCTGACGCATTACCAGGAAATTTATATCGGTCATACCCCGGTAACCAGGATTGGCAAGACCCACCCCATAAAAGCTGCCAACGTGTGGAATATCGATACCGGTGCCGCCTTCAGGGGGCCCTTGACCATCATGGATGTGAACACCAAGGAATTCTGGCAAAGCGATCCCGTACACACCCTCTATCCCGGAGAAGCGGGGCGGAACTGAATTTAGTTATGGGTTTGGGGCAAATTCATTATATTATTAACGAACTTTGTAAAAAACACATTCATGTCTACCAAAAATATTCGGCTGGAGGTAATGCAAGCCATAGAACCCAAAGTTGCGGGGTATATGGATTCATTCCTGATTCCCATAGACGAGATATGGCAACCTTCTGATTTCCTGCCCGATTCACGGAGTGAAAATTTCTTTGATGCCGTGGAACAGATTCGGGAGGAATCCAAGGAGTTGGGGTACGACTTTTGGGTTACCCTGGTGGCAGACACCATCACCGAAGAGGCCCTCCCGACCTATGAATCCTGGTTGATGGACGTGGAAGGGATCAGCCAACAGGATGCCCCAAACAGCTGGTCTAAATGGGTGCGTGCCTGGACGGCCGAGGAAAACCGGCATGGAGATGTGCTGAACAAATATTTGTACCTCTCCGGGCGTGTGAATATGCGGGAGGTGGAAATCTCTACCCAGTACCTGTTGAATGACGGGTTTGATATAGGTACAGACAGGGATCCGTACAAGAATTTTGTGTATACGACCTTCCAGGAACTCGCCACCAATATTTCCCACAAAAGGGTTGGCCAGATGGCCAGAAAGAAAGGCAATGTGCTGCTGGGCAAGATGTGCAATATTATCGCGGGCGATGAAATGCGGCACCACCTTGCCTATCGCGAATTTGTAAAAGTGATCATGGAACAGGACCCCACAGGCATGATATTGGCCTTTGCCGACATGATGAAAAGGAAAATCGTTATGCCTGCGCATTTCCTGAGGGAATCCGGGGGCAGCATAGGGCAAGCCTTCGAAAATTTTTCAAATTGTGCCCAGCGGTTGGGGGTCTATACCGCACAGGACTACATAGAGATCCTCAAAAAGCTGAATGAGTACTGGAGAATTGACCATGTACGCGGGCTTTCGGACGACGCTGAAAAAGCCCGGGATTACCTGATGAAACTACCTGCCAGGCTGGAACGTATTTCCGAGCGCATGTCGTTTCCCAGGGACCATTACCAGTTTAAGTGGGTCGCGGCCAACGGGATGCTGTAAGCCGGGGATCATCCCAAAAGCCGCTTCTGCGGAACAGGACCCTAAAGCTTCCCGTGCTTATGCTCCTCCTGCCATCGGTGGAGTTCCTTCCATTTTCCTTCATAGGCCATTTTGGCCTGCATGGGCCATGAGGCCGGGTCGTGTACTTTGTAACGGTCGCCCCCGGAATCCAGCACCTCCTGGCATTTGGCGACAGAGGCCTCCGAAAGCGCCTTCCAGGTTTTAATATCATAATTATGAAACAGCCCTTCAATTTTTGGGCCGATGCCTTCCACCAATTTCAGGTCGTCCTGTTTTACCCGTTTTCCAAAATCGGCCCTGGCCACCCTGGCGTCAAATTCATGTACGGTGTTGCCAGGATCTGCATCAAGGGAGGCAAGTTGATCACGACAGGTGGCCAGTTCACGCTCCAATTGGGCATTTTTCCCCTCCCACCGCGCTTTCTCCTCCTGGGGGATACCCGGGGTACGACCTCCCTTTCCAATTAGATAGCCAAAATAAGCGCACAACACCCCCACGATTAACGGGATGATCCAGCACCAGATATTGATTGTTGCAAAGTCCATAGGGTTGGGTTTTAAGGATGGTTTACATAGAGAGTGTCTGCCAGTCTTTCAGGCATTTCTTGCCGCTCCGGTCGATGCTTGGGTATGGCTTGGCCAGGGTCAGTTTGGTCGAAATAATCAGCCGAAGGGAGCTCAAGGCGCTGTACCTGCATATTTCCTGCATCGGTCGGAAAGCCGGTAGGCCCTTCCAAACCGCAACTGCTGCAATAAGCAAAAAATAAATAACTGCCTGCGACAATGGCGATGAGGATTCCCAGCAGGTTCGTGGTATTGCGAGACATACTTGGCCGAATTTGGTGGTTACCCCCTACAATGTATTAAAAATTTCCCAATTTTTCAGTTATTCCCCGCGGGAGTAAACGGGCTGTGAGCATTTAGACAGCGGAGAGATGGGGTTTGCCAAAGGCGGATTATGCCAAAAAAGATACCGCTTATACAATTTTTAGGACCATTGGCAAAAATATAAAGCCAGGGACGGACAGAATACGTGATATTCGTGCAGGGAAAATCAAAACAGCCTTGTTTTCTCCCAACGAGGATCTGGCATTGAGAACAGGGTTTGCTTTTTCCCACACCTTTAAGCTCTCTATTAGTTTAGTTTGGTTTGTTTGAACCACCCCGTTGCCGGGAAATGTCCGCTGGCAACGGGTTTTTTTTGGCCCCTGGCTTTCCTGTCATACAGGATTGTGGGGCAAGTATACAGTCTGGCCTGCCATTAATATAATATTGCTGGATTTTGTGGGATACTTTGGTATATTTATTAGGCAGTTTCCAAAAAACCGCCTCCCCATGAAAAAGCGTATCAGGGATTTCCTGGATTTTATATGCATGGTAGTGCTCCTGGGCTTACAGAACCTGCTCAGTGGCAGTTGGAGTACCGGGGAAACGAGCGCAGCGGGGGGTGAAAGGAAATTCCCAGGAATAACGGGGCGGGACAAGGCCTAATATGCCCGTTTGCCCTGTGAAAGATGAATATTTGAGTTAGTTAGTTTGGATATGCCGCCCACCCTATGGGCCAGTCCCCATCCGGTGGATGAAGGAGCCAAAAGGGTGGGCGGTTTTTTTATTACAATTCAAACTTGATCCCTTGCGCCAGGGGTAACTCGGTGGTGTAGTTGATGGTGTTGGTTTGCCGCCTCATATACACCTTCCAGGCATCAGAGCCCGATTCACGGCCTCCCCCGGTTTCTTTTTCGCCACCAAAGGCTCCGCCGATCTCGGCCCCGGAGGTCCCAATGTTGATATTCGCGATACCACAATCACTGCCGGCTACTGACAAGAACGCCTCTGCTTCCCTCAGGTTGTTGGTCATGATGGCAGAAGATAGCCCCTGTACCACCCCATTCTGTATGGCAATGGCATTTTCTACAGGGCCACTGTATTTTAACAGGTAAAGAATGGGGGCAAAAGTTTCTTCCTGTACTATCTCGAACCGGGGTTTGGCTTCGGCGATGGCCGGTTTTACGTAACAGCCACTTTCATACCCGCTTCCCGAAAGGACCCCTCCTTCCACCAGGAGTTTGCCGCCTTCGCGGACCACCTTTTCCAGGGCCTTTTCATAAAGGGCTACCGCCTGTTTGTCAATAAGCGGGCCTACGTGGTTGTTCTCGTCCAACGGATTTCCTATGCGCAGTTGCCCATAGGCCTCCACCAGGGCGTTTTTTACAGTCTCATAGACGTCTTCATGAATGATCAGCCTCCGGGTAGACGTACAGCGTTGTCCCGCAGTACCCACGGCACCGAATACGGCACCGATTACCGTCATTTTGATATCGGCATCAGGGGTCACGATTATGGCGTTGTTGCCGCCCAGTTCCAACAGGGATTTGCCAAGGCGTGCCGCTACTGCCTGGGCGACAATTTTACCCATACGGATGGATCCCGTGGCAGAAACCAGGGGAATGCGCTGGTCATGCGACATAAATTCACCGACCTTGTAGTCCCCATTGATCAGGCACGAAATACCTTCAGGCAAGCCGTTGGCCTTAAAAACCTCTGCCGCGATCTTCTGGCAGGCTATGCCGCATAAAGGGGTCTTTTCGGAAGGCTTCCAAACAGTGACATCTCCGCAAACCCATGCCAGGGCGGTATTCCATGACCACACTGCCACCGGGAAATTAAAGGCAGATATAATCCCCACAATCCCCAGGGGGTGGTACTGTTCGTACATCCGATGCCCGGGCCTTTCGGAATGCATGGTAAGACCGTGTAACTGACGGGAAAGCCCCACGGCAAAGTCGCATATATCGATCATTTCCTGAACTTCCCCCAGCCCTTCCTGGTAAGATTTCCCCATTTCGTAGGACACGAGTTTCCCGAGTGGTTCCTTCAACTCGCGAAGCTTATTCCCAAACTGCCGTACTATTTCGCCGCGCTGTGGCGCTGGCTTCTTGCGCCATACCGTAAAGGCTTTGGCTGCTGCCGATACCGCCCGATCGTAATCTTCGCGCGTAGTGCTTTTTACCTTGGCGATAAGCGCACCGTCCACGGGGGAATAAGAGGGGATGGGTTCTCCGGAACCGAAAGAATCGGAACCTGTTGAAGTCCCGTTGTTGATGTCTTTGATGCCCAGTTGATCCAGGGCCTTTTGTATACCGGTATCAGCAATTGCTACAGCCATTTTATAACTTTTTTAATTCAGATTGTTATATTTTCCGCAAATCTACAAATTATCAGGCGTCTTCCACAGCGGGAACACGATTATATTGGCCGTAAGGACAGACGCATCTGTATGGCCCGGACCCCGGGCAGGCCACAGGGGTTCACCCGATGGCGTGGAATAAGCCTCAGGGGGCTCCCCCAAATACCCCTTTCCTTGCGCTGGCAGGGCGCGGGCATCCCCGGCCATGGCAGGCTGTGAGGGCATCTCACCCTCTGCCATGGGTTTTCAGAAAGCAGGGGTAGCTGTATATAGGTGGGTATGGTACCCCCGGAACCTTTATTCCTGCGCGACGAACCGCTTATCGGCCGCCATGACCGTCCCGCAATTGCTGCAGGTCCTTAGCGATTCGGAGCCATAAAATTCCTCAAAGTGCTTAAGGAAATCCTTTTCAATGTCCTCCAGGGTAAAGTACACCTCGTAAAGCTTGTGGTTGCAGTTGTCGCAGAACCACAGCAGCCCGTCTTTTACATCCATGTCGGCCCGCTTCCTTTCCACTACAAGGCCAATAGACCCCTCGTGCCTTACCGGGGAATGAGGGACTTTCGCAGGGTGCAGGTACATGTCGCCAGGCCCCAGTTTCATGGTCTTTTTACGCCCTTCTTCCTGTATATGAACTTCTATCGTCCCCTCTATCTGGTAAAAGAGTTCTTCCGTTTCATTATAGTGATAGTCTTTCCTGGCATTGGGCCCGGCAACCACCATTACGATATAGTCTTCGGCATCCTTGTAAAGGTTCCTGTTGCCCACGGGGGGCTTGAGGCTATCCCGGTTCGCTTCGATCCATTGTAGGAGGTTAAAAGGGGGTAAAATACGCATGCTGCCTTGTTATCATCAGGTTAGTTTCGCCTTGGCCTGTTGACCTCCCGTTTGCTGCAAGGCATAAGGGCATGCCATACGGTAAAAAGGAGCCGTAAACGGCCGTATCAAAAATACGAAATCTAACTGGTATTATAAGGATTAGCGGAAGAAGAGTTGGGTGTAGTAGAAATTGCCAGAAGGATCTTGTTTGACGCTTACCGCGGTATGGGAAAAATCACCTTCTACCGTCTTACGGTGGCTGGGGCTATCCAACCAGCTTTCAAAGGCTTGCATGGCCTGGCTGTAGTCCCGGGCCACATTCTCGGCTACATATTCAGCATTTACTTCCTTGCTGATACCGGAAGCCCTGGCGCTAAAATTATCATGGCTCAGGCTGCCCTTGGCGATCATGTAATCTGTATGTTGGTTGGCATATTCATAGGCCACCGCACTGAACTCCAGGGGGGCATATCCCAGCGACAGCCGGTGCGAATTGACCAGCCCAAGCAATTCCTGTTCCATGGCCGGGTGGTTGTCTGCAGAGGGCAGGGGGCCGTTGTCCAAAACTTCCTTGCTACAGGAGGTTGCGGCCAACAGGCATATGCCTGCCAGTAAATAGTAAAATTGCCGTTTCATGCAGTGTTCTCTTTGCATGAAGGCTAAGTGGTGGTCGTTTTTGGGGAAACAATGCCGATCTTTAACAGGAATGACCGGGGGGATAATATTACTTAATATTCCGGGTATTACCCTGATATGTTCGATTTATTCGATGAAATACCACATCTGGACGATGATATCCGAACCCTATCTCAAAGGCTTGCTGCCCGGGCAATCCAGCCCGAAAGGGCCTTGTTTTTCACATGGTCATGGTATGGCAGCGCTGTTATATAGGGGGGGGTCTCCCCTTCTTCGTCTTTTGGGACCGTCGGCCGGAAAACCTTGCTGAATACCAAGGCGCCTATGTCCCGCAGGGGGGTGTAGAGCACCGACTCTTTTTTGGTGTCTTCCCCCAGGAATTCAAAGGACGCGTTCACACGGTCAAAAAATACCAGGAAGGCCCCAAGGATCACGGCGACCTTCAGGATGCCAAAGAAGCCCCCCGCTATTTTATTCAGCAGCCCGAGCATGACAATGTCCACGATTTTTGTCAGTATTTTAGCCAGCAGGTTCACGAGGATGACAATCAGGATAAAGGTAAAGAGGAATGCTATCAGGTGCACGTACGCATCGTCCCAGGCCCAGTGTTCAGACAGGTAATCGGCCGCGATATAGGAAAAATGGAAAGCGCCATAAAGCCCGGCGACCAGGGCGGCTATAGAAGCCAGTTCAATGAGGAGTCCGTTTTTGAGACCCCTGAAAAGCCCCCAAAGCAGGAGCAGGCCCAATATGATATCCAAAAATGCCATCCCGGTGTTTTGGCAAAGATAGCACTTAGATTTGTACCTTTGCACAGCCCGGGCCCCATACCGCCAAAGCGTTGGATGCCCGGTGCTTTAGCCGTTATTGAGAAATGTATAATAGCCATATGATATGGTGGGTGATATAAAATTACGGGAACGCTGGGAGGTGCTGGTCGCCAGATTATCGGCCCAGTTTGCCGATGGGGATTTACTGGAACTGGATGCCATCATCTACCTGGTAGGGGTACAGGAGTTGGGACAGTACCACCGGACCTATAAAAAGGATGAAAAGATCAACCTGATGCATATTGCCATCTGCCGTTTATTGGAACCTTATGGGTATTACACCTTTGATTACGTAGACGAGGACGGTTGGCCGCATTACCGGCTTAAGGACGAATTACCGCCCCTGAAGGCAGGGGAACAGTCTGTTTTGATGAAGGAGGCCATTGTGAATTATTTCCTGGAACGGGATTACATTGAATAGCCAACACGGTCGCTTAGCCCGGGACGGAATGGGCATGATAATTTAAACCCTATGCACCTTACAAAACCCTATTACGCTGTAATTTTCACCAACACCCGCACAGAGGGGGATTTCGGTTATGCCGAAATGGCCGAAAAGATGGAGGAACTAGCCAGGCGCCAACCCGGGTACCTGGGTTTTGAAAGTGCCAGGGATGGGCTTGGGATCAGCGTCAGTTACTGGGAAAGCCCGGAAGCGATTGCCAACTGGAAAGCCCAAACAGACCATTTGATGGCACAGGAATCTGGCAGGAAGGCCTGGTATAGCTGGTACAAGGTACGGATTTGCCGGGTTGAACGGGAGTATGAGTTTAACCGGTAGGCCCAGGAAGCCCCGGGACTGCATCTTTCCTATGGCCCCGGATCTGGCCGAGACATGAAATAGTCAAACACATCCCGATTGATAACAAAAGCATCATATGCGAAATTTGCCATACGCCTGTAAAGCCTTAACTTTGAGAAGCTTGTAAAACGGGGCCGCTTTACGGCCCGGGGTGCATCCAAAAAGAAAACGCCATACTATGAAAAAGAACATTCCATTTTCCAGCCTGGACAGGCAGGAACTCCTAAACACCTTTGGCAAGGAAACCTATGACCTGGTGGTCATCGGTGGCGGGATTACCGGAGGGGGCATTGCCCTAGACGCCGCTTCCAGGGGCCTTAAGGTTGCCCTGTTTGAAAAAGGTGATTTTGCCTCCGGGACCAGTAGCAAGTCTACCAAACTCATACACGGCGGACTGCGTTACCTGAAACAGTTTGACTTCTGGCTGGTGAAGGAGGTGGGTTCGGAAAGGGCCATTGTCCATAAATTGGCACCCCACCTGGTTTTGCCGGAGAAAATGCTGTTACCGCTCATAGAAAACGGTTCCTATGGCAAATGGCTCACTTCTATTGGCTTAAAGGTGTATGATATCCTCGCCCAGGTAAGTGGGGATGACAAGAGGAAAATGCTGGAAAAAAAAGAAGCGCTGGCCCTGGAACCACTCCTGCCCAAGAAGATCCTTAAAGGTGCCGGCTATTATGCGGAATACCGTACGGACGACGCACGCCTGACCATTGAGAATATAAAGACCAGCCTGCAATTTGGCGCCCGTGCGCTTAATTACGCCGAGGTAACCGATTTCCTCTACCAAAGGGATATGGTGGCCGGTGTTAAGGTAAAAGACATGGTTTCGGGCAAGCAGTTTTCCGTGTCCTCCCGATATGTTATCAATGCTGCCGGGCCCTGGGTAGATGAGTTGCGCAGCACCAATAATTCAAATAAAGGAAAGCGCCTGCACCTCACCAAAGGCGTGCATTTGGTTTTCCCACATAAAAAGCTACCGGTAAAACAGTCGGTATACTTTGATGTCCCGGATGGACGCATGATTTTTGCGATCCCCAGGGGAAAGGTCACCTATGTGGGAACTACCGATACGAACTACAACCAGGACAAGGACAAGGTAACCACAGACCTGGCCGACGCTATCTATCTGATTTCGGCGGTGAACAATATGTTTCCCAAAATTGAACTGGGGATGGAAGACATAGAGTCGTCATGGGCAGGGCTGCGACCGCTGATACACGAAGAAGGAAAATCTGCTTCTGAACTTTCAAGGAAGGATGAGATTTTCACCTCGGATACCGGTTTGATCAGCATAGCTGGCGGGAAACTTACCGGTTACCGCAAAATGGCCGAACGGGTGGTAAACCGCATTGCCAGGAAGATGGAAGAAGAACACCAGGCCACGTTGAAGGAATGCAGCACTGACCAGATACCCCTATGCGGGAATGCGTTCAAAAATTACAAACAGGTTAAAAAATATATCAAAGAGGTCGAGGGGCGCATCCTCCCCGATGGGTTTACAAAATACGATGCCTGGTTTTTGGTGACCAATTACGGCAAACAAACCGAGGCCATCCTGGAGACCTATGCCCGGTTGAAGGACAAAGACCCGGCAGTGCGCATGATCAAGGCAGAACTGCATTTCGGGATCCGTTTTGAAATGGTGCAGACCCCTATGGACTTTTTCATCCGGCGCACCGGGCGGCTGTATTTTGATATCGATAGTTTGCGTACGTATTTAGAACCGGTGCTTGAGGAATTCCGGACCCTCACCAAGGTGGATAAGGCCCAGATCAACGCCTGGAAGGAGCAATTACAGGCGGAGGTAGAAACGCACTCACACTTCTCCCTGGAGCGTGTTTAGCCTTTCAGGGCTACCATTTCCCTGGCCCAGCGGATGATTTGATCGACCATTGCCCCGTCCCACTGCCCGGGGTTACCTGAATAAGAATCTTTGGCGGAACGGTGGATGGTATTCCAGTGGTCCAGCCCGGGGTAAATCAGCAATTCATGGTCCTGGTGGCCATGCCGTTCCAGGACCTCGATAATCATATGATTGTCCTCCGCACTCATGATCCAGTCGTTGCTGCCCCTCAGAATCCGTACAGGGACTTTTACTTTTTCCCACGCTCCAGCCAGGTCAAAGCGCTGTAACTGATGGTAGTATTCCATGGGCCTTCCGTACATATGCGCGTCCCCGTGGTAGTTGAAGGCAGCCAGGGCAGGATAACGTTCTACCACCTCTTTGTAGCTTTTTTGCTCTATCAGCATCCCATAGTAAAGGGGGATATAATAACGGTTCATTTTTTGCACGATTTCCGATTCGGTGTCGCCTTCAAATTGCCGTATCCTACGTTCAATCTCCAGCATATGTTCATACCAGGTCTTGTAAAATGTACCGTCCGAGATAATACCGGCCAGATCAAAGGTATTGGCTATATACGGGGCTAGCGCACTGCCCATGCTCGACCCGTACACCACGACCCGGGCCGGATCCACATAGGGTTTGGCCTTTAAGCTCAAAAGGGCCGCTTCATAGCCGGCGAGGTCCATATAGAAATCGGTCTGCCCGCAATTTCCCTCACTGTCGCCCACGCCGGCCTTTTCAACCCGCATGACCACCATGCCGGACTTTTCAACAATGTCGGAAAGGGTTTTCCCCCAATTGTCATCCCTTCCCGGATACACTTCGATGCTCGAACAGCTTAAACCGTCCAGGATCATAATGGCCGGCTGGCGTCCCCGGCTTTTTGGTTTGGTAATGATGGTCCGGTGTGTAATCCCATAAGTGGAGGTAACAGACTCGTAAAAAGTATCCACTGTGGGATGTGATTCCTTGGGCCGCGGGTTAAAGACGACATCGGCCCTGACGGCCCTTGCCCCACGAACGGCTTCCACCGGGACAGGGACGCCCGATTTAAGCCCGTCATATACCTGGCTCCAAACTTCGGCATCCCGGATGAACGTACCGCCGACGCTGATAAGGATATCCCCTGTCAGGAATCCCGATTTTTCCAGGGGACTGCCCTGGTCCAGGTGGGTGATGCTGGCGCCCGGGCCAGGTCCCCCGGGTCGGGAAAAAGTGGCCTCCCAAAGGGCCCTTCGGCCCGGGTCAGGCTGCTGGGCCATACAGGAAGAGGCATAAAAGCCAAGTAAGAATAAAGTATATGATTTCATCGCCGCTATTTTTTTGGGATCTTTATAAAGGTAGAATCACTACTTTTAATTGGGGGCAGATTTATACGAATACCGCTGATTATTATATGAAAAGGCGATAATCCATGAGTGGTTTTTACAGGCAGTTGCGAAAAACAGAAGATTTTTACCTCCTGGGGTCGCGTACGCTTACGCACGTGGTATTCTGGATACTGTACTACGTGTTCTTTAGCCTGATCTGGAAAACCGATGAAGGCTACCTGGCCTCTTTCTACCTGGAGTTCATATTACTGCCCACCCGTATGATGGCCGTGTATGTAACGCTCTATTTCCTGGTCCCCAAGTATTTGCTGGAACGAACATACGGCCGGTTTCTTTGGGGTTATGCCCTGACACTGTTGCTGGCAGGGGTGTTGCAGCGCGTATTCATACACCTGTTCTACGAAAACCTGCTGCTAAACCAGACAGATTCCGGCCTGTTCAGCCTTAGGATGCTGGCCAGGGCTGTCCTACTTATCAATACTACCGTGTTTTTCGTATTGGGGATAAAACTGTTTCAGCTTTGGCTGGTGGCTTTTGAAAAGAAGCACGAGCAGCAGCCGATCCTGGAACTTAGATCGAACAGGAGAATTCACCGGGTGGCATTGACCGACATCCTTTTTGTGGAAGGCCTTGGGAATTATGTGAACTACCACCTGGTTGATGGGAGCAAGATTACCACCTACGGGAGCGTAAAAAGGGCCCTGGACACCCTGCCGGCAAATTTTATCAGGGTGCACAAATCCTACATCGTGAACAAAAGGCACATAAAATCCTTTGACGCGGCCAGCATCGCGGTAAAAAACAGTGCCATACCCCGGGGCAAGGGCATAAGCGATGAAGCCCTTAGCTCCTGAGAAGGTCTTTCAAGGGACCGCTGTGGAAAATGGACGCCTCCCCCCTTATCGTGTTGTATTTTCAGGATTCCAATACCTGGGTCTGTCCGGGAACCGGTACCGGATAATTCCCGTCCGCATCGGGTACGACCTTTGGCATGGCGTCCCAGCTATAGGTATCCGGCATGAGGCTTTTACCGCGGTTGAGGGCGTCGTCAAACGTGACCAGTTGGCCGGAATAGCTGGCCATTCTACCCAGGATGGCAGACATGGTGGTCTTTGCGGCATGTTCGGTGTCATTGGTCACTTTTCCCTCCCGGATATTGGCAAACAATACGTCGTGTTCCGTCTGATAGGGGTTGGGGTCATTTTCTCCCTGGTGTTCGTAAAGGCTGGTGCCATCATAGCCTTTGATGATCCCTTTGTTCTGCGAGTCGGTATAGATCTTACCCTTGGTCCCCATGAAGCTTTCGGTAACATTGTCCAGGCAGCCGGGCTGGTGCCTGCACTGGCTGGATATCACCGCCCCTGAAGGATAGGTGAATTCCACAAAGTGGTGGTCGAATATCTGTCCGTACTTTTTGTCTTTTCGAACTTCGCGGCCTCCCATCCCCTGGGCATGCAGCGGGAATTCACCAATAAACCAGTTGGCTACGTCTATGTTGTGGATATGTTGCTCCACGATATGGTCGCCGCACAACCAGTTAAAATAGTACCAGTTTCGCATCTGGTACTCCATTTCTGTCTGCCCGGGCTGCCGTTCCTTCACCCAGACGCCGGCGCTGTTCCAATATACCTGGCCTGATACGATCTGTCCAATTTTGCCAGCGCGTATGTGCTCCAGACAGGCGAGGTAGCTTTTCTGATACCGTCTTTGCAAGCCTACGACGACGTTCAGCTTTTTGGCCTTTGCCTGTTCGGCGGCGGCAAGTACCCTCCTGATCCCAGGGGCATCAGTGGCCACGGGCTTTTCCATGAACACATGTTTGCCTTTGCTGACGGCATATTCAAAATGTATGGGCCGAAAGCCGGGGGTAGTGGTCAGCAGGACTACGTCGGCCTTGTCAATGGCCGCTTTATAAGCGTCAAACCCTACGTGTTTGTCTTCCTCCTTCAGCAGTAGTTTGTCGCTTCCCGCAAATTTGGTCGAAAGAATCTTGTAACAATCATCCAGCCGGTCACGAAAGGCGTCGGCCATGGCTACAAGTTTTACGTTTTCCTTGGTACTCATCGCCTGTATGGCGGCACCGGTCCCCCGGCCACCGCAGCCTACCAGGGCAATTTTAATGGCATCATCGCCCAGGACATGAGCCGAAGCCGCAATATCCAGTGGCATGGCCAACATTCCACCGGCCACCAGGGCGGTGTTTTTACAAAACGTTCTACGGGAGGGGTTTGTCTTCTGTTTCATGGGAATTGGTTTTTAATAGTCTTCTATGGCTTCCAGCCAATATTCTTTAATTGCTTCGGGCGAAGGGGTATTCCTGGGGCGGACAATTCTGAAGCCCACATGGGGGGCATTGGTAAACCACCACCTGCTTTTTGGGATCTGGGGGTCTATACGTTTCCATCGGGCGTCAGAGGCTGTGCGTGCCGAAGACCTCAGGGCCGTGGCTTTATCCTGCCAGGAACCACCCCTTACCGTGCGGGGGTACAATTGTTCCGGAACCACCCATGGGTCTTTTTCAGGGGCGCCTTCCCTGTTCGCATAGGTATCCTCCCTATAGGCGTCCATCGTCCATTCTGCTACGTTGCCGTGCATATCGTACAAGCCAAAGGCATTGGGTTTTTTCTGGCCTACTTTGTGGTAGCGCTTTTCACTGTTGCCATCATACCAGGCATAGGTTCCCAGCAGGGTGGTGTCCGAACCAAAGGAATAGGGCTCCCGGCTCCCGGCCCTGCAGGCATATTCCCACTCAGCCTCAGTAGGCAGGCGGTAGAACCGCCCGGTTTTGGCACTCAACCATTGGCAAAAGGCCAGGGCGGCGTGTTGGGTGACATTGGACACCGGATATGCCTTTTTACCCATCCCGTGGCTCATATCTACATAGGGCGTGGTGGCCGAAGCGATAGCGTCTACCTCCAGATTCACCTCATTGCCACGTTGGGGGTTTAATTGGTTATTCCGCTCTTCTGAAAATTGCAGATACTGGTCCCAGGTAATTTCATAGACCCCCATCCAGAAGTCGCCAACCACTACTTCATGGGCCGGTGCTTCAGCTTTCGCGCCACCGTCCGCACCCATCAGGAAGCGCCCCCCTTTCACCGGTACCAGGGAGATGGCCTCCCCACTGCCTTCCAGGGGTTCTTCATAGGCTTCAAATAGCTTTTTATCCTGCAAAAGGGGCCGAAAAGCCACCGCAAAAAGCACTATCAGGAGTAACAAAAGGGATTTTGGGACGTATTTCCATCCCTTTTGGGCGACTATATGGAATCTCATGGAGGGAATATACGATTTTTTCATCTTTGGGAGATACCTTAATTCCGGGGTCAATCCAACTTTTCTGTTAGTTTTTCAAATACTTTTTTAGGGGGGCTCCCCTCATAGAGTATGGTGTACACGGCATCGAGGATGGGCGTTTTCACCTTCTTTTGTAACCGCCCTTTCAGGGCCTTTACCCCTTTGGAGGCATAGTATCCCTCGGCGACCATTTTCATTTCCATCATGGCGCTTTTTACGGTATATCCCTTGCCCAGCATGTTACCGAACATGCGGTTGCGGCTGAAGGTAGAATAACCGGTGACCAGCAGGTCGCCCAGATAGGCTGAATCGTTGATGTTGCGGTCTATCTTGTAAATCCGCTTGGTAAAACGTTTCATTTCCCGAATCGCATTGCTCATCAGCACACTTTGGAAATTGTCTCCATAGCCCAGGCCATGGGCGATCCCTGCGGCTATGGCATAGATGTTCTTAAGCATGGCGGCATACTCGGTCCCTATGATGTCTTGGGTGACCTTGGTCCTGATGTATTCGCTTTGGAGTTTTTTGGCCAGGAACTTTGCCTTTGAACTGTCTGCACAGGCGATGGTCAGGTAGGACAAACGTTCGAGGGCCACCTCTTCAGCATGGCAGGGCCCGGTGATGACGCCAATATTTTCAAAAGGGATGCCGTAGGTTTCATGGAAGTGCTCCCCGACTATTTTTCCGCTCTCCGGGACGATGCCCTTGATGGCCGAAAAGATGATCTTGTCCTTCAATGGCACCTTTAATTTTTCGAGTTCCTGAACCAGGAAGGCGGAGGGGATGGCAAAAATCAGGACGTCCGCCCGGGAAACCGCTTCATCGATGGAATGGGTCAGGAACAGTTTTTCGGTATGGAATTCAACCGAGGTAAGGTAATTCGGGTTGTGTTTTTGGGTACGAATGTAGGCTACGGCTTCCGGGTTGCGCATGTACCAGGTAATCTGGTCAAGGTTTTCGGAGAGCATTTTAACAATGGCTGTCGCCCAGCTGCCCCCGCCCAGAACGGCAAATGTGGTGTTTTTATCCATGCTTTAATTTCCTGCGCTTGGGCTTTAAAAGTAGCTAAAATTGAGTGGAAATCACTGTATAAAAGCCGTGGATTTGCGGGGAAGCTGGCCCTCCCGGGGTATTAAAAGTGCTAAATATCTGTTAAAGTAGAAAGTACCAGGGTAGAAGTGCGACTGAGTTGGTAGTTAGAAAGATTTTTTTGGTTGGTTATTTTTTGATGAAAACCGCTCCGGCAACTTCGCCGGGGCGGTTTTTTCCGTATATGGCCCACCCCCCCCCAAGTGGGTTGGGCATGGAGTGGGATTGAAGAAAAATGCGTACTTTAAGGAGGTAATTCCCCGCGTATGGATTTGAAACGGAACAAAGAGATGGCGAATAAGGCCCATGCAGAAATCCCAGGCAATCCGTCTACGGCTACCAGCAGTAAGCAGCGGTTGAATGACCGCACCAACGGGCGCCCATTGCGGGTGCTTGGCGAGGCTGACTGGGCGTTCTGGAGGCAACAGGGGTATATCGTTGTTAAAAACGCGGTATCCCGGGAACAGGCTCAGGCTACGGCCGATTTCCTTTGGGAATTTGAGGAAAAGGACCCCAAAAACCCTGAAACCTGGTATACGCCGCCCCGGGCAGAGATGCAAATGAAAGAGCTTACGGGCACCGGGATGGTCGAAGTGTACAACCACCAGCTTTTATGGAACAACCGCCAGACGCCGCGTGTTTATGATGCCTTTGTCGATATCTGGGGTACAGAGAAGCTTTGGGTCACAATAGATCGGGCCAACCTGAACTTTCCAAACCGTCCCGGCTTTGAGCAAAAAGGATTTATCCATTGGGATTACGACCCTGAGACCAGGCCGCAGAACGTGCAGGGGGTATTGGCCCTGGCCGACCAGACCGATGAGGACATGGGTGGTTTCCAGTGCATTCCATGGCTCTACCGCAACTACGAGACCTGGAAACAGACCCAGCCCCCGGACAGGGACCGGTTTCAGCCCGATATCACTGGCCTGGAGGACCAGCTGGTCAAGGTGAAAATGGAAGCAGGAGACCTGCTGATCTTCAACAGTACACAACCCCACGGGATACGTCCCAATAAATCCGGGGACAAGGTGCGGATCGCGCAGTACATCTCCATGATGCCGGCCGAGGAAGATCATGAGGAATTGCGGCAGTGGCGGATTAATTCATGGAAGCACCGCATTGCCCCCGAAGGCTATGCTTTTCCTGGCGACCCCCGTAATTGGGAGCAAACCCGGTACGAAACTGCTAAATTATCTGCCCTGGGAGAGCGATTACTGGGACTAGAGCGCTGGTAATTTACCAAATCTTTAATTCTTGGAACCTTTCTGGCATTCCCGCCAAATAGCCCTATTTTTGCGCCCTTAAAATTCCAAAGGTTTGAAGAAGTACCTGAATCTGTTCGATTTTACACAGGAAGTCAATTATAAAACCGAAATCCTTTCGGGGCTCACCGTGGCCCTGGCCCTGGTCCCCGAAGCCATCGCATTTGCCCTGATCGCCGGGCTCTCTCCCCTTACAGGGCTATATGCCGCCTTTGTCATGGGGTTGGTGACCTCCATCCTGGGGGGGCGGCCCGGGATGATCTCCGGAGCCACCGGTGCCATCGCCGTTGTTATTGTCTCCCTCGCACGAGATTTTGGGGTAGAGTACGTTTTCGCGACGGTCATACTCGCAGGGATCCTGCAAATGGGGGCAGGTTTCCTGCGCCTGGGGAAGTTTATGCGGCTGGTACCCCACCCTGTAATCTTCGGGTTTGTCAATGGCCTGGCCATCATCATCTTCATGTCCCAGCTGGTACAGTTCCAAACCCCTGAGGGAAACTGGATGTCCGGGGCCACCTTGTACACCTTCCTGGGGTTGGTATTGCTCACGATGGTGGTGATCTGGGGCCTGCCCAAGCTCAGTAAGGCCATTCCCTCTTCCCTGGCCGCTATCCTGCTGGTATTTGGGATAGTCCTCGCACTCGGCCTTGATACCCGTACCATCGGGGATATCGCTTCCATACGGGGGGGCTTCCCACCTTTTCATATCCCGGACCTTCCCTACTCTTTTGAGACCCTGAAGATTATTTTCCCCTATGCGGCCATCGTGGCCGGCGTTGGTTTGATAGAAAGCCTGCTGACCCTGAACATTGTGGATGAGATTACCGAAACCCGGGGTCGGGGCAATAAGGAGGCGGTGGCCCAGGGCACGGCCAACATCCTGTCTGGCCTGTTTTCGGGCATGGGGGGCTGTGCCATGATAGGGCAGAGCCTTATCAACACCTCCAACGGTGCCCGGGCCCGGCTTTCGGGTATCGTGGCCGCAGTGATGCTGCTGATCTTTATTATGTTCGGGGCAGGGCTTATAGAAAGGGTACCCATGGCCGCACTCACCGGGTTGATGATCATGGTGGCCCTGGGGACATTTGAGTGGGCCAGCCTGAGGACCTTTCGCAGGATGCCCAAATCTGATGTGCTGGTCATGGTACTGGTAACCCTGGTGACCGTCTTCCTGCACAACCTGGCGCTGGCCGTATTGGTAGGGGTGATCATTTCCGCCCTGGTCTTTGCCTGGGACAACGCCAAACGCATCCGTGCCCGGAAATATGTGGATGAAGGGGGGGTAAAGCACTATGAGATCTACGGGCCCCTCTTCTTTGGATCAATCACCCTGTTCAATGAGAAGTTTGATGTCCTCAATGACCCTGAAGAAGTGATTATCGACTTTAAAGAAAGCCGGGTCGTCGATATGTCAGCCATAGAGGCCCTGAACAAGATCACGGAGCGCTACCAGAAGGTTGGGAAGAAAGTACACCTGAAACACCTGAGCAAGGACTGCCGCCAATTGCTGACGGATGCCGACAAGATCATCGAGGTAAACGTGCTCGAAGACCCCACCTACAAGGTATTGTTAGACCGGATATAATCCGGAAGGGGGCCCTGAAGCCCCCTGTAGACCACTATTGTATGGCAAATTTCACATTGAGGCTGGCTTCCACCCGGATCTTCTCGAAGTCGACATCCAGGGGTTCCTGTGCGGCTTCCATAGCATACCCGCGTACCAAAACCCCTCCGGCTTTGCCCTGTATCCCTGTATAATCCGTACTTAAGTCCGATAGGTACAGTACTTTTCCCAGGGTTTGTCCCAGGGGTGCCAGCATGGCCTCCCCCTGTTGCTTTGCCTTGCGGATAGCCCGCTGCCTCAGGGTGATTTTAAGGGCTTCCATTCCTGAATATTCGGTTCTTTGCAACTGGATGTTGGAAATACCAAGGCCTTCCAGCTCCTTGATGACCTTCCCGGCACTCAACCCGTCATATACCAGGAGCAGGTAAGACTTGGTCTTTTGCACATCGGTTTTACGGAGGAAGTAGTCCCTGAAATTACTGGAAAGGTCCATGAGGGTTAATTGCTTCTCCAGGTCGATACCCAATGATCGAAGTTGGGCCGCCATCTGGTTTTCAAGCGCTTCTACCGAAATGCGGCCTTTGGTATCCTCTTCTTTGATTACAATGCCCAGGTAAATACGGTCTGGTACTACCAGTGAATCTACCCTGACATTGGTTTCCAGGTAGGGTTGGTCTATAAAATTCTTTTCCTGGGCGCTGAGCTGGTTATGGATGCCCAGGCCTAAAAGCGCCAGTAACAGCAAAGGGGTTAACAGATATTTGTTCATGTTTTGGATTTTTTGCCGAAGCTATGATTTCTCCTTCAATCCTAAAAGCAATGGCTCGTGAACCTTTTGTTTCACTGAGTGAAAGCATACCCCGGCTAGCCAACCGGCAGGTGGGTAGCCGTGCTTGGCGGCTACCTGAGCAGGTTCCCGGCGGTATCGAAGGATTGGTACCCCAAGGAGGCATGGGTATCGCCGTACCGGAAGCTACGTCGTGCTTCGCCGGTATCCGTACGGTTTACGGCGGCACCCCCCGTGCCTTTGTACAGTGTTTCCCGAATCAATCCGAGAGTGTCCCTGTGGTTTTCCATCAGGTGGTAACCAGTATTCTTATGTACTGCAGGCGAGCCACTGGCGTCAAAATAGGCCTGGGAAAGGAGGAACCTCCCGTCTTCAGACCATTTAAATCGTATTTGTGCATACCCATTTGAGCTGTTCATAAGGGCCCTGTTCCGGTCCAGGAAGGAAAGGGAAGTGGTATTCCCGAAGCGGTCCCATTCAAAATGCCAGATTTCGGCCCCGGACCAGTGGAGTGCCGGGTTGCCGTCCCGGTCAAAAAATGCGATATCGCTGAGGTAGCAACCGTCGAAACTGTTCTGTTCCCCGGCAGTTTGTGAAGGGCCAATCGCAGGTTCCCCCGCTTTGTCATATACCTCCCAACGGAGGAACCGGCCCTGCGGGTTGTAGAAGTAGCGAAAGGAAGCCGCACCTGAGTGGCCGTTTACCAACTGCCCTGCCGTATCGATGTTTTCTATCAGGGAGACATAGCCATCGGGTGCGAAATGCATCCGAGTGCGCAGGAATTGGAAGTCGGCCCTCAGGGGTACAAGCGCGCCCTTGGCATCCCTGCGAAGCTCAAGGACACCGCCCCCGGGCAGGTATTCCCAGAGGTATTCGACCACGCCGAAGGTATCTGAGGCGATTTCACCTGTACGGGATCGAAAACTGAGCCGGATGTTCCGCCCCCTTTCATCCTTTTCATAGGTTTTGGCAAAGACCCCGTCCATGACCATTATAGGGTTCTCAAATCGGTCATAGAACCGATGGACCTCCTTATCGCCCTCATAGGTAATTTTTGTTAGCGGGGCGTTGATGTAGAGGTGGCCAAAAAACCCTTCAAAGTCCTTGAGGTGCCCCCCAAGTTGCACACGTGCCGCAATCACCCGGTTCTCCCGGTCGTAATCCAGTTGCAGGTGTACCAGGTTCATGGCTTCCTCAGCCGTGATGGGGCAAGCCCCCTTAAAAGGGGTAATGGGCGATTCCCAGAAGGGGAGTACCGCGTAGTATTCGGAACGTTCCTGCCCGATCGCCGCGTGGAAAATGAGCAGCAGGAGGCCTGTTAACAGGGATTTGATCGTTGTTTCCATATAGCTATTGTTTTTATTTTGCAGATTTTTTTTCAATGATGCGATAGGCAATCCCCGGAAAAAGGAAGGCGATCCAAAGGAACAGCCGCATTTTGGGCAGGGTCACCAGCCCTTTCCCCTTTTCTATCTGCGGGATCACTTTTTGTACCAGCAGTTCCGGTGGCATCATCTTTCCCCCACGCCCTTGGGTCATTGCGGTTTGGGTAACGGGAGGCATAAACTCCAGGACCCTGATCCCGGTACCTTTCAAGCTGTGCCTAAGCCCCAGGGTAAAATTGCGCATTCCGGCCTTGGCAGCGCTGTATACGAGGGCATCGGACTTTGGGAAAGCCCCCAGTCCGGAAGTGGTATTTACGACCAGGGCCCGTGGGGAGGCTGCCAGGATGGGGATGAGCAACTGGGTTAGCCGGATCTGCCCGCTGAGGTTCACACCGACCTCCTGCCAGACTTTATCCAAGGGGATCAAGTGGGTGCTGAAATCATAGTTGTGTTGCAAGCCCGCATTGTTGAAAAGCACATTCACGCCCGGGTATTTTTGTTCTACCTGCAAGGCGGCCGCTTCTACGGACTCCTTGCAGCTGAGATCGCATGCGATGGTGTCAAAGCCTTCTTGCCTGGCCAGTTCCAGCTTGCCGGGGTGGTGGCCCAGGAGGACTACTTTGTTTTGGCGGGTGCGAAGCACCTTCGCCAGTTCATAACCAATACCGGAGGTGCCTCCGCAAATCAGGATGGTTGAATGTTCCAGTTTCATCGTGTCGGGTTTTAAGTTAAGGAAATAAGGATTAGTATCAGGAAAAAGCATAGTGCTGCACCTTTTTGCAGGGGCGAAAGCTTTCCCCGAAGGGTACCGCCTGCATTAAACAGGCAGAAGGCCAGGGCCAGTAACCATGCGAGTTGCGCGGTATGAACCAGCATGTTCAAAGGGCCCAGCACGGTGAACAGGCCGCCGAATTGCTCCAGGGAGTAGACCAGCATGCCCATGCCAAGGACCTGGCCGGTTGCGGCCAAATAGGAAGGGACTACCTCCGGTTTTGCCCGGAGGGAGGTGGCAAAGAGGAACATCCACAGGAATTCAAACCAGAAGGCAAAATGCTCCCCCACAGATACGCCGGCATAGGTATGAAAAGCGTCGTAGACCAGTCTCAGGATGGGTAGCTCAGCGGGATTCCCCTCAACCAGGCGTTCCCCAAGGAGCCGCATCAAAAAGGGCCAGCGTACAAACCCTAGGGAGGAGGTAAGTCCGAAAAGGACTCCGAAGAAAATAGCCGTAAAGGCGGGAGTGGAGTCACGCAGATCCAGGGTTTTAAACAATAATAGTACCAGCAGCATAAAGCTGATACCGGTAAGGGTAAACAGGTAATAGGCGGGAACGGTAAAGGCCCTGTTGTGGTAGAATCGTTCCAGGGTGGTTTCCATGGGCGCCCGAAGGATATCGGGAAAGTCAAAGGTGTAGATCAGGAGGATGCCGGCAACCAACATCATCAGGATGTGCGCGATGATCACCCAGGCGGTAATCGTTAATTCCTTGGTTTTCATAGGATCAGGGATCTGTTTTCAAGGCAAAGTTGCCATGAATCCATCCGCTGCGCATTAACATATGTTAAGGAATGGGGTCATTGGCCTTTGGCCAGGCGGGCGCGGATACGGCTAAGCTGTATAGGGGTAATTCCCAAATAAGAGGCAATGTGGTACTGGGGAATCTGGTTTTCGAGCCCGGGATATTCTTTCCTGAAAACCAGGTAGTTGGTTGTAGCGTCATTGGTAACCATGCGGATGTCGTGCCGTTCCTTTTTGATCCACTCCAATTCCAGGATACGAAGCATCAGGCTTTCCAGGCAGGGGTGCGATTTAAAGAGCGCCCTGAAGCCCTGATAGGAAAAGCGAGTTAGTTTGCTGGCCACCAGGGCCTGGAAACCTAACTGTGAGGGTTCGCCGGAGATCAGCGCGGTTATGGGGGTAGGGAACATGCCCGGGACAAAAAAGGTTTTGTTGTACTCGTTCCCTTCATTGTTGAAAAATACCCGGACGACACCTTCCTCCAGGAAATAGGCATAGGGTGTGCGTTCCCCCTGCCGCACAAGGTATTCGTTCCGCGGGATGGAAATTTCTTCACATAGGTCCAGGAAAGCAGCAATGGCCCCCTGTTCCAGGGGTGCGATGGAATTGAGGGTCGTTATGATCAAGGCCGGTTCCATAGCCCGTGTTTCGCTACGTTGCTAAAGGATAATTTCATTTTTTTCTATGCAGGTACGGTATAGCTGTGGGTAATGCTCACGGAAATTCCCGAAGATAAATGCTATGGGGACATCCTCAAACGAGCCATAATCCTCCAGGTACTGCATAAAGGCATTCCCATGGCGGTCATATTGCTGGAATACCGAATCGTTTTCCCCATCAAAGTCCAGGGGGTCCACATGGCATTTCAGGCATAGTTCCTGATTGAAGGCAGGGGATACTTTCAACCATTTCCCATGGAGGTTTACATTGACCATCCCATGGGGCGTAAGTTCATTGGTGCCAAACTTTTCCAATAGCCGCTCCACACCGATATGGTTTTTTACCTTGGCCAGCTGGAGGCGTGCCGGGATGCCCAAAGCCCTCAGGCCTGCGACCAGCAGGATCGCCTTCTCAATACAATGGCCTTCTGCCTTGGTGGCGATATAGCTTGCCCTGTAGTCTTGTTTATTGAGGCTGATCCGATAGGGGTTATAGCGCAGCCCGTCCCGTACCTTAACGTACAAGGCCTTTGCCTGTTCTTTTTTACGCTTGTGCAGGTTTCTTATCCCGGCAACGAAATCCTGCACCGCCGGGTCCTCAAAATCGAGAAAATAACTGGGTTCTAAATACTTCATATCACCTGAATCTGCATATCGCATCGATTGTTTCCGCCTTTAGCGAAGATACGAAATCGTACGGCGGTTACCTAAGACCGTTACCCCCGCATTTGCAGGGAAGGGGATGCCTATGGCTTGTGCCAGGGGATGCAACTGCACCTTGAAGTCCTGTTTTCCCGGGCTTTGGTTTGCCTGGGCAACTCCAGGCACCAGATGGCAGCCCAAAATAGATTTTAATTGGGTAGTACAAGCCCGATTCACAGGAAACATTCCTATACTTGCGTATAATACTTTATAACTTGGCAGCTGGTTGTCGTATGCGGTACATAGTTTCACATTGGGCAAATGTTGGGGGTTAGCATCTTTCTGGTGGTGTTGACGGTATGCTTTGTCGTGCTTCTCGACAAGGCCCGGCAGGCCTGGATTAAGAAAATCCTCCAATGGCTGCCGGCTATTCTGTTCGCGTATATCCTGCCGGCGGCGGTCACCCATTTGTTTGGCCTGGACTTGTCCGGGGTGCCCCTGCATTCCTGGAATACAGCGTTAATCATGCCCCTGGCCATTATCCTGGTCATGAGCGCCCTTTCCTTCAAACAATTAAGGGCCGTAGGTTGGCGGCCCATCCTCGTATTTGTGAGCGGCTCTGCGGCGGTAGCCCTGGGGCCCTTCCTTTTGATGCCTTTGTTAGGCTTGTTTAGTGACCAATTCCATGACTACCTCATTGTTCAGCAATACTGGAAAGGCCTGGTCACCATGGTAGGCAGTTGGATCGGTGGCAGTACAAGCCAGTTGATCCTGAAAGAATTGTCGGGCTGCGGGGAATCCCTTTTCCTGGTCATCCTGGTGATGGACAACGTGCTGGTAAACCTATGGACCCTCCTCATGTTCCAGAAGATAAGGCGCAGCGAAGCCCTCAACCGGTTTTTTGGCATAAAGGATGCGTTTACGGATTATGTGCCTGAGGCCGTCATTAGCGGGGACCCAAAGCTGAGAGGGGGATTGTTTTCCCTGGGGATGTGTTTGGCGGCTGTAATCGCCTGTTATTTTTTGGTGCCTTCTTTCCTCCTGAAAGTGGTCTTGCTTTCGGTCCTTGGGCTGGTCCTGGGGAATTTTATTGGTTTCTGGAACCACGGCATGGTCCTTAAGGCTGGCGGGTACTTCATTATCACCATTATGGCGATTCTTGGGTTAAGGCTCAATTTTCAGGATTTCAGCCTCCCCGGCCTGGTGGTCCTTTTCTCGGTAATCTGGTTGCTACTACACTACGTGGTGATGATGGCCGTGGCACGGGGACTACGCCTTAATATGGCCTGGGTGCCCATAGCCAGCATGGCCAATGTAGGGGGCATTTCCACGGCCCCGGCAGTTACCAAGGCCTATAATGAAGAGTGGATGCCGCATGCCATCCTGCTCGCCATCCTGAGTATGGTCACCGGCACCTATTGGGGCATGCTCAGCATTTATCTCTTTGAAACGTTTTATCCCTGAGGGCTTACCTGCCTTTTCGAAGGAATTCTTCACGGGTGATACGGTATATTACGGCGGAGGGGATACCTTCGACAGGCTCCGATTTCCAGAATCGCATCCCTGCTTTTTCAAGGACCCTGACGGATGCGGTATTGGCAGTGGCGGCCCGGCCAATGACCCGGGGAAAGCCGAGTTCAGCAAACCCTAGTTGAAGCGAAGCCCTTGCTGCTTCGGTGGCATACCCCTGGTTCCAGCAGGCCTTCATCAGGCGGAATCCCAGGTCTACCCATTCCCCATCGTGCACTTTTAGTCCGCACCAGCCCAGGAAGTCGCCGGTTTCTTTATGTTCCAGCGCCCAGCGTCCGCAACCGTAACGTTCATAGTCGCGGTATCCCTGAAGGAAACGCAGTGCTTCCTCCACGGAGCCAAAGGGTTGGTCGCCTGTGTATTGTAGCACTTCCCTGTCCTTATTCAGGGCATATAGCAGGGGGGCGTCTTCAGGGGATAGTTCCCTGGCCAGCAGGCGGGAGGTCTCAAAAATAGTTTTGGCGCCCCGATGCCGGCTATGGTTGTTGTGGCGGATCATAGGGTTCTATATGAATGAGGACATGGCCCAGGTTGGGGATGCGCCGTAGCAGGGTATCTTTAAGCACATGGGCCAGGCGGTGGCCCTCCGTTACCGAAATAGTGCCATCTACCACGGCATGCAGGTCTACGTGATAGGTCAGCCCGGCTTTGCGGATAAAGCACTTCTCAGTATCGTGGATCCCCTTGACAGACACGGCCACTTGCCTGATTTCTTCTTGTAATTCACCGTATACGTGTTCATCCATAATCTCGCCCAGGGCCGGCCTGAAGATGAGGTATGCGTTATAGAGGATAAAAAAGGCGGCAAGCAGGGCTGCCCAGTCATCTGCAGTTTCATAGCCTTTGCCGAATACCAGGGCAATACTGATGCCGATGAATGCCATGACCGAGGTAATGGCATCACTGCGGTGGTGCCAGGCATCTGCCTGTAGTGAGGTGCTGTGTGTTTCCCGGCTTTTGCGCATAACCAGCCTATAGGATACCTCCTTCCAAAGGATGATGGTGCCAAGCACCAAAAGCGTCCAGGGTTCGGGTACCTTGTGGGGTGTCTGGATATTCTGGATGCTTTTATAGGCGATTACGGTAGCGGAGGTAACCAGGAAGGCCACCACCAGGAAAGTGACCAGGGGTTCTATTTTCCCATGGCCGTAGGGATGGTTGTCATCGGCAGGTTTGTTGGCGTATTTCAGACCCAGCAGTACCAGGAGGGAGGAAAAGATATCGGTGGTAGATTCTATGGCATCGGCAATGAGGGCATACGAGTTGCCAAGGACGCCAGAGACCCCTTTAATGGCCGCCAGGGCGGTATTTCCCGCGATACTGAAATAGATGGTCCTGATGGCTTTTTGTCCGTTGTCCATGAAATATGTCAGTCCTTAACACCTTATTTTTGCGCCCTTCCATTACGGGACCTTTTATGGATGCCCGGCGGCCATCGTAAGAAACAAGGCAGAGGTCCTGTGGTCATGGGGTGGCTATCAAAGGTAGTACTATTCTACCGTACAGCCCCACCGTTCCCTGGCAACGCTAGTGCATTATGGGCTCCCAGCCCAGTTGTTTTGCCTGCGAAGCCGCATCGCGGGCCCCCCAGCGGCGGTGGATTTTGCCCCCCTTAAGCTCAAACCACTCCATGGCGAGCAATTCATAGGTCTTCCCGGTGGCGGGCTTCCCAAAGAAAGGGGCTTTGGATATCCCGGTTTCGCGGTATCGTACAGCGATTTTATCCCCTTGTGAAATCATATCCAATACCTGGAGTTGCATCCCCAGGCTCTTTACAAGCTGTTCCCAGATGGGCATCACTTCGGCCACCTTGCCCCAGCCCAGGACCCCGTGAACTTCAGCGTCTGCCGTAAACAAGGTGCCAAGGCCTGCCAGGTCGCCGGCATTGAAACGGTCTACATACCCTTTAATGACTTCTTTATTAGTTTTCATATCCGGAATATTATTGGTTTGTTGCGCTAATGGGTTTTATAATGGCTCGTCCCGGGAAGGTATTTTAGTCCACAAGCTGGAAATCGATGGTGGAAACCACCCGCACGGTTTTTACCTGCGGGGTACTTTGATCCCGGTCCTCGATGGTAAAAAGCCCCTGCCTGGCGATAAGGATATCACCCACTTCCGACTGGGAGTCCTGTGCGAAGCGTTCGGCTACTTCCCTGGCATTCCGCGTCGCCTCTTCGATCATGGCGGGCTTGATATCGTTCAGGCCCGTAAACAGGTATTCAATGGGCCTCCAGCTGTTTTTGGACCCCAGCAGTATGCCCTTGGAAAGCAATTCGGGGGATGCGGTAAGTGCTTTTTGAAGTTTTTGGATATCAGTGGTACGCACCGTGAATTCTGAATTCCCCTGGTAACGGTATTCCGGCCGTTGGCCGGGAGCACCGTAGAGGTTGGCGAAAGCATCGGTAATGTTCAGTACCCCCCTGGTTATCTCCGAGTCATCAAAACCCTGTTCCACAAAAAATCGGTACACTTCCCTGTTCTGGACTTCGATCTCGCGCTCCAGCGACCTAAGGTCGTTACCGGCCAGGGCGATGGTCATGGGCCATACGGCCAGGTCTGCCGCTACTTCGCGTTCCGACAAACCTTTTACCTGTACATGGCGTTCGTATTTTTTACCGAACCTGTGCATATTGGCGACAAACAAACCGGCGAGGGCGATCGCTGCCGCCAGCAGCAATGCGGGTAACCATAGGGTGTTTTTCATAGGTAGATAGTTGGGTATGCCCCCTTGTTTTTAGCCCTGTAAATTTAGTAATTCCGCTTTGCGGTCTATCAAAAGGGCCTGAATTTTAATAAGACTTTAGATTTTGATGGCGGAAACCTTTCCTGATTAAAAACCACCTGCTCAATCAAGGCTCCGCTGCCCCCATCCACCCCTGTTTTTCTTTTTCCCGGCAATATAGGAGGCAACTTCCTGCAGGGGCCTGATGTCGTATTTTTCGACATCTTCGGGAGTTTTGCAGACCTTCAGGTAGTGGATGTCCAGGGTAGTGGCCCTTTCGCCCAAAAGGCTGTCCAGAAGGAGGTAGGTGCCCTGTAAAAAGAGTTCCCGGTCTTCTTCGGTATAATCGGGGTAACAAACCTGAAGGGCTACCGCTTCGGGATTATTCTCTGAAAACAAGGGCATGAAGAACGTGGTTTGAGGTTCAAATTCCCGTCCTTCCAGTGCAATTTTAAAAGCACCTGCTATAGGGGGTTTTAAGGCGACCACCCTCCAGTTGTCCATGGCAGGGGCCAGCTCCGTAAGGAGTTCCACGGCGGGGAAGTGTTCTGAGATACCCTCTGCGGTAATAATGAGGTGCAGTTGCTCTTCTGCGGGGTCTTCCCCAATCTCGAAAGACAGGTGTTCGCTGTAGCGGTGTAATTCCGTGAGGAGCGCGTGCATCAGCCTTTCCTTTTCACCGGGGTCCACCAGGTTCAGGAAAAGGTACTTATTCTGGTGTTTGAGGAACCAGTCCCAAAAGGTCCTGGCCTTCCCCATTTCACCGGTTTGGCCAATATAGGCAAGGAGGGTGTGGAGCTTCATTTTTCGTACTTTGGTTCCATGGTGTCCCCTAAAAATACCCCTGGCCGATGAAAAAAACTCGCAGCCGCACGGGCCTTCAAGATACGCATCTTATTCAAATACGGCCACTGCCCGCACCGGTGAACCGGTGCCTCCCCTGATTTTCAACGGCAGGCCGATAAAGCGGAACCGCCCGCGGCCGATGAGCAGGTGCAGGTTGACGAGGTTTTCGTAATGGGTAAAACCCATCTCCCCACAAATGCGGTGTACCTCCTTGTTGGAGATCCCCGGTACTCCCGGCGACAGGGTTTCTACCCCAAAGGCCGCAAGGCCCTGGTCGCCCATCCATCGGGCCGCATCAGCCGTGATGCCCGGGCCCCGGGCCCACTGGTCACTAAGGTAGTGCCTGCGGTAGTGATCGGTGTACAACAAAAGCGTATCGCCTCTTAGCACTTGGTGCCCCGATTGCCGGCAGGCCGCTTCAAGCTCTGTATAATCTATAAGTTGCCGCAGCCCCTTATGGGAAAAATCCAGGCAAAATCCCCCGGTATAAAACATGGAGAGCGGCATGCGGTCTATGGATTGCTCCGTCAAAGCTTTTCCCATATGGCTTATCGCATCTACATGGGTCCCACTGTGTTCCCCCAGTTCCAGTTTCAACGCCGCCGGGGTTTGGACCGCGGCATCCCGGATGCCTTCCCATTCTTCATGCGTGCGGTGCACGCTGATACGTACTTCCGGCATATCTTTATATACCGGCATCCCGCTATAGAGTTCCTGGCTTAGGTCGATAATTTCGGTCATTTTTAAAGTGGCATTGTACTTGGGGTTAATGTGAATCTTCGGGTTTGGTGCGGGGTTCACCCAATCCGCAGCCCATTGGCCAGGGGCCTTTCGGGCTGGATGAGGGTCACCCCCGAAGCATCTCCGACAGCACCGAGGACCAGGCACTCGCTCTGCATGTTCGCAATCTGCTTCGGTGGAAAATTGACTACAGCGACTACCTGTCGCCCGACGAGGTCCGCGGGTTGATACCGTTGGGTGATCTGGGCCGAAGTCTTTCGGGTGCCCAAAGGCCCGAAATCTACAAGCAATTTGTAGGCGGGATTACGGGCCTCTTTAAAGGGTTCTGCCGTAAGTACTGTACCTACGCGCATTTCCACTTTCATAAAATCCGGCCAGGATAGCAGGTTCTCTTCAGTAGGGTTCATCACAATTACGACATAAAGATTTATCCAAACAAAGATAGGAACCCCGGCTCATTCTATGATCGTAAGGACCACATTCCCGGTTTTCCGGCCGGTTTCCACGTATTCAAAGGCTTCTACAATAGATTCAAGGGGATACGTACGGTCTATGACCGGGTTGAATTTTCCGGTTGCCAAAAGTTTTTGCACCTGGCGCACACTCTCGGCCGGATGAAAGGGAATAGGGAATTTCACCTTTTTCCCACCCAATAGGGGGGTGGCCAGGGCCAGGAAGGGATTCTGTGCGCCCTTACCCAGTTCCGAACTGATATAGGTGCCCCCGGGAAGCAGTAGGGGCTTACATTCCCAAAAGGAACTCTTGCCAACGGTGTCAAAAATATAATGGAATTGTGTTTTGACCCGGGTAAAGGCCTCTTTTTCATAATCTATGACCGCTTCGGCCCCAAGCGGTTCCATTAACGGTACATTTTTCGTGTTGCAGACTGCCGTAACCCTGGCGCCTTTCGTTTTTAATAGTTGGACGGCCGCTGAGCCTATAGCCCCCGAGGCCCCGTTGACCAGGACACGGTCTCCCTCTTTCAGCGATACCTTGTTCAGGAAATTGATCACATAATGGGCCCCTTCAATACTCGCGGCGGCTTGTGGGTATGAGATGCCGTCAGGAATAAGGGCAAGGGCCTTCCGGGCGGGACAACTAAGGTACTGGGCATGGGAACGTAGCCCGCCGTCATCGAACCCAAAAACCCGGTCCCCGGGCTTAAAGGCGGTGACGCCCTTTCCGACGCTTTGAACCTCCCCGGCAAAATCGGTCCCCAGGATTTTTTTGACAGGGGTTATCAATCCTGTAAAAAAGCGCATGATAAAGGGCTTTGCCCTCAACATGGCCGCATCGGTCCGGTTCACCGTTGCGGCATGTACGCGGACCAACACTTCCCCTTCATCCGCGACCGGCATCGCTACCGTACCGATTTTCAGTACTGCCGGCGGACCATAACAAAGATGCAATACAGCTTTCATACGCATTAAAAATACGACAATTAGGTCATTGGTTATGGCGCTTGCACATCGCTTGTTGCCCGGGCTTTTTGCCATGGGGGTGAAGATCACATGCCGGCCAAGGTACCCGGGGCTCCTTAAAGGCGAAACGTTTCCTTGAACAGGTCTATAGCCCTGGCTACTTCTGTTTTTTGGTCCATAAATGGGACATGCCCCACTTCCGCGGGATACAGCAAAAGCTTTGGAAATTGTATCCCCTTGTAATGATCGGGGCCGATGGTCCAGTCCCTGGCACCATAAAAATACAGTACCGGGATATTGATTTCTGACGTCAGGGGTTTAAAATTCCTGAGGTAATCGGGATGGGAGAGTCCTATTCCACTGAATGCACCGTTCCAATCCGGGATTTCGTGGAAGGTGGCATTCATCCGTGTTTCCTGTTCCTTGCTGTCAAAGGCCAGTTTCCAGCCCAGGTCCTTTTGATTCAGTTGGCCAAAGAGGCGGTTAAGTTTTTCGTGCAGGGATACGGAATCGCTTACATAATATGCGGGGTTTTCCACCTCCAACAAGGCCACCGCTCTGGGCACCCAGCTTTGTGAGATACTTTCTTGCAGGTCCAGGGTACAATTGAACATCATCATACCTTCTATGGCCTGGGGCTGCCGCAGCGCATATCCGGTTAGGAGGGTGCCGGAGAAAGAATGCCCCATGACCATCCAGCGTTCGACCCCCAGGTGCGCCCGGACCTCCTCAAAATCCTTAACCATCCGTTCCATGCCGTATTCCCCGTTGACCGGACTTCCCGACCGCCCCACGCCCCTGAGGTCTATATAGACCATACGGAACCGTTTTTCCAGGATGTCCCCGGCAAATTTTTCCATCCAGTAGCTGCCCGAACCCGGCCCGCCGTGAATGTACAAACAGGGCATTCCTTCTCCCTTTATATTCACATAGAGGGATACGCTGTCTGAAGTCATAAATCGCCCTTCCTGTGCCAGTCCGTGGAAGAGGGCCAAATAAAAAACTACGAGGGGCAGGAACTTTTTCAAGGTTTATATTTTAAGATGATTAAACGGGGACCCCGTTTTGGTGACTGTGAATGCCTGTAACGGCCTGATGCCGGTTGCTATTCGGCGCCCAGGCGGGCCACTTCAGCCAGCATCGTATCCAGTTGTTCACGGTCCAGCCATTGGCCCCGTAAAAAGACCCCCTCAATGGTTTGTGTATGGGCAATATCGGTCAGCGGGTTTTCCCTGAGCAGTACCAGGTTGGCGACCTTGCCTTCGGCAACGGTTCCTTCCAGGGCATAAGTGCCCAGGTAGCGGGCCGGGTTTACGGTGGCACTTTTCAATGCTTCATAGGGCGAAAGCCCCACATCCCTGAGCATTTGCATTTCCTGGTGAAGGGAGAACCCGGGAATGACCATCCCATAGGTGTCACTACCCGCCAGGAAGGGCACGTGATGCGAGGCCAGGAGGGTCGTGAATTTTTTAATCCACGCATCAAAGTCCGTGAAGAGTTTTTCAAAGGGGACCCCGGTCCCGGCCACGGTTTTACCCCTGAAGTTGGCAATGTATAGGTTTTCATCGGAAAGCCAATAGGCGCGATCCTTTGCCAGCATGTACCTTGCCAGGGAATCGTTTTTCATGGCCTGCACTTGCGCGTCGTCCAAATAGCGGTTGATCATGTCGAAGATGACCAGCGTGGGCGCGACATATACCCCGCTGTGGGCTACCTCCCTGGCCGTTTCCTGCAACAGGGCCTCATCAGTAATCAGGGAAGTGGGGCTATTCCCCTGTTCCTGGTGTAGTATGTAGACAAACTCTTCCACATGTTCGATAGATTTCATCCTGAGGGAATATTCCAGGGGGAGTTTTCGTTGTCCATGACCTATGACGGTTACCCCTTGCCGATGGGCCTCCTCCAGCAAATGCAGGTAACGCTCCTTTGGCAGGTTGTCTGCCAGTTTCAGGAAATCGTACCCTTTCTTCCGGTGTTCGGAGACTACCCTGTCTACGGCCTCCATGTCCGGGAAGTCCCTGGCTTGTAGATAGGGCCCGGTCGTATAATAGGCAGGCCCCATTAAAAAACCCTTTTGTACCGAATCACGGATGCCGATATGGTCCTGCCAGTCGTATTCGCCCATATTGCGTGCCGTAGTCACACCATTGGCCAGCAGCAGCTTAAAATCGCGCTCGATACCGCCCTCTTTGTTCCTCCAATGGTAATGCATTTCGGAGAGCCCGGGGATCAGGTACCTACCGCTGCCGTCGATCACCCGGGAAGCTTTGAATTCCAAAGGGGCGCTTGCCGGTTCAATTTTCAGGATTTTCCCATTGGCAATCCAGACCCGCTGCTTTTCCAGGACAACTTCCCGGTGCATGGGGATGACGTTGACATCATTGATAAGCAAGGTGTCTGCCTGCTGGGCGTAAATACCATGAAGGCCAGCAAAAAATAACAGGAAACCACGTTTCGAAAAATACTTCATTATATGATCATTAAAGGTTGAAGGGGCAAAGGCCCTGCGGCTCAGCGTTTTTCCATCCAGAGTTTTTTGACCCGCCCATTAGAGACCGCGATCCCCTTTATAGCCTGGGCAGTATCCCTGGAAATTTCTACAATTTCAAAAGGCCAGCTGCCTTTCAGCACATCCTTTTTTAGGAGGGTCATTTCAAATTCCCCGTGCCGGGCATGTCGCCAGAACAACTGTCCATTTTTGACGGTTATATGGTATTGCGTGTCCAGTTCCGGGCTGTAGTAGGTGCCCGCGTAGGTAGCGATTTCTTGGGGACCCGGAACTTCAGGATCATAGGGCTTTAATTGGGTGGGGGGGTTGGTACCCTTGATTTCCTGCAAGGTTTTTTCGCCCTTTGGACCGGATTGGAAAACCAGGGTGGTCGGCTCCCCGGTTCCCTGGAGCTGAAAGCTTTGGGGGGTCAGGGCCAGCATCGGATATTGCTTTCCATCCCTGGTATACCTGAGGGTATCGTTGGCAAGCGAAATTCCCACACTGTAATGCGCTGCTTTATTCCAGAATGTCCCCTCAAATTGTTTCAACTCGGTGGCACTCATTTTTTGGTACCGGGTAATTTGCTCTTTCCCTTTGGGTGCAGGTTCTTTCTTTTCCAACAACAGCCCCGCAATGGCATCGGCTTTGGCCCCGGCCTGGGAAGATGAAAAGTTGGTTAGGACGATGATATTGAGCCTCTGTTCAGGGTAAACACCCATAAAGGAGCGGTAACCCCCTATAGAGCCGCTGTGTAAAATACGCTGGTACCCCCCTTTTTCCTCCAGGATGACCCCAAAGGCATAGCTGTTGGCCCGTCCGTCGTTTAAGGGGTCAAGGGTCCGGAGTTTTTGAAACGGCGCTTCCCAGCCTGCCTGCGGCGCGTAGAAATTCCTGGACCATAAAAGCAGGTCTTGGGCCGTAGCGTGGATGTTCCCGGCCCCGGTATAGGACCAGAAGGCCTGGGCACTTTCAAAAAGTCTGTCATGGCTGTGGTAATACGAGTGGGCATTGTTGACCACCACCCGGGTGTAATTGTCTTCCACATAGGTATTGTGCATGCCCAGGGGTTTAAAAACACAGTGATTCATCCAGTCTGCGAAAGGATCGCCTGTGATTTTTTCAATGATCAATGCCATTAGGATATAGCCGGTATTGCAGTAGAGGTACTGCTCTCCCGGCGGAAAGTTCAGGTCGCGTTGGTTTTTGATGATCCTGTACAGGTCCTCGTTGGTTCTCAAATCATCCCCGCGCCAGCCTGCCAGGGCGAGCAGGTCATGCAGGCTGCGAAGCCCGCTGGTATGGTGCATCAGGTGGCGCAGGTTGATGCGGTACCCGAAATCAGGGAGCTCCGGGAGATACGTTCGGATGTCCGCATTGAGGTCTACTTTCCCTTCACTTTCCAAAAGCAGGATCCCCATAGCGGTAAATTGTTTCGAAACCGAGGCGATGTTATACCGGGTGGACGTTTTGTTGGGGACCTCAAACTCGAGGCTGGCCAGGCCATACGCCCTGGAATAGAGTAGTTGCCCGTCCTGCATCACCCCGACACTCCCCCCCGGATGCCCGGGTTGGTTCCAGGCCAGGAACAGGCTATCAATCTGGGATTCCTGTAAGGCGTTTAACTGGGCGTTCAGGCAGCCCACCGCCAGCATGGTAGCGAGCAGGGCTGTCCTCCTGATGTGTTTTTGCAAAGAATGCTTCATGAATCTATCCGTTTACCAGGCTGCGGTACAAGCCTGCCGTTCTTCTTTTGCACATAGCAATTTTGGGGCCATAAATTAAGCCGGCCCAGACCCTCCGGAGGAACTGGGTGCCTGGGTTCTTGTGCCCATGACCAACAGCCAGAGGCAGGTTCCTATTTCGCCTATACTGGCCGGGATGGTGATGATGCCTGCCAGCAGACTTTGGGGGTATTCCGGCCAAAGTACCCGCCCAAAGAAATCCAGGGTATACCCCACGGAACCGGCCATGAGGAAGAGCCCCAGGATTTTGGGCAGGAACCCTGATTGGAAGACCAGGTATCCAAACGGGAATAGCCAGGTCCCCCAAAAAAGCTGTGCGATCAGGTTCCCGTCGTTCCAGGCCCATAGCCGGTGCATTACCTCCCGGGCCAGATGTGTATCCCCATAGGGCACGGTAACGCCGGTTCCGTGGAGGAGCCTGAGGACTTCAAACAGGTTTCCCGTATTCATGAAAGTAACGGGCACGCTGACCACGGCCAGGGCCACCATAAGGACAGCCGCCGTTGGGTTGACCGGTTGTAGGAGCCTGTAGAGCACAAGCGGTAGCAGGAGGTAGGCGACAAAGCCTGCCAGCCCGCAGGCAATGCCCAGGCGGAACAGTGCCTCCTGATTGCGGATGTTCTCAACCGTCTGCAGGGCATCGTCCCACAGGTAGAGTTTTGCAGGGATCAGCATGAGGCTGATGATCCCCAGAACTACCAACGCGAGATAGGTAAGCCCTGCAAGCCTGGCGGTTTGATTTTGGGAAGGCATGTATGGCTGTTTTAAGGTTTCACATAGGACGAACGACGGGCCGAATTGTTACAGGCAGGGGGCGTACCCCCCCGAACAGGTGCTAAACAAAGGCCGAACCCTCTTGGCTACCTGTTAATTGCTGGTATAATTCATGCGCGCTGCGTTCAACCCAACAAGCCGAAAACCTCCCGTCCCTGATGGCCCAGATGGCAATCCCGGTAAAGGATATTTCACTCAGGTCTGCCTTCAACCCGAAAAGGCCGTTGTTCTTACCGGAACACACCCACCTGGAAACCACCATACTGCTGTCTTCATTGCAGAACAGGGAAAGGTTTTGAGTTTGGGCCTCCAGTAATTGTTGTTGGAATACCCGCACCCATTCTTTAAATGCCTTCCTGCCATGTATCGTCTTGCCTGCGGTGGTAATTGTGTAATCCTCAGTCATAAGGTGGTCTATGGCGTCCAAATCATGAGGGGGATGCCATACCTTGTCAAAAAAGGACAATACCAGCTGTCCTGGGTTGGGGTTCTGAGATGGGTTATGGGATGCTTTCATATCAGGGATTAAGATGGGCGGAGGTTACCGTATCATCGCTCAGTGCGCCAGGGCGGGCGGGTTGTATATACGCTGGTACCACTACCCCAAGACCATAGACTGCGGGATGGATCATTTCATTCTGTTGCCTGCCAGGATGGCAAAAAGCCCTCCGAGGACAAGGATTAACCCCGTCAGGGTAAGGGTTGGACTGATAGTTCCCTCCTCCAGCCCGGCAGCGACGGCATAACCCAATATGACCAAACCCAGGACCTGTAAAAAAATGCCTGTTGTTTTCATCGGCCTCCTTTTCGTAAAGATACTGATTTTGGGAAAAGCTATGGAGAGCTTATCGGCTTATTGTGTCCGGTAGTATTCCAGCCCGGGACCGTCGCAGGCGGGCCATGTACTTACCAGCAGGTCGTCGCTGAGTAGGATCAGGGTCTCACGTGGTTCTGGCTCACAACCCCCGATGATTTCCGTCGGGGCATCATAGGTGAGTAACAGGAGGTACTCATCTTCCTTTTCCTCAAAGGTAAAGGACCCTGTCGCAAAGGTTTTAACCCCATCGTCAAGGCGGGATTTCAGGAAGGTGCCATCGGCCTTGAGGAGGTAAAATTCCTGCCATTCAAGGCGGTCGCCCGTTTTGATTGCATCGTCTAACGAGCCGGTCATGCGCAGTAATTGCCACTGCTGCGGATACTGCTCCTTTACATTGGTTACATCATCCACACAGGAGGCCATCAGGCATAGCGACAGGCAAAAGGGCACTAAATTCCTAATCATGGGTTCTGGTAATTTTCTACCCATCAGATGCAGGATAGCCCCTATGGGTTGCTTTCAACCTACGGCAAAAAATACCAGGGAACGTTTCGCATCGCTACCACAGGCTCCTAATGGGGCCGGAAAATATTGAGGGCGACCCGCTAGTTCAACTCCAGGAATTTGGCGGCATTATCATGGTACACCTTCCTGAGGATTGGGGCGGGAAGGCCCAGGCCTTCCGTCTTTTGCCCACGGACCACCAGCGAATCCGTACTGCTTAAATAGCGCCAAAGTGTATCATAGCTTTCCATGAGATCTTCTTTTTCATCCGCTATTTCGGCAGGCGTCATCTCTGATTCCGGACGGCCGTTACCAAAGTCGGACCCAAACATGATCCTGTCCTGGTAGGTGTCAAAGAAGGTCCTGACCTTCCTGGAATCCTGCCTGGCCAGGTCGCCAAACCTTGCCGCCAGTTCAACCTGCATGTTGGGGTACTTGTCGAGCCGGGTGGCCACCATGTCCACATCGTGCGACATGCTCCCGATGTGTGCGCACAAAATAGGAAGTTCCGGATTGTTTTCAATCCAGTGGTCACGGGCGGCGATGATGGTTTCGTAAGAAGGGATTTCGGGATGGTTATAGGCATGGTACTGCGGGTTGTTCTTGTAATAACCGTAATGGGGGTTATTGGGGTCAAGAGGCCTCCATGCCTGTTCGGGCTCGGCAATATGGCCCATTACCGGAATCCCCTGTGCTTTTAAATCGTCCCATATGGGCTGCAGGCGCGGGTCATCAATCTGTATGAAATTGCCCGAGGCGTCTTTGGTGACCATCCCGAAGTTCTTCCACACTTTGACCATTTGCGCACCGGAGGCGATTTCGCTTCGCAATTGTGCAATGGCCTCGGTCGCAAAATCCGGGTCGTCAATACCCACCCCTATCAGGGAGGTGCACAGGAAAAAATCTTCGGGCGCTGTTTGGGCATGGGCCAGGTACTTGTCCCAACTCCTTCGGATGCTTGTGCTGTCTTCATGGGCCACATCTACCAGGGTGGCTTGCATATTCCAGGAATCAAAAAATTCGGGAAGGTACGTCCGGGGGTATTGGAAATGCGCGTGCATATCTATTTTCTTGATGGCCTGCCGGTCTGTGGTAAGCGCCTCTTCATTCTCCGAAGGGGTATTTTCAGATTTCGACTTACATGCCATCAGGCAAAAAACAGTGAACAACACAAAAAGGGTATTTTTCATATTTTAATTTTGTTAGGGATGGAAAAATAAGCTGGGAACCATTTTAAAAACAGCCGTTAACGCTTTTAAAGATATCATAATTTCTTGAAAAGCAGGATGTCCTTTAAAAAAAGCAAACCCGTATCCGGGCGGGCAAAGGAGAAACGGGCATGTCTGTTGAAGGATTGGGGGTGCGCTATTCGCGTTTCAGCCAGCCCGCGATGCTAAGCCGTGGCCTGCTCGGGGACGGGTGTACCTCGTGCTCTGTTTCATCACTTTTAAAGAAAACCACCCTGCCTTCCAGGGGGAAGAGTGCTATTTCTTCCTCGTCCACGTAAAGGCTTAGCCGGCCATTGTCGGATTCCTCCCAGGCTTCGTTCAGGTACATTACAAAGGAAAACTGCCGGCCCTTGTCGCTTTTAAAACGGTCCAGGTGCCTCTTGTAAAAGCTGCCGACATCGTAGTAGGCATAGTGGAATTCATAGCCATTGATGCCGGTATAGCAGCTGGCATTGAGGTAGGCGATAAATTTTTCCACCGTGCTCAGGAAATGTCTTTCAAAAGGGTTTTCCGTAGCTTCCGCTATCCAACGGATCACGTCACCACGGATTTCCGCATTTTTCCGGTAGTCAAAATTCTTCCCGACCCCGGCCGGCCGCATTGCCCCCCCGGCATGGTAGGCGAGGAGGTTGTCCCTGAGCCCGGCCAGGCAAGGGGGGTCTAAAAAAGCGTCGCAAATCCCGAAGCGGTTTTCCATCAGGCCGCTGATCAGTATTTCAAATCGCTGTTCGTCCGTAAGGGTTTCGGTGTCCATGGGAAAAGCATAAGTTTCAATTAGGTAAAGATACTCGAATTCCCCGGTCGGGAACGACCATATTTGGTGAATGGCATCGGGGTGCAGGGAGGTGCTGGCGCCCATTCATTATTCCAGCAATAAAGCGGTGGACAGCAGTAGTAACCTTGTAGGGTTGTCTAAGGTATGTTTGAGGCATAAGGTGTTCACCCCTTCAAATTGCAGGACGCCAAGGATGTCATGGTTTTCTTTCAAGGTGAAATGACCCCTTGGGGAAAGCAGGGTGGCATGGGTACTGCTGGGTTTGTACAATTGCTCGATAAAGATAAGCCTTCGGGCCGACTGAAGGTTGGAGGGGATGATGACGGATGGCCCCCTCATACCCGGTTCGGAATACTGTAATTCCCAGGGCGTGGAATTTTCACCCACTAGAATACGGGCGCGTATTCCCTTTTTGCGATACAGCTGTTCCAGGGTTTCCGATTCGATCCTGGTGAGGACCTGGGTTAACCAGTCGTATTCCATATTGAACCGTTGCTCCAGGATATAATTGCCACTGGCGGCAGCCAGCCCTGTGGCGGACGTTAGGGCCAGCCGTATCTTCCTTTTTGTAATCGTGACCCCGTAATACTGGTGTCGGGTATAGTCTTCTGTGGCAACGGATTCTTTACTGTATCCCTGTCCGTAACCCTGGACCTCAAAACGCCTTTTGCCAAACCATTCGGTTTTGGCAAATTGTATTTGCAGGGTATCAAAATCAACCGGGGCCAGGGATGCGGGCCGGGTGGGTCCTGGCAATGCAATGCCTGGGGCAGCCCTAAAAATAAGAGGCTCATAAAAAGCATCTGGCCCATTCCGAAAGATCTCATATGGAACTGCAATTGTAGGGTAGCCAAACCCGTTAAGCCCAATGAGAGGTAGTGTAAAAATTTGGAGATATTCACGGTGACCAGGAATGCGCCAACCCGGGCAAGCACGCCACAGTGCAGGAGGTAAAACATGGCAATGCCAAAGAGGCTTATGAGGATGCCCGTAGGGATGAACCCAAGGTAGTTCATCAGTTGCGCGTTGGGGGTTCTAATGGCGCCAAGCTCGCTGATAAATTGCGAGCTATGGTCGTACCCGGGCCTTAAGCTCGCCCGTAACAAGGGTATTTGCGCTAAATATTAAAGGCCCTGCCACCCCTCCCAACACCAGGAAATGAGACCATGATTCTTGCATACTCCAGGATAACGATAGTTTAATTGCGCTATTACAGCCGTCCTGATGCGGGCGTGCCTCAGGGGCGTTAGCCGTACACCCTGATTATTTCCCCATTCCTCTTTCCAAAGACGCTGCGCACATACGCGTTTACTACTTTTTTCATGGGGACGGGGTTATGTCCCGGGAAAAAATCCCTGTATTTTTCATAGGCATCCGCTACCATCCCTAAAGACACCGCGTTCACCCTCAGGCTGTCTTCCATTTCCAGGGCCACGGCCTGTACAAAGCTATGGATGGCCCCATTGACCATGGCAGCACTCGTGGTTTGTGGTACCGGGTCGTCTGCCAGTATGCCCGTGGATAGCGTAATGGAACCCCCCGGATTCAGATAGTGCTGCCCAATGCGAACCAGGTTCACCTGCCCCATCAGCTTGCTCCTGAGCCCCACGTAGTAATCGTCTTCAGACAGTTCATCAAAGGGGGCCCATTTGGCTTCTCCTGCGATGCAGACGATGGCATCCAGGGCCCCTGTTTCCCTGAACATCATTTCAATGGAGTCTGTCCGGGCGATATCCACAGGGTAGTCGCCCTGTGTCCTCCCCGAGGTAAGCACTTCATGGCTTTCCGAGAAATAGGCGGTTACCGGTTTCCCGATGGTGCCGCCGGCCCCTATGATCAGTATTTTCATCTGCTGCTGTTTGTTGATTTTATCCCGGTTTTCCATGATTCGCCCCCGCCTGCCTCAAGGCATCCACCAGCTCCCTGCTTTGCACCGTATCGTAGATGATACGCAGGTTTAAGATTTTGTCCGCCTCATTGAAAGTGATAATATCCACGACGTCAAATTCTACCACCTGGTTGTTTACAAGGGTCCACTTATACGAAAAATACAGGGCCAGGCGGTTGGATCGGGTCTCTTCAAAGATGCCGTTTAACGTCAATACCCCTCCTTCGCTGTCGGCAAAAAGTCTTTCATAAAAGCGACTTGCTTCCATATGGCCGTATAGGGGGGAGTCTACCGTGCCATTTACGGCAAAAAGGGTTTGCAGGGCCTGGAGGTCCGCTGCTTCCAGGTACTTCAGGTATTGCCGGGCTATTTCGCTTTTACGGGACATGATGGTATGGGTTTGTGTGGCTAACTTTTCGGGACGCTGACCTGACCACGGGGTTCAGCACACCTCCAGGACGTATGGGTAACCGGGAACCGTTGTGGCAAGGTACAAAAGCAAGCCCGGCCAGGCAATGAAAAATAGCGGGGAAAAGATGTCCTGCCCGGTTCTAAACCTTTTCCCGGGCTGTCGGCTCCTGGTTTGCGGCCCGGCGTTTTTTCAGGATCAGCAGGGTGACGATATAGATCAGGACAATGGCAAATGGGATGGCCACAAAACGGTATTCAGGCAGGATGTACCATAAGGCGAGGACCACCACGGTTCTGGATACTGCATGGAAGATCCCCACCCAATGCTGTACCATCCAGGAAAAGGGCAGCCACATGGTACCGGTTAAGATACCGACGGTCATAGGCAGTGACGTATGGTCTGCCAGGAAAAATGGAATGGCAATAGCGTACACCAATACGGCCTGCCCTACGGTATAAAAGAACAGGGTGTCAAAAGTGTTTTTGGGTTTCTTTTTGTCGAGGAAGTCTTCCCCGGTAAACTTTGATATAAAAATGCCCAGGTAAACGATGCTTCCGGTGGCGATAAAAAGCACTAAAACCGTCCATTGTACAGGGAATACCAGCCCGGCGACCCCGGTGATCAACCAGGCGATGAGCCCGGCCAGGGGGGTAGCAATAAATTTCCCCTGGGCAAATTCCTTCCGTTGCTCTTCGAGTGACCTGACAATAGACTCCATGTATTCTGGTTTGCTGTAGGTGTTGGTTGTAATCCTTCCTTTTTTTGGGGCAGTACCCCCTGTTTTGACAATGGGGGGTGAAATTAGTGATTTTTGCAAAAATCATTCCCTTCCGGTCGCGCATCTTCCGTCGACGGCGGGAAATCCTTCCTTACAAAATGATCTCACCCCCATGTTCCCGGGGCACCTTCCGGGCCCGTTCCAGGATATTTTCCGACGCTTTATACTTCCTCAAACAAGGCCTCCATGGGCTTTCGTACTTTGGGAAGGTCTTTGGAGCGGTCTTCCGGGTGCCTGTAACCCACGGCTGCCACAACACAGGCATTGAGGCCCTGTTCATCCAGGCCAAGGATTTTGTTGTATGCCCCGGGTTCAAAGCCTTCCATGGGGCAAGCATCAATTTTAAGGGCCGCGCAGGCCATCAGCAAATTCCCCAGGGCCAGATAGGGCTGTCGTTCTAACCAGTTCCTGGTTTCTGTCATAGACTTTTCAGCCAGTTTGGCTTTCATAAAGCTGGCATAGCCTTCCAGTTTTTCCAGGTCGATCTTTCTCTTTTGGGATGTCAGCCTGATGAAGGCATCGATCTCTTCGGGGTCTACCCTGGTGTGGTTGCAGAACACAAAGAGGTGCGATGCGTCTGTGACCTGATCCTGATCCCAGGACACTCGTTTTAATTCTTTGCGTATGGCCTGGTCTTCTATGATCAGCACCTTGTACAATTGCAGGCCATAGGAAGAGACCGACAGGTGGATGGCCTCTTTCAAGGTTTCGAGATCCGTGGGGGAGACCCCTCTATCCGGGTCAAACTTTTTGGTGGCATAGCGCCATTTCAGATGGTTGATAAGTTCCATATCCATTCTTTTAAAGTTGATAATTCCTCATGATAAACTGGGTGGTAAACCCTAGTTTTTCGTACATGGTTTTCGCCATTTCGGAGGCCTGTAGGGTGGCGGCTTTCGCCTTGGCGGCGATGGCGTGGTTTAGGGCAAAATGCATGGCTTCCCTGGCAATCCCCTTTCCCCTCATTCGGGGAATGACGCCCAGGCTGTGTATACCCATCACCCCTTCGGTTTTGTGCAGAATGAGGGTGCCTGCCATTTCGTCCTGGTAAAAGATGTTGAGATACACTATGGTGTCCAGGCTTCTCTCAAGGGTTGTTTTATCTATTTTGTACCCAAAGGCTTCCTGAAAGGTGCGTGACCACAGCCGTATGCCTTCCTCGTCGCGAACTTCGCGAAGGAGCAGTCGTGATGGGGCATCAAAAGGCCGATCCAGCTCCAGCGACATCCCATATTGGATGGATTTAAGGGAGAAGCCCGATTGAATGAATTCCCCGGTCTCCCGATGTCCGGGCCTGTCAAAGAAAGCGAGGCTCATGGCCGTGGGCGAAGTCTTCATTACCCTGGCCATTTCCGGCAGGGAATTTCCCACCGTGGGTTGCAGCGACCAGATTTTATTGGGCCATTGCGAATCTGGGATATAGGCATAGGCATATGTTTCGGCCTCAAAATACGTTTCAAAGGGTTCGGTTGCCCGCTTCCAGAGGGAGGTTAGGTTTTGGATATTTGCCTGTGTGAGATCCATCTTATTTTGTGTTGATTAGGATAATGCCCAGGACCATTGCCAAGGTCCCTATGAGCCTTTTGGTCGTAATGGGTTCTACGGGCAGGTTAAGCCATCCGAATTTACCGGCCACCAGCGAGAATAACAATTGTCCGCAAAGCCCTAAAGCGATCATTTTGGAGATCCCCAGCTTGGGGATGGTATAGAAATACAGGGAGATCCCCAGGACGCTGAAAAGGCCTCCGATCCCCCAAAGGTACCAGGGGATCAGCCGTGCTTCATGGAGGGAGGGAATACTCTTCCCGGTCAGCAGGACAAAGCCGCAGGCAAATACCACACTAAAAACGGAGGTGGTAATGGCGGCCAGCACCGGCTGCTTGAGGAAGCCGCTCAATTGGGAATTAAAACCCGCCTGCATGGCGAGGAAGATACCCCCGCTAAATGCTAAAATGTACAATGTAATTGTTTTCATAGGGCAAATTTCGCGCCCTGTGTCCACTTGTGCCTTTACATATGTTGAGCCACCGGTTATTTTTTCATGTTTTTCCGGATTCTGCTCAGCTGTGTGGGGGTAATGCCAAGGTGTGAGGCAATGTGGTTCAGGGGGATCCTCTCCGTTATGTCCGGGTGCTCCCCGAGTAATTCCAGATACCTGGAGGTGGCGTCCTTCATCACGATATCGATCTCCCTTTTCTCTTTGTCGATTACCCAGTTTTGTTCCAGGTAGGCAATATAAAAGTCCTTTAAATCTGTATGTGTGTTGATCAACCGTCGGTAGGCTTTATAGGGGAAGGAGATGAGGGTCGAATTTTCAACGGCCTCCAGGGCGAAGTTAGAGGGGGACTGGGTGAGGTAGGAAACGGTCGATCCCACAAAGTCCCCTTCCAAAAAGATGTTCTTGTTGTAGGTGTTTCCGTCTTTATCCAAAAAGTAGGCAATCAAGGACCCCCGGTACAAGATGTAAATGTTTTGGGCCGTTTTGCCCACGGGCAACAACACTTCATGGGCGTGCAATTGCTTGATTTCCGACAGCTCATAAAGCTGTGTAAGGGTGTCTTCGCCCAGGGGGTAGTACCTTGAAAAAACCCCCTTTATAAACGCATCATAGGTTGCTTCTCCTTGCATGTTGTCGGTTGATGGTACGGCAGGGGCACCATCGGTAAATGTTACGCAATCCCTGCCTGTTCCTGTTTCACGAGGGGGTTCTGGCCGTTCCCCCCACCTGTTTTCACCAATCTCTGATCGTCCCCCGATGCCAGAATTGTCCGGTTTTCACCTTGGCATTTAATAATTCCTGGATATCAAGGGCCACTTCCCCCGGGTCTCTGGGGGCCTCCCTCCCTCCCATGTCTGTTTGGGTCCACCCCGGGTCCAGGGAAGAAACCGTGACTGCGGCCTTATCCAGGCGATGGGACAGCAGTTTCGTATACATGTTCAAGGCAGCCTTGGACAACTTGTAATGGGGTTGGTAGGCGTCGAAGTTTTTTTCGCTAAAAGAGCCCCATTCCGAGGTAATATTGATGATATGGCCGCCCTTAGCCATCCGGGGCAACAGCAGTTCAGTGAGTTCAATGGTTCCAAAAAGATTGACCTCGAAAGTATCCCGCAGTTGTCCGGGGTGTATCGCTGTTTGATCCCATTTTTCCAAAAGGACCGCTGCGTTGTTGATCAGGAAATCAATGGTATGCCCTTTTGTATGGCGTACAAAATCGAGAATGGATTCGGATTTGGAAAGGTCTAATTTGAAACAATGGAAGTTGGGCTTTGGGAGGGGATGCTCCCCGGTAGTGGACGACCCGATAATTTTATAACCCGCTTTCGCACTCAGGAGGGTAGCCGTTGCCAGTCCGATTCCCCTGCTGCATCCGGTGATGATTCCTGTTTTCATTTTTCGGTTCGGTTTGGTTTCCACGCCTGGCTATGGTGGGGTTTTTTCTTTCCACCCAGCTTGTTGCATAAGCCCCGCGGGACATTGCAAGGCATTGCGTTGTAAAGCCATTCCCGGCATAGCCGGCACAATAGCCTGCCGCTTTTCGCAAATTAGAAATAAAAATAGGAAAACTTGCCCGAACCTGCCAGCATACATAGCGTCTAAACGGAGCGCAGGGGGCTGGCCCTGATTTGGTGTCAGATCCTGGCCCGGTCCATTAGATTGCGCTATCTTACCGCCATGCAAAGGCTTCAATGGAAATACAGGCAACCTGCCTTTAGTTGGGCAATCCTTGTGGTTGCCCTCTGCGCCATCCTTCTTAATGCGCTGGGCCACCAACTCTACCTTTTCTTTAAGCCCTTGACGACCATCCTGATACTGCTGTTTGCAATCGTATTTGGCCAAAGGGGATACCGGTATTGCCGGTTGGTGTGCCTGGCGCTGGGCTTTTGCCTGGTGGGGGACCTGTTTCTTTTAAATGGCTCGTATTTTATTTGGGGGCTCCTTGCCTTTTTAATCGCCCATCTTTTATTCACCCTGGGGTTTGTCAGCCTTGGCGGGTTTACGTTTTCATGGCGCCCCCTGGCTGCCTTGCTGGTTTTTGGCGTTACCTACTATGCCAACCTTTACGGTTCCCTTAAAGGGCTAGCATACCCGGTACTGGTGTATCTTGCCGTGATCCTCCTGATGAGTTGGCAGGGGATCAACCTTAGGCTCCGTACGGGGGGCATTTCGTATACGCTCATCGCCATAGCCGTTATTCTGTTCCTGTTCTCAGATGCCGTTTTGGCCTGGGCCAGGTTTAAATCCCCTTTTTGGGGGGATGGGGTAGTGGTATTGACCACCTATTGGGGGTCTATTTTTTTAATTGCCTTGTCTACCTCCTCCCTGAAAGCGCGGGGGTAGTTGTTTTCCGTGGTGGTGCTACTGTAGCGTTTCCCTGCACCGGGTATTGGCGTTTACAGCACCTGGTAGTGCAGGGCCACGGCCCCGGTCGAATAGGTTTTGGTACCTGTGAGCTTTAAGCGGGTTTCTTTGGGTAAGTCCTGGAACAGCGCGATGCCATCGCTTAGGATGACCGGCATCATAAAGACCCGGATTTCGTCAATCAGGTCCTCGTTGAGCAAGAGGGTATTGACCTGTCCTCCCCCGATAAGCCAGATATCCTTGCCTTCCTCCTTTTTAAGTTTCCGGATAAAATCTGCGTGGTTCTCCGATATGAATCGGACGAAAGGGGTGTCTTTTAGATTTTGTTGTCGTGTCAGGACATAGTTTTTCGTATCGGGGTATGGAAAATCAATCCCCCAATCGATGATCTGCCTGTAGGTGGTATACCCTTGTATCGTGGTGTCGATGGCGTTATAGAATGCTGCATAGCCATGGTCTGTCCCTTCGGGGTTGGGAATGGATTCAAGCCAGTGGACACTTCCATCGGCCTTGGCGATTTTACCGTTTAAACTGCAGGCGATATAGAGCAGTAATTTTCTCAAGATACGCGGGTTTAGATGTGGCAGGATCATTGCGATGCCAGGGCATATGGGCTACATATACCCGGCATGGATGGTTTTTGGCCCTTTCCATGGAAAGGGGGTGGCGTTAGTGGGTGATGGTCACCCCGTTTTTCATTTCTGTTTCGTCGGGTGCTTCAAACCAATTTTCCATAAAATCAAAATCTTCCCTGCTCACTTCAAATTGGAAGGTCGCACCTTTTTTGTTGTTCCTTTCCAGCACCCTTGCCAACCGGATCGCCCTGGGGATATCCAAAAAATGGATTTTCAATTCGTATCCCTTTTCATCTGCGAACCGCCTGAATTTTTCCCGGTGTTCGAATTTCGATAGCCCCAAATCCAGGATAGCGTCTGTATGGGCATCCTCGAGCTGCTCCACGACGTTCAAAATCATTTTTTCGGCCCTATCAATCCGCTCCAGGAACCATTCCAGGCCGTCTGATGATTTTTTGTCAGGAAGGAACAGGGTGTTGTTCCATTGGTCAATAGAGAACAGGACCCCCCTGGTCTGTGCTTTCAACGCCTGGGCGTAGGTGGTTTTTCCGGAACCGGTATTTCCTACGATCAAATGAATCATCTAGTTGCCTGGTATTGCTGTTGCCGCGCCGCTCTATACAAGGGCCCCGCGTGCCGGTGCTCCTATGCACAGATGGGCTGATTTCAGAGGTTAAATATATTCAATATCCGGGTATTTTGTTCCCTTTGGTACCAGTCATTGCAGACCAGTGCCACTTCCTGCACGGGAGATACCCCGAAAGGGTGGTGCGCATACTTTTTGACTATCCCGAGAAAAGCCTTTGGATCCTTTAGGTTTCTTTTGAACCGGACAACGGTTGAATGGGCCGTGTGGATGGCATACCTTTGGTCAATGGATTGTTCCAGGCCCGAATTTTTAAAATTCGCCCTAAGGTTATCCCTAAGGGTTTCCAGGGCGGGGGTATCTGGAAACCCCCGGATCAGCAGACAGGAATCTGTAGCTGCCACCCCTTTGAACAACAGTTGAAACCTCTTTGTTTCCTGAAGGCTTTCCTGTATGATGCGGACATATGCAGGAACTGAAATAGCCTCCCATTGAAAACCCTTGTAGCATGAAATGACAGACAGAACGGTGACGTGCATATCCGGATCCGGGTAATAATACTGGGCAGGATCAACCGCTTTGAGCGCCTCCAGGAAAAGGGATACCTCTTGCCTGACTTCCCGGGAAGGCCTTATTATGAGGGTAATTCCAAAACGGGTGTCTTTATCCGGATCCGGCAGGGGATCCAGTTGATACGCGCCCTTTTCAATAGCATCCATGGAACGTGTATGAAGGGCCTCATAGTAGGAGGAGAGTTTTGGGGATATCATCGGCGGAATGGAGATATGGTGATTCGTTCAAATTGCCAATTCGCGGGGCCGGTATTCCTTTTAGCCAATAGGCCCGCACCCCCTCAGCATGGCGGCAGGCTTTTTGTTGAAAGGATGAGGGTTTTAGATGGCCGCATCATAGCAAACAAATTCTACAATGTTTGATTCCGGGTCTTTAATGAATATGGATTTCCATTGTACCCACTCAAATATTTCGGTTTGGCAGGGAATGTCCCGTTGGTCAAGGTATGTCCGTATTCCTTCATAATCCATTTTGTCTATTTCAAGTGCAAAATGGTGCAGGGAGTTATGCTCCGGCTTGATGGATTGTAACTTTTCACCAAAGGCTGTCAGGTTATTCTTTGAAAATAATGCCAGCGTTTGATGGTGGCCTCCAAAGCCGTCCGCGATCTTGAAAAACGCATAATTTTCGGACACCTTCATCATTGGGAGCCCCAAAGTCGTACCATAGAATTGTTTCATCAATTCCATATCGTTTACGCGTAAAATTATTTCACCCAACCCCCGAATTTTGTTTCCAATCATTGATTCGATCTTATGAGTTCCGGAGGCACATGGTTCACCCGTGGATTTTGTTTTATTCCATGGACCCGAGGCTAATAAACAACGACCTCGGTGGAAGGTTGCCTCCCGGCATGTCCTGCCCTAAAGTTACGGATAAATTTAAACGGTTTTTATCATGCGGCATGATTCCCGTCCGGGGATACATAGGGGCATCCCTTAAGGCCATATGCATTCAAAATCCTTCCATCAAAATTTCTTTGTTGACCATCATTCCGGCAGTGGTACCCATGGCCACTGCGTTGGCAACGGTTCGCATAGGCGTAGTACTGTCACCGCAGGCAAAGACGCCATGAACGTTGGTCTTCTGCAAATGGTCTACCTTCAAGTACCCTTCATCCGTCAATGCGCATCCCAGGCTTTGGGGGATATTGGTGCTTTGCTCAAAGGGGCTCCGGGCGTACAGTGCTTTAAGCGGCCTTCGTGTACCATCTTTGAAAAGGATGTTTTGAAGGGTACCACCTGTATGCTCCAGTTTTTCAATTTCGGCTTCAATAACACGAATGTGGTGTGCTTTGAGTTTGGATTGTTGTTGCGACGCTAAGGTCGATTTTCCATTGGTGAACAGTGTCAGGTCTGCTGTCCAGTTTGCAATGAGCATTGCGAATTCGAAGGCTAAATCACCATTGCCCAGGATGCCGGTTTTTTGATTTCTTACTTCATACCCGTGGCAATAGGGACAATGCAAGACAGATATACCCCAACATGCCGCATATCCGTCCAAATCCTGCATGATATCGCGGATACCGGTGGCAAAGATCAACTTACGGGATGTAAATGTATCACCCGAAGCAACCTGAATTACAAATCCGTTCCCGGTTTTACCTCCCTTGATGGCCTGCCCTGTGTAAAACGTCACGGTCCCGTAACGTTCTACCTGGTGCCTGGCGAGGGTTGCAATTTCACGGGGTGTTTTCCCATCCTGGGTGAGGAAATTATGCGAATGCGGCGTTTGCCGGTTGGCGGGTTTTCCGTCATCAATAATCAGGACTTTTCTCAATGCCCGGCCCAGCGACATCCCGGCTGCGAGCCCCGAGTAACTTCCCCCGATGATGATTACGTCAAATGTTTCCTTGTTTTTCATTGGATTAAGGTTTGTTAATTGAAAGGCATCGAGTGTCAAAGGCCATGTTCCCAGCGCGAAGCTGGTGTTTCTGATGAATTCACGCCGGGACCAAAGAGCCATAGGGGTGTTGTATCGACCTCATTATGCCGGTTTATTTTTGTGTTTTCTGGGAGAACAACCGGATGAAATAATCTACCATGGGGACCCCCACAAACACGATCATAGGCACCAGGGAGGCGGTCATCAACAATGTTCTGAGAAAAAGGGGCATACCGGATAAGGGCTCCCTGAACACATGAAGAAAAAGGGTCAGGGCTGGGTAAATTACTACCCAAATCTTAAACGATGCTATTAATTTTGCTCTTGTTTTCATATGGCGAATGTTACTGTGAATTATTTCAGGCAAATGTAGTAGAGCGAGCAGCCCTGATGATAGGACAAAGGTGAAGTTAAACGGAACTTATTTGAATTTTTGCCGGAAGGCCTGAGGGGAATGCCCGGTTCGTTTCCTGAAATAGCGGATGAAATAGGATACATCTTCGTATCCCAGGTGATAGGCAATTTCTTTGACCTGGTTATGGGTGGCAAGAAGGTGTCTTTTGGCCTCTAAAATTAGATGTTCGCCAATCAGTTCCGAACATGTTTTCCCCAGGGTGGCCTTGGTGATGGCATTGAGCTGGTAAGGAGAAAGGTGGAGCATGGCCGCATAGTCTGCAACTTGTTTATGTTCAGACACATGCTCTTCAAGGAGGCGAAAAAATTCTTCGAGGCGTTCTTGTGGATATACCGGGAGGGTGCCGGGGGCACTTTTGGACTCCTTGCGCTGCCGGAGCAGTTCGATAAAGAAAATAGCGAGATTCGCCCTAATGGCCTCCGGATAGTGTTCCTTCCGGCTTGCATATTCCTGAAAGACATATGTCAGGGGGGTATGCAGTTTTTCAAAACTGACGGCATCAATAGTGCAATGGTTGTTGTAACTGGCCTTTCGCCACAGTTGCCCGGTTTCCCCGGCCTGTAGGATGAAATCCGTCGAAAACTGCAACAGGAACCCCTTGCCGCCGCGCTTCAGCTCCAAACGGTGTACCTGGCCTGGCCTCATGGCAAATACCGTATGGTCATGCACTTCGTAGGGGGTAAAATCTATTTCGTGCGTCCCAGTTCCTTCTTCAAGTACCAGCATAAAGTAGAAATCATGCCTGTGGAGTTCCTGCAGCAGGTCCTTGCCTGCAAGCAACCTGCCAATATCTCGAATGTCAAATTGACCGGAGAATTCAGGTTCTTTCAGGGGTGTTTTTAATTTTCTGATCGGAATGGTATCCATCATACACTAGAATCCTGCCAACGTGCAAACTATGGGTCAGCTTTTGGTTTTATTTGCGGTATCCGGATACGGCAAATACCGCGGGGCAAAATGTACAGCCGGTAAATCCGCTTAAAAATAGGAAATATACCGGTGCGCTGGAGCTCCCGTGTGTAGGGGACAGTTTTAGTTCTTTCCTGCAAAAGATCTTTGGCCCCCCGGTTTTACCGTCCGTGTTTGCTGAGTTCCTTGGGGAATTTATCTCCTACCAAATTCAACACAATGCCATGCTCCAGGTAGGCTTTGAGTCCGTCCAGCACGGTGGTAAAACCCCCTGTGCTGTCCTTTACCACCTGCAATAATGCGGCACCTTTTTCTTTAAAGCCGTAATTCCTGATAACCACGTAGGTGGTGTCATCCGTCAAAGCGGTAAATTCGTAATCGACCCATGTGGCCGGGTCGCCCCAGGCGGTGGAGATCTTTTTATTTGGGACGATGTCTTTGACCAAAACCTGTGTGGAAACCCCGTACATCTCCCACTCCCAGGTGACGGTGCTGCCCGCTTTTAATGGGCCGCTCGATTTGGTAAACCAAAAGTTCGTGGTCATCTCCGGGTCGATGAAGGCCTGGAACACCGTGGCGGCAGGCTTTCTGATCAGCATTTGGGTAACTACCTCGGGCTCGTGCTTCTGTGTCATTGTGATGGTATATTAGTGTTATGTCATTGGCACCCTCCTCTTAAGGCCCTTGACAGTATACCCAAGGGGTTGCGGTGTCCTGTTTTTCTTTATTTACATCCCTTTTTTTAGCCATATGGGGGTGGTATCCGATGTATGGCTCCGGCCTAAAATATCCCTGTAGAGTTCAGGCCTTCGGGCATTCTTGTATCGCCAACCCCCGGAGCGTTGGATTTTATCCTTGGTGATCCGGGAAACCGCGATGTCGTTTTCGAAAGATCGAACTTCGGCCAAAACCTCGCCGTAGGGGTCAAGGATCATTGAATTCCCGTTTTTCAGGTGTTCGCCGTCATAGCCGATGGGGTTGGTAAAGGCGTAGTAAACCCCATTGTCGTAGGCCCTGGCGGGCAGCCATCGCATGAGCCAGCCCCTGCCTTTCGGACCGTCAAACTCCTTTCGCAGGGCGTCTGGGTCGCTTTCACGGTTTTGCCAGAAAACGTCCGATACATAATCCCGCCCGGGCATGGCAGATGGGGTGCAGCCCGTCACATGGGGGGCAAAAATCAATTCAGCGCCCAAAAGGCTGGTGGCCCTCACGTTTTCAATGACATTGTTGTCATAGCAGATCAAGATGCCACATTTCCAGCCCAGCAGGTCAAATACGCAATAGGAATTGCCGGCAGACAAATAGTTGCTGATGAAAGGGTGGAGCTTCCTGTGCCTGGCTACCAGACCTCCTTTGGTAACGGCGATATACGTATTGTAGATGTTCCCCTCCGATCGTTCAAGCAGCCCCGCCAGGATCGGGATGTCAAACGCTTTGGAGATGCCAATCAATTCCCTGGTACTCTTGCCATTGGGGACTTCTTCCGCTAATCCTGTCAAGGCTTGCAGGCTTAGGTCCTTTGTAAAGGTATAGGCGGTAACCGACATCTCGTGGAAGCAGATGACATCGGCCCCGGCTGATTTGGCTTTTTCGGTTAAAGTGCGGATCACAGACAGGTTGTAGGCCTTGTCTGCATCCCTGGGCTGAAATTGGGCAACTGCTAGATTCATATGGGTGCTTGCTACAGGCGTTTTCTGTGCGGGGCCTACCCCGGGGCCAGGGCCGGCCGCATAGGTTTCTTAAATGTATAAAAAATCTGCCAGCCGACCCCGCCCGGGTGGCATGGGACTTGTTCAAACCGGCGATTGCCGCCTTTGGGGCGGCACCCGGGTATCGTTATTGGTGTTGCCATCTGGCAGTTTATCCGGCGGAACTTCCAGGGGCTTTTTTTATGCCCTGATTTTCCGTAAATTCAAGAGGTCTTTATCCAGGAACGGTACCATAGGTTTTGCCTAGTCGCTATAAGATAAACCTATGGAAAATTAAAACACATAAGTAAATATTATTGTATTATTGGTAGCTACACTAAATAAAATCTATCTGACATGGGAAATAACAATCATCCGACGGCATCCAAAAATGGCAAAGTTTGGGATGTGAACGAGTCAAGCAAATGCCCTTTCCTGGAAGGGGCGGTAAATTTCACCGCAGGCACCGGTACCTCAAACCGCGACTGGTGGCCCAATCAATTGAATTTGAATATACTGCGTCAAAACTCCTCCCTCGCTGACCCGATGGGGGAAGATTTTGATTACGCCGAGGAGTTTAAGACCCTGGACCTGGACGCGGTAAAGAAAGACCTCTTTGACCTTATGACGGACTCCCAGGATTGGTGGCCGGCAGATTACGGCCACTACGGCCCCTTCTTTATAAGGATGGCTTGGCACAGTGCCGGCACTTACCGAATCGCTGACGGCCGCGGAGGCGCAGGCTCAGGTTCCCAGCGTTTTGCGCCACTCAACTCCTGGCCCGACAACGCCAACCTGGACAAGGCACGCCTCTTGCTTTGGCCGGTCAAACAGAAGTACGGCAGGAAGCTTTCATGGGCAGACCTGATGATCCTGGCCGGCAACTGCGCCCTGGAATCCATGGGGTTCAAGACCTTCGGGTTCGCCGGGGGGCGTGAGGACGTTTGGCAGCCCGAAGAAGATATTTACTGGGGCGCTGAAGGCGAATGGTTGGGCGACAAGCGCTATACGGGCGACCGGGAGCTCGAGAATCCGCTGGCTGCCGTTCAGATGGGCCTGATCTACGTAAACCCCGAAGGCCCCAACGGAAAACCCGATCCGGTAGCGGCCGCCCGTGACATTCGGGAAACCTTTGGCCGTATGGCGATGAATGACTATGAAACCGTGGCACTGATTGCCGGGGGGCACACGTTTGGAAAAACCCACGGGGCGGCAGACCCGGCCAAATACGTAGCGGCAGAACCTGCAGGGGCAACCATAGAGGAACAAGGCCTTGGCTGGAAAAACACCTTTGGCAGTGGCAATGCAGCGTACACCATAACCAGTGGCCTGGAAGGGGCATGGACCCAAACCCCTATCCAATGGAGCAACAATTTTTTCAGGAACCTGTTTGAATATGATTGGGAGCTCACCAAGAGCCCGGCCGGAGCCCATCAATGGCAACCTAAGGGGGGCGCTGGCGCCGGCACTGTGCCGGATGCGCACGACCCATCAAAAAGCCATGCGCCCTTTATGCTGACGACTGACCTGTCCTTGCGGATGGATCCGGTATATGAGCCCATTTCGAGGCATTTTTACGAAAACCCCGAGGAATTTGCAGACGCCTTTGCCCGTGCCTGGTTCAAGCTGACACACCGTGACATGGGCCCCATTGCCCGTTATCTGGGCACGGAAGTTCCTTCCGAGGTGCTGATCTGGCAAGACCCTATCCCGGAGGTGGACCATAAGCTGATTGACGATAAAGACATTGCCGGACTAAAGGCCGAAATCCTAAAATCCGGACTTACCGTGTCACAACTGGTTAGTACGGCCTGGGCATCGGCATCTACTTTCCGGGGCTCCGATAAACGCGGGGGTGCCAACGGGGCACGAATCCGCCTGGCACCTCAGAAGGATTGGGAAGTCAACAACCCGGACCAACTAAAAAAAGTATTGAAGACCCTGGAGGGGGTTCAACAGGCGTTTAACAGTGCCAGCTCAGGAGGAAAGCGGGTATCCCTGGCTGACCTGATCGTGCTGGGCGGATGTGCAGGCATCGAACAAGCTGCTAAAAACGCAGGCCAGGATATAAAGGTGCCTTTCACACCGGGCCGTGCCGATGCTCTGGAGGAACAAACCGATGCGGAAGCATTTGAAGCCCTGGAACCCAGGGCCGATGGCTTCAGGAATTATATCAACCCCAAAAGCAGGATTTCCGCTTCCGCGGAAGAAATGCTGGTAGACCGGGCACAGCTCCTCACGCTTACGGCTCCCGAGATGACCGTCCTCCTTGGCGGGATGCGGGTGCTCGACACCAATTTCGACCAATCCGGGCACGGGGTCTTTACCAAACGCCCCGGGGCACTTACCAACGACTTTTTTGTCAACCTCCTGGACCTGGGTACCTCCTGGAAGGCCACCTCGGAAACCGAAGAGGCTTTTGAGGGTCGCGATCGCGCCACGGGGGAAACCCGGTGGACCGGTACCCGTGTCGACCTGATCTTTGGATCTAATTCAGAATTGCGTGCCCTGGCCGAAGTATACGGATGCAGGGACTCCCAGGGGAAATTCCTGCGGGATTTTGTCAGGGCCTGGGATAAGGTCATGAACCTTGACCGCTTTGACCTGGACTGATTCCGGGGCCATGCGGCCCGGCAGCGGCGACGCTGACCTGAGATAATTGATATGCAAAGGTGGCCCGGAACGGGCCACCTTTTTTTCCGGGAATTCCACGGTTGATGGCGTTCAGGGCGAAGGTAGCCACGTTTCACCCGTACACGCAGGGTATGGTTAAGGCATGGTCAATAAGACCGACATCAAATCGATGCCATACCACAGGTTCCCGATTCGCACATTTTCGTTGGCCGCGTGCTGATTATTGTCGTGGTTGACCATATTGACCTGGATGGCCGGGGTTTTCAACATCTTGTAGATGGCGTCGTTCACCCGGTTTGAGCCTCCACTGCTGATTAAAAAGACGGCGTTCTCACCGGTAAAGGACTCCACCCCCTTTATCACATCCTGGATGGCCGCCTGGCTGATATCTACCCGGGTCGCCGGAAAGCCGTCCTGGCTCCTGACCACCTTTACGATTTTAGGGTATTTCCGACGGGTGGCCATGTCCGGGTCTTCCCGTACGATATGCCAGCCCTGTTTTTGGATGTGGGCTTCCACAAGGTCCATCATCTTCTCGGGATCGTTCCCCTTTACCAGGCGCATATCCAATTCGGCAATCGCGAATTCGGGAATAATATTCCGGGCCAAATCGCCAACCGAGCCCGAAGACAGGCCTTTTATGGTCAGGCTGGGGTATAGTAATCGCTCCATCAGGGGTTGGCCGTTCCCTTCGGTTTGCACAATACCCAGTTCTGTTTTCAGCATGCTGTCTATATTCGGGATGTTGTCCAGCATTTCTTTTTCGCGTTCGGTCAGGGGGTCTATGGAGTCGTAGTAGCCATCTATCAAGACCGTACCGTCTTCCGCCTTCATCGAAGTCAGCAACCTTGCCAGCATTTGCCCCGGGACAGGTGCCCAGTTGCCATAATGCCCGCTGTGCAGGGGCCGCTCTGCCCCGTATACCGTAAGTTGCATGGAGGTGATTCCCCTGCCCCCGAATTTAAAGGAAGGGTCGCCGGTCTGGTAGACCGAGCCATCGCAAAGGACCCAGACATCGATATCCTGAAACAGGGTATTATAGGTGGTCAAATACGATTCCAGGTTGGGGGAGCTCGACTCTTCTTCCCCGTCAAAAAACAGTTTAATGTTGGAACTGTAACCCATATTGCCTGCCTTGAGTGCGTCCATCGCGGCAAGCAAGGCGATCAGGGGGGCTTTGTCATCACTCGCCGACCGGGCGTACAGCCTCCAGTCTTCGGAAATGGGTTCCCCTTCTTTTGGCATGGGGATCATTTTCCCGCCATTGTAGATGGATTGGTCGTACATTTTTGGATCAAAGGCATCGTGGTTCCAAAGTAGGGGGTCTACCGGCTGCCCGTCATAATGGACATATATGCAAACGGTCCGGGTGGCCCCGGGCACCAGCTTTTCTCCGTAAACAATGGGCGGCGCCCCCGGGAGGGTTAACAGGCGCATGTCAAAACCCCTGTCGGTAAATTTTTGTTCTATCAACCGTGCATTCTTATGGATATTGACAGAATCAGACGCGTGATTTGGGATGGAAAGGAGTTCTGCGTATTCACTCAGGATATGTGGCCCTTCTTTGCTGATCCAGCTTCTACTGGCTTCAATGGCCGGCTGGGCAAAATTCAACATTGGTAAAACAAGCAGGAGGGCGGAAAATAGTCTCATGAAATGAAAGGTGTCAAAATGAAAAACTAAGATAAGGATTTTAGGTTAGCGGGCTGACGGGCCGGGGCCAGCGCCATATGCCCTTGCAGGCGCCGGGGTCATTTATAATGCTCAGACAGGCGGGTCAACACCTTTACGGCCCTGCCCGAGTCTTTTTTGGCCACAAAAATATGGTCGTGGTAATACCCGGCCATAATGTTGCAACTGATATCGTTCTTTGCCAGTTCCGCGGAGAACAATGCCGTCAGCCCTACGGCTTCCAATGAAGAGTGAACCATCAGGGTAATCCAGGAGGCCACATAATCGTAATCGAGATTTAATTCGTCAGCTTTCTTTCGTTCCATGACAATGGTGGTCCCTTCCTTTTCCTTAAACTCACCTATGGTATCGCATCGGGGGATCCCGCTGAGGTCTTTGACGGTTGAAAATACATACTCCCCCTTGTTCAGCCGGGGGGTCATCCCTTTGATTAGTTGATAAAGATTGGTTTCTCCTGCCATATACGCTGATCTTTAGATGGTGGCAAACGGCCGGGGATCGCCCTACGCTTCCAGTGCCATATGTAAAATGGGGTAGGGTTTTCCCGAAGCATCCCGTTCGGACCTGCCGATGATGGTGAATCCGCAATGCTGATAAAACCCGACCGCCTGCAGATTCTGCTCATTTACATCAACTTTCCGCACCTGCAATTGTGCAATGCCATAGTCGAGCAAGGCTTTGCCAATGCCTTTGCCCCGGTAATCGGGGTGGATGAACAACATTTCCAAATGATGACCTTCAAAACCGGCAAACCCGATGATTGCTTTTCGCGGGTTCCGGATACACCTTAATACTACCGCACCCAGATAGCGGTTCAGGATCAACGGCTTGAAGTATTCAATGTCTTCTTCCTTCAAAAAAGCGTGGGTGGCCCGTACCGAGGCCTCCCAAAGCCTTACGACATCCGGGTATTCTGCTTTTTGGACCTGTTCTACCTGGTATTTCAATAGTTGTTGACTTTCACTTGTATTCCCCGGGGTCACACTGGGTGGGACCTTAGGCCCTCCCTCCCCGGAAGGGGTACCGGGCAATTGGGCTTCCTGTTTTTTAATACATGGTATTGGGGTTTTTGGATGTAGCGGGAATTTGTTGGATGGCATCCCAATGTTCACAAATCTTCCCGTCTGCGTCAAACCTAAAAAAGTCCATGGTGACGTATTCGTCATCGCCCGGCCATTTTTGATGGGTATGCAGGGCCACCAAATCGCCTTCGGCAATACAGCGTACAAATTTGATGGATTTACCGGGATATTCGTCCCGCATCCTTTCGAAATAGGAGATGAACCCTTCAATGCCATTGGCCACACGGGGGTTGTGCTGGATGTATTCCTCGCCAACATACTGTTCGATCGCTTTTCTGGGGTTGCCTTCGTACGCTGTTTTATAGAAGGCCACCGCATGTTCCTTGTTCTTCGCTACATCCATATCGTTCTTTTATGGGACAACGGCTGGCACGTGATTGATCCGTTTAACCCGTTAAAGGGGCGGTTTTGTATTTGACCAGGTGTTTGCTGATAGCCGATTGAATCTCCGCGTGTTTTGTCTGTAGCAACCAATGCCCCGTATCCAGTTCCAGAAACGCATAATCGCCCTTCATATACCGGTGTGCATTTTCTACCGCCACCCTCCCTATCGCCATGTCGTGTTTGCCCCAAATGAATAGTGTTGGCGTATGGATTTCGCCAAGGATTTGTCCTTCGGATGCTTTTTTCAGGAGGGCATAGTTGCTTCGATAATAGTTGAGGGCTGCGGTCAGTTGCCGGTTGTTTTTGAATACCCCCAGATAGTCGGCTATTTCCTCCGGGCTGCTGTGCGTCCATAGCTTTTTAAACACCTCAAAATCGTTCTTTCGGATCGCCCGTTCCGGAAGGAAGGGCCATTGGAAGGTTTTGATGTACCGGCTCATCCTGCGCTGCACTTTGTCGTGTACCATAGCTTCGCCAAACGCCTGGAGGTGAGGGACCGACAAGCCTGTCCAGCTCAAAATCGCGTTGGGAAAATCGTGTACGACCTTCCAGCCAATTGCCGCCCCCCAGTCATGGCCTATGAGGTGGAATGTATCCCGTCCTAAAAAATGGGCCAAATCCAATATATCATTGGCAAGCTGATCCAGGCGGTAATGCTTTTTGCCCGAAGGACAGGCCCCCCGGCTATATCCCCGTTGGTTTGGTGCCACACAGTAAAACCCCAGTTTTGCAAGCGCATATATCAAATCTTTCCACATATGCGAAGTTTCCGGAAAGCCATGCAGCAAAAGGATGAGCTCATCCTCCTTGTTGCCCGCAACACGGCAATCAAAAACCAGTTTCCCCGTATGTATTTGAATAGTTTCCATCTTTCGGGACCCGTTGTGCAACTACCCCGCCAACGTGCTCCGGCAGGGTCTCCGCTTGTACTAAATGTAGGAAATATTATGTTGCGAAGGGTGCAGGCAGGTTTGGGGGCCTGGTTGGCTGTGGTAGTCCAGGTGTATTTCAGGTGCCCCGTTTGTAAACATACCATGGCAATTTTACATGCTCCGCAATTTATTTAGCCGCTTCACGGGCCACCTTTTCCAATACTGCATCCAGGGATTTGCGATCAAAATATTGGCCGTTGGCCATTAGGGCGAAAATACGTTGGGTATGATGGATATTTTCCAGGGGATTGGCTTCTAAAAGGACGAAGTCTGCCAACCTGCCTTCCTCAATAACGCCAAGGGAATCAGCGCGGTTCGCATAGGTTGCCGCATTTATAGTGGCGGTTTGCAGGGCTTCTAACTCGGTCAGCCCCGCTTCCACCAAAAGGGCCAACTCGTCATGCAGGCCCGAACCATAGAACACCCCATAGATCCCGCAATCGGACCCGGCCAGCAAATTCACTCCCGCTTTATTCATGGCCTGGACGATTTCAAATCGCTTTTTTCTGATTTCAGGATAGGAGGGGCCATAGAACTCCCGGGTCCCTTTTTCATCCTCATACCACCATTTCAATTCACTTTTTGGGACATATTTTAAACGGGCATCGGTTCGCCATTCAGAACGGATGGTTTGGTCTGTCTCAGCCGCCAACAAGTTGGGTAAAAACCAGGTGCCATTTTCCAGGAATTTCCTGAAGACTTCCTGGCATTTGGCTTCGTCATAGTTCTTAACCAGTTCCAACACCAGTTGGTTCATGTTTTTTGGTTCCCTGGACTGGATCAATGTCGTAACCTGTTCCCGTAGTCGCTCTTCCTGGGTACTGCATTCTTCGAACAGGTTTCCTTCACAACAATGTTCGATGCTTTTTTGACCGGCGTCCGATGCTTCTGAGGCTTTTACCGCCGTCGGGACATGACCGGCAATGGGCATGCCCTGTCTTTGGGCCTCCCCGGCAATTCCAAAGTAGGCTTCCCTGGGTAGTTCGTCATAAATCTTTATGAAATCGACTCCCCGGTCCACCAACAGCTGCACCAGTTCTTTGCCATGTTGCATGGTACCCGGGGCCCGAACCGTTGAAGGCTCACCCGGTTTGGCACCATGGATATAGGTGCTTGCCAGGAGCGCCCTGGGGCCAAGGAGTGTTCCTTCACGGACATCTTGCTGGATTTTCCTGGACTGCTCTATAGATAGGGTAAGTTCCCAGCAGGGGTCAAAACAATCGGCGCTCATCACACGAATCCCGGTAATCCCATTGGCGATAAATGTAGGATACAAGACCTTCCTGGTGTTGGGTTCAGAAGAGGTGTGGGCATGCATGTCCCAAAGGCCAGGGATGATGTATTTACCCTCTGCATCAATGGCCTTCGCATGTTTTGGAGGTTTTAATTCCTTTCCCCGCCCAATCCGGGTGATGACATTGCCCTGAACCACAATAGTCATATCCTCAGAAACCTTTCCGTCGACCACATCGATAATCGAAACATTCGTAATGGAAATGGCAGCTTCCGGATGGGGTGCTGCCGGACCTTTGCAAGCGGCATTCCCCAACATCAATATTGCCACCCCCCCAATGAATAACGATAAAATGGTTCTCCGCATTACTATTTATTTAAGGTCCTTCCGGACACGGTCACCGATGGGCAACCCTCTTGTGAGTACGATTCAGTGGCTATAGTTGCCTGAAGCGTCCGACACCTGGCAACCCAATTCCGTTGGTCGCCCCTGATAATTTCCTTTGTGTTACAACGGCTCTTCCCGACAGGCTATTCGCCTGTTATTTTTTTCCAGGGCTCACTTTTTAGTGCCCATAGCGAACCTTCTAAATCCGGGTATTCTTCCCTCAGGGCATCGTATTCGGGATTGATGGCGTACTTGCCCCATATCCCCAACATGAGTTTCAACCCCTCCGGGTCTTCGGGGTATTGCCCTTTGTCGTCGGTGTCAACCATCCACTGGTCTAAAACAGCGGCGTAGGTTTCCAGGACTTCAGCGTAATCGGGGTCTCCCGCGAGGTTGTTTATTTCAAAAGGATCTTCCCTGAGGTCATATAACTCTTCGCCGGGGCGGGCCTTGGAAAAGAAACGGGCCTGTATGGAATCAAGTTTGTTTTCGGCGTATAGTTGCCGCATTACCTGCACCAACTCCACACTGTCGACATCCATATAGGTGGGCTGCATATAGGGCCGGTCCGTCTTAAGGTTCCGAATGTATTTAAACGATTTGGATCGTACGGCACGAATCCGGTCGATGGTAAAATCACATCGGTCCCTGGTTGCAATAACATACTCCCTGGGTGCCAGCGCATCGTCAAAAATATCCCTTCCTTCCATATAGGCAGGCAGGGGAATACCTGCCAGGGCCAGGGCAGTTGGGCCCAAATCTATGCCGTTGATAAGCTTATCATCCCTGCTTCCCGCCTCAATACCATGAGCATGGCTATAATCGGCGATGATCAGGGGCACATGTAAACCCCCGTCGTAGAGGAACTGCTTATGCCGGGTCAGGCGCATTCCATGATCCGAAAAAAAGAAGACGATGGTATTTTCGAGCAAACCGTTATCGGATAGTTCTTTTATGATGTCACCTACTTTCCTGTCGGTTACCTGAATCGCATCCAGGTGGTTGGCGTATTCTTCCACCATAGCCGGATGATCGGGGAGGTAGGGGGGGAGTTTGATGGTTGCCCTGTCAACCGGGGCGTTGACGTCCTTTTTGAAATGGGAGGAAAATATTTCCTTCCCCCCCGGATAATTGTATTTGCCCAAAGAAGGGAGTTTTGCCCTTTAAGGAAGACAATGGGATATTTTCGCCTTTCTTGCCATAGAGCGGATGGTATAATACCCCCTGATCATAGAGGTCCCTGCGATCGTAGCTGAAGTTGTAATCATCTTTCCCGTTGTTGAAGGTAAAGTACCCCGCTTGTTTAAACAGTTCGGGAAGCGTTTGTATGCTATCCGGCAGGTAGATGGCTGAGGCTTCGGTCCGTGAGCTATGGTGGTTGTGCAAACCCAGGGTGGTCGACATCATCCCCGTGATGATACTTGAGCGACTTGCGGAACATACCGGGGCGGGCATGAAGGCGTTTGTACAGACCACGCCCCGCTGCGCCAGGGTATCAATATGGGGAGTGGCAATCAGATGGGTCCCGTAGCTGCCCAGCAGGGGTGAGGTATCTTCCAAATAAATCCAGAGGATATTGGGTTTTGCAGGGGGCGTTTCCTCCAGGCCGCAAGAGTTCAGGGTAAAGGCAGCGGCAATGCCCAGGAGCAAGGTCAGCAGATTAAGATGTCGCATGGGATCTTTCTTTAGTCGTTTATCTGGTTGGGGCCATTGCCCGGCAAAGCCGGCGGCATCATCGGGAATATGCGTTAAAAAACTGCGCGGTATCCCTGATATCCCGGAGCCCTAAAATCCAACAGGTTTCGGAAAGGTCCGAGAAGTCCAGCCCCCCTTCGGCAATGGCCTCATTGTTGTACCTTCCATCCTTGCCGTTGTATTGCATTCCCAGGGCCACCGCATGCTGCCAAATGGCTTTCAGGTCGGCGTTCGTTACTTTGGCATTCCAGTCTTTGTACCCGGGGGTACGAAACCCGGGGGTCCCGTTATCGACAGCGTTTCCATCGGGGATTTTATGATAGGCGCAATGTTGTTTTACGTATGCCAGGCTCTCGGGGGCGGTAACTTCTTCATTCCAATCGCTGTGCTGTACCACATGGATCCGTTGGGAGGTGTCCAGTTCCGGCAAGGCCGCCCGCACCGCTTTTACCAGGTCGGCCGAGAAATCGGATTGACCCGCTTCGGCGATCCAAATTGCACCGCCGCTGTTCAGGGTTTTAATGGCGATGGCCTTCACCTTTTCCACAGCGGCTTCGAGGTTTTCGTGGGCATCGGTCCAATTGTCGCCAAAGGCCATCCGGAACAGGGAATTTGGCGGAACATAGAGGCCTTCCTGTATCCCGTAGGTGCCGGCCACTGCATGGTACTTTACATGCGCAAAATCAGGGTGGGCCATCAGGGTGGCAAAGGCGGCTACGGTGTGCAGGTCATCTACATCGGTCTTGCAATCGAACTGGGCCAACAACAGGTCTTTTTCGATATTGAATGCTTGTGGTGGTGCCGGCCCCCCGTTTGCAAAACCCGGTGCAGCGAAAAGTAACAGGGTGGCTGTAAAAATGAAAGATAGGTACTGGTATTTCATGTCGCTTGAATTTTAAGGTGGGTGTCCGGGACGCTGTATAGGCGTGGCCCCGGGATTTTTGTTGGTATATTCATGGGGTGATTGCTTGTCCTTTTCTTATGGTATGTCTTTTAAAACTACAAAAAAGAAAATTCTGCAGGGTGTTAAAAGGGGTCCGATGGTCTTCGGTAACGCATGTGATCTTCCGGAATCCATTTTCCACCTGTTCCCGCAATGATTCCTCTGTGTATTGTTTGACCTCCAGGCCACTGCATATATCCGGCCCTTTCTCGGAGAAAGTCCCAAGGGTCATATAACCGTTGATTTTGATCGCATGCTTCGCCCGCTTCAGGTAGGCGGATATCTTGGCGGGGGTGGTCATGAAATGGAAGGTGGCCCGGTCGTGCCAAAGGTCGAACGCTTTTTCGGCCACAAATTCCGTGACATCGGCCACGATCCAGTGCACATAACCCGCTTGTTCCCCCAGCCTTTTTTGGGCCCTCTTCAAAGCCATCCCGGAAATGTCCAGCACGGTAATATCCTTATAGCCCTCATCGAGCAGGTGGTCTGCGAGCCTGCTGTCGCCACCCCCCACGTCTATAATGCGCGCATGTTTCGGGAGTTCCAAGCCCCGGATCAGGTCCAGGGATGCCTTTGGGTACTCCTGGGTCCAGCTAACTTCATCGGGCTGCTTGTTGGCGTAGATGTTATCCCAGTGTTTTTTTGTTGTCTCGTCTTTCATGTTCCACTGATTAAGCGGGGTGCGGCTGTGGGGCCCTGTTTATGTTGTAGCGGGGCTATGCAAACGCTCCAAATTCCCGACGGCCAACAGCCAAGGGATCCAAGCGGTTCAACGGCCCCCTTCGAAATAAATATAGCCAATAAGGGCGGGAGTTCCCATATTCCTATCCCCGGGGATCCGAAAGCTTTCTTTCCTCGGGGATCCCGCCTATATGGTAGTAGGCGATAATTTCTTCAATCACATGGTTTTTAACATAGTGCCATTCACTCACATTCAGGCTGAAATCTCCCTGGGTAGCGGTATACCGGACACATGCTTTGTCATTGCCATACACCGCGTCGTGTAGTTCAAAGCGGTAGCCCAGGAATTTGTCTTTGTTTTCCCCTACCAGCCTTAGATACCGCTTTTTACCCCTGATCGTACCAAAGGGGCTGGTATGCCTGAAAGTGTCGGAAATGGGCAAATTGAGAAAATCCCCCGCTTCCCATAGGCTGAACCATGTTTGTACCAGTTCTTTTACATTCATTGGTGTTGCATATTACGTTCTTGCACCTTTCTGTGGTTTCAGGGCGGGCAGGTTTTTATGGGTTCGCGCTAACGGCCGGGGTATCCCGGGCAGGGGCGCTTTGATCCAGTAATTCCAGGATCGCCCCGGAAGAAGCGAGGAGGTCAGAATATAATCGTTCCAAAGTCGTGCTTTGGTAATAGCGCGACACCAGCAATGCCTCCAACCGACGGTCGGATAAGAGCTTAACTTTGCCCACAGGCGTTGTGGGCCTTGGGTCTCCCTGGTAAAAAGACTGAATAAAGTCCCATTCATTGTCTTTTTGGAATACCTCTGCGTATGCATTGTTTAAATGGGTTTCATATTTGCTTTGGATTTGTGTATTGGAAATATGCTCCCGCTCCTTGGTTCTTTCCACAAGGGCGTAGTAATTGAGGATGGCCGACCGCAATTCCGGTTCCAAAAATGGGATTTCATTGGATTGTGTGATCGTCTCCATGGCGTTCGTATTGGGGTTAAACTGGTATTCGAGTATCAGTTTCATCAAATACAATTTGATTTTGTTACTTACCGGGATCCGGGTTTGTATCTGCAACATGGAAGAGTCTGCATATTGAACATTTTCGGTCATTCGCTGCCTCAAATACCTCAACTGCACCTGGTCTTCCCGTAAGTTCTGTTGGAGTATGAGCAAATGGTTGGCAATGGATTTGCTGACCTTGGCTTCCTCGCTCCAGTTATTGATTTGCAGGGCGATCAAAATCCCAATGACCACCAATATAATCTCGCCGATGGCATAAAGCAGGTATTTGCTGAATTTGTTTTCGGCCAGCAGCCCCTGGCGTATTCGTCTGAAGAACTTTATCATTGCACTAACTTTTATGCCCGCGCGCCACCCGGCCGGCCGGTAAGCCATTGAATGGTATCATCCTAAGATGGTTTGGCACCTATAAATATAGGGTATTTAAACACCGGATGCACAGGGGGGGTCGGCAGTTCATTTTGGGTGTGGAACGTACCATCGGACGGCAAGGCCACCGGTATTTTCGGGCGGGGTTTTAGAGGGCCCGTATTACGGTTACCTATCGTTCAACCCCTTTCCACTGAGGATACGCGGGATCAGTTTTTCTACCCTGGAAGCCCGGGTTGCTGACTGTTTGGCAGAAGAAAAATAGAGGAGATACGCTCTTTGCCGCCCCGGGGTCAATGCCTCAAAAGCAGTTTTCAACCCGGGGACCTCCTGCAGGCGAATGCGGAATTCTTCGGGCATACTATATGCTGCCGTTTTCTTGTAGGGGACCTTCAAACCTGCTTTTTCCACTTCAATGGCCTCCAGGACATACTGTTTCAGGAGCGCTTCCCGTGCTGTTATTTCCCCGGCATGGGCGAATCGTATCTGGCGTGCTGCCTGTACGTTCTCAGTCTGTTGGATAAGCAGGCCATGGGGGTCCTTCATCAAAGCGCCTTTGAAAAACAAAAGCGCGCAGTACGTTTTAAAGGAATGTATCAGGACGACATTGCTCCCCTGAAATGTGTAGCAAGGGCTTCCCCATTTCAGTTCTTCGGTCAGCGGACAGTCGAGGAGGATCTTTCGCAGGGCCTTGGTTGCTTCCTGCCACGTATCGGCCTTGCTCAAATAGGTGTCCACTTTCGGATTCATGTACTAAATATATGGATTTGTCGCTCTGAAAAAATACTATCGCCACGCATTTCTGTCGCGCCGGGCGCCGGATTTTCAGTTCCCGCATTTCCATGGCAACGCCTTTGCCGGGAAAAGGGTTGGCCGGGAGCACCATGGTTGGGAGCATGGGTACTATCAGCAAGTCGTTCACGCAGGCACGTTCCGTCAAGGGGTTTATCCTCCTGTCCCTGGCGCACCTCTGAGCCAAGGTTCTTCGGCCTGCTTGATTTTTGCAGGCTTCGGGCGTATCTTATGCTTGGGGAGGGGGCGTATCGCCCCAGCGTGGATCAGAAGAAGGTGCAGGCAAGCGATACCGGGAAATTATCCGTCGCTACGGCATGGGGAACAACACACTATTTGGTGGTATTCTACCTCTTTACACGCTTGTTGTTCTAAAATATGGATAACTCGGATTTTGTCGTAAACGCCTCAAGGAATTTTAACCCTTTGTATGAATTCCCTTTTTTATTCAACTTGGGGCTCCAAACAGCGAGCGCATACTGATTCGGATGTATTGCTATAATCCCTCCCCCTACGCCGCTCTTACCCGGAAGCCCGACCTTAAAGGCAAATTCTCCGGATTCATCATAAAACCCACAAGTCTGCATAAGGGCATTTATCCTTTTGCATTGGCTTTTGGTCAGTATTGCCTTGTTATCAAATAAAGTCTGTCCGTTGTTCGCCAAAAACAAAAACAATTCAGAAAGTTCTTTGCAGCTCAATTCAAGGGAACACAGGTCAAAATAAAAATCGAGTACCTCGTTGGGGTCATTCTGAATGTTTCCAAAGGATTTGATAAAATTGCATAGAGCCACATTTCTGAATCCCACCGATTTTTCTGACGCGGATATCCTTTCGGAGTAATCCAGTCCAAGGTTGTTTGAAAGGCCCCTTATAAACGATAAAAAATCTTCCCTGGGATTGTCCAGTTCGCTGACGAGTATATCCGAAATTACCATTGCGCCGGAATTGATAAATGGATTTCGGGGGATTCCATTATCTGCCTCCAGTTGGACAAGGGAATTAAAGGCCGTTCCGGAAGGCTCTACCCCAAGCCTTGACCAAATGCGCTCCCCAAGAATTTGATAAGCCAGGCATAGTGAAAGTACTTTTGCGATACTCTGAATGGAAAATTTATCCCGATAATTACCCACACCAAATGCCATCCGGTCTATGGTCGAGATATGAACTCCGAATTTATGGGAATCTACGTTGGCTAATTCAGGGATGTAAGATGCCAATTGGCCATCATTGCCTATTAACCTGACTTTTTCATAGACTTCCTCAATAATTTTATTAAAACTCACGATTCCTTATTTTGGTTGTGTACAGTGGCCCGTCTCCCGGGTGAATTCCCGCCCGCCGGCAGTACGCTGTTATGCGCTTTTTTCACGCCTCAGAATTTTCAGTATGCGGTTATATACGATTTCGGATAAACTCCAGGTATATCCCTCAAAATTAGTGGTATTTACAAATTGAATGACAACCGTGTCGATGTCTTTGTGATATTTGGCGATACTCTGGTAGCCGGCGACCAGCCCCGTATGTTCGTATACGTAGATGGAGGAATAGAGTTCCTGTTCCCCTTCATCAAACAAGGAGCCGTCGTTTAAGGCGCGCAGGAATATACCCACATCCTCGGCTGTAGCTACCATAGAGCCATAATCAGCCGTCTTTATGTCCTCCTCGACACCCACGTAGTAACCACTCATCATATCGTCCAGATCCACGTCATGTATGGAGCCAAAGGTATTTTTTAGTCCCAGGGGGGTTACTATTTCCTCCTGTATGTATTGGAAATTGCTATGACCCGTCACCTTTTTAACGAGTTCAGATAGCAACAAATAATTGGTGTTCGAATATTCATAGGCTTCTCCGGGGGCAAACTTTGCGGGCAAATCCAGTACCCGTTCCAGCGCTTCCTGGTTATTTTTGGGAGGGTCTGTCCAAAAGTTCGGGGTATCGGTCAAATTGGGGATACCACTTCTGTGCTGCACCATCATCCGCAAGGTGATCTTTTCGGCATTTTCAATCCGCCCCACCAACTCCGGAAAGTACGCGGCCAGCGTTTTATCCAAAGACAGGCGATTGCTATGTGCCAATTTGGTGATCGCTACAGCGTCATATAACTTGCCTATACTGGCAATCTTGAATAAGGAATGCGGATCGGCAGGGATGTTGTCCTCCCTGTTTTTCCATCCGGCCGCGTAAAAGGCGGGTGCTTTTCCTCCCTGGTCTACATACACTATCATTCCATCAAACCCAAGCCCAATGGCGTCATTTACCTGCTCCTGCACCGTGTCAGGCAGCGGCAGTATCCACGCCTTTATCAAAATCCAGGGCACAAAAAACATGGAGGTAACGGTAGCCACAGGCAATACGACCCGGAGTATTCGTTTGGTTTGTTTCTTTGTCATAGTGTTAAGCTATTTCAGCGGGTTCCATGTTTATGGAGATGCCCGTAAGGGCCTTTTGTGTGTTTTCAGGGAGGAGGTTTTCAACGGAAATTGCCGCTCTGTTTGTTTTGGCTGCTGCTTGCGGGATTTTCCATTTTTGAAAATTCCAAGGGCCATAGATGTTTCACCTGTGTATGGGCAAGGCTTCAGTTTTCTTTATGAGCTTTTATTTCTTCTTCAGTCAAACCCAGAAAATCAGCCGCATTGTCGTAGAAAATATCTTCCTTCTGTTCAAAGGTTAGGAAATTTGCCGAATTAACAGCCGCAACGGCATCGTCAATCGTTTCTGGCCAGACCATTTGATCGGTTCCAAAAAGTATCCGGCTTCCAAAACCCGAGGTGATCAGGGATTTAAGGTAACTATGGAATTCCTCCTGTGGAAGTATCCAATTAATCACTGCAATGTCGACATAAACATTCGGGTGGGCATACATCAGCGCTTTAATGTCCTCCACATAGGGCCATCCCCCATGCATAATATAGAGCCGTAACTCCGGGAATTTTACAAGGACGCCCTCAAGCTGTAGCGGATTTGCGTTATAGGCACGCATCCCCCCCAGCATTTGGGGCATCAGGTGAAATCCGTAATTCGGCCCCCCCGGCAGGACATGGAATCCTACAGGGATGTCTAATTCCTGTGCCAATGCGAAATAAGGTTCCAAAGACGGGTCGTCGGCTGTGATACCGGCATAGAAAGGCGCCATTTCAGCAAGCACCTGTACATTCCCTTCTGCGTGTTTTTTCCGCAATGAATCTATATCGGTATTAGCCAGACCCACCAGGATCAAATCCTGAACTTCCGTTTTCCATGACTGTCCGTTGGTCACCATCGCCTTTACGAAATTATGCTTCCTAAACCTTTCAAGTGTTTGTTGTTTTTGTTCAGTCGCTGTTCGCGCCCCCTTGTAGGTCTTATTCCTGAGAGTCGGGGGATGTGCCATTCCCAGCATTGGATCCCCTTCGCTATACGCATGAATATGCATGTCAATTATGGGGCCGTAATACGTTTCGTTTTCGGTCTTGGCGGATGCAATGGCATTTTCCCTGGGGGGGTTCTTACAAGAACACAGCAAAAAAACCGCAAGTAAAAGAAAGGTGGCTTGTGCTTTCATCCTGTACTGTTTATTGCCCTCAATAACCCTGGTGATGCTTTGGCGCACGTCGGCCGTAGCAGTATTTTGCAGCAAGCCAGGCCGGGGGCCGGGTTTTTTTTAATTGGTGGTAGCTTAAAAGTAGGAAATATTTGTGAACAGCGCCCCTGCCAATGCAACCACAACAAAAGTTTTCACGATACCTTTGGCGATAAGGGCGGCTCATTGAAAAAATTGTATCAACGCTGAAGTGAGGAAAATATAATCGAGACAAAAAGGTGCCACCAGGCCTCCGCATCTTGATTTGGAAGGTGGAGTAGCCCAAAAAATCCCTGATCTACGCTAATCCAGCGTTCCTGGTTGCCAGGAGTTAGTATTCCTGAATGCAAATGATGCCTGACGTCCGGGCTATGGTATGGATGCGGGGAGATTGGAGGATTCCTGCCTGTGTGATCAATAGAAAACAAAGGTGCAGTGAATGCAGCAGCTAAAGCATGTAGACCCTTGTTGGGGCCGGTTGTTTCACATTCCTTTTCCGATGATATTATGGCAGATATCAATCCACCATTGCCATTGGCCCATCGGACCAATTGCCAGGGTGTAAAATGAGACACCAATCAAAGTAAATAGGTAAGAATTATATATTTTTTTATCCTTCCTATAATCCAGGTAAATTAAGTAGGCCAGTGGGAGAAGAGTAGTCACAAACCAGCATAAATGCACCACTTCGAGATACGTCAAAGGCGGGTTGCCCCCGTAGGCATTGAACAATGGAAAATAAACCAATCTTGCCGTAGCCGGCAACAAAATCCAGAATACGGTAGCTATTAACCACCGGGCGTGCACGTTTAACCTTTTGGCGTTAAGGACGCCCAAAATCACACATATACTGAATCCTGTGAGAGCGCAGATGTCGCCAAAGGAGAACCCGTATTTTAGGACGTCAGGAAGAAATTTGTTTACTACCTGATAAGGCATCACCTGAAATGCAGAAAAAACTACGGCCCCTGCCAGGAACACTCCTATAACACCCAATTTCTTATGGTATTTTGCCGGTTTATGGTGAATCAACCAAGGCTGTATAATGACCAAAACGTACCAGGCAGTCGCGGAAAGCCCATGCATATGCTGCCGCCATGGAGCATCACCAAACCTACTCCAATAGGAGAGATAAAACCCGGCGATGGTAAGCGCAAAGGGTATTAGCAACCACAAGTGGGCTTTAGGGAATAAATCAATCTTAGGCCGGTTGTCCATAACGCTATGGTATTCAATTGGCTATAACGGTGGTGGGGCTAAAAGTACAGCGAGGATTTGTGGGGGAAGCCTGGCCCCGGGTTTCTAATCCGGGGTTGGAAAAAATCAACATGGGCAAAGTAAATTCCCAATCGCATACTATTAAAGCCAATTTCGACTTTAGTTCAATTTAAGGAAATTCTTTGAATTGGGGATCAGCCGGAAAGGGGTATCCATGTTGAAACCTTTGCTGGAACCGCTTAGGAGGGGAACCTTATGAAAACTAAATTCTTTATATAGGTGCCCGCTTTCAGAAATGATTTCGTCCGGACGGCGTCTGCGCAGTGGTTAGCTCGTGGCCGCGCGGGCAAAGCAATGCTCATAGGGCCGGGGAAACGGATTTTGCTATTCATTATGCCGGTTGCGGCACAATGCATTAAAGCCCTTGTTGGTCGCTGCTTCTTTGCTCTAAGAGCTCTTTTTTTATCTGAATGAAATCTATCCAATACATATTGCCACTGTTTGCATCCCCCCTATGGAAAAACAGGTACTTTCCATCGGGTGAAACACTGGCAGCCATCTCACATTGATCCGTATTTATTTTGGGGCCCATATTGTAGGATTCTGTCCAGCGACCGTTTTCTTTAAAGCTGATATATAAATCACAATCTCCAAAACCGGAAGGTCTTTCCCCATCATATATGATATAGCTTTCATCAGGGGCGATGTAGGAATGAGCGATCCACTTGCCGGGGTAGTTTATTTCATTGCCCATTCTTTTGACACTTCTGTATTGCCCTTCTTCGTTGATCGAGTTATATATGACCCAATCCTCTGGTTTATCCCCTTCCTCCCCGGAGGTGAAATATAGGTTGCCATCCTCTGAAGAGGTCAGGTACATGACAAACCTGTCCACAAATGGTTTGTCTAAAGGCATTGGCTTACTCCAGCCGTCGCCGGTCTTTTTACTGTACCACTGATGCAATCCCGATGATTTAACGGTATCGTTAAGGGGTCTTGTACTTCCAAAATAGAGCAGGTCTCCTTTAGGGCTGATATGGGGTTCAAAATCCCACCCTGTATTTGTTGAAAAAAATGCCAAAGCCGGGTCTGTCCATTTCCCGTCAACGAAGCTCATGGTATAAATTTCATTGTCCTCATCTGGCCTTCTGCGCGTAAAAAACAATTCGTCCATTTCCGGATTGAAGGTTATCGCGAATTCAAAGTTGTCAGTGGAAATAATCCCTTCCCCAAAAATCAGGGCCGTATCTGCCGGGATTTGATCGCTGAATAAGGTAAGGTTAGATCGTTCACTGTCCTGACAAGAAGTGATAAAGACCAGCAGGAACGTCAAAATGGATAGGGTTTTCACAAACTTCATACTAAAAAATTACTGTTAAATTCATGTTTGGGAGAATTGCAACGGTACCGTAAAAACGCAATGGCAGATGGTATATTTGTAATCTTCATCTGGGGTAATATGTTCTAAAACCAAAGTACTTCAGGTTTGTACCTGAGGCGCTATGGTATAGTACGATGCCGGGCACGGCCTTTAGGGGGTGATTTCCAGGGTCATCTGGTCCCTTAAAATCCCTTTTCCGCCAGCCATAAGACTACGGATCGTACCATTTTCCATGTTTAGGTCGACAATAATAAGGCTTTTGGAAGGCTTTTCCATAAATTTCCCCTGTTGGATTTTAAACCTGCTTTTATCGATATTTAAAAACTCGTACAAATAACAGGCTAATGGTCCGGCAGCCATTCCTGTTCCAGACTCTTCCAGGATTCCATAACGAGGTCCGAACATCCGTGCGGTCGCATCCAGATTTTTATTTCCGGTATCATCCGTAAACACATAGTAGCCTATCAAATCGAGTTCTTCACTTATTTCACCGATAAGAATGTGGTTGGGCTTTATGGAAGCCAGTACTTCCCTGGACCTTACAGGAACGATTACAAATGAGTTCCCCGTATTTACCAATGTAATCGGGGATACGGCACCGAGTTGATTTTTGTTGAGTCCTAAAGAATCCAGAATCCGGGCTTCCTGGCTTTTCACATCTTTGTACTTGGGTGCGGTTTGTTCCATAAAGGCCAATTCGCCTGTTAATTTAATCTTTCGATTTCCATCGATGGTTTCTTTGGAAGATTCACTTTTATTTAGATCTCCGAGTTGTTTTAAATAAGAAAACGTCGCAATGGTTGCATGCCCGCAATGCGCTATTTGCTTCGTTGGTGTAAAAAAGTCCAGTTTATAATCGGCAGTTTGGGAACGTGATACAAATGCAGTTTCCGACAAGCCCACTTTTTTGGCGATCTCCAGCTTATTTTCATTGGTAAGGTGATCCGCGTTTAAAACTACTCCAGCCGGGTTGCCGCCTTTGTTGTCCTCGGCAAAGGCATTCAGGATTTGGACGGTAATGTTCTTTTTTGGGTCCATTTTTAATATTATTATAGGGTTTGGTTAATGGACGAGAAAGGATGAAAAAAGACGAAGTTTAGTGCAATTTTTTTAATAGTCGAGTATTTTCCCTGAGTTGTCAACGGTTACATTAGGGCAATCAAGAAGGTCTTTTTTGAGAAGGTTCCTGGCTTTTTGAACCCTTGATTTTGTTCCGGAGTAGGATATCCCCAGGTGGTCAGCCAATTGCTTTTGGGAAAGGTTTTTTAAGTAGGTCAGCACGATTGCTTCTTTGTAGGTTTTTGACAGGTTGTTTATTTTCCCATTGATGCAATCGGAAAGCCTGCTGTATTCAAAATTGTTAGGGTCTTCTTCAGGGATATCCGGGCATTCTATATGGGTGATATTGTTTTTTGTTTTCCTGTAGTGGTCCACAATGGTATTTCTCGTTACCTGGTACGCCCAGGAAGTTAGCTTTGATGGGTGTTTTAATGTATGGAGGTTTGTTTGGATTTTAATGAAAACATCCTGTACGATATCCTGCGCCAGTTCCCTGTCATTTACTATTGACAAAACAAAGCCGAAGAGCTCATCACGCAGGTCGATCCATATGTCTTTAATTCTGCCTTGTATCATTTTCTTTGGCTTTTGAGTAATGTGTCCTTGCAGGGTTTGTTGCCAAAACACCTTGCTTGTTTATATGGCGGGGCCATAGTATGGCTGCAACTAAATCCCGGGGGTATTTCGGGACTAGGAGGAAATCAGCGGGTCAGCCCTGATTTAAGCCAGGAGCCCCAAAACGTCCTGTCGTTTTTATCGAAGGGCCATTACATGAAAGGGGATAAAATATCGGGGATGCATGTTGCCCATTTTACAATGGGGTATTCATTTGGCGACAAAGGCCCTCCGGCTTCACATTCTGAATTGAATGACAGGGGATTCAGACGGGGCAGTATGTTGCCGTTGTTCATTGTTGCCTGTTCTTTTTTAATAAAATGGCACCTGCCCTAGTGCCCTATTCAATTGCCACTGTGGTTGTATGGGCTTCTTGGCTTGAATCCGGTATTGGGCATCCGGCTATTAAACAATGGGCAATTGTCGCAGGTATCGGGTGGATTTCAATCGCTTTTTATGTTACTTGGATGGTCATGACCTGCCATCATCCGCAAGCCGGATTTTTCAAATTTCCGAAACCTTTGCGGTTCCCTCATCCTTAGCGGGTAGGTCCTTTGGCTTTTAGGTGCTGGTATCTGCGGTGCTTTCGTTGTCACAGTATCCCAAGTTCTCTGCAGATCCTTTTTGTTATATCCTTTCGACAACTGCCAAAATTTGTATTAGGGGCATTTCGGTCTTTGATCAGGCGTGTTGCAAAAAAGTATACATTGTCCGCTTTCTCAATGTACCCAACCCACCTGACCTCCTCCCATTTTATGTACCTGTCAAAAGTAGAAGATCCTGGCTATGCATCCGTTGCGAAGGAAGAAAGTAGTTGTTTGGATCCGGTCCTGGCGCTGAGCCTTAGTCTTCATACATTGCGTGCTCTGCGGAAAGCACCATGGCATCATCTTCTCCGGACAATTGGCTCGTGCAAAAATGCGAACCACGATATTTTACTTTAAATATAGAGTAAATATTCTTGAGAGCAGGAGAGGAACGATGCGGTATATCTGCTATTGGCAATAGTTGTTTTTGTATTTTCCATCACAACTTCTCTTTCATCGCTTTTCTCCAGAAGTAAATTCCAAAAACACTGGTAACAATGGCAAACATGATTCCGTTTTCCCCAAGCCAATGTTCAGTTCCATCAATTTTCATTGTCAGAGGAGGCATTATCTTTTGAATAAATACATTGCTCACTGCGTGAAATAGTACTGCCGGCCATAGACTTTTAGATTTAAACGTGTAGTAGGCCATAATACATGACATGGAAATAATCACAATAAAGAATGTTATAAATTCCAATAGTACATTATTACTGTAATAAACGAGCAGTGGCCAATGCCAGGCGGCCCATATAAGCCCACTAAAAACAGATACGCCGGTAAAGGAAAGTACCTTTCTTAATTCATAGATAAAAAAGCCTCTCCATCCAATTTCTTCTCCCAAAGTTGTTGCCGAAGCTCTTATCACCTCTACAGTCCCCAATAAGATAATGGCTATGATTGTTATCGAGGGGGGATTTAAAGTTCCTATTCCAAACAATCCAAGTTCTTCTCCCCAATCTGTAATTGCTTCTTCATTTGCTAAACCTCCAAATCCGAAAGTCCAGATCAGTATGTACGTGATTATACCATAGAAGGCAGGAATGAAATAAGACCCTCGGATATATTTCCAATCGCCCCAATTCCAATTTAGAGATGAAATTTTACGCCCTTTAATTTTCAGGGTGATAAAAGCAGCTATTGCAGGACACCACATGATAGCGCCAACATATATCCTTGAAGGATACAGGTTTACTATGGCATAATGGAACGGCGAAGTAAGAGCTAAGACGATTGCAAGAAATAGAAAGATTGTTTTCCAGGTTTCTTTCGTTTCGGATGCTGATTTTTTCATTGAATTTTGAAGTTGGTTTTAAGGGTGACGAATTGCGGACTGTTTTGTTACTTTGTTACATTGCGCTTTACGCTCTTGTATAACCATTTGTTGCGGTTTTTAAGTTAATAGATTATCACCTGGTAATCATTCAATTAACAGGGACGGACTCCCCGGCCGTTCCGGGCAACGCGAACAGCGCAGCAAATTGTGGTTCTATAGGGTTGTATAGCGTTTTTATGCATCCAATTCGTATCTATCTCGCCGAGTTGTAGGTTCAGAAATCACGATAAACTCCAAATTTTCACATTGGTCATTTCTGATTCGGTGCTTTATTTTCGGTGGGATATGAATTCCGTCTCCACTTTCCACCTCTATTGTTTCATTTTCAATTTCGAAGGTTGCCTTTCCACTCAAAACCCTAAAAAATTGTTGTGAATTATTGTGATAGTGCTTTTTCTCCTGAGTTTTTGGAGGCATCATTTCTTCAATTACGCTTAAACTTTTAGATTTCACCAAATGCCATCCGCTACAATTTTCTCCCCAATAATAATGCTCACAGGTATCTTTGGATTTTTTCATTTGCGATGCGTTTTCCATACCTTCCCAATAAAAAGTCCGAACGATTCGTGTTATAAATTCCTTTGTTGTTGGTCAACCAATTCTAGCCTTTTCACTATGGAATTTTTGTTTAGTATAGTTCCGGGAGATAAAACTCCGTTTGCGCCTATTTTAGAGTTATCTCCAACTAACGCACCAAATTTTTCAACTCCGGTATCAAGGGATTTGTTATTGTGCTTAATCCAAATTCTTTTATTCTCTCGCTCATTGTAGTGGTTTGCAGCAATCGAGCCGGCCTCAAAATTCACATTTTGCCCAATAATACTGTTTCCGATATAGTTTAAATGTGCAATTGCGGTTTGGGAACAGATTATACTGCTCTTTATTTCTGAACAAGGTCCGATTTTTACTGATTTGTCCAGAAACACACCTTCTCGAAAATATGAGTTTGCTCCAATATGACAATTTTCCATTGCTATAAAAGGTCTTTTAATTGTGACTCCATTTTCGATGGTAGTGGATTTATGAATGGCTATTCCGTTTTCTATTTTGAACCCTGAGCCAAGTTTCGGCAATATTTTTTCAATAATCACCTTCAAATTTATTGTCAATTCCCAAGGTGGTAGATTTTGGGATGTTTTAAAATAGTCCGGGATATTGGATATGTAATCTTTAATGTGCAACATTTGATCCATTTGAAAGTGAATTTTTATCTTCTATAAGTTTTGGGTTGAATCGATTTTTCCCCTCTTGGTAAATTTGGCTGCAACGGCCCATGCAATGCTTCCGGTGAGGTTTTTCGGCGTTGTGCCGGCGGCGGGTTTTCGGGCTTTCCGGAAAAGGTTAGCGCCGGCAAGGCGCTAGGCCGATGGCGACCTTCCGGCTGGGTTTAGTTAAGATTAAATGTAGGAAATTTTCAGAAGACGGCGGGTAGCGCTGAAGGATAGTCGTTGTCACCTATTATTGCGCGCGCCATACCATGGGCCATCACCTTACCGTTGCCCAGGGAACGCCGGGCCATTGGGCCCCTGGCCGTATTTTCAATAGTATTTTTTTGGGTTTTGGATTTTTAAGAGAGAAGATGTGTCACTGCACCCTTAAAGCTTACTGAATAATACCAAAAGCGCAATTTTCGGTAACGGCTTCGGCCATGCGTAGTAAGGGATTTCAAGGCACTTCAGTGTCCGCCTACTGAATTTATTTTATTGTAATTGCCTTCATAGGAGCACTTTCACCCGCATAGCGTATAGGTATTGTTGTGCAACGGTTATTTTTATTTTAAACGTACGGAGTATTCAAGTGAACAAGTGGCTGGAACCCTCCATAAACCATTCTTTCAGCATTAAATATTATTCTTTTGGGGTCGGTTAATGGGGCAACGAGTTCCTTCATTCTTGAATCAGTCAGAACTTTCTTGTTAGCGCTGTCCCGAATCTCTTTGGAAGGGAAAATAACCCATCCAAAAACAATTACTTCACTTTGTTTCATATCCACTACTTCAACGAAAGAACGAGTGCCTTCTAATTTCAAATCTTCTCCGACACACTCCACGTATTGAATTGCTCCATATTCTTTCCAGATTTCAGCTACTTTTTCGGCCACACCTTTATATTCATCCAGGTGAATTCGTGGAACTGGAAGGACAAATCCGTCTATGTAATTTTCCATAATGTCATTGGTTTTATTCAAATCTCCGCTGGTTTTTTCAGCTGTTACACAACGGTCTTGCAGATGAGCCGTTGGCCTGCTGGTAGGCGGCTATGATTGGCTGTACATAGTTGGCTGTAGTGTTTTTATAATTCCTCGGTAATTTCAATATTATTTCCGCAGGTATCGTTAAATACTGCATATTTGGTTGTTCCCATTGTAGCTGGTTTTACACTAAATTCTACCCCAAGTTTTGTCAATCGTTCATATTCTGCATCAACATTTTCGACATCAAATTGAGTGTATGGAATTCCAGCTTCCATCAATGCATCTTGATAGACTTTAGAAGGTTCAAAATGATTTGGTGCTGGTTCCAGTAATATTTCTGGTCCATCTTGTGCGTCTTTTGAAACCAATGTCAGCCATCTGTTTCCTCCCTCCATGGGTTTGTCTTTCTTTTTTATGAAACCCAGTTTTTCTGTATAGAATTTTAAGGCTTTATCTTGGTCTCTAACGGGAATGCTAATTAGTGTTACTTTCATCTTTGATTTCTTTATTCCTATTCCAAAGTTCAGAACTTTGAATCTAATTTGCTTCTTTAAAGTAGCTCTTTTTAAAATGCAGCAGGTGATTTTCCTGTTTTGGTTTTAAATAAAGTGCTGAAAGCACCCAGGCTTTCAAATCCATCATGCATTGCTGCCGACGGTCATGTATAAGCTTAGTGCGGGATTTCGAAGCGATTCACTGTGCGTATACCGGACAGTCTCTTACGAGTAAAAATGCTCAATTTTATCCGTTAAGCCCGCAATACGGTTATACAATGTTAGCGGTTTCTGTTTTTTTTTCATTATCAATATCCCTGCTGCTGTCAGCACTTTCCCATATCATTGCAACTTTTCCTTTAGTATGCATGGCTTCGATGTATCGTAAGGCTTCAGGTATTTCATTAAAAGAATAGATCTTTTCTATGTGAACTTTAATTTTCCTGTCCTGAATTAAAGTTGCTAACGTTTCCAAATCTTTTGTGTTGGCTTCTGCTGTAAATTGAGTCAAAGGAAATTTGCTGATAGTTGTATTTAAAAGTACCGAAATCATATGCCCCAATGTTGTGAAGCCTACCATGACACCTCGCTGTCCCATACGTTTGTAGTCTTTATGAGAAAGATTGCCGTGCGTATCAATAATAAGGTTGTATTTCCCGTCGTGTTGATGAATGTTTTCTTTGTCGTATGCAATAACTTGATCAGCTCCTAATGTCTTTACGAAGCCAATGTTTTTACTGGAACAAACTGCTGTTACTTTAGCACCATAGGCTTTTGCAATTTGTACAGCGAAATGACCGACACCTCCTGAAGAACCGTTGATTAAAACCGATTCTCCTTCTTTTAGTTGTCCATGAGTGATGAGCGCTTGCAAAGCCGTTACTCCGGCTACAGGTACGCTTGCCATTTTAGGAAAATCTATTCCTTCGGGCATGATGGCACAAACATTTGCCGGTGCACAAGTGTATTCAGCAAAAGCACCTCCTTTAAGGGTCTCTCCAAATACCCTGTCTCCAACCTTAATATGCTCCACATAGTTTCCTACTTCTTCAACAGTGCCTGCAAAATCAGCCCCCAGGATTTTATCTTTGGGTTTGAATAATCCGAAAGAGAACCGCGCAAAAAAAGGTTTTCCCCGAAGAATATGCCAGTCAGCGGGATTGGCTGAATTGGCTATAACTTTTACCAGAATGTGATCATCTTTTAGAGATGGCCTTTCTACTTCTTCCAATTGAAGTATCTCTGGTCCTCCATATTTTGTTTTTGTAAAAGCTTTCATTTTAATTAATTTATATTGACCACTCGGGTTGTCTTGCATAACCGCCAACGGCCCAGACTATGGTTTGGCGCCTGCACCCCCTAGTCTCCGTATTGTTTATGTTAGTCCCTAAAATAGCAAATAATCCCAGACCTCTGAAGGCGTTAAACCATAGGTGTTATTATACATTGGTCCACTAATTTGTTGATAGGACCCTGACAGTAATTAAGACAGAAACACCAATGAGATAGGTGTTGTAGTATAACTATAAACCATAACTAAGCTCATCAGTAGTACTCAGGACCATACCACAAAACAACGGGGGTGACATACAAAAGATCACATATTTATAGCAAGTGGAAGGGCTTCTTATAACTTATAATCATACTGATGCCGGTGACGTCCCCAAGCGGTCGATCACATATAGGATGCGGAGCAAGTTATATCAAAAAGAAAAAGAGATGATTTAAGTAAAAAAAGAAATAATATCTTTAAAGAACTGACCTAATGCTTTTCATAGGACACGTTGTTGGCAGGAGTAATGTCAGGCTACAATGTTTCCATAATTGAAAAACATAGTTTATCAATATTATCCATTGGTTCACCAAGAGCAGAAACATTTGATAATATAATAACACCGTTTTTATTTACTGTGTTTACAACCATACAGGACGTATAACCACCTGTTCCGCCATTATGCCAAAACCATTTTTCGTTTGGTGTATTTGATTTAATATGCCATCCAAGACCAATGCTAGATTTCTCACTCATAGTATGTGTTTTTGTTCTTGCTAAGTGGAGAATACTGTCGTTTTCTTGAAACTGTGCAATTGCAAATTTTGAAAGGTCTTCTGCAGTTGATATAATGGCACCAGCACCAGATAACGGACCAAAATTCCAATTAGAAGTTGGCTGGCCATCTGCATTCAAGCCTTGAACCAGATGCGTGGTTACGTTTTTACTACCTATTGTGCTGTTAGTCATATTATACTTGGAAAAGATGTTTTCCTGTAACAGGTTGATTAATGACTTTTTTTTAATCTTTGATAGTGTATAGCCCAAAAGCCCTGCACCTACATTTGAATATGCATATTTAGGAGCTTGATTCTGTGTTAACTCTAATGCATTGGCTAAATAGTGTAACAGCTTTTTTTCAGTATAGCTGGTAAACGGGTCTGGGTTGTTAAAATCAAGTTCGAAATCAGAAGGCATTCTTGGCATTCCAGAGGTATGATTTGCTAATGCTTTAAATGTGATTTTTTGGTTTTTATTAAACTGAAAATCATAATATTGATTGATGTCGGAATCTAGGCTAATCGTGTTATCTAACACCATATCAGCAAGCAAAACAGAAGTAAATACTTTACTGATTGATCCAACCTCAAAAGCATTGTTATGATTTTTAATGCTGAAAATAGTGTCGTTTCTTTTTTCCACGCCATAAAATTGAGTTTTTCCATTTTTAATTAATGCAAAGGCGAGTTGCGTGTTATTGGGAAATATTTTAGTGTGTTTAAAAATAAGCTCAGACAGGTCTTTTGCAATTTTTTCATCTGTAGTATTTTGATGATTGACCGTTTTGACTGTTTGCGAATTAGTACAGTTGATTAACGAAAAAAGGACTGTAAGAAATGGTAATATTAATTTTTTCATTATTGCTTTTTTATTGCTGCCAACGGCTTCGTAAAACCGTCAGCTACGGGTTTATGTGCGTTAATTTTCGGTTTGTTACAGACGCGTTTGCAATTCCGAGTGGATTCGGACGTAGTCGAATCCGCCGTAATTGCGGTTATACAATGTTGTGGTGTCGTTATTATCCATTTCCGCTTACATTTTCATTTGCAGGTGGTGGTAAATGTAGAACTGTATGCAGTAATTAATTGAAATTATGTTGAAGGATGAAATTCAATGAGTAGGCAGTGAAACCCTCATTGAAATTAACATTGGGATTTAGGCCTAATCCAAACTTTTCGGTTGGATAATAAAGTATTTTAAGCCGGAAGGGGAAACCCGTGGCTACTCCTGGCAAATCAAGATTGAAATTTGAGTCTTCTATTGTTTCATCAAAAGTAAAAATCCCTATACCTAAATGTCCCTCAATGACTAAGTCTTCATCAATTTCCCATTTTCTGCCGTAGGTTAAATTCAATTCAAAAAAAGACTCCTCACCCCGTTCTGTGGATATATCAGAGCCAACATTTGCATTAAAGGAAATTATATGTCTTTTAACTATAGTAGCGAAGTCGAAATTTAGTCCTAAACCGGTTTCAGAGGATTCAGTCGCCGTAGTGGCAATACCAGTACCAAGACTTACAGCATGTAGCTTTATTTTATTATCCTGGGCTAGAGAAATATTTTGCGTTATTAAAATGCAAATGATTAACACCAAAGATCTAGGGATGATAAGTTTCATGATGAGTTATTTCAACAATTGCTTATAACGGTCTGCAGCTGAGAAGCGTGGGGCGTTTCAAAGCCGCTTCCATTCTTTCACCTCCAAATTAACTATAAGAACGAAACTCTCCAAAGACCACTGTCTGCCCCATGTTTTCTTAGGTGGTGTTACCACACGTTTTTATCAGTTTATGGCAATCACTACATTCCCCTTTTTACGTCCTTTATCCGCATATCGATGGGCTTCTACTATCTGATCTATTGAATACCTTCGATCAATAACTGGCTTTAGTTGTCCTTCATCAATGATGTTCTTCAAGAAAATCAACGCTTCAACATTCTCAGGTGCATTTTTCCCAACGACAACGTTCATGCTTTTGGTCAATGAAGCCCATATCATTGGAAGACTTGGCACTGGTCTGCCAATATTAAGGTAGGCTCCATGTTTTTTTAACGCTCTTTTACAAGCCTTAAAAGGACATTTATCTACGGTTATAAATATGATATCGTATGTCTCAAAGTTATCCATAAAATTACTTTCCGTATAGTCAATCACTTTATCAGCACCCAGTGATTTCAGCAATTCTAAATTAACCGTGCTGCATACTCCCGTTACTTCTGCACCAAAGTATTTGGCAAGTTGCACGGCATATGTTCCCACACTACCAGAGGCTCCATATATGAGCACTTTTTGTCCTGGCTTTACACCACCAATTTTTTTAAGGTAATGATATGCCGTTCGAGCTCCAATAGGTATGACTGCGGCTTCTTCATAAGTAAGGGTCGTTGGCTTCAAAGAAATTGGTCCATTTTCAGGCAAACAGATATACTCTGCATAAGCCCCGAAAGTTTGTAGGGTTGCGGCAAAAACCTTATCTCCTTTTTTGAATGACTTTACATCCTTACCTATGGCCTCAACTTCTCCAGAAAGCTCCATACCTAAAATTGATTTTCTAGGCTTTCTAATACCCACCATTATGCGTGCAAGTAACCAGAAAGAGATAGGGACGTCGAAACTCCTTACCTTATAGTCGGCAGCAGTTACTGAGGTAGCGTGCACTTTAATAAGTAGTTCATTCCCTTTAGGAGAAGGTTTTTCAATTTCTGTGAGTTGGAGCACTTCAGGAGCACCATATTTTGTGCAAACGACTGCTTTCATGGTTAACTTAAAGGTTTTGTTTGAGTTTTCACAACAGACGGTAACTTCCAGGCAATGATGATTATTGATATAAAAGCCACTACTTCAATGATCATAAAGAATATGTCATCCATATCTGCATATGGTAAGCCACTTACCAATACCAGCATGGTGATTACACTAGCGATGATATTTGCCCACTTATTGACTTTGTTAGTTAGGATTCGGGACAGTAGTACCATTATAACGGGAATTTCAGCCAATACCCCACCGATCAACATGAGTTCATCCGTGATTTCGACATCATTGACCACTCCGGTCATAATTTCTTCTAAAAAACCTTTTTTACCCAATTGATGTAGATCCCTGAAAATCATATTGAATAGTATGAATATCCACATAGTAGATAGAAGGGCTTGAGGTTTGATTTTGTGCCTTGTCATATCTAAAATTTTATATGTTATAATCTGTTGTTATTTCTCTTGAGTTTTCTAAACCCTTTCTCAAGAATTTCGTGACCATTGGTCTAACTAACCAATTAGGCATTTTTTAGGGTCAAATTGAACAATATTCACAGCTTTGACTTGATTCTTAGAAACCGTTGAGAAATACCAGGACCCTCGGAAGGTTTCGACTCGCTTCAATTTTTTAGACGGCTGTACTGAACATTCATCCCATGTTTCATGCCATCTAACTTCTGTATCACCTTCTTCTTTATTGGAGAATAAATACATAACGCTCATTTCTGTGTCCTTAAATGGAAATGGTTCGTTATGAATGACATAAGTTAAAGGGCTGTCCTTGGATTCTTTAACTATATTATAAGAAGGATACTTTTTATTTTCATTGTTATCCCGCTTTTGGTAAATTTCTTGCCTGAATGCCGAAACACAGGCTTCAGGAGATGATCCTATCTCTCCTTCAATTTTATACTCAAAGAAATTCGTCCCTTTCACTTGTCTTGAATAGATAATCCATTCTTCGACTTCTTTGTCTGAACTTCTTTTTGTTTCAGTCCATTGAAAGGTCTTCCACTTTTTATAGCTTTTGTGTTTTATTCGATTGATCCTGTGGGTAGAACAGCTATTTAAAACAGGTAATGCTAAAAATAATATGCATACATATTTAACAATGTTAGTATTGCTAATATGTTTTGTACCGATACTTTTTACAAAATGCTTCAAGACTACGAATGATTGAGCCGACTTAAATCTGATACAAGGCAAATATCGGAGTAAGAAAGTCTCTGTTCATTGACTTGGGTTAAGAAGTCAAGGAATAGCCAATTGCGTAGAGAAAGGATAAAGAATGTTAGGATTTAGATTTTTTATACAGACGTTTTCGGACTCGGCTCAGCGATTCCGGTTTTATGCCCAGATAACTTGCAATTAGGTATTGCGGAACCCTATTGAGAAGGTCAGGAGAAGTTTTTTGTAGGTTTATATATCGGTCTTCTGGAGATAGTTTAATGAAATCGTCATATTTCATTCGTTGATGGGCCAATTGATCTTCCATGATATTGGATCCAAGCGCAGCTAATCTAGGTAATTTCTTCATGAGTTCCGTACTGCTCTCAGGTGTACCTATGGAAATAATACAATCTTCTAAACATTCAAGGTAGTACTCTGAGGGCTTTTTTGTAGTATAACTCACTGGGGTTATTGGCTGTGATTCTGTAAAAAATTCGGTGATTTTAACTTCTCCATCAACTAAATAATAACTGCTTACGCATCCTTGCATAATAAAATAGCACTCTTTTGCGATTTGTCCTTCAGATAATAGAATAGTCCCTTTTTTATAGGATTGTATTAAGTTTTGATTTGAAAGAATATCTATTTCCTCATTCGTGAGTTCGATATACTTAGATAGAAAATTGACTATTGGATCACTCATTTTCTTGTTGCTTCACTTAATGTGTGGTAACGGCCCCGGGTATGGTTTGGCGCCTGCACGCACAAGCCATCCGTAATGTTTTTGTTATTCCCTAAAATAGCAAATAAACCCAGACCCCAGAGGACGATAAACCATAGGAGCCGTTGTTGTACGCTGGCATATTAATCCTGTATACTTCCTTACTTTTTTAGCGATTTTTAGTCACTTTTTAGTTTTGAAGCCACTTGGTCATAATATTCTTGAGTCAATACCTCTGTCCAAGTAGTGGGCTGTTCTCCTCCATATAAAGCCAAATATGTAACATCGCTACCCTTGGTTGAAGAGTGCCAATGTTCGGTATCCTTAGGGCATTTAATCACATCTCCCTTTTCAAGAACTACTGGAGATTTTCCTCTTTCCTGATAATAGGCTTTACCATCTACAATTATTAAAACCTGCACAGAACCATGTTTATGCCAATCGAGAGTTGAGTTGGCTCTAAAGGTGGCTTTGGTAATGTTATATCCTACCTCGGGATCATCATGGATGATGGCATTCAACCAGGCTTCCCCAATGTAATGGGTATTTGGAGCTTTTGTACCCTCCGTAAGATATGAGGATACGGGATAATCAGGACTTTGGGAAAATAGATATATGGGAGCTAAAATAAATAGGGTGAAAATTGATTTTCTCATTTTAAACTATTTGAATTAGACATTTAGTCTACGAGTTCATTTTACAATGCTTGCGCACAACGGTCGGGCAATGCGCAGTGTGGGGCGGAAATCCACCGGATTTCCCGCCTCGCACTTAGCAAAATCTTTTGGTTTTGTTCTGTAACTTGTCCTGCGACTGAGCAAAATCCAAAAGATTTTGCGGAGCTACTCGACAAGCACAATCCAATCAGTTGGGCACTTATGCCCGCATTGCGCATAGCCATTGGTGTGCGTTCGCTTTTTTCCGCATAATTCTATTTATCAACTATTTGTGACGATTGCCTAGCGGTCAATTGCCAACCTTTTTCGGACCTAATCCATACATTTGTAAATCTCCTCGGTATCCATTCCTCTTTGTTGGTGGTCATGTTTGTTGGTTGTTGTAATTCCTTGCCCATTACAATTGCAATATCTTGATTGAATGTTATTTTTTCAATAATTCTTTCAACATTTGGGAATACATGCCCACTTTTCATGATTGCAACGATTTCTTTCGGAGTCACAATTTTTCCATTCGGATTGTTTACCACATATTCTTTCGACCATATTTTTAATAATGAAGTTGTATCTCCCTTATCTAGTAATTCCGTCCAATGCTTTTCTAATCTTCTGATTTCTACTTCATCAGTAGATTGTCCACTTGCTAGTGTGGTTACAAAAAGGAAACCTATTAATGTGAGTTTAAATGTTCTCATAATTCAAATATTTTGAGGTAAAATTATAATTATTTGAAGTATTATTTAAGTGACGCACAACGTGCACGGGTATGCGCATTAGCTGATCTGTAGCACCACGCCTAACCAGGTTCAGTTTTTAAAGATAGAGGAAAAATGCGATAGGAGGGATAAGGCTGGCTATTGGGCACTACCCGTTGTTGTGCCTTCGTACTTTTAATTTTCTAGGATGTTCATTAATTTTTGGTTCAGATATAATTTCTCTTTCCCAACTCTTACGGATTTTAAGAAACCTTCTCCTTCTAATGCAATGAGGTAGTTACCGACTGTTTTTGGGGTTCCTAAATCTATATCAATCAAATTTTTTCTTTTTGTGTAAGGAAGTTTGAAGATGACTTCAACCAAATCTTTGGAATATACTTTCGGAAGCTTCTCTTTTATTTCTTGTCCAGTAGTTTCCATTAGTTGAATTATTAATTCAAGTCTATCTAGCCCTCTAATGGCCGTTATTTCAACCATATCGAGCATAAAGAGTATGAATTTGGACCAGTCATTATTTTCGGTAACAGTTCTTAATCCCTCGTAGTATTTGTCCTTTTGTCCTATAATGTATTCACTTAAGAAAAGAGCTGGAATATCAAGGAGTTGCTCGAGCTTTAGTTGAAGTAAAAGAAGAATTCGACCTGTTCTTCCATTACCGTCTGAGAATGGATGTATCGCTTCAAACTGGTAGTGTGATATAGCCATTTTTATCAGAGGATCTAGTGAATCATATTCATTGATGAACGTTTCAAGATTGGCCATTTTTTCTCGTATCACTTGTTCTCCTGATGGAGGTGTATAGATTACTTCTCCTTGTGTATTGGATAGAGTGGTGCCAGGTGTAGTTCTAATTCCTGCAGTATTTTGTTTAATACACTGTACAAGTTCCACGCAAAGGTTGGTTGTTATGAAAGGCTGTTTCTCGAGTCGATTTAACCCCAACCAAATAGCTTCTTTATAGCTAATCACTTCTTTGGTAGCAGGATTATCGAATTTTTTATCTGCTACTACAGCCTGATACAAGTCGTCATTTGTTGTGATGATGTTCTCTATTTCAGAACTAGCCTTTGCTTCTTGTAGGTGAAGTGTATCAAGAAATAAACTTGGGTTAGGAAGGTTTCTAATTGCACCATTGAGTTGAGCCAAAGCCCTACTGGCACTTATGGTCTTTGTTAGAATCTCTTTTGTTTCTAGCTCTGCTTTTGGAGGAAGCAATGGTAGGTCATTGTACGGTTGAGATCTTTTGAAGCTGTTCATCTTTTCGAGAGTAACGATTACACTTGTATTTAACACGAGGGTAAATATAGTAAAAAATTACCCTTGTTATTCATTGATAGGTAATCTTTACTCTCGTTTTTTAGCATGAGGCACAACGTGTACGGGTTTGGCTTCGTGCCACCGCCCCGGCAAGAGTAAATTACCGAAAAATTTATTTGATTTAAGTGGAAATGAATTTTGAGGTATTAAGGTGGCATGAGCCATACCCGTTGTTAGGTGCTGTTTATTCTTCCCAGAATTTCACCTTCAAATCCATTTTGCCATGGAGGATACGAACAATTTCAATCAAACCTGAATTCATTCTTCGATAAAAAACAATGTGCTTATTTATTATGAATCCAGAAACACCTTTAGCAATGCCTTCGTAGTTTTTACCCAAATCAGGATTATCCGAAATATTCTGAAAAGCCTCTAGGAGTATTGCATAGTATTTGTTGGCCTGAGATTCTGACCACTCCTCGTAAGTGTAATTCCAGATGTTGGTTAAGTCCTCAACCGCTTTGTTGGTAAGGTAGTATTTAGCCATTTCGACGCTTATTGGCCTTCATTGAAGCCAGGTGCTTTTTGGGGTCAAAATCTAGCGCTGGTCCGCTGTTTATACCTTCCTCCAGTGCGTTTTTGAGGGCCTGTGCTTTAGTTTCTTCCTCTTCAAGAAGTCGCAATCCGGCACGAACAACTTCACTTACGTTCTTATAGCGTCCTTCGGAAATTCGGCGATGGATGAATTCATCAAAATAATTGCCGAGCGATATGGAAGTGTTCTTACTCATAAGGTATCATTTTAATTAAATATACCAAAAATTGGTAAACTAACCAAATATCACCTAACGGTTTCGGCTATAAGTAGTTGCGTGGTTTAACACTAACTTTTGCCAGAACACCCCAAACTGAAAATCCGCGAGGATTTTCAGAAGTATTCGAGAACAAGCAATTACTTATAGCCATTGTTGTGCTTCGTTTTTTATTTTGGTTTTGAATATTCGATTAATTCCTCCACGTAGTGAAAATCCCCTTGATCTTGAGTGAGTTTTATGAAATTTTTTACAGCAGGCGCATATAACCAAACTTCAGTTTCATTTGCGCTATATCCTCTAGAATTGGTTGTTTTACCCGTGTATTGTATTGTGTAGGCCATAAATGTTCCCGCCTCTACTGTTTCTTCCTGGTATGATAATACTTCGGCATCCTGACTTTGGTTTCCAGTCGTTCCATCCTGACTGGTCCAACTGTTTTCATATTTCCACTTTTTTCCCACTTCGAGAGGCCAGTCGTATTTCGGTGTTTCGCTTGCCTCTGGTTTCACGATTTCGGTAACGGGAATAGTATCCTTCCCAATAGTCATACCGAGGGCTCCTTCAAAACTTACTATTTCTCTTGTATCTGTTCCGTCTGAGCGTACTTCTCCTTCAGTAGTCACACCTCTATATTTCCAGACCCATTTCTCACCAACCTGATAATCAGTTATAGTCGGTTGGTTGGTACTGCTGGATTTAGTTGAGTGGATACAGGAACTGAGTACTAAAAGGGCAAGTACAACTGGAAATAGATTTTTCATTCTTTTGTTTAAAACAATACGTCTTGAAAGAATGAAACTTGTTACAGTTATTGAAGGCTTAATTGTGAAACGCTCTATTTTCCATGTAGCCAATGCCAGGCAAGGAATTACATACGTCTAAAGTGAGCTACTGTTGTTCCAAAGAAGCGTATTCATTATTTATCAGCTCAATGAGCTCTTTGATTCTCCCCTTTAATAAAACGGATTGCCTGGTATAGTAATTTAGTAGTCCAGATGAAATATATATATCAGCTAAAATTCGTTTATCAGTAATCTGGATGGGTGAGCCATATTCACCATACTTAATTTCATACGCATATTTATTTCGTAATTCATTAGAGCGATCCAATACATCCTCTCCGATAGTAATGATATTTTGGGCTTCCAATTCGTAGATATTCTGAATACTATTAAATAACTCCCGATTGCTTAAAATGTTCGATTTCCCTTCAGAGATCATTGAGTTGTACGTTCCGATTTTTGGCCGAAATTGTCTGTCTGTAAAGAAGATATATTCCAGTTGAGATACCCCTTCCACCTTAGGAAGCTCTCCAATAATTTCCTCGAAAATAAAGTCAATGGTTGAGTCCTGGGACATTAATTGTGCAATTCGCCATTTGTGATCTTTAATTACTTGAGACAACAATAACGTATCTTGAATTAAATCACTCTTTATTTCATTCAGATAGACCTTCTCAGCAATACGGGTATTCTTTAATTCATTCGAATTATCGATACTCAAGGCAATTAAAATTCCAATAACCACTAGTATAATTTCCCCGATGGCATAGAGGAGATATTGAATGACCTTATTGTCCCTAAGCATATTTTGTCTTAATCTTCTAAAGAATTTTGTCATTGGTTAGTGGTTGGTTTCTATAGCTATCGGGAATGAAGCACAACGTGTACGGGTATGCGCAGTAGCGGATCTGGTGTACTGCTTCTTACCATGTTCAGGTTTTAAATATAGAGGAAAAATGCGATAGGAGGAGAGGGCTAGCTATTGGGCATACCCGTTGTTCTACGCAGTTAACCTACCCATGATGAAATTTCTTTTTCTAGAATCCAAATTCCGTTAACGGTCCTGGCTATGGCCCGTTGCATCAAAAGCCCAGAGCAACCAAGATTGATCTATAAAAACCTAAAATAGGAAATAACGATTACCTTTGTGGAGCAATGGGCGATAGCCATTGTTAGGCGACGTTTTTATTCTCAAACTTTTGAATTTCGTCAAATTCATCTTTTTTCTCGTCCCTTTCTTCTTCGATGTCATAATCATCTTGAAGTCCAAGCCAGAACTTTGCAGAATTTCCAAAATATTTACTCAATCGTAGTGCGGTATCTGCTGTGATTCGGCGATTCCCTTTAATTATTTCCGAAATCCTTGTTTGGGGGATCTTCAGGTCTTTTGAAAGCCGGTATGCCGATATTTCCAGAGGTTCCAGAAATTCGAATTGTAGGACTTCACCAGGATGTACGTTTGCTAATTTTTCCATATCGGTCATTTTTAATGATAATCAACAATTTCCACTTCGCTTGCGTTTCCTTTATGCCATTTGAAAATAATTCGCCATTGATTGTTTATACGGATACTATAGAAGCTCTTAAGTTTTCCGCTGAGTTTTTCAAGTCGGTTTGAAGGTGGAATTCGCAAATCTGCGATATCCTGTGAATTGTTCAACATCCTTAATTTCCTTCTTCCAACGTTCTGAATCTCAACGGGCATTTTTCTAACTCGGAAACCATTCCAAATTTGTTCGGTCTGTTTCGAGCCAAAAGAGACGATCATAATTACGCGCTACGTTACTAACGTCAAAGATAAGTAAATATTTTGATTTATGGAAGAATCACTAAAAACGTTGCCTAACGGTCTCGGCTATGAGTAGTTGCGTGGTTTAGCACTTAATTTTGCAAGTACACACCAAGCTCAAAATCCTAGCGGATCTTCAGGAGAAGGCGAGAACAAGCAATTACTTATAGCCATTGTTGGCAACTGGCTTTTATTCCACATTTTCAAAAAATTGTACTGCAAAATTGCAGAAGTCTATTATAACTTTTTTGTCAAGTTCAAATTCTTTTCTACTACCAAGATAGTTTTTTGAAGTCGGTGTAATTTCATTTCCTTCCTCTAATTCCTTAACCGAAATGCATTTAATATGCTTTTTACTAACTAAAATTATATAAGCGTTGCCATATGGATAATCCTTGGGTAAATGCTTTGGAAGAAACTCACCACTTTTTCTAAATTTTACCTCGATAAAGAAAACTTCATTGGTCTTCGGGCTTTGAATAACGAAGTCAGGCATTCTTTTTATTTCAGTTGCGACTTCGCTCTTAACTCCTTTTAGCAATTCCATAATTCCTGGAATCGTGTTTTCCATTCCATACCTGAATACGTTATAACCTAATGATAAGAACAATTCCTGAATTAAAGTTTCAGCAATACGTCCTTTTATCATGTTGTAACGATAATTCCAATCTTTATCATTTAAGCCTGAAACTCCATCAAAATCCTCTTCGGTCTCTTTTTGTTCGAATGTTCCAGTTTTACTTTTTTTATTTTCAGCTTTGTAGCATGAATAACATAATCCACCTTCGAATTTTGTGTATTCTCCACATTCTATACATTCTGCCATATTTTTTTTCAGCTTGTTGCCAACGGTCTCGGCTATGAATAGTTGCGTGGTTTAGCACTTAACTTTGCAAGTACACACCAAGCTGAAAATTCGTGAGGGTTTTCAGAAGTTGGCGAGAACAAGCAATTACTTATAGCCAATGTTAGCTGCTGTTATTTTTTATCAGTCCTTTATTATTTTCGTTTGGTTCAATCAAGTCCCACAAATTTCCATATAGGTCTTCAAATACTGCAACTGTGCCATATTCAAATTCAGTTGGTGGTCTAACAAAACTTATCTCTCTCTCCACCATTTTGTTGTAATCTCTCCAAAAATCATCTGTGAAGAGAAAAAACCCAACTCTTCCCCCAGTTTGATTTCCTACACTTTCAGTTTGCCTTTGATTAGCAGCTTTAGCAAGTAGTAAACAGCATTCTGTAGCACCAGTTGGCGCAATCATCACCCATCTTTTATTTTCGTCAATTTTTGTGTTTTCAAGAAGTGTAAAATCCAATTTTTCAGTGTAGAATTTAATTGCTTCATCATAATCTTTTACTACTAAAGCTATATGTGCTATTCTCTGGTACATTTTTATTTCGTTCGTTTAATTGCAGCTAACGGTCCAGTATATGGCCCGTAGCGTGCAAAAAGGTACGGGCTTTTCGGTTAAGCACAGAGCCGAATTTTTAAATTTCTATTTAAATTTCTTTTCGCAAAGAGCCAAATTTAAAAATTTGGCGGTCATCCCATGCTTGCCCAAGCCTTTGTTCAAGCACTTTACCAGCCATGGGCTATATACATTGTTGCCCACAGTATTTTTAATCAGTTTTGCATTTTCATTGGTTGTAATCCAACGATAAGATTGTCTTCGTCAAAAATCACTTTTATAATTTCTTTTGGCGGACTTCCTTTATCATCCGAATATTTGAACTGAAGTATTGTAAACGCACTTCCGTCCAATCCCATTTGTATACCGCTGTAAAGTAATTCTGTCTCTCGGTCAAAATCGATTTCAGCGCTCAATAACTCAATTTGTTCGACCATAACCTGCTCTTTTATTAAATGAGACAAGAACCGTTTCGCAGCTTCTGTGTTTTTTAATTCTAATACTTTCATAAAATCGGACGTAGCACTTACCAAAGAATCAAGTCTTTTCTCGTCTAATTTTGGTACAATTGGGTCCTTCTTTTTAGCTTGGTTTCTAACATATAATCTTATTCGATGAACAGGATTGATTGTACTTGCACCTCTTTTCTCGTAATAATTCGAAACGGTGGCGTACATTTCTATTTCGGTGCTGTCGTTTGGTTTCCAAGTCGAACTCTCTACAAATGTATTTATAGAATCTAACCGACTAATATTTGAGTAATTTCTTTTCATTTTTGGCATTCCATAATCAGCAGAAATTTCTTCTTTCAATTCTTTGTATTTTGAAATGAATGCTTCTTGGAATTCTTTAGGTTTTTGGTTGTTCTGTTGTTTCTCGAAATTATAAACATCCCATTCATATTTAATCGAACTCATTGTAGAATCTTCTGCCTTGAAATAGTAAAAAGCAATTAAGTCTGATATTTCTTTTTCTTTCCTTTTGAATTTTATTGGTTGAGCATCGCCGCTAAAAGAAACGTGATTTGATGTTGTTGGTGTTCTTTCGCTACCCAATTTTTCTTCCATTTGGATGTATTCTTCGAGTGAAGTATTGTGAATATCAAATCCGAATTCTTGTCCGAAAACTGAAAATCCAATAAGTAAAATTCCAATTAAAAATGTTATTCTCATAGTTTGTTTCAATATTGTGGGCAACGTGTACGGGTATGCGCAGTAGCGGATCTGGTGCACCACGCCTAGCCAGGTTCAGGTTTTAAATATAGAGGAAAAACACGATAGGAGGGATGGGCTAGCTATTGGGCATACCCGTTGTTGGCTTTAGTTTTTTGCAAATTCTATTAACGGTTCAATATTTCCATCGTCAGCTTGCCTAAGGGAATCAATGTACTTTGTCCTTGTTTCGTCTGCCTTTACCATATTAGATTGATGCCAAGAAAATACGTCTTTCCCGAATATTGATTCTATAATAATGTCTGCCATCAATCTTGAGTGCCTGCCATTGCCATTTGGAAAACAATGAATAGATACTAATCTATGTTTGAATCTTATAGCGATTTCCTCTGGCGAAAAGGTGCCATTTTCTATCCAATATTTAGTATCGTCGAGCAAGCTTCTTAATTCGATTCCGATTTGAGTCCAGGTAATTCCAATATTTTTCTCAGATTTACGAAATTCGCCAGCCCACTTCCAGACATCACGATACATTCTTTTATGTAGATCCTTAACAAACTTTTCGGTCAAAATTTTATCAGGCTTTAAATTTGCATGAATAGACCATTCAACAGCTTTTTCTATGTTTAACTGTTCAAATTGATCCAGCTCTTGCTGAGATGTGATCGATTTTATTTTTAGACCGTCCTTTTCCTCTTCATTCAAAGGAGTTTGTCCTGGTTCATATGTAAGCTCTAATCCCATAGAGATTTTCTTACTTCTCTTTTTATTTCGTTCGTTAGGTCTTTTATTGTTTCGTTAATCTTTTCATCACCAATTCCTTGGTCCTCTAATTTCATATTTTGGTTGGTCCTTAGTACTATTTTTTTTGCCAACCTTTCTGATTTTACGTGTATCAAATCGTCAATGGTACCACCTTTTGGCACCATTGAATAGACAAGTTTCATGTCCATTGCAGCAGCAACTTCCTTTAGTGTTTTTATCGTTATGGTACCATTTGCCTCGCTCTCCTCAATTTTCTTAACTCCTTGCCGAGTGATGTTCAGTTTGGTACCAAGTTGGGCCATAGTCATGTTTAATGTGGTCCGAATTGTATGTATCCATCCTCTCTCTGGTACCAAAACAGTTTTTGCTTCAAGAAATGGACTTAATTTTTGGTCCAACTGTTCAATCATTAATTTTCGCTTACTTCTCATTTTAAAGGTGATTTTAGTAGACTTTTCTATAATCATGTAAACCAATGAGTTTACAATAATATATAAAAGTAAACTATTGGGTTTACAAAAAATAAAAAATGTCAACTTTTGAGTTGACAAAATAATATTGAAGTAAATACATGGGTTGACTTTAGAAGAAATTCAAAATTAAAGCCAACGGCCCTGGCTATGGCCCGACGCCTCAATACGCAGACCTCCCCAGGAATGATTTATGATCTCTATTGTAGGAAAAATTCCCCATCCTTGGCTGGCGATGGGCTATAGCCGATGTTAGTAGCAGTACTTATAGTACATAGATGTTTAATTGTTCACAATCATGCTCATTACCAAAAATGAATACTTCATTCCTCATCGGCATTTTTATCTCCCTAATTTTTTTATTTATTCGTTCAAAGCATAAATGCATTTCTAAATATCCGTCAAGTATGAATAATTTTTTTATCTCTTCCAAATACGCCCCTGCTCCTAATGCTTCATTAATTTTATCTACCCTTTCTTCTCCTAAATATTCTATGTATTTCAAGTATTCATTGAGTATAGTTTCATAGTTGAATAGACCAACTCCATTAAATAATTCTTTCTGATAGTCAAATTTCAGATATTCTTGACCTGAAAGAAGTTTAAATTTATAGTTACTATCGTCAAAACCACAAAAACAAGCTTCAGGGTAATAATCATGTTCTAGAAATAGTAAATTAAGTTTAAAATCGTTTCTTTCTTCGGGAATATCGAGAGCAATCTTCGTAAGATTATCTACGAGTTGATGTTCGATATTTTCTTGTATTGTTCTTTTATCACGATTTTGAAGTTCATTAATTAAATTCTGTATCTCGGAATGAAGTTTGTTGTCATTCAATAATTCTTTCAATTCCTTTTTTGAACTTTCTTTAAAACTCTCAATGTCAATATCCGAACTTGAAAACCAAGTGATGTTGTCAAAGTTATTCAACGCCTCTTGAATAGCATTTTTAAAAGATAATTCATTATTGAACAGCCTAAATGAATTATCTAGATGAAATTTTAAGTTTTCTTTTATTAGGTTGTTTTTATTCATTTGCGCGTATTGCTACTAACGGTCCTGGCTATGATTTCGGCCCGGGAGGGGTGAAATCAAGCCGTTTTGTTTTTTCTAGGTCTAATGTAGGAAATTTATTATTTGAACCTTTTAGGAAGGGTTGAATTATAGCCGTTGTTAGCGGTAGTTTTTTTTAACTTTTTTTACAGTAAGCAGTATTATCATAAATACTAGTATGCTGTGAATCACAAGGATTAACGGAAAACCAAACAATAACCCCAAGCCATATTCATCATGGCCTGTAATAATAGTAGAATGATTTAGCCAAAGGATTGAGTAAAAAACGAAAATCACAGTATTAATAACCGCATACCTTATCAATTGATTTCTTTTGCTGACCAAAAAGAATCCATACACCCACAATATCAGGCCTAGAATTAGCAAAATCAGGTAAATAATAAGGCTCACTTAATGTATTTTAGAATTACCGCTAACGGCCCCGGGTATACAACGGCGTTATTGTTTGCAAGCTTGCCGAAGCGAATCAGATCCCGCACGTGCGGGGTTAGCAAGGCAAGCAGCCAGGGCCTTATTTTAAAGTTAATTCTTTTTGGTCTCCATAAACACCAGGCGGGTTACACTAAACGCTGGGGTATACCCGGTGTTAGCACCTGTTCATTTTCCATAATAGTATAGGACAAAACATGTTAATATGGTAACCATAGCAAAAATCACATATCTGAATATAGTCCCATTATTGTTCCAGATTTGATAAAAAGATATCATGACACTAATAAAACCCATCATAATTGCCGCCCAAGAAAATATAATAAACATACCCACTCCGATTACTGCTTGCCCATCACTATTTGGTGGAATTTCAGTTTCTAAAAAGTCAATCTGAAAGTTGAGACAACTGATTAATGCCACTAGAGTAACAAAATGAAAAATATATACAAATGTGGTTAGAATAGCTTTATTCAAAATATAGGTGCTAACTGGTTATATGGTGACCAAAGTAGCGAATATTTCCTACAAATCGCCGGATAATAAGATATGTGTATCATTTTTGTCGGCCTTAAGTGCCTTTTGGACCACGTCGTCAAGCGGACTACGCACCTGCAAGAGATCGCGACGGGCAACATGGGTGTAGACCATGGTGGTTTCAGGTTTGGTATGCCCCAGCAACTCCTGCACATGCCGCAGGTTGACCCCGTTCTCAATCAGGTGGGTGGCGTAGGAATGCCGCAACGTATGGGGGGTTACCGCCTTTCGGATCCCGGCCCGCCGGCAACTGCGCTTCAGGAAGGAACGAACGCTGCTCCCGCTATACCGGCCCCCACCATCGCCCTCCAGCAACAAACGCTTGGGCCGGTAAGAATTCAGGTAGTTCAACAACAAGGGGACCAGGCTCTCGGCCAGGACTACATAGCGGTCCTTGCGGCCTTTCCCCTGTACCACATGCAACTGTTTCCGCTCCAGGTCCAAATGCCGTATTTCCAGATTTAAAAGTTCACTGATTCGCAAGCCCGAGGAATAGAGCAGCGCTATGGCCGTGCGGTGCTTCAGGTTGGGGGTGCTCTGCAAAAGCCGCAGTACCTCCTGCTGGTTGAGGATGGTGGGAAGGTGGCGGGACCGGCGTGGTCGAACCAGTTCGGGGCCGTTGATCCGGGATTCGCTGAAAAGGTTGGCAAAGTGTTTTATAGCCCCTATCAGCTGGCGATGGCTGCTGACCCCGTATTGGTTTTTGGCGACCAGTGCTTCCACAAAGGCCCGTACCGTACTGTTGTCTGTTTCAGAAAGGGGCTGCCCGCCAAGGAATGCCAGAAAGCGCTTGATAAAATAACCGTAAGACTGCACCGTGCTCGGAGCCATGTGAAGGCCTTGCAGATAGCGTTGATACCGGTCCAGCAATACCAGCTGGGACGGGCTAAGGGGCTGTTCCTGTTTCTGGTGATCCGGGGCGTCCCCAGGTTTTGCCTTCAGGTTGCTGTAATCAACCCAAAACCCCTGCTGTACCAGGTAGTCAAATAGCCGTTTCAGGGTTTCAGGCCCGGATGGCAGGTACCAGCAGCTATGTCGCCGGCTCCATCGCATCCCGGGAAACGCCTTTATAAGGGAAACGATTTCCGGTTGGTAGGTAAAATCCAGGCGGATGGCCCGGTGTTCCCGATGCCGGAAATACGATAGCTTGATGGTGGTCCTGGTCATCCCGTAAAGATAACAATAAACTAAAAATCAAACTGTTGGCAACTTGCAGTGATCAAATGTATCTTGACATCGGGGAGGGAATGCCCGTTCCCCGCATGTACCGCATTACAGGAATTGGTCAGGGCTATGGCCCACGCAAGGTTTCCCTGCTGCATGCTTGCTGGCCTCTGATGTATCTTACTCCTGGGGAGGGCGCGTGTCGCCCCGGCCTCGCTCAGCGCCAAGGGGGGTTCCCCGAAAAACCGGGGGACCGCCGCCCGAAAGACCAGAAAGACAAAAGCCCGGTATTACGATGGCCTGCATCCCGGCAACCGGACACAGTTTCAGAGGGCCCGGACCTTACTGGGTAAAATCCCGAATTTCTCCTTAAAACTCTTGGTGAAATACGACAGGTTGGAGTACCCCACAGAATAGGCGATCTCCGATACCGATCCGGCCCGGTGCTCCAGCAAACGCCGGGCCTCGCTCAAACGGACTTCCACAATGAGCTGGTTGGCAGACTTGTTCGTCAGGGCCTTTAACTTCCGGTGTAGTTGCGACCTGCTGAATCCTACCCCCCGGCCGATATCCGAGACAGACAACAATTCGTTGTCCAGGTTTTCCCGGATGACTTTCAGGACGTCCTGCAGGAACCGGTCATCCAGGGAGGTGATTTCCAGGTCATCAAGCACCACCCCCTCCACAGATTTGAAATAATCCCATAAACGCTTCCGGCCCCCGATGAGGTTGTTCATCCGCAACAATAGCTCCCCCGAATCAAAAGGTTTGGTAAGGTACGCATCGGCTCCCTGTGTCAAGCCTTCCATTTTATTCGCCTGCCCGGCCTTGGCGGTAAGCATGATAATGGGGATGTGGCTGGTTTTTACATTGCGCCTCAATGAATGGCAAAGGGCATAGCCGTCTTTTTTGGGCATCATTACATCGGTGACTACGATATCGGGGATATGCTCATATGCCATACGTTCACCCTGCAGCCCGTCAGCAGCCCGTAACACCTCGTACTGCCCATCAAGCAAATCGGCGAGAAACCCACTGAGATCCGGGTTGTCTTCCACCAACAAGGCGACAGGTCGCTCCGCCTCCTGCTGATTGGGGGAGTGTAACTCGGCCATATCATCGCTTCCCTGTACAGCGGTGACGGCTGTTGCAGCTTTTGCCGGGTCGGTTTCTGGTAAGGTTAGGTCTTTTGGCAAATCCTGCAGCGTAAAAGGCAAACGTAGCTTAAACATGCTCCCCTGCCCTTCCGAACTGGTGACGCTGATCTGGCCGTGGTGCAGGTCGACCAGCTCTTTGGTCAGTGCCAGGCCAATCCCGGATCCTTTTTCCTCGGTCCCCTCTACCCTGTAGAAGCGCTCAAAGACGCGTGATATGGCTTCCTTGCCAATACCCTTTCCGGTATCCTGTATCTCCAGGGTCAGGTAGCGGTTATCGTGTGATGCGAGCACTGTGACCGCTCCCCCTTCAGGGGTATATTTGAACGCATTAGACAAAAGGTTTACGATAATCTTATGCAGCTTGTCCCGGTCGTACACGGCCCCTTCTGGCTCCGTTGGGAAATTGGCATTCAGGCTTATATTCCGTCGTTCGGCCAGGCTTTCAAAAGAGAAGACCAACTGCCGCAGGTAGCCGATGAGGCCACCCCGGCTCAGGGCCAGGGATTGTTTGCCGCTTTCTAGCCGAGAGAGGTCCAGTAGCTGGTCGATCAGGCTTTGGAGGCGTTGGGTGTTTTTCTGGATGGTATTAAAAGCCTTTTCCGACAGCCGTACCGGGCCCATACGGCTTTGCCCTTCCTGCTCCGCGTCTTTTTTTGCCTGCGCCAAAGGCCCGGAAATCAGGGTCAGGGGGGTACGGAATTCGTGGCTGATATTGGCAAAAAAGCGCGTCTTAACCTCGTCCAGGTCCCGGACACGCTGGGCCTCGGCCCTGGATTCCGCAGCTTCCAGTTTTTCGGCCTGGGCCTGGAGGTTCAGCCGTTGCTGGCGGTAGGCAATCCCAAAAGAGTAGGCTATTACCTGCAGCAAAATACCCCAGGTATACGGTACAAAAGAAAGGCGGATATAGCCCGATGACCACAACACCCCTACCAGGACGGATATGGTGGCAAAAATGGCCCCTATACCAAAATACTTTGCCAGGCGGTCTTTTTTCAGGGTAATGGCGATGGCCAGGCCCAGGCCCAGGGCAGAGAACAGGGCCACAAATTCATAATGGTAGCCCACACGCGTTTGCGCAACCGGCCCGTCAAATAGGATCAGCCCAAGGGATGCCAACAGTTCCAGGATCATCAAGGCGGGTAGCGCCAGCATATACTTGTCCAGTTTGGGGAAACGTTCCCCGGAATTGATAAAAGCACGCCCAAAAAACCAAAAAGTAAAAAGCATGCTGTTGGGGATGACCATCCACAAAGGGAAGCGCAATTCCGGGTATTCCGCAAGGAGGTATTCTGTATCCAGTCCCACTGCCATGGCCTGGGTGCAGGTGCAGAGGAAGACCCAGAGCGAAAACCAAAAGAAGACCTTTTGCCGGAGGTAGAGCCATTGCAGGAAATGGTAAAGGAAAATAATGAAGGTAACCCCCAGCATAAAGATATCGAAAGAGGCGTGCAGGGGCAGGTAGGGATGGTAATTGTCAAAACCGGGCTTGCGCAGCGACAGGCGGAAGAAGGGGTAAAACCCGAAACTGTTGCCTTCCACCCGTACCAGTAGCGTAATGGGGGCGCCTTCAGGGAAGGATACGGATACCCGGTTGCGTTGCCAGTCACCGGGCTGGTCCCGCACAGAATCGGGGTAGTTGGCCCCGGTCTTCTTATGAAAGAGAAGCTGCTCATTGGCATAGGCGTAAACGTCTACCTTGCCGTTGCCCCGTATCCAGGCCGGGCTGTTTAAAAACAGTTCCTCTAAATGCAGCTGCCAATCGCGTACAGCTGCCTTGGCTTGGATCCGTAGTTTCCCCCAATAGATCGTTTTATGGTCCAGCAAGCGGGGTAATTCCGCACGGGGGGTAAAGGCAAGGCTGCTGTCCGAGACCACTTCGTCCGCCTGCAGCCGGCCCTCAGGGTCAGCCAGGACCAACAGCCGGGGCTCCAGGTCATGTACCGGGTACAATGTATCCAATGGATAGGGTTCCTGGGCCCAAAGGGGGTTGGGTAGTAACAGGAACCCGTAAAGGAGTATAAGCAATCGCGGCATTACTTTGTAATGGTCTGGTTTATCCGGATAGGGTAGGGAGCACCCCGCCATAGCCACTAAAAAGGTACTAAAATTCTTCCAGGCCGGTCAGTAAAATGGTGTATAGGCCGGTCTCGCTATCAAATGCAATGGTATAGCCCGATGGGTAATAGCCACTTTCCTGCCAGCTTGATGGATGCCTTATTGCCTGGTCAACCTGGGTTTTGGACTCCAGGAATGCCTTGGTGACCATGGGCTCCAGGAAGTTGAGTTGCCCATCGTACTTGCCATAGATAAACGTATGGGTGAAAGTCCCGGTACCCGCAATTTCGGGCGATAGCAGGTCTATGATATGGGCTCCCATACGAGGTACGCCCCCCGGTGTTTCCAGATACATGGGAGGTAGGTGGTCTTCCGGCAGGGGCTTGTTGAATTCCAGGCTGTCCGTGGGCGCGATGGCATTGCGCTGGCTCATCGACATAAAGTACAAATGGATATCAAAATGCGGCAGATCGTATACCTGCATGGGTTCATGCCCGTGCTCGTTCCAGTCGAGCGTAATGTGGTCATAGGGCGCTACGGGCAAATCTTCCGGCAGTTGCAGTACAAATTCATCGGCATGCGGGCTCCCGGCAGGCAGGTTCACCAGGGCGCTTTCCTCGAATTGTATCCCAATGGCTACCGGGTTCAGGGATTCATCGGTTTCTACCAGCGTCCAGGCAAGGCCATCGCCCACAGCGACCTCCGGCCCCGTATAGCGGGTTGGGATTGCTTCGGGAGCCGGGTTGGGCTTGCCGTCGTCCCCTGTGGTACAGCCGGTACCGGAAAGGAGCAGTGTTGTCGTACTGATAATCGTCATTAAAGTTCTCATGTCTAAATAATTTAAGGTGAATGTTGGGCTGCCGTCCCCTGAGGGAGGTGAATGGCATCCGGAATGTAGGGCCCCGCATCGGGGATGGATGCCAGATTTGTACCCTCCTTTACCAATATTGTCCCTCTGCCGCCTGGATGAAACAGGAGTGTTAAGCAATGCGACAGGTCCGGCAAGGGCAGGAGTGGGGGTGGCATACCTTCGTATAATAGAAGTTGAACCTCAAAAAAAACCTAGTATGAAACGATCCGATTTCCTTAAAGCAGGCGCCCTGGCGGGCACGGCTTTTATGGCCATCCCCAGGGCTATGGCCGGAACGGCCAAAAATGTTTTGAACAACCTCAAACCCAGAATCGTCCGGGCGGGTGAGGGGAAGACCCTCAATGTCATAGGGGACATACAGCTGGTAAAACTCACCGGGGCCGATACCAATGGGCTGTTTACCCTGATCGAAGAGGAGAATGACCCGGGGGTCATGATCCCACCCCACGTGCACGACAACGAGGATGAAGTATTCAAAGTGCTGGAAGGGGAGATGGAGCTCACTGTGGGGGGCGAAACCACTATTTTGAAGGCGGGCGACCTTGCCTTTGGGCCCCGTGGGGTGCCGCATAGCTGGAAGATCGTGGGCGATAAGAAAGCAAAGGTTATCCTCAGCGTTTTCCCATCGGGCATTGAACATATGTTTGAGGAACTGGGGTCCTTGCCCCCCGGGCCGCCGGATTTAACCAGGGTGGCCGAAATCTGTGGGCGCTACGGGATCCGGTTTATCCAATAATTACCCCCCCCCTGAAAGCTGCCGTGATAGAAGCAATTGGGGCTATCCATAAGGGTGGGCCGGAAGCCCGTCCCGTGCTGGCCCCTATCTGTTGGGGTCCTGGTAAACGCGATGCGTTCAAGGCCATAGTGGGGGCTGGTATCAAAGCAATGGGCTGTCGGCAATTCCCGAAACTGCGAGGTTTTTTCAGCGGGGAAGACGAACTTGACCGCGGGGCGGGGGGGGGACTCCCCCCGTCAATTCATGCGCAGTAGCAACCCCAGGCTCCTTTTCCTGGAAGCTATGGCTTCAATACCCCCAGGTAGGCCCGCCAGGGACCTACCTCCCCCTTGTATTGCCAGGCCATGCAACGCGCGACCTGGTGGAGGTGGTTCAGGTCATGGACCACCCAGGCCGACAGCAGCTGTCGTAAGCTGGCAGGCCCCAATTCCGGGTGACGCCCCTCCCGCTCCAGTTCCGCGCCCCCCAGCCTGGCAGCGCGGAGGACCTCGAGGTTTTGCACCCGCAAGTCCCGGAAAGTTTGCAACAACTCCCCGAGGGGCTTCCCCCGGCTTTCGCGAAATTGCGCGAAACGGTCAAAAGGGCGGAAGGTCTTGTCTGCAGTATCCGACAATATGAGCTGCATCCTCGGGATCCAGTCGGTAAGTTCGCCATGGATCAAATGCCCTACGATATCATACGGGCTCCAGCTGTCGCCACCCTCGTTGCGGGAAACCCATTCCTCCGGCAGGCCCTCCAGCCAGGTTGTCAAAACCTTGGGGGTGCTTTCAAGGACCGGCAAGGCCTCAGACAGTTCAAATTTCATCACGGGTGTTTTTGGGAAGTTTCAAGGTATAGAGGTGGCTGTCTTTTTTTACAAAGCCCATGCTTTCGTAAAGGGCCACAGCCGTTAAGCGGGTATGCCCGGTAAAGAGCAGTACCTCGTCCAATCCCCGTTCCTGCCCCAACTCCAGCAGGCCCGAGACCAGGGCCCTTCCAATGCCCCGGCCCCTGTGATCGCTGTGCACCACTACGTCTTCTATCCATCCTTTCCGCCCGGAAAGCACCTGGTAGGTTGCCATTCCGGCCATTCCCAGCAATTGCCCCCCCTCCATGCAGCCCAGGATAAACGGCGGGTTGGGGGCAGCCAGGACCTGCTTCAGCGGCAGGGCCCCGATCTTCCGGGTAAGTTGCCCGAACAATCCGGTTACCTGCCGTTGCAGGGTGGCAGTGGCATCGTTGGGCCCCAGGGTTTTGTATTCCATACAGACAGCGGTATGCGGTTATAAAAAAAGCGTTTGCCCGGAGCCTCCTCCACCGCAAACGCTATCAGGTTATCCGGGTATCCTCTGCTACAGCGTCCTCAGGTATTCTGCCAATTCCCGAGCCTGTTCCTGCGAGAGGTTCTGGTTGAGCATGATGGCATTGTTGTATTCCTTCAGCAAGGCCTTGGCAATGGGGTCTTCCTTCAGCATGCCATCGGGGTTCAGGATCATGTTCATTACCCATTCCGGGCTGCGTCGCTCGTATACCCCTTTCAGGGCAGGGCCAATCATGCGCTGCTCGGCCATATGGCAGGCGGTGCAAATGGCCTTAAAGGTAGCTTCGCCCTTGGCGGCCATCTCCTGGTCGATAGCGTCCCCGAAATCCACACTGCTCACCGGCCCGACCCCCTTGTTGCTCAGGTCTACGGGCACTCCTTCGGAGGCGGTGGTGGTTTTGGTTTCTTCTTTGGTACGGTTCATCTGAAAGCCATCCTGTGAGCCTTCCTCCTTCTTTTCTTTGCCGCCACAGCCAACCACAAGGGCCCCTATAGCCAACAGCATCATTGCTTTTTTCATTGTCAATTTTCGTTTAGGGCTACTAATATAGTAAATAGAGCAACTTACCGCGCCTCTTCCAAAAATTTTATAGCCCTTTTTTCGGTATAGTACTGGTTGTTCAGCCCAAAGAACCCCACGTGGCCTCCATAACGGGGCATCTCCAGGAAAAGCCTGGGGTTGCCGTGAGCCTCCTTCCGCGGATAGCATTCCGGCCCCAGGAAAGAATCGTTTTGGGCATTGATCAGGAGGGTCGGGGTAGTGATGTCCGGCAGGAACTGCAGGCTGCTGCACTGGCGGTAATAGTCCAGCGCATCGGCAAAACCGTGCGCCCGGCTGGTATAGATATCGTCAAAATCCTTGAGGTTCTTCACCCGCCCGATATCGGCTTTGCTGATGTGCTCCGGGAACTGTTCGTATTTGATCCATAGCTTTCCCAACAGGTGCCTTTTAAACCGCCGGGCATAGAGGATATTTTTGGCCGAGAGCAATTGCCGGAGGGAACTGTGGAGGTCACAGGGCACCGATACAGCCACGGCAGACTTCAATTGCCCGGGCAATCGCCTGCCCTCCCCAAGGTATTTGAGGCACAGGTTACCCCCAAGGCTGAAGCCCTTGAGGAAGATTTCCGGGTAGCCTTTCCCTTCCACCACATGCCGTACCACGGCATCCAGGTCTTCGGTAGCCCCGGAATGGTAAGAACGGAAAAGGCGGTTGGGCTCCCCGCTGCACCCCCTGAAGTTTACGGCACAGATATCAAAGCCATGGGCATTCAGCAAGCGCGCGCTCCCGGTCATATAGGGGCGGTGGGCATCGCCCTCCAGGCCATGGAGGAGGATCACCGCTTTTTGGCCGGGGCTATCGGCATGACTCCAGTCGAGGTCCAGGAAATCCCCATCGCTTAGATCAAGGCGTTCCCGCGTATAGCGGTGTCCGGGGACCCTTCGCACCAGGCCCGAATAAATGGTGGCCAGGTGGCCATTCCTGAAGAAGAGGGGGGGATGGTATGCTGAGGGTAAAAGGGGCATTCAATAGAGGATATGGTCTTGTGGCTGTAGTTTTTCCGGCAGGTCTTTTTCGTCCAGCATATCCCTCAGGTCAATTTCAATGGTGCGGCAGAGGGCGCTCATGGGGACATCGTTGATCCGGCCTTCAAAAGGGTCTTCCGAATTGCTGCCCACCTTTTCCATCGTTACGAAGATCCAGGAGATAAGGACAGAAAAAGGGATCATCAGAAACACAAACCAGGCATGGAACCCTTTGGCTACCTCGGCCAGTTCATTTTCAAAAACATCCAGCAGGCCAAAAGGGAGCAGCAAAATAAAGATCCAGCAGAACAGGGTGCTGAAATAGGCGTACTGCCTTGGAAAAGGGGTGTTTTTAATCCTTTCGCACATCCCCTGCAGGTTGTAGAGTTCCTCCAGGTTGTGGTGAAAGACCTGCTTGTCAAATTCGGTTATCCTGCCTTTGTCCAGGAGTTCCTTCAGGTGACGCCCCTGTAGTTTCACCAGGTGGGTGGCCACGTTCTTGCGGGTCTGCAGATCGGCGATCTCCGCGGGTTCCAGGAACTGGTCGAGGTCGTCGCAAACCGGGTTTCGTTCCCCGTGCTTGTCGAACAGCGCCTCCACACTGGGGTTTTCGCGCAGGCTGAAAGGGGTGGGCTGCCGCAACTGTATCCTCAGGGCATTGATCCAGGCCAGGTGGCGGTAGATCAGCTTTTTTTTGGTCGTATCGGTATCGTCTACAAAGCAAAGGACATTGTTGGCCCAGGTACGGGAGTAATTGACAATGCCTCCCCAGATCTTGCGGCCCTCCCAAAAACGGTCATAACTCTGGCTGTTTTTAAAGCCAATGTAAAAAGCCACCGCGATACCAATGACACTCAGGGGCTGGAAGGGGATGTCGATAAAGGTCCACCCCAGGAAGTAGTAGACGGAGAATACCGCCCCTGCCCAGAAGGTAAAAAAAAGGAGGTTCCGCCACGCGTAGCGAAAAATGATGTCCCAGCTGATATTCCTCCTGACGTACATGTGTTGCGTCTTAAATGGTTATTTGGGGTAAAGGGCCAACAGGGCGTTCTGTTCCTCTATGGCGGCCCTGAATGCGTCCTTCATCCGCTGGACCAGATCTGCGACCGACAGGGTTTCGTGTATGGTTGCCACCCCCTGTCCGGCAGACCAGATGGTTTTCCAGGCCTTGGCCTCGGTATCGAGCTCCTTCCCGAAATCTATTTTACGGTCTTTCTTCAGGTCTTCCTCCGTCAGGCCGGCGGCCTTGAGGCTCGGCCCCAGGAAGTTGGCGTGCACCCCGGATACAGCGGCGGTATACACTACATCGCCAGACCCGGCCCGGGAGATCATTTCGCGGTAGCCCTCAGGGGCCAGGCTTTCGCGGGTGTTGATAAAGCGGGTGCCCATATAGGCAAGGTCGGCCCCCATCTGCAGGGCCGAGGCGACATCGCGTCCCGTACTGATGCAACCCGAAAGGATCAGGGTTTTGTCAAAAAAAGAGCGCACTTCGGCCACCAGGGTCATGGGGTTGATCGTCCCCGCATGCCCCCCGGCCCCGGCCGATACCAGGATGAGTCCGTCTACCCCGGCAGCCGCCGCTTTTTCGGCATGCCGTTTTTTGATAATATCGTGGAACACCAGTCCGCCATACGAGTGCACCGCATCCACCAGTTCCGATACGGCCCCCAGCGAAGTGATAATGATGGGCACCTTGTGCCTGATGCATAGCTTGAGGTCTGCCTCCAGCCTGGGGTTGGTAGGGTGCACAATGAGGTTGACCCCAAATGGCGCCGGTTTTTTGCCGGTGGCTTGCTCATGTTCCTTCAGGGCTTTCTGGATCTGTACGAGCCACTGCTCAAAACCTTCGCTGCTTCGCTGGTTAAGGGCCGGAAAAGTCCCCACAATCCCATTTTTACAACATTCTATGACGAGCTCGGGGCCGGAGATCAGGAACATGGGTGCGGCGATCACCGGAAGCGACAGCTCTTTGATAAAAGCGGGTTTTGACTGCATTGCTGGGTTTTAGGCGTTTAAAAATAGGGATAATTTTCCAGGCAAACTGCGCCCTGGTTTTCAAAACTATGGTATTTTTGCAAATTCTATGCACGCATAATAAAAGTACCGGCCTTATGTATACCAAAGAATTTGAGATCCGCTGGAGCGACCTCGATGCCAACCGCCATCTTGCCAACTCGGCGTACATCAACTTCATGAGCCATACCCGGATGAGTTTCCTCACCGATCTGGGGCTCAGCCACCCCCACCTGAAGGAATACCAGTTGGGCCCGGTGGTTTTTTACGAACATGTGTATTACTTCCGGGAAATATTCCCCGGCCCCCCCGTAAAAGTTTCCCTGAGCCTTGCCGGCCTTTCGGAGGACGGGCGCTTCTTTGAATTTCACCACGATTTCTATGATCACCGTGGGCGCCATATGGCGCATTGCGAGATGATGGGGGCCTGGATCGACCTCCGGAGCCGGAAACTTACGGGCCTGCCCCAGGACCTGAAACAACGGATGGAGCGCGTAGAGCGGCCCGAGGGCTTCAGGGTACTGACCAAGGAAGATACCCGCAAGTACGCCAGGAAACCTAAGGACCTGGTTTAGGGCGCTTGCTCACCAGGTATACGCCCAGCAGCACCATCCCGGCGGCCCCTACCTTCACGGCAGACAGGTGGTCTTTCCCGCTGAGCAGGGCATAGAGGATGCCAATGAGCGGTTGCAGGTAGACAAAGGCACTGACGGTTGATGCTTTTAACTGCCGCAGGGCAAATACGTTGAAGAGATAGGTGAGGAAGGTCGTTCCTATGACCACAAAGGCCATGCGCCAAACGGCTTCAAAAGGAAGCTCGGCCCAGGAAACCTCCAGAAACTGCGGCATTGCAATGGGAAGGTTCCATACGATCCCGATCAGGAACAACCATTTCATTAGGGTAAAGGGATGGTATTTTTCCAGCAATTTCTTTACAGTGATCAGGTACAGGCTAAAAAAGAAGGAGTTCACCAGGAAGAGGGTGTTTCCCAATGGGATGTTGGGGGCATCTTGCCGTACCTCCTGGCCGTAAAGTACGAGGAAGATGGCGCCGATAAGCCCGATGATTATCCCCAGCGCCCGGTACCCATGTATTTTTTCTTTGATCAGTACGGCCGATAGCACCACCACGATAATAGGGGTGGTGGTCACCAGGACACTGCTGTTGATGGGGGTAGAGAGTTCCAACCCTTTAAAAAAGGCCAGCATGTTAATGGCCATCCCGAAGAGTGAACACAGGAGCAAGCGGCCCCAGTCTTTTCGCTCCACCCGCTCTTTCGGCCCCAGGAAGGAAATACCCCAGAAGAGCAGGCTGGCACCCAATACCCGGAGCATGATAAACCCGTAGGGCTTTATATAGGTAGGCATCACCCCTTTTGCTATGGTGTGGTTGAGCCCATAGATCGTGGTGGCCCCCAGCGCGGCCAGGATGGCAAGGGTGCGTTGGTTCAAGGTTGCAGGCTTTCTTTGGCCGCGCTTACGACCTTTTTGCTGTTGCCGATAAAGATTTTGGCTCCTGATACCATCACGGGCCGCTTGAGGAAAGTGTAATGCTCCAGGAGCAGTTTGCGGTAGTCCGCCTCCCCAAGCGACTTTTCGTGTAGCCCCCGTTCGCGGAACAGTCGCGCTCGCTTGCTGAAAAGTGCTTCATAACTTCCGGCACGCTCTTTTAATTCCTCCAGCTGCGCTTTGCCGGGGGGCTGCTCCTTAATATCCTGCAACACAAAATCCGGGGGCAACTGCAGTTCGCCCAGGATGCGGCGGCAGGTATCACAGGTACTTAGGTAATAGATTTTCTTCATTGGCTACAGGGTTTGCGGGTCTGTTGTGTCAAGGGCATGGGAAGATTTTCCCAATGCCCGGAGGCTACTTGCAAAACTAGGGTATCCGGGGGAAACACGGATAACCGTATTTGTGCTATTTTTGTAATACAAAATGCTATGAACTTACTAAGATACCCTAAAACACCTTTTACCCGTGGAAAGACTATTCGATACCATTGCCCAGAACAGGAAGATATTGTTGCAGATCCTCAAGCAGACCCCCAGGGAGCAGTTGTTTAAAGTACCACAGGGCTTTAACAACAACATGTGGTGGAATATGGCCCATGTGGTGGTAACACAGCAGATGCTCCTCTACTCCCTGAGCAATTTGCCAATGGCCACCAGTGATAGCCTCGTAGCCAAATACCGCAAAGGCACCTACCCGGACGGTATCCCCTCCGAATCGGAAATCAGGGAAGTGGAGGGCCTGATGTTATCCCTGGCGGAAAAAACGTCGGAAGATTACAAGAAGGGGGTATTTAAGACCTTCAATGAATATACGACCAGCGTTGGGGTAACGCTCAGGAACTTCGAAGACGCCCTGTCGTTTAATACCTTCCATGAAGGCCTCCACCTCGGGGTGATCATGTCCCTGAAGAAGGTGGTTTAAACCCGGGTCAGGATTTTATGGGATAATGAAGGAAGGTTGCTGCCACGTCAAAGGGTAGTGTTAGTTCTATTGGGCCATCGGCGTAGGAGGCTACTTCGTATTGGTTGTAATACAATTTGACGCCTTCGGGGCACAGGCCGATATTCTCGGGCAGGTGGAAGCGGTTTTCTTCGAACATAAACCCGGTGCTGTTGATGGGCTGGGCCCGGGGGATTTTTTCCTGCTCGCGGAACTTGCCTTCTGCCAGCCGCTGAAAGCCCTCCTCGTCACTGAACAGTTCCCAGGGGGCCAGTTCGGTCCCCTTGCGTTTGTCAAAATTCAGGTAGCGTACCGAGCCATAGCCGTGGGCCCCGCCGGTAAAGGTATAGGTGTTTATCACAATGCTGATCCAATGGGCGTCTTGGTAAGAAACACGGGCGTCTACCTCTGCCTTCCATCCCGGGGTCTCATCCGGGTATAGCCCACTGATGTGTTCGTAGCCCTTCCTGAACGAGGTGATGGCCTGCTCCAGGCTGGTCACTTCCAGGGAGTCTGCGAAACTCAGCAAGGCGATGACTTCTTCTTTCAGCCCGGTGTTGATGGCCCTGCCTATTTTGGTGTTTTCCACAGCCTGCGGCAGGTTGATGCGTACTTCCGGGCAATCCTTGCAGGGGTCGCTTTCCAGGGTCACGGTCTCAAATGTCAGGTGCTCCTCCCGGGCGCAGGAGGCAAGCAATAACAGGGTACATAAAAGGGCCGGGATGCGCGTCATATGCATGTATGTTTCTGCTTCGCGAAGCTACAAATCAATTTGATTGCTTTGTCGGAAAGATAACGATACCTTTGTACCAATACGTATAGCACATGAAGAAAAAAGCACTGCGGTTTAACACCAAAACCATCCACGGCGGGCAGTCGCCCGATAAAGCCTACGGGGCGGTAATGCCTCCTATTTACCAAACCTCTACCTATGCCCAGAGTACGCCGGGGGGGCACCAGGGATATGAATATTCCCGCAGCGGCAACCCTACCCGGGCCGCCCTGGAAAGTTCCCTTGCAAGCATAGAAAACGGCCGGTATGGCCTGGCTTTTGCCAGTGGGCTGGCGGCCATGGATGCCGTGATCAAGCTCCTGGAACCCGGGGATGAGGTGGTTTCTACCAACGACCTCTATGGGGGCAGTTACCGGCTGTTCACCCAGATATTCAGCAAATACGGTATCGCGTTTCATTTCGTGGGCATGCAGGATATCGGGGCCATTGAGCGTCATATCAATAAAAAAACACGCTTGCTTTGGGTAGAAACCCCTACCAACCCCATGATGAATGTTATCGATATAAAGGCGGTATCGGCCCTGGCCAAAAAGCAGGGGTTGCTGCTTGCCGTAGACAATACCTTTGCCACACCCTACCTGCAACAACCCCTGGACCTGGGGGCCGATATTGTCATGCACTCGGCCACCAAATACCTGGGGGGCCACAGCGATGTGGTGGTAGGTGCCCTGGTGGTGAACGACAAGGAACTGGCAGATAAGCTGTACTTCATTCAAAACGCAAGCGGTGCGGTATGCGGCCCTATGGACAGCTTCCTCACCCTCAGGGGGATAAAGACCCTGCACGTTCGAATACAAAGGCACTGTGAGAATGGCAGGGCCGTGGCCGAATACCTGAGGGCCCACCCGCGGATCGCCAAAGTGTACTGGCCGGGCTTTGAAGACCACCCCAACCATTTGGTGGCCAGGGCGCAAATGCGCGATTTTGGCGGGATGATTTCCTTTATTCCCAAAGGGAGCAGCTACAAGGATGCCATTTCAATTGTCGAAAAACTGCAGGTATTCACCCTTGCCGAATCCCTGGGCGGGGTAGAGAGCCTTGCGGGGCATCCCGCCAGCATGACCCATGCCAGCATCCCCAGGGAAGAAAGGGAGAAGAGCGGGGTGGTAGACGCCTTGATCCGCCTGAGCGTGGGCATTGAAGACGCGGCCGACCTTATTGCCGACCTGGAGCAGGCCATAGGCTGAACCCGCGCGGAAGGTCTTTCCTGAGATTCCATCCGGGCCTGCCGGCAAGGCATGCAACAATCCCCCCTGGATTTATAATTGTGAAATATTGAAAATAAGGCGCATAAAATTATAGAAATAATATAATTTTGGCGCTATATTATTAATCCTTAAATTCTGCTTGCCTCCAAGGCCATTCCCAAGCTGTTGAAATACCCGGGGGCCGGTGGCACAAACTCAAGAAAACGTTGTTATATATGGAAAATATGGAAGACAAGATCAAGACTTTTATGGCCGAAGTCACGGCCCGCAACGGTCATGAGCCAGAATTCATCCAGGCTGTTCAGGAAGTAGCGGAGACCGTTATCCCCTACATCGCGCAACACGAGATTTACAATGGTAAGAATATCCTTCTCCGGATGGTAGAGCCCGAAAGGCTGATCTCCTTCCGCGTCGCCTGGGTCGATGACGACGGTGAGATCCACGTAAATCGCGGATACCGCATACAAATGAACTCGGCTATCGGGCCCTACAAAGGAGGCCTGCGTTTCCACCCCACCGTCAATGCCAGTATCCTGAAATTCCTGGCCTTCGAACAGGTGTTTAAGAACAGCCTTACCACCCTGCCCATGGGCGGGGGAAAGGGAGGGTCCGACTTTGACCCCAAAGGAAAATCGGACGATGAGGTGATGCGCTTCTGCCACGCCTTTATGACCGAGTTATGCCGCCATATAGGGCCCAATACGGATGTGCCGGCCGGAGATATAGGGGTTGGTGCTCGGGAGATTGGCTTTCTTTTTGGGATGTACAAGAAAATCCGCAATGAATTTACCGGGGTGCTTACCGGCAAGGGGCTATCCTGGGGGGGCTCAAAAATACGGCCCGAGGCCACCGGCTACGGGACGGTTTATTTTGCGCAGAACATGCTTAAGACACGCGGCAAGGATATCAAAGGCAAAGAAGTGGTGGTATCAGGCTCGGGCAACGTGGCCCAGTACGCGGCCGAAAAAGTATTGCAATTGGGGGGCAAGGTGCTTACCCTTTCCGATTCCGGGGGCTTTATCCATGATCCTGACGGGATTGATGAAGACAAGCTGGCGTATGTCATGGACCTTAAAAACAACCAGCGGGGGAGGATCTCCGAATATGTGAAAAAATATCCCAAGGCCTCCTTCCACAAGGGGAAAACGCCCTGGGGGATTAAATGCCAGGTGGCGCTGCCCTGTGCTACCCAGAACGAACTGGATGGGGACGATGCCAGGGCCCTGATCAAAAACGGCTGTATCTGCGTAGCGGAAGGCGCCAATATGCCTTCCACGCCCGATGCCATACACGCCTTTCACGATGCCAGGATCCTTTTTGCCCCGGGCAAGGCCTCCAATGCCGGAGGGGTTGCCACATCAGGGCTCGAAATGTCGCAGAACTCCCTGCGTATCAGTTGGACCCGCGAAGAGGTAGATGAAAGGCTTAAGGGCATCATGGAAGATATTCACGACTCCTGTATTGAATACGGACAGGAAGGAGAGGGATATTGCAATTATGTGAAGGGCGCCAATATCGCCGGCTTCGTGAAAGTAGCCGACGCCATGCTCGCCCAGGGGGTTATTTAAAGGCATGCAGGAAAGACCTGTCGGGTTTCCGGAACCTGGCAGGTCAACTTCTTTGGTCTGGTGCCATGACAAGAGCAAATGCTACAACGACTCCCAAAGATTCCCGTATCTTAGCGGGGTCTTAAACCCGCTGCATGCAGACCACCACAGGGGCCATTGTATTCTCTTCGCTCAAGTATGGCGATACCAGCCTGATCGTGAAGGCTTTTACGGCTTCAGACGGGTTAAAAACCTATTTGCTCAAGGGGGTGTTGGCCTCCAGGAAAGGCAAACTAAAAAGCGCCTACTTCCAACCCCTCACCCAATTGGAGCTGGTGGTCAACCACCGCAACAAGGGTACGATGGAGCACCTGCGCGAGGCCCGTATCAGCTACCCCTATAGCAGCCTGCATACTGATTTTGTCAAGAAAACCCTCTGCATGTTCCTGTCGGAAGTACTCATCCACAGCATCCGGGAAGAAGAGCGGAACCAAGGGTTGTTCCATTTCCTGGAAGCGTCCCTGCAATGGCTGGATACACATGATAAAATCGCCAATTTTCACCTCCTCTTTCTGGTCGGACTCAGTAAATACCTTGGGTTCTACCCCGACACCAACTTCATGGACGCCCCCTACTTTGACCTGGCGGAAGGGAGTTTCAGCCAGGTACTGCCGCTGTCCCCTTCCCTCTCCGGAGCCGAATTGGCCAATTTCAGGGCCCTTTTAGGCACAACTTTTGATGAGGTAGATAGCATCAAGCTGGGCAAGAAGAATCGCAATGTACTGCTGCAATCGTTACTGCGGTATTTTGAAGTACATTTGCACGGATTTAAGCAGCCCCGCTCATTGGCCATATTAAATGAAGTTTTCAGCTGAGATGCACAGATGTACCTGCCTGTTTGCCCTATTGTTTTTTCAGTGGATCAGTGCCCAGGAAATTATGATACGGGAACTGGATACCGGTGAGCCAATCATGAACGTAGCGGTGTTCAACCAGGATAAATCCAGGACAACCCTCTCCGGCCTCGACGGCAGTTGCGACCTCAGCCTTTTTGACCGCAACGAACGGATTACCTTCCGGCACCTTAGTTACCGCGCTTTGCGGACGAGCAAAGCACAAATCATGCGGCAGGGCAGGACCGTATACCTGGAACTGAACCCCGAACAACTGGAGGAAGTAGTAATGTCGGTTTCCAAATGGGAGCAACAGAAAAAAGACATCCCCCAGAAAATAGCCGGCATGGATGCAAGGGCCATCGCCTTTACCAGCCCGCAAACGGCGGCAGACCTGTTGCAAAACAGCGGCAAGGTCTTTGTCCAGAAAAGCCAGTTGGGCGGGGGGAGTCCCATGATCCGCGGGTTCGCCACCAACCGCCTCCTGCTCTCTGTGGACGGGGTGCGTATGAACAACGCCATTTTCAGGGGCGGGAATATCCAGAACGTGATCTCTATAGACCCCTTTGTCGTAAGAAATACGGAGGTCATTTTCGGGCCGGGCTCGGTGATCTACGGGAGTGATGCCATTGGGGGGGTGATGAACTTTTATACCCTGGAGCCGCAGTACGCCTCAGCGGAAGGCAGGGAGGTCTCGGGTGCCGTGAATTACCGCCATGCAAGCGCGAACAATGAACACACTGCCCACCTGGACATCAACTTAGGCCGAAAGCGGTGGGCCTTCCTCAGCAGCCTTACCTATAACGATTTTGGCGACCTGGCCATGGGGCGTTTCGGTCCCGATGCCTACCTGCGGAATCAGTACGTCAGCCGCGTTGGGGGCCGCGATACCCTGCTGGTGAACTCCAGGCCCGGGAAGCAGGTCCCCACCGGGTACCACCAGTGGAGCCTGATGCAGAAAATCTCCCACAAACCCAATAATTATTGGAATTTTGACCTGGGGCTCTACTATTCCAGTACGTCTGACTACTCCCGCTATGACCGGCTGATCAGGCCGGACAGCGAAGGGACCGGCCTGCGTTCGGCCGAATGGTACTACGGTCCGCAGAATTGGTTTATGGGCAACCTGCAGGTATTGAATAAGGGGAGGGGGAAATTTTTTGACCGGGTGAAAACCACCCTTGCGTACCAGCGTTTTGAGGAAAGTCGCTATGAAAGGGACTTCCAGGATCCCGATCGCTACGGCACGGCGGAGGAAGTGGATGCGATTTCCCTCAATACCGATTTTGAAAACAAAAAAATGGGCGACTTCCGCCTGTATTACGGAGCGGAATATGTATTCAACAAGGTAGGGTCCCGTGGCAGCCGTTACAATATAACGGATGGGTCCTTGGCCAGCGCGGCCGCCCGCTACCCGGACGGGGCCACATGGCAAACCGCTGCCGGTTATGTGAATGCCGAATACAAGGCCCGGCCTAACCTGAGTTTTTTGTCGGGCGCACGGTATAGCCATGTCTGGATACAGGCCGATTTTGACCGAACCTTTTACCCTTTCCCCTTTGAAGAGGCCCGCCTGAACAATGGGGCATTAACCGGTAGCCTGGGCCTTAGCTGGTTCCCCAAGGCCGACCTGCAACTGACCCTGAACGGAGCGACCGGCTTCCGGTCACCCAATGTGGACGATATCGGGAAAGTCTTTGACTCCGAACCCGGTTCCGTGGTGGTACCCAACCCCAACCTGGAGCCGGAGTATGCGTATTCCGCCGAACTGGGGGTCATGAAGAACTTTAACGATAAACTCGTTTTAAAGGGGGCCGCCTTCTACACCTACCTGGTAGACGCCCTCGTAAGAAGGGATTACCAGTTCAATGGGCAGGACCAGATTGAGTACAACGGGGAACTAAGCGATGTTCAGGCCATCCAAAACGCCGCGAGGGCGTATGTATATGGCTTTGAATTGGGCCTGGATGCCTACCTTTCAGAGTACCTGTCGGTTAATTCCAACCTGACCATTACCCGGGGGAATGAAGAGGACGACAGCGGGGCCGACAGCCCGGCGAGACACGCTGCGCCCACCTTTGGGGATGTACACCTGGTGTGGAAGAACCCCCGCCTCAAGGCCGACCTGTTCCTGAATTTCAACGGGGAACTTTCCTATGACGACCTCGCGCTGTCAGAACGGAGCAAATCCTACATCTATGCTTCCGATGCCAATGGCAACCCCTATTCGCCGGCCTGGCATACGCTCAACTTCAGGTCCCGCTACCAGATTGGGAACCGCCTCCATGGCTCCTTCAGCCTGGAGAACATAACCAACCAGCGCTACCGCCCCTATTCTTCCGGGCTCGCTGCCGCGGGGGTTAATTGGATCCTTGGCCTGGGATATACTTTTTAACGGAAACGCCCCTGATGGGTAAATAGGGATATCCGGCGCGGGCGTCCCTGTCGCCAACAGGGCCAACCCTTTCCTGCACCACACCGCCCACCACCTTCATCGATCCCCCTCTGGCTTTTTTTTGTGAGCACATCGCGGCCCGGGCCCGGGAAAGCCCTTTCCCAACCAGCCTTGAGCATGCCGGTTGTTACATCGCCAAAATGTGGAGGGAGGGAATGGTTTGAAAATCAACAAACTGCGTAAAATGAGGCATTTTCAGGGCAATTACAACTTTTTGTTAAGAGCTGTTAAGGGTTTCTGCAGTTCATCGAAAGGAGGTGGATTTTAACATTTATTTAGAAGGGTAGCCCCGTAGATAATTGTTGTAAGGATGAACTATTAATCTTAAAAATTACTTTTGTTATGACGAATTATTTGAAAGTTAGGACCCTCTTATTTACGCTGTTGCTAGGTGCTGTGGTATCCTGCAGCAAGGATGACAGTCCCGATGCAGGGACGGGGGGCGAAGCTTACAATACCACCTTTAAAATTACCGATGCCCCTGTGGACAATGCGGATGTGTCGGCGGTCTTTGTGACCATTGCCGACGTGAAGGTAGACGGGACCTCCCTGGAAGGCTTTAACAAGAGTACGATCAATTTATCGGCCCTGGCCGGTGGGGCGACAGCAACCCTGGGCAACCTGGAGCTGGCGGCCGGTTCCTATTCGGACATCATACTCGAACTGGACTATGAAACCGATGCGGATGGCAATGCGCCCGGCTGTTATGTAGAAATGGCCGATGGCAGTAAAGACCAACTTGTAGCGGCTGCAACCAGCATCGCGGTAGATGACGCCTTTGAGGTTTTTGCCACCGCTACCAACCAGATTGTGTTTGATTTTGATTTGCGCAAGACCATCAGGGAAGAACAGGGGACGCTTTCGTCTGATTTCGAATTTGTGTCCATGTCGGAGCTTGGCGCCGGGATCAGGGCCGTGAATGAAGAATTTACCGGGACGATTTCGGGTACCGTGAACGATGCTCAGGACACCTCCGATAAGATTGTGGTGTACGCCTATGAAAAGGGGACCTTTGATGCCGAAACCGAGACCGGGGGAAGCGGTGAGAGCGAGGTGGCCTTTGCCAATGCGGTGACGAGCGCCTCGGTAAAAGGCGTGTCTAACTCCTATAGCCTCAGTTTTTTGGAAGAAGGGGAGTATGAATTGGTGTTTGCCTCCTATAGCAAAGACGGGGACCAGTTCCACTTCAACGCCCTCCTGGAGGCCGAATCCACAACCGGGCTCAACCTTGGCGCGTTGAGCGTTACCAGTGCCCTCCAGTTAAGTGCCAATGTAACCATAACCGGCACCAGGTAGGCCGCGCTTTCCCGATAGAGTACAAAAGCCCCGATTACGGGGCTTTTTTTGGTTTTCAGCGGGCATACTTCTGATAAAAATCATTAATTTTGCGGACTTAAATCAGGGCATAGGATACTGATATGGACAAGTTTGCAGAATACAAAAAATTGGATTTACCCGCCGTTGCCGGCGAGATACTTACCTTTTGGAAAACCCAGCGCATCTTTGAGAAAAGTATTTCGAGCAGGGAAGGCAAGGCAAGCTATGTGTTCTATGAAGGGCCGCCCTCGGCCAACGGCATGCCGGGGATCCACCACGTGATGGCCCGGACGATCAAGGATATCTTCCCCAGGTACAAGACCATGAAGGGGTTTCAGGTACACCGCAAGGCCGGTTGGGATACCCATGGCCTGCCCATCGAAATAGGGGTGGAAAAGGAACTGGGCATCACCAAAGACGATATAGGTAAGAAAATATCCGTGGAAGATTACAACGCCGCCTGCAAGAAAGCGGTGATGCGCTATACGGATGCCTGGAACAGCATTACAGAAAAAATAGGGTACTGGGTGGATATGGATGACCCCTATATTACCTATAAGCCCAAATATATGGAGACGGTTTGGTGGCTCCTTAAACAGATCTACGATAAGGGGCTGCTCTATAAGGGCTACACCATCCAACCCTATTCGCCCAAGGCGGGGACCGGGCTCAGCTCCCATGAGCTTAACCAGCCGGGAACCTACCAGGAAGTGTCAGACACTACTGTGGTCGCGCAATTCAAGGCGGAAAGGGCCTCCTTGCCAGACTTCCTGAGCAAAGGTTCCGCAGACCTGTACTTCCTTGCCTGGACGACCACACCCTGGACCCTGCCCTCCAATACCGCCCTTACCGTGGGCCCCAACATCCGCTATGTACTGGTAAAGACCTATAACCAATATACCTTTCAGCCCATTGAGGTGATCCTGGCAGAAAGCACCCTTGGGGCCCAGTTTTCCGGGAAATTCACCAGGGTCGAAGAAGCAGAAGCCCTTGCCGGGTACCGGGAAGGCGACAAGAAGATCCCTTACCTCGTCGGGGAGGCCTTTACCGGGAAGCAGCTGGTGGGGATCCGGTACGAACAACTGATTCCGTACGCCACACCCTATCAGGACGCCGAAAACGCCTTCCGGGTCATCGCGGGCGATTTTGTAACCACCGATGACGGTACCGGTATCGTACACACCGCGCCAACCTTCGGGGCAGACGATATGCTGGTAGCCCAGAAAGCCGATCCGCCCGTACCTCCCATGCTGGTGCTGGATGAGAACAACAACCCGGTCCCCCTGGTTGACCTGCAGGGGAAATTCCGCCCCGAAATGCGGGAATGGGCAGGGAAATACGTTAAAAACGAATATTATGAAGACGGGAAGGCCCCCGAGAAATCGGTAGATGTGGAAATAGCCATCAGGCTGAAAGAAGAAAACAAGGCCTTCAAAGTAGAGAAATACCTGCACACCTACCCTAATTGCTGGAGGACCGATAAGCCCATCCTCTATTATCCCCTGGATTCATGGTTCATCAGGGTCACTGAGGTAAAAGACCGCCTGTACGAGCTCAACCAGCAGATCAACTGGAAGCCCAGGTCTACCGGCGAAGGACGTTTTGGTAACTGGCTGGCGAATGCCAATGACTGGAACCTTTCACGCTCCCGCTACTGGGGGATTCCCCTGCCCATCTGGCGCACCGAAGACGGCAGCGAAGAACTCATCATCGGGTCGGTGCAGCAGCTAAAGGAAGAAATGGCCAAAGCCTTGCAAGCCGGGGTGCTCAAAAAGGATGTCTACCCGGATTTTGTAGTAGGCGACATGAGCGAGGAGAACTATGACACCATAGACCTGCACAAGAACATTGTCGACCAGATCGTACTTGTTTCGCCCTCAGGCAAGCCTATGAAGCGGGAGAGCGACCTTATTGACGTGTGGTTTGATAGCGGTTCTATGCCCTACGCCCAATGGCATTACCCATTTGAGAACCGGGAGTATATTGACCAGGGACAAACCTTTCCGGCCGATTTTATAGCCGAAGGGGTCGACCAGACGCGCGGATGGTTCTATACCCTCCACGCCATTGCCGGGATGGTCTTTGATTCCGTCGCCTACAGGAATGTGGTTTCAAATGGACTGGTGCTGGACAAGGAAGGGAAAAAAATGTCGAAACGGCTGGGCAATGCCGTAGACCCCTTCAAGACCATGGAGGAAGAAGGGGCCGATGCCACCCGCTGGTACATGATTTCCAATGCCAACCCCTGGGACAACCTGAAATTTGACGTGGAGGGGATTGTGGAGGTTAAACGGAAGTTCTTTGGGACACTCTACAATACCTATTCGTTCTTCGCCCTCTACGCCAATGTGGACGGTTTTAATTACAGTGAGGCCGAAGTACCGCTGAAGGAACGGCCCGAGATAGACCAATGGATCCTCTCGGAGCTGCATACCCTGATCCGGCAGGTAGATGAAGCCTACGGGAACTATGAGCCCACCAGGGCCACACGCGCCATTTCAGACTTTGTCCAGGAAAACCTGAGCAACTGGTATGTGCGCCTTAGCCGCAGGCGTTTCTGGAAAGGCGATTACCAGCAGGACAAGATCTCTGCCTACCAGACCCTGCACACCTGCCTCCTGACGGTGGCACGCCTATCGGCCCCGGTAGCCCCCTTCTATATGGAGCAACTCTACAGGGACCTGACGGCGGCCACGGTGCATGGTGGAGCCGAAAGCGTTCACCTGTCCTATTTTCCGGAATACGACCCGGACATGGTGAATGACGCGCTGGAGAGCAAAATGCAAAAGGCCCAGAATATTTCCTCTTTGGTCCTTTCAATCAGGCAAAAGGAAAAAATCAAGGTCCGCCAACCCTTGCAAAAGATCATGATCCCGGTCCTGGACCAAAAACAGCGTGCGGAAATCGAGGCCGTATCCGACCTGATCAAGTCTGAGGTAAATGTCAAGGAGATAGAATTGCTCGATGACGCCTCCGGGATACTGGTCAAGAAAGTAAAGCCCAATTTCAAGGTTTTGGGCCCGAGGTTTGGCAAGGAGATGAAAAAAATCGCCCGTGCCATTGGCCTTATGAATCAGGAAGATATCCAAAAAATCGAGCAGCAAGGCGAAATAATGCTTGACATAGAAAATAAAAGTATTAACTTACAGTTAGAAGATGTGGAGATATCCTCTCAGGATATTGAAGGTTGGCTGGTAGCCAGTTCAGGACCACTGACAGTAGCTCTGGATGTGACGATCGATGAGGATTTGCGAAAGGAAGGCATTGCCAGGGAACTTGTGAACAGGATACAAAACCTGAGGAAGGAATCCGGTTACGAGGTTACCGACAAAATCGATATTAAGATTCTCAAAGGCGGTTTGTTAGAGAAGGCGGTTGCAAGCAACATGACCTATATTAAAACCGAAACCCTGGCGGCAGATCTGAATTTCGAGGAAAGCCTGGAAAACGGCACGGAGATTGCCTTTGATGATATCAACACAAAATTGTTTATCCAAAAACATTAGGATTATGGGACAGGATGTAAAAGTGCGGTACAGCGACAAAGAACTGGAAGAGTTCCGCGTACTGATAGAAGAAAAGATTCAAAAGGCCAAGAGCCACCTGGAGTTGTTGAAAAGCTCCTATATGAACGATGGAAATAATGGGACCGATGATACCTCCCCCACCTTCAAGGCTTTTGAGGAGGGTTCAGAGACTATGAGCAAAGAGGCGAACACGCAGCTGGCCATCCGGCAGGAGAAATTCATCAGAGACCTGAAGAATGCCCTTACCAGGATTGAGAACAAGACCTATGGCATTTGCCGGGTAACCGGGAAGCTGATCAACAAGGAACGGCTCAAACTGGTACCGCATGCCACGCTGAGTATCGAAGCCAAGAACATGCAGAAATAGAGAACAAAACGCCCCACGGGGCGTTTTTTTATGCCCCCTGCCCTATGAGACGTCACCTGGTACTATGGTTGTTCCTGTCCTGCCTCCTGGCATCGGCACAGAAAGTGGTCCGCAAAGCCACCAGCCTTCCGCCTGGCCATTGGCTGCAAATAGATGCCCGCCAGTGCCATGAAGTCCGGTTAGAAACAGCCCCCGGCATGCAACTTGTGGCAGAAGCCCGGATGGAAGGCGAATACCGGGGCCATTTCTTGCTGCAGCTGGGGGAAGAGGGCAGTACCACGAGGATCATTGCCGGGGTACAACCGCTTTTTGAGTTACCCGATGACAAACTGGGGGCGCATAAGGTGGTTGCGATCGCCCTGCAAATACGGCTTCCGGAATACCGCAGGGTCCTGCTTCATGCCAGTTCGGCCCAAATAAGGGTTACCGGGGATTATGAAAAGCTGGAAATCTTCCAGGAGGAGGGCCAATGCACCCTCATTGAGGTGGCACAACGGGCCGATATAGTGACCCGGGAGGCCGATATCTACCTGGAGAGCACTGCGGCCGATGTGGCGGCCCAAAGCCGCTACGGCCGGGTAATTTCCCAGCAAATACCCCCGGGAAGTCCACGTTTCAGGCTCCAGACAATCTCCGGTGATATCCACCTGATAAGAAGGGAATAATCCCTATTTTTGCCCCATTAATTTACCGACACCCATGAATGCAAAGAAGTCCCTCCTTCTTATCGGCCTGGTTTTGCTGATCGACCAGTTATCAAAAATCTACATCAAAACCAATTTTGTGCTGGGGGAGTCCGTGGAAGTATTTTCCTGGTTCAAAATCCTTTTTATCGAAAATGAAGGGGCTGCCTGGGGGACGAAACTAAGTGACATCCTCCCGGTCACCGACGGCACGGGAAAGCTCATCCTGACTATTTTCCGCTTGTTCGCCATCGGCGGGATAGGCTACTGGTTGTACCACATCATTGACAAAAAAGGCTCGGCCACGCTAATCGCGGCCGTCTCCCTTATATTCGCCGGGGCCTTTGGCAACATACTTGACTCCGTTTTCTACGGGTTGATTTTTGACGACAGCCACAACCAGGTGGCTACCCTCTTCGCCGAGGATCCCTACGGGCGTTTGTTCTACGGCAAGGTGGTGGATATGCTGTATTTTCCCATGATCGACGCCACCTGGCCCGAATGGGTACCCTATGTGGGGGGGGATAATTTCCGTTTTTTCGAACCGGTGTTCAACGTGGCCGATACCGCCATCAGCACCGGCGTGGGCATCCTTATCGTTTTCAATAAAAAAGCCTTCGGTGGCGAAAACGCCGCAGAACAGAAAGAAACTACTCCCCACCGGGAAGAAGCGCCGGGAAACAGGGAAGGCTAAAAACGATAGACCTTTTCGGGGGTGACACAGTAATCCATGGCGATGTCCGCTTCACGTACGTCTGAGATTTCGTTTTCAGCTTCAAAAAAAGACAGGCCCACCTTCACCACATCTTCCCGGCAATTACCCAGGAAAGCATCGTAATATCCCTTTCCATAACCTACCCGGTGCCCCTGTAGGTCAAAGGCCAGGAGGGGGAGAAAAACCAGGTCAATCTTCTGCTCGGGAACTTCCAACCCGTCTTCGGGCTCGGGGATGCCCCAGCGGTTCTTCACCAGGCGGGTGCCATCCGTTAAGAGGTAGTTGTGAAAATGCAGCCCTTTTCCCAGTTTGGGGACCACAATGTTTTTGTCACGGCCCGAAAGGACCGAAAGGATGTGTTGGGTGTTGATCTCCTTTTTATCGGGGATTTGTAAAAAAAGGTGGTAGTAATTGAAAAACCAGATAGGTAAACGCAGAAGGTGGTTGGAGATAGCAATGCTGGCAGTCTCGATGTCCTCGTGGGAAAGTGTACGCCTCAATTCTGAGTATTGATGCCGCAATGCCGCTTTCAACATGCCGGGAGGTAATATGTGTAAAAACGGGTTTTCCCGGTATGTAACTTAATCCTTTGCCGCAACGGCGAAATAGATTTTAGAGAAAAGCATCAAAATTAGATACATTCCCAGGGTAATCAAATAGTTCTCCATCCGTTTGTTCTGTTTTAACATAGTAATTATAACAAAAAAAATAATATCATCCCATCAAAGGCATTATTTTATCGATAAAACGCACGTTTTTATCATAATTTTAACTTTTGTCGAACCAATTCATGGGTTTGGTTTAACCGGTAGGCCTGGCAACGACCGGAAACACGGATGCTTATCCGTTACCTGGCCGTACCTGGCGTCCAACAGGGCTAAAACTGTCCGTCCCTCTGTCAGCGGGATTGCCCTGCCTGCTTCCAATTTTGGATCTTTGGTACCAAGCGTCTACCCCCTGATGTTTTGCGACCTGCCACCCGGTCCGCCAGGGTGTCGTGTCCCATTTATAGCCATCTGTTCTGGCGGCCTTGTCCCAAATTGTACGGGAGGTTTCGTATAGCGGGGCCCGGATTTGGGATGCCGGCTCCGATGGTAAGCAGTTAGTATTTATCTTTGTTGGTAAACCGCTGTGAACCGCATGCCCGAATTGCCACCAGAAATCCAAGTAAGCACCCTGCCCGACAACCCCGGGGTATACCAGTTTTACGATAAGGACGGAAAGATCCTCTATGTGGGCAAGGCCAAGAACCTCAGGAAGCGGGTGGCGTCGTATTTCAACAAGTCGCACGAGTATGGCAAGACCCGGGTGCTGGTAAAGAAGATAAGAAGCATCAGGCATATTGTGGTCCCTACGGAATCTGACGCCTTGTTGTTGGAAAACAACCTGATCAAGAAATACCAGCCGCGCTACAATGTCCTTCTAAAGGACGACAAATCTTACCCCTGGATTTGTATCAAAAAAGAACGCTTCCCGCGGATTTTCCCGACCCGGAAACTCATCCGGGACGGTTCTGAATACTACGGGCCATATACCAGTATGAAAACGGTCAAAACCTTGCTGGACCTCATCAAATCTGTCTACCCGCTGCGGACCTGCAATTACGACCTGTCTGAGGAAAAGATACAGGCGGGCAAATACAAACGCTGCCTGGAGTACCACCTGGGCAATTGCAAGGCCCCCTGTGAGGGGCTGCAGACCGAGGCCTCCTACCACCAGCAGGTGGCCGATATCCGCGATATCATCAAAGGGAATTTTAAGTCGTCCCTCCATTATTTCCGCAATCAGATGAAAACCATGGCTGCCGAAATGCGGTTTGAAGAGGCGCAGCGCATCAAGGAGAAGATCGAAGTACTCGAAAACTACCAGGCCAAGTCCACCATCGTCAACCCCAAAATCAACAATGTAGACGTATTTTCCATTATTTCCGACAAGGCGTATGCCTACGTGAATTTCCTGCAGCTTTCACATGGGTCCATCATTCGTTCCCATACCATGGAAATCAAAAAGAAACTGGAGGAACCCGATGAAGACTTGCTGGCCCTGGCCATTGTTGAGATCCGTGAGCGTTTTAACTCACAGTCGCGGGAACTTTATGTGCCCTTTGCGGTGGCCGCGGGGAGCGATTTGAAAGTAACCGTGCCCAAGCTCGGGGATAAAAAGAAGCTGCTGGACCTGTCTGAACGAAACGCCCGCTTCTTTAGGCAGGAACGCTTCAATCAAATCAGGATTACAGACCCTGACCGGCACGCCAACCGCATTATGGCACAAATGCAGAAAGACCTGCGCCTCGCTGCGGAGCCCAGGCATATCGAATGTTTTGATAACTCCAACATACAGGGAAGCAACCCTGTGGCCGCCTGTGTGGTTTTCAGGGATGGCAAGCCGGCGAAAAAGGAATACCGGCATTACCATATTAAAACCGTCAGCGGCCCCGATGATTACGCCTCCATGGAGGAAGTGGTGTACAGGCGGTATAAAAGGCTGCTGGACGAAGGAGAGTCGCTACCCGGGCTCATCATCATAGACGGGGGCAAAGGCCAGCTATCGGCCGCACTGAAAAGCCTGGAGCATTTGGGCCTCAGGGGTACCATCGCGATTATCGGCATTGCCAAACGGCTGGAAGAGATCTATTTTCCGGACGATCCCGTCCCCCTCTACCTCGATAAAAAATCGGAATCGCTTAAAGTGATCCAAATGGCAAGGAACGAAGCGCACCGGTTCGGGATTACCTTCCACCGCGATCGCCGCAGTAAAGCTGCGGTGGCCACGGAACTGGAAACCATAGAAGGCATTGGGGAAAAGACCGCCCGGGAATTGCTGAAGAACTTTAAATCGGTAAAACGCATCAAGGAAGCTTCTATAGAAGACCTCAGCAGGGCCGTGGGCAATGCAAGGGCCCGCAAGATCTATGAACGCTTCCACTAAAAACACAAATGATCAGCGCATGCGAAACATCTGCTTACTCTTATCCCTCCTCCTGGGCCCCATCGGGCTGGCACAGGAAACGCCCCCGGAACAACCGCTCAAAGTGGGCCTGGTCCTCAGTGGCGGGGGCGCCAAAGGCCTGGCGCATATCGGGGTGCTCAAGGTCATTGAGGAGGCAGGGGTTAGGATTGATTATGTTGGGGGGACCAGCATGGGCGCCATTGTGGGGGCCTTGTACGCCTCGGGCTATAGCGCCACCGCCCTCGATTCTATATTCAGGGAGACCGATTTCACCAACCTCATCCAGGACAACCTGCCCAGGGATGCCAAAACCTTTTACGAAAAGGAGGATTCTGAGCGATACGCCCTGACCCTTCCGTTCGAAAACTTTAAGATCACCTTCCCCCCCGCGATTTCAAGCGGCCAAAATATCTACAATGAACTGGTACGTTACCTGTACCATGTAAAGGACGTCAACGATTTTAACCAGCTGCCCATTCCCTTTTTTTGCATCGCTACCGATGTGGAGACGGGCAAGGAGGTATTGCTGGACCACGGGTACCTGCCCGAGGCGATATTGGCCAGCGGTACCTTTCCCTCCCTGTTTGAACCGGCCGAAGTAGATGGCAAGTTGTTGATAGACGGGGGCGTGTTAAACAACTACCCGGTTGACGAAGTCAAGAACATGGGGGCCGATGTGATCATCGGCGTGGATGTACAACACGGCCTGCGTGACCGGGAATCGCTGCTGTCGGCCACAGAGGTCCTTTTGCAGATCAACAACTACCGCACGGTAGGGGCCATGAAGGTGAAGTCGGAACGAACTGACATCTATATCAAACCGGAGGTGGAAAAAATTTCGGTGATTGATTTTGCCCTCAAGGAAACCATCATGCACAGGGGCGAGGAAGCAGCCAAAAAACAATTTGAAGCCTTGAGCGAACTGGCAGCCAGGCAGGGGGGGGCACCGCTGCAAAAGCGGTTTATCCGGATGCAGGATTCCATTACCGTGAACCGGCTTATCCTTAACGGGAACAACAGCTACACCCGTGGGTATGTCAAAGGGAAACTGCGTTTTAACCTTTCGGAGCCCACACATTTCAACAAGCTGCAACAGGGAATCAGCAACCTGGCCGCGACCGGGAACTTCCAAACGATCCGGTATAAATTGCTGTCCAATGGCCTGGAGGAAGACCTGATCATCAACCTGGAAGAAAACCCCAAGAAGACCTTTATACGCCTGGGTGCCCACTATGACGACCTGTACAAAAGCGCCGCCATCATCAACCTCACGCGTAAAAAGTTCCTCCTGAACGACGATGTGGCGTCGTTTGATTTTATCCTGGGCGACAACGTGCGCTACAATATGCAGTATTATGTGGATAAAGGGTTCTACTGGAGTTTCGGGATCAATTCCCGCTTCAACGAGTTCGACCGGGAAATCAATTACAACCTCATCCGTTCCAACTTTGAGGTTCCCGATAGCGGGAGTATCAACAACATCAACCTGGAGGTAACAGACCTTACCAACCAACTTTACGTACAAACGGTCCTGCAGGAAGAATTTGCCTTCAGCCTGGGGTTGGAGCACAAGCTGCTAAAATACAGCACGCTGACACTGAATGATGTTCCACAGGAGGGTATGACCGCGGTAGAGCCGGCAAGCGACAGCCGTACCTTCTTTGAAAACAGCAATTACTTCAGCTCCTATGGCAGACTTACCCTGGACACCTATGACGACGCCTATTTTCCGTCGCGGGGGCTCTATTTTGACGGGGATTTCCATTTCTATATGTTCTCTTCAGACTATAACGACAATTTCAAGGAATTCTCTATAGGGAAGGCACGTATGGGGGTCGCTTTCCCCCTGTTCCACAATTTTTCCATCAACCTGGAAACCGAAGGCGGTTTTAAGCTGGGGACTTCAAACGTTTCGTCCTTTGATTTTGTTCTCGGAGGGTTTGGTGCGAACTTCATCAATAATTTCACGCCCTTTTTTGGTTATGATTACCTCAGGCTTCCGGGCAACAGCTTTGTGAAAGCCTATGCCCGGTTGGACTACGAGTTTTCGCCAAAAAACCACTTTATGCTGGTCGGGAACATGGCCAATGTGGAAGACGATATTTTCCGCACCGGGGAATGGTTTACGGCGCCAAACTTTACGGGCTATGCCCTGGGGTACGGCTGGGAGTCGTTCTTCGGCCCTGTGCAGATCCTTTATTCCTGGTCCCCGGAAAGTAACGACTCCCGTTTCTTTTTCAGTATCGGCTATTGGTTTTAGGGGTTACCCCGAATGCGTTTGGCGCGTCTTTCTACTACAGGTCGCGCTTCCGAAAGTCGTTGATTTTTACGATATTTGTGTAAACCCCAGGGGAATGCTCGCATACAGGATTGATATAACCGCCCACCTCAGGGCCATGTGGTAAATTCAGACAGATGTTACCGGGAATAGGCTATTCCCCGGATTCACGTATTATTTTAATCAATTCAGTACATATACAATGGCAACACTAGATAAAACATCCCTGAAACTACCCAAGGAAAACCCCGGGGCAGAGGACTTTTTGCCCCTGCTGGGCACAGATTATGTAGAATTATACGTAGGCAATGCCAAACAGGCCGCCTATTATTATATGGCCGCCTGGGGGTTTCAACCCGTGGCGTACGCCGGCCTCGAAACCGGACTCAAAGACAAGGTATCCTATGTGGTACAACAAGACAAGATCCGGCTGGTACTCACCTCACCCCTGGTGCCGGGCGGAGAGATCAACCGGCATATAGAAACCCATGGCGATGGCGTGAAAGTGATCGCCCTCTGGGTCGATGACGCCGCCAAAAGTTTTCGGGAAACCACCCAACGCGGGGCAAAACCCTATTTTGAACCCAGGATCCTTGAAGACGAACATGGGGAGGTAAAGCTATCCGGGATCCATACCTACGGGGAAACCGTACACGTCTTTGTGGAAAGGAGCGCGTATAAGGGCGTATTTATGCCGGGGTACAGGGTGTGGAACCCCTTTTACAAACCTGAACCCACAGGCCTGAAATACATAGACCATATGGTGGGCAACGTGGGCTGGAACGAAATGAACAAATGGTGCGAATTCTACGCCAAAGTCATGGGGTTTGCCCAGCTGGTGTCTTTTGACGACAAGGACATTTCCACGGAATACACCGCCTTGATGAGTAAAGTGATGAGCAATGGCAACGGGCGCATCAAATTCCCCATCAACGAACCTGCGGAAGGACGCAAAAAATCACAAATAGAAGAGTACATCGATTTCTACCACGGGGCAGGGGTACAGCATATGGCGCTGGCCACAGACAACATCATAGAAACCGTTACCGCATTGCGGAACCGTGGCGTGGAGTTCCTCACCGTGCCGGCCGCCTATTACGAGGATGTGCTGGAACGTGTGGGGGAAATAGATGAAAGCCTGGAACCACTTAAGGAGCTGGGGATATTGATAGACAGGGACGAGGAAGGCTACCTCCTGCAAATTTTTACCAAACCCATACTGGACAGGCCTACACTCTTTATAGAAATCATCCAGCGAAAAGGGGCCCGGTCTTTTGGAAAGGGCAATTTTAAAGCATTGTTCGAGGCCATTGAGCGGGAACAGGAATCCAGGGGTACGCTCTAGCAGCAACCACCCCCGGGGGCCGGGGCGGCCGAGGCTGCTAAAGTAATGTTAATACCGTAGTTAAAGTACGTTAAAACCATTTACAAGAAATATTTGTTGTAGTACATTTGTATCACATAAGGGGTGGTTCCCTTATTACTTTAAGTATTGGTTTTTCATAATTTAAAGTTTGGTTGGTTATTTAGGAAAAGCCCCGGCGCCCGCCGGGGCTTTTTTTGTCCTCCTCTTTCGCCTATCGCCGCCCCACCCCCCTGCCCAGACAGGCCGTACAATACTTTGGAATAAATTTTGTTTAATTAATGGTAAAGTTTGACCGGGTTATGGCTGTTTTAGTACTTTTGAACCAAAATCTTGGCATGAAAAAGGGCGTGGCGATGCTAATGCTGCTGCTGGGGGTATCCCTTGGGGCCCAGAATGGAGGATCGGCCAACAAGATACCGGCTTTTCAGGAAGGGGAGTGGCTTAAGTTTCGCATTCATTACGGCATCCTCAACGCCAGTTATGCCACCCTGCACGTAAAATCGGACACCGTGGGCACAGTCCCCATGTACCACGTGGTGGGTAGGGGTAAAACCACAGGCTTTGCGAGCATATTTTTTAAGGTAGACGACACCTATGAAAGTTATTTTGACAAAAAAGACGGTAAGCCCTACAAGTTTGTCCGAAAGATCGATGAAGGCGGGTATACCAAGGATATAGAAATCCGTTTTGATCATGATCGGGATGTGGCCATCCTCAATGACAAAAAGAACAATAAAAAGTTTAATTTTACCCTCAACGAGGAAATTCAGGACCTGGTTTCGGCCTTTTATTACCTGAGAAACCATTACGACCCGAATGACCTTGTCATAGGAAAATCTATTGAACTGAAGATGCTTTATGATGATGACGGTATCTTTCCATTCCGCTTGAAATACCTGGGAAAAGAAGTACTCAGGACCAAGTTTGGTAAGGTAGAGTGCCTTAAATTCCGGCCGTATGTGCAATCGGGCCGGGTCTTCAAGGAACAGGAAAGCCTGTCGCTCTGGGTATCCAATGACCTGAACCGTATCCCCATACGCATTAAGGCAGACCTGGCAGTGGGCTCCCTTAAAGCAGACCTCGATGGCTATAATGGCCTTAAAAACCAGTTCAGAATTATAATGGACTAAACAATCACATGGAAGATCAGGAGCGCATTGCATCGCAACTTGCGAAACTCGCCGAAAAATACAGGGATTCTGGCCAGGATTTGAGCTCATATCTCGACGGCTTGCTCTATCAGCGCTACCTGACCTACTGGGATTACATCCACCTGGATACCCTTTTGAGCCTGCAGGTGCCCAGGACGCATTTCCCCGATGAAGAGATTTTCATCATGTACCACCAGATCACCGAACTCTACTTTAAGCTCATCCTCCATGAGCAGAAACAGATTGTCGACGACAAATCACAAAATATCCTATTTTTTACTGAAAAGGTTAACCGTATCAACAGCTACTACAAAGCGCTGATTTCTTCCTTTTCCATCATGGTGCGCGGGATGGAGCGCGAACAGTTCCTCAAATACCGGATGGCCCTGTTGCCCTCCAGTGGTTTCCAGTCTGCCCAGTACCGGATGATCGAAATATACGCCACACCCATGCACCTGCTCGTCCATGAATCGGAACGTGACCAATTCAGCAAAAAAGACCCCCTGGAAGAGGTGTATGAGCATATTTACTGGAAAAAAGGGGCTACCGATGTAAAGACAGGCGAGAAGACTTTGACACTCAAGCAATTCGAATACCGCTATACCCCCAGGTTTATCCGGATAGCCAAGGAAGTGGAACAGCATACCATTTACGATAAATACCTTCAATTGCCTGAAAAACACCGCAATAATAAAGCGCTGAAGAATGCGTTAAAGAGTATGGACATCAACGCCAATATCCATTGGAGGTTGGTCCATATGGGCTCGGCTTACCGCTACCTCAGCAAAGAGAATGCGAGCATAGAGGCCACCGGGGGGACCAATTGGAAGCAGTATTTGCCACCCAGTTTCCAAAAAGTGATGTTTTTTCCGGGCTTACACACAAAACAAGAGTTAAAAAATTGGGGGAAACAGTGGGTAGACCATATATTTAACCCAGATAAATCTAAAAATCAGGAATGAAGACGTATTGGGGCATCTTTCTCTTAATTATTTGTGCGACCTCCTGCAAAGAGGAAAGCACCATCGCAGAACATCAGGAAACCGAGGTTGCCGCCCCGATGGAAATACAGGTGCCAACCGAAAAATTTGGTTTTAACCTGGAGGAGTTTGACGTGCAGCACGACACCATCAGGAGAGGCGAAAGTTTTGGCGAATTGATGATCCAGAACAAGGTGGACTACCCCAAGATAGCCCTGGTAGCCGAAAAATACAGGGACATTTTTGACGCACGCCGTATTCGTGCAGGCCGACCCTACCTTTTACTGAAATCCAGGGATACCACCCAGGCCGCCCAGGTTTTTGTGTACCAGAATGACGCTATTAATTACACAGTGGTCGATTTCCGCGACAGTGTGATGGTTTACAAGGGACGGCAGCAGGTGAGGGAAGTGCTCCGCGAAGCCTCCGGGGTCATAGAAAGCTCCCTGTCCGAAGCCATCCTGGAACAGGGCATTGATTATAACGTGACCAACAGCCTCTCTGAAATATATGCCTGGACGATTGACTTCTTCCGGTTGCAGAAGGGCGACAAGTTCAAGGTAATCTACAAGGAAAAATACATTAATGACAGTGTCTATGCCGGCGCCGGCCCCATAGAAGCGGCCTATTTTGAACACAACGGCACCCCCCTCTACGCGTTTGCCTATGAGTCGGATTCCCTGAAAAATGTGGTCGATTATTTCGATGAAGAAGCCAACAACCTCCGTCGCACCTTTCTCCGTGCCCCCGTCAAGTTTAGCCGTATTTCCTCCAGGTACAACCTAAAGCGAAGGATCCGGTACTACGGGTACAAGGTGCGGCCCCACAAGGGGACCGATTACGCGGCTCCCCTGGGAACCCCCATCATGGCTACGGCCGATGGCACGGTAGTGGAATCTACCCGCCGCGGGGGTAACGGGAAATATGTCAAGATCCGCCACAACGGAACCTACAGTACCCAGTACCTGCATATGAAAGCCCAGAATGTAAAACGCGGGCAGTTTGTGCGACAGGGGGATGTGATTGGCTGGATCGGGATGACCGGCAATACCGGCGGCCCCCATGTATGCTATCGCTTCTGGAAGAACGGCAGGCAGGTAGACCCGCTCAGGGAAGAACTCCCGGCCGCTGAGCCCCTGGCCGAATCCTTAAGGCCCGATTTTTACGAATACGTCAACCCGCTTAAGACGCAGTTAGACTGTATCCAGTTCCAGGAATACCCAGAAGAAGAGTTGCTAACGCTTAATGAAGAGCATGCCATTACCGACCATCAATCCGACGTCTACTAAAGCCTGGAAAGCACTCCGGGAACACTATAAAGAAAACGAGAAACAACAGCTGAAAGCCCTTTTTAAGGCAGATGGCCAAAGAGCCACCAGGTTCAGCCTGGAATGGGGGTCCTTCCTTGTGGATTACTCCAAGAACAGGATAACCGAAACTACTCGCGACCTGTTGCTCCAACTGGCCCGTGAAGCAGGCCTGGAGAAGGCCATGGCGTGTTACTTCTATGGGGATGCCATCAACCAGACCGAAGGCCGTGCCGTAATGCACACGGCTTTGAGGGCCCCTAAGACAGAAAGCATCCTGGTAGACGGGGTTAACGTTGTGCCCGAGGTATACCGTGTAAAGGAACAGATGAGGCTGTTTTCGGAAGCCGTTATTTCGGGTAAAAAGAAGGGGTATACCGGAAAGGCATTTACCGATGTGGTGAATATTGGGATCGGGGGATCCGACCTGGGGCCGGCCATGGTGACCGAAGCCCTTAAATTTTATGGCAACCACCTCAAAATGCACTTTGTGAGCAATGTGGATGGCGACCATGTGAAGGAAGTGATCAAGGCGCTGGATCCGGAAACCACGCTTTTCGTGGTGGTGTCCAAGACCTTTACGACCCAGGAGACCCTTTCAAACGCACTTACCATCAAGAAATGGTTCCTGCAACACGCCAAACAGGAAGATATCGCCCTGCACTTTGCCGCAGTATCCACCAATACCGAGAAAATCGCGGAATTTGGTATTGCCGATGAACACGTTTTCCCCATGTGGGACTGGGTGGGGGGGCGGTTTTCCCTATGGAGTGCCGTTGGTTTGTCCATTGCCCTGGCAGTGGGATTCGACCATTTTGAGGAACTGTTGCAGGGGGCCCATGCCATGGATGTGCATTTCAGGGAAACGGCTTTTGAAGAAAATATCCCGGTGATACTGGGGCTGATCAGCGTCTGGTATAACAATTTTTACGGGGCAGAAACAGAGGCCATCATCCCTTACAGCCAGTACCTGCACCGCCTGTCGGCCTATTTGCAGCAGGGGATTATGGAAAGCAACGGCAAAAGTGTGAACCGCCGGGGGGAACGCGTTTCCTACCAGACGGGGACCATCATTTGGGGGGAACCCGGGACGAACTCCCAACATGCCTTTTTCCAGTTGATCCACCAGGGCACCAAACTCATCCCGGCAGATTTTATTGGCTTTAAAAGATCACTGCATGGCGATACGGACCACCATCAGAAGCTTATGGCTAACTTTTTTGCCCAGACCGAAGCCCTGATGAACGGCAAAACCGCCCGGGAGGTCCGTTCAGAATTGGAGAAGGGCGGCATGGCGGAACCCGCCATCAAAGCCCTGATGCCTTTTAAGGTGTTCGAGGGGAACAAGCCCACCACCACCATCCTTATAGACCACCTGAGCCCCCATACCCTGGGGTCCCTGATTGCCATGTACGAACACAAGATATTCGTCCAGGGGGTGCTGTGGGACATCTTCAGCTATGACCAGTGGGGGGTGGAACTTGGAAAACAACTGGCCAATACCATCCTGAAGGACCTCCAAAGTTCCGAAATCTCCAAACACGATAGCTCCACTTTGCAATTACTGCAATATTTTAAGAAATAATATTCCCACTTCTCAATTTTGGTAAAGGTGTTCATTTACAGTCCTTTATCGAAAATATAGTTGCTAATTTTGTGTTAATTTAGCCACGCTAATTTAACATTGGGGTAATACATGTTTCCGCAAATAGGAACACTTTTGTAGCGCTCTTAAACGAAGTAACACTAAAAATCGAGAACATGAGAAAGATCTACACTGCATTCGCTGCCTTTATGCTTACAGTGGCTGCCTTTTCGCAAGCCACCATTACCGGTACGGTAACCGACGGAGAGCTTGGCGGACCCTTGCCCGGGGCCAACGTGCTTTTAAAGGGGACAAACCTTGGGGCCTCGGCAGACTTTGACGGGAACTTCAGCCTTGATGTACCCAGGGAATCAGGGACTCTGGTTGTTTCCTACCTGGGCTTTGTTCCACAACAGATCAGCTTTAGCGGAGATACGGACCTGGGCACTATCTCGCTGCAGGCCGATGCCGAAGAACTGGAAGGGGTCGTCGTCGTGGGTTCGGGTATTATCGACCTTGCACGGGACCGGCAGACACCCATCGCGGTCTCCAGCATTCCGGTAACCGAGATCCAGACCAAGTTTGTGGGCAACGTGGAATTTACGGAGACCATGAAGAACACGCCCAACGTTTATGTATCCAACCAGGCCGGGGGATTCGGTGATTCGCAGATTTTCCTTAGGGGATTTGACCAAACCAACACCGCCGTGCTACTAAACGGACAACCCATCAATGGCGTGGAAGATGGGCAGGTTTACTGGTCCAACTGGGCCGGGATGGCCGATGTGGCCAATGCCGTACAGGTACAACGAGGGCTGGGTTCTTCCAAACTGGCCATTTCTTCCGTAGGGGGGACCATCAATATTGTCTCTAAAGCGGCTGAACGCCAGCAGGGCGGTTTCGCCCGTTTCGTTGCGGGGAACGACAGCTACGTCAAGACCACGGCAAGCTATGATTCCGGCCTGGAAGACAAATGGGCTTTTTCGGTATTGCTCGACCACTGGCAGGCACATCGCAAGTTTGCAGGGGGTACCTTTGGACAGGGCCAGAACTACTTTTTTGGGGTAGGCTTCAAGCCCAATGACAACCATATGTTTAACTTCCTCATAACCGGGGCGCCACAGTACCACGGGCAGAACTTCTCCAAGGACCTGGAGGATTACGAGGAATTCGGTGAAAAGTACAACCCCAACGCGGGCTTCCTGGACGGCGAACAGCTGAGTTTCAGGAGGAACTATTACCACAAACCCGTGGCCAACCTTAACTGGGACTGGAATATCAGCGATGCTTCGGCACTTTCTACCGTCATCTATGCTTCCTGGGGCCGTGGAGGGGGAACAGGACCGCTGGGCGCCCAGGACGACTTTTTCCGGGAAGACGGGCAGGTTGATTTTGACGCCATCGTAGCCAATAACATCGCCTCTAACCCCAATGGCCTTGGAGCCTTCGGGACTTCAGGGATCTTAAGGGCATCGGTAAACAACCACAATTGGTACGGGGCCCTTACCAACTTTGAATACAACCCTACACAGGAGTGGTCTATGAACATCGGGGCCGATTTCCGGTTCTATAAAGGCGACCACTTCCGGCAGCTGGTCAACCTTCTGGGCCTGGATGGCTACCAGGATAATTTCCGTACAGACCGCCCCAGCGATTACGTGATATCTGAAACATTTGAAGCAGATCCCTGGTCAGCGCTCACTGATTTTGCCGATGAGGACCAGCGGTACGATTACGACTATTCTGAAAACATCAACTACCAGGGGGTTTTCGGCCAGGTGGAATACGCCACGGATAAGGTTTCTGCCTTTTTCCAGGGGGCAGTGTCCAACCAGGACTACCAGCGCGAAGGCCGCCTGAGCGGTTTTGGCGATGGCGAAGGCGAGTCTGAAAAGCTGAACCGTTTCGGCTGGAATGTCAAAGGGGGCATCGGGTATTCGTTTGACAGCAGGCATACCATCTTTTTCAACGCGGGCCAGTACTCAAGGCAGGCCTACCTGGACAACATCTTCTCCAATATCCGCTATTCCAACGAGGTGGTCGAGCCTGAAGTGGACAACGAGGAGATAACCGGGCTGGAAGGCGGATACCGCTTTAACAATAGCGATTTCAGGGTCAATGTCAACCTCTACTATACCAAGTGGGCCAACAGGTTCCTCCAGGATTTTGGGACCCAGGACATCAACGGGGTAGAGACCGATGTGCGCACCCGCTACACCGATATCGCCCAGGTGCATAAGGGCATTGAGGTGGATGTTAGGTACAGGCCGTCGGCCGCCTTCCTGCTCAAATGGCATGGTACCGTAAACAATTGGGAGTATGACGGCAGTACGCCGTTCATTACCGAAGACGATGAAACCGCCGCCTTGATCGCCAGGGGCAACGTAGACCTTACCGGGACCAAGATCGGGCAGGCACCCCAGGCATCCACCGGCGCCGGGACCATGATCGATATCTGGGAAGGGTTCAGCATAGACGCCGACCTTAACATCTACACCGAACTATACGGCTTTGTGGACACCCAGGATGTGATAGAGGCCTCCCAATCTGGCGAGGTTTTCCAATCCGAAAGGCTGCCCGCCTATACGCTGGTGGATGCGGGGGCTACCTATAAATTCAATCTGGGAACCGATGAATTGGTGCTCAGGGGGAACGTCTACAACCTGTTTGACGCTGACTATATCAGCCAGAAGGATTCCTTTGGGTATTACCTGGGAATCGGAAGGACCTTCAATATCAGTGCCCGCTACAATTTCTAGGAGCGGAAACCCATACCTTACACCAAACCCCGGCTACATGCCGGGGTTTTTTGTGCTCAAAAAAAAGTATCTTTATCACTTCAACCCAGTAAAACAAAACCATGGAAATACTAAAAACCGTGCACTCCTACCTGGCCTATGTGGTGTTGGTGGTCCTTATTATCGCGGTGGTCAACGCCCTCCTTGGCTACAGCCGCGACAAACTATTTACCCTGGAAAAAGACTTCCGCATCAGCCTTTTCGCCCTGATCCTTTCGCACCTGCAACTGGTGTTGGGTCTGGTACTGTACTTTGTTTCTGCGAACGGCCTGGATGCCATACTCAACCTGGGGATGGGCGGGATGAATTCTGCTGCCAGGTTGCTGGCCCTGGAACACCCCCTGATCAATATTGTGGCTATCATCCTGATCACCGCCGGATGGTCCCGACATAAGAAAGTGATGGAAGCCCGGAAAAAATTCAAAGCGATTTCCATATTTTACGGCCTGGGGCTTTTGCTGATCCTCAGCAGGCTTCCCTGGGCACAATGGTTCGCATAACAATATTCACATAAATAACATTCCAATGAAAAAACACCTTAGTTTGATGATGGCCATAGGCCTGTTGTATTCCGGCAGCCTGCTGGCCCAGGAAATAACACTCTTTAACGGCAAAGACCTATCTGGTTGGACCGTTTACGGTACCGAGAAATGGTATGTGGAAGACGCCTTGCTGATCTCCGAAAGCGGCCCGGATGCGGGTTATGGCTACCTGGCTACCGACGAACATTATTCCGACTTTGAGCTAACCCTGGAATTCCAACAGGAAGCCAACGGCAATAGCGGTGTATTTATTCGTTCAACCGTAGATGGCACCAAGGTGAGCGGCTGGCAGGTAGAAGTAGCCCCCCCTGGGCACCATACCGGTGGGGTGTATGAATCCTACGGACGCGGGTGGCTTATCCAGCCTCCGGCCGAAAAGGACAAAGCCCTGAAATTTGGTGACTGGAATACGCTTAAGATCCGGGTGATGGGCGACCAGCTGACCTCCTGGCTCAATGGGGAGGAGATGGTAAGCCTGACCGATGAAAAGATCGGACAGGGGGTAGGATCCATTGCCCTCCAAATCCACGATGGAGGAGGGATCAGGGTGAAGTGGAGGAATATTACCCTGGTCAAGCCCGAATAACAATCAAGGGGCCTTCCTGAGCAGGTAGGCGTACACCGGGAAATGGTCGCTGTACCCACCGGTGTAGCGCCCCCCCGTGTAGGTACGGTAGGGATACGAACGAAAGCGCCCCCGCTGCTGGGACAGGTAAGGCGGATCATAGATGCCCGCCTTCCAGAAATGGTAGCCCTCCTGTTGCGTGGGTAGCCAGTTTGCGCTTAAAAGGATCTGGTCAAACAGGCTCCAGGTGTCCCGGTAGGCCAGGCTCCCCGCCCCTTTTTTATACAGGGCCTCCATAGGGTTGTATAATTGGCGGGCCTCCGGTTTGGCGGTATCCCCTGTTGACTTCAATATTTTTTTCAGGCTGTCGTCCAGGGGGTTGTCATTGAAATCGCCCATAACCACCAATTTTGGGTGGGCCTCCCAGCGGTAGATGGAGTCTATGATCTTCAGGTTCAGTTCGGCTGCTGCCTTTCGGTAGGGATCACTACGGGCCTGGCCCCCGCTACGTGAAGGCCAGTGGTTCACCAGCAGGTAGAGTTCTTCCCCATCCAGCAACCCGCTTACCACCAGGACATCCCTTGTGTAATCCCGTTGTTGGTCCGCGTCGTAAAGCAAGAGGCGGTGGCTTTTGGAGGCCGTGGGGCTGAAGGCGGCCTTTTTGTACAACAGGGCGACATCAATACCCCTTTCGTCCGGAGAATCAAAATGGATGATGCCGTATTGCTCCCTTCGTAAGCGGGGATGCCATACGAGGTCATTCAGGACCCGGCGGTTTTCCACCTCACACACCCCTATCAGGTCGGGCGCGCCGGGCGCGGGATCCCGTCCGATTTGCGACAGTACCCATGCCATCTTTCCTATTTTTTCCTGGTACCGTTCCTGGGTCCAGCGGTCTTTGCCCCTGGGTGTACGCGCACCGTCGTAAATCAGCGTGTCGCGATGCGTGTCGAACAGGTTCTCCAGGTTGTAAAAGGCCAGGGTGCGGATCCGGTATAAGGACCCTTCCTGTCCCATGCAGGCCTGGAAGAAAATCCAGGGCAACAGCAAGGCCAACCCCCCGCCTTTAATTGAATGCAGGCATGTTTTCATAGTGCCTCCCAAGCTACGGTTGACCACTGCAAGGAGTGTGCAGTGCCCTGGCCTATTTTGGCCATCCTCAACCATGGGTTATGAAAACATACCTGCTCTTCCTGGCCTTGCTTGTCATCGTTCCCCTGCGTTCGCAGAAAGTGGCCGTACTGGGCCGGGTGACGGATATTCGTACGGGTGAAACACTACAGGGGGTTGCCCTTATGGTGGAAGGTAGCCCTTTCGCCACGCGGTCTGATGCCCGTGGCCATTTTGAGTTTCCCGACGCCCCCGCAGGGCGTCATGTATTGCTGCTGGAATTAAACGGTTATAGGAACTTACGAATGCCCATTTTGCTGGTGGAAGGGGTGCCGCTCGATGTGGGGATGGTCTCCATGGAGCCCATTTCGCTTTCAGGCCATGAAGCCCCTTTGATAAACCTCGCGGAAAGCCGGTTGGAGGAGGAAGGCCTGGCCCCGGGCTATGCGCTCCTGCGGGCTAGCAGGGATGTTTTCCTGAACCGGGCCGCCTTTGATTTCAGCCTGGCATTTTTCAGGCCCCGGGGCTATGATTCCCGGCATACAGGGATCCTGTTGAACGGCTTTACCATGAACAGCCTCTACGACGGCCGGCCGCAGTGGAACCATTGGGGAGGGCTTAATGATGTGACCCGTAACCAGGATGTTTCCCTGGGCCTGAGGGCCGCAGACCGGCGATTTGGTGGGGTCCTGGGCAGTATTTCCATAGATACCGGGCCTTCGGGTATGCGTCCCGGCTACCGGTTTACGGGCTCCTTTTCTAACCGTACCTATAACGGCCGGCTTATGGGGACCTATGTATCCTACCCGGGCAAATCCGGCCTGGCCCTTGCGGTGTCTGCTTCGCGCCGGTGGGCCGGAGAAGGGTATATAGAGGGGACATTTTATGATGCCTGGTCAGCTTTTGCTTCCCTGGAATACCAAATAAGCCCCGGGCAGCGGCTTACCCTGATGGCCCTGGCCGCTTCTAACCGGCGCGGGGGATCTTCCGCCCTGACAGGGGAGGTGGAACAGCTCTTGGGCAGCACCTATAACCCCTATTGGGGGCTTCAGGCGGGAAAACCGCGGAATTCCAGGGTGCGGAAGGTACAGGAGCCCATGGTACAACTCTACTACCGGCTGGAAAAAGAAGGAGTGTACATGCAGCTGGGGGGTGCGTACCAACTGGGGGCCCAGGCCCGGAGCCGCCTGGGCTATTACAATGCCCCGAACCCGGACCCGGTATACTACCGCCACCTTCCCAGTTATGCTGTCAACCACCCGGGGGGCGCCAATTTTTTGAACGCGCGATTGGCCGCACAAACCCTTGTCGAAGACCCCCGGCTCCAGTGGGAATCCCTCTACCATGCCAACAATGCAGCCGGTTTGGGGGGCAGGGCCGCATACCTGCTTTACGAAGATGTGGCCGAAGGGCGCCAGGGATGGTTGCAGGCCCTGCTCCAACTATCTTTGGGGAAGCACCTTCGGCTGGACACCGGGCTGCAGTACCGAACCCTTAGGACGACTAACTTTGCGCGTATAAAAGACCTCCTGGGGGCCTCCTTTCACGAGGATATAGACCCATTTTCCGGGACGGGGAATGACCTGGACGGGAAACTGCAAAAGAAACAAGGGGAACCTTTTGGCTATCATTATGAATCCTCGGCAGGGGCGCTACAACCCTTTTTACAATTGCAATACCAGAAGGGCCGATGGGAGGCCTTTGCCGCACTGCAATACAGTTCACAGCGATATCAAAGGAAGGGAAATTACCGGAACGAACGATTCCCCGACACTTCCCTGGGCGATGGGTCGCCCCTGGCATTTGGGGACCTGATGGGTAAAGGGGGGGTCGGGTACCAT
>LXTR01000070.1 GCA_001683825.1 Flavobacteriaceae bacterium CP2B | reverse complement strand
TGGGAAATCATCTTCCGTATCCGGGGTGCCATCATTGTCATCGTCCTCATCGGCATTGTCTCCGGTGCCGTCCCCATCGGTATCGGTATCTTCATCCGGATCCAGTGGGAAATCATCTTCCGTATCCGGGGTACCATCATTGTCATCATCCTCATCGGCATTGTCTCCGGTGCCATCCCCATCGGTATCGGTATCCTCATCCGGATCCAGTGGGAAATCATCTTCCGTATCCGGGGTGCCATCATTGTCATCGTCCTCATCGGCATTGTCTCCGGTGTCGTCCCCATCGGTATCGGTATCCTCATCCGGATCCAGTGGGAAATCATCTTCCGTATCCGGGGTGCCATCATTGTCATCGTCCTCATCGGCATTGTCTCCGGTGTCGTCCCCATCGGTATCGGTATCCTCATCCGGATCCAGTGGGAAATCATCTTCCGTATCCGGGGTGCCATCATTGTCATCGTCCTCATCGGCATTGTCTCCGGTGCCGTCCCCATCGGTATCGGTATCTTCATCCGGATCCAGTGGGAAATCATCTTCCGTATCCGGGGTACCATCATTGTCATCATCCTCATCGGCATTGTCTCCGGTGCCATCCCCATCGGTATCGGTATCCTCATCCGGATCCAGTGGGAAATCGTCGTCCGTATCAGGGGTACCATCATTGTCATCATCGTCATCGGCATTGTCTCCAGTGCCATCCCCATCGGTATCGGTATCCTCATCCGGATCCAGTGGGAAATCGTCGTCCGTATCAGGGGTACCATCATTGTCATCATCCTCATCGGCATTGTCCCCAGTACCATCCCCATCGGTATCGGTATCCTCATCCGGGTCTAGTGGAAAATCGTCGTCCGTATCTGGGGTGCCGTCGTTGTCGTCGTCCGTGTCACATACATCCCCGTCTCCGTCCATATCCGTGTCCAGCTGATCGCTATTGGATACGGCGGCACAGTTATCGTCCATGTCCAGTATTCCGTCTCCGTCTTTATCATAAGCGGCACAATCCTTTCCGGCATCGGTAATGGTCCAGCCAAAATCTTCTATGATTTTTTGACGAGCTTCCTCTCCGATACAATAGGTGCTGTTGCCGGCATCAAAAGAAACATTATTTTTTAAGGTCAGGGTACTCCAACCGTTTAGCAGCCTGTCATAGTTTTCTATGGAAAGCCCTGCTTGTTCAAACATACCATACATTGATACTACATTGGATACGTCCCAATCGCTAATATCCTGATTAAAGGCTGGCGCTTCATAGAACATATATGTCATATCGTTCACCTTAGACACATCCCAGCCCCCAATATCCTGATTAAAGGAGTTGGCCTGGAAGAACTGCCAACCCATATCTTCCACATTGGATACATCCCAGCCTCCTATGTCCTGATTAAAAGAACCTGCTCTATTAAACATATCGGACATTTTGGTAACATTGGAGACATTCCAACCACTTAAAGCCTGGTTAAAGAAGCTTGCATTGTAAAATATTGCACGCATGTCGGTAACCTTGGATACGTCCCAGCCGTTAATATCCTGGTTAAAAGAGCTGGCCTGGGAAAACATTCCTCTCATACTGGTTACATTGGACACCACCCAGTTGCCAATATCCTGGTTAAAAGATGTGGCGCTTTGGAACATATAATTCATCGATGTTACATTGGATACGTCCCAACCGCCAATGTTCTGGTCAAAGGCTTCTGCAACTGAGAACATATTGCTCATATTGGTTACCTTAGAGACATCCCAACTACTGATATCCTGGTTAAATGAAGCGGCTCCTTCAAAGATTCCCCTCATGTTTGTTACATTGGATACGTCCCAACCACTGATATCCTGGTTAAAGGCTTTTGCCAATGAAAACATTAGGCTCATGTTGGTCACGTTTGATAAATCGGGTGCATCAGTGGCATTGATCACCATATTGGTACATCCATAAAATGCCTGACTAAAGGATTCCCAGACCTGGCTCCCCCATTGATCTACAGAAAGTAATTTTTGATTGTCCCCGCCAAAATCAAATTTAAGATGCGGAAAATCCCCGCTGATCCTCACGGTATAGGTACCCGGGGTGGCATAGGTATGGGTGGCGTTACCCGTATATACCGTATTATCTGTGGAGCCATCCCCCCAGTCTACGGTATAGGCAAAGGTTCCGGTCCCGGTTGTAATGATGATTTGGTTATCATCAGAAGCTCCTTGATTATCAGTCTTCCAGGTGGTGACAAATGGCGGTGGACAATCTTCCCCGGCATCGGTAATGGTCCATCCAAAATCATCAATCATCTTTTGGCGCGCATCCGCCCCATCGCAATAGTTACTGTTGCCTCCATCAAAAACCACCCCGTTCTTCAGGGTCAGAGCACTCCAGCCGTTTAGGAGCTTGTCATAGTTTTCCCTAGAGAGTTCGGTATCCTTGAACATCTCTGTCATATCGTTTACATTGGACACATCCCAGCCGCTGAGGTCCTGGTTAAAAGAAGTTGCGCCCAAGAACATTCCCTTCATATTAGTGACATTTCCAACATTCCAAGAACCAACATCTTGATTAAAAGCGGTGGCCTGTTGAAACATATTTTCCATGTTTATAACATTACCCAGATCCCAGCCAGTTATATCTTGATTAAAGGCGGTTGCATCCCGGAACATCTCAGACATATTGTTCACATTGGACACATCCCAGCCGCTGATGTCCTGGTTAAAGGAGGTTGCCCTCTCAAACATCTCTGACATGTTGGTGGCATTGCCCACATTCCAGGCACTGATGTCTTGGTTAAAGGCGGTTGCCTCCTCAAACATATATGACATGTTGATTACACTGGATACGTCCCAACCGCCAATGTTCTGATTAAAGGGGGTCTTGTAGAACATACCACTCATATTGTTTACACTGGACACATCCCAGCCGCTGATATCTTGGTTAAAGGATGTTGCCCTCAGGAACAATTGTGACATGGTGGATACATTGGAAACGTCCCAGCCACCAATGTCCTGGTTAAAGGAAGTTGCACCATAGAACATCCCACGCATATCGTTTACACTGGACACGTCCCAGCCGCCAATATCTTGGTTAAAGGATGTTGCTTCAAGAAACATATAGAACATATTGGTTACATTGCCCACATTCCAGGCACTGATATCCTGATCAAAAGCCGTTGCCTCTCGGAACATCCATTCCATATTGACTACGTTGGACACATCCCAGCCGCCAATATTCTGGTTAAAGGCGGTTGCCTTCCAGAACATATACAGCATGTATTTTACATTGGATACGTTCCAACCGCCAATGTCCTGATTAAAAGCGGGGGTATCGTAAAACATATACGTCATATCGTACACATTGGACACATCCCAGCTACCGATATCCTGATTAAAGGAGGTGGCAGCGTAGAACATAGAATTCATATCGACAACATTAGACACATTCCAGCCGCTGATATCCTGGTTAAAAGAAGTTGCCCCCTGGAACATATAGCGCATACTATAAACTTGGGATAGATCGGGTACATCTGTTGCATTAATAACCAAATTGGAACACCAGGCAAAGCTACTCTCCATAGATTCCCAGACTTGGCTCCCCCATTTTTCTACAGAAAGCAGTTTTTTATTATCCCCGTCGGTATCCTCGTAGAAGCGAAATTGTAAATGCGGAAAAGCCCCACTGATGCTCACCGTATAGGTGCCCGGCGTGGCATAGGTATGGATGGCGTTACCGGTATAGACCGTATTATCCATGGAGCCATCGCCCCAATCTACCGTATAGGCAAAGGTGTAGTCTTCTCCGGTAGGAATTTCGATGCTGTTGTCATCGGATTTCCCGGGGTTATCCGTCTTCCAGGTGGTGATGAAAGGGCAACCCTTTCCAGCATCAGTAATGGTCCAGCCAAAATCATCGATGATCTTTTGGCGGGCGTCCCCTCCACTGCAATAAGTGCTGTTGCCGGCACCAAAAGCAACAAAACCTTGTAATGAAAGGTCACTCCATGCGTTCAATAATTTGTCGTAATTCTGGGGTGAAAAACTCGTACCGTCGAGCATATTGGACATTTTTCCCACATTAGAGACGTTCCAACTGCTGATATCCTGGTTAAAAGAACTTGCACCATAAAACATAAAGCTCATTTGTCGCACACTGCCTACGTTCCAGCCACTGATATCCTGGTTAAAGGAGGTTGCTTCGTAAAACATATAGCTCATATCCTGCACATTGTAAACAGACCAAGAACCGATGTTCTGATTAAAGCTACTTGCACCCCAGAACATCTCGCTCATGTCCCATACTCCGCTTACGTCCCATCCGTTAAGACTTTGATTAAAAGCGGTCGCATGACGAAACATCTTCTTCATAGACCTTACATATTCTATGGTCCAGGCACCAATATCCTGGTTGAAGGCCGTAGCCCCTTGGAACATTTCACTCATATCCCTTACCAGACTCACATCCCAGGTGCCGATATCCTGATTAAAGGATGATGCATCTTTAAACATGGCATGCATGTCGTCGACATTAAAAACGTCCCAGCCGCCTATATCCTGGTTGAAGGAATAGGCATTAGAAAACATGCTATTCATGTTGCCTACATTTGAGACGTTCCAGTTGCTGATATCCTGGTTAAATGAACTGGCACCCAAGAACATACCAGACATATCAGTAACTCCTGAAAGATTCGGTGCATCGGTCGCATTGATGACCATATTCGAACAATTGTAAAAGCTATACGACATGGAGCCCCATACCTGGTCTCCCCATTGCTCCACCGAAAGCAGTTTCTCATTATCACCTCCAAAATCAAATTTCAGGTGCGGGAAATCCCCACTGATGCTGACGGTATAGGTACCCGGGGTGGCATAGGTATGGGTGGCGTTGCCGGCGTACACGGTAGTATCGGTGGAACCGTCGCCCCAGTCCACCGTATAGGAAAAGGTACCGCCCCCGGTAGGAATTTCAATGCTGTTGGCATCGGTTGTGCCGGGGTTGTCGGTTTTCCAGGTGGTGATGAATTCGCCCTGGGCCAACAAGCTGCCGCAATTGAGCCAGCACAGGGCAAGGAGCAGAAATTTGATGATAGTTGTCATAAGATTTGGTTGATTAAAATTTTTGAGCGGTTTCAGTTAAAACACACAGCCCACAGGAATTGCCATGACTTTTTTTAGGATTTAAAACGGGCGCAAGTGCATTTAAACTATGTAGGATTTTTCTTTATTATGTTTGTCGTATAGTCTGCAAAAAAACAATGTAATTAAAGATGTATTGTATTTAAGACAGGTATATTGGTGTCCGGATTTAATCTGGACACCTCCTTGCAGAGCCTTAAATGAAGGGAAAGGGAGATATGCAAATAAGTCAGAGGGGCCTACCGGTGTTGTAGCGCATATTCACTGGGGTTAAGTGCCATTGTATTTTTGAAGGCCTTACTAAAAGAGCTTCTACTGGCAAAGCCGCACTCCCAGGCAAGGGCTTCCATGGTATTGGTCTCCAAAAAACCTTCTTTGATCAGTTTCTTGGCGCGCTCCATACGCAGGTGGTTCTTATAGGAAGTAAAACTCAGACCAAAATGCTGTTTAATGAAATAGGACAAATGATGTGCCGGCATCTCCAGTTCCCGGGCCAGGTTGGTAAGGTTAAAATCCTGTTGCAAATGAAATTCCTCTCGTACCAAAAGCTCCAATTTGTGTTCTATCTCCCTTGCATCCAAACCAAACCTATTATCCAATTCCTGTCCCGAAATCTCATTGGAACCTGATCCCTCTTTGATCGCCTGGGGGTAACCATGAAGGATGGTAGGAAAATAAATCGGGATTACCCCGATAAAGGTCATAATCAGGTACAGGACAATGGGCACCAGGGCACTTTTATCGAATATGCTGATTCCGAGCATGTTTAGCAAGGCGTACAAGGTGGCCGATAGGGCGAACAAAGTCAATATGAACCAGAAAACCAAAAGCCATCGGTTTAAAATCATTTTCAGACGAGCCGAAGCTTCTGTCCTCATAAACCTCATTACCCGGGGCAGGACGATCATTAAGGCAGCGAACTGCCAAACATGGCGCATAAACATATGTTGATCCAGGTTTAACAGCCAATAACCGGCATGCATCCTGCTCTTGGGATCGGTGGTCGCCTGAAGTCGAAGACCATCGTATACCGCATCCGGCTGCAGATACACATACCCCACATCTACCACACCTATGGCACAGGGAAGGAATAGCAGCAGATAGCTGTTTTTCCACCTGAATCGATCTTCGAGGACCGTTATAAAATAAAAGTATATGGGAACGGCAAATAGATTATACGGGATGAGGGGCCACAGAAAGAACCAGGGGGCATATTCAAGATAGCCCCCATCGATAATAAAGGCCTGCAGCGCATAGACGGAAAGCAAGAAGTAAAAGCACCCAAGGAAAAAGGTGGCCTTGGGTTGTGTGGATTTTTTAAAGAACAACAAGGTGGTTAAAACAAAACCAAAAATGGAAGAGATCAACAAGATATTAAACAAACTGCAATAATTTTAGGTAAGGCTCCGGCGATGTAAAGGCTACAAAGCCATATGACAACTCCCCTATTTCCGGGGCAAGGTGATTTTTGAAGGAAGACATACCCGTCTTTTTAGAAATCGATCCTAAAACTTGCCATTTGGCTTTATTGGCGTAAACTTGATGACACCATTTTTCTGACATCAAACATCCTTGTATTCCGGGAAACAAAGGGACTTGTATATAACAATGAGATACCTATTAATGCGCATTAGCGCTTCATCCCAATGCGCCATTGAAACCTTATAGGTGTTAAAAAAAACGAGAAAGATAAGCAGTATTTCGCCTATTCTGATATTCATTTTTTCATTTTTTTTAACCAGGCAAACGCCCATAAGCCATAAACTTTTAATCCTGAATAGAATACGCCCGTACTAAATTATCACCGTATTTGGATACCATGGTATATTAAGTATGACAAATAAAAATGGGTGTCAAGAAAGAAAAAAACATAATAACAATCAGGCCAAAATAGAATTGGATCTGGAAACATCACAAAAACCATTCATCGGTTGGCAGATGGATTCGCGGAGATATGTCTAACAAAAAGTTGCTACTACGGATAGTCACCGATTCTTGGCGATGTATTTGGGTGAATGGCACGGAATCCGATAAAAAACTACGCTGGAGTTTTCAGAGAGAGCCCATTGATGCCCTGGATGTAGCCTTCGCTGCGGTATCGCTAACATGCTATAGAGCATTGATTATTCTGAAGTCTCAAGATTATCTTTACACTGCTTCCTATTACCTATCTTTTTTGCGATGTCTAAACAAAGGAGTACGAATTGGCTCGGAGGTTTGGGATTCTTAACCCCGCCCCTGCCACACTTTATCCCGACCTGGCGCCATCAGTCCCGGGATGGTACAGGTGTTTGGGGCTGAGCTTCGGAGTTTTATATGTGAGCGTTGTCCATAAGACGATATAAAACCATGCTGATAGCGAGGGGTGCCAAACCCCGCCCCGGGAATAAGTTACCATATCTCCCTGCAGGATCCTTGCAGCTGACCGGCGAAATGATCCCATAGCATACGCTTTGGCGAATCTTGAGCGCCTTTGCCTTTACCTCCCTTAATGATTGACCCACTTCCTTCAGCGACAGTTTGGGATGAGGACTGGGGCCCCTGACCCCACCCCGGGTATAAGTTACCGCATCTACCTGCAACAAGCTTGCGGATAGCCAATAAAAAGAATCCATGGGAAAGTACGCAGGCAAACAATAGCCATCCCTTGTGCAAATACCAAACCCGCAAAGCGCTGCAATGCGTAACAACAGGATCAATCGCTACGCTCGTGATCCTGAAAGCAATCAATGTATCCTATTCGGCCGAAAACCTCGGAAGAACAGGTGGCGCTTTCGCAGTGAGGGGTGAGCCGCTGCGTGGGCGGGAAACGCCTGACAGCATGCGGTCCTATGTTTCTCACCTACGTACAAAATCAAACGCAGGAGTACTCGCTGCGCTCCTGACCCTGGTGGCAATCAATATTAAATCGAGCAATAAGTTTTAACTGGGTAAGAATACGTATAAGACATCAATCATTTAATTCAACTTTAGTGATTAAAGCGGGAATTTTATAAGCACTTTTTCTTAACATGTTTTCACTTTAAATTTCCACAGTTAAGCTACAACGTGTCATGTAACTACCCATTTTGGATTATAACCTATGATTTTCGCTTAAGAATTGCGCTTCAACATTGTCGGCATTAATTTTTTTCAATTTCATTTATCATTTCTTTTGCCACTATTGCGGAAGAGGGAAGGAACATAGTCGTCACTATTCTCTCATCGATTACCACATCATGTTTATCATTCAAATCACTTTTGGTTTGAAATATGGCTCCGTTTTTTCTTAATTGATCCTCCAGCATTATAGGTAATAACGTTCCCTCTTTGGCCCAACTTTTGGTGACCTCAGTCGAATTTGGAAATCCGGTCACCTTTTTATCTTTAACCATATACTCACCATTGCTAAGCTTAACATTTGCAAAGGCACCAGGTCCATGCCCGCAACCTCCCACTATTCCTCCATTTTCATAAATTTCAGCTATTATTGACAATAAATTTTCATTATTGGCAACATCAAACAATGGTCCATACCCACCACCGATAAAAACGGCTTTGTAGTTTGTATAATCCACGAATTCAGGGGTTAATGAATTTTCGACATTGCCATTAAAATTTTCATACTTAATGGTATAACTGCTTATTCCAACAGGGTCCATGGAGAATGGTACTTTTCCTCCAGTGGGCGAAACAAAATCCACTTTATAGCCGTGGGAAACAAATATATGGTAAGGGGGTGCTACTTCCCACAGGTTGTTCCCTGCAAAATGTTTTTCAGGGTCCCCCATGTCCTCAGTATTCGAAACTATAATCAGTATCCTTCCCTTTTTGTTTTCTTCATTGTCACACGCCATGACAAATAATACGATCAATAATGCTAAGAATGCTTTCTTCATTTTTACTGAATTAAGGTTTGAACCATTTCCTTGTTGCAATACGTGGCTTTCTCAAAATCTCTTATGTTTATAGAAATTACAGGAACCTCTGGAAACATTGTTTTTAGGGTTGTAATGATTTGTTTTGACAGGTTCGCTTTTTGTCCGGTATTTCTTCCTTCCATAATATTAGCAAAAACATGGATGAAGTCATCTCTGGTGTTTCCTGTACTGTAATAGTGAAAGGGATTAATTCTTATTTTTAGTTCTTCTGCCAAAAACAATCCGGTTGATTTTGCTGCATCATAAACTTCTTGCATGATCTCTTCTGGCAACTTCTGTTCTACAATTTGTTTTGAACAGTCTATTACAAAATGTGGCATAAGACTTTTTTTATTTATTTTTTCCTCTTAATCTGTCTGTAAGCTACCCCCTTTTAGGACTGCTTAACTGTCCAATTTAATCCATTGCCTGATTTTCAATGCAATTTTATATCAGTTCAATTCTTCAAGTAATTTTTCTGATGCTTCTTCCAAAAGGTTTTTAGCAATCAATTCATTTGCTATGTGCCTCGCTTTTTCCTTATTATCCAGTGACGCATGGGTTTTGGCCAATAAAAGTAACAGGTTTTCATTAAAAAAGTAGGGTAAGGTCAACTCTACCAATTCAACACCCTTTATCAAGTCTTCCCTGTTTTCTGTGGAAGCCAAGATCTTATAGTATCCATAGGCAGCAATTAATTGTATATCGTATTTAGCTTCGTTTTTGGCCAGTTCCATTTCAGCCCATGCAATGGTTTTTGCTTTATCCAGTATGTCCTGAATAAAATAGGCACTCCTCTCATCGTTGTACAGTGCTCGTTTGACGGGTTTTAGTCCTAAAGATTCAACTACTGCTTCTGCAGATCTTGTTGTTGAAAAGGGATTTTGACCTGTGACAAACTTTCCTGATACCACAACTTTCGATAGCATAAAATCGGTTTGCTTAAATATGGCCCCTCTTGCCTTTAGTTTGGTTTCCAGGCTAAAAGGGAACTCCCTAACCCATTTTTTCCCAAAAAGCTCCTCTTCCGTATTGCAAAAACCGGTGAGTGCTACACCGTCTATAATGTACTGATCATTATACAGGATATTTACAAAAGCTGCTGGTCCATGACAAACGGAAGAAATAACGGTATTATCTCTTTGGTACAAATTCAATACAATTTCTTGAAGTGAAGGGTCGTAAGGTAAATCAAACATGGCCCCTTTACCACCAACAACATAGATGGCATTGTAGTTATCTGCATTTATAGTGGCTGTAGCTTTTGTATTTTCCAACAAACTCAGGGCGTACTTGTCCTCTAAAAGTATTTTGTTATATGGTTTATCCTTGTTGTATTGGTCTGGTTCAACCCTCCCCCCCTTGGGGCTGGCTACATCTATGGATAAATTATTGTTTTTAAAAATTAAATATGCCTGGGAGAATTCATCAAACTCGTAGCCTGGTCTTACCAATCCCATATCTTTTCCATAGCTACTGACGACCATCAACACTTTTTTCTTGATATCAGTGGCTTGAGAAAAAAGCACGAAAGGTAACAAACAGATGATACTTAAAAGAGCGTTTTTCATTTTTTGGTTTTTTTGAATTGGATAAGGAGACCAATGGAAGTCTTTCGTGTTACATCAAAAGTTTTACACGCAAAGACAAAGTGCAGGTGATTTCTTTAGGATTGAATTGTTGTTTGAAATTTATGGGCCTTGGAATGGATTTCCGCTTGCAAGCTTTCATCATTGATTTCCCCATTGTTGAAATTGTCATAGAAAGAGGGCAATGAAAATGTATCTGTGATGCTGGCTCCCATGAACGGGAAGTAGGCACTTGCAGATTGTAAAACGGATGCACCGCCTCTCCCTCCGGGTGAGGTGGCCATTAACAGCATGGGTTTTTCCCTCCAGACCTTCGCGTTCACACGAGACAACCAGTCTAAGGTATTTTTGAATACCGCCGAATACGAGCCATTGTGTTCTGCCAGGGATACCATAAACCCATCGGCGGTATTAAATAAGGCGTCCAGTCTTTTAACGGATGTCGGAATACCATTTTCTGCCTCAAAATCAACTCCATAAATGGGTAATACATAATCATTGAAGTCAATTGAAATAATTTCCACATCTTCCAATAAACCAGAGGTATAGGTGATTAAACTTTTATTGATGGATTTTTGACTATTGCTTCCTGCTATGGTGATTATTTTTTTCATGATTACTGATTTTTGGTGATTAATTTATCTATTGACCATTTTCCGCTGCCATTTACCAATATGGTCAAGGCAAGGCCGATTACCAGAAGGGAATACTCGTAACCTTCACCAGCTTGATTCCCGAACCAGTTCATAAAAAAGCCATGTTCCAATTGCGTGGTATAGATGATACCCATAAACATTCCTGTAAGCGATAAGGCCCAGAACCGGCTGAAGAATCCTAGAATCAGTGAAATGGAGCCGAAAAATTCAATCATTATTATCGAGAAGGCCACAAAACTTGGCAATCCCATTTGTATGGTGAAAAAATCCATGGTTGCCAAATAGCCATTGCCGCCAAAAAGCCCCAGGAGTTTTTGGGCACCATGCGGGAATATGACCAAACCAAGTGTTAATCGTGCAATGCTGAATCCGATAATGGGATTTGTCGCCAGAAGTGTTTTTACTAGTTTTTTCATAATGTTTAGATTTAAAATTGTTTATAGCGTTTTTCGGTAATACAAACCGAGAGATGATTTTCCTATAGGGTCAGGCCCATACTGGTCAAAGTCCACACCTACACCGAATTGGTGCCCATTGAATGACACTCCTGCACGTAATTGCTGAAAACTCCTGGAGTGTGTTTTAAACTTGTCCCAGACAGTTAAAAACTGCCCGTTTAACCAAAGGGATACCTTGTCATTGATCGGTGAGTTGAACTGAAACTGTGCAAACACTTCGGCATAGCCAGCGTCCTTTTGCTCGGAATGGGCAACCGTAGGGATAATTACAAATAATACGCGTGGATTTTTTAGTGTGAGCTTTGCCGACAGGCGTTCTGAATAACCGGCAAAACTGTTGTAGTATAAAGATGGACCAATGGCAATATGCTTGTTGATGTTCCAAAATAAAGTGGGTTGAATGCCTGCCTCATCAAAAGCCTCATTCGCTTTTTTATTGAATTTTTGAAAGAACGCAAGGGTTGCAATGCTCAGCGTATTTTTTTCATTGATCGGATAACTTGAATAGAGTGTAAAATCCGTTTTGTCAAAACCAGAAAACAGTTCTACCTGTGTGAATTGCGCATTGGAGTTTTGCGCAAATCCGAGAATGAATAGTGAAGTGAATATGACTATTTTTTTCATGCTCCAAAATTCCGAGAGGAACACATGAAAAAAAATAAACTAGTTTAAGACTTTTACATCCGGTTGACCTTGGAGATAATCTTGCTCATAAACTCCGGGGTAATGCCAATATAGGCTGCTAAGTCTTTTTGGGTGATTCTATTGACAATGCTAGGGTATTTCCTTTTGAACACAACAAATCTTTCTTCTGCTGTTAAGGAAATGCCATGGTTGGTACGTCTTATGTAGCTTATGAGTGATTTTTGATAGAGTATGCGATAGAACCGTTCGAATTTTGGTATCTCTTGAAAAAGGAGGTCGTAATTGGTCCTGGAAATACCCAACAATTCAGAATCCTCGGTAGCTTTGATGAAATACCGAGATGGTTCCCTGGTCATAAAACTGGCCATATCCCCAGTCCAATAATCTTCCACAGCGAACATGGAGATATGGGGAGTCCCATCCTCATCCAACGTGTATACCTTTAAGCAACCTTTGGTGATATAATACTCGTATTTGGTTATTTCACCCGCTTGCATTAAGAATTCCTTCCTTCGTACCTTGATTTCAGCAAGTAAAGAAATGTACTTTTGCTTTTCAAGCGCGGTCAAGTCAATATACCTGGATATATTCTTAAGAATTTGATGATGTGATTCTTTGTAGTTCAACGACTCCCATATTCGAATATGATGAATTTAAAGAAATAATCTGAGTTAAAAGGCACTTTGTAATCTTAATGTTTAAGGAAAAATGCTATTGGCAAAGTGGGGTTGTCGGATGGTTTCACCTGATACTAACACCTTTTGCCGCGCATTAAAACCGATTTATCAATTGTTTTAAAACTGTATCGGTCCCTTCCAGCAAATCTTCTAGTTTTTCAATTATGACTATATCTGGTTCCAGGGCTGGTTGGGTCCGATGGAAGAGGCCACTAAAAACGGAAAATTTGAGCCATTCAATATTTGACTGTATTGACTTGAATGTCAATTTTTTTGTGTTATGTTGGAAGTTGCTCAATTTAATCCGGCGAGGGTGGTATAGGATGTCCGGTGTTTCCACTCAGGCTGGGGTTAACTTCGCTCCACTTTTGTTTCGCTCGTTGGACCCAGCCGTCCCTAGGTCCAAATGCAAAACCCACGGCAAGCGGTGCTGGCCTGTTTTTTTAATACCTACGCACCGCCCAAGCAAGCATGGCGCTGCTCCGAAAATAAAAAACCCGCCACATCTGGAATCTGGAATTTGGTGCTTGGAATTTGCCCTCAGGCTGGGGTTAACTTCGCTCCACTTTTGTTCCGCTCGTTGGCCCCAGCCGTCCCAAGGTCCAAATGCAAAACCCACGGCAAGCGGTGCTGGCCTGTTTTTTTATTTCCTACGCACCGCCCAAGCAAGCTTGGCGCTGCTCCGAAAATAAAAAACCCGCCTTGCAGGGCGGGTTTTGCGCTTGATAGTGACTTGGCTGGGGGCGGAACCCCATACGTAAGTCATTATATTTCAATAAGTTAGAAGCCTTTCGATTTCGGTGTACACCGGCCTTCGATCCGGTGGTTATTTGACATAAATTTAGTGAATTCAATTAAAACCTGATTAAGTTTTAATAACAAATTTCTAATTTATTGTCCAATTAGGTCCTTTAGAGAATTTACTGATAAAGTACTCAACCTTCGATGAAGCATTCTATGGCAATTAGAACAAACGAGGGCTAAATCATTTAAAGTAGTAGTTGTTTCAGAAGTTAACTCGTTTAAAGGTTTTCTATGGTGGCATTCAATAAATCCTTTTCCAAGACCGCCGTAAACTTCAAAAAAATCAAAGCTACAGACCTCGCAATCTAGTTTGCCGTATTTCTTATAGTACATTTCTTTCTTTTTTCTTGAGATTTTTGGATCTCTCTCCTTTAGTTTATGGAGTTTGTAGATGACTTTTCCCTCTTTCACTGTGATGGAATTTTCATCGTCTTCAATTTGAGATAATCTCGTTCCTAGTTTTGTATCGCTTGCAATTTTTTTTATTTCAAAAGCTATTTTGGATAGCATTGTTCTATTATTATGAAATTCTTGGAAGACCTGCTCATCCATCTTACTATAAGCCTCCATTCCCTTTCCTGGATAATCCGGGTCTATCGCTAAAAAGTTGCTCAATTTCAATCCGACTCCATTTGGATTACGAAATTTTAGTTTGTCTGGCCGATCTTCGTGTATTGGAAGTTTATTAAGAATTTCAGATAATTCGATCACCTCTGGATTTCGCGCATGTATTTGTCCCGGTTCGATACGGAAGTATAAATCAAGAGCAAGAATTATTTCGTCTCTATGCCACTTGGGGTTTCGCATCAGGTTTATTTTAGTGTATCAAAGTACAATATTCCTCTCCTTAATTTAGAAGAGTTTTTGGAATAGCAAGAGGGCAACACGGCAAGCCGTGTTGCATTATATCGTTTCACTTTTAAACCATTGAAATACAAGGGTTTAAAAGAAAGGGCTAAAAAGCATTGTGGTCCATGATTGCACCATGGTTGCGCCATTGATGACCCATAATTGGTCCATCCATGGACCATTGTGGGCCATAAACGATGGGAGGCCCTGTAAACAGGAAGAAATTTATGGTCCAACATTTGGACCACAGACTTGAATTGCGGTCTAAATGATATTTTGCCACGCTCAGTAGTATTAATTTAAGGTAAGATTTGGGATGCTTTGGCTTAAAAGTAAATTACTGGTATCAGGTAAGAATTTATTAATATTTCTTGAGGTTGTAGCCTTAAAGAAGTCGACTAGGGCTTTTCATAAGAGGTGTTGTTGTAGAGCGTTCACCCATTTGCATTTAAGGGAGGTACTTCACCAAATTCATCGAAATAACTGTCAATCAACTTTCTTTCTAATTCTTCCGGACTATCATCACGAATTAATTGGATGAATAGATCCTCAAATGGAAACTGTTCTCTAATCTTCGCATTCTTATTGTATCTCCTACCACAAATATGTGGAGTGGATTTCATACTTGGATCCAATGTTTTTTTTAGACCAACTACCCTGTTTGTATAATTGGTTGCCTTGCCGATATATAGAACTCCGTACCTGTCTATTCCTAATAATCTTGATACAGGTTTTACTTTACCATTTTGTTTGCATATAAGCTTATATGCTCCTCCCGAGTCTTTAAAATCAGCATGAATTTGATGCCAAAAATCCTTGTCTGAAATTCTATACTGTTTCACAAAACCGAATTAATATTCAACAACTGTCAAGGCTATGACAAGTAGGGCAGCAAGGAAACTTTTCGTTTCCGTCTGCACTTGTAGCCAAATCCAAAAGATTTGGCAGACTTTGCAAACACACGCAGGTCAATGGATTCAGCACTTTTCGCCTTTATTGCTATAGCCATTGTTATGCCAAGTATTTTATTACTCCCAATGTTAGAAAAGTTAAGAAACCAAGTACACAACCTGAATTGTCCTTTATTAAATCCACTTTCTTATTCTCCATTTTTTTCTCAGCCTCTTCATATTTGCTTATAATATTCGCAATAACATCGTAAAGTTTCATTGAAGCAAATTTGTCCCAATTCTGTTTTTTGGAATCGCTCAAATACCATAACAAAAAAGGTTCATGGTATTTACCAGTCGAACGAGGATAATATAGATTGCGGTCTTTGAGAAGTTCGATAGTTTCTTTTAACGCTCTATAGTCGGCATATTCAAAAAATATATTTTTATCTCCAGAAGAATTTAAAAATACTTTTTCCATTTCAAGTATCCAATTCATTACAATTCTCGGATTAGAATGGACATTGTACAGACTTAATTCTGTCTTTATTATGGTTTTATTTGCATCAGGTCTAATCTTGTCCAATAAATGTCCAATTATTCCAGTGTTGCATGCATCATATAAGTATTCGCCTAACTCTTTTCTTTTGCCGTAAAACAAAAGTATTTCTTCAAGAATTCTTTCGCCTTCATATTGAACGGCGTTTTTAACATTTGGAAGGTTTTCAAAATCGATTTTATTCTCTTGTCGAATATTCCAAAAACATTTTGCTGTTGCCTTAACATCATTTTCAGCATCATGAGCACCATCAAAAGTAACGTCAAAGAGTTTTTTATGAAGTTCGGTAAGTGTTGGATATTTCTTATATCCATATTCTGATGTCAATCCGCACAGATTTACATTGTTTATCATAGTGCAATAAACAGCTATGTCGTCCAACGAATTACCTGAAATTCCATGTCTTATCAGTTCCGCAGCGATGACTTTGAAATCAAATAAAAAATTGTGGGCAACTCCTAGTTTTGAATTTTTAAAATCATCAACAAAGGTTTTAAGTATTTCTTGCTTATTTAATTCGCTCTCCGTAAAATAATGATTTTCATTTTTCAGTAGATTTCCATTTAAATCGAAAATTCGCCAACATATTTGTTTTATTTTAGGCCAATCTGATAGGTTTTCTACATTTGAATCGAGTGAAACTATCTTGCCAAATGTTTCTGTATCAAATATGATTACTTGCATTGATTTTTATATTTTGCATAACAGTTTGGGGTATGCGAAGTAGCGGCGTTTAGTGGACCGCACCTATCCAGGTTCAGGTTTTAAATATAGAGGAATATTTCGATAGGGGGAAGGAGGGAGAGCTATTGGGTCATACCCGATGTTAGCTTTAGTACTTTTTAGATTTCCTTATAATTACTCTCACATAATTTTTCAAAATCTGGATAAATATATTCTTTGTCTACAGAAAGTAGCTCAATAATATCAGGAATAAGGGATTTATGTATTTCAAAGCTTTGGATTATGTTTTTACTCAATTTGGACTGTATAATTCTATTTTTATCTAAGTTCTCTCGGTATTCGTCATTTCTTTCTTTAATACCTGGAATATCTTCCATATCGTCCATTTCGTGTCCAACAAATTGTGTTGCTGGTTTAAAGAATTCTTTTAAGGCTATTTCTAAAGGTTTAATACCTAAATCATTATGAATAAAAAGACCTTCTTGCGAAAGAATTCTAATATTATTTAATATTGAAAAACTTTTGAATTTATTCTCCAAGTTTACCAAATAAACTTCCATTGTATTAATATCTGTCATCTCATCGATATGCCGTAATAATAAAGTATTGTGTTTTTCCTTATCATGTATCATTTGATCCCACCTAACCCGTAAATCTTCAATCCCTTCTATTACTTTTTCGATATCTATTAATTTACAATTTTCATTGCTTATATGAAAAATTGAAAAATAATTGTCAATTTCGTTTTCTGCCTTTTCAAACTTAACCGCAATTAAATTTTCAATTGCGAAGTAAATTCCAATTTCAATATTTCGAGTGAAATCAATTAAAGGTGTGGGAGCTCTATGATGTTGCAAGAAACTTAAAACACTTATCCTAGAAAGATTTATGTTTATTGTTTTAAAATACTTTTTAATTAAAGCTTTCTCTCTGAAATTATTAACATATTTATCTATAGAAAAATCAGATGAAATTGATTTTAATAATTTCTCTCTCTGAAGTGTTGTGAAAATTTTATACTTGGCATTATTTATTCCACGGTAAATTCCTTTGTCTTTTGATTTGTGTTCTAGAAGAAGCTTTTTGAAATCTTCAATTTTATCAATTTTAGTTGATCTAAAGTTTTCGTTTTTTTCTTCGAATGTTGAATATACTGGAATCATTTTGGGTATTATAGCTAACGGTTTGTGTATGGTGGGTATCCTTAAAGGTATGCACTATCCACCTTGTTGGCATTAGTTATTTATTTTTTCTTGAACTTCTTTAAATGTCATTCCCTGTTTGTTTACCCACTCAGTGAATCCATTCGAATTCCTACCCAATATCATATTTGATGCAGCACTTGGGCTATTAAATACTGCATCTTCTGCAAAAACCAATTTGTCTCCCTTTTCTACCATGATCTGCGTCTCAACCAATTTTCTTCTCATGTTGCGATAAGTATCGGTACATGAGTTCGATAAGGATTTTTTAGCTTCACTGCCTTTCCCTACTATATAGCCCTGATCAGTCTCGGTCATGGAAGCTTTAAATGTTCTTGTTTTGATGTAGTAAGTTTCATGAACTTGATCTTTTCTTTTTGATTCAAAGCTGTTTTCGGTTGAAACTGTAGAAGATATAAGAAACTTAAATCCCATTACAGGTAGAATTAGTTTTATCTGTTCAAGAAAGTATTCCATGTCAGAAATATCAGCTTCATGTAGAGTTGGAAGGCTTGGAGAGTTGCCATTGTCTATTTGCGCAGTTTTCGCTTCTAAAGCAATTTGAACTAGTCTTGATTCTAAGTATCTAATTTGGGTTTTGGTTAATAATTCATCTTTGCTTACAAAGAAGATTAATTCTTTGAAATCTTTATTGGGATCACTTAAATGTTGTCTAAGTCTAGTTTTAATATTTTCAGCTTCTCCTATATAGATTTTTTCATCGAATGCGTCATCTGTTGGATCACCTTTTAAACAGTAAATCCCGGGGTTTTCAAACTCTGGCCGATTCATTATTTTGTTGACCGAGGCCCTTGGACTATAAATTGCTTTTCCGACCCAATTTCCAATTTCACCAAGTCGAGGACCATATGCTGTTCCGTCAATCATATAAACAGTAAGTTTCTTTCCCATTACTTTTCAAATATTAGTGGTACATGATCGCTGATTTCAATCCAATCCTCACGTTTTCCTATTTTGAACTCCGTTGGTTTTTGAAAGCTTGGGCTTACAAAGAAATAGTCTATGTGATATGGTTTTTCTTCATTCTTCTGTAGATAAAATGTTGGTGTGCTTTCTTCACCTTGCTTTTCGCCTGTACTTAGGTGGTATAGACTTTTGATATTTGTTTCTTCAAGGATGTTAATAACATCCGTGTGATTCCACCAGCGATCCCATTGATCCCAAATAGCATTACTGTTGAAATCTCCTGCTATGATAATTTCTTGGAACTTGTCTAGATTCGTTTGCAGATATTTCCAGAATTGCCCCATGTAACCAAAGTTAGGTGAGTTATTCCTATGAGTCCAAACTCCCAAAAGTTGAAAACTGTTGTTAACAGTACAGGGCAAAAAGTATTTGACAGAGTGGTCTCGAAAGCAATTTGACCAATCGAGCTTTTTCAAGTCGATATTTGGTTTAGTAAAGATTCCTAAACCTTTATTTTTTGAATCTCCAATCCATAGGTGATTTGCGCTCCAATGTTGAAAATTAACTTGGTTTACTTCGGAAGGATCTTCACACTCTTGGATTACATATATGTCCGCATCGATATTTGATACTAGTTCAAATTTCTTTCTAAATGCTCCATTACAATTCCAAGAAACTATTTTCATATTTTAATTAAAGACACCGGCCCTGGGCATGCCCCATTGCTTGGAGGTGCAAGCCGTATTAAAATTATTTATAAGAAACTAAGATAGCGATTTAGGACAAGCCTTGGAGAGCAATGGAGCTCCAGTTAGCCAACGAAAAGGCTCCTCTGAGGTGCTATTATTAATTAATTGATCGTTGTGGTTAGGAGGGCTTGTGCAATGGTTACCACTCTTAGCTACTAGGCCTTTTTAAGTTCTTTTAATTCATCTGGTATTTTTAATTCAGATTTATAGCTTTTAATATTACTATGATTCCAATACTTGTCTTTTATTAAATACAGCACAATAGCCATAAATAAAAAAGATAGAATGGATAATACATTTCCAATAATAAAATCAGATTGCCAATTCTGAAATCTCTGAATTGCACCATCAATGTTCCATTGTGATTGATATAATAGATAAATTGCTATTACGATAAATACAGCAAGACTAATAAAAAATAAAATCCAACTTTTTCTTCTCCATTTCCTTACTTCATTACCAATCCAAGTTTCTCGTTTAATTCTTCTCGCCTCATTTTTTTCCTTTAGTAATTCACTTTTTAATTTTTCAGCTTCGGAATTTTTTTCAACAATTATAGAATCTATAGACTTACTTTTTGCGTCATACTTTTTTTTGCTTTTTTCGAGATTATCAGTTCTTAAGGATAAACTGTTAAACACCTTCTCCAGATTTTTAATCCTTGTATCTTCTATCTCTTTTTGCTTTTTAGCCTCATCTTCTAAACGCTTAATAAATTCTTCCTTGTTATTCTCTGCAAGTAAATTTAAGGTTTCAATATCCTTTAGTTGTTTGTTAGTAATTCTAGTGGCAACTCTAATGATATCTTCATCACTGATTTTTTCTTCGGCATACTTATGAATATTGTCGTCTAGTTCTCTTAAAATTTTAGCTTTTGGAAGATTTTGGCTTAAAGTCAGTGCTATAGTGGAGGTAAGACCTATTTCGGCTAAATCTTCTCCCTCAATTGTATTAGTTATTTGTGGGTTACTCAGCCATAGAATGTTAAGTAAATCGTCAGCCTTGATAGTTTCTGGTTGAAACCCTTCTCTTAAGTGAAAATTTTCACCTTCTAAGGTTGCCGTGTTGTTTACAAACCATGCATTAACCTTGTCAAAATCTCGAATACGCTTATTCTTACGTTCTTTTTTTATAAATAAAATAGCCATCGCATCGTGTAAAGCAGCTATTTTAGTTGACCTGTACTCTTGTAAGGTTTTATATTCATCTGTAAATTTTGCTTCGTTTTTCAATTTATCAGTATAAGGAATAGTCAATATTCCAAATTCCTTGAGAGAAGTTTGAACATTATCTGCGATTCTTTCTAAGTCCGTTTTAGAGAGGTTTCTCCTCTCACAAGCATTATAAACATCTTCTGTGTTTACCTTTTTCTGCAAAAACGATTTGTCAAAATACTCAGCCTTTTTTTCAAGCAAGTTGGTTGTTTCACTTATGGTATCTATAAGCACCATGACCTTGTATCCCTGTTGTTTCGCAATTTTTAATAAAGTTCTGCATGTGTGAGTTGACTCTGGAGTATTTAAATCTATTAACCCGACAATGAAATTAGTGTCTAAAAGAAGCTTTACCTCACGTTTAGCTTCATCTGGTGTGTATTCTATGTACCCAGATATAATTGACCCTAAGTATATATTTTTAATCTTTTCGTAGACTGGTGGAATACGCTTAAAAAATTTAATAAACTGTGCTTCCGAAGTATAATCTTCTCCATTATGATTTTGATTATGAGAAATATATTTGGAAAGATTGAATTTGTTCTTTTCAATAAACTTGAATATAGACTCACTATTCGTTATTTCAAGATCTGAATTTTCACAAAATTGCTCAAAGAGCTGTTCTACTTCTTCAATATCTCGTTCTTGTTCCTCTAAAATATCATCAAATTGATTAAAAGTATATTCGTTAATGCTAAAAGAAAGGTCTTTATACAAAACAAAACGAGTATTTTCTTTATCGTTTACTTCAATGCAAATAGCATCTAATACTTTTCTTAAAGCAGGTACAGGAAAGTCTAATCCGTAAAGCTCATCTGTTACATTTTTTATCTCGAGTATACTTTTTCCTTTGTGTATGCCCTGAGAATTCATGTAGGACAAAGCTCTTTTTACAAGCGGAATAAAAATATCTATCGGACCTTTTGCTAAAGTTCCAGTATTTCTAATATGTGCTAAAAGACTATATGTGGTTGCTCTTTCTTTGTTCATTAATGTGTGGTTAGTTCTATTTTTGCCTTGTAGCCAACCGTCTGGGCTATGAATAGTTTTGTGGTTTAGCACTTAGCTTTGTAAGTAACCCCAAGCTGAAAATCCGCGAGGATTATCAAAAGTAGGCGAGAACAAGCAATTATTTATAACCATTGCTGGCGTTACCTTTTTTAGTGAAAATTTTCGCGCCTTACCTCTTCATCATATTCCATTTCGGAATATTTCTTATCAAATTTTGAATGTAGAACTATATGTAACCTTTTAAACAAAATGTCTAATATATCTTTCTCATTTTCAATCTCAACTGACATTTTGACTATGTATTCTTTATCATTTTTACTTTTTTGTTTGTCTACACATAATAAGGAAATATAGAAGTTATCAGTTCCGTAGATAGAAATACCTATAATCTTAAAACGATTTTCGTCAATTTTGAAATACTTAGCAAAGCTCTCTAAATGATCTCCATATTTTGAACCTAAATAGTCTGAAATATCAGCTGCTGCTGTACCTGTAAAATCGTTATATTGTACGTCTGCTTTCATAAATTTCTTAATTAAACTCTCTTCTTAAAGTCGCTAATATATCTCCAAAAGTTTCTTTTATTTTACCTTTTGAGAATCTCAATTGTTGAATACCGTACAAGTTTGAAAACTCTTCGGTTCCTTCTTCTATTAAAACAATAGCTCTACTAAATCCTAATTTACCTTGGAATAAACCAATTTCGTGTATTACATTAGGTCTAGCTTTTTTAATACCACTTTTGTCCTCATCTTCTCCAGTCATTACTAGAATTGCAAATGAGCTCTTAGTCGACATTTCGTCTAATATATCTCTTATACTGTGTCCTGCTCTTGCACCTGTTTCATAAGCTTCTATATTGTATCCGTGTTGGTCTGTAAGATGGTCTTTTAAATCTCTCCATTGAGGATTTCCTCCGTGTCCAATGAATATAATAGGTCCATTTTTCTCGCTGTCTATTTCATATTTTGAACTTTCGTATTGGCTTTCAAAAGTTTCAAATACAGCCTCTATTTCGTCACGACTATTTGCCTGAACAATTACTTCTGTGTCAAAATTCTTGTTGTAAGTAAGACTTATACTTTTATCCTCATCGGATTTTCTAATGGTCGAAGATAAGTGTGGTTTTCTATACTCGGAAAAAAATTCGTTTTCGGTGTCAAATTCCCAGCTTTCCTCTTGATTTCTAAGTCGGTATGAACCTTTTGTTGGGTTTTGGATATTTTTATTAAAAACATTTTTAATAATATCAGCTGAAAAATATGATGCCTTATAGGATTTTGTTTTTTCCATTTATTTAATCATTTCAAAATGTTTATTCCAATTCTGACGAACGGCTAAATTTATCATAATTTTCCTACATGAAATTTTATTCGTTGGCTTAATAAATTAATAGAGTTTCATTATATGGGGAATTACTACCAACTGCCCTGGGTATGCAACGTTCCGTGCTTGTTTTGCGCCGCAGGCAGCGCTTTGGTTCTTTGGGGGATTACTCTTCAAGAAGGCTTAAAAGAAACTTATTGAAGGCGCCCCAAGGGATGGCGAGCAAAACAAGCCCGAAGACGAAATGTTTCCGGGAATCGATTTCAGCTCAATTTAGGAAAATTCTTATAATGTGTATCAAAACCGGAATGGGGCATACCGGTGTTGGCTACAGTTTATTATATCTATCTATAAAGCCATCGACAAATGAAAATAGAGAAAAGGCTTTTAGACTGTTTAATTCAGTGCCATATTGCACATCTTTTCCATGCATTACGGCATGCCTGTTCAAAGTGCTTTCAAAATTGGACATTTTGGAATAACCAGCGTCAACCGCATTTTCTTTGGTGATCATGCCAAAAAGAATTTTAAAGAAGCTCCCATACTGGGACTTGGCGATATATTTCTTTAATGCTTTCTTATCATTCCTAACTTTGAATAACTCTCCATTACATAGGCCATCTGCTTGGGATAAAAATAGAATTGTAGAGGCGAAGTATTTTTTTTCTTTATGACATGTTATAGCCTCAAAAGTTATTCTTGACCTAGCATCCTGGCCATTATGAATAACTTCGGAAAGATCTTCAATTTCCTTTCTGTAGTAATGACTAAAAAAATCGTCTAAAAAGTCTCTCTCTCCTTCAATAGCTTTTTTCATTAGACCAGTTGTTTTACCCAAGGAAATAGAGCTATTGATGTACCAGCCATATTCCGCAAGCTTTACAAGACCAACATCCGAAAGGACCAGGAATTCACTAAAGCCTTTAGCAGCCCTTTCTAGTAGCCTTTCCATTTCGGGAGTTGAGAATGGATTGTTCACAGTCTTGAAATTGTAGCCAACTGGTTTTATTCACACTAAAATACTACATAATTGGAATCGTACCTGGGATATGGGATAAAGGAGTATATACTCATAGGTTTTGATATTTATCCACATCAGTTTTTCATAATTTATTTCATACGTCAAATTTGCGATATTGCACATCATTTAAAGTAGATTTCTCTTGTAGTAGATTAAATAGTTGCAAAATGCGTAATGAAAAAGGCCTTGGAAACATTCACACTTCCAAGGCCTTTTTTTATGAGACTCCGCAATAGGATTATTTGGTAAGGCCGTTATTAAAGGCCTTACGCCATCTTAATATCAAACTTATCCATCAAGCCTTCCATATCCTCTTTTAATTTTCGGTCTATGACACGAGCATAAATTTGAGTAGTTGCTAAGGATTGATGCCCCAGCATTTTACTGACGGATTCTATGGGGATGCCATTGGCCAGCGTTACAGTCGTAGCAAACGTATGCCGGGCCAGGTGGTAGGTTAAATTTTTTTGGATACCGCAGATTGTTGCAATTTCCTTTAAATAGGCATTGCTCTTCTGGTTGGAGATGACGGGCAAGAGTTTCCCAGTTTTAACCGTTAACGGGTGTAAGCTATATTTCGCCAGGATCTTTAGGGCAGGGGGGAGGAGGGGGATGCTGCTCCGGGAACTGGTCTTGGCCCGGTTGATCTTGATCCATTTCTGGCCATCCATGCCAAATACAAGATGGTCTCTGCTTAGGCGGGCCACATCTACATAGGCCAGGCCGGTGAAGCAGGAAAACAGGAAGATATCCCGTACCATGGACAGGCGCTCTATCTTAAATTCCTTTTCCAAAAGAGAATTAAGGTCATAATCGTTCAGGAATTCGCGTTCTGTTCTCCTCCAGTTCGCTTTCCAATGGAAGAAAGGATCCCGCTTAATCCAGTTATTCGCATAGGCCATACGGGTGATCTTCTTAAAGTTCACCACGTATTTCATGACCGTATTGTGATTCCCTAACTGTTGGGTCTTTAAAAAGTGCTCATAACGATTAATAAAATCCAGGTCCACCTTTTTAAGCGGATAGTCCTGTTGCTTGTAAACAGTTTCAATAAAGTGAGCCAAATGCTCCCGGGTGCGCACATGGCGCCTCCAGTTGCCGTACGAATGCTCTTCGGGTACCAGGGCTTCCAGTTGTGCATTGTGCTCGTCATAGAGCTTTAAAATCTTTTTGGAACGGTCAAATTCCTTTCCCTGTACCTTATCACGAATAGTTTTTGCAGTATAGGATTTGTTGTTGACCACGTAGTAGGAATGGATCTGGTAGGCCCGCCCCTGCAGCTCGTCCAGATACCTGTTTATTTCCTCGGCGAAAGGTGCTGAGGTTCGGACCCTGCCTCGAAAAGAGTTCCAGGAATCGGGGTCAATTTTGCGTTTTACACTGAATTCGGCTCGCTCCGTATCAACCGTAATCCGCATATACAGAGACACTTGGCCTTTAAGGTCCACCAGGAATTTCCGGGGATAGAATAATACTTTGAATTGCGCTCTCATTCTTCGGTTTTTTGACACCTTTAAGCTACAATTTTTTGAGCTATAAGTGTATGATATTCAAATATTTAACACTAATTCGGTGTACACTTTTCCTGGGTGGAAGTGTACACCGAATTGTACACCGAATGAGCTGAATTCAAATGAATTTAAACGAATTCATTAAAAATGCAAAAACCTGAAAATCAGAGACTTTCAGGTTTATTGAAATAATTTTGGGGTATTCCAGTGACTTGGCTGGGGCTCGAACCCAGGACCCTCTCCTTAAAAGGGAGATGCTCTACCAACTGAGCTACCAAGTCAGAAAGTTAGGGAGGGCCTGCCCCCCGCAACGGTGCCCCAGGGCATCGCTAATGAGGGTGCAAATATACTATCTATATTTAATTTTTCAAGACCGAAGCCCCATATTTTTTTCTTTTCTTTGAATTCCCTGAATTTTAAATGATTTTTGCAAAAAACTACCGTATGAAAATCGTGCTTCTTGGCTATATGGGCAGTGGAAAGTCTACCGTGGGCAGGATCCTTGCCCGGGACCTGGACCAACCCTTCCTGGACCTCGACTCCTATATTGAAACCCAATTGCAGGCCAGCATCCCACAGATATTTAAGGAGAAGGGCGAGCTGTTCTTCCGTAAAAAGGAACATGAATACCTGAAGGAGATTTTGGCCGACCCGGCCGACGCGGTATTGGCGCTGGGAGGGGGAACCCCCTGCTATAGCGGGAATATGGATGCCGTGTTAAACCATACGCCCCATGTATTCTACCTCATGCTCCCCATCGGGGTGCTGGTAGAACGACTGACCAGGGAAAAAGCAGACCGACCCCTGGTTCGGGATATCCCCGATGAAGAACTGCCCGAATTTGTTGGGAAACACCTGTTTGAAAGGCGGCCGTTTTATGCACAGGCCACCCACACCATTGCCGCGGGTGAGCGGGATGCCCGACAATTGGTCGCCGAGATTAAAACCCTTTTAGTCTAAATACACCCCATCGTTTTTGGCGCGGAAGGCTACCGTGATGTGCTCCTGCAGGGAAGTGGAGAGTGAAATCCCCTTGTAATCTGCCTTTACCGGGTACTTCTTGTGGTTGCGGTTCACCAGGACCGCGGTTTTTAATTGCTTCAGGGGGGTCCTCAGGAAGTGGTGTACCCCGTAGATGAGCGTTGTCCCCGAATTCAACACATCGTCTATCAACACCACTGATTTATGCGCGTATTCCGCCTCGGGGACGGATGTTTTTACCCCGCTTTTCAGCGGGTCTTTTTTGTCCATCATTACCTTGCACAGGATGATCTCCGCACCCGTAATCCGCCGCAGCACCTGCTGTATCTTCTGGGCGAATTTCAGGCCCCCGCCGTCAATACCGGCAATCACCAGTTGCTTTTCATCTACGTTGGCCTCGTAGATCTGGTAAGCGATACGCTCTATCTTGTATTGTATCTGCTGGTGCGACAATATCCTGTGCTGCATGGGTGCTTGTATTTACTTCTCAAAGATAAAAAAGAGTTCGTTACCCTGCCGGGGCGGAATGGAATTATACGCCCTTTCCAGGGTTTTCACGCGGAACAATGGCCCAAACAATGCCCTGTACGCTTCCCTGCTTCCGCCAAAAGGGGGCCCCTGGGGGGTAAGTGGAAAATCAAAGAAAAGCCCTGCAAGCCTTCCGCCCTCTACCAGTAAATCATGCATTCGCCGGGCATAGGCCGGTCGCTGCCCGGGCGGCAGGGCACAAAAAAAGGTCTGCTCCAGGATCAGGTCGAACCCCGCCTCTTCCATGGAGAAAAAATCCCCTTCCAGCAACTGGGCTGCCGGAAAATCAGGTTGCTTTTCACGGATCCGCTGCAGGGGGGCGTTGGCGATATCCAGCGCGAAGACGTTATGGAAACCCTGTTGGTAAAGGTAGATCACTTCATGGCCAAAGCCGGCCCCGGGCAGCAGGATTTTAAGGGAGGTGTCTTCCAGCTGGTCGATATAGGCGCGCAGGGGAGTGGAAGCATAACCAATATCCCATCCAAGGGCCCCCCGGGTATAACGGTCTTCCCAATAGTCTTTATTCGTCATCGTCCAGGTATTCTTCAATGTCCCTCCGGTCTTTCTTGGTGGGGCGGCCGGTCCCCTTTTTCCGGTAGTATTCCTTGGCCTGCCTGAGGAGCTCGTTATGTTCAAAAGCCTCGGCAGGAGTGGTGTCTTCCCGGTACAAATTCACCAGTTTGGCGCCCACCCGGCTTTCCGGGAGGTCCAATACCCGGAGTTCATGGTTGATCTGCTCTTTCCTCAATACAATTTCATCCTGGGGATATACCTCCCTTGAAGGTTTCACCACCTGCCCGTTTACCCGTACATGCCCCTTTTTGCATGCGGTGGAAGCCAGGTTCCGGGTTTTAAAATACCGGGTACTCCATAGGTATTTGTCAATGCGCATGGTCTATTAAAAACTTTGTTAAGTACTTCTGCAAAAATAGGGGAAAATTGTATCTTGCCCCCTTAAATCATATTCCATGCAGATGCCGAAGATCCTATTTTTTATAGCCGCCTTACTCTCCTTAGCCGCCTGTAAAAAAGACGATCAATCCGATATTACGCGGGTACCACCCCGTTCCCTTACCGAAGTGGCCGTAGAAGATGAAGCCCTGATCCGGGAATACCTGGAGACCCATTTTTACAATTACGAAGAGTTTGAAAGCCCCCCGGCCGATTTTGATTTCAAGATACGCATCGATACCATCGCGGGGTCCAATGCCGATAAACGCAGCTTACTCGCCGATATGCAGTCGGTTTCCATTTCGGTGTCCTCCGATGAATTCCAACTCAGCCAGGAGGAAACCTATGGCCATAAACTCTACTACCTGGTTGTGCGCGAAGGCGTGGGGGCCAGCCCCAGTGTTGCAGACTCCACCTATGTGCGCTATAAGGGCACCCTCTTGGACGGAACGGAATTTGACGGGTCCTTCAATGTCCCCACCTGGTTTGACCTGGCTTCGATACAGGGCCCTTTGCAGGGAGCGCGTGGCTTTACCGAAGGAATGCCATTTTTTAAATCGGGAGGCAATATCGTGCAAAACCCCGATGGCACCTTTACCGTGGAAGATTACGGGATAGGGATGGTCGTGATGCCTTCCGGCCTGGGTTTTTTTAACGCCAGCCAGGGGGTGATCCCGTCCTATAGCCCCCTGATCTTTACGGTAGACCTGTTTACCCTGAAAACCACCGATCACGATGGGGATGGCATTCCTTCCATCATGGAGGACCTGGATGGGGATGGTTACCTGTATAATGACAATACGGATGAGGAACGGGAGAGGTCCAGGGGCTTCCTCCGTTTTGTGAACTACCTGGATAGCGATGACGACGGGGACGGAACCCCTACACGGGAAGAAATTGAACTGGATGATGATGGCAACCTGATCCTCCCCTTCCCGGATACCGATGGGGATGGCACCCCGGATTACCTGGACGCGGATACCCCTTAATCCTTTTGCGGATACCGCCTAAAAAAGCCCTGCCCCCGACCATTGTCAGGAGCAGGGCTTTTTTATAATCTTCGCCCATGCCTAAAATGCGAGCGAGAAGCTGAGGATCAGCTGGTCGGGACGGGTATCGACCCGGTCCGCCTCCAGGTTGGTGATATTGGTGTTGATGAAGGTGGCTTCATTCTCGCTAAACCCGCGCTCATACCTCAGGTCGACCCCGAAGCGGCCGAGGTTGACCCCGGCGCCAATATTGAGGCCCACGGTAAAATCGTTCTCCACGTTGTCGATGCTGATGCCGTCAAACTCTGTATCCAGGATTACCTGGAAGGCCGGTCCGGCGAAAACGTGCAGGGGTCCAATGATTTTGGTGCCGAGCAGTACAGGGATATCCAGCTTCTTCATTTTAAAATCCCCGTCATCGTAATCGGATTGGGTGGCGGTGTACACGAGTTCGGGCCTCAGGTAGACCCGGTTGCCCAATTTCCCGAAGATACCGAGGTGGTACCCCACGTTACGGCCGGGATCCTGGGCGGCAGCTTCCGCAGATTCAAAATAATCGCCGTTGGCGTTGTAGTTTACACCGGCTTTGATCCCGAAGGCGGGTCCGGTTTGGGCAAAAAGGCCTGTACCCATGAGGGCCATAGCCATGGTAAGCAGTGTTCTTTTCATGATGTGTTCTTTTATGAAAGGCAACACAGCTACCGGGGCAACTGCAGCTATACCTTTCGTTTCAGCACTTTAAGAACGGCCTCCTCTATGGCTTTATTGTTCAATCCGTATTTCTCCATGAGCTGTTCGGGCGTACCGCTTTCTCCAAATGTGTCTTTGGTGGCCACAAATTCCTGAGGGGCAGGGTGGTGGGTAGCCAGGGTACGCGCGATGGATTCACCCAGGCCGCCCAGGAAGTTGTGCTCTTCGGCGCTTACTACGCATCCGGTTTTCCTGACCGAGCGGATCAGGGCTTCCTCATCCAGCGGTTTTATGGTGTGGATGTTGATGACTTCTACCGAGACCCCCTGGTTTTCCAGGTTTTCTGCGGCCAGCAAGGCCTGCCAAACCAGGTGCCCTGTCGCCACTATGGTCACATCGCTCCCTTCCTGCAGGTGCAGGGCCTTGCCGATCTCGAACTTCTGGTCGGCCGGGGTAAAGTTTGGGACCACAGGCCTCCCAAAACGCAGGTAAACCGGACCGTAGTGCTCCGCGATGGCCAGGGTGGCCGCTTTGGTCTGGTTAAAATCACAGGGGTTGATCACCGTCATCCCGGGAAGCATTTTCATGAGCCCAAGGTCTTCCAGGATTTGGTGTGTAGCCCCGTCTTCGCCCAGGGTAATCCCGGCATGGGAGGCACATATTTTTACGTTTTTATCCGAATAGGCGATCGACTGCCGGATCTGGTCGTACACCCTGCCCGTTGAAAAATTGGCGAAGGTACTGGTGTAAGGGATGAAACCCCCTATGGTAAGCCCGGCGGCGATCCCCATCATATTCGCCTCTGCGATGCCCACCTGGAAAAAGCGTTCCGGGTGTTCATCTATGAAGGGCTGTATTTTAAGCGAGGCGACCAGGTCGGCACAAAGTGCCACCACCCTGGGGTTGGTTCGTCCTAATTCGGTCATGCCGGCGCCAAAGCCGCTGCGGGTATCTTTACTTCCTTGATCGGTGTATTTTTTCATGTGGAGGTTGTAATGGTGGGATTAATAATCGCCCAGGGTTTCCGGGTTCTGTTGCAGGGCCTTTTCCAACTGTTCGTCATTGGGGGCTTTTCCGTGCCAGGCGTGTGTGTGCATCATAAAGTCTACCCCGTTCCCCATTTCGGTATGCATCATGATGCATACGGGTTTGCCTTTTCCGGTACGGGTTTTGGCTTCCTGTAGCGCCGCGATCACCTGGCTAAGGTCATTGCCGTCTTCCAGGTGCAGCACATCCCAGCCAAATGCCAGGAACTTGGCCGCCACATCTCCCATGGGCAGGACTTCCTCCGTCGCCCCGTCAATCTGCTGCCCGTTGCGGTCTACCGTGGCAATCAGGTTGTCCACTTTCTTGGCGGCGGCAAACATGATGGCTTCCCAGTTTTGTCCTTCCTGCAATTCCCCATCGCCATGGAGGCTGAAGACCAGGTGCGGGTCTTTGTTCAGTTTCTTGGCCAGTGCGGCCCCGATGGCTACAGACATGCCCTGCCCCAGGGAACCGGAAGCAATGCGGATACCCGGGAGGCCTTCGTGGGTGGCCGGGTGCCCCTGCAAACGGGAATTGATCTTGCGGAAGGTATTGAGCTCGCGTACCGGGAAATAGCCCCTGCGGGCCAGGATGCTATAGTAGACCGGGGAGATATGCCCGTTGGAAAGGAAGAAGATATCCTCGTTCTTCCCATCCATATCAAATTCATCCTTCAGTTCCATGACCTCATTAAAGAGGGCTACAAAAAATTCAGTGCAGCCCAGCGAGCCACCCGGATGTCCGGAATTTACCTGGTGTACCATGCGTACGATGTCACGGCGAACCTGTACAACCAGATCTTGTAATTCTTGTGATTGCGGCATTTGCAGGGGGTTAAAGGTTAGACGCCAAATGTAATGGCTATCTTTTGGTTCTACAAGGACAGACCTTATTTTTTATCAACGGTGGGCCCCGTCAAACTTTATTTTTTCCTTAGGCAATTAATGGCCCTGCGTTGGTTATCTTTGCCACTGCAATTGAGGATTTGAAGTTTACACTCCAACATACCGACCCCGGGAGCAAAGCCCGCGCCGGAACCCTGGTTACGGATCACGGCAGCATTGAAACCCCCATCTTTATGCCGGTGGGTACCGCCGCCTCTGTAAAAGGGGTGCACCAGCGGGAGTTGCGGGAAGAGATCAACCCCGATATCATCCTGGGCAACACCTACCATTTATACCTGCGCCCCAGGATCCCCATCATCGAACAAGCCGGGGGGCTCCACAAGTTTATGGGGTGGGACCGCAACCTGCTTACCGACAGTGGCGGATACCAGGTATATTCCCTTTCTGGCAACCGGAAAATCAAGGAGGAAGGGGTGAAGTTCAAATCGCACATAGATGGTTCCCTCCATGTCTTTACCCCCGAAAATGTCATGGAGATACAACGAAGCATAGGGGCCGATATCATCATGGCTTTTGATGAATGTACGCCCTATCCGTGTGACTATCAGTACGCGAAACGCTCCATGCACCTTACCCACCGCTGGCTGGAACGCTGTATCGCCCATTTGGAAAAAGTACCCCCCAGGTACGGTTACAGCCAATCATTCTTTCCCATTGTCCAGGGGTCTACTTTTAAGGACCTCAGGAAACAATCGGCCGAGTACATTGCCGGGGCCGGGGCTGAGGGGAATGCCATCGGCGGCCTGTCTGTAGGGGAGCCGGCAGAGGAAATGTATGCCATGGCAGAACTGGTATGCGATATCCTCCCACAGGACAAGCCCCGCTACCTGATGGGGGTGGGGACCCCGGTAAACATCCTGGAGAATATCGCCCTGGGCGTGGACATGTTCGATTGCGTGATGCCTACCCGGAATGCCCGGAACGGCATGCTCTTTACCGCCCAGGGGACCATCAATATCAAAAACAAAAAATGGGCGGACGATTTTACCCCCATAGACCCCGAGGGCACGACCTTTGTAGACCGGGAGTATAGCAGGGCGTACCTGCGCCACCTTTTTGCGGCCAATGAATACCTGGGAAAACAAATTGCCACCATCCACAACCTGGGGTTTTACCTCTGGTTGGTCAGGGAAGCCAGAAAGCATATTTTAGCGGGGGATTTTAAGCCGTGGAAGGATACCATGGTCTCACAAATGGATAAAAGGCTCTAAGGTGACTATAATCGACCGATATATCTTAAAAAGGTACCTCTTCACCTTCGCCATGATGCTGATCCTGTTCATCCCCATCGGGATCATGCTGAACCTGGCAGAGCAAATCGGGAAGATGATAGACAACGAGGCACCCCTGGACGAAATCCTGGTGTACTACCTGAATTTCACCATCTATATCGGCAGCCTCCTGTTCCCCATATTCCTCTTCCTATCCATCATATTCTTTACCTCCAAACTGGCCAACAATACGGAGATCATCGCCATCCTGAGTTCGGGGGTCTCCTTCGGGCGGTTCCTGAGGCCCTACTGGATCGGGGCCAGCATCATCGCCGTGCTCATGTTTTTTATGGGGATGTTCATTGTCCCCAATGCCAGCCAGGGATATAACGAATTTAAATACGAATACCTCAAAAAAGGGAAGCAGGACCGGGTGACCAGTAATATCTTCAACCAGTTGAACGAAAGTGATTTCATCTATGTCAGCAGCTTTGACCCGGCCCGGCAGATAGGGTACAATTTTACCTTTGAGCATTTCAACAAGGACAACCAGCTGGAATACAAGATCTCCGCGGCCAACATCCGGTGGGTTCCCAAAGACAGCGTTTACCGACTGACCTCCTATAAGAAAAGGAAAATGAGGAAAGATACTGAGATCGTAGAGACCAAAAGACGGCTCGATACACTCTTTACCTTTAAAATAGACGACCTGACCCCGGTATCCTATATTGCCGAGACCAAAAACCTCTTTGAACTGAACCGGTTCATCGCGGACCAAAAAAGCAAGGGGGCGTCTAACATCAATACCTATATCCTGGTCAAGTACCGGCGTTGGGCACTGCCCGTCACCGCGTTTATCCTTACCATTATCGGGGTGGCCGTTTCCTCTGTAAAACGGCGTGGCGGGATGGGGGTGAACCTCGCCTTCGGGATGGGGGTGGCTTTTATCTATATCTTTTTCGACAAGGTCTTCGGGACCCTGGCAGAGCAGTCGGGTTTCTCGCCCCTGATGGCGATACTGATCCCCAATATCCTTTTCGGGCTGCTGGGCCTGTACCTCCTGAAAAACGCCAAGCGATAAGCCGGGTAATCCGGGGGGAATGCGCTTTTGGTTAAATTTGTCCCCGAAAGCGGCTATAAAATTTTATATTTGCCTGCTGTTACAAACTAAACTAAAAGCACTCATGGAGTACCTGGATTTTGAACTTCCCATCAAAGAATTGGAAGAACAATTGGAGAAATGTCAGATCATCGGAGAGGAGAGTGATGTGGATGTAACCGAGACCTGCAAGCAGATCGAAAAGAAGCTGGAGGATACCCGGAAGGAAATTTACAAGAACCTGACTGCCTGGCAACGGGTCCAGCTTTCCCGCCACCCCAACAGGCCCTATACCCTGGATTATATCCGTGCCATTTGCGGGGACACCTTCCTGGAACTGCACGGCGACAGGAATGTCAGGGATGACAAGGCCATGATTGGCGGGCTGGGGAAAATAGGCGACCAGAGCTATATGTTTATCGGGCAGCAGAAAGGATACAATACCAAAACCCGGCAATACCGCAACTTTGGGATGGCGAACCCCGAGGGGTACCGCAAAGCGCTCCGACTGATGAAGTCGGCCGAGAAATTCGGGATCCCGGTGGTCAGCCTGATCGATACCCCCGGTGCCTACCCCGGCATTGAGGCGGAGGAACGCGGGCAGGGCGAAGCCATTGCACGCAACATCCTGGAGATGACCCGCTTAAAAGTGCCTATCATTGTGTTGATCATCGGCGAAGGAGCCTCCGGGGGCGCTTTGGGCATAGGCGTGGGCGACCGCGTGCTGATGCTGGAAAATACCTGGTACTCCGTTATTTCCCCCGAATCTTGCTCTTCCATCCTGTGGAGGAGCTGGGAATACAAGGAACAGGCGGCTGATGCCCTGAAACTCACCGCCACCGACATGAAGAAACTAAAGCTGATAGACGAGATCGTACGGGAACCTTCCGGGGGGGCACATGCCAACCGGGAAAAGGCCTTCGAGATCGTCAAAAACAAAATCGCCAAGACCTTCGAGGAACTCAAAAAGTTATCACCAAAAGCACTTGTGGATTCCCGTATGGATAAATATGCCCAGATGGGGGTTTTCAACGATTAAACAGTGAAAACCATACGCTTCAAAAATTAATACGGTTTCAATCCCTGTTTATTTTAGTTTATCAACACCTTTTTGTAACTTATTAACAGTTATATTGTTAATCAATGGTGGATATCGTCTGCTATTGAATTAAAGTTAACTAAAGGTTAATTCTATATTTTTACACTCATGGAGAAGCCCACCCCCGTCCTTGGCCGAAGTATCGGCAAGCCCACAGTAATTAGCCTGGAGAAAGGAAAAATACCTCCTCAAGCAGTTGATTTAGAGGAAGTTGTCCTTGGCGCCATGCTCATTGACAAAAAAGGGGTGGACGAAGTAATAGATATCCTACATCCGGATGTTTTTTACAAGGAATCACACCAGTACATTTACGAAGCCATCTTCAAACTGTTCGAATCCTCGGAACCGGTGGATTTATTAACCGTTTCCGCCCAATTGAAGCGGGATGGCCGGCTGGAAGTGGCAGGAGGTGATTTTTACCTGATAAAACTCACCCAAAAAGTAGCCTCTTCGGCCCATATCGAGTTTCACGCGCGTATCATCCTGCAGAAATACATCCAACGAAGCCTGATCAAGATCTCCAGCGAAATCATTGAAGAGGCCTATGATGAGGGGACTGATGTTTTCGACCTGTTGGATAACGCGGAGGCGAAATTATACGATGTTACGCAGGGGAACCTGAAACGCTCCGCGGAAACCGCCCAGAACCTGGTGATTCAGGCCAAGAAAAAGATAGAGGAGATCTCCAACAAGGACGGGCTCAGTGGGATCCCCTCCGGTTTTGACAAGCTGGACAAGCTTACCTCGGGCTGGCAGCCCAGTGACCTGGTCATCATTGCTGCCCGCCCCGGGATGGGTAAAACGGCCTTGACGCTCTCCATGGCGCGCAACATCGCGGTGAATTCCAATATCCCCGTGGCTTTCTTCTCCCTGGAAATGTCATCGGTACAATTAATTACCCGGCTCATTTCCTCTGAAACCGGGCTTTCTTCCGAAAAATTGCGGACCGGCCGCCTTGAAAAACACGAGTGGGAACAGCTTAATGTAAAAGTCAAGGCACTGGAAAAGGCCCCGCTCTTTATAGACGACACCCCCTCTCTTTCTATCTTTGACCTGCGGGCCAAGGCCAGGCGACTGGCATCCCAGCATAAGATCCAGCTGATCGTACTGGACTACCTGCAGCTGATGACCGCCGGGGGTAGCCAGAAAGGCGGAAACCGCGAACAGGAGATCTCCACCATCTCCAGGAACCTCAAAGCCCTGGCCAAGGAACTGAATATCCCGGTCATAGCCCTTTCCCAGCTGTCGCGGGCAGTCGAGACCCGTGGGGGAAGCAAACGCCCCATTTTGTCGGACTTAAGGGAGTCTGGCGCCATCGAACAGGATGCCGACATCGTTTCATTTATCTATCGGCCAGAGTACTACAAAATAGATGAATGGGATGATGAGGAGCGGACCCCTACCCAGGGTCAGGCAGAGTTCATCGTGGCCAAACACCGGAACGGCGGCCTCGATAATATTAGGTTAAAGTTCATTGCCCAGCTGGGTAAATTTGATAACTTGGATGACTTTGATTCTCCATTTGAGTTTCAATCAAAGATGAACAACGATGGGGATAACCCGTTCCTGACCCGTAACCTCCCGGACGCCAACCAGGCCTTCGGCAGTGCCATGAACGATCATCCCGATCCAGACCCGGATGACAATGACGTGCCTTTTTAATGCTGTAATTTCCCTTTTTCCCACAACCCACCCCATAGGCATGTTTAGATTGATGCCCCGTTTGAACCGGGGGAAGGCCCTTCTCCTCCTGCTGGGCGCTTTCTTGTCACAGTCGCTTTTGGCCTCCAATATCCTGATCCCCATGGATGCCGAAAGCCAGAAAAACCATCTCAAGGCGTATGGCATTACCTATTGGGTATTGACCAAGCAGCAGAAAGTACAATGGTTGCTCAACTACCGGGGAGGGTCCTTCCTGTTGCCCGATGGGGAAAGCATCCGAAAGGAATGCCAGATCCGGGGGGTGTCCTATGAGATCCTGTCCGACGGGCAGGCCCAGTCGATCCTCGATGAGATTGGGAGCCCTTCCCGGAACCAGGAGGCCGTAATCCTGGAAAAGGCCCCCAAAATTGCGGTATACAGCCCTAAAGACAACCAGCCCTGGGACGATGCGGTCACCATGGTACTCACCTATGCCGAAATTCCCTATATCACGGTCTATGACCGGGAAGTACTCGGAGACAAACTGGTATTGTATGACTGGCTGCACCTGCACCATGAAGATTTTACCGGCCAATACGGCAAGTTTTATGGCGCCTACCGCGCCGCCCCCTGGTATATAGAAGGCAAACAGGAAGCCGAAGCCCTGGCCACGGAGTTGGGTTATGCCAAGGTGTCTGAAGAAAAACGGGATGTGGCCCTTAAAATCAGGAATTATGTGATAGGCGGGGGGTTTATGTTTGCCATGTGTTCGGCCACGGATAGTTTTGATATCGCCCTGGCCGCCGAGGGCGTGGACATCTGCGAACCCATGTTCGACGGGGATCCCTCGGACCCCAACTACCAGAACCGCCTGGAGTTTTCCAAAACGTTTGCCTTTACCAATTTTACGCTGGAAAGGAACCCGCTGCGCTATGAGTTTTCCTCTATAGACACCACCCCCAACCGGAACAATGTCCCTAAGGAGTCAGATTATTTTACGCTGATGGATTTTTCGGCCAAATGGGACCCGGTACCTACCATGCTATGCCAGAACCACACCGCCCTGGTAAAAGGCTTTATGGGACAGACCACGGCCTTTACGCGTAAAGAAGTAAAACCCACCGTGATGGTGCTGGGGGAAAACAAACTCAACGGGGAAGCCCGGTATATCCATGGCATCAAAGGAAAAGGCTTTTTTACCTTTTACGGCGGACACGACCCGGAAGATTACCAGCACAGGGTAGGGGACCCCAAAACCGAACTGGAATTACACCCCAATTCGCCGGGCTACCGGCTCATCCTTAACAATGTGCTGTTTCCTGCCGCCCAGAAGAAAAAACAAAAAACCTAATCGATGCTTTTAAGAAGCTGCTGAAGGACCCGTTCTACCCCCAGGGCATCATTGCTCAGGGTACGGTACCTGGCCGCGTCCAGGACATTGGGGTGGGCGTTTTCCATGGCAACGCTATACTCAGCCAGGGCAAGCATTTCCAGGTCGTTGTTGTAATCCCCGAAAACCAGGGTCTCTGAAGGACCTATGGCATATTGCTCCTGCACCTTCTGAAGCGCAAACCCCTTATGGGCATTCCTGTGTGACAAGTCGACCCAGTTCTCCCCGGATACCTTCACCTTAAGGTCTCCTTCAAAATGTTTTACCGCGGGGTAAATATATTTCTCCGAGCTCTCATAATGGTAGACCGCAATTTTCATGATCTCCCCCTGGTGTGACTTCAGGTCTTCCAGCAGGGCGAAATCCGTGTAATATTCCTTTAATTTGCTGATAAATCCGGTAGCGCCGGTATGGATATAAGCCTTGTTTTTGCCGCAGAGCACAGGGTACACGCCGTCTACCCCTTCCAGGACCTCCAGAATTTGACGCCGGAGGGGGTACTCCAGGGGGGTCGACACGATCTCCCTTCCGTTCTGCATGGCAAAACCGCCGTTCTCCGCGATGATGATGATGTCGTCGGCAATCGGGCTGAGTTTGTCTGCAATGCTGTTGTATTGCCGGCCGCTGGCGGCAGCGAAGAGGATGTTCCGGCGTTTAAGTTCCTGGAATAACTCAAAAAACAAGGGGCTTACCTCGTGATTCGAATTCAATAGCGTCCCGTCCATGTCGGAAACGACGAGTTTAATGCCCGATAAATTCATGTGCCTGCGCTTGAGAAGCCACAAAGGTATTTTTTTCCTTCGTAAATTATGGGGTGGTTGGCATAAGTTTTACATTTAACCTTCAACAGGCCCGGTATGGAAATCTTTCAAAAGGAAATACGACTGCGTCCGCAAAAGAGGGGAATGCACCTGATCACAGGGGAGGTCTTGCATGCATTTCCCGAGGTCAACCAACTACAGACCGGTATACTGCAGGTGTTCATCAAACATACTTCGGCCAGCCTGACCATCAATGAAAATGCAGACCCAACCGTTCGCGCCGATTTTGAAAACCATTTAAATGTGCTTGTCCCGGAAGGTGCGTCCTATTACGTGCATACCTATGAAGGTCCGGACGACATGCCGGCCCACATTAAGGCCTCGCTCCTGGGTTCAAGCGTGCAGATCCCTATAACCAACGGGCGTCCCAACCTGGGTACCTGGCAGGGGATTTACCTGTGTGAACACCGGGATAATGCGCAGGGGCGCAAATTGGTGCTTACGGCCTATGGCAGCCAATGAAGTGCACCCTTTGCCTATGGTCTGGCAGATTGGCCGTATCTTTTACCCCTATAAACGAATCCTATGGCTACCAAAGAAATCATTCTGAACAAACTACAGATCCTAATCACCAACCATTTTGAATCGCCCGAGGCAGCCTTCGCGTTTTTCGACAAGGACGGCAATCAGAAATTGAACAAGGGGGAAATCGTCGACATGCTCAAGCAGGCCGAGATCAGCGGGTTTATCAGGGGGATTGTGGCTTCCAAACTCATCGAAGGCTACGATACATCCAGGGATGAGGCCGTAGACTGGGAGGAGTTTAAGGCCGCGGTAGCGGAAATTCAACCCGAAGCCTGAGGACCCTTCGGAGCAGGGCAAAAAAAAAACCCGGCGGACAGCCAGGTTTTTTCAGCGAGATAGTGTCGTTTATTTTACCTTTTCCACAACGGCCTTGAAGGCATCGGGGTGGTTCATGGCCAAATCGGCCAGGACCTTCCGGTTCAGGGCGATGTTATTGGCTTTTAATTTCCCCATAAACTGGGAATAGGACATACCGTGCAAACGGGCCCCCGCATTAATACGGGTGATCCAAAGGGCACGAAAATTTCGTTTCTTGTTCCTACGGTCCCTGTAGGCATACAGCATGGCTTTTTCCACCGCGTTTTTCGCGACGGTCCATACGTTTTTACGTCGTCCAAAGTATCCTTTGGCCTGCTTCATCACCTTTTTCCTTCGGGCTCTGGAAGCAACTGAATTTACTGATCTTGGCATTTTTTCTGTAGTTTTTGTAGCAGGCGATCCGTTTTCTTCAGGATGCTTTCAAGCCTGTCTCCATGGTTAATATTACGTACCGGTTGGAACTTATTTTAAACGCAGTTGTTCCAGGATACTGCTCTTGTCAGCCTGATCCACCAGGGTGGAATGGGTTAACTTCAGCTTACGCTTTTTAGACTTCTTCGTAAGAATATGGCTCTTAAAAGCGTGCTTTCTTTTGATTTTTCCGGAGCCGGTAAGCTTGAACCGCTTTTTGGCACTGGATTTAGTTTTCATTTTAGGCATTTCTTCCTGTTTAAGATTTATCTCGCTTCAAGGGAGCTGCCGGAACCGGGGTTCACGATTGGCTCACTTTTTTGTTTTGGGGGCTATAAACATGGTCATTCGCTTCCCTTCCAATTTCGGCATTTGTTCGACCTTGCCGTAATCTTCCAGTTCCTGGGCCAGTTTTAGCAACAATATTTCACCCTGTTCTTTATAGACGATAGAGCGGCCCTTAAAAAACACATACGCCTTTAACTTGGCGCCATCCTTTAAAAACTTCTCCGCGTGCTTCTTTTTAAATTCGTAGTCATGGTCATCCGTTTGCGGGCCGAAACGGATTTCCTTTACCACCACTTTGGAGGCTTTGGCCTTCATGGCCTTTTCCCTTTTTTTCTGTTCGTACAGAAATTTTTTGTAATCAATGATCTTACATACGGGTGGGTCCGCGTTGGGGGAAATTTCCACCAGGTCCAGCCCTAATTCTTCCGCCTTGGCCAGTGCATCCCGTATGGCGTAAATATCCATCTCGACATTATCACCCACCAATCGGACTTTGGGTGCCGTAATTTTTGCATTGATATTGTGAGGGTTTTTGTTTTCCCTCCTGGGTTGGGGCCTAAATCTTCTCCTTATTGCTATGGCTACTTCTTTTTAATTAAACTTTTTCCTCTTTAAACGACTTTAAGGTACTACTTATTTCTTTTTCGACCAAGTCGACAAACTGCTGCACCGAAAGCTTGCCCAAATCTTCACCCCCGTGCCTGCGGACCGAGATCGTTCCTTGCTGTTCCTCTTCTTCGCCGACTATCAGCATGAAAGGAATCTTCTGCATTTCCGCCTCCCGGATTTTCTTGCCAACCGTTTCGTTCCTTTGGTCAATGAGGGCGCGAATTTCGTGATTTTCCAGTGAATTTAAAACTTTTTCGGCATATTTTTCATGCTTCTCACTGACGGGCAGCAGGATGGCCTGGTCCGGGATGAGCCATAAAGGAAAATTCCCGCCCGTATGTTCCAACAGCAGGGCTACAAAACGCTCCATGCTTCCAAAGGGTGCCCTGTGGATCATGACGGGCCGGTGCAACTCATTGTCATTGCCCTTATAGGTGAGCTCAAAACGTTCGGGCAGGTTGTAATCTACCTGTATGGTCCCCAATTGCCACTGGCGCCCAAGGGCGTCTTTGACCATGAAATCCAGCTTGGGGCCGTAAAAGGCCGCTTCGCCCTCGACCACGGTATAATTGAGTTTCTTGGCCTCGGCCGCATTGATAATGGCCTGTTCGGCCTTTTCCCAAATATCGGGGGATCCGATATATTTTTCCGGCTGCTCCGGATCCCGTACCGAGACCTGGGTAGAAAAGTCTTCGAACCCCAGCGACCCCAATACGTAAAGCGACAAGTCTATGACATCCATAAACTCCTGGTCCAATTGCCCGGGGGTGCAAAAAATGTGGGCATCGTCCTGTGTGAATCCGCGGACACGAGTGAGCCCGTGTAATTCCCCACTTTGCTCATAGCGGTAAACCGTGCCAAATTCTGCATAGCGCTTGGGCAATTCCCGGTAACTGAAAGGCCGGGCGTTGTAAATCTCACAATGGTGCGGGCAATTCATGGGTTTCAGGAGAAATTCTTCATCCTCCTTGGGCGTATGGATGGGCTGGAAACTGTCTGCCCCGTACTTGGCGTAATGGCCCGAGGTAACATAAAGTTCCTTTTGGCCAATATGGGGGGATACCACCATCTCGTACCCGGCTTTCTTCTGTGCCTTTTTGAGAAATTGTTCGAGTCGTTCCCTAAGGGCGGCCCCTTTGGGCAGCCAAAGCGGTAGCCCCTGACCCACTTTCTGTGAGAAGGTAAAGAGTTCCAGTTCTTTGCCCAATTTGCGGTGGTCCCGCTTCTTGGCCTCCTCCAGGAGTTCCAGATGGGCGGTGAGGTCCTTTTGTTTGGGAAATGAGATGCCATACACCCTGGTGAGCTGAGGCTTGTTTTCATCGCCCCTCCAGTAAGCCCCGGCGACACTTAAGATCTTGATGGCCTTGATAAAGCCGGTGTTGGGGATATGCCCCCCACGGCACAGGTCGGTAAAAGTATCGTGGTCGCAAAAGGTAATCTCCCCGTCTTCCAGGTTTTCAATGAGTTCCAGCTTGTATTCATTCCCCGCCTCCTGGTAGAATTCCAGGGCCCTGGCCTTGCTGACTTCCCGCATTTTAAACTCGTGCTTCCCGCGGGCGATCTCCAGGGCCTTTTTCTCGATGGCCGGAAAATCCTTGTCGGAAATGTGGTGTTCCCCAAAATCCACATCGTAGTAAAAACCATTCTCGATGGCGGGCCCGATAGTGAGTTTGATACCGGGGTACAATTCCTCCAGGGCCTGTGCTACCACATGAGAGCTGGAATGCCAGAACGCTTTCTTGCCCTCAGGGTTCTGCCAGGTATACAACACCAGCTTGCCATCTTCGGCAAGGGGGGTAACGGTTTCCACGGTCTTCCCATTAAAAGTCGCCGAAATAACGTTCCTGGCAAGGCCTTCGCTTATGTCCCTGGCTACGGCCATGGGGGTTGTGCCCCGGGCGTATTGTTTGATACTGCCGTCGGGTAGGGTAATGTTGATCATGCTATAACAATCCAAATTATAAGAGCCCAAAGATAAGGCGTTGCCGGCATGCGGGCAATTAAAGCGGAAAGGATTTTGGATTTGCCTGGCCGGTACCCACAGGGCCCCGGGAGGCAACAGGGGGGCACGCCGCTTATTTGCGTTTTCCGAAAAGGGAGTCCATGACGGTTTTGATACTGTAAAAACCCATGGCAATTGCCGCCACGGCCAGGACCAAGCCAATAATCAACACGGGCCAGTACAACGGATGCCCCTGGTTTTTAAAGGCCTGGTAAATGGCAAAGGGGGCAGCAAACATCAATAGAACCGTATAGCCCAGGAATTTGATGCCTTTGATGAGCAGGGATTTGTCTGTGCGCATGGGCGATGTAATGTTAGCGACTTCAAATGTACCAATTTAAACCTATATTCGTAAAAAAGGAGCCGACAGGCCCATGGATGCAACGGCACAAATGAAATTCCTATTGATCCCCGACAAATTCAAAGGTTCCCTGAGCGCGGAAGAAGTTATTAATTGCCTGAAGGAAGGGATTTCCGCCGCTGCCCCGGGGGCCGGCTTTTTTCCGGTACTGGCTTCGGATGGGGGCGATGGCTTCCTGGATGCTGTGGCCAACTACCGGCCCCTTGAGCGCGTCTGCCATAAGGCCCTGGATCCGCTGGGGAGGGAGTTGGAGGCCTGTTATTTGTTTGACGCGGAAAACAAGGAGGCCTATGTGGAACTTGCCGAGGCCTCGGGCCTGGTACTACTGTCAGAATCAGAGCGCAACGCTTTGGAGACTTCCACCTATGGCAGCGGCATGCAGCTACGCCACGCCATTTCCCGCGGGGCCCGCAAGATATTTATCGGGCTGGGCGGCAGTGCTACCAATGATGGGGGTACGGGGATCGCCGCCGCCCTGGGGTACCGCTTTGAAGACGCCAATGGCAGGGAACTGGAACCCATAGGGGCGCAGCTGGGGCAAATCGCTGTCCTGGATGATAGTGGCGTACCCGACACCATCAGGAACGTATCCTTCACGGCGGTAAACGATGTCAACAACCCCCTCTTTGGTCCCAATGGCGCTGCCTATGTCTATGCGGCCCAGAAAGGGGCAGGAGGGGAGGCCATTGAAAGGTTGGACCAGGGGCTCCGCCACCTGGACGCGACGGTCAGGTCACAGTTGGGCAAAACGCTGGCCACCGTACCCGGTACCGGGGCGGCCGGGGGTACGTCTTACGGACTGAAGGCTTTTTTCGATGCGGATTTTATCAGCGGGATCGAATTCATTTTGCAAATAGCCGGCATCGCAGAGGTACTCAAAGTGGAACAAGTAGATTACATCATCACAGGGGAAGGGAAAATAGACCGGCAGACACTTAGCGGGAAACTCATCAACGGGGTTTTGAATTTGGGGCAAAAGCACCAGATCCCCGTAATCGCCGTCTGCGGCATGTTGGATGTGCCCAAAGCCACCCTGGTAGCAGAAGGATTGCACGATGTGATCGAAATCCGCAATCCGGATAAACCGCTTGAGTATAATATGGGGCATGCTGCCGCATTGCTCACCATGGCGGTGAAGCGCTATTTTGAGAGTTGACACCCCCCGGGGGGTGCATCCCCTTTTATTCTATCGTAATGGTCCTCCTGAATTCCTGGCTAACTGCAAAATAGCCCAACGCAAAATTATCGGGCTTATCCACATTGTCAAAAGCATCGATGTTATCAATGTCGGTAACGTTGATAATATTTCCGCGTACCGTGGCACTGGGGGTCTGGAAAGGCCCCTGGAAATCTCCGCTTTGTTCTATCAACTGGTCCATATAATTGTAAAATGGCTCGTCGACCCCCAGAATCTTTATTTCCACCTCACGGCCCGGCTCAAGGTTGTTGTCATAGAAATAGGAAAAGGTGAACTGTTGCCCCTGGTAGAATTCGTCTTCGGTAACCAGGTATTCATCAAAATCAAAATCGAAGAGGTAGTAGTCATCCCGGCTGTCGGCATCCGTGAATTGCACGACTACCTCGGTTTCATCACCTTCAAACAGGGTACCGTCCCCCTGGCGCAGGCTGTCTATGGGCACTGTGGGGACAAATCGCGTCCGTGCCAGGTACCGCTGCCCTTCGTAATCAATTTGCAGCACCAGTTCCCCGGTGGTGAAGAAGTCCGTATTCTTTCCCCGTTCATAAACCCCTGGCTCCGATTCCAGCAACACGATGGAATTGGGATTTTCAAAAGTGCTGGGCATGTCTACGTTGGTGATGGTGATCTGCTCCACGGTGGCAGGGGGGATCTGCCCAAAAAAGGAATCGGTGAGGCCGACCCTCACCTGTACCAACTGAAAGGACTGGCTTACATCGATGCGGATCAAAGCATCTACGATAAGCCTTGGGGGCTCTTCCGGGACCTCCACCTCAATGACGTCTTCACAACCCAGGAGGGTCAGGATCCACAAAAAACAATAGAAACTCCGTTTCATAGCTTAAAATTTGAAGTTGTATGTCACTGCGGGTACCACACCAAAGATGGAGGTTCGCACCGCCTCGTTCACCCCGGTGTCCTGGTTGCGCCGAAAGTTAATCGAGGCCGCGTTGCGCCGGTTATAGACGTTGTATACGCTGAACACCCATTCTGACTGCCAGGCCCGGTCTTTGTTCCTGCGGGGTTTGAGGGTGGCAGAAAGGTCGAGTCGGTGGTAATCGGGCAGGCGTTCTTTATTGCGAAGTCCAAAATAGGGGATGGTGATCCCCTGGAATTCAAACTGCCCGATCGGATAATTGGTGGGCTGTCCGGTCTGATAGATGAAATTGGTGTTCAAACTCCACCTTGGATTCAGGTCATAGTTGGCAAAGAAGGAAATGTCGTGCGTTTTGTCGTAGGGCGTATTGTACCATTGACCAAGGTTGATCCCGGTTTCCCTGTTGGATCGTCCGTTGTCATCGACCGGGGCCCTACCGGGGGTACGCTGCTCCGAACGCGAAAGGGTATAGGCCAGCCATCCCTGGAAATCGCCCTCGTTTTTCCTGAAAAGTACCTCCAGGCCATAGGCCCTTGCCTTCCCGTTAAGGATTACCTGCTCTATGGCATTGTTTGCGATGAGGTTGGCGCCGTCTATATAATCGATACGGTTTTGGATATCCTTGTAATACACTTCCGTTTCCAGCGTATACCGGCCATCCTGGAGGTTGCGGAAATAGCCCAGGGCATACTGGTCCAGTAATTGAGGTTTCACAAAAGGCCCGCTGGGAGTCCAGACGTCCAGGGGGGTGGGGGAGCTGGTATTGGAAATCAGGTGGAGGTACTGCGCAATGCGGGTGTAACTCGCCTTCACTGAGTTATCCGGGTTCCAGGTATAGGCCATGGAAAGCCGGGGCTCAAAATTATGGAAGCTGGCCAGCTGCCCGCCCCGCCCGGGGGTACTGACAGCAATAGGGTCGGCTTCCTGGTAGATCAACAGGAAGGGGTCAAACAGCACAGGGTTGTCATTGGCGTACACATTCAGTTCGTCCTGGCCAAGGCGGATGAAATAGCTCCACCGGAGACCGTATTCCACGCTCAGTTGTTCCGTGATGTTTTGTTCCACGTCCACGTAGGCGGCAAATTCGTTGGCATATTTTTGGATCAGTTGTTCTTCCAGGATGCCGGAATCGGCCCTGTTGGGTTCAATTTTCCCCGGGTTAAAGCGGTAATAGATATTGTTGAGCCCATAATTTACCTGGATGTCATCTGTCAGGTAGTGCTTTAAATCGTATTTGATGTTGAAGTTCTGAATGCCCGAATTCCACCGGAACCCTACGAAGTCGAGTTCCAGGCCATAATAATAATCGGAATAAATCAGGGACAGGTTGGAAAAGAGTTTGTTTGAAAAGAGGTGGTTCCAGCGAAAATTTAGCACACTGTTGCCATAGGTGTTTTTGAAACTGTTCGCAATCCCGAAGACATCCCGGCCAAAATAACCGGAGAGGAACAGGTTGTTATTGGGGTTGACTCGGTAGTTCAACTTGGTGTTGAGGTCATAGAAATAGGCGGTGTTGTCAATGTCAAACAGGGGGAGGAAGAGGTGAGCATAGGAAGCCCGTCCCCCGACCAGGAAAGCAGCCTGGTCTTTTACGATGGGCCCTTCGGCCAACAATCGGCTGGCCACGGCCCCGATACCGCCATTCATGCTGAACTCCTTGCTGTTGCCCTCCTTCTGGAAAATCTCCAGGACAGAGGATACCCGGCCCCCGTAACGGGAGGGGATGCCCCCTTTGAAGAGCTTCACGTCTTTGATGGCATCAGGGTTAAACACCGAGAAGAACCCAAAGAGGTGGGAAGAATTAAAAATGGTGGCTTCATCGAGTAAGATCAGGTTCTGGTCTGCCGCGCCCCCCCTGACATTAAAGCCCGAAGCCCCTTCCCCCGCATTGCTCACCCCGGGCAGGAGCAGCAGGGATTTAATCACATCGGCCTCCCCAAGCACGACGGGTATCTTTTTGATGGTTTGGACCGAGATGGTATTGACGCTCATCTGGGGTTTTCGGATATTGAGTTTCTCGGCCTCTTCCGTCACCACCACCTCTTCCAGTTCCTCGGCCTCTTCCGCCAGCTGGAAATTGATCAAACGGTCACGGTCCAGGACCAGGGTTTGCTGGAGGTCCCGGTACCCCAGGTAACTCAGTTGCAACTCATACGCGCCTTCGGGCAGGGTTAGGGAGTAAAAACCGTATTCGTTTGTGGTTGCCCCGGTGCGCAATTCGGGGATGGCGATGGTTACCCCGATGAGGGTTTCATTGGTGAGGGCATCGGTTATAGTGCCACTTAGGGTAAATTTTTGTTGGGCGAAGAGTGCCAGGGGTAATAGGATAAGGATAGAAAGAACATCTTTGGTTTGGTTCATCCAGGCAATTTTTTTCAAAAATAGGAAGAAATGTAGGTTGTTTGGCGGCCTGTCCCAAAAAATGAAAACCCCGCAGCCTGGCTGCGGGGTCATGTTTCAGAAAACACTTGCTTGCTCAGAACTTCTCCAACAGGGCGTTGAAGGTGGCACTGGGCCGCATGGCCTCTGCTACCAGCTTGCTGTCGGGCATGTAATAGCCCCCGATGTCCTGGGCCCGGCCCTGGGCCCGGATCAGTTCGTCTACGATACGGTCCGTATTTTCGGTCAGCGCTGAGGCAATTCTCTTAAATCGTTGTTGTAGTTCAGGGTCCTGATCCTGGGCTGCAAGGGCTTGTGCCCAGTACAGTGTCAGGTAAAAATGGCTGCCACGGGTATCCAATTCACCCACTTTGCGTGAGGGCGACTTATCGGCGTCCAGGAATTTTTCGGTAGCCTCGTCCAGGGTGGAGGCCAGCACATGGGCCCTGGGGTTTTGGTTTTTGTCGCCGTAAAAAGCCAGGGAAACCGCCAGGGCGAGGAATTCGCCAAGGGAGTCCCAGCGCAGGTGGCCTTCTTCCAGGAATTGTTCCACATGTTTTGGCGCCGAACCTCCTGCACCAGTTTCAAAAAGGCCTCCCCCGTTCATCAGGGGTACTATGGAGAGCATTTTAGCGCTGGTGCCCACTTCGAGGATGGGGAAGAGGTCGGTCAGGTAATCCCTAAGGACATTCCCTGATACCGAAATAGTATCTTTCCCCTCCTTCATTCGTTCCAGGGTAAATTGGGTCGCCGCAACAGGTGAAAGAATCCTGATATCCAATCCTGTGGTATCTTCGTTTTTCAGGTAGCGGTTCACTTTTTTAATCAGTTCTAGATCATGGGCCCGTTCATCGTCCAGCCAGAAAACGGCGGGGGTTTTGGAGGCCCTTGCGCGGGTGACGGCGAGATGCACCCAGTCCTTTACGGGGGCATCTTTGGTCTGGCACATGCGCCAGATGTCTCCCTGCTCCACCGGATGTTCCATCAGGGTCTGGTTGGTGGTGGTATCCACCACCCTGACCGTCCCGGCAGCGCCTATCTCAAAAGTCTTGTCGTGGGAGCCATACTCTTCGGCCTTCTGTGCCATCAGGCCAACGTTGGGGACGGTTCCCATGGTCCTGGGATCAAATGCCCCGTGTTTTTTACAGAAGTCGATGGTAGCCTGGTAGACACCGGCATAACTGCTATCGGGGATGATCGCTTTTGTATCCCGGGGTTTGCCCTGGGCGTCCCACATTTTCCCCGAATTGCGGATCATCGCCGGCATGGAGGCATCGATGATCACGTCACTGGGAACATGGAGGTTGGTGATCCCCTTATCGGAATTGACCATAGCCAGTTCGGGGCCCTCGGCCAATGCCTTGTCTATTCCGGCTTTTATCGCCTTTTGTTCGCCTTCGGGTAATTCTGCCAGTTTCTGGAGCAAATACTCCAGGCCATCACTGGGGCCGACCCCTATTTTCTCCAATGTTTCGCCGTGCTTCTCAAACAGTTCCGAGAAAAAGACCTCGACTACATGGCCAAAGATGATGGGGTCTGAAACCTTCATCATCGTGGCCTTAAGATGGACGGAGAACAGGATCTTTTTTTCCCGGGCGTCGGCATATTGTTTTCTCAGGAATTCCAGGAGCGCGCTTTTGTTCAGCACGGTAGCGTCAATGATTTCGCCGGCTTTTATCCCTAATTTTGGCTTGAGCACCTGGACCGAACCATCTTTTTTAAGCAATTCGATACGTATCTCGGAGGGGTTTTCAACCGTCACCGACTTTTCATTCGCTTTAAAGTCGCCCCCCTGCATGGTGGCTACGTGCGTCCTGGAATCGGCGCTCCACGCCCCCATGGAATGGGGGTGCTTACGGGCGTAATTTTTAATGGGTTTTGGGGCCCTGCGGTCTGAGTTCCCCTCGCGCAATACCGGGTTTACGGCACTGCCCTTTATTTTGTCGTAACGTGACTTAATGTCTTTTTCTGCTTCGGTAACGGGCTCTTCCTTATAATCGGGGATTGCGTACCCTTTTTCCTGTAATTCTGCGATGGCCTCTTTGAGTTGGGGGATAGAGGCGCTGATATTGGGTAGTTTGATGATATTGGCCTCGGGGGTGGTGGCTAGTTTGCCCAGTTCGGATAGGTGGTCTGTGACCCTCTGGCCTTCTTTGAGGAAATCGGGGAAAGCAGCGATGATCCTGCCGGCCAGCGAGATGTCCCTGGTTTCTATGGCTATCCCTGCGGTATGGCCAAAAGCCTTGACAATAGGGAGGAAAGATTGGGTGGCCAGGGCTGGAGCCTCATCGGTCTTGGTGTAGTAAATTTTTGGCATTGTTGCGTCAGGTTTCATTTGAGAGGTGCAAATATACAATTTTATATGGGTTGCCGGCAGGCGACAGGCATCAAACTTGCTAGCCGGATTGCAAGGGCATACGGGAGGATCAGGGCGGCCCAGGCGTGCTTAGGGGTGTTTGTATTTGGGGGATAATATTGCCCGGGAGGGTAAGACCCGCGGCGCGTAGGGCAAAAAACAAAAGCCATATCATTGTTACGAGAACATTGATATGGCTTTCTAGAAACAGCTTGCAAACTTTGTGTTCTGTACTGGGTACAAAACTGCAACCATTGATTGCATTCGCTGGGCTGTTTCGACGTTTGAAACATCTTTCCGATCCTGGTCTTGCAACCCCTCACTTTTGAAATGTCTCTTCTCGTTGCCTTAGTTCTTTTATCTTATATATCAAATCGTAATTTAATATGTAACGTATAAGAACCCACTACCTGTACGAAGACAACCGCCTTCCCACAGAAAACTCGTCCTTATGGGCCTGGGCGCGCAATTGCTTGCAATGCCATCCCTACCGGACTAAACAACAATATAAAGAACGTCAACTCTATAATGGTTCTCCAAATCGACCTTCGTCAGGCCTTTCCTTTAAACCATAGGTTAAATATAGGGTAAAATTACCACCCGGCCAAAGGTTTTAAGGAATTAAAGATCAACACCTTATGAACTGTATTTATAAACAATTGTTCATAATTGAGACAGGCCAAAAATTACGGGTGTTTACCAATGAAAAACGACCTTCACAAAGGTCGTTTTTAAGAAGTTTTTATGGGAATTACCTTAAAGGGATGCCTCGCTGCCGTCCGATTTGGACCGCTCCAATTGCCGTTGGATCTTGCGTATGGCGGATTCAATGGATTTTTCGGGCTCTATGATGTTGTACGCGCCCCAGAAGTCCGGGTCTGTAAAACCTACGGCAGCATCGCTGAGGATGATGTTGGTACGCAGCCGTTCCCTGTATTTCGGACGTTCCTCTTCCAGGTATTTTTCCCAGTCGGTCACCGCCATTTCACAGCTGAGGCTATAGACGGAGTTAAAAAGCCGCTTGTCCCAATTGATTTTGAATTCCATCAATACATTGCTATAGCCGTAATACCACCGGCCGTCTTTTTCCCGGTAGTCAACGCGGTAGGCCACCTCGGTAGGGTACACGCTGGCATTCCAGGGCTTCCTGCGCACAAACATCCGGCTGGCCTCTTCCCTGTCGGTGATGTTCAGCGAAAAGATGGCACTGGTCAAAATCTTTTTGTCGGCATCAATATACAGTTTGCCACGGTACAGGGGTTCGGTGATTTGTTCGCGTTGCTCAAAATTCACGACATAGATCAGCTGATCGTTGATCTGTGTGGAGCGGTCAAAGCTAAACCGGTAACTGGCCATGGATTCTTCGGTAAAGATATATTCGGGATACTTCATGATATCCACAAAGAGGGTGTTAAAAGGGCCTCCCTGCAATTTCAGGGCCAAAGTATCCAATTTGGAATAATCCGTACTCTTCCGTGCCTTGTAAATGGTTACGGCATCCTGCCTGGCCGAACTGTATGGGGCCTTGTAGATGTTCACCACCGCCTCGGAAAGTGAAACATTGCGCCTCCTTTTTTTGATGGTTTCCCGGTAAAAAGCCGTCATCAGGGTGGGGTCGTCAAAGTAATTCTCCCCTTTCTTCCTGAGGGTTTCCTTTACCAGTACCCGGGCATCTTTGGGGATACTGATATTTACTTCGGGCAATTCTGTCACCGATACTTGCAGCGCAATGCGGTTATTGCTGCTGCTGAGTTGCATCAGCGGGACCTGGCGGGTGGTATAGCCCAGGAAAGACACGATCAGTGTGCCATCTGTAACGGTTTTGGGGACTTTTAGCAGGAATTCCCCTTCCGTATTGGAAACGGTGCTGATGTTGTTGTTTTCCAGGGTGATATTCGCGAAAACCAGGGGTTTTCCGTTCGCTTCGTCTACGATTTCACCCTTGTATTGGGTGAAAGACCCTTCGTCTTGCTGCGGCAGGTCCTGAAAGAGCAGCGCCGCGTTGACAGGTCGTGGCACCACCAACCAAAGCAGTGCTACGAACAGAAGGAGCAGGGGACTCCTATGGGTAACTGACTTTTGACAATCCATAATCTTAGGGTTAACATATTCATAGCTTTTTTTGTACTCTCCCTAAGTTACTAATTTTTAGGATGCTAAAATTGTTAAAAATAGCCTAACGGGACGGGGGCATGAGGAATATCATCCCCGGGAACCTTTAGGTATAGAGGGGTTTTGGGTAGATGGAAAGCCCCAAATTACAGGTGTTGCCCATAGGTCACGCATGGATACGGAAGGTATTCATGAAACGCCTGGGCCGAAGGGCATTACCAGAAGATAGGACCGGCCCCCAGGTATTTATCGGCAATGGGTTGGTAGTACTCCCTGATGGCTTCCAGGGAATAGGTTTTAGGGCTTTTTGTATAAAGGTCATACCGGTTAAAATCGCGGATCCACTCCAGGTATTGCGCATCTTCCGGTTTGAGGAACTGGGTGTAACTCCCCCCGGAATGCCATGGATAGAACGAATGGTACCGTATCATCACCATCGCTGCCTTGGGAAGGGTGTTGGTGGGGTGGTGCTTTAACACCTGGTACAGGTATTCGTCATGGCCCCAGGCGAGGGTCAGTGCATCCAGCCCGCACCCTGCTTCATAGATGCCCAGGGGGGTGTTGTAACGGCTGTCTTGCATGTCAGGGTTGAGGGCGTTGAACTCAGGGTAAACGCAGCTCTCCGGAAGGGCGCAGCCCAGCACGAAGACATCGCCGACCATGCCCCATTGTTCCGCCTGGCTCGTGCCGTCAGCATCACAGCCCCAAAGGAACATGACTTTTCCAAGGTCGTGGATGAGCCCGGCCAGTTGCATCCAGTCCGGCCGGTTATCGGCGCGGATGGCTTCCGCGCTTTGGATCAGGTGCTGCACATTGGGCAGGTCGAGGTCCGGGTCACTCACATCGATCAGGTCGTTCAGGTGTTCCATGGCCTCCCACAGCCCCATCGGTTTGTCAAAGGTGAGGTATTTCCGCTCCATGCGTTGCCCATACTCATAGGTCTGGTACATACGCATTTTGCGGTAGTGCTCACGCACAGCAGTTTTTACATCGGCGGCATCGTAATTGCGAAAAACTTTTTCCATCTCAGACATTTCCAAGGAAAAGATACAAAAATATGGTGAATAGTATCAGAAAAAGGCTGAAAGCACGGGCGTGTTTCCAGGGGGCCAGCCCCACCTTCCCCGCATCCTGCATCACAAATGGCTCCCCTTGCGGGCGCAGGACAGATACCAGGTGCATTACTCCGATATTCAGCAGGAATTCTATGCCCCAAAGGTGTACGAAATGCAGGTCCACTTCCCACAAATAATAGGTAAAGACATAAAATGCCAGCCCAAAGGCCAGGCCTGCCCTGGCCCCGGTCGCCGATACCCTGGGAAACAGGAAACCCGCGATGATCACACTGGCGATGGGGATAAAGAAAATGCCGTTTAACTGTTGCAGCAGTTGGTACAGTCCTTCGGGGGCGTCTGCCACAAAGGGGGCAATGCCAATGGCGAAAACAGCCAGGATGGCCGAGGTCCATTTCCCTATGGAAACCAGGTGGGATTCTGTGGCATTGACGCGCAGATACCGCTTGTAGATACCAAGGCTGAACACGGTGGCCGCACTGTTCAAGGCACTGTTGAAGGTAGTCAGGATGGCCCCGGTCATAACGGCTACAAAGAACCCCGTCAGCCAGGCGGGGAGGACCATTTTCACCAGGAGGGGGTAAACACGGTCCGGATCGTGGTACCAGGCCTCCCCAAAATGATAGAACCCAATCAGCCCGGGGAGCACGATAATCAGCGGTACCAGGATTTTGAGCAGGCCGGTGAACAGCAGGCCTTTCTGCGCTTCCTTAAGGCTTACCGCCCCCAGTACCCGCTGTATGATGGATTGGTGCATGGTCCAGAAATACACCTGGTTGACCATCAGCCCTGTAAAAAGCACTTCAAAGGGCAAAATAGCCGAACGGGATCCAGACCCCACGCCGGGTTCGTTGCTGATGACATTGAATTTTTCCGGGCTGTGCTCAAATACGGTGCGCATCCCGCTCAATACATTGCCATCGCCAATACTGAGCAAAGCGAGGATGGGTACCATGAGCCCCGCCACCAGTAAACCAAATCCATTGATGGTATCAGTATAAGCTACCATTTTGAGCCCCCCGAAAACGGCATAGGCAGCCCCAAGCCCCCCTACCACCAGGATGGTGACCCAAATGCCTTCGCTCCTGCTGATCTCCAAAAGGTCGGAGATCTCGAATATGGCCTCAATATTCAGGGCACCGGTATACAGGACGATAGGCAATAAGGTGGCTACAAAGGAAATGATCAGTAACAGGGCAACCAGGGTGCGGGTTAAGCCGTCAAACCTTTTTTCCAGGAATTCAGGGATGGTCGTAAGCCCCATTTTAAGGTAACGGGGTGCAAAATACAAGGCAGCCAGTACCAGGGCCAGGGCGGAAGTAACCTCCCAGGCGACAATGATGGCGCCGTTCTTGTAGGCCGAGCCATTCATGCCTACCAAATGCTCTGTGGATATATTCGTGAGTAACAGGGATCCGGCGATGACCACCCCGGTCAAAGAACGCCCGCCCAAAAAATAGCCATCCTGAGTGCCGAGGGAATCCCTCCGCAGCTTCCAGGTGGCAAAAAAAGCCACAAAGCCGGTAAAGAGCAGAAAGGTCAGTAAGGTCATGCCCTTAAAAGTAATTCCCTGCCGCCCCTCTACCAAAAAAAATGGTCAAAAATAGCATCGGCCCCCGCAAAGGTCATTCCTGGGGGAAGCCGGGATCTGCCATGACCTCTTCCATCTGTTGGGTGTGCCTTTCCGAATGGCCGGACATAAACAGGATGACCTGATAGGCGTCCAGGGTTCCAAATGGGAATTGGCTGTAATGATTCCTGAGGTCGTCTTCGGTGGTCTGCACATACTGTATATTTTCCGCACGCTTGTTCAGGAAGGCATCCAGGGTTTCTTCATAGCTGCCAAACTTTCCCGAAGGTTCAAAGGCCTCGGAGGTTTTTATCTTGTTGGAACGGTTGGTAATCATGCCCAGTAATTCCTCATCGGTCATCGCCACTTCGGTGCGGCGCGAGGCATCGGCAGTTACCTGTATGGCACCCGAAACCGCCTCAAAGATGGCATTTTCGGAGATGGCTAGGTGTTCTACGCACTCGGCGATGGACCAGGCCTCCTCTGAGGGCTTGTAGTTCAATTGCTCGTCACTTAACCCTTCAACCACACTGAGGAGGTTTTCCCGGGTTTGGGTGAGGTGATCTATGGCCTTGGTACGTTCCTCATCGCTGATTTTGAATTCGTAAAGGCCAAAACCAAACAGGGTCAATGCAAGGACCAGGATACCAATTTTTTTCATAACACACGGTTTTAAATTGTTGATTGTTGAAGTTTTAAAGGTCGGCTTTGCCTCGTTTTTTTTAATGGAGGACAAAGCAACCTAAGATACTTAAAAATCCCTAAACAATTTATAGCCAGTACGTTATTTTTGTCCGACGGGCAGCGGTCCTGGTGCGGGGGTGGTGCCGTCAATCAGTATTGGTGAAAAGCCTGGGAAACAAACCGGAGTACTTCGGGTAGCGATTCCCGCCAGTAGGTCCAGGTATGCCCCCCGTCGCGAACGCGGTATTCATGCGGAACCTCTTTTTTCCTCAGGGCGATGTGCACCCTGCTGTTTCCCTCGTAGAGGAAATCGTCATCCCCGCAATCGATGAACCAGCGTACCGATCGGAGCGCCTCGTCCGGGACACTTTCGATAAGTGAGAGGGCGTTGTGCCGCTCATGATACGCCTGAAGATCTGCCTCTTGATACGTTTCCCCCCTGCGTTCCAGGCGTTCTTTCAGGTCATCCAGGGTCAGGGCCCCGACCGAGGCGCTCAACGGGCAGGCCGATGAGAAGAGCTCCGGACGGTGCAGGGCATACATAAAAGAACCCCCTCCACCCATAGACAGCCCGGCCACAGCCCGGAACCGTTTTTCGCCCTTGATACGGTACTGCTTTTCTACATACGGCATCAGTTCTTCAAAAAAGAAATCCTCATATCGCCACTGGCCGTCGGGACTGTTAAAGTATCCCCGCCTGCCGGTATTGGCATCGGGCATAACAATGATCATGGGGGTAGCCTTCCCTTCGCGTATGGCCTTGTCGGCAATGTGCAGGACTTCCCCAAATTGTACCCAGCCGGTCTGGTCGTCTCCCCCACCATGCAAAAGGTAGAGTACCGGATAGCTCCTTTGGGAGCTTTCATAGTCCGGCGGCAGGTAGAGGGCAAATTTACGTTCCCCTTTCAAAAGGGTGCTGTAGACGCTGAGGTTGTCAAAAACCTTTCCGTCCTGAGCGCTTAGGGGGCTGTAGCAGGCAAGGGCTACAAGGAGGGTGGCAATGGGATGCTTCATCTGGTATGGTTTAAGGTTTTATTGGTGTTATGTGGGAGGGGATATGCCTGTTTGATTCCCGTCTTACCGGGGTTCCAGGTCCTTGGGGCTGCGCCCGACAGCGGTCCAACCCCCATCCACTACCAGGGTCTGCCCGGTCGTATGCGATGCCTGGTCCGAAAGCAGGAAAAGGCAGGTATTGGTTACGTCAGCGGGAGTGCCCACCCTCCCCATGGGGGTAAGGATGCTCCAGGTGCCCGCATAATCGGGTTCTTCTTCCCGGGTGCGTTCGGTGAGCGTTGCCCCCGGGGCAACCGCGTTGATCGTGATCTTATAGGGTGCGAGCGCCAGTACCAGGTTGCGGGCCATCATCTGCAGGGCCGCCTTGGTCATTGAATAGGCCGAAAGGTCGGGAAAACACTGGATCCCGGTCACAGACGACATGAGTAGCACCCGGCCGCCGCGTTGATGCTTCCGCATGATCTGGGCTGCGCGCTGGGTTAGGAAAAAGCTCCCCTGAAGATTTACGTGGAGGACCTTCTGGAAATCTTCGGGCGTAAAGTCAAAGAAATCGCCAAACTTGGTGAGGCCGGCATTGGCGACCGCAAAATCAAGCGTACCAAATTCTTCCAGGGTAAAGGCCAGCATGGTATCGATGACGGCTACAGATCCGGCATCCCCGGCGAAGGGCAAACAGCGACCCGGGTATTTGGCATCCAGGGCTTTGGCCGAGGCCCTGGCCAACCCGGGGCTGATATCGTTGAGGACCACTTTCCCCCCGGCTTTCAACAAGGCTTCGGCCAGGGTATAGCCGATGCCGGCCCCGGCCCCGGTGATAAGGCTCACCTTATTTTTTAAACTCGGATACATCATACTACAGGTTTAATTTAAAACAGGAAGCGGTTGCCCCCCGGGTTTTTACAGGACAGCAAAACAACCCCCCGCTCAACGGGAACTTTTCCAGTTCCCATGGGGAGAGCCCACTCCTCGCCGTGGTGATATACAATGCGTCCATGGCGTCCCCTCCAAAACAGCAGGAGGTTACATGGGGCGCCGCTACTTCAATAGTCTGGAGGACCTCCCCGGTAACAGGGTCCCACCGGCGGACACAGTGCCCCCCCCAATGGGCGATCCATAATTTTCCATCCAGGTCAATACACATCCCGTCCGGGGCCCCCATTTTTTCGGGGATGCCAAAGGCTACGGTTTTATTGCTGATTTCCGCGCTTTGCGGATCATAGTCAAAACGCCATACCTCAAAGGTGGCAGAATCTATATAATAATAGATGCGGTGGTCCGCTGACCAGGCCATGCCGTTGGAAACCGTGGTGCCATCCAGGATGGCCGATGTTCCACGGGATTTGCTTACCCGGTAAAGTTTCCCTGCCCCGGGGGCGAGTTCCTTGTCCATGGTGCCGATCCACAGGTTGCCCGAAGGATCGCATTTTCCGTCATTGAACCGCAGGCGGGGCTCTGTGTTGGCAAGCAGCCCGAGGGGTTCGGTTTTCCCACCCTCCGGGTCAAACAACTTTAGCCCTTTTTCATGGGCCACGATATAACGGCCACTACATTCCGGGATCACTGCCCCTATCATCCCGTCAAATTCCCAGGCGGTGTTTTCACCGCTTTTGAGGTGGTGGCCATGGAGCCTGCCACCCTCGATGTCTACCCAAAAAAGGACACCCCGACGCGGGTCCCAAACCGGGCCTTCCCCCAGGGTGGCGCGGGCGTTATAGAGCAACCGGGATTTCAGGTGGGTGGTTGCCGGCATGAGGACTTAGATATAACGCTGTTTCTGGCTTCCCAGGCCCTCGATGGTGAGTTCAGACACATCCCCTTTTTGCAAATAGGCCGGCGGATCCATGCCCAACGCCACCCCGGCAGGCGTGCCGGTAGAAATAAGGTCGCCGGCCTCCAGGGTCATGAACTGGGAAAGGTAGTATACCAAATAGGCGGGTTTAAAAACCATGTAGCGGGTATTCCCTTTTTGGCGGACCTGGCCGTTTACTTTGAGTTCCATGGATAGGTTGTGTACGTCGCCCAGGCTGTCCGGTGTACAGAGGAAGGGGCCAGCAGGGCTGAAACCCGGGCAGGATTTCCCCTTGATCCACTGTCCGCCGCGCTCGAGTTGGAAGGCCCTTTCGGAAAGGTCATTGACGATGCAGTACCCGGCGATGGCCGCTTCGGCCTCCGCTTCGCTGGCGAGGTAGGTAACGTCCTTTTTCAGGACTACCCCCAACTCAATTTCGTAATCGGTCTTGTCACCCTTTAGTGGGATGCTAACATCATCGAAAGGACCGTTCATCGTATTGGTGGCCTTTCCAAAGATTATAGGCTCTGCAGGAAGGCTCATGTTGGACTCCTTGGCATGGTCAGAATAGTTGAGGCCTATGCACATGATCATGCCCGGACGGGCTATACAGGAGGCATGCCTGACGGATTCAGGCACATCCGGCAAACCATCCCCGTGATTTTTCAGGAAGTTTTCGAGTTTCACAAGGCCATCCCCCTGGAAGAAGGCCCGGTTCCAATCTTCAAATTCATGGGAACAATCCTTTCGTTTACCATTTAGGAGGACCCCCGGTTTTTCATTTCCTTTTTCTCCGAATCGTACTAATTTCATTGGTTGTATTTAGGTTGAGGGATAAATATAAACTAAAAATGCATGCGCTGTTCGCGAGGGAGGAGGGCCCTGGCTGCAACCAGGTGCTGCCGCAGGTTGCCATCCTTTCCCTGGCGGTTGGGTCGTTGGGCGCGGCATAAAGGGAGTGCCGGGGGCTGGCCGGCATCGCCCCCTAATATCCTGCGGCATGCCCGTCTTTGCGAGATTCAGACGCCCCGTAATATACCCCGTCTTTGATCATGATGGCCTGGTACCCGCCAAAAATAGGAGCGGCCGTCATCTGCAGCCGGTGCCCCATGAGGTTCAATTGGCGCAGGGTTTCGGCGGGGAAGCCCGATTCCATAAAGAGGACGCCTCCATCTTTCATCAGCTCCCCGGTGGGTTGGGAGGATCCGCTGTGGTTGATCCTTGGGGCGTCTCCGGCCTCCTGAAGGCCCATCCCAAAATCGATCATATTCACCAGTACTTGTACATGCCCCTGTGGTTGCATGGACCCGCCCATGAGCCCGAAACTCATGAATGGCTGCCCATTCCTGGTCACAAAGGCCGGAATGATGGTATGAAAAGGACGCTTGCCGGGTTCAAACACATTCAGGTGCCCCCGATCGAGGCTGAAGAGGGCCCCCCGGTTCTGTAAAACGAACCCCAGCCCTGTTGGCGTCATACCCGAACCCATCCCGCTGTAATTGCTTTGTATGAGCGAGATCATATTCCCATCCTTGTCGGCCACGGTCATATAAATGGTGTCGCCGTCCCGTAGTTCCCCCGGTTCGTAGCTGGAGGCGCTTTTATCCGCCTGGATAAGGATCCTGCGCCCGGCAGCATAGTCCTTGGAGATCAACCATTCCACAGGGATATCGTTAAAGGCGGGATCCGCGTAAAATTTGGCCCTGTCCTCAAAAGCCAGCTTTTTGGCCTCCACCAGCAGGTGCAGGTATTCAGGGCTGCCATACCCCAGCTCTGAAAGGTCATAACCCTCCAGGATGTTGAGCATCTGCAGGGCTGCGATTCCCTGCCCATTGGGTGGTAGCTCCCAGACATCGTACCCGCGGTAATTGGTCGATACAGGGGTGACCCACTCTGATTGGTGGTCCCTGAGGTCCTCATAGCTGAGGAATCCTCCATTTTGCTTCATATAGCCGGCAATAACCCGTGCAATGTCTCCCTTGTAGAACGCATCCCTGCCGCCCTGGGCAATTTTAGCGAGCGTACCGGCCAGGCCGGGGTTTTTAAAAACTTCCCCTTTGACAGGCATGGTCCCATCCGGCATATAGGTTTTCCTGAATTCGGGGTATTTTGACAATTTAAGGCCATTGGCATACATACCGGCCGCGATGATCTCAGAAACCGGGAACCCATTTTCCGCATAGGAGATCGCTGGTTCCAGTAGTTCCTCCATGGGTAATTTGCCAAACTTGCCATGGAGTTCAAACCAGCCGTCCACACATCCGGGTACCGAAACCGGTAGCGGACCGTCTCCCGGAATCCGGTCCATCCCCTGCTTTTGGAAATAGTCAAGGCTTAGGGAAGCCGGGGAACGCCCACTGGCATTCAGCCCATGGAGTTTTTGCCCTTTGGCGTCCCAGACGATCGCGAAGAGGTCGCCCCCAATCCCGCAGCCGGTCGGTTCCATCAGGCCCAGGCAGGCATTGGCCGCAATAGCGGCATCCACGGCAGTGCCGCCCCTTTTAAGGATATCCAGGGCGACCTGGGTTGCCAGTGGTTGGCTGGTGGCGGCCATTCCCTGAGTGGCCAGCACGTCGGACCTGGTGACAAAGGCCTTCCCGACCATGCGGTCCTGGGCACAGAGGGGCGCAAGGCTGATCATCAGGAGGACAAGGAGGAAGGCGGGGCCGGAGGTTGAGGTAGCTTTCATAAGGGTGCTGTTTAAGGGTTTTCAGGAAGGCACCCCGCCCGGTAAGATTACTGCGGGGAACCTTCCCCGAAAAATAAGGAAAATACGGCAGTTGGCCCCCAAAGACCGGGTAATTTAGAAGGGATAGCGGCCAAACAGGCTATGTGAATGGTTTTTTCAGGGAGATTCCGCCATGACCTGAAAGGTCCTGAGCATCTTTTTTTCTGCAGGGTTGGGTACTTCCGAAATAAGCGCGTATCGGCCCGGGGTCAGGGACACGGTGAAATAGGCCGTTTGCCCGGCCGGCATCTCGTTGACACCACCCAGAAATGTAACACCCCGGGGGGGCGGGGAAATCAGGCCTTTGGGGTCCGTCCAGTTCATCCATTGCGCAATGGCTTCAACATCGGCATCATCTCCCAGTTTCAGGAGGTTCACATCATGGCCGATAAAATGCTCATGAGGCCCCTGGTCGCTAAAAGTAACAGCAAATACCTGCATGCCTTCCCGAATGGTATCATGAACCACAATACCCTCTTCCTTTGAAAGGGACAGGGATACCGTTGGCGCAGGGGGTTCCATACCCGTTGAGTCCCTCATGACCACCAGGTCTTCCACCATCCCCATGGCGCTGTGAAAGACCCCGTTCTCCATTTTAACGTAGCATTCCATCACGTAGTAACCCGGTGCCATGGGTAAGGTGCTCACCGCGGTTTCCCCGGGCGAGATCAGACCCGATCCGCCCCAGAAGACGATTTCGGGGAACCATTCCGGCAATGCCCCAAAGGCAGCCATCGCTGCCTCCATATCTCCTTTATTGATGTGGTCCATCCCCTGTTGAAATACCGGGATGATCTCCTTCCTGGCATTGTCGATGGATTTGCCTTCCGGGTATTTTTCGAGCAGGAAAAAATGCGGTTCCCTGGAATTGTTGGTATATCGGAAGGTTTGCCAACCCGATTTGATCGTGTCCTGTACCTTGAAGTCCATGTGCGTAGTCACTATTGCAATCCCGGGTATGGTTTCCGGTTCCCGGCTATCTGCCGGATCCGGTTTTTGCTGTTCCCTGCATCCGGGGACCACAAACAAGACCAGCAGGAATATGATAAGCGCGTGCGTCCTCCTTTTGGGGGCAATAGGTGTCTTCGTTGATGTCATAATCATTTTTTAATGGTGTGCATTGATCTATAGCAGCGGGGGGAAGCAGCACAAGTACCTGTGCCCATAAAGTGCTTGGGGGAATGGGGCAATTATAAGGAAACGATCTGCCAGCGCGTCTGTCTGGCCCGACAAGATCATTTCCTAATGGAAATTACAAAATTTCAGGCAAAAATCCATACGCCATAACGGCCGCCCTTTACTTTTCAGCGGATCAGAGTTTATAGAGGATCGGATTGAAGGCCTTTGACGCCACCAACACCTTGTCACCTACCTGCAGGGATCGCACTTCCGCTTCTCCGGCGACCACTTTTACCACGGTATTCTGGATGCGGATGGTAAGGACATAGACTACCTCTTCCCGTTCTATTTTCAGTACCTCGCCGGTAAACTGGAATTTGCCACTCACCCTTTTGGGCAGAAAGATATCCCCGGGAGGCCCCTTTTTGGCAATCCTTCCATCTGCGAGTTGGAAAACCAGCCCGGAAAGTTTCATGATTTCCCCAACATCATGGCTGATCAGCAGGGTAGTGAGGCCGAACTCCCGGTGGAGTTCAAAGAGGTAATCCTGCAAGGTGAGCCGTGTTTCCAGGTCCAGGGCGGCCAGGGGTTCATCCAGGAGCAACAGTTTTGGCTGCTGTACCAGGGCGCGTGCCAGGGCCACGCGCTGTTGCTGTCCACCCGATAGTTCCGGGGGTTTCCTGTCCCGGAGCCCTTCGAGGGCGGTTATTTCCATAAGCCGGTTGACGATGTCTGAATTCTGGCCCTTTCCCAGCGCAAATTGCAGATTTTGGAGGATGGTCATGTGCGGAAATAACGCATAGTCCTGGAAAACAAAACCGATACCGCGTTCCCCCGGCGGGCGGTGTATGTTTTTTTGCGCGTCAAACCAAGGTTCCCCATAGACGGTTACATGGCCTTTATCGGGTTTCATCAAACCTGCCAGGACACGGAGGGTAGATGTCTTGCCCGCCCCGGAAGGTCCGTAAAGCGTGGCAAACTGCCCTTGTTCCAATTGCAGTTGGATGTCTAACTCCATAGGGCCGTCTGCCCCCATAAGGCGCTTTTGTACATCCATCGAGATCATCGCCAGAACTTTTTAAGATAGCCTCCGTTTACCAGGTAGACCAGCAGCAGGATACAGAAGGTGATCAGGAATAGTACGATGGAATAAAAGTTGGCGGCCCCGTAATTCAGGGCCTCCACTTCGTCATAAATGGCGATGGAAGCTACCCGGGTCTTGCCGGGGATGTTGCCCCCGATCATCAACACCACACCAAATTCCCCTACCGTGTGGGCAAAGGAAAGCACGATGCCGGTGAGGAGCGAAGTCTTGATGTTTGGAAGCAGTACCTTCCTCAGGATGGTGAACCTGGATTTCCCCATGAGCCCGGCGGCTTCGCCCAGGGAAGCGGGCAGGCCGGAAAGGCCTGACTGAATGGGGTGTACCATAAAGGGCAGACTATAAATGACCGAAGCCAGGACCAGACCGCCAAAGGAGAAAACCAGTTTAAGCCCCAGCCAATCATTCAGCCAGTGGCCAAAGGCATTCCCCGGGCTGAACGCGATCAGGAAGTAGAACCCCAGTACCGTGGGTGGCAGCACTAGCGGCATGCTTACCAGTGTCTCGACCAGGGGCTTCACCCTGGAGCGGGTGACAGACAGCCAATAGGCGAGGGGGATGCCCAGCAGCAGTAAAAAGGCGGTGGTTACCGTGGCCAGTTCAAAGGTTAACAATAAAGGTTGCCAGTCCATCATTCTGAGAGCATCATTTCATTGAGTTTAACCATCGCATATACCTCCGAATTTTCACGGAGTCCCAATCGCTCTACCGAATTACTGCTGATTACGGAGCTTATGGGACCTACCTCGGTTTCAATCTGCAGGCGACTCAGCAAGGTTCCGGTCTCCACAGATTGCAGGAGGCCTTTGATGCTGTTTTGCAGGCTGACGGGAAGGTCTTCCCGGGTGCCAATGACCACTTCGGTCTCCTTGAACATCAGCTGTATCTTCCTTCCATGCACCAGGTAAGGTGCCGTATCCGGGGTTTCTATCACGATCGCCCTGAGGCTCAGCTGTTCCGTAAGTCTAACGGTAACCAGCGACATGCCGCCGCTGACCTCGATGCCGCTAATATGTCCTTCGAGCCGGTTCACTTACCGAATATCCAAAATTTTTCAATACTTCCCGGGCTTCCGCGCTAAAAAGGAAGTCATGGAATGCATTGGCAGCCGCTGAAGGCCCTGTTTGCCGGTGGATGAGTACGACCCCCTGCTCTATGGGCATATGGAGCCCCGAATCGATGGACACCCACCGCCCCCTGCCTTGCATATTGGGTGAAAGTACCACAGAAAGGGCGGTAAAACCCATTTCGGCGGCCCCCGACAGGATGAACTGGTTTGCCTGGGCGATACTCTCCCCGTAGACCAATTTATCCGCCACGACATCAGAAAGGCCATACACGTCCAATACTTCCATCGCGGCCTTGCCGTAAGGCGCGATGGCGGGATTGGCCAATGCGATATGCGCCACGGCATCGGTAGTAAGCACGGACAAGGAAGGGGTTATTCCCTCTTTCGCCGTCCAAAGTACCAGGGTGCCCCGGGCATATACCTCAGGGCTACCCGCGGCGAACCCCTTACGGGCTACTTCTTCCGGGTACTTCATATTGGCGGCCACAAAAAGGTCATATGGGGCCCCCTCGACAATCTGAGCGGTTAACTTGCCCGAGGATCCCAGGATCAGCTCACAGGGGATACCCGTATTTTTGGTGAAGCGGCCTGCCAGCTCCTCCATGGCGAATTGCATATTGGCGGCCGTGGCGATGGTGACCGTATTGGGGTTGCTTTTCCGGCTACCGCAGGAACAGGCCAGCACGCACAGCATCAGGACCACTATGAAATGTACGGGCTTCATGGCACGGTGGCTTTGGGGCGGGCATCCAACTGCTGCCGTATTTGCAGCCAGAATACATCGGTATGTACAAAGGTCCCTGCCTCGGCGCCCGATGCGTCCTGATAGCTCCACGTGAGGGCGAATGCCAGCTTTTTGTTCCATTGAAGGGTGGGACTGATCAGGATACGGTTTTGGTCAAAGACATTGGTGACGATCTCATTCCCCGCATTCAAAAAGATCTCATCCCCAAGGTACAACAGGAAAGTTCGTTCCGGGTGCTGGGCAGACAAGTGGAATAGGGGGATACTGGCCGTTATGGCATAGCGGAACCGAAAATTAAAACCGTTAGGGCTCTTTATTTTGCCTTCCTCTACCGGGTTAAAGAACCGTTCCTCTATCCGTATCCGCTGCGAAAGTGCCCAGTGAACGAACTCGTTTTTAAGCCCCAGGTCCTGGTAAGGCCTGAACTCTACCCGCTCTAGGCCGTCGGGCCCGTAATTCCCCAGATGCGCTATCCCCGTGCCTAATTGCAGGTTTTGGATCGTTTTATACGTTATGCCGATCCTGAGCAGGTACTGGGTCCGGGTATCAAAACCATCTTTCCAGCGGTAGCTGGCATCCCCCAGCAACGTCCACTGGTCCGTAAGACGGGTCTGGGTATAATACTGCACCCATTGCTGGTTGGCGTGGCTAACGCTTTTCTCCTGCCCAAAGCTCGTGACAATACCCAGGGCCAGGGACAGGAGCGGCATGGACCAGGTTCGGATCTTTAGTTTCCTCAAGGCGTTCCCTATGTCCATTGATCGTAATCCTTACTGTTTTCGTATTCCCTTTTTGCCCCTTAGTGCCAGTAACCCAAGTATAGGGCCAAGTGCCAGAAAGATGTAAATATACTGTGGATTCATAACTTCCCTTAAAAAATTCAACAATTGGATGCTCCCAATGGTGATGCTGAAGCCAATACAATTCACAATGGTCAGGGCCGTACCTTTGGCTTCGTACCTGGCGTTGTTTGCCACCAGGGTGGAGAAAAGGGGAGAGTCTGCCACCACATTTACCCCCCATACCAGCAGGAACCCCACAAACAAGGCTTTAGAAGCTGCCATAAATACCAGGGGGGAGAGCAGGCATGCGGCACAGGAAACCCCTAGGGCAAAGGCTGCCGTCCTGCGGGCCCCGAAGAATTCGGAGAGGTAGCCACTCAGGGCACAGGCAGGCCCCCCTATCCCTATTACCGCAAAGGAGAAGAGGGAGACGTTGAGATCAAAAGACGAATCTATTTCCCCGTAGGTACCCAGCATGACCGGGACAAAGGCCCAGAAGGCATAGAGTTCCCACATATGGCCAAAGTACCCGAAAGCCGCGGACCTGAAGCCGGGGTTTTTGAAGACGTTAAAAAAAGCAGAAAATTCTACCGTCGCGCTGGCCTTCCTGTAAGGTCCGTCGGGGACCAACCGGAGCATGAGTACCCCCCCCAGGAGCGCCAGGAACGTGGTAAACCACAGGACCATGGTCCATGGGATCCCCATGGAAAACCCCCTTAACAAATGGGGGAGGGCCGTCCCAAGTACCAGGGCGCCCACCAGCAACCCCAGGGATTTACCCAGCCCTTTTTCAAAGTAATCGGCCGCTATTTTCATGCCCACCGGGTAAATTCCGGCCAGGAAAAAGCCGGTCAAAAATCGCAGGCCCGCAAGGCTCCACAGGGTATTTCCCTCCAGTAATACCCCCAGGTTGAAGAGACTGCCCAGGAGGGCACAGCCAAAAAACACCCTGGAAGGCGAAAACCGGTCGGCTACCGTAAAAATGGCGAACAACAAGGTGCCACTGATGAAACCCAGCTGCACTGCCGATGTCAGGTGTCCGAGTGCCGTAGGCTCCAGGCGGTAATGCCCAATAAGTTCGGCCATGACCCCATTGCCGGCAAACCAAAGCGACGTACAGCAAAACTGGGAAATTACAATAACCGGAAGGATATGTGCGGGGATCTTCATCGTACGAAGCGGGCTAAAGCCTGGGCAGGGCGGAATTGATGGTGGATTTATGCATGCAGGGGGGTTATCTTAAGGGTTCCCTTTTGATAAGACACCAGGAACTCGCTACCCTTATGGGCAACCAGGAGCTCAAAGCCGGAAGGATATGCCTTGTCACCCGTGGGATACCAGGTTTTCTTATGCCGGTTGATGCAAATAAACAGGCCGTTTTCATCTCCAACGGCTCCAAACTGTTCCATGTTCCCATCGTAGCGCTCCAGCCCCAATTGTGTATTCAATTGCGCAAAATAAGGCGGTATATCATCTACGGCCAGCCCGATCTCAGATACCTCCAGCATAGAACGGTGGCCGAAGGGCTGTACCGGGGGATAGCGCAGGTTCCTGCGGGCAATGAACTCCACAATATTCTTATCGGGGTCGTAAAAGTAGACCGATTTTGCGTTCCAACTGCTGAAATCCTGGATTTCGCTCCCCTGGGCGGCAAGTACCCCCACCCGTTCCTTAAGCCACTGGAGCGCTTTTTCCTCATCTTCCGAGGGGATGTTAATGGCGAAGTGATAGGGGGTGGCATGGGCCTTTTCCTTAAGGGTGAAGCCCGACTTGCCGATGGCAAAGCTCACCGCGTCCGGGGTTTCGTTTTTTAACGGCAACCCCATGGTTTCGGCATAGAACTTCCGTTGTATCCCGAGCTGGCTGGTGAAGATCGTTAGTTGCCGGATATGCATGCGCTGGTGGTTACAGTGGTTTGCCTAAGGAATAGAAGGTGTCCTCGGGGACCATCAGGGTGGTAAGTTCTACCGTATGCCCGTCCGGGTCCCTGGTGTAGATCGAATGAAAGTAGTGGTGGTCCTGAAAGCTGTATTCCAGTCCCATAGATTCGTAATGGGCCCGGGCTTTCTTAAAAGACGCGACGCTCACGTTAAACGCGAAATGGTCTATTTTGACATTTTTGGAAGCCGTGTTGAATGGAGGGTCTTCGGTCCTGGCGGGGAAAAGTGCGATGCCTGATTTTCCGGCCATCAGGAAAACAGGGTATTCTCCCCACTCGGGCAGTTGGTAATACCGGAGCCCCAGGACTTTTTGATACCAATCTGCGGAAGCTTTTATATCTTTTACCCGGATCGCGACATGATCCAAAAAATTGATTGTAAAGGCAGCCATGGTTGGCGATTCTTTAGGGTTTTTAACATTAGCCTTGCTAAGATACAGCTAATAAAATTATTCCTCAACAGGGCGCTTGCAAACAAGAGGGCGAAGCAGGAAATAGCTCCCTAATCCACCATAAAAAGCGCATTGGCAAAGAACAACTTCCCGTTTTCCCAGAACCCACGGAAGAGCGGGTTATCCGACAGGTAGATGACATTGCCTTCACCGTGTTCTTCTACCCCGAAAATCAAAGTGTTTTGCCGGTTTTTCTGCGCTTCGCTACCCGCAAACCCTGCTACAGGGGTGGTCGTATCCTCCAGGTAGGCCACGGTCCCCTCTTCCAGGTATTCGTATCGCGCATCCCCAAGCTTAAGGGAATAATAGCGTTCCCCAAAGCCGAAGGCCAGCGGATGTGTGGGATCTACCTTGGTCTTGAAAATGGCACCCGTAATTTCGTCCTTCATGGCATCCCGGTAACTTCTCCCGTGGGGCTCTACCTGGTATTGGCTGCTGTCAGAAGGTATGTTTCGTTCGCGGATGCTGAAACCATCTTCCCCGCCAAGGCCTTTGATCGCCTGTTCCATGGCGATGAGTTTTCCTCCCTGCGCCACCCAATTTTTGAGTTGCTTTAGCCGGGCCGCGTCGTAAAAATTGTCGTAGCCTTTACCCCCCGGCAGGATCAGGACATCGTAGGCAGACAGCGATACTTCTTTCAGGTAATCAGTATGCAGTACGGTCACCGGATAGTGCAATTGCTGTTCAAAAAAGTGCCAGACCTCCCCAAAATCGAGGCTATTGGCAGGTTCGCCACCCAGCAGGGCCACCTTGGGGGGGTGGATTACCCGAACCGATTCGGAGCCAAAATCCCTGCCGTCTTCCACAAAGCCCGTTTGGGTGGCGGTGAGGGGTTTGGCGAATTTTAGGGAAGCGGCCTTCATCCGCCCGATGAAGTCTGGAAGTTGTTTGTTGTCAGCCCGGAGGATGATCAAACTGCCACGGCCATAGGATTTGCCGTCCAGGGTGAAGGGCCGGTCTGCACGCCGCACCCGTATGTCATTTCGCAATAAATCGGCCAGGAACCTCGCGTCTTTCATGCTGTTCCAGTCGGCGAGATAGGCGTATGCGTCCCGGTCCAGGCGGGGGTCGGCCAGTTCCTGCCGCTGGTAGGTTGCGGAAGGGACCTTATTTTCGGAGGCCAGGGCCTCCAGCCCGTAAGCATAGGGGAGTGACCAGGCCGTGATGTCATAGGTAAGGGAGTCGCTGAGTTGGGCATTGGGTTCAAACAACACCTTTACCAGGGTCCCCCTGGGCTGGTTGGTGGAGATGACCATGCTCTGGTCATCGGCTACAGTGTTGCCATAGCGGCCATCCTGGTACCTGAAGCCTTTTACCGTACCCCCTGTACCTTTTCCATAGGCGATCTGGTGGGCATCGAGGAGCAGGCTCAGGGCGTCCAGCTGATCACGGTTTCCCCGGAGGACATAGCTTTTGTATTTGTAATCCCGGTTTTGGTAGAAATCGCGAAACTCTTCGTTGAGGCGGGGGGCATTTTGGGCAGCCACCTCCACGGTAGATAGGCCCGTGGTAAAATGGTGGGCAATCCGGTCCTTCAGGGTCAGGGTATCGCCTATGCCGGTGAGGACCCCCAGCCCGGCACGGCCACTCCCACCTTGTTCATAGGTCATTCCTATGGCCCCGTTATAGGTAGGGTAGGTATCCCCGTAACTGGGGTAGAAAAGGTCGAACACCTCTTTGGTGAAATAAAGCCATCCGTTCCTGTCAAAGTAGCGGGCGTGGTTTTTACCGAGGGTCACCTGGAATTCCCGCTGGAAATCCGTGATAACTTCATGGAAGGGTTCGGCCGCCGGGGCAAAGTAATAAGGCTCATCTACCCCCTGTTCGTGAAAATCGACATGTACATGCGGGAGCCATTCGTTAAATTTCCGGAGCCTTTGCCGGCTTTCTACCTGTGTTAGCCAGGCCCAGTCGCGGTTGAGGTCGAACATGTAGTGATTGCTGCGGCCACTCCACCAGCCTTCATGGTGTTCCTTGCTGTTGGGGTCTATCTGAAAAGGGCTGTTTTTATATTGATAGTACCAGTTCACATAGCGCTCGCGCCCGTCGGGGTTAATGCAAGGATCCATGATGACCACTGTGTTTTCTAAGTATTCCTGCCGTTCGGTAAGCAGGGCGTAAATGGTTTGCATAGACGCTTCTGTGCTGACACTTTCGTTGCCATGTACATTATAACTCAGCCAGACAACCGCTTTGGAAGCGTCGCTTATGCCGGTAGTATTTTTCAGGTGTGCTTGCCGGATAGTTTCCAGTTCTGCCATATTGCTGGCCGAGGAAAGGTAGGCCAGCAGCAAGGGGCGGCCTTCATAGGTAGCACCGTAGGTCACCAGCTTCATACGATCTGGGACGGCCGCTGCCAGGTACTCGAAATAATCCACGACCCGATGGTGCCGGGTAAATTGGGAGCCCAGTTCGTACCCCAGGAAAGCGGATGGGGATTGTACCTCTTGGGCCACGGAATTGAACGTGATGCAAAGCAGGGCGGTGAGCAGGAGGTGCTTCATGGATTCGGTAATTTTTTCGCGCCGGCAAAATAGGCATAAATTATCAAATCCATGTGGCTTTCCGGACAAGGCGGGCGGAAAACCCTTTAAGGGGTACCCCCGTGGTTTACCCGGCGGCAACCATCAGCCCGGACAGGCCCCCGGGATCACTGGCTGGCTGGCCGGCCCCCTGGTGCAAGGCAACATCTTAACGTATTTTTAGGATTAGTGGCCTTTAAGAATTTTATCTTTACCGGCATAATTTCCTTTTCATGGATGTTGCCTGTATCCCATTAGAACAGACCGGTTACTTTTCCCCGCTTATTGCCGATTACCTTCGAGAAAGGGAAGAACTCCGCCCTTTTTACAACGTTTTTCCGGGGAATGAGTCTTTTTCTGACTGCATTGAGCGGAAAGCACAGCATTTTCCCCGGAAGCAGCGGGAGGTGCTTTTTGAGGCCCTTAATAAGCAATATAAGGGGTTGCAGCCCTCACCTGATACCGCAAACAACATCGCCCTGCTCAAGGCCACCAATACGTTTACCATCGTCACGGGCCACCAGCTCAACCTGTTCACGGGGCCCTTGTATTTCTTGTACAAGATTATTTCGGCCATTAAATTGAGTACTGCCCTCAAAACGGAATACCCCGAATACAATTTTGTCCCGGTGTACTGGATGGCCACGGAAGACCATGATTTCGAGGAGATCAACCATTTTACATTCAAGGGGAAAATACTCCGGTGGAACCGCGATTGCTCCGGGGCTGTAGGTCGCCTGGACACGGAGGGGCTGCAGGCCGTTTACGATACTTTTGTCCAGGAGATGGGTGGCGGAGACAAGGCGGGCCAGCTCAAGGCCCTTTTTAAAAAGGCCTACCTCGGGCATGCCACCCTCGCGGGAGCGACCCGTTACCTGGCAAATGCCCTTTTCAGCAACTATGGCCTGGTGATCATAGACGGGGACGAACCCACTTTAAAGCGGCAATTGCTACCTTACATGAAAAAGGACCTACTGGAGCATATACCTTATCAACAAGTTTCGGATAGCATTGAGGCGCTTCGGGAAGTAGACCCTTCTTACGGAATTCAGGTAAACCCCAGGGAAATCAATTATTTCTACCTGAGGGAAGGGCGAAGGGAGCGCATAGAAGCCAAAAACGGCCGGTATTTGGTGCTAAACAGCCCGTGGTCATTCAGCGAAAAGGAATTGCTGGCGGAAATGGAATCCCACCCGGAACGATTCTCGCCCAATGTCATAGCCCGGCCCCTGTACCAGGAAGTCATTCTTCCCAACCTCTGCTACATAGGCGGCGGCGGGGAACTTGCCTACTGGCTGGAATTGAAGGGCATGTTCACGGCCATGGACGTGCCGTTCCCGGTATTGATGCTGCGGAATTCGGCCTTGCTCCTCACCGGGAAACAGCGAAGGAAAATGCAAAACCTGAACCTGGAGGCCAAAGACCTGTTCCTGAAACAAAACAGCCTGATCAACAAGAAAATCAGGGAAATATCCAACATCGATATCGACTTCAGCCCGCAACGGGCGCACTTAAAGCAACAGTTTGAAAACCTGTATCGCCTTGCCGAACAGACCGATACGTCGTTTCTGGGGGCCGTCAAGGCCCAGGAAGTAAAGCAGCTGAAAGGACTGGACCATTTGGAGAAACGATTGTTAAAGGCGCAGAAACGCAAGTTGCAGGACCAGGTGGTACGACTTGCAGCGCTGCAGAACGAGTTGTTTCCAGGGCAGGGCCTGCAGGAGCGCCAACAAAACTTTGCAGATTTTTACCTGGAATTGGGGGAAGACTTCATCCCCATGCTCATGGACAAACTACAGGTATATCCTTCGGATTTCATGGTGTTAGGGTACTAAAAATTCTCCTTTCCAACGGTCTTCCACCCTCGAAAAGCGGATGCGTTGGTGGTCGGGCCTTTGGAGTTTCAGGTACTCAATCTTAAAAGGGTGTACCTCGAGAAGGCAAAAATAATCTTCGGCTTTTAAATACTCCAGGCGCTTCGGGTCTTCGAGTACACTGCCCGGTGCCATGGTGGTGGTATAGTCCTTCTTGGCAGGGGTGTCTATGCCTTTCCACAAGGCCTTGAGCACGGCCGGGTCTTTATTGATGACCGCCATGCCTTCTACTTTGAGTTGCAATAACTTCCCGGGATCAAAAAACAACAGGCTCACCAACTTGTTTTCCTTGATATGGACGACCTTCTTGGAACGTTTGTCAGTATAGATCGAAAAAACAAAGTCCTTCCCGATATTCCGGACGGCCACCGTCCTGAGGCGCGCCATACGATCCAGGCCCACGGTGGCCATCGTGCAATAACGGAAGGGGTGCCCCTTTTCTGTGATGCCTTTATGCAATTCTGTCTGTAGTTCTTCAAAAAAGGCGTCAGTCATGATTCAGCTTGTTAGTGCTCATAAATATAAAAAATTAAAAAAGGTGGTAGGGTATTTTCAACCTGGATTGTTCTATATAAAAATTGCTGTGAAAAAGATTATTTGAAATCGCAAAAATTGTGTCATAAATAGTTCATGTGTTTAGGTTGGTTTTTGATTAGAAAAGCCTTGACTGTAGGGGTCAGGGCTTTTTCTTTTTTCTTGCCTTCCCGATCCGGCCCTTACCCGCCCAACCCCTTGCCGCCAGGGTGTTTTTTTTAACGCAGTAGGATCCAAAAAACAGGTGGCACCACCCCAGGACACGGAAAAATCAACAGATTTACAATTTGTAGGAATAGGTCTAAACATTTTATAACCAGTGTCTCTACGTTTATTACCTGAACAATAAATATAACTAAGTGATTCTATAGGGAAAGTAGCGGGAAGAGGCGCGGGTTAGGATCCAGTACCCGACACAAGTTGCCAAGATACGCGGAAGTATTGGCTTCCACAACCAGGGCCTCCTATGTACTCCTTGTCGCGCTTGATCCGGCCTTGCCTGGACGCGCTTTCCTCCAGGCCTGGGCAACCGGTATGCGAGGAACTTTCCCAGGTTTTTCTGGGTAGCATGTTAAAATCGATAAACGGTCATCGCGGTCTCGGATTTGTTTGATAGGTTTATAACTTCTCAGAAATATGGCTAAAAGGGGAAGCCCAGTTTTTTCATTTTAGTATTTTTGCCCATGCAAAATAACGTCCTGATCCTCGATTTTGGTTCCCAGTACACACAACTCATTGCCCGCAGGGTAAGGGAACTCAATATTTTTTGTGAAATTAAACCATATAACCACCTGCCTTCGGACCTGTCTAATTACAAGGCGGTCATCCTTTCGGGCTCCCCGTTTTCGGTAAGGGCTGAAAACGCCCCGCATCCTGACCTTTCCGGGATCAAGGGTAAAAAACCCCTCCTGGCGGTCTGCTATGGCGCCCAGTACCTGGCCCATTTCCACGGGGGCGAAGTAGCGGCTTCCAATACCCGTGAGTACGGGCGGGCCCGTCTGTCTACTATCCTGAATGGCACGCCTTTTTTCAATGGGATCCCTGAGAATACGCAGGTGTGGATGAGCCATAGCGATACCATCAAAAGACTGCCGGCCAACGCCAAATTACTGGCCAGCACCCAGGAAGTGGCCAACGCGGCCTATACGATTGAAGGGGAACCCACATTCGGGATTCAATTCCACCCCGAGGTATACCACACTACCGAGGGGAAGACGCTGCTTAAAAACTTTCTGGTAGATATTGCGGGCCTCGAACAAACCTGGACGCCCGATGCTTTTGTGGCCTCAACGGTGGAGAAACTCAAGAAGCAACTGGGCAAGGACAAGGTGATCCTCGGCTTGTCCGGGGGCGTAGATTCTACGGTCGCTGCGGTATTATTACACAAGGCCATTGGCCCACAGTTGCATTGCATCTTTGTCAACAACGGGCTTTTGAGGAAGCATGAATTTGATCAGGTGTTGGACCAATACCAGCATATGGGGCTCAACGTAAAGGGGGTTGATGCTTCGGCACGCTTTTTGAACGCTTTGGCCGGGGAGAGCGATCCCGAGAAGAAACGCAAGATTATCGGGGGCGTTTTCATAGAAGTCTTTGATGACGAAGCCCACAAGGTCCGGGATGTGAAATGGCTGGCCCAGGGGACCATCTACCCAGACGTGATCGAATCGGTGTCAGTCACCGGCGGACCATCGGCAACCATCAAGAGCCACCACAATGTTGGCGGGCTACCTGATTTTATGAAGCTCAAGATAGTGGAGCCATTGAAAATGCTTTTCAAGGATGAGGTTCGCAGGGTGGGGGCCAGCATGGGAGTCGAGGACGAACGACTGGGGAGGCATCCGTTTCCGGGGCCCGGCCTGGCCATTCGCATCCTGGGCGATGTCACCCCCGAAAAGGTGGCCATTTTGCAGGAAGTAGATGCCATATTTATCAACGGGCTCAAGGAATGGGGGCTTTACGACAAGGTATGGCAGGCCGGCGCCATGTTGCTGCCGGTACAGAGCGTGGGGGTCATGGGCGATGAGCGTACCTACGAAAAATGCGTGGCCCTGAGGGCCGTTGAAAGTACGGATGGGATGACTGCAGATTGGGTCAATTTGCCCTATGAATTTTTGCAGAAAACCTCCAATGATATTATTAACAAAGTTCCGGGCGTTAACAGGGTGGTATACGATATCAGTTCCAAACCCCCGGCAACCATAGAATGGGAATAAAATCTCTAGAACCGATGCGTAGAACACTGTTATCCTTTCTGGTATTTATGGTGCTGGTATTCCAGGGAATTGCCCAGGAATTTACCACCCATGCGGTAAAGCAGGGGGAAACCCTCTACGGGATTGCCAAAAAATACCGGGTGACCCCTTTTAATATCCTGAAGGCCAACAAGGAACTCAAACAGGATGAACCCCTGCGTCCCAATACCATCCTAGTCATTCCCCTGGATGCCAAGGCGGCGGCCATTGATGTAAAACCCTCGGAGATCACCCCGCAGGGCGGCAAGAAACTGTCGGTAGAAGAGGCCCTGGAAAAAATTAACGATTCGGTCCGGAAGGAAGACCCAAGGGTGCCGCTCCGTTTTGAAGCCCATCGCGTGCGGAAAAGGGAAACGCTTTACGGCATAGCCAAACGGTACGATCTGGGCGAGGACGATTTGAAGCGCTACAACAAACAACTGTACGCCAGCCAGCTCAAAAAGGGAATGCGACTCCGAATCCCCGTGTTTGGTGAAACAGAGGACAGCCCGGAGGGCCCGGACCCACAGGATTTTGAGATCTACACGGTAAAACCGAAGGAGACGCGATGGAGCATCGCGCATACCTATGGCATTCCCATAGACAGCCTGCTGGTCCTGAACCCCGACCTTTCTGCTTCCAACAATTACCTGCAGGAGGGACAACAACTGCTCCTGCCAAAAATTGCCGGGAGCAGTGTGGATAACCAGCAAATAGCCTTGTTTATGTCCTACACGGTACCCCCAAAAAAGACGCTTTACAGCCTGAGCAACGAATTTGGGGTGCCCCAGGAAACCATTATCCGGCTCAACCCCGAAATAGTAGCCCAGAACGGACTGAAAGAGGGAATGGTGCTTCGCCTTCCAAAGAAAAGGGCGGCTGATACCCCGGTAAATACGGAAAATTTCGTGTTTTATGAGGTGAAGCCCAAACAAACCACCTATTCACTTACCCGTAACCTGGGGATTGGTTATAACGAGTTGCTCGAACTCAACCCCGACCTGGCAAACGGCCTCAAGGCAGGAATGATCCTGAAGATCCCCAGGGCGGATGTGGCTGGCCTGGAAGTGAAAAATTCCCTGGTGCTCGATAAGATCAACCTCCTGGACAGCATCAACCCCGAGCTCAAACCCAGGGTAGTCTTCATGCTGCCATTCCGCCTGGACCGCATCAACCTTTCCGATACTGAAAACGCCCTCAAGGCCATAGAAAACCGCAATGACATCAAATACAGCCTGGGCCTTTATTCAGGCGCCTTAATGGCCCTGGACTCCATTGCAAAACTGGGCGTCTCAGTAGACGTCCGCACCTATGACAACGAACTCAGCCTATCAAAAACCAGGGATATCCTCAGGCGTGAACGGCTTGGGGAGGTGAGTGCCATTTTTGGCCCCCTGGACCAACCCTCCCTGCAGGAAGTGGCCGTAAAAGCGGCCGCCTACCAGGTGCCCGTCATAGCCCCGGTACCTGTGAGCGCCGAGGTGAGCCTGGACAATGTTTTCTTTTCCTATACGTCGGATGAGATCCTGAGGGAGCGCATGCTGGATTTTATGCAGGAAAAGGTAACCGACCAGAATATCATTGTCATTGCAGATCTAAAAAACAAGGCGGTTAAGGATTCCATACTCTCCAGGTTTCCCAAAGCCCGGGTGGTAAAAGTGAAGGAAGAAGAGAAGAACATCGCGATTGATTACGATCACTTTACCTCATTGTTATCCGTAGACAAGGAAAATTGGACCTTTGTGGAATCGGACAACTTCAAGTTGATCTCGAGCGTTACCTCGATCCTCAATTCGGCCAAAACCGATTCTACCATGGTGCGCATGTTTAGCACAAACAAAAACAAGGCTTTTGATAACGATGTGATTTCGGGCTCCCACCTTTCCAACCTGAAGTTTACCTACCCTTCTGTTTACCGGGAAGCAGGGAGCGCTGCCTTTGTGAGAAACTACCGGGTAAAGTATGGGAGTGAACCGGACCGCTATGCGGTGAGGGGGTTCGACCTTACCTTTGATATGTTGCTGAAGCTGGCTTACAGGCCCGACCTTTTTGAAGCCTCGGCACAGGTGGGGACCACAGAATATGTGGGTAACAAGTTTAGCTATAGCAAGGACCTGCTCTCAGGGTATTTTAACCAGGCGACCTATATCATGATGTATGACGATATGCGCATCAGGGAGGTAAATGATGAATTATGACTTCGAAAGTAACCTATACGGGCGAATTGCGAACACGGTGTGTCCACCTGCGTTCCGGCAGTGAGTTTATAACGGATGCCCCGGTTGACAACCAGGGACTCGGGCAGGCATTTTCACCGACCGATACGGTGGCGACGGCCCTTGCCAGCTGTATGCTTACGGTTATGGGGATCAAAGCCCGGGGGATGGGGGTAGACCTTACAAATGCCACAGCCGGGGTAACCAAACACATGGCGTCTGACCCGCGAAGGATTTCAAAGGTGGAGGTGCGCCTGGAGCTACCGGCCAACATATCCGATAAAGACCGGAAGATACTGGAGCATACGGCGAGGACCTGCCCGGTACTTTTGAGCCTTCATGAAGCCATCGAAAAGGAAATAACGTTTTATTGGGGACTATAAGAAACATAGTACTTGCATGGGTTTTCTGCCTTAGCCAGCATGGCCTGGCACAGGAAAGCACCCCTATTGCGTGGGATGTTTCCAGGAAACTTGCCTGGGAGGATTTCAAGGGGAAACCTTTTAAAACAGCCTGGGCTGCAGCCACTACCGCCAGTGGTATCAGTTATGAATATACCGGGCGGGAAACGAAAGGGGGGTACGAGTTGGAGTTCAGCGTGGGGGCCTATTTCTATCCGGAAAAATCCTGGTACCAGCCACACCTTTGCGACGCCCTGGTCCTGAGTCATGAACAGCTGCATTTTGATATTTCCGAGCTATTTGCCCGTAAATTGCGGAAGCAACTGGTGGCGGCCAGGTTTACCAAAAATGCCAAAGCAGAGGTCCAGGAGATCTATAACCGGGTGCTTCTGGAACTCAACGCCTATCAGTCGCGCTACGACCAGGAGACCAATTACTCCCGCTACCCCGATAAACAATTGGAGTGGAACAGGAAGATCGGCGATGCCCTGGCCAATTCCGCCGGATTGCCCTGAGGCTGACGAAGGCCGGGCCAACCGGCCCTCTCGCCTGGCTATCCCCGGTGCCCCCGGACCTCCCCGGAGGCAGGTATGGTCGGGCAGGAATCCCGTGAATGAACGGGCGCCAGGCCCGGACGCCTTTGCCCCAACCAATTATACGTCACAGATGGTCACCCCCTGTTTCAGGGCTGCGATCTTATCTTCCCAGCTGGGGATGAATTCCTGGGCCACGTAACCGGTATAGCCCGTTTCCAGGATGGCCCTCATGATGGCGGGGTAGAAGAGTTCCTGGGTTTCATCGATCTCGTGCCTGCCTGGGTTCCCACCGGTATGGTAATGCCCGAAATACGGGTGGAATTCTTTGATGGTACGGATAATATCTCCCTCCATGATCTGCATATGGTAAATGTCATATAAGAGCTTGAAGTTGTTAGACCCCAGTTGCTGGCAGAGTTCCACACCCCATTCCGCATGGTCGCACATATAGTCGGCGTGGTTAACCTTGGAGTTCAGCAGTTCCATTTGCAGTACCACCCCGTGTTTTTCTGCCAGCGGGAGTACCTGCTTTAGCCCGTCTACACAGTTCTTCAGGCCCGCATCCCTGGCAATGCCGCGACTGTTGCCGCTAAAGCAAATAAGATTGGTATACCCGGCTTCGGCTACTTTGGGGATCATTTCTGAATAACTTTGGATCAGGGTGTCACGGAATTGGGGGTCGTTCCATCCGTCTGTAATCCCTCCGGCCCCCCAGCACATGGAGGCATGGATGTTGTATTTCTTCATCAGCGGCCAGTCATCGGGGCCCACCAGGTCAATATTGGGGATTCCAAGCGTGTTGAGGTGCTGCAGGAATTCCTCCAGGGGAATGGTGTTGTAGCACCAGTAGCAGACGCTGTGGTTGATGTTTCCTTTGAGTTTGAGTTCGGTCTGGCCGTTTATGGCAGGCATGGCATGGGTAGTCATCATGCCTACTGTCGCTGCGGCTGAGGTGCCGAGAAAGGTTCTTCGTTTCATACTGTGGCTTATATTTAGGTTTTTAAAGATAGTGGAATTCTGTTTTATCCATGGTGAATTTGTGGAAGTTTCCCCAAAAATACCCGCTAATCCCCGGTAGCGATACAAGGCCCCAAACCTAACGGAAACCTCATGAACATGAGGCCCGGGGGGATTGTTTGGGAATTTCCGGCACATTACCCGGGATTTTTTACAGCATTTCGTATCTTTGAATCCCGTAACCAAGAAAGGCCAAATGGCAGCAACAAAATACATATTCGTTACGGGAGGCGTTACTTCATCCCTTGGAAAAGGAATAATCGCCGCTTCACTGGCCAAACTACTCCAGGCCCGCGGTTACCGGACGACCATACAGAAACTGGACCCGTATATCAATGTAGACCCCGGCACGTTGAACCCCTATGAACACGGGGAATGTTATGTAACGGACGACGGGGCGGAAACCGACCTGGACCTGGGGCACTATGAGCGTTTTTTAAATGTGCGTACCTCCCAGGCGAACAACGTCACTACCGGCAGGATTTATCAGAGTGTTATTGAGAAGGAGCGCCGGGGCGAATTCCTGGGGAAGACCGTACAGGTGGTCCCCCATATTACCAATGAAATAAAGGAGCGCATCCAGATCCTCGGAAACAGCGGGGAATACGATATTGTGATCACAGAGATTGGCGGTACGGTGGGGGATATTGAGTCTTTACCATATATTGAAGCTGTTAGGCAGTTGCTTTGGGAATTAGGGGACAGCAACGCCATTGTAGTGCACCTTACCCTTATTCCTTACCTTTCTGCAGCCGGGGAACTTAAGACCAAACCCACGCAACACTCGGTAAAAACACTGATGGAAAGCGGGATCAAGGCAGATATCCTGGTATGCCGTACCGAACATGAGCTTACCGGAGACATCAGGCAAAAGCTTGCCCTGTTCTGTAACGTGAAACCCGAGGCGGTGATCCAGTCTATAGACGCGTCTACGATTTACGATGTGCCTATCATGATGCAGGAGGAAGGCCTGGATACGGTGACCCTGAAGAAACTTGCCTTGCCCGATGACACCCCTCCCGACCTTACACAATGGAACGAGTTCCTGGAACGTCATAAAAACCCCCAGCATGAGGTGACCATCGGCCTGGTAGGCAAATACGTGGAATTGCAGGATTCCTATAAATCCATATTGGAGGCAGTGACCCATGCAGGCGCCCTGAATGAGGTGAAGGTAAACGTCCGTTCCATTCATTCAGAACACATCACCGATGCCAGCCTGGAACAAAAGATGAAAGGGCTGCAGGGTATTATCGTGGCACCCGGGTTTGGGGAACGCGGTATCGAGGGTAAAATACGGGCCGTCCGCTTTGCCAGGGAACAGGGGGTTCCATTCCTGGGGATTTGCCTGGGCATGCAAATGGCTGTCATCGAATTCGGCCGGAATGTGTTGGGCTTGGAAGGGGCCAATTCCACAGAAATGGATGAAAATACCCCTTATCCGGTGATTTCATTGATGGAAGAGCAAAAGTCCATTACGAACAAAGGGGGGACAATGCGCCTGGGGGCCTGGGATTGCGAGTTGCAGGCAGGCACTTTGGCACAACAGGTCTATCATGGACAAACGGCCATTTCCGAAAGGCACCGCCACCGTTATGAATTTAATAACGACTATAAGGCAGAATACGAAAGTGGCGGGCTGATCGCCTCGGGGATCAACAAGGAGACCGGCCTGGTTGAAATTGTGGAACTTCCGTCCCACCCGTGGTTTATTGGTGTCCAGTACCACCCGGAGTACAAAAGTACCGTGGCGAACCCGCATCCGCTTTTTGCAGGCTTTGTAAAAGCGGTCCTCCAGCATAAAAAAGAACAATCTAACGCCAGGGTTGCATAAACCCGCCATTTCGGGCTATATTTGCGCACTTAATACAATCTGGCCTGCCCAGGTCCCAGCCCGGGCGGGCCTTCAGTGAATCAGTACATGGAAGAGAAGAAAATAGATATAAATTCCATCATAGGCTTCGCGCTGATTTTTGGGATTCTCATCTTCTGGTTTTACCAGAATCAGCCCACCCCTGAAGAATTGGAAGCCCAAAAGGCCGAACAGCAACAAATTGAAGCCCAGGCCAGGGAACGGGAAAGTGCGGCAGAACAACCGGAAATCCCATTGCCGTCGGCCCTGGACCTCCGCGATTCCGCCGCAATGGCCAGTTATCGCACTACGATGGGTAGCTTTGGCTTTAGCGAGGTCAGGGAAGGGACCACCGTACTGCAGAACGACCTTCTTTACCTGGAAATAAGTAACAAAGGGGGGCAAATTACCGAAGCGAGGCTGAAGAATTTTGTGACCTATGATTCGGTGCCCGTTTACCTGGTCCGCGAGGGCAATGCTTCCTTTGGATTGCAATTCGCTACGACAGACAACCGGGTGCTGAATACGACCGATTTATATTTTGAGCCTGCGCTTTCCAGCAATGGGGAAAACCAGGTGTTGTCCATGAAGGCCAAAGTTGCGCCAGACAGGTACCTGGAATACCGGTATGAGATGAAACCCGACGATTACCTGCTGGATTTTACGATTCGTTCGCAGGGCCTGAACGGGGTTTTCAGCACAAGCCAGCCCGTGGCGCTCAAATGGTATTTAAAAGGCATCCGGCACAACAAAAGTATTCAGTACGGCAACCGCTACACCCGGCTGACTTATAAGCATGAAGACGGGAAAGTAAGCAAACTTTCGGAAGGCAGTGACGACGAGGATACCGAGGAGGCGGTGGAATGGCTTTCGTACCGCCAGCATTTTTTCAGCTCTATCCTCGCCACCGGCACCCCGTTTGAAAAAGCGGAATTGCGCTCGGTAAACCTGGTGAACGAGGAAAGCCATACCCAGGAATTTACCAAGGAGTACAGCACGGAAGCCCCGCTGAAGCTGGAAGGGGGCGAACTGTCCTATGCCATGAACTGGTATTACGGGCCTACAGACATTAAAGTACTCTCACAATACAAAAACCTGGGGCTGGCCGACTCTATCCCCTACGGATGGGGTATCTTCGGATGGATCAACCGTTACGTTTTCACGCCGTTTTACGGCTTCCTCAGCTCTTTCCTTCCTTACGGACTGGCCATCGTGGTGATGACCATCCTGGTACGGCTCGCCATGTCGCCGGTGACCTATAAGTCGTATTTGTCCCAGGCCAAAATGAAAGTGCTGAAGCCTGAAATTACCGAGCTCAATGAGAAGTACAAGGACAACGCGATGAAAAAGCAGCAGGAAACCATGAAGCTCTACAACAAGGCAGGGGTGAGCCCCATGAGCGGTTGTATTCCGGCCCTTTTGCAATTGCCTATCTTTTATGCCCTCTTCATGTTCTTCCCCACCTCTTTCGCCCTGAGGCAAAAGTCGTTTCTGTGGGCCGATGACCTTTCGTCCTATGATACTATTGCCCAGTTGCCGTTCAGTATCCCCTTTTACGGGGACCATGTGAGCCTCTTTCCCATATTGGCTTCGGTGGCTATTTTCTTTTACATGATGATGACCACAGGGCAGAATATGCAGACCCAACCCGGGATGCCCAACATGAAGGTGATCATGTATATTTCTCCCCTGTTGATGTTGTTTTTCTTCAACAACTATGCGAGTGGCCTGAGTTTGTACTACTTCATTTCCAATCTGATTACCATCTTTATTATGCTTGCCATCAAGAAATTCATCCTGGACGAAGAAAAGATCCATGCCCAGATCCAGGAAAATAAGAAGAAACCGAGGAAGGAAAATAAATTCCAGCGAAAAATGCGGGAGATGATGGAGCAGGCAGAACAGCAAAAGAAAAGCGGAAAGCGCTAAGGAGGGGCTATACACCCCCGCCGCCGCCCGTCAAATAAAAAAGCTCCCGTCTCTGGGAGCTTTTTTCCTGGTAGATGAGGTTTGATAAGATTTGGGATTTCGAAGATGCCCTTTCCTTTCCTTTTATAAAAACAATAGTTGTATAGCGCGTTTTTTTGTATGCTAATCCTGTGGAAGCTGATGTGTGGTTTGTCGCCATGGACTTGCGCCCTGTGCTGTTCACTGGAAAAAGGAAGGCCAGGGCAAAAAAAAACTGCCCCGGAGGGCAGTTTTCAGTTGATATATCAGGGACCATTTAGTTTGTAGTGTCGGGAATAAGGACTGCGTCCAGGACATGCACTACACCGTTGCCTGCCTGTACGTCCACAGCGATGATGCCGATCCCCGTGTTTCCGGCCCCATCGGTTACATCCGCGATGTTGTCGCCGGTTCCTGGCAGGTTGATCGTAATGGCATCTCCTTCCAGGGTGGGAGGGTTGATGCCATCAGTCAGGTCTCCTGAACGAACGTTGCCTTCTATTACATGGTGGAGCAATACGGAGGTCAGCAGGCTTTCATCTATATCGCCCACTTCGTTCCAGTCTGCATTGCTGTCCAGCAGGGCCTGGAAAGCCGCGTCTGTAGGGGCAAATACCGTATAGATAGTTTCGCTGCTTAGGATTGTGGCAAAATCCGTTCCCGGGGTTGCCGTGGTTAGGGCGGTCACCAGGGGCGCGAATGTTGGGTCTGCCAGGGCAAAAGTTACCACGGTAGGGATGTCAATGACCGCATCTACCGCGTGTATCACCCCGTTGGTGGCTACAATGTCTGCCGCGGCGACCGTGCTGGTCCCGTTCAGGGTTACGCTGTTATCCACATTGATGTAGAGGCTGAGGGCATCTCCATCGGTATTCTGGGCGGCGGTTGCCACATAGGAATTACTCAATCCCGAAGCAAATGCGGCAGTGCCCGCCAGGACGTGGTTCGAAAGGATGTTGTCCAATTCATTCCCGTTGGGGTTGGTGAAATCGGCAAAAGCAGCATTTACCGGGGCAAAGACCGTAAAATCCTGGCTGTCGTCAGAGAGCAGGGTGGTAAAGGTGGTATTGCCATTGGCAGTCAGTGCGTCTACCAGGCTGCTGAGGTCTGGGTTGGCCAGGGCATGGTCTACAATATTGGGGAGGCCTATCACCGCATCCACGACATGGATGACCCCGTTGGAGGCCTCTATATCGGGCAGGGAAACAGCAGCCACCCCGTTGATGCTTACCCCGGAAGCGGTATCTATAAATAGGCTCAGGTTGCTCCCCCCGGGTCCTGCGGTAGAAAGCGATGAAACATAGCCGGTGCTCAGGGATGCAGACAGGTTCTCACCGCTCACCACATGGTTGAGCAGTACCTGGGTCAACACATCTACCGGGACGTCGTCAACGCTCGCAAAATTGTTGTCTGCCAGGAAGGCTGAGAAAGCGGCATTGGTGGGGGCAAAAACCGTAAAGGGGCCTTCTGCCTCCAACGCGGAAACCAGGTCGGCACGTTGCAGCGCCAGTACCAGGTTGCTGAGGTCCGAAGAGGCCAGGGCGATGTCCACGATATCGGTAGCTTCCACCACCGGGGTTGTTCCTTCGTCATCGTCCGAACAGGAAACAATGCCAAGGGCAAAAACGGCCAGCAAGGATACAGTAAAGAATCTTTTAAATGTTTTCATGAAGTAGAAATTTGTTATTATTGTTTAACAATATTATAAAATAAATAAACATAATGAATTTCATTTATAAAATGTTTAACAACTGATGGTTGCGGTTGATAACACTTATAATATTAGATCCAGGAGGAATATATATTTTGGGCCACAGGCTGAAGGATAGACAATGTGTTAGGCTAAAAGTTTAAATATATAAACAAAAAAAACTGCCCCGGAGGGCAGTTATGAACTTAAGGAGTGTGGTTGTAATCAGTTTGTAGTATCCGGGATCAGGACCTCGTCGATGGCGTGCAGTACCCCGTTAATGGCTTGCAGGTCTGCCACTACCACCGTGATACCATCGTTTCCTTCGCCATCCGTGATATCAATCCCCCCGTTGGCGGTAGAGAAGGTAATAAGGTCTCCTTCCAGGGTGGTGGCGGTATCGTCGTCATTGATATCGGAAGAACGGATTATACCCGATACGACGTGATGTTGGAGCACCGAGGTGAGCAGGCCTTCTTCTATATCGTCTACGGTTGTCCAGTCGGGATTGGTGTCCAGCAAGGCATCAAAAGCCACATCGGCGGGCGCGAACAGGGTATACTGGGCACTGCCCGAAAGGGTAGCCATGAAATCTGTAGCCGGCGTTGCCGTGGTCAGGGCCTGGGTAAGTTTTGAAAAACCGTCATTCGACTTTACAAAAGTAGCCAGGGTAGGGAAGTCGATCACCGCGTCTACCACATGAATTATTCCATTGGTGGCCCTGATATCGGCTTCGGTAATATCCGATATGCCATTCAATACGATCTTGGATTCAGTGGCATCAAAAAACAGGGTCAGCTTTTTATTGGCCACAGGCCCCACGGCCATGGTTTCCGTATAATTCTTTCCCAGCGCCCTCAGGATACTTTCATCGACCCTGGCCGCAAGGACATGGTTTAGCAGGAGATTCTCAAGAACGTCTTCCGGGACATCTTCAATACTCGCAAAGTTGGCTGTGGCCAAAAAAAGGTCAAACGCGGCATCGGTGGGGGCAAACAGGGTTAAGGACCCGGAGGCCTGAAGGCTGGTTTCAAGCCCGGTGCGTTCAAGCGCGGTCTTCAGGGTGCTGAATTGCGGACTGTTGGCCACTATTTCTGCGATGCTGTCCTCGGCAGGGGGCAATCCATCATCATTGGTATTGCAGGAAAGAAGGCTTGCGAAAGCAATAAATAGAAAGAAAAGGTGTCGGATGTTTTTTGGGTTACGCATATTAAATAGGTTTTTTGTTTCCATAAAGGTGCAACAAAGTTAAAAGGTTGCCTGCTTCCCGCTACTTTTTTACGACAGTTTTTTGGAGCGTGCCCGACCAAGAGCCGGGGGACGTTCCTCCAGTGGTTATACACCACGGTTTGCACGGCTGAATTTTGTATTTTTGCGGCAATTATAAGCAATGAAAAAAGTAGTAGTTGGACTTTCGGGCGGCGTTGATTCAAGTGTGGCGGCCTACCTGCTAAAAGAACAGGGGTATGAGGTGATTGGCCTTTTTATGAAAAACTGGCATGATGATTCTGTGACCATCTCCCAGGAGTGCCCCTGGCTCGAAGACAGCAATGACGCCCTTATGGTCGCGGAAAAACTGGGGATCCCTTTCCAGACGGTCGACCTGAGCGCGGAATACAAGGAACGCATTGTCGATTATATGTTCCGGGAATACGAGCGGGGCAGAACCCCCAACCCCGATGTGTTGTGCAACCGTGAAATAAAATTCGATGTGTTCCTTAAAATTGCGCTGCAACTGGGGGCCGATTTTGTGGCCACCGGGCATTACTGCAGGAAGGGAACCCAATTGAATGCCCGGGGGGAAACCGTATACCAACTCCTGGCGGGCAAGGATCCCAACAAGGACCAATCCTATTTCCTGTGCCAGTTGTCCCAGGAGCAACTGTCAAGGACCCTTTTTCCCATAGGAGACCTTACAAAACCCCAGGTACGGGAGATAGCGGCTGCCCATAACCTGGTCACCGCCGAGAAGAAAGATTCTCAGGGGCTATGCTTTATTGGAAAAGTCAGGCTGCCCGATTTCCTGCAGCAACAACTGAAACCCAAAAAAGGGGTTATTGTAGAAGTTCCCTCCACTGCCGGGCAATATGACCTGAAAAACCCCCGTTTCGCCAACAAACGGGAAGAATTGGAATACTTTGCGCACAAACCCAGTTATTCGCCTGCTGATGGCAAAGTCGTAGGAGAACATATTGGGGCGCATTATTTTACCATAGGCCAGCGAAAGGGCCTTGATGTGGGCGGTACCAAAGAGCCGCTCTTTGTCATAGAGACCGATGTGGATAACAATGTCATCTATACCGGGCAGGGAAAATCGCACCCGGGCCTGTTCCGTCGTACCTTGTTTGTTTCCGATGATGAGTTGCATTGGGTACGTCCGGACCTTGCCCTGCAAGTAGACGAGGCCATGCCGGTTATGGCACGGATACGGTATCGACAGCCCTTGCAGAAAGCTACCCTTTATAAGATTGACGGCGGGCTGTATGTTGATTTCGAGGAGAAGCAATCGGCCATCACCGAGGGGCAATTTGTGGCCTGGTACCGGGGCGAAGAACTATTGGGATCCGGGGTTATTTCATAAGGACTTTTTGGATGTGGCAGGCCCGGCTATAACCAGGGGCTACCCGTTTTTATGGCAGTACATTCTCCCCGGGTCGTTTTTGTCAAATTCGTAACTTCCGAGCCATGCAGAACAGGATTACAACACTTTTTGGTATTGCGTACCCCATTGTCCAGGCCGGAATGGTCTGGGCTAGTGGCTGGCGCCTGGCTTCGGCAGTGGCCAACGCGGGTGGTCTTGGCCTGTTGGGGGCCGGGAGCATGTATCCCGAAGTCCTCAGGGAACACATCCTGAAATGCCAGGAGGCCACCTCCAACCCGTTTGGGGTAAACATCCCCATGCTGTACCCCGAGATTGACAAACTCATGGAGATCGTCACGGAAACGGGGGTGAGGATTGTATTTACTTCGGCGGGCAACCCCAAAACATGGACTTCCTTCCTCAAAGATAAGGGGATCACGGTGGTGCACGTGGTCAGCAGCCTCAAATTTGCGCTCAAAGCCCAGGAAGCCGGTGTGGATGCCATAGTGGCCGAGGGGTTTGAAGCCGGGGGCCATAACGGCAGGGATGAAAGCACTACGTTTACCCTGTTGCCCATTGTTCGCGAGCGCATCGATATCCCACTGATCGCGGCTGGGGGCATTGCCACCGGCAGGGCTATGCTGGCAGCTATGGTCCTGGGGGCCGAAGGCGTTCAGGTGGGAAGCCGTTTTGTGGCAAGCCATGAAGCCTCTTCACACCCGTCGTTCAAGCAGCGTGTGGTCGCGGCAGGGGAGGGGGATACCCAACTGACACTGAAGGAACTCGCGCCCGTACGCCTCCTCAAGAACAAGTTTTACCAGGACATACAAAGGGCCTACGCCCAGGGCGCCAGTGTGGATGACTTGCGAAGCTTGTTGGGAAGGTCCAGGGCCAAGAAGGGCATGTTCGAAGGCGACCTGGAAGAAGGGGAGCTCGAAATCGGCCAGGTTTCCGCCCAGATCAACGATATCAAACCTGCTGCGGAGATTGTCGCAAACATCATACAGGAGTATGCAGAAGCCAGGCGACAGTTGTGTGAGGGAATGCCAGTCTGGCCCCGGGGAACTTAATAGGTAATGCCTGTAACCGATCTGATATAGCGGTCCTTTTCCAGTTCCCGGAGCATAAAATGGGCCACGTCTGCGCGGGAGATCATTCTGGTGAATATATAATGCCCTAACCCGGGCCCATGGCGGTACCGGGCCCTTTTTTTTCCGTTTGTCAACTGTCCGGGCCTTACGATGGTCCAGTCCAGTCCCGATTTCCGAATCAGGTCTTCCTGCTTTGATTTGTCTTTGAAGTAGAAGAACAAGATGAACGGGATGGTAAACAGGGTATAGTAGAGCCCCAGGCGAAAACGGCTGTCGCCGATCCCCAGCGAGGTGATGCAGAGGAAGCGATTAACGCCCTTTCGTTGCATAACATCCAGGATGTTTTGGGTCCCCCTGGAAAGGGTGCTGGTTGGAAGGATAAAACGCTTATGGCCCAATGCGCACAATACGGCTTCCTGTCCCCCGAGCGCTTCTTCGAGTGCCGAAACGTGCAGAACATTGCCCTTTAAGACCTTTAGTCGTGGGTGTTCCGCTTTGACCCTGGAGGGCTTTCTGGCAAGAACGGTCACCTCCTGCCCTTGCTCAAGGCCCTGCCGTATAAGTTCCCTGCCGGTTCCCCCGGTTCCTCCAATTACCAGAATCTTCATAGCCGTGCGTGTTGGTGCTATCGCTAAGGTAGGCAGAAGCCGCCTCCAAAGGGCGCAGAATGAGCCGGGTTGTCGGTTTTAGGGGTTGAATTGTAAACCGCCTTAGGCAATAGTACCCGTATATAACTACCCGGGCCCTGGTCAGGAATAATTTTGGTCAAACGCTCAGGCGTTGCCCGATCCCAGTTTGCCGGGCATCTCCCTGAGCGCGGTTACTTCAGGCGAAGGCGCAACAAGTAGCTGTCGGCCGTGATATAGAGATAACCGCCATCTTCATTGAGGGCACAGTTGGATGTCGCCTGCCCGGTATGAATACGGCCCAGCAGCCGGCCCCCGTCGGAGAAGACGAACACCCCACCCGGCCCGGTGGCGAAGAGGTTCCCCCGGTCATCCACCTTCAGGCCGTCGGGGAGGCCTTTGTGGCCAGGCACCTGGTCGGTGGCGTCAAACAGCAGGCGTCCGTTTTCGAGCAGGCCTTCCCGGTTGACGTCAAAAGCCTTCCAGAGGGCCTTTTCGGGATCTGAATTCGCAATGTATAGTACCTTTTCATCCGGGGAAAAGGCAATGCCATTGGGACGGCTGAATTCGTCGGTAAGCAGGGTCACCTTCCCGTCGGTACCCAGGCGGTACACCCCCTGGAAAGGGAGTTGTTTGCCCGGGTCTTCGGCCTGTTCGGGCAATCCATAGGGCGGATCCGTAAAGTAGAGGTCGCCATTGCTTTTATATACGGCATCGTTGGGGCTGTTAAACCGTTTTCCCTCAAAAGTGGCCGCCAGGACTTCGTATTCCGGTTGGGGGTGGTCCAGGGGGTGTGTCATCCGGGCGATCTGCCGCTCCCCGTGCTGGCAAAGTACCAGGGCACCCGTGCTATCGAGCAGCAAGCCGTTGGCCCCCGGTTCCTGCCCCTTGAAATTTTCCCCCAGATAGCCCGAAGGTTCCAGGTAGATTGTCGTGCCCGACCCTTCTTTCCAGCGGTAGACCGCATTCCTCGGGATATCGGTAAAAAGCAGCATGCTGTCTGCCGATACCCACAAAGGGCCTTCTGTCCATTCATGACCTTCGGCCAGTATTTCCAGCGGTGCATCCTGCGATACCAGCTCCCAGAAGGTATCATCATAGGCTTCTAGCTGCCCTTCCCCCAGGATGGGGTAGGTTGGGGATTGTACGATTTCCATGGCGGGAGTTTCCGCTTTCTTTTGTTCTTTGCAGCGGACAAATCCTGCCAGCAATAGCAACAGCACGGCAATTTTCAGGAGGTTTTTCATTGAGATATACGTAGTTTAAACGGCTTTACTGACAGGGACCGGGTCCTAAAAATAGGACATGGCCGCCAAAAACCCATAAGGTAGTCCTCATTTCAGTGCATACCGGGCAAAAAGCGGCATCCCCCTGGCTAAAAACCGGCCGTTAGAGCACCGAGCTTTCAATATGGATGTCGGCATGTTGCCAGGCGCCTTCGAACTCCTTTTTAATCTCCATGGCCTCGGTGTTTTTATCCTGGGCCTTCAGGCTTTGGTAAAGGCCCATCAATGACCAGCCATTTTGCCGTAGCCGCTGAAGGTCTTCCCGGTACACCTTTTCAGCCAGGGGGTAATCCCCTTTTTTCATAAGCAGTGCCCCCAGGTTTTGACGCGTGGGGATATACCAGGCAGGGGGTTCGGAATACACCAGGGCATCTTCCAGTTCCACCGCGGAATTCAGGTGCGCCAGGGCGGCCTCCGTGTCGCCCTTCAATGCGCTGATTTCACCGGCCACTACGGCATGTGCTACCGCTGCGATGGCCCCGGTGGAATTTTGGAAGGACCCCATAAACTGCATCAGTTCCGGGTCTTCACGCAATGTTTTGATGGCTTCCAATTCCTCTTCAGCCTCCGCGAGGTTGCCTTTTCGCGTAAAGGCAATTGCCCTGGCGTAATGCCAGACTAGTCGCAAATGCTTTATGTCTGCATTGGGTGCCGGGACCGTAAGGATTTCATTCCATTTGCCAAAGCGGGTGTAGGCCAGGAGGGGGGTAGCGGCAAAGTCCTGTAGAAAGGGGAGGGCGTTTAACTCCCCTACCGGTACTTTTTCCGCCGTTTTCTGGGCGGCTTCAATGGCCAACTCACTCGCGCCGAGCAGGCTTGCGGCAGACCACAGGAAATGGATATTATGGGGGTAGTACCCCAGGGGATACATCCCCTGGCTATAGCATTGTGAAATATAGTCTTCATCGGCCAGGATGGCGTCCTGGTTGGCTTTTACCGCATCGAGGTACCGACCGACCCGGATGTAGATATGGCTGGGCATGTGCACCATGTGCCCGGCTGCAGGCATCAGTGCCCCGAGTTTGTCGGCACTGGGAACCGCCAGATCCGGGAAGGGCAGTTCAACCATATGGATGTAGTAATGATGGGCACCGGGATGGTCGGGCTGTAGTTCCATGGCTTTCTCCAGGGCTTTTTTGGCCGCCGGGGTATGCGGCGCCGGGTTGCCGGCATTGTCCCAGTACATCCAGGGGGTGGTATTCATAACCGCGTCGGCGTACAGGGTTTGTATATCGGCGTCCCCGGGAAATTGGGCCGCAACCCGGGCCATGGCCTCCATATAGGCTGTGTTTAGGACTGAGAGGTCCTCACCCGGGTCTGCACTGTACCTCCGGGCCATGGCTGCAATGAGTGCTTTTTCCTTTTTGGTGGCATAAGAGAAGAGCCCGTTGGCTTTCTGGATGGCCTCATGGGCTTTTAGGCGCCTTTCCTCATCGGGCTGGGTATCATTGATGTTGGGGCCAAGGACATAGGCCTGGCCCCAATGGGCCATCGCGGCGGTTGGATCCAGGCGGGTGGCCTCCATGAAGGAACGATGGGCCTCGGCATGGTTAAAGCCATAGGCAAGTCGGATCCCCTGGTTGAAAAACGCCTGTGCCCGATCATTCGTGGTAGAAATGGCAAAATGGTGGTTTCCCAGGTTTTCAAAAAGGGGGGCAATCTGCCGGGTAGTATCCACATCGGATAACAGGAATTTGGCGACGGTGCATTTGATGGCCCCGAAGGAAGCCTTCTGCGAACGCAGTTTGGGGTTTTCTGTTGGAATAGGTGCCAGGTACGCAAGTGCAAATATGAGTACCAGCACCCCTATGGCAATACGCGCATTTGTTTTCATGATTTGTACATTTATAAGGGTTCCATAAGAAGATGTTCACGCTTGAAACCGCACCCGGCTACACCGGATGTTTACGCAGCAACGCCTTTGCTTCCCCAAGTTCACTCCGCTGTTCCGGGGACGAAGATGCCTGCTGCAACAATTTCCCGTAATAATGTGCCGCTTTTTTGAATTCGCCGAGTCCACCGGCAGCCCTCGCAGCCCCTAAAATCCCGTTGAACCGGTTGGGATGTGTTTGCATACCGGCTTCGTAGGCGGCCAATGCCGCTTCTGTCCGACCCATTGCCAGGAGCATATCAGCCAGGAGTTCCCCTGCCGGGAGTACTTCGCCCGGGGTAACCGGATGCTTGGCGGTTTGTGCCTCCATCCGGGCAGCTTCCCGCATCAACTCCAGGGCCTTATCCTTCAGGCCTTTTTTAAACGCGATCCATGCGCCCAGGCTGTTTATTTGGATTTGCACTTGTTGCGCCTTGTACGCATCCATGTGTGTTTCCAGTTCTTTTTTATTACCCTCAAGTGTGGCCAGTTCTTTTTCTGCAGCCGTCAGATCACCCAGGTGAACCGCACCCAGCCCCCTGGCGAAATGCAGCAGCGACCTTTGCCATGGATAGTCAGCCCAGGCGATGGCCCCTGGGAGCGGGAGTTCCAGTTCCGACGCCGCCTTCCAGTCCCTGCTTTCAAGGGCGAGACGGGCGGGGATAGCTGCCGCCGTATACGCCACTTTAAAATTGACCGGGAAGATGTTTTCAAAAGACTTCAGGTAGCTGTATTGTTCCGCCGCCTTGCCGACATCCCCCATTTGCAAATAGGCGTATACCAGGTAATCCATGCCGTGCAACTCCTCGTCCCAATGGGCGTCCGGGGCGATGCTTTCTGAATAGCACAGGGCAGATGCGGTGGAGTTTAGGTTTGATGCGATGGATTCCTCCCAAAGTCCGAGCCTTGTAAATATATGCGATGGCATATGCTGGGCGTGGGCGGAGGCCGGAGCGATACTGGCATACCTTCTTGCTGTCGGCAGCGCCATTTCGGCGAGTTCGGGATAATCATAATTGTGGATAATATAATGGGCAATACCGGGGTGGTCCGGTTGTGACGGGAACAAGCGCTCCAGCAGGGCACCGGCCTTGCGCTGGTTGCCGTAGGACTTGTCAGCGGGATCCGCTGAGGCGTTTAGGGCCAGGGCATAAAATATCGCCGCTTCCTGGTCGTCTTCATAGGTTCGGTAAAGGGCTTCCATCTGGGCTTCAAAGCGTAAGGTCCTTGTCCTGTGGTCCAGGTGCTCCCAGTCCTGATAATAGGCGCCGATGGCATCCAGGTAAGCAGAAACCCTTGGCGGGGGATGCAGTTGTTGGGCGATGGCGAGTATCTGTGACCCCTTTTGCAGCTCTTCCTTGTTGGGCGGGGCCCACAAGGGGTGGAAATTGCACATGGCCACTCCCCAATAGGCCATTGCGCAATTGGGGTCTATGTCAATGACTTTTGCAAATGCCTTTTCGGCCTCGGTGTATTCAAACGAGTGTAAGAGGGACAGGGCCAGGTTAAAGGTTTCCCGCGTTTCGGCCTCACACCCCAGTGTAAAATTGACCTGCCCGAACTGCCCGGACCCGCAAAGCAACAACGCTCCCCTTTTGAGATCGACCTTGGCAAGTTCTGCCCTTGCCTGATCCTGACGGTCCTTGCAACCCATGAAGATGGTCGCGCTTGCGAGGATGAACGGCAGGACGAAAACAACAAACTGGTTTTTCATCGCATTTAGATTTACGAAGCGGCGTACGAATGTATGCTGGCAGGGGAAAGGAAATACCAGCCCTCGGATATCTAAATGTAATGATATTTAGGCAATTAAGTTATTTTAATCACATGAAAATTATGGATACATACCCATTTATTGATCCATTCATTGCTTGAGGCTCGAGAGGTATTCCATCAGGTCGCGCAACTCCCTCCTGGAGATCATGCGCCCCATGGCGGGCATTGCCGACATGGCATTTTCCCTTTTGGCAATCCGCGAAACAGGCACTTCCATAGGCTCAGCTTCGGCTGTACCCAAAAGCAGATGGTCCGGATGCTCTTCTTTTAACAAACCGGTGACTACCTGCCCGTCCTTGAGGGTAAGCGTCACATTGCCGTAGCCCGGTGCAATTCGTGCACTTGGCTCTATCAGCGACTCCAGCAGTTGTTCCCGGGTCAGGATATTGCCAATGTTGTCCAGGGGCGGGCCCACTTTGCCACCGGCACCGTCCACGGCATGGCAGCGGACGCACTGGGCGGTAGGGTTACTGTTAAAGACCGACCTTCCTTGCCACCATCTTCCACCATAAAGGGTCTCCTGGTAGGAATCTACCGTATGCCCACTTCCCTTCAGCGGTTGCAACCGGTGTAACAGGGCTTCAGATTCCGTAGCTTCCACAGCCTCAATCAGGTCCAGGATCACTTCCTGGCGCAATTGGTTTCGGATTCCCCTGTCAATTAGGGATACCAGTACGGCTTCACTTTGTTCCAGGGGCATTTCCCCGAGAACGGTTAGCATGGTTTGTTGTTCGCCTACCGAACCCCTGCTGAAGATGGGGTCTACTACTTCGGGTAACGCCTCCCTGCTAATTTCCAATTGGCTGACGAGGCTGACAGCTGTAGCGCGCACATCGGGATGGGAATCGCGCATGCCCTGCTTCACCAGCTGTCCGATGTCCGGGTAGTCCAGGTTGCCCAGGGCCGCAAGCATGGCCGTACGTACCCCGGGGGAGCCATGACTTCTGAAAATACGCGCAAGATCCTCGTTATGGGAATCAATCCCCAGTAGCCCCAGGGTTTGGGCGATGCCCGAAAGGATTTGTTCGTTGGAATCTGTGAGGAACACGGGGATGTCTTCTTCGATGCGTCGGATGACAGGGGCTACATCACGGTTGATTTCCCCCCTGTATCGCCCGTCTACACGGTCGAGTACCGAGGGCGATGCCCAGGTGCCCAGCGCGGCCAGGGCCTCACCCCGCATCGCTGCTGGCTGTTGCCCATCTTTGGCAAATGACAGGAGCAGGTCGAGTTCGCGTTCGCCGCCTACCCTGAGGGCGGCATTGATCGCTCTCCGCAACAAAGGTTCGGAAGTAAAACGGCCCTTTCCGAGCATCCCCGCCAACTCCGGCAGGGCGGCTTCGATAGACCAGTCATCGTTGATGGCGCGGGCGGCTTCGGCAACAATATATTCATCGGAATCATTCAGGAAAACCGCAACCCTCGGATCCTGTAATCTCCTCAGGACCAAAACGGCCGCGATCCTAAGGCTGGGGTCCTGGTCTCCGGCCAGGGCAACCATGGCGTCAGCCGCGCCGATACGGCTCAGGGCCAGCACGGCAGCATGCCTTATATACAGGTCTTTATCGTTATTTTCGGCTAGCAATTCCAGCAGGCGTCCCGCGGCCGGCTTATGGGCCAACCTGCCCAGCGCCTGGGCCGCAAAGAATTGTACCCTAGGGTTTTGGTCCTTTAACATTGACATCAATGGGTTCGCCGCGCCGGGATAGCGGACATCTCCCAGAACCTTGGCTGCCTGGGCGGCCAGTTCAGGATCGGCATCATCCAAAAGGGCCACCAATGGCGCAGCCTTGTCCGGATCTTCAGACGCCATTTGGCCTATGGCCCAGGCCGCATGGATGCGGGCCCAGCGGTTTGGTTCTTCTTCCAGGACCTTTTTAAGGGCCCGGTAACCCCAGAACGTACTTTTGGCAAGTTCAAACTGCGCCTTCTGCCGAATTCGCATATCCGAATGCTTGAGGAGTCCGACCAACTCGCTAGTCGATTGCTCACTGTAATCCAGCGCCATCAGCCGTTGCACTTCCTGCCGCTCCCGGGCAAGGTCGGCGTGTTCCTCGTCTACATCGATCTTCCATACGCGCCCGGCATTTTTTGCACCCCAGCCATTGATCCAGTCGGCCAGGTACAAGGCCCCATCAGGGCCGAATCGAAGGCCGGTGGGAAGGATCCCGCTTAGCAGGTCGGTTTCCTCCGCCAAATCAAAAGAGGCGCCCTTGGGTTTTAACGAGAAAGACCAGATATGCGATAAGCCTGGATTACCGACAAATTCTACCAGGAAAAATTTGTCCAACCAGGCCTTCCCAAGGGCGCTGCCGGGGTTATAGGCCATACCCGTGGGGCCGTTGTGGTAATTGGCGATGGGCGGGATGATATAGGCCGCTTGTCCTTCCCATCTGGGGATGAAAAGCTTTTCATCCATCCACACGTTATAGCCGTTGTTCTTGGTATCGGTATATTTGCCGTACTGCCAGTTAGACCTCCAGCCGGCATCGGAACCTTCCACAATATGCACCAGGCGCTCACTTTCCCCCTGGTGGTCCCCGTCGTTATCAGAGGATATAATGTTGCCGTAGGCATCAAAGACGAACTCATGGGTGTTGCGCAGCCCCCTGGCAAACACCTCAAAATCACTGCCATCGGGGTTGGCCCGTACGATCACGCCCTGGTTGGGGTAGTGGTGTTTCTCTCCCCCGACCGTGGTGATGCTTGCGCCAATATCGCCAATACCCCAATAAATCTTGCCATCGGGCCCCTGGATAGCGCCCGACATCCCATGGCCACTGAAGCCAATATGCACTGCGAAACCACTGGCTATACTCGTTTTGGTGTCCATAACCTGGTCTTTGTTGCGGTCGCTCACGCGCCACATGTCCGGACCTACCCCCACAAACATCTCATCATCCCTGACCAGCAGTGCGCCGGCCACATCGGTCACCTCCTGATGGAAGTCGCTCAGCACCCGGGTAGACAGGTCGGCGATGCCATTGCCATCCCGGTCCTCCAGCATCCACACTTCTTCTTTTTCAACGGCAAGGTCCCGCCAGTCGTGGATGCTGTCGTTGTTCAGGTCAGGGAACCAGGAATTTTCCTCACTTTTTTCCTCGGAAAAAGTCGCATGCAGGAAAGCCCTGCGTTCTTCTACGGTTTGCAGGGCGATGGAAGGCGTCATCCAGTCGCGGTGCCCACGGATATCAAATTCCGAGTTTTTCCCACGGTTAGAACGGGTCAGGAATATTTTCCCGCTGTCATCGATGTCCATGGCTATGGGGTCTGGTGCCAGGGAGTCTGAGGCCCACAGGCTGATCTTTAAACCTTCTGCCAGTTTGATGGCACTGTTTTCATAAGCGATCCTTGCTTTCTCCACCCCCGCCAGGGAGTCTTCCCGGACAATGAGCGGTGTTTCAACCGGTATATCGGGGGATCGGTCGCAGGACAAGGTCAGCAAGGCGGTAGTGAGCAATATGGCTAAACAGGGGGGGGATAGGAAATTTTTCATCAGAATGGTTTCGCTGTGGTTGGTTTCTTGATACGTTGGTTATGAAATGTTTACTGTCCGAGGCTGCCGATTGCCTCTAAATGGGCGTGCACCCGTTGGAGGACCTTACCCAGTTTGTGGATCTCCTCCTGGGCTTCCGCCCATTCTTTTTGTTCCATGGCTTCCCTTACCCCGGGCAGGGTTTTCACCCCGTATCCCGTGTAAAACCCCGGCGCGTACAGCTGGTGTTTGTACCAGTTTCGCCTGGGGAGGCCGCTTTCCTCGGTAAGGGCTTGTTCGGTTCGCATCAGGAGGGCGTTCAAGGCATCCCGGTCGGGCGCTGGGAGCGCCGGCCATTGCTCGACTTTAAGTTTTGCAATGTCCTGGCTTAATTGGAGAAGGGCATTCTGGACGGGTGAAAAATCCAGGTAAGGCACCGTTGCCATTTTCGTGGGCTTTAAAAGGGGCTTTTGAGGGTCGGCGCTTAATTCATAGGCATTGCGTGCTACCAGTTTGTTGTGTTCCTCCACTGTCTCACGCATGGATTCGGACAAGCCAAGGAGTTCTTTCAAATACCCGTCTACGGTCGTATACCATTGCCCGAACTCAAAGGGCAGGACATCGGCGTTGGCCAACCTAAGGACCACGCGCCCGGCGGTATTGGCCAGGGCCACCCCGTACTGGAAGCCCGGATCCTTGAAACGGGTGTAGTGGCTATAGGTGTCGTAGATGGTATGGTATTCGCCCCCTTCATTTTCACCCCCGTATCCCAGGTTGAGGGAGGCGATACCCGCATGTTGGATAAACGGGGTATAGTCTGATCCCGACCCTAAGGCATAAAGGGCAAATTCATCCTTTTCCCCTTCCGTAAGCTGTTTCGCGATGATCCGTTCTTTGACTGAAACCCCGGTTTGAGGATCGGTAACGGAACCTGCCACTTCGCCCACCAGTGCCTGCAGGCTGTGAGATCCGCCGGCCCTCAGGAAGCCCCTTCCGTTACCATCGGTATTGATATAGGCCACGGCCTTTTTCTGGAGTTCCTCCCTATGTAGTTCCACCCATTCCGTAGACCCGATAAGGCCGGGCTCTTCGGCATCCCAGGCACAATAGACCAGGGTGCGCCTGGGGCGGTTCCCTTTTTTGGCGAGGGCTCCGATGGCCCGGGCTTCTTCCATCAGGGCAACCATCCCACTGACAGGATCCGCCGCCCCGTGAACCCAGGCATCGTGGTGATTACCCCTCAAGACCCATTGATCCGGGTATTGCGACCCTTTCAGGGTAGCGATTACATTGTAGGCGGGGGTAAGTTTCCAGTCAAATGACAGTTTCAGATGCACCCTGGCTGGTCCCGGCCCTATATGGTAGGTGATAGGAAGCCCACCCTTCCAGGAGGCAGGTGCCACAGGGCCTTTCAGGGCTTCAAGCAGGGGCCGTGCATCCCCGTAGGAGATGGGGAGCACCGGTATTTTTGTGATGGTGGGGGCCTGGGTCCTTTCCAGTCGTTTGGCATCCGGGGTGGCCGCATAGCCGGGTGTTAGCACATCACCGGGATAAAGGGGCATGTCCATGACAGATCCGCGCTGTACCCCGGTACTGTTTTTAAAGGGCCCCTCCGGGTAGACATCTCCCTGCACATAGCCATCATCGGCGGGATCGGAGTAGATGATGCAACCGATCGCCCCTTTTTCGGCGGCCAGTTTGGGTTTGATCCCCCTCCAGGAGCCATAGTATTTGGCGATTACGATTTTTCCTTTGACATCGATGCCCAGTCTCTCCAGGTCTTCGTAATCTTTGGGCACCCCGTAATTCACGTACACCAGTTCGGCTTCCACATCCCCGTCTGTTGAGAAGGCGTTGTACGAGGGCAACAGCGCATCTCCCTGTGCGGTATAGGGGTCGCCTTCCACCGCAACGGCAGTGAGCTTTGCCTGGTACGCAGCAGGGGCGGTCAGTTCCAGGACACGGGTCCTGGGGTAGGGGAAGAGCACGTCAAATCGTTCTATTTTGGTCTCATAGCCCCAGGATTTGAATTGTTGGGCCATCCACTCCGCATTTTCCTTTCCATAATTGGTGCCTACCCAATGTGGCTGTGCAGCCATCCGTTGCATCCAATTGTCCAGGTTGGCTGCCTTAAGGTCTGCCTCAAAAGCGGTTTCCAGCATGCTTTGTTTTTCAGAGGAAGGTTCGCTGAATCCCAGCATAGCCTGAGATTGTGCAAGGCTGGTATTCAGCAGGAAAATTATGGCAAGGACGGTGCTCGCAGAAAATCGGTACATAGGACATGGATTTTGACGTTGGGAAGATACCCAATTTATTAAAAAATCATTTGGATTATATTGTCGAAAAAACAGCGTATTCCTTCGAGGCAACCACATGGCCCGGGTGGTTTAAGGCCACTGCCTGTCCAGTGCAAGCAGGGTTCGCAGCAATACATTTGCCCCGTTGGCCATATCTTCGGCAGAGGTAAACTCTTTGGGCGAGTGGCTGATTCCTGCCTTACTTGGGACAAAGATCATCCCCACGGGCGACAGGGCCGCCATCTCCTGGGCATCGTGCCCCGCCCCGCTTTGAAGCGAGATATACGACAGGTTAAGAGATGCTGCCATTTCGGATATGGCCTGGCGGATCTTAGGGTCGGTAAGGGCAGGGGCACCGGTGGCATCAATAGGTCTATAGGTGAATGAAGTACCGGATTCCGCGGCAATTTTGGAAGCCCTGGCCTGAATTTCGGTGAACAGCCCCTGAATCTTTTCTGAGGACAGGTCGCGTATTTCAAGGCTCAGGAGCACCTCGCCTGGAATCACATTGGGCGCCCCCGGCTGGGCGCTGATCCTCCCCACAGTGGCCACGTGCCTGCCCTGGGTAGCCAGGGCCACTTCATTGACGGCGATCACGAAACGGGAGGCCGCAAGCAGGGCGTCCTGCCGCAGGTCCATAGGGGTGGTGCCGGCATGGTTGGCCGTACCGCTAACTTGGACATCCCACCATTTGATCCCTACAATGCCCTCGACCACCCCGATGTCTATCCCCCCGCGGTCCAGGAGGGCCCCTTGTTCTATGTGCAATTCGAGGAAGGCAGCCAGGGAACCCGGTTCCCGTTTCACCTGATATATCTTAGTGGTATCGCCTCCCAGCCGTTGTATGCCCTGTCCCATGCGAAACCCGGTACTGTTGGTGACCTCCAGGGCTTCGGGGGTGAGGGTGCCCGCCAGGGCACGGCTCCCCATGACCCCGCCCTCCTCATTGGAAAATATGATGACTTCCAGCGGGTGTTGGGTTGCGACCTCCTGGTCGTTCAACGTACGTGCGACTTCGATAGCCGCCAGGGAACCAACAATACCGTCGTAATTACCGCCATGGGGCACCATGTCTATATGCGACCCAAAGGCGAGCGGTTTTTTGGAAGGGTCCAGCCCATCGCGCCTGCCAATGATATTGGCTGCTGCGTCTATATGCACGTCCAGCCCTGCTTCCGCCATCAGGCCCATCACGTACCGGCGCCCGGCAATATCGGCATCACTGAAGGCGACACGGTTGGTTTCCCCATTCTCCATTTTGCCAAAGGCTGCCAATTCGAAAAGCGTTTTTTCCAGGCGCTCCTGCTGTACCCGTGGCAGGTTTTGGGCCAGAAGAGGCATACTTATAAAAACAAAGGAAAGGGTTTGGAAAAGGTATTTTGTCATGACCGTACTTTAAAGCTGGAAGGTACGATTTATTTAAAAAGGAAGCCTTGGGTCCACCAGGGGCGACATACTTCCTGCTTCAATTTCCCGCTGTATTGTTTACCTTGCGCCTCAACTAGAGTTACCGGCATGTTTTACCTTACCATCGATATCCTTGGCACCATTGCCTTTGCTATTTCCGGCGTATTGGTCGCCATGGAAAAGCGACTTGATTTTTTTGGTATTTTCATTATCGCCTTTGTCACTGCCGCGGGGGGCGGTACGCTGCGCGACCTGCTCATTGGGCATACCCCGGTAGCCTGGATGCAAAATTCGATATATATGGTCACCATCGCCCTCGCGGTCATCCTGTCTATCCTTTTGCAGCACAAGCTTAGCTACCTGCGCACGTCCCTTTTCCTTTTTGACACCATTGGGATTGGCCTCTATACCCTGGTGGGCATAGAGAAAGGGCTGTCTGCCGGCCTGCTGCCCGTCATGTGTATTGCCCTGGGCACCATTACCGCCTGCTTTGGAGGGGTGTTGCGGGATATCCTTTGCAATGAGATCCCGGTCATTTTCCGACGGGAGATCTATGCCACAGCCTGTATCCTGGGTGGGATTGGGTATTTCCTGTTGCGTCAGTCGCCCCTTACGGATGAATATGCCTATCTGGCAGCCATCTCCCTGGTCATCACCATCCGGCTGCTCGCGGTTCGTTTCAAGATCGCATTGCCCAATATTTACAGGAAGGGCCCCAATGCCTGATATGGGGCAAACGACAGAAAAGTAAAAAAGCAAACCTTGTGGGTTTGCTTTTTTAGGATGTGGTCATCAAGTGGTGATGGCACCATGCTTATTGGGCATCTTTGATGAACTGGGCATCGATGATCAGCTTTACGGTATCGGAAACCACCACATTGCCGGCTTCTGTGACCGCGCTCCACTTAAGGCCGAAGTCTTTACGGTTGATGTCACCGCGGATTTCTACCCCGGCTTTGGTTTGCCCGTAGGGGTCCTGTACCGGGCCGGTAATGGCTACCTCCAGTTCCACTTCTTTCGCGACGTCGCGAATTTGCAGTATGCCCTTCATTTTGGAACCGTCAAAGCTATTCCCTTTAAAGGTGATTTCAGGGTATTCGGCGGCATTGAAAAAATCATCGGACTTCAGGTGGTTGTCACGGTCCTCATTTTTGGTGCTGATGGAATCAACCTCGATGTCCGCTTCCAGGGAGGCGTTTTTGAAGGAATCCCCTTCTGTTGCCAGTCGCGCGTTGAACCCGCTGAAGTGACCGGCAACGGTTGATATCATCATGTGTTTCACTTTAAAGGCCACCTCGGAATGTGCCGGGTCTATGGCCCAATTTTGTATACTCATGGTCATTACTATTTAAGATTAAACATTATTTAAAAATTCATCGGGACCTCCATCAGCAACACCCGGGAATCGTCCTGGGCAGTAACTTCAACCTGGGGGGTTTCCCATAGCCCCAGGCCGTCCTTTGGCTGGAGCAGTTGTCCATTGACGGAGACGTTCCCCTCCAAAACAAAGAGGTAGACGCCATTTCCGTTGTCCTTTAATTGGTAGGCAGCTGTCTTTTCCCGGTCCAGGTCGCCCATATGGAACCAGGCTTGCTGGTGGATCCAAACCCCGTTATCTTCCGGGTTGGGGGAAAGGATCTGGTAGAAACTGTTTTTCTGTGCCAGTTCCCGGATGGAAACCTGGTCATACCTTGGGGCCACGTCCTTTTGGTTGGGGAAGATCCAGATCTGCAGGAATTTGACCTCCTGGTCCTGGTTTTTGTTGTATTCGCTATGGGTGATGCCGGTACCGGCGCTAAGCACTTGTATATCGCCCTGGCGGATCACCGCTGTGTTCCCCATGCTGTCCATATGTTTCAGGTCTCCCTCCAGGGGGATGGAGATAATTTCCATATTTTGGTGCGGGTGGGTACCAAATCCGCGCCCCGGGGCCACGGTATCATCGTTTAGTACCCGAAGTGCACCAAAATGCATGCGATCGGGGTTGTGGTAAGCACCAAAGCTGAAGGAATGGTAGGAATCCAACCAGCCGTGGTTGGCATGCCCGCGGCTATTGGCCTTATGTAGAATAGTTTTCATACGTCCTGTTTTTGTTTTACAAAGGTCTGCAGATCAACAGGATTGAGGAATATGAAAAGGCGGCAAGGACTTATGAAAATCCGATATTAGAGCGACCGCCTGAAACTTGAAGGGGAAACACCGGTGCAATTCTTAAAGAAGGAACTAAAATTGGCAGGTTCGGAAAAGCCCAGGGCGTACCCTATTTCCTTGGCGGAAAGGTCGGTAAAATACAACTGCCGTTTTGCCGCCATCACAATCCTGGACTGGATCATCTCTTTGACCGTCTTTCCCACCAGCGACTTCACTACCCGGTTGAGGTGGTCGGCAGAGACATTGAGGGCATTGGCATAATCCGTGGCCGCATGCCAGCGGGTGTGGTGTTGGTTCAGGAGTTCTTTAAACCGTTTGAGGAGGCCCGAAGCCGCCTGTGCCCTGGGGTGCTCGTCAAAACTCAGGGTGCAAAGGTTGTTGCACTGGATAAAAAAAAGTTTCAGGTAGGCGCCCAGGGCCTGGCTGTTAAATTTTCCGCGAGACTGGAACAAGGTGAGCATTTCCTCGCTGTAGCCTGTCAATTTTTCCAACTCTTCCTCAGACAAGGGCAACGGGGGCTGGTCCAGGTAGTCATGGAACAGGTTCAGGTCCTCTATAAATTGCAGGGGGATATTGTTCTCTGCCAGGAACTGGTTGGAAAAAACGATGGCATAGCCAAAAGATTTTTCTTCCTCGATCACCTGGTGTACCTGTCCCGGGGCGATAAAGTAGACCTGCGGGCCCCGCAGCGCATAGGTGGTGAAATCCAGGAGGTGCCTTCCCCTTGCATGTTTTACCAGCATTACGGTATAGTACTCATGCCGGTGAGGGGTATCGGGGCGCCCCTGGTGTTTTTCAAATATGGTTTCCATCCGGGAAATCCCAAAGAACAGGGATGGGTCCAGTTTGTCGGCCTCCGTATACCGTTTTATTTCCTCCATCCGCTTTTTTTTGGCACTGCTAAAGGTAGGGAATTGTCTGTATGGGGGCAAGCAGGTCCACGGGCATGTACCCCCCGCTGCGTGGAGCTGGTATGTAAAATACCCTGGAGGCCTAGCGAACCACTTCCGCCTTTAGTATATAGACGTTCTGTTTGGGCCAGTCGCCCGAATCAACAGGTACCTGGTTGATGGCGTCCACGACGTCCATTCCTTCGATCACTCTGCCAAAGGGGGTATACTCCCCGTCCAGGTGGTAGGATCCGGGGTCGGTGACCACGATGAAGAATTCATAGGGAGAGGCCAGCATGTGCGGGTTGTCAATTTCACTGCTGGGCATAGAGATCGTGCCCCTGTGGTGTTTGTAGCCTTTGCGGGTATCTGGCGGTAACAAATACCTTCCGATGGCGCTCCTTTTCATGGCGGTGGCCTTATTGTCGGCGTTTCCCCCCTGAATAATAAAGTCCTTTACCACCCTGTGGAACATGGTATTGTCAAAATAGCCCTTGCGGGTCAGGTAGATGAAATTGGCCTTGTGGTAAGGTACGTTATCGTACAGGGCAACGGTAAAATCACCCATGCTGGTTGTGATCTTCACCTGGTCCACCTTAAGTTTTTTTTGGTAATCGAAGAAAAAATCGATGGCGTTGTCTTCGGTAAGGACAAAGGCCTCCGGCGCTTCTTCTTCCCCTTCTTCCTCCCCGGAAGTCGTGTCCAGGGTATCCGGGGTGGCCTCCAGCACCTGCGCTGGCTTGGTTTCTTTTCTTGGCGATTCCCCGCAGGAGGCTAAGAAAAATAGTGTTATAATTGTAATGGCCGGGCCTATTTTTGACAACATGGATTTTACGAGTTTTTCACGAGAGGTTTCAAAAATAAAAAATCTGCCGCTACCGGGCAGGGAGTCACACTATAAAATGGCCCCGCAACTTCGTATAGATGAGTTGGAAAGGGGGGTGCAGCCCAGGAAAAACCCCAGGAAGGCCGGGGTGATGGCCCTTTTCTATCCCGGGCATGACAATCGCACCTACCTCCTTTTTATCCTTCGAAAGACCTATGCCGGGGTACATTCCAACCAAATAGGCTTCCCCGGGGGGAAGCAGGAGGCCATAGATTCCAGTTTGCTGGATACCGCGCTCAGGGAATCTGAAGAAGAGGTGGGGATAGATCCGGATCGTGTAACGGTGATCCGCCCCATCAGCGAGCTGTATATCCCACCCAGTAATTTTGAGGTAAGGCCCTACATTGGGGTCTATGATAAGTCACGTCCGTTTACCATACAGGAATCCGAAGTGGCGGCGCTGGTCGAGGTGCCCTTTATCGAGGTCATGGATGAGCGAGTGCTCACCACCCGTAAAATGCGTACGTCCTATGCCAGCGAACTGGAAGTACCGGCCTTTGAGTTAGGGGGTTATATTGTATGGGGGGCAACCGCCATGATGCTGAGTGAGATTAAGGAACTTTTTAAAAGGGTGATATGATCCTTATTTTGTAGTTTTGACCTCTATGGGGCTTTTCAAGAGAAATCCATTTGGGCATATCCTTTTCCTGAAAAAATGGCTTATCCGTATCATGGGGGTCATGACGCATCAACGCTACAAGGGATTCAATAAACTGGAAATAGACGGTTCGGAGGTCATCAGGGCCCTGCCCGAAACCAACGTACTGTTCGTAAGCAACCACCAGACCTATTTCGCCGATGTGGTGGCGATGTTCCACGTGTTTAATGCCAGCCTGAGTGGCCGGATTGACTCCATAAAGAACGTGGGCTATCTTTGGAACCCCAAGCTGAACGTCTACTACGTGGCGGCGGCCGAAACCATGAAGAAAAGCCTGCTTACCAAGGTCCTGGCCTATGCCGGCTCTATCAGTATTGAAAGAACCTGGAGGGCCAATGGGCAGGAGGTGAACCGTCAGGTAAAATTCAGCGATATTTCCAATATCGGAAAGGCCCTTGCAGACGGGTGGGTCATTACCTTCCCACAGGGCACTACAACCCCCTGGAAACCCTTACGCAAAGGGACAGCGCATATCATCAAGAAGTATAAACCGGTGGTGGTACCCGTGGTGATCGACGGTTTCCGCCGCTCATTTGATAAGAAGGGCCTGCGGGTAAAGAAGAAAGGCATACTGCAGTCTATGGTGATCAAGGAGCCCCTTGCAATTGACTATGAAAACGAATCGGTGGAAGACATCATTGAAAAGCTGGAATACGCCATAGAACAGCATCCGTCTTTCCTGAAGGTCCTTTCCCAGGAAGACCTGCTCGCCATAGAAGAGGAAAACCAGCAAAGGCGCTGGAGGGCCCAGCAAAAGAAGGCGGATAAAAAAAAGAAAAAGGCCGATAAAAAAAGGAAAAAGGACCAGGAGGGCTAAACCTCCAGTTTCTTCAGTTCCCTATAATTTTGCCGCAACCTTTTTAGAAGGATGCCGTATAACAATTTGTAGAAAAGCCAAACCAGCAGCAACAAGAGGGCAACAAATACCACTGAAACACCGATGATCAAAACCCAGAACAGGGTTTCATTGCCCGCCTGGGTGGCGGCATCCACAATCTTCCTTCCATCCGGGCCGTAGCGGAGGCTCCCGTAGATAATGGTCACCAAAGAAACGGCAAAGACCGTGAGGTTGAACCATACGTACTGGGTAACGGTGCGCTTTACATTGAGGATGGTTTTCATCAGGTTACGGGACGAATCGGTAAAAGAGATCTTGCGGTAATTCACATAGAACTTGTAGATAAAGTACAGCAGGATCACATAATTGATGGTGGTGAGTACGATGGTAAATTCATACAGGTGCAGGGTCTTGAAAAGCTCCCACGATTCCGCATCGGTGAAAAGTACGTTGATGGTGGTCCAGAAAACAAACTCGAGGATGCTGATATAGAAGATCCATTTGACGATGGAGGAAGATTTTTTCCAGATCATCTTGTATATTTCGTCAAAGGAAAGTCGGGGCAGGCGTTCTCCTTTTCGCTGCCAGTCCTTTTTGAGCATTTCCAATTCGTCCATCATCATGTCATGGATTTAAGATTGTACGTAATTTGTTTTTCACCCGGTTCATTTTTACCCGGGCATTTACCTCAGTAATCCCAAGGGTATCGGAGATCTCTGCGTAATCCTTGTTTTCCAGATACAGGAATACCAGGGCTTTGTCGATATCGCTCAATTGCCTGATCGCATCGTACATCAATTTTAACTGCTGTTCTTCGGTAGGGTCGTATTCATCCGCCTTTATTTTATAAATGACCGAATCGTAATCCTGGGTGTCTATCCGCCTCCTGGATTTTCGATACAGCGTAATAGCAGTGTTCAGGGCCACACGGTACATCCAGGTACTGAATTTGGATTCCCCGCGAAATTTGGGATACGCTTTCCAAAGTTGAATGGTAATCTCCTGGAACAAGTCGTTATGCGCCTCCCTGTTATTGGTATACAGCGTACACACCTTGTGAACAATATTCTGGTTCTCCTCAAGTTCGGTCACAAATTGGTGTTCGAGCTCCTTGTTCACTGCTATAGTTAGTGTTTCAAACGGATTAGTAGTAGGTATTTGCGCTTTGTTACAACCAAATGTAAAAAGGTTCGGAAAAATGGCATAAGCTTTCGTTCCGAACCTCTATCCTGGAAGGCCCCGGTATCCGGGGGGAGGGCTGGCTTGCGGGCCTTCCTCCGTATACTTAGAAAGTTTGCGCCTGAACCTTGTTACTTCCTGTAATCCAATGCAGGAGCGCGGTCGCCCAACAGGGGGGTATAGGTGAAATCGGCACCCCGCCGTTGCTCAAACTCCGCCTTCGCTTTTTCTATAAGTTTGGGGTCCTTTAACAAGTCGATGGCCGTCAGGGTAAGGGTTTTGGCGGCAACCATCATGCCTTTGTTGCCAATAGAAGTGCCCCCGGCGGCCACGGCCTGCCAGCTGTGTGCCGGCGTTCCGGGTACCCAGGTGGCTGCACCCATCCCTACCGTAGGGACCGCAAAGCTTACGTCCCCTACGTCTGTAGACCCTGAAGGCCTGGCTTCGGTGAGGTACGGCTTTACGCTGGCGGCAGCCTTCACATCGGCCCGCTCCAGCCCCATGCTCTGGGCGATTTTATCGGCAAAGGCGGTTTCCTCGGAGGTATAGGCCACGCCGCCCACTTTGCTGAGGTTGTCGTACATCAGTTGTTGCAAGGTGAGGTTCGGCAGAAGTTCATGCGTACCGCCGATCATTTCATAATCTACCGTGGTGCCCGTCCCCAGGGCGGCTCCTTCCGCGGCTTTGACCATGCGGTCAAAGATGTCGATCACCACATCCCTTTCGTTGTGGCGTGCATAGTAATATACCTCGGCAAAGTCGGGGACTACATTGGGCGCCTTACCCCCGCTGGTAATCACATAGTGGATCCGGGCGCTCGATGGGATGTGCTCGCGCATCATATTGACCATCACGTTCATGGCTTCCACGCCATCCAGGGCCGACCGGCCTTTTTCGGGGGCGCCGGCCGCATGGGCCGAAACCCCGTGGAAACGGAATTTAGCCGACTTGTTGGCCAGGGCGGCCCCCGCATTGGCTTCGTTCTCGTCACCGGGGTGCCAGTGCAGGGCTACATCTACATCGTCAAACAAGCCTTCCCGTACCATATATACCTTTCCGGAACCGCCTTCCTCAGCCGGGCAGCCGTAAAAACGCACAGTACCCTGTCCCTTATTGGCGATCAACCAGTCTTTTGCCGCAATGGCCGCCGCTGCGGAAGCCGTCCCAAACAGGTGGTGGCCACAGGCATGGCCTGCCGCGCCCCCCGCCGGCATCTTTTCGGGTACCGCCTTTTGGGAAAGCCCGGGCAGGGCATCGTATTCACCCAGGATGGCGATTACCGGGGAACCCGAACCGTATTCCGCCACAAAGGCAGTAGGGATTCCGGCCACGCCCGCCTTAACGCTAAACCCCTCGCTTTCAAGGGTTTTTTGCAACAAGGCCGAACTTTGTTCCTCCAGGTAGCCCATTTCGGCCAGGCCCCAGATTTGCTGCGCGATATCCGCATAGGCATCGGCCTTTGATTCAAGTTTTTGAATGACATCCGCTACTTTTTTCTGCGCCTGGGCATTAAAAAAGCAAAGGCTAAGGAAAAGGACAATAACGTTGCTGTAGAATTTCATTGGAAGATTTTTATGATGAAGGGCTAAAGATACTAAAACCCGTACTTTTCATAGGGACGTTTGTGCTGAAAAGATACGTGGAAGGCAGCCTGTTGCGGTGTGGTGGGAGGCCGTCCTTTTTATATAGCCCCTTCAACCGGTACTTCGGACGTAATAACCCATAGGGTCGCGTACACCTTCCACATGCCTGCCACCCAGTTTGTCAGTGCCCGGAGGATGATTTTCTCGGGTGGAAGGTATTGACCACCCGGCGGAGCTGGCTGCGGTCTACATGCATATACACCTCAGTCGTGGTAATGCTTTCATGGCCCAGCATCTGTTGGATGGCCCTTAAATCTGCCCCCTCCTGTAGCAAATGCGTGGCGAACGAATGGCGGAAGGTGTGGGGGCTGACCGTTTTCCTGAGGCCACAGGCTTCTGCCAGTTGGCGGACGATCGTAAACACCATGGCCCTGCTAAGCGGCCTGCCGCGCCGGTTGAGGAAAAGGGTGTCTTCGGCCCCTTTTTGGATGGGCTGGTGTACCCGTACCTGTTCCCGGTACAGGTTGATATATTTAATGGTAACCGGCAGGATAGGGACAAATCGCTGTTTGTCCCCTTTACCCCTGACCCGGATAAAGTACTCCTCGAAATACAGGTCGGATAGCTTCAGGCCAATAAGTTCGGAAACCCTGAGCCCGCAACCGTATAAGGTCTCCAGCATGGCCCTGTTGCGTTCCCCTTCCGGCGTGGAAAGATCGATTGCCCCGATCAGCGAGTCTATTTCTTCTTTGGAGAGCGTATCGGGCAATTTACGGCCAATCTTGGGCGACTCTACCAGTTCCATAGGGTTATCCTGGCGGTAATCCTCAAAGAGCAGGTAGTTGAAAAAACTGTTGAGCCCCGAAATGATGCGTGCCTGTGAACGGGGACTTACCTCCGCCGCCACCTCGTAGATAAATTGCTGTACCGTTTCCCGCCCGATGTCAAGGGGCTTTTCGGCCAGTTCATGCCGCTGCAGGAACCGGATGAGTTTTTTCACATCCCTGCAGTAATTTTCAATGGAATTGGCCGACAGGCCACGCTCCAAACGGAGGTAGGTATGGTAGTCTCCTATGGCCTGTTCCCAGTTCATGGACCAAAGATACAGGAACTTATGCGGAATATGGTTGCAAGGGCGGGCCTTCCTGGGAAAACAGCTATACCATCGGCAATCACCCTTTGATGTTAATTTTTTCGCCCTTCACAACATTTCTGTTGGCCCATCCATTTTTGTCCCTATGTTTGCCGCCTGAAATCATAAACAAACAATCAAAATGAAAAAAATCATCTTAAGCGCCGCCTGTCTATTGGGGGGTATGTTGTTGCACGCACAGCAGGTAGACTTTGGCGTAACGGCCGGTTACCTGAACGGGGAGGCCAAGGCTAAAGCAGAAGGCCTTACCATCTCTGCCAATGAATCCGGTTTCTATATTGGAGCGGTGGCCGATTTTACCCTGACCGAGGACTTCCATATCCAGCCCGAACTGATATATGCGAATATCGATGATTCTGACGGGATCTTCCTTCCCATCCTGGCCAAATACTATGTGGCGTCCAAACTGAACCTGCAGGCAGGGCCTCAATTCGTTTTTAGCCTGGAAGATACCCCAGAAGACTTCAGCAGCGTTGAATTTGACCTGGCAGCAGGGCTCGGATTCGATATTACCGAGAAGTTCTTCGCGGAAGCCCGTTATTCTTTTCAGATAAACAATTCCTACACCGGGTCTGAAGACGTAACGGTAAGGGCCAATTACCTGACCATTGGCCTGGGTTACACCTTCTAAACCAGGTACATGGCATTTAAGCAGACGGCAGCCAACTGGCTGCCGTTTTTTGTATACGAAAACCCATCCCAGATGCGTTATACTGGTTTTCTTACCGAAGAAAAAGGATCTGTTGAACAATTAAACGTAACACGATGAAAAAAACGACCTTCTTTGTTGCATGCTTTTTACTTTTGGGAACCCTCGCTATCAGCGCCCAGAGCAACTATGCCACCGCCCTGGGGCTCGGCATTGATTTTGGTGACGGCCAAACCCTTGTCGGCCCATCGGTAAAACACTTTTTCACGGAAAACCATGCCGGTTTGGGCGAGCTGACTTTTGGGGACAATGTGACCTTCCTCACCCTGATGTACCAATACCATAAAGAATTCCCAAACGCCGATGGTTTTCAGTGGTTCGCGGGTGGAGGTCCCTCTATCGCTTTCTTTGACGGGGATTCTGATGTGCTGTTGCGCCCGGTGGTGGGGCTGGATTATAAAATTGCCAATGTACCCCTGGCTATTTCCTTTGACTGGCGCCCCTGGATCTATTTCGGGGATACCAATGATGACTTTGAAGCGGCCCGTTTTGGCCTGAGTTTCCGTTATACTTTTTAAGGAGTAGCGGGTATAACAGGATTCAGGCAGGTGTTTTCCACCTGCCTTTTTTTTGAATCGGGGACAAATATGTACATTTAGCACATGAAGCTGATCATCATCAACGGGCCTAACCTGAACCTCCTTGGCAAAAGGGAACCGGAAGTCTACGGAACCAACACCTTTGAAGATTTTTTCACCGAACTGCAGTTCAAGTTTCAAGAGGTGCAGCTGGAGTATTACCAGTCAAATATCGAAGGGGAATTGATCGGCAAAATCCAGGAAGTGGGATTCACCTATGATGGGATCATCCTGAATGCGGCGGCCTATACCCATACTTCGGTGGGTATTGGGGATGCGGTCAAAGCCATCGACTGCCCGGTGGTGGAAGTACATATTTCAAATACCTTCCAGCGGGAGGAATTCAGGCATACCTCCTATATTTCACCCGGGGCCAAAGGGGTCATCCTGGGGTTCGGGCTTCAGAGCTACGAACTGGCTATTCAAAGCTTCCTTTAGGGGGCAGACTTCATTTAAGGCCTCTCAGCGCCAATATTTTATGATCTTGGGAGTTATGGAAATAGGTGGGGTACCATTTGCTTCACTACACAAAACAGGTGCGACATGAGGTTACGGAACATGATAGGGCTGGTTTTTATGGGAGCATTTCTGTGGTCTTGCAGCGGTGATGACCTTGTGAAAAACCTTCTGCCGGCGGAAGGAAGCATCGGCCTTGCCAATGCCTTTCCGCAATTGTCATTTGACGCCCCGTTAGACCTGCAAAGTCCGGAGGATGGAACCAACCGCATCTTTGTGGCTGAACAGGGGGGTACTGTCAGGGTTTTTCCCAATGACCCGCAGGCAACTACATGGACGACATTTTTGGATATCAGCCAACGTACCAATACCAGTTCGGGAGAGCTCGGCCTACTGGGGCTGGCTTTCCACCCGGAATATGCCTCCAACGGGTTGTTCTATGTATATTATACGCCGAGTCCGCAGGAGGCGCAGCTTTCCCGTTTCCGGGTTTCGGCCTCAGATCCGGCGCAGGCCGATACGGGAAGTGAGCAGGTGCTACTGAGGATCGCCCAGCCCTATACCAACCACAACGGCGGGCAGCTGGTCTTCGGGCAAGACGGCTACCTCTACATCGCCTCGGGAGATGGGGGTTCAGGGGGCGACCCCCAGGGAAACGCCCAGGATTTGGGGAGTTTGCTGGGCAAGGTTCTCCGGATCGATGTGGATGCCCGGGAAAATGGATTGGAGTACGGCATCCCGTCCGACAACCCTTTCAGGACTACCGTGGGGGCACGCCCGGAAATTTTCGCCTATGGCCTGAGGAACCCATGGCGAATGAGTTTTGACCCGGAAACAGGCAAGCTTTGGGCCGGGGATGTGGGGCAGGGGGCCATCGAGGAAATCGATATCATTGAATCGGGGGGGAATTACGGCTGGAACCGTTACGAAGGGACCCGTTGTTTTGATTCGGGGAATTGCGACACCGGCGGGCTGATACCCCCGGTATTCGAATACGACCACGACGCCGGGGACAAATCCATTACCGGCGGGTTCGTGTACCGCGGGAACGAAGTGCCCTCCCTCCGGGGGTACTACGTCTATGGCGATTTTATATCGGGAAGGATCTGGGCCCTGTCCACACAAGCCAACGCACCGGAAAATACGCTCATTGTAGCCTCGGGCCTGAATATCGCCTCCTTTGGCACCGACCTGCAGGACGAACTTTACCTTTGTGGTTTCGATGGGGCGATCTACCGCTTCGTGGCGAAATAGGGCTTTTGGCCGGTCTGGGGATGGGTGGGGGAGGTTAGGATGGCAGTTTTTTCAGGTAGTGTTCATCTACATAAAAGGTCCCGAAGGGCAGGAGGGAGGCCGTAAACAGGATAAAAAACCTTTTAAGGCCCCAGGAGCGCTCCAGGGTCAGTACCACCGCCAGCACCACATAGGCCAGGAAGAGGAAACCATGGGCGTAGCCGATATATATATTGGGTTCGGGGATATCTCCCCAGTATTTAAGCGGCATGCTGAGGGCAAATAGCAAAAGATAGGAAATCCCTTCCAGGATCGCCGTGCCGCGGAGCAATGTTAGCATCATAACATACGTATTTTGAATACCGGCAGGAACCAGGCAATTCCTGCCGGGGATATCTATGGTGATTACGGGGAGATCAGGTATGGATGACTTCCCCATAGGCATCGGCCACCGCTTCCATAACCGCTTCACTCATGGTGGGGTGGGGGTGTACAGATTTCAGGATTTCATGCCCGGTAGTTTCCAGTTTTCTTCCCACCACAGCTTCGGCAATCATATCGGTCACCCCGGTACCAATCATATGGCAGCCCAGCCACTCGCCGTATTTGGCGTCAAAGATCACCTTGACAAAACCTTCGGGGTGTCCGGCAGCTTTGGCCTTGCCACTGGCTGTAAAGGGGAATTTACCCACCTTGATCTCATATCCTTTTTCCCGGGCCTGTTTCTCGGTAAGGCCCACAGAAGCGACTTCGGGGATACAATAGGTGCAGCCGGGGATGTTTCCGTAATCCAGGGGTTCTACATGCATTCCGGCCAGTTTTTCCACACAGAGGATCCCTTCGGCCGAGGCTACGTGCGCCAGTGCCTGGCCGGGGGTTACATCGCCTATGGCATAGTACCCGGGGACGTTGGTCTGGTAAAACGGATCGACCTGGATTTTGTCCTTGTCGGTTTTGATGCCTACTTCTTCCAGGCCTATATTTTCTATATTGGATTTGATGCCCACAGCCGAAAGTACGATATCGGCCTCGAGTACCTCTTCCCCTTTGGGGGTTTTCACAGTGGCTTTCACTCCGTCTTTGGTAACTTCGGCCTTGGTTACTTCCGATGAGGTCATCACCTTTACCCCGGATTTTTTAAAGATGCGCTCCAGTTGTTTGGAAACTTCTTCGTCTTCCACGGGTACGATGTTGGGGAGGAATTCTACCACGGTCACCTCTGTGCCCATGGCGTTGTAGAAATAGGCGAATTCAATCCCGATGGCACCGCTTCCAACAACGATCATTTTCTTGGGTTGCTTGTCGAGGGACATGGCCTCACGGTAGCCGATGATATTTTTTCCATCCTGCGGAAGGCTTGGTAATTGGCGGCTTCGGGCCCCTGTAGCGATGATGATGTATTTGGCGCTATACTCGGTCACTTTACCATCGGCCCCGGTAACAGCCACTTTTTTCCCGGCCTTGAGTGTGCCGGTACCTTGGATCACTTCAATCTTGTTTTTTTTCATCAGGAATTGTACCCCCTTGCTCATCCCTTCGGCCACATTCCGACTGCGTTTTACGACGGCTCCAAAATCCTTATCGGCCTCTTTGACCTTAAGGCCATAGTCTTCCGCATGCTGCAGGTAATTGAAGACCTGGGCAGATTTTAACAGGGCTTTGGTGGGGATACACCCCCAGTTCAAACAGACCCCTCCCAGGCTTTCCTTTTCAATAACGGCTGTTTTAAAACCCAATTGAGAGGCCCTGATGGCCGTTACGTACCCCCCGGGGCCACTACCCAAAACAATGATGTCGAAATTACTCATGAACGAAGATTTTTTGATAGCTAAAAAAGTGAAGTGCCAAAGGTACGAAACCAAACTGAAAGCCCATAGCGTTCCTGTGATCCCCAGCGGGATTTTTACGGGGGCGGGGCCTGGTACGGACCTCAGTGGCCCAAGGCCTTATCCTTCAGTAGGTTTGCGGGACGCCGAACCAGGGGGGAGTGTTATTTCTGGGCCGGGATGAAGTCCAGTGCCGCCCCGTTTATGCAATGTCGTTTCCCGGTTGTTTGCCTGGGGCCGTCGTCAAAAACATGGCCCAGGTGGCCGCCGCAAACCGCACAGTGTTCCTCGGTCCTGGCATAGCCCACTTTGTAGTCGGTATCGTAGGCCACATTCCCTTCGATAGCCCGGTCAAAACTCGGCCACCCCGTACCCGAATCAAATTTGTGCGCACTTTCAAACAAAGGGGTGCCACAACCTGCGCAGGTGTAGGTCCCCTGCTCTTTATTATGCAATAAGTCGCTGGATCCTGGACTTTCTGTGCCGGCCTTCCGAAGGATGTAGAACTCCATGTCTGTGAGTTCCTGCCGCCAAGCTTCTTCGGTCTTGTTTACGGCATAAGCCGCGGCCTGATCCGTATTTCCCTCTTTTTGCTGTTCTTTTTCCTGGGATACGCCCTTACAACCCGTGAGCAACACGCAGAGGACGATGAGATGAATTCTTAACATGATTGATGCGATTTTTTCAACGACTATTTTACAGGGTTAGACGCCTGGCATGCCAGTACCTTTCAAAAAGAGGCATAAAAAAGGCGGGATGCCCCGGGCATCCCGCCATAATCATGCCCGGTGCCTGCTTACAGGGCCACTCGATGTATATCCTTTTCGTCCACATTCAGGCTGTTCATTACGGCCTGTATGTTGCTGAAGTCCAGTTTAGACCCCTGGGCAAAATCAGCCGGGAGGATGGCGATACGGAAGACCTGGTTATCGGTATCCCCGGGTTGGAGGGTGCTCAGGTCAAAATCGGCTTCCAGGAACATGCTTACATCAAAGAAAGTGTGGTCAAAGTTATACTGGAGCAGGCCTTGCTGCAGGATACGGGTCTGCGGGAGCAGTCGCCAAATGTCCACGGCTTCCCCATTGCCGTCCTGGGTCTGGTCCCACAACAGGTAAACGAGTACCACATCCGACTCAAAAACCTCTACCGTTTGTGGAAAATCGTAAAAGATGCTATAGTCGTTTTGGGGGGTGAAGTCACCTTCAATTTCCAGGACGGTCCCAAGGATGTTCACGCCATCCTGCCCGTCAAGGCCATCGAATCCCGGGGGTCCCGGAGGTCCTGCGGGGCCTTCACAGGCCAGGAAAAGGAGCGATAGGACTATGCCGATAGTACGTGGTATTTTTTTCATAACGTCTGGGTTTTAGTGATTGTTTCTGTTTTATTTTCGGGCCGGGGATGCCGTGGAACCCGTAACTTTCGTCTGCAAAAACAAAAAGCGTTCCAAAGTGCTCCCTGCATTTAAACTTTTAGCGTTTTCTTGAAGTAGCAGGGACCTATACCCGGGCATTGGTCCCGGATCGAAATTTTAATAAAGTCTTGAAAAACAAATAGTTCGCCTCAGTCTTGACGAACTATTTGCAGGGATTAATAAAACTAACGTAAAATTAACCGTAAGGAACTCGAAAGGGAATGAGTTCTAAAATTTTTACCTCTAAAACTTAAATATATGTAATTTTCGCGTGATATTTTTGCATAATCTCAGAATTATTAAAGGAGGTGGGAAAAAAATGTTTTCATGTCGGTAAGCTGTAAGGAATTCCTGTAACTTACGATCCAATCCTCGCTGCCTTCCACAGGGTTGCATAATTTTAATACCTTGCATATGTATTGCGTTTACAGGCCATGAAAAAGAACATTACCCTGAAACAAATAGCCGCGGAACTGGGTTACTCCATTTCTACGGTCTCCAAGGCCATCAGGAACAGCAAAGAAATCTCGAGGCCCACCCGGGAAGAAATCCAGGCTTTTGCCAGGTATTACAATTACCGGCCCAACAATATTGCCATCAGCCTTAAAAACAGGCGCACCAAAAATATAGGGGTCATCATCCCTGAGATCGTTCATCATTTTTTTACCACCGTGATCGAAGGGATCGATTATATTGCCCATGCCCGGGGGTACAATGTGATCGTCTGCCTGTCGGGCGAATCATTGGAAAAGGAAGTGGTCAACATGCAGATGCTGGCCAACGGCAGTATAGACGGGTTTATCATATCACTGGCCAGGGAAACCCAGGCCAAAAAAGATTTCAGGCACTTGCAGGAAGTGGCGGAACAGGGGATGCCCATCGTCATGTTCGACCGGGTTGCGGAGGAGGTCGCCTCCGACAAGGCCATTGTAGACGACAGGATGGCGGCCCATGAGGCGGTGAGTTATTTGCTTTCCTGCGGCTGCCGGCGCATCGCGCTGATCACCACCACAGACGATCTGAGTGTGGGGCGGCTTCGGACCGAAGGTTACAAGCAGGCGCTGAAGGACCATGGCATTTCCCTGGATTTGGACCTGGTGGTTAAAATAGGCGACAACGGCACCAGCGAAGAACAGATTTCCGCGTTGTTCGACCAACAGGAATTTGACGGGGTATTCGCCGTAAACGAGTTTTTTGCCGTGACCGGCATGAAGGTGGCCGGCAAAAAGGGCCTGCGCATCCCGGAGGATGTATCCTTTGTCGGGTTTACTGACGGGATTCTTTCCCGAACCGCTACCCCCGCACTTACCACGGTAGCCCAACACGGGATGGAGATGGGCGAGGCCTCCGCACAACTGCTTATAGACCGCCTGGAATCCGAGGAAATAGAAAGGTCGTTTTGTACCCAGATCATCCCGACATCCCTCATTATACGCGACTCCACGAAAAATCCGGGATGAATACAGGAGATTAAAAATTTATCCTATATTTAGGCCTGTTGTACCTTCTGTTTTTACTTCTCACCAACTGACTTTTGATAAGTTTAAGCGCTTGTCAAAATAGTAAACCAAACCAATTTGCTATCATGAAAAAGCGTCATCTGAGTTTCTGGGAGATCTGGAATATGAGTTTTGGTTTTTTGGGGATCCAATTTGGGTTTGCCCTGCAAAATGCCAATACATCGCGGATCTTTGAAACCCTGGGGGCCAATGTAGACGACATCCCCATCCTTTGGATTGCAGCGCCTGTGACCGGGCTGGTGGTACAGCCCATCATCGGGTATTTCAGCGACCGTACCTGGACCCGGCTGGGCCGGCGGAGGCCGTATTTCCTGGTAGGGGCCCTCCTGGCGTCACTAGCCCTTTGCGTCATGCCCAATTCGCCCACATTGTGGGTGGCTGCCGGGATGCTTTGGATTATGGATGCCTCCATCAATGTCGCTATGGAACCATTCCGTGCTTTTGTGGGCGATAACCTCCCTTCAGACCAGCGTACCCTGGGCTTTGCCATGCAGAGTTTTTTTATCGGGATCGGGGCGGTGGTAGGCTCCATGATGCCCTATGTGTTTACCAATTGGTTGGGGATCAGCAATACCGCCCCCGAGGGGATCATCCCCGATTCGGTTAAATGGTCCTTCTATGTGGGGGCGGTGGTCTTCTTCTCAGCTGTTTTGTGGACGGTGCTCCGCTCGCGCGAATACAGCCCGGAGGAATTGGAATCCTTTGAAGAAAACAAGGCGGTGGCCGTACCGGAGGAAACCCCTGAAGAGCACCAAAAACGCATCAGGAAACTCCGGCTTTACGGGCAGTTTATGCTGGTCACCGGTGCCCTTGCCACAGCCCTTCCCGTTTACCTGGGGCTTAAAAAAGAACTCTATATCCTAACCATCGGGATCTTCCTGGTAGGATTTCTATTTATCCTGGCTGCCATGCAGCGGAGGTCTAAAGGCAGGACGGGATTTGTCGTGATCATGACCGATCTCTTGTATATGCCACCCACCATGAAACAGCTGGCCTACGTCCAGTTTTTTTCCTGGTTCGCCCTTTTTTCGATGTGGATCTATACTACCCAGGCGGTCACAGGACATGTGTACGGCACCAGGGATACGACCTCCCAATTGTATAATGACGGGGCCGACTGGGTAACGGTGCTCTTTGCCATATATAATGGCGTAGCCGCCCTGGTGGCTTTTCTGCTGCCGGTGATGGCCAAAAAAACCAGCCGTAAATTCACCCATTTTATGGCGCTTGCCCTGGGTGGGTTTGGCCTGATTTCTGTCTACTTTATCTCCTCTCCGGCCATGCTCATCCTCTCTATGGCAGGGGTGGGTGTCGCCTGGGCGAGTATCCTATCAGTACCCTATGCCATGCTCGCCGGAGCCTTGCCGCCCAAAAAGATGGGCTACTATATGGGGGTATTCAATTTCTTTATAGTAATCCCCCAGATGGTGGCCGCCACCATCCTGGGCTTCCTGGTAAGTTCTTTCTTTGACGGACAGCCGATTTACGCGCTCATCGTGGGGGGCGTCTCCATGATCCTCTCTGGACTTCTGACACTTCGGGTGGATGACCGCGCCACGATCCGGGTGGAAGAAGTGGGGTAAGTGGCCGGGACACAAAAGGGTGTTTCAGGGGGCTATCTGATACCGGTGATAGCTGTTAGGTGGAAAGTATTATAAAAACCGTTACATTTAGGGGAAGTGGAAACGAACAAACCAACCAAATCTATGTTTAAACAAGAACGTGTTATCATTGAGAACATCGCACCCCAAATTCAGTGCGGCACCTTTTTTATTAAACGGGTCGTGGGCGAAACGGTCACCGTCTGGGCCGATATTCTCCCCGACGGGCATGATGTCATCCAGGCCGAAGTACTTTATATGCACAGCTCTGAAAAGAAACACAGGGCGGTGCGCATGCAGGCAGAGGGCAATGACGTTTACCGCGCAGAGTTCCCTGTAGATAAGCAGGGTTTTTATGATTATAAGATACAGGCGTGGGTAGACCATGCGCTGAACTGGCAGCACGGCATTGAAGCCAAGTTGAAAGATGAACAATACGTGAGGAGCGAGTTGCTGGACGGTATCCAATACCTGATATACCTGTCAGAACAGTTGCCCAAAAAAGAACGGGATACCCTGGCGGGATGGATAGCCGCCTTTGAGGATGAAAAACAGTATGAAGCGGCCATTAAAGCAGCCACTTCGACAAAATTGCATACGTGGTTTTTAAAATATCCTCAGCGCAGATTGCCCAATGTCAGCAAGGACCTCCGGGTGTACGTGGACCGCAAAAAGGCGCGTTTCAGCACCTGGTATGAATTTTTCCCACGTTCTGCCGCAGCAGAACCGGGGAAACACGGCACTTTCAAGGATTGTGAACGCTTGCTGCCTCGGATTGCCAAAATGGGTTTTGACACCGTCTATTTCCCACCTATCCACCCTATAGGAGAGGTGAACCGCAAGGGCAAGAACAATGCCACACATGCCCAGGAAGGCGATTCCGGAGTGCCCTGGGGGATCGGTTCCCGCCTGGGGGGGCATAAGGCGATACATCCAGAGTTGGGGACGGAAAAAGACTTTCGGGACCTGATTTGGAAAGCTGGGGAGATGGGCCTGGAAATTGCCATGGACCTGGCGTTTCAGGCGGCACCAGACCACCCCTATGTCAGTGATCACCCCGAATGGTTCAGGAAGCGCCCGGACGGGACCATCCAATACGCCGAAAACCCCCCGAAAAAATATCAGGACATTGTAAATTTCTATTTCGAAACGCCCAAATACAAGGCACTCTGGGAAGAATTGCTGGGTGTTACCCTGCACTGGGTAGCCATGGGGATCAGGATCTTCAGGGTAGACAACCCGCATACCAAACCCTATTACTTCTGGCACTGGCTCATTGCCAACGTCAAAAAAGACCATCCGGATGTGCTGTTCCTCGCAGAGGCTTTTTCGCGTCCCAAAGTAATGCAGCAGTTGGCCAAACAGGGCTTTTCACAATCGTATACCTACTTTACCTGGAGGGTAGGCAAACAGGAACTCACCGATTACCTCGTGGAACTCACACAGACGGAGATGCGGGAGTATTACCGCCCCAATTTCTGGCCAAATACCCCGGATATCAACCCGTATCACCTACAGGGCGCCAATGAATCCATGCACCTGATCCGCTATGCATTGGCGGCGACCATGAGCAGTAATATCGGGATCTATGGCCCCGTATTTGAATACATGGACACCGCTGCCCTGCCCGGCAAGGAAGAATACCTGAATTGTGAAAAATACGAAGTAAGGCATTGGGATTGGACGATACAGAACAAGATCATCTACCTGATCACCCGTATCAACCACGCCCGCAAAGACCACCCTGCCCTGCAGCAAACCAACAATGTACGGTTTTGTTTTATAGAGAACGACAACCTCATCGCGTTTTACAAGTGGAGTGACGACAAGGCTGACGAGGTGTTGGTCGTCATCAGCCTGGATTCTCACAACACCCAGGAGGGCTTTCTGCAATTGCCGTTGGATGCCCTGGGGCTGGAAGGGGATATCCGTTTGAGTATGAATGACTTGATTACCGAGAATAGCTATATTTGGAGTTCCGAATGGAATTTTGTAGCCTTAGATCCTAATTTGCCGTTCCACATTTTCCATATCAACCGTTAGGCTATGCCCAGAAGAAAAAAAGAATCCGTCGCACAATCCCCGTATAATTTCAATACGAGATGGGAAGATTTGATGGAAGACAAGAATTTCCTCAAAGTGTTCCTGTCAGACGTTTTGGAGAAGTATGTGGTACAACAGCGCTGGTATGCCGGAAAATCGAGTAAACTCAAGTATATTGAACTGCAGGAATACTTCAGGATCCAGCAACACGAAGAGGTGTATTACGGCCTCTTGCTGGAAGTGAACTTTGAAGAAGCCTTCTACCAGCATTATTTCCTGCCCATCGCCTTTGTATCGGACGAGAGTTTCGCGGAAAAGGACCGGATCCTGCCGCTTGCCATCAGGGAACAGGAAGGTTTCATCATCGATGCGCTGAACCTGGAAGCCTTCCGTAAACTTGTTTTTGAGCGCATTGCCACGGCAGTACCCAACGACACCACCAAGGTGCGTTACCACAAAAGCATCTACTTTAAAGATACCGGGTACCACTCCTCTCGTGCCATGGGCCTGGAACAGAGCAATACGTCCATCATCATTAACGACAATTCAGTCATCAAGTTTTTCAGGCGTATCTATTCCGATACCAACCCGGATTATGAAATGAGCCGCTTCCTCTCGGAAAAGAAAGGGTTTAAAAATACCCCTGCTTACAAGGGGAGCATCAATATTACCGATTCCGAAAACGTGAACATTACCATCGCGCTCATGCAGGAGTTGGTGCCCAATGAGGGGGATGCCTGGGGCTATATGCTGAAGGAGCTGAAAAAGGTCTTCAGCAACCTGGAGGCCAAAAACATCCAAATAGACCAGCTGCCGCAGACTACCATGTTCAACCGTTTGCAGATCAACGATGTCCCGCCCCAAATGATTGACTGGGTGGGGCTTAACCTGTTCCTTAAACTGCAAATCATGGCCCGCAGGACCGCCGAAATGCATGTCTTGCTGGGGTCTGAATTCAGCGATACGGCCTTTACCCCCTCCCACTTCAATGGGGATTACGAGGTATGGTTAAAAAACCGGCTGTTGTACCAGTTCCAGAACCGGCTCAACATCGTGGAGAACAACATGCACCGGTTGGAAGGCAGGGCGCTGGACCTGGCCAAGGAGTTCCTCGACCGTAAAAACGATATCCGAAAACGCTTTGTCCGTTTTGACTGGACCAAACTGAAAGGCGAACGGATCCGTATCCATGGCGATTACCACCTGGGGCAAATCCTGGTGCACAAAGACGATTTTTACCTGCTCGATTTTGAGGGGGAGCCCGAAAGCACGATCAGGGACCGGAAGGTAAAACAACCCCCGCTCAAGGATGTGGCCGGTATTTTCAGGTCGTTCCACTATGCAATTTATTCCACCATCTTTAATGACGGGGATGCCTTTAAATACGAGCAGGAAGACCTTTTCAAAGCCGGGGAACTGCTATACCGCTACATTATCGCGGTCTTCTATGACAGCTATGTACAACTCATCCAGGAACACAACCTCAATATCGGCTATACCCAGGAACGCATCTTCTTACTGCGTTACTGTATGCTTGAAAAAGCGGTGTATGAACTGGGATACGAAATGAATTCAAGGCCCCTTTGGGCGGTGATCCCCCTGGAAGGGATTATGAGTATTATGAACGAAACTAACTAAACAACCTTATGGGCAGAGTTATACCACACAGCTTATTTACCGAATTTGATATCAGCCTCTTCAAATCGGGGAAACACTACCGGCTTTATGACAAGCTGGGATCACATATGATTGAGGTAAATGGCGAAAAGGGGACCTATTTTGCCGTATGGGCACCTACCGCAAAATCGGTTTCTGTAGTCGGGGATTTTAACTACTGGCTCGAAGGAGACCACAAACTTTTTGTGCGATGGGACGAAAGTGGCATCTGGGAAGGGTTTATCCCGGGAATTGACAAGGGCACCCTGTACAAATACAAGATCCATTCGCATAACAATGACGTCAAAACCGAAAAGGCCGACCCCTTTGCCCGTTATTGTGAGATGCCGCCTCGTACCGCTTCTATAGTCTGGGACGCCCCATACAAATGGAAGGACAAGGCGTGGATGGGGTACCGGGCCGATAAAAACGGGCTGGATCGCCCTTATTCGGTCTATGAGGTGCACCTGGGGTCCTGGAAACGTAAAAAGGACAACAAATTCCTGTCCTACCTGGAATTGGCAGAGGACCTGGTTGCCTACGTCAAGGATATGGGCTTCACCCATGTAGAATTCATGCCCATTATGGAATATCCCTACGATCCTTCCTGGGGATACCAGCTCACGGGCTATTTCGCACCTACTTCCCGGTTTGGGAAGCCCGAGGATTTCAAGGTATTGGTAGACAAACTCCACCAAAACGATATTGGGGTCATCCTGGACTGGGTGCCTTCCCATTTTCCGGAAGATGCACACGGACTGGGCAATTTTGACGGTTCGAACCTTTACGAGCACCCGGATCGGCGCAAAGGCTACCACCCCGACTGGAAAAGCCTGATCTTTAATTACGGGAGGAACGAGGTACGGGCCTTCCTTATCAGCAATGCCCTGTTCTGGTTGGATCAATACCATGTAGACGGCCTTAGGGTAGATGCGGTGGCTTCCATGCTCTACCTGGACTACTCCAGGGAAGAAGGGGAGTGGGAGCCTAATATGTACGGCAATAACGAACATCTGGAGGCCATATCGCTGCTTAAGGAACTCAACCAGGAAATTTATACCAGTTTTGATGGGGTTCAGACCATCGCCGAGGAGTCTACCGCTTTTACAGGGGTTTCCAAGCCTGTGTACCTCGGTGGACTTGGGTTTGGTATGAAATGGATGATGGGCTGGATGCACGATACGCTGGAATATTTTAAAAAGGAACCCATTTACCGCAAGCATCACCAGAACGACATCACCTTTAGCCTTACCTATGCTTTCACGGAGAACTTTATGCTTCCCTTCTCGCATGACGAGGTGGTATACGGCAAACAATCCTTGTTATACCGTATGCCGGGGGATGAATGGCAGCGCTTTGCCAACCTGAGGCTGCTGTTTGGATATATGTTTACACATCCGGGGGCTAAACTCCTGTTTATGGGGGCGGAATTCGGCCAGTCTTCCGAGTGGAATTTTCAGAACAGCCTGGACTGGCACCTGACGCAGTATGCGTTCCATTCAGGGATACAGGAGGTTATACGGGACCTGAACGAGATCTACAAGACCTATCCGGCATTGTACGAAAAACAATTCAGCCCGGAAGGCTTCCAGTGGATCGACTACGGGGACGCGGAGAATTCGGTCCTTACCTACGTCCGTAAGGGGCACGATGCTAAAAACGACCTCTATGTAGCCTGTAACTTTACGCCCGTCCCACGCACGGAGTATCGTATGGGCATGCCTAAAGGAGGGACCCTTAGGGAGATTTTTAACAGTGATGACAAAAAGTATGGTGGAAGTGGTATGCACAACAAGGCGCTCAAGATTGGCAAGACGCCCTGGCACGGCCGTGACAGATCCGTGGAAATAACCATCCCACCGCTGGCGGTGGTCATATTCCAATAGGGCTTCCTCAAACGTTGTAGTTCATAAATCATGAAAAATACATTTCTTAATTAATGGTTTATGTTATTCTTTTGTTGGGCTAAATAACCAGATCAACTATGATTACCAATACGGAACTGGAATATAAAGGGAATTTATACCCCAATCGGATCGTGGATTTTAATCAGGAAACCGATAAGTTCCTGTTTACGACCGAAAATGGTGTTATCCTTGAACTGACAGTACTACGGAACTCTGCTGTCCGCTTCAGGTACGCCACGGACTATATGTTCCAGCCCGATTTCTCCTATGCCATCAGTGAGGATGCCAGCAGGGGGTATAACCGCCTGGATGTTACCGATACCAAGACGGAATACCTCATTGAGACCTCCAGGATCAAAATCCTGGTAGACAAGGAAACCCTGAGGGTACAGATTTCCAACCTGGAAGGCAAGATCATCAATGAAGACGAGTTGGGGTTCCACTGGGAAGAAAATTACGAGTACGGGGGGAATTCGGTGAAAATGAGCAAGATCACCCAAACCTCGGAAAGCTATTATGGCATGGGGGACAAGGCTACCCACTCCAACCTCAAGGGGAAAAGGGTGAGTAATTGGGTTACCGACCAATATGCGTACGGCAAGGACCAGGATCCCCTCTATAAGGCCATCCCCTTTTACATAGGACTTCATAACGGAATGGCCTATGGGATTTTCTTTGATAACACCTTCAGGACCTATTTTGACTTTGCCCACGAAAGGAAGAATGTCACCAGCTTTTGGGCCGATGGGGGTGAGATGAATTACTATTTCTTCTACGGCCCCGAAATGTCGCGCGTGGTCCAGGCCTATACCGACCTTACCGGCACCCCGGAGCTCCCACCACTCTGGGCCCTGGGCTTTCATCAGTCTAAATGGAGTTATTTCCCCGAATCGCGGGTGAAGGAGATCGCCAAGAAGTTTCGAAAGCTGAAGATTCCCTGTGACGCCCTTTACCTCGATATTGACTATATGGATGGTTTCCGTTGTTTTACCTGGGATCCTGACAAATTCCCGGATCCCAAGGCCATGATCAGCAACCTGAACAAGGATGGCTTTAAGACGGTGGTCATGATCGATCCGGGGATCAAGGTAGACCGTGATTACTGGGTATACAAAGAGGCGCTGGATAATGATTATTTCTGCAAACGGGGCGATGGCCCCCTGATGCAGGGCAAGGTCTGGCCCGGGGTGTGCAGTTTTCCGGATTTTACCAAACCCGTGGTGCGCCAGTGGTGGGCCGGCCTGTACAAGGAACTGATCGCCGAGACAGGTGCACACGCGGTGTGGAATGATATGAACGAACCCGCGGTGATGGAAGTACCCACCAAAACCGCTCCCCTGGATACGCGGCATGATTATGACGGGCACCCCTGTACCCACAGGAAGGCCCACAACGTATACGGAACGCAGATGATCCGCGCTACCTACGAAGGGGTGAAAAAATACGTGTTCCCCAAAAGGCCTTTCGTGATCACCCGTGCGGCGTATGCCGGGGCACAGCGCTATACCTCTACCTGGACAGGCGATAATGTGGCTACCTGGGAACACCTCTGGATAGCCAATGTCCAGGTGCAGCGGATGTGCATGAGCGGGTTTTCTTTTGTAGGATCCGATATCGGTGGATTTGCTGAACAACCTACGGGAGAATTGTTTGCCCGGTGGATACAACTGGGGATCTTCCACCCCTTTTGCAGGGTACACTCCAGCGGGGACCATGGCGACCAGGAACCCTGGTCCTTTGATCCCGAGGTGACCAAGATCGTCAGGAAGTTCATAGAACTTCGCTACCAGTTGCTGCCCTATCTCTATACCATGTTCTGGAAGTACGCCAATGACAACGTACCCATGTTAAAGCCCCTGGTGTACTATGATCAGCAGGACCCGCAGACGCATTTCCGGACCGACGAGTTTATTTTTGGAGAGCAGATCCTGGTGTGCCCCATACAGGAACCCAATGCCCAGGGGCGGAGGATGTATATCCCCAAGGGGAAATGGCATAATTATTGGACCGGTGAAGTGGTAGAGGGCGGCATGGAAAAATGGGTGGTTGCCGATATTGACAAGATCCCGATCTTTGTCAGGGAAGGAGCGATCATCCCACTATACCCCGTACAGCAATACGTAGGGGAACTGGAGATCAAAGAACTTATCCTGAACGTCTATTTCAAAATTGGGGTCGAGGATTCCAGCGTATACGAGGACGCCCATGATGGATACGACTATAAAAAGGGCGGGTACAGTTTGCGCAATTTTAAGCTGAACGGCAAGGAAAACGAGATCATCATTCAGCAATTCAAGAGCGGGACGTACATTGCGCCTTATCAGAAATTCAGGATCAAGATCATCGGGCTGCCCTTCAAAATAAAGTCTATCATGGTAGACAATGTGCAGGTATCCATGAAAGATGTGAGCCTGAATGGCGGGAGTACGATTGAAATTGCAAAGAATTTCACCGCGTTGCATATTAAAGGAAAATGATTTTTTTATAATTTTCTGCTGATCGGATGCCCCTTCCTCTTCATCGGGGTGGGGAAGCTTCAGAAGATATCCTGAAACGGGGCCAAACACCTTCAAGCACTATCGGCAAAATGCGAATTTGGTTAAGACTATGAAAAAAACAGCACTTGTAGTATTGGTTTTCCTGGGGATGGCTGCCTGTAAGACCAACCCTTTTACAGGCCAGAAAACACTGAACTTCTATCCCAACAGCCAGATTTTCCCCATGGCATTCAATCAATACGATGAATTCCTGAAAGAAAACAAGGTAGTGGAAGGCACCGCAGAGGCCCGGATGATTACCCAGGTAGGACAACGTATCGCCACCGCGGCCGAACGATGGCTCAACGCGAACGGATATCCCGGCTACCTCAAGGACTACCAATGGGAATACAACCTGGTAAACGACAGTACCGTGAATGCCTGGTGCATGCCCGGGGGCAAGATAGTTTTTTACACCGGGATCCTTCCCATATGCCAGGGAGAAGCTGGGGTAGCCGTGGTCATGGGGCACGAAGTAGCGCATGCCCTGGCAGACCATGGGGCGCAGCGCATGAGTGCGGGTACCCTGCAACAACTAGGGGCGGTAGCGGGAAATATTGCCTTGCAGGACCCGGAAAAACGCAATATGTTCAACCAGGCCTATGGCATTGGTTCAACCGTAGGGGTGATGTTGCCCTTTAGCCGTAGCCACGAAACGGAGGCCGACCGTATCGGTCTCCAAATCATGGCCATTGCCGGCTACAACCCGGACGAGGCTGCCAACTTGTGGAGGCGGATGCAGGCCAATGCAGGCGGACAGGCCCCTCCGGAATTTCTAAGCACCCACCCTTCCAATGAGACGCGGATACAAAATTTAACCGAATGGGCTCCCCTGGCCCGGGAAGAAGCGAAAAAATTCGGGGTGACAACATTTAAATAGTGGCAGTTCAAAGGGGCTGACATACAAAAACAGCAAGCTGTTCCCGGCGGGAGCAGCTTTATTTTTTATTATGGGACGAGTTTGGGCAATTAAAGGCAGCCGTAAGCTGCTCAACGCATGGGCCTTCTATGACTGGGCCAATTCTGTATATAGCCTGGTCATCGCTTCTGCCATCTTTCCTATCTTCTACGGGGCTTTGTTCCGGGTTGCCGGGGTGGAAAAGGTGGCGGTATTCGGGGGCGAGATCGCCCGGGCACCCCTGATCAGTTACGTGACCTCGGCGGCCTTTTTGTTTATCGCGATCATTACCCCTTTGCTATCGGGGATTGCAGACTATATGGGTAACAAGAAGGTCTTTATGAAGTTCTTTTGCTACCTGGGCGGCCTTTCCTGTATTGGCCTTTACTGGTTTTCCCTGCATCATATCTACCTGGGCCTGGTTTGCTATTTTTTCGGGCTGGTAGGTTTCTGGGTGAGTTTTGCCATCAATAACTCCTATCTCCCTGATATTGCTTTCAAAGAGCAACAGGATGCGGTAAGTGCCCGCGGTTTTTCCATGGGGTACATCGGCAGTGTCCTTTTACTCCTGGTCAACCTGGCCATGGTGATGAAACCCGGGGTTTTTGGCATTGAAGGAGATGCAGGGGAAGCAGCCGAACTCACGGCCATGCGCTATTCCTTTGTATCGGTGGGGATCTGGTGGATCCTTTTCAGCCAATACACTTTTTTTCACCTGCCCCAAGGCTACAAGAAGGAGGGGGAACGGGAGCACGTGGTGCTCAACGGCTTTCGGGAACTTCGCCTTGTCTGGCGGCAACTGGGTACCGAAGTCAGGTTGAAACGCTACCTCCTGGCCTTTTTTGTCTATAGCATGGCGGTACAGACCGTCATGCTGATAGCCACCTATTTTGGGGAGGAGGAGATTTCGTGGGGCTCCGACGGAGAACGTACCACCGGGCTCATTATCAGTATCCTGGTGATACAGCTGCTGGCCATCCTGGGGGCCACCTTTACCGCCAGGGCTTCGACCGCCTTTGGCAATATCCGTACCCTGACGGTGATCAACATGTTCTGGGTTGCGATCTGCATCTACGCCTATTTTGTGGTAACACCGATGGATTTCTATATTGCCGCGGCCTGTGTCGGATTGGTCATGGGGGGGATACAGGCACTCTCCCGTTCTACCTATTCCAAGTTTTTGCCACCGACCACCGATACTGCGTCTTTTTTTAGTTTCTATGACGTCGCCGAAAAGATAGGGATAGTCATAGGCACCTTCCTGTACGGGGCCGTGGCCCAGTTTACGGGGAGCATGCGCAATGCCACCATATTCCTGGGGCTTTTTTTTCTGTTGGGCGTCTTTTTGCTGCGGCAGGTGCGCAAAAAAGCCCCCTGAGGAAGGAGGCTCTGTAACGCTTTGTTATTTTTGGCGGGGCTATCCCTTCGAGATAGAACCGGAACCAGAGACTTTGCTGTCTATTTTGGCAGGATTGCCCCGGTAATGGATGTCGCCCGAACCCGAAACGCGTGCCTTTAGCAATTGGGTGACATTCACCAGTATATCGGCAGACCCTGAAATATTGGCGTCTACTTCTTCCGCTTCTAATTCATAGGCGTCTACATCCCCAGACCCCGATATTTGCACATAGAAGCGGTTGGCATGCCCCCTGAGGTTGATATCGCCCGAACCGGACATGCTGGCGTTGAGGCCATTGCTTTCCACCTCGAGGCTCATATCGCCAGACCCGGAGAGTTTGGTCGTGAATTCATCGGCCGAGAGGGTGGTCTTCCCCGAAATGTTCCCGGATCCGGCCAGGGAGATGGCATTGATAGTTTCCACGGGGACCGTAATTTGGAAACCGTCCTTCCAGGATGAGGGCCTCAGGTTGACCCCGTTCTTGACTTTGATGATCAATTCCCCGTCTTTGACTTCCGTGACAATCCATTCCTGCAGGTTTTCTTCTGCCCGGACCTTTACGTTTCCTTCGGTTCCGGCGACCAGGTCTACGTCAAAAGACCCCGATACGGAGACGGCATCGTATTCGCCTGTAGAGCGCTCCATGGTCACCATGTTGCCATTGCCCTTGATTTTCCTGCCCCATTGGGCATTGGCAGTGCCTGCCAGGCACAGTGCCAATCCTATTAAAACTGCTTTTTTCATTGTGGTATTCGTGTATTAGGTTGTTAATTAATTATTTCAAAGGAAATATCCCCGTAGTCACTTTGTACAGATACCATTTTGCCCGAATTGGCCTGTCCGTGGTACCCTTTGTAGTAGCGTTCTTTGGATTTTTCCTGGCTGATGTTCACTTCAAAGTTTTCCTTGCCCCGCACATCGGCATATTCGGTGCTGATCTCAAAATCAAAATGGTACTGGGGCACGTAACCGATCTTCACGCCGGTGTAGTCGGTCTGGATGTGGAGGTTGCCCGCATCCGCGGCCATTTTCCGGATTTCCAGGGAACCGTAGTCGGCCCGGATGTCGACATTCCCGTGTACCGTTCCCAACTGCACATTGATGTAGTCGCCTTGCCCTTTGACGTTTTGTGCCTCCTGTATTTCCAGGGTGCCGTAGTCGCTGGAGTAGGTCAGGTTGCCCATTTGGCCGATGCTGCTGTTGGTGTAATCCGCGGTGATGTTGAGGTCGCCTGCTTTCGCGATGCTGAAGCCGGAATAGTCGGCCGAGATCGATGCACTGTTGATATAGCCGAAACTGGACTTGGAGGTGTAATCAAAGCTCAGCTGGTTGTTGCGGCCCCGGAGTTCCCCTATTTCGAGCCGGCCGTAGTCACAGCTGATCTTGGCATGCCCGTCTATGCGGTCCAGGACGATATTCCCGTAGTCATTGTCCAGGTGCACATTGTTCTTGACAGGGAGTTTGATGGTGTAGTTCACCTGCATGTTCACATTGTTGCGCCTTCCCCAGTTCCAGTTCCAGCCCCCGCGATTGGCATCAAAGATGGTCCTGGCTGATACCATGGAAGGACTGGCGTCGAAATCAACGGTGATCTCATCCAGTTTCTCCTGCACCCTGTCCTCATTATCCCCGCTGGTTTTTATCTGAACCTCTATAAGTACCCGGTCCTCGTTCCAGGAGGTCAGGGTAAGGTTGCCGTAGCTGTTGATCACTTTCAGCAGGGCATCGGGGTTTACCCTGTACTCTTTTCTGATGGTTTTCTCCTTCTTATACCGGCCGTTCAGGGATCCATCATGGGCCGCCAGGGCCGGGGGAGCCAGGAACAGCAAGGCTAGCAGGGTACTTCTAAATACTGTAGTTTTCATTATCGTAGGAATTTGTTTCTTTAATATGTGTTATTTTGTCCAATACCTCCTGCAGCAGTGCTATCCGCGTCTGGAAATTGGTGATCATGGCACCCAGTATCAGTTTGCTGTCACCCCCCCGGAGCAGGTCCTGTTCCATTTGCCGATAGCTGGTTTCCAGTTTTTTCAGTTGGCGGAGGGTGTCGTCCACCAGTTGTTGCGTTTCGGGACTGCTCTCGCTTTCCAGCTGCCGTACCTGGTCCTCTATCAGGCTGGCGAAGTAAAACTCGGTTTGGGAAACTTCCGGGGAGATGTTAGCTACCTGTTGTGCTACGGTAGGTGCCGGGATAAGCAGCTTTAGCCCCAGCATGACCAGGACGGCAACAGAGGCCGCTATAGACAGGTGTTTCCACCATGGGTTCCGGCCCGGACTTTCGGGAAGCCCGCCTTTCCTTTCGGCCTGCAGTTTTTCCATAAACCGTTGCTGATGCCCGCTCCTTGGTTCCACGGTATCGAAAGACCCGTGCAATTCCCGGAAAAGTGATTCTAATGGTTCCTTTTTCATACGTCAAGTGAGATTCAATTTTTTTCGTAAACTTTCCTTGGCCCTGGAGATCATTGTCCTGCAATTGGCATAGCTGATATCCATAATACTACTGACCTCCTCGTAATCATAGCCCTCAATCAAATGTAAGGTCAAAGAAACTCTGTAGTTGTCTTTTAATTTTTTCATGGCCTCCAGCACTTTTTGAGCCTTCAGTTCTGTCGTGCCATGATCTTCGGCAGCCACATCGTTATCTTCGACCTTGTATAGTACTCCGTCCAGGCCCACCTCATTTTTTCTTTGTTGCTTCCGGTAATGATAGATACTATTGTTCACCACTATGCGCTTCAGCCAGGCCCCGAAGGTTACCTCCCCTTTAAAAGTGTCCAGTTTTGTAAAGGCACTTAAAAAGGATTCCTGCATGATGTCTTCCGCTTCCATGGAGTCTTTTACAATCCTGAGGGCCGTGTTGTACATGGCTTTGTAATACCGGTTGTAAAGCTCCATCTGGGCACTGGGATTGCCTTCCTGGCACGACCTCAACAGGTCATCCGTATGTACACTAAACTGGCTCAAAAAGTGTAATGTTTGTCTAATAGATGACCCAAAGTACGGATTGTTACAGTTTTGGAGTTATTTTTCTATCCTTGGCATAAGAATTGTCTTTTAGAGGTGACTGGCCCTGGGATTTCTTCCCTTACCTGCTGATAAACAGGGGCTGGTCTGGACCGATAAAGGAATTGTAATTACAGAAAAGGTGCTGTCTGATGACAGAATGACCGATATAGAGACCTATGGGAGATACTAAATTTATAAACTTTGACAATTTGTCGCTTGAAAGCCTGGATGCGGAATCGGAATTGATTCCATTGCTCACCCCGGAAGACGAAGAGGAAATGAACAGGGAGGATGTGCCGGAGACCCTACCCATACTACCCTTGCGCAATACGGTATTGTTTCCTGGCGTGGTGATTCCCATTACTGCCGGCAGGGATAAATCCATCAATCTGATCAAATATGCCAATAATGGCAGTAAGGTTATCGGGGTGGTATCGCAGAAAGACGAAGAGACCGAAGACCCGGGGATTAAGGATATCAATACGGTAGGGACCGTGGCCCGCATCCTGCGGGTGCTGCAAATGCCCGATGGGAATACGACCGTGATCATACAGGGGAAGAAGCGTTTTAAAATCGCTGAGGTGCTTACCGAAAAACCTTATATGACGGCAACTGTGCGCGAAGTGGACGAGATCAGGCCGCTGAAGGGAGATCAGGAATTCCTGGCCATCATTGATTCCATCAAGGAATTGGCCATACGGATAATCCGCGATAACCCTAATATCCCGAGTGAAGCCTCTTTCGCCATCAAGAATATCCAGAGCAATTCGTTCCTGATCAACTTCGTATCCTCCAACCTCAACCTTTCGGTCAGCGAAAAACAGGCGCTACTCGAGATTGATGACCTGCAGGAGCGCGCCCTGGCCACGCTGAAGTACATGAATGTAGAGATGCAGAAGCTGGAATTGAAGAACGATATCCAGTCGAAGGTGCGCAGCGATATGGACCAGCAGCAGCGCGAGTATTTCCTCCATCAGCAGATGAAAACCATACAGGAGGAACTCGGAGGGGTTTCCTATGATGAGGAGATCGAGGAGATGAAGGAAAAGGCCCGGACCAAAAAATGGAGTAAGAAGGTACAGGAGCACTTTGAAAAGGAACTGGCCAAAATGCAGCGCATGAACCCGCAGGTGGCAGAGTATTCCATCCAGCGCAATTACCTGGACCTCTACCTGGACCTGCCCTGGGAATCGTATTCGGAAGATAAATTCGACCTGAAAAGGGCACAAAAGATCCTGGACCGGGATCATTACGGACTGGAAGACGTCAAGCGCCGTATCATAGAATACCTCGCGGTGCTGAAACTCCGCAAGGATATGAAGTCGCCCATTCTTTGCCTGTACGGCCCTCCCGGGGTAGGGAAGACGTCCCTGGGGAAATCCGTGGCGGAAGCCCTGGGGCGCGAGTATGTGCGCATGTCGCTGGGAGGATTGCGGGATGAAGCCGAGATCCGCGGCCATCGTAAAACCTATATCGGTGCCATGCCCGGGCGTATCGTACAGAGTATTAAAAAAGCGGGGACTTCTAACCCCGTCTTTATCCTGGATGAGATCGACAAACTCTCCAGCAGTTACCAGGGAGACCCCTCTTCGGCCATGTTGGAGGTACTGGACCCGGAACAGAATAACGAGTTTTACGATAACTTCCTGGAAATGGGGTACGACCTGTCTAAGGTGATGTTTATCGCCACGGCCAATAGCCTCTCCGGGATACAGCCGGCCCTGCTGGACCGTATGGAGGTCATCAACGTGACCGGCTATACCATAGAGGAAAAGGTGGAAATCGCCAAAAGGCACCTGCTGCCCAAACAGCTCAAGGAGCACGGCCTCACGGCCCGGCATTTGAAGATCGGGAAACGCCAAATGGAGAAGATCGTTGAAGGGTATACCCGCGAGTCTGGGGTAAGGTCCCTGGAAAAACAGGTGGCCAAAATGGTGCGCCATGCCGCCAAATCCATTGCCATCGAAGAGGAATACAACCTAAAAGTGACCGATGCGGATATAGAAACCGTACTGGGCCCTGCCCGCATGGAACGGGATAAGTACGAGAACAATGACATTGCCGGGGTCGTCACAGGACTTGCCTGGACCAGCGTAGGGGGCGATATCCTCTTTATAGAATCGATCCTCTCCAGGGGTAAGGGAAACCTGAACATCACGGGGAACCTCGGGAAGGTCATGAAGGAGTCTGCCACCATTGCCATGGAGTATATCAAGTCTAATGCCGAACGTTTTGGCATCGATATCGGGATTTTTGACAAGTACAATGTACATATCCACGTCCCCGAAGGGGCAACCCCTAAAGACGGCCCCAGTGCCGGGATTACCATGCTCACCTCCCTGGTGTCCCTTTTCACCCAAAGGAAGGTAAAGAAAAGCCTGGCCATGACCGGGGAGATTACCCTTAGGGGAAAAGTCTTGCCCGTGGGAGGGATCAAGGAAAAAATACTCGCGGCCAAAAGGGCGCGGATCAAGGAGATTATCCTCTCGGAGGATAACCGCAAAGATATCCTCGAGATCAAGCCGGAATACCTGAAAGGGCTAACCTTCCATTATGTGACTGAAATGAGTGAAGTGATTGATATTGCCATAACCAAACAGAAAGTCAGACATGCCAAGAAACTCGTATAGGCACGGCCAGGCTTGCCTGGAAGGTTTTGCAAGGAATAAAGCCCGCCAAGTGAGCGGGCTTTTATCTTTTCTGGCTATTTTTAGCGGATGGAAAAAATAACCATAGCCATAGATGGGTATTCCAGTACCGGGAAAAGTACCCTTGCCAGGCAACTGGCAAAAGCCCTGGGATTTATTTATGTGGATACGGGCGCTATGTACCGGGCCGTGACCCTATTTGCCCTCCAAAACAACTTTGTCCACAAAGGGAAGGTCAACCAGGGGGCCCTGGTAAAACTTTTGCCCAAAATACACCTCGATTTCCGGTTGAATAAGGAAACGGGGAATTCAGACATGTACCTGAATGGCGAAAATGTCGAAAAACCCATCAGGAGCCTCGAGGTATCCAGCTATGTCAGTAAAGTAGCGGCCATTGAGGAAGTGCGGTATAAACTGGTGGAAATGCAGCGGAAAATGGGAAAGGCAAAGGGGATTGTCATGGATGGAAGAGATATTGGCACCGTCGTGTTCCCCGATGCCGAACTCAAGATATTTATGACGGCCACGCCCGAAATACGGGCAAACAGGAGGTATAAGGAGCTCCTGGAGAAAGGGGAAAAGGTAACCTTTAAGGAAGTGTTGCGCAATGTCCAGGAACGCGATCACCTGGACACCCACAGGGAGTTTTCCCCCCTGTTAAAGGCAGAGGACGCCATTGAGTTTGACAATGGCGATATGGGTCTGGAAGAGCAGTTTGAGCGTATTTACCACTACGCTTTACGAATCATTGAGGCACAAAAAAAGGGCGCTTGAGCACCCTTTTCCCCATGGTCTTTTGCCCTCAGTTTTTTGGGATTACCAGCACCTGGTCCGGGTGAATGACATCCGGGTTGTTGAGGATGTTGGTATTGGCAGAAAAAATTTGCTTGTATTTCATGGGGTCGCCGTAGTAGTGTTTGGCGATCTTGCTCAATGATTCCCCGCGCTTGACCACGTGCCGGTGGTACACAGAATCGTCAGCTACCGTAATATTCGCTTTGATGTCGGCAGGCTTTTGCCCCCCGATCTCTTTGATCTTGTCCCAAAGAAGGTCTTTTTCGTAGGGCGTTTTCGCCTGCCCCTTAATTTTTAGCACCCCGTTCTCCTCTGATACATCGCCATCCTTGACCCCTAACTGTTCGCCCAGTTGCAACACCGGCTGGTATTTCGCTTTTACGTTCATGTTTGTTTCTTTTTAATGGTTAATAATGCGGATCAGAAGATACGGATTAACCGGATAGGCTACAATGAGATCCCTCAGCAACCAGCCTGTATTTCAGGCCCGAATAAGTTGGTAAAACCAGTATTTAATTGTATTTTTGCACACCTTTTTGGCAAAGAGTCGGGAGGAAAAGGAACGAAAACAAAAAGATACTATAACAGCTTCCACGAATATTGTTGCGCTCCCGTAACCTTGTGGGATACAAATTACATCAGCAAATGGCTGAAGATAAAACTACAACGGTCACCGAGGAAACCACCGAGGTGCAAAAGGAAACAAAACAACAGGCCCCCCAGGTAGACCCCCAGGAATTTTTGGAGAATTTTGATTGGGACAAATACGAGGAAGGGATCGAACGGGTAGACAATTCCAAACTAAAAGAGTTTGAAAAGCTGGTAGCCGAGAACTTCGTGGATACGGCCGATGAAGAGGTCGTAGAGGGGACCGTTACCCATATCACAGACCGTGAAGCCATCATTGATATCAACGCCAAATCCGAAGGTGTTATCTCTTTGAACGAGTTTCGCTACAATCCTGACCTGAAGGTTGGCGATAAGGTGGAGGTCCTCATTGATATCCGTGAAGACAAGAGCGGGCAACTGGTGCTCTCACACAGGAAGGCCAGGACCATCAAGGCCTGGGAACGTGTGAACGAGGCCCACGACAAGGAAGAAGTAGTCACCGGGTTTGTGAAATGCAGGACCAAAGGAGGTATGATCGTCGATGTATTCGGGATCGAAGCCTTCCTGCCAGGGTCGCAGATCGATGTGAAACCCATACGCGACTACGATCAATATGTAGGGAAGACCATGGAGTTCAAGGTGGTGAAAATCAACCAGGAATTCAAAAACGTGGTAGTATCCCACAAGGCGCTGATCGAAGCGGATATCGAAGAACAGAAGAAGGAGATCATCAGCCAGCTCGAGAAAGGACAGGTACTCGAAGGGGTAGTGAAAAACATCACTTCCTACGGGGTATTTATCGACCTTGGCGGCGTGGACGGTCTGGTACATATTACCGATCTTTCCTGGAGCAGGATCAACCATCCCAACGAGGTGGTCGAGCTCGACCAGAAACTCAATGTGGTTATCCTTGATTTTGACGATAACAAATCCAGGATACAACTGGGCTTAAAACAACTTGAGAAGCACCCATGGGATGCCCTGGGCGATGAGATCAAAGTAGGAGACAAGGTTAAAGGAAAAGTGGTGGTGATTGCCGACTACGGTGCCTTTTTGGAGGTTGCCGAGGGTGTTGAAGGGTTGATCCACGTATCGGAGATGTCCTGGTCTACCCACCTGCGCTCCGCACAGGATTTTGTAAAAGTGGGTGACGAACTGGAAGCCGTCGTTCTGACCCTTGATCGCGAAGATCGAAAAATGTCCCTGGGGATCAAGCAACTGACCCCGGATCCATGGACCGACATCACTACCAAGTACCCCGTTGGTTCCAGGCATAAGGGCATTGTACGGAACTACACCAATTTTGGGGTATTCGTAGAACTGGAAGAAGGGATTGACGGATTGATCTACATTTCCGACCTTTCCTGGACCAAGAAAATCAAGCACCCTTCCGAGTTTGTATCGGTTGGAGATGTGATGGAGGTTGAGGTACTGGAACTGGATGTGGAAGGCCGCAAGCTGAGCCTTGGCCACAAGCAGACCACCGAAAACCCCTGGGATAAATATGAAGAGGAATTTGGTCTGGGCTCTGAACACGAAGCCGCGATTACGGAAATCGTAGACAAGGGCGCCATCATCGAGTTCAACGAGGATATTACCGCCTTTGTTCCACAACGACACATGGAGAAAGAAGACGGCAAAAAACTCGCCAAGGGCGAAACGGCACAATTCAAGATCATCGAATTCAACAAAGAGTTCAAACGGGTTGTGGCCAGCCATACCGCCATCTTTAAAGAAGAAGAGCAACGCAATGTAAGGGCAGCCAAGAAAAAGGCCGCCACCGCTGCAGAAGAGTCAAAACCCACCCTGGGTGATGCCAATGAGCAACTGCAGGCATTGAAAGACAAGATGGAAGCCAACAAGAAGAAATAGGTTTCCTGATTGGATATGTCCCCGTTCAACAACGGGATCCGAATAACCCTGGCCAGTGGCCGGGGTTATTTTTTTTTTGCCCGGGCACTATCTGGCCCCGCCTTGATCAACATTGGGCAGAAATCCCTATTTTTGTTCCAGAACAGCGATGGCCAACAATCCCATGAGTCAAAAAGTACTGCTTACCTCCAAGGAGATCCACATCATCCTTCATCGCCTGGCTTGCCAACTGCTGGAAAACCATCTCGAATTCAAGGAAACGGCCCTGATAGGCATACAACCCAGGGGGATATTCCTGGCGCGGCGCCTGGCGCATATCCTAAAGGAATCCTATGGGGTAAAGCACATAGACCTGGGGTACCTGGATATTACCTTTTTCCGGGACGATTTCAGGCGGGGGGATAAGACCCTGGAAGCCAGCAGTACCAAAATGGATTTTCTGGTGGAAGGCCGCAAGGTGGTCCTGATTGACGATGTGCTCTACACGGGCAGGAGTATTCGCGCCGCCCTTACGGCCATACAATCCTTTGGGCGGCCCAGCGAAATAGAACTGCTTACCCTGATCGACCGGCGCTTCAGCAGGCACCTGCCCATTCAGCCCAACTACAGGGGGCGGCAGGTAGATGCCATCAATGAGGAAAAAGTCCTGGTTCATTGGGAAGAAAACAATGGGAAAGACATTATTTATCTGATAAATAAATGAGTTCACTGAGCGTACAACACCTTTTGGGGATAAAGTATCTGAATGAGAAGGATATTCAACTGATATTTGAAACCGCAGACCATTTTAAAGAGGTGATCAACCGCTCGATCAAGAAAGTTCCCTCCCTGCGCGATATAACCATTGCCAATGTCTTTTTCGAAAACAGTACCCGAACCCGCCTTTCTTTTGAACTGGCCGAAAAACGCCTCTCTGCGGATATCGTGAACTTTTCGGCCGCGCAGTCTTCTGTGAAGAAGGGGGAGACCCTCATCGATACGGTGAACAATATCCTCTCTATGAAGGTAGACATGGTCGTCATGCGGCACCCCAACCCCGGGGCCGGCGTCTTTCTGTCGAAACATGTCAAAGCTGCCATCATCAATGCCGGTGACGGTGCCCATGAACATCCCACCCAGGCCCTGCTGGATTCCTATTCGATCCGGGAGAAACTGGGGGACGTTGCGGGGAAAAAGGTAGTCATCGTAGGCGATATCCTGCATTCCAGGGTCGCCCTGTCCAATATTTTTGCCTTGCAGCTGCAGGGTGCCGAGGTAAAGGTATGCGGCCCCCGCACCCTCCTGCCCAAGCATATAGAATCTTTGGGCGTCGAGGTCGAAACCAACCTTAGGAAGGCACTGAACTGGTGTGATGTTGCCAACATGCTCCGCATACAAAACGAGCGGATGGATATGAGTTATTTCCCTACCACACGGGAATACACCCAGCAGTTTGGAATAAACAAAAACCTGCTCGACAGCCTGGAGAAGGAAATTGTGATCATGCACCCGGGGCCCATCAACCGGGGCGTTGAAATTACCAGTGATGTAGCAGATTCCAGGCAATCCATCATACTCAACCAGGTAGAGAACGGTGTAGCCATTCGGATGGCAGTGATTTATTTGTTAGCTTCAATGATAAAATAAGCTGTCATGGTCATCGATAAAGAAGACGGGGTCGCCATCATTTTCCGGGAGAATGCCTCCCTGGATACCTTTTTACTGGAATTGACACAGGCACATGCCCGGTTAAAGCATGAAAACCTGATCATCAACCTGGTTTCCTTCGCCAATATCGACCCGGCCGGGGTCCTTAAATTCCGGCAACTGTCCGACGCCCACAGGAAGGGCAAAAAATCGTTTGTGGTGGTCACCGATAAGGTAAGCTATGACGAAGTGCCGGAGGACCTCCTGGTAGTTCCCACCCTGCAGGAAGCAAAGGACCTGATTGAAATGGAGGAGATTGAACGCGACCTGGACCTTTAGAAGGGCTCCGGCCCGCTGTGGCGGCCCTGTTGCAGGGGGCGATCGCAGGACTTGCGCCCCGGCCGGATCAGGGAGCATACAAAACCGTTTTTTGTGGGGGACCATATGAAATTACATATCCTTGGCTGCTATGCCGCCACGCCCAAAACCATGACCCATCCCACGGCTCAGGTACTGGAAATTAAAAACCAGCTGTTCCTGATTGATTGCGGGGAAGGCACCCAGGTAGAAATGCGCCGCAACAACATCCGCTTTGCCAGGATTCAACGGATCTTTATTTCGCACCTACACGGGGATCATTTTTTTGGCTTGCCCGGGCTGATCGCGACCTTCAGGTTGCTTGGCAGGGAGAAGGAATTGCATATTTATGGCCCCAAGGGGGTAAAGGAGGCGATAACCCTGCTCCTGAAACTGGGCAATAGCTGGACAGACTACCCCCTGATCTTTCATGAACTTTCATCCTCTGAACCCGAATGCATCTATGAAGATGCGCAATTGAAGGTACAAACCATTCCGCTCAAGCACAGGATATATACCAATGGCTTCCTGTTTTCCGAAAAACCGCGGCCCCGTAAATTGCATATCGAAGCCGTGAAGAAATTCGGGATAGACAAGGCGTATTACCGTAAAATCAAAAATGGGGCCGACATAACGCTGGAGGATGGGCGGCGGGTGGCCAACAAACAGCTCACTTTGGATCCAAACCCACCGCGGCGCTATGCCTATTGCAGTGACACTTCTTTTGACCCCACTATCGTTCCCATAGTCCGGGGGGTAGATATGTTGTACCACGAAGCCACTTTTCTCGATTCCGAGGAGGTGTTGGCATCCAAAACCGGCCATTCCACGGCCAGGCAGGCTGCCCGGATAGCGCAACAAGCAGCGGTTGGGCAACTCCTGTTGGGTCATTATTCTACCCGCTACAAGTCCCTGGAACCTTTCAGGGCCGAGGCCGAAACCATCTTCCCCGGGGTCGTACTGGCCGAGGAAGGCAAGGCCTATGAGATCTAGGCAATGCCGATGGCAATAAGAGCTTGCCAGGATCTCCCGCTTCCCCCCGAAACAGGCAGGTTGCCCAGCCAATAAAATTACGGGTATCGCTTTATTCTTCCTGTTCTTTTACAGAACTTTGCTTATATTCAAATTTTAGGATAGACATGCAAAAGGATCTGGGGTCTTACAGGAAATCGTATGGCAAAGGCGGACTCTCCGAGGAGGGATTATCTGCGAACCCTATGGAGGTGTTTCAACAGTGGTTTTACCAGGTTGAGGCTTCGGAAGGTGTTGACGAGCCCAATGCCATGACCGTTTCAACCAAAGGGTTGGACGGCTTCCCCAAAAGCCGAGTCGTGCTTCTGAAGCAGTTTACCTACGAAGGCTTTGTTTTCTTTACCAATTACGAAAGTGAGAAAGGGCAGGCCATAGCGGAAGACAACAGGATCTGCCTTTCATTTTTCTGGCCCCATATGGAACGACAGGTCATTATTAAAGGAAGGGCCGAAAAACTTGCAGAGAACCTGTCAGATGGCTATTTTGAATCCAGGCCGGAAGGCAGCAAGCTGGGCGCGGTAGTATCAAATCAAAGCCGGGTAATCCCTTCCCGTGAGGCTTTGGAAGCGCAGTTAAAGGCCCTAGAAAAGGCGTACGAGAACAAGGAGGTTCCGCGGCCCGATTATTGGGGCGGGTATTTGGTGCGGCCGGTTTCCATAGAGTTTTGGCAGGGAAGGCCCAACCGCCTGCACGATCGTATACGCTACAGCCTGCAGGACGAATTGGACTGGAAAATGGAGCGTCTGGCCCCCTAGGCAGGCAGCGTGCACAGAGGGCCTTAGCCGGCCCGGGAGTATATATAAACAGCAATTCACCGTACGATGAAACAACTTATTATGGTACGTCATGGCAAATCTTCCTGGGATTATGATGTCAATGACAAAGACAGGCCATTGCTGGAGCGGGGCATCCGCGACGGCCATTTGGTCGCAGGCAGTTTCAGGGAGTCGCAAACAACAGTGGACGCCATTTTTTCGAGCCCGGCAAACCGTGCCCTTCATACCTGCGTGATCTTCCTGAGGAAGTTGAAATTTCCTTACGGGAAGTTTGAGCTTTCCAATGAATTATATGAATTCTCAGGGCAAGGGGTCATGCAGTTTGTCCGTGGCCTGGACGATTCCCTGGATACGGTGATGATCTTTGGCCATAATTACGCCTTTACCAATGTGGTCAATAGCTGGGGGGACAAAGCCATAGATAACGTACCTACCACGGGGCTTGTCCACCTAAAATTTGCAACCGATTCCTGGGCTTCGGTATCCGAAGGGACGACAGCCCGGTTAATTTTTCCAAAAATGCTCAAATAATGATTAAAACCAAAAACCAATACATCAACAGGGAGATCAGCTGGCTACAGTTCAACGCACGGGTACTTCAGGAAAGTGCCGACAAGCATGTTCCATTAATTGAGCGCCTCCGGTTTTTGGGGATTTTTTCTAATAACCTGGACGAATTTTTTAAAGTTCGCTATGCGACGGTTAAACGAATTGCGGAATCGGGAAGGACCGGGAAGAGCGTTCTGGGTGGTGCCAAGGCCAAGGATTTGTTGGAGGAAATCACCAAGATATGCATTAAACAGCAGGCAAAAAGCCTGGAGATCCTGAGCGATATCAAGGACGAGTTGGAAGAGGAGAATATCTTTCTGATCAATGAGACCGAAGTTACCCCCAAACACGAGGCTTTCATACGGAACTATTTCATACAGAACGTCAGCCCCCAACTGATGACCATCATCCTGAATGACCTGAACAAGTTCCCCATGTTGAAGGATACGGCGGCCTACCTGGCCATTAAAATGACCCTGCAAAGGGATGAGGAGTTAAAAGGCAAAGCTGGAAAGAAGGAAAAGCGATACGCCCTGATAGAGATCCCCAAAGGGATCAACCGTTTTGTGGTACTTCCCAATGACGGCGAAAAGAACTATATCATAATCCTGGATGACCTGATCCGTTATTGCCTGGACAGTATTTTCCCCATGTTCGATTACAGCTCCATATCGGCCCATATGATCAAGATCACCAGGGATGCGGAGTTGGATATAGACAATGACCTGAGCAAAAGTTTTATCGAGAAGATTTCTTCCAGTGTGGAACACCGTAAAATCGGGGATCCGGTACGTTTCGTATATGACAAAAGCATTGCGGAGGATACCTTCGCATTTTTGAAGGAGAAGATGGGGATCGAAGAAACAGACAGCCTGATTCCGGGAGGACGGTACCACAACCGGAGGGATTATATGGGTTTCCCGAGCCTGGGCAGGGATGATTTGCAGTACGACCGAATCACCCCCCTTCCCGTCAAAGGGCTGAGCCTGGAAGGGAGCCTGCTCGAATCTATCGCGAAAAGAGACTTCCTGCAGTACGCGCCCTACCATACATTTTCCTATGTGATCAAGTTCCTGAGGGAGGCGGCCCTGGATCCCAAAGTACGCAGTATCAAGATCACCGTATACCGCCTGGCCGACCACTCGCAGGTGACGGCTTCGCTCATCAATGCGGTAAAGAACGGAAAACAGGTAACGGTGCAGATTGAACTGCAGGCCCGTTTTGACGAACAGGCCAACATCAAATATGCGGAACAATTGCAGGCAGAAGGGGTAAAGCTGATTTTTGGCGTACCCGGCCTGAAGGTTCATAGCAAGATCTGCCTGATTGAACGTATGGAAGGCGATCGCCTGAAGCGTTACGGCTTTATTAGCACGGGGAACTTCAATGAGGCTACGGCCCGGATTTATACAGACTATACCCTGTTTACCGCCAAAGAACCCATTCTAAAAGAACTGGACAAGGTCTTCGAATTTTTTGAGACCACCTACAAGATCCATAAATACAAGCACCTGATCGTTTCTCCCCATTATACGCGGAAGGTATTTGAAAAGCTCATCCACAGGGAAATAGCGAATGCGCGGGCAGGGCGGGAGGCCTATATCAAAATCAAGATGAACAGTTTTACCTCCTACCAGATGGTAGACCAGCTGTATGAAGCCAGCAGGGCAGGGGTGAAAATCCAATTGATCATACGGGGGGTATGTTGCCTGATCCCGGGCGTGGAAGGCATGAGTGAGAACATAGAAGCGATCAGTGTGGTAGACAAATTCCTGGAACACCCCAGGTTGTTCATCTTTGCCAATAACGGGGACCCTAAGGTATGTATTTCCTCGGCAGACTGGATGACGCGCAACCTGGATAACCGGGTAGAGGTAGGGTGCTTTATTTACGACGAAGACGTCAAACAGGAGTTGATCGATACCTTTCAGATTTCCTGGAGCGATAACGTGAAGGCCCGTGTATTTTGCGAAGATCAGATCAACAAGTACCGGGAGGCCAAAGGGCCCCGGGTGCGATCGCAATTCGCCATGTACGACTATTACCTTGAAAAATTAAAAGCCTAAACCACCGTCCGTTGAAAATACGCAAGTTTGCTGCCATCGATATTGGGTCAAACGCCATCCGGTTGCTGGTGCACAACGTGATTGAGCAGGAGAACAGGGAGCCCCAGTTTCACAAGAACTCCCTGATACGGGTGCCTGTCCGCCTTGGGGAGGATTCCTTTACCCGTGGCAGGATCTCCCCGTATAACATTGATCGCATGCTCCATACTATGAAGTCCTTTAAGCATTTGATGCGGGTTATGGAAGTAGAGCAATACAGGGCGTGCGCTACCTCGGCGATGCGGGAGGCCAGCAACGGGCAGGAAGTAATCGAGCAGATTAGAAAGGACACCGGCATAAGCGTGGACCTCATAGACGGGAAGCAGGAAGCCGCCATCATTGCCGCTACAGACCTCCGGCAGTTGATACAGAAGGAAGCCTCCTATCTCTACATTGACGTGGGCGGCGGGAGTACCGAATTTTCCCTCATTCAGGACGGCCACATACAGGACTCCCGGTCGTTCAGGATAGGGACGGTACGCCTGCTGAACGACATGGTAGACGATTTGATCTGGAAAGACATCGAGGTATGGATCCGGGAGAAATGCCGGCCTGTTCCCAAGATCTCCATTATTGGTTCGGGGGGTAACATCAATAAGCTGCACCGCATGTCGGGAAGGAGGGAAGGAGAACCCTTGTCGTACATTTGGCTCAATGCGCAGTATCAGTTCTTACAGTGTATGACGTATGAAGAGCGTATCCTGGAACTGGGACTGAACCCCGACCGCGCAGATGTCATTATCCCCGCAACGCGCATTTACCTGCTGGCTGCCAAGTGGTGTGGCGCCAGGAGGATCCATGTCCCCAAAATAGGCCTTTCCGATGGGATCATAAAAACGCTTTACCGGACGCAGGAGACATCGAACCCGGCAAAATAAACAGTTGCCGTGAAAGGAGAAGAATTTTACGAATGGATTACCGAGGCGGCGGAAGAACGGTCCTGCAGCGCCATTAGTGAAGACCAGTGTACCGAGGTTCCCGGGAACTTCTTGAAAAATGCCCTGAGCGGTTTTTGTTCCAAGTTGGCGGAGCAGCTGATAAGCCCGGGGGTTACCCTCCCCTGGATGCTATCCATGATGCAAACCGGGCTGGGCGTGTCCGGGATGTTGATTCCCCTCAAAAACCTGGGAAGCCTGTTGCCCCAGTTAGCCGTTTCGGGGCGGATACGTTCGTTTGCCCTCCGCAAGTATTTCTGGAGTATTCCGGCCTTTTTCCAGGCGTTGATGGTATTGATGATAGGGGTGGGCTTTTTCACCCTGGAGGGACAAGGTCTCGGGTGGACCATTGCAGGCCTACTGCTCCTCTTCAGCATGGCCAGTGGTGTTTCCTCTGTGGCCTTTAAGGATGTCATGGGCAAGACGATTCCTAAGGGCCGAAGGGGCAGACTGCTGGCTACCCGAGCCACCGGGGGCGGACTGCTTACCATGCTCTTCGGTTTCCTTTTGTACTTTCTGCTGAGGGAGCGTGCCCGGGAGCTGATCGTACCGGTATTGGTGGGCGCGGCAGTGGTTTTGTGGGTGCTGGCAGGGGTGTTTTTCTGGTGGATCAAAGAGTACCCCGGTGCAACGGAAGGTGGGCGTACGCCCCTGCAGGAGTTCCGGAAGGGCTTACGATTTCTTAAAGCCGACGCCAACCTCCGCCGTTTTGTAATGGCCAGGGCTTTTTTGATGGCCATTCCGCTTGCACAACCTTTTTTCGTGATTATAGGAAGGGAATACACCGTTTCGGACCTGACTGGCCTGGGCCTTTTTGTAGGGGCTTCGGGGCTGGCAGCAGTGATCTCCAGTCCGTTTTGGGGGATTTTCGCCGACCGCTCGTCCCGCAAGCTGATGATGGCCATCGGCCTGTTCGGGATCGTCAATTGCCTGTTGGTGTTGGGTTTTATGCAACTGGGAGCGGAGTGGCAGCAGTTGCCTGTTTTCGCGCCCCTGATACTCCTCAATATGATGGCGCACGGTGGAGCCAGGCTCAGCAGGAAGACCTACCTCACTGATTTTGCCCCGGAACAGGAGCGTCCCCTGTACGTGGCACTGTCCAATACCCTCATCGGTCTTTTTACCTTGCTGACCGCGGGAATAGGGTTTGTAGCCGAATGGTTCGGATACCCGGTACTCCTTTACTTTTTTATGGGTATGCTACTGTTGAGTATCTACTTTGCGTTTCGCCTAAAAGAAGTATGAAGGTCAGCCGTGGATCGTTTCCTTTTTGCCCAGCTCCTTCATGATCTCCGCCTCATGGGTCAGCAGGTCCTGCCACTTGCGGTCTACTGCCTTTCGGTCTCCCAGCGTCCTTGCAAAATTCAGGAAGAGGGTATAGTGCCCGGCCTCACTCACCATCAATTGCTGGTAAAAGGCTGCCAGGTCCGGGTCCTTCAACTGTTCTGACAAGAGCCTGAACCGTTCGCAGCTCCTCGCCTCGATCAGGGCGGCGTACAAGAGCCGGTGTACGAGCTGGTCTATGCGGCTGCCCCCTTTGGGGAAAAATTTCATCAGCGCAATCACGTATTCATCTTTGCGATACTTTCCAAGGGTCTTGCCCCGTGCGAGGATACGGTCGTGGACCATTTTAAAATGCCCCATTTCCTCCCGGGAAAGGGCGATCATCTCCTTGACAAGTTCCGGGTACTCCGGAAAGGTAACGATCAGCGAAATTGCCGTACTGGCGGCCTTTTGTTCGCAATACGCATGGTCTGTTAAGATCTCATCGATGTTTTTTTCCACAATATTGACCCAGCGGGGATCGGTTGGTAGTTTTAAACCTAGCATGGCAGTATTTTTAGCAAAAGTAAAAAGAATAGGGCGGAGGTAAAATTGATTCCCGGCCTATGTCGTATTTATTGCGTAAAATGGATTATAATAACTAGTTTTGTAAACAGGCCCTTCATGAAGAGGGTTACCTCCCTGATTACTCCGGTTCAAAGGATTCGGGCCTGTTATTATTTGATGGATACATGCGACCTACGGATACCACCCACTTTTTATCAGGCATCTTAACAGATAATCTGGAGGAGGAAACCTTCCACTGGATTTCTGTCAAACTCCAGACGATCCTCTCTGAAGAATCTGCCAGGGACCTGTACCTTGCCTATACGCTTATGGGAACCAAAATCCCCAAGGCAGAACCGGAGAAATACACGGAGGCAGACATGGTTGTTACCCAATACCTGCAAGCACACGGGGCTACCCTTCTCGAAATTGCGAGGATCTATTTGTTGCGCCGTGCCCTGGAGGAAAAGCCGGTGTTTTTTGCCCCCAAGGTAGCCCAGCTGATACAACTGGCCGATACCAGCGAACTGATCACCTTCCTGCGATACCTGGTATGGCTGCCCCAGGCGGGGGACTTCCGGCAGGTAGCAGTAGAAGCCTTACGGACGAATGTCGCCACGGTTTTTGATGCAATTGCCCTGGACAATCCCTATCCCTCCTTACATTTTAACCAGCAGGAATGGAACCAAATGTACCTCAAGGCGGCTTTTATGCAGCGTGATCTCGGGAAAATCCGCGACGTGGACAGCAAGGCGAACCAGGCCCTGGCCCGGATCATTTCTGACTATGCCCATGAGCGATGGGCTGCAGGAAGGGAGGTCGATCCGCTGTTTTGGCGCCCTGTCACCCATTACCTGGAGGGCGTATTGTTGGAGGATATGAAACGCTTGCTGCATAGTCCCGACATCTCAGAGAACAGGGCAGGCGCCCTTTGTTGCCATCGCTCCGGGAATGCTGCCGCGCTGGCGCTGCTGGAGGAGTACCCTACATTGAAAAAAGCGGTCGAAAGTGGTGCTTTTGACTGGAATACCTTAAACGAATAAGCATGCAAGAAAAATTGAGATATATAGACCCCCATGTGCACATGACCTCGCGAACTACCGACGATTACGAGGCCATGGCCGCCGCGGGCATCGTAGCCCTCATAGAACCTGCCTTTTGGCTGGGACAACCCCGTACGCAGGTTGGTAGTTTTCAGGATTACTTCAGCAGCCTGGTGGGATGGGAACCTTTCCGGGCAAGCCAGTTTGGGATCAAGCATTATTGTACCATCGGCCTCAATTCAAAAGAGGCCAACAATGAGGCCCTGGCCGAACAGGTTATGGAGTTGCTTCCCTTATATCTGCACAAGGAGAACGTGGTTGCGGTCGGAGAGATCGGGTATGACGACCAGACTCCGGCCGAAGACAAGTATTTCCGGGCCCAACTGGAGCTCGCCAAGGAATTGGACATGACGGTGCAGGTGCATACCCCGCACCGGGATAAGAAGGCGGGTACGATACGAAGCATGGAAGTCTGCCTTGAACATGGCCTGGACCCGTCTAATGTCATCATAGACCACAACAACGAGGAGACCGTGCAGGAGGTCCTGGACCGCGGCTTTTGGGCGGCTTTCACCATCTATCCCAAAACCAAGATGGGCAATGAACGCATGGTAGAAGTGGTTCGGCAATACGGCAGTACCAACATCCTGGTGAACAGCTCAGCAGATTGGGGGGTAAGCGATCCCCTGGCCGTACCTAAAACGGCATCGCTGATGCTCAAGCGGGGCATAGCCAGGGCCGATGTGGAGAAAACCTGTTACGGGAACGCCCTAATAGCCTTTGGCAGGAATGGTAAAATGAAGGAATCCGATTGGCTCCGGCCCGGGGCCATCAACCAGACGAAATTGTACAACGACAATAGCGTGCTTAGGGGACAACAGCCCAGGGTAGATTCCGATAAGATACAGTAATAAGATGCGTCCGGTTTACATGGGATATTTCCGACTGGCGCGACCGGCAAATCTGCCTACCGCCATGGCCGATATCATGGCAGGCCTTGCTATTTCAGGTTTTTTCGGGTTTGGACTGGAGGCGGGTTTCGCCGGTAGCAGGTCATTGATGCCCGCGGCCTGGCTGCTGTTGTCTTCAGTGGCCCTCTATGCGGGAGGGGTGGCCCTGAATGATGTTTTTGATGCCGCGCTGGACAAGGTGGAACGACCCGAACGGCCCATCCCCAGTGGAGTGGTTTCCCGAAGGGCCGCCGCAGTGTATGGGGGCACCCTGTTGTTTTTGGGCGTGGGCCTGGCTTTTTTGGCCCATCCGGTAAGTGCCTATGTCGCGTTGTTGCTGGGCCTTGCCATCCTGGCATATGACGCCTTCTCAAAAAAAATAGCCTTTCTGGGCCCCCTCAATATGGGTATTTGCCGCGGGCTGAACCTGGTTTTGGGGATTTCGGTCCTTGGGGACCTCTCGCAATGGGGGTATGCCGTGATCCCTGTAGTGTACATTTTCGCCATCACCATGATCAGCAGGGGGGAAGTACATGGAAACAATAAAAAACACATCCTTTGGGCGGCTTTTTTGTACCTCCTGGTTATCTTTAGCCTGACGTATGTAGCCAGCATGTATCCTGCGAATAACCTACAGGCACTTTTGTTTCTGGGGATTTTCGCTTTCCTGGTACTGACGCCCCTGATGAAGGCCTACAGGGAGAACCATCCGGAGAATATCCGAAAGGCGGTAATGGCGGGTGTGCTATCCCTGATTGTCATGGACGCGGCCCTGTCAGTGGTTTTCACAACCTGGTGGTACGGCTTTATCATACTCTTGTTGTGGCCCTTTTCAAGGATGCTGTCCAAATTTTTTGCTGTCACCTAAATGTAATAGATGAAACTACCACCCATAGCGCAATCGTTCACCATAAAATACGAATACCAGCTCTATTTTACAGAGGGGCTCTTCCAATCCCGGAACGACCTGTTGCGCGACCTCATCTACTCCTATAACCCCAACCAAGCGGTGAAGGTACTATTTGTCATTGATGAAGGCCTGTTGCGGCACCACCCTCAATTGACAGGGGCTATAGAAGCTTACTGCAAGGGCAACAGCCATATTATGGAGTATACCACCCAACTACGGGTAGCAGGGGGCGAAAGGGCCAAAAACGATGCGCAAAATGTGGAAGGTATCCTCGAAGCCATCAATGTGCACGGGATCTGCCGGCATTCATTTGTCGTGGTGATCGGAGGAGGTGCCGTCATCGATATGGCCGGATATGCCGCGGCCATCGCCCACAGGGGGGTGAAACTCATACGTGTCCCTACCACCGTCTTGTCACAGAACGATGCGGCGGTTGGGGTTAAAAACGGGATCAACCATTTTCAGAAAAAGAACTTTCTCGGGACATTTGCCCCGCCGTTTGCCATTATCAACGACAGGCTGTTCCTTCAAACCCTGGAACAACGCGATTGGATCGCGGGGGTGGCCGAAGCCATCAAAGTGGCCCTGATCAAAGACCGGGCGTTCTTCTACTACCTGAAGGAACAGGCCCTGGCCATAAAGGCCCGTGACCTGGCGGTGATGAACGAAGTGATCTACCGTTGCGCAAAGATCCATATGGAACACATTGCCCAGGGGGGAGATCCTTTTGAAAGCGGGTCTTCCCGCCCCCTTGATTTTGGACACTGGGCCGCCCACAAACTCGAACAGATGACAGCCTATAGCCTGAGGCATGGCGAAGCGGTAGCCAAAGGGATCGCGCTGGATGTCACTTACGCGCAACTCATGGGCATGATTCCAAAGGAGCTGCTCCTGGAGGTCATCGGATTGATGGAGCGCACGGGATTTGACCTGATGATCCCGCTACACACAGACCAGGAGGTCGATGAGTTGCTCGAAGGCATCCGGGAGTTTCGCGAACACCTGGGGGGCGAGTTGACCATTACCCTTATTAACGGGATTGGAAAAAAATACGACGTGCATGAGATTGACACCGGGACGATGAAACAAGCGGTTCGGGAACTCAACAATGCCTGTACCTCCCATGTAGCCTGAAACACCATGTTTGTAAAAAACACCTACCATACCACCTATTGTACAAATATCCACCCGGGGCAGAACTGGGAGGCAACCTGGGAAAGCCTTCGTGAACACCTTCCCTTTATTAAAGAAAGGGTCGCGGAGGGGGCAGCCTTTGGTGTCGGCCTCAGGCTCTCCAACAAAGCCAGTGAGGAATTGGGTACCGGGCAACAGCTGGCTGAATTTAAGCAGTGGCTGGACGAGCAGGGTTTGTATGTCTTTACCATGAATGGTTTTCCTTTTGGCGATTTCCACGGGCAACGGGTAAAAGACCTGGTTCACGCCCCGGATTGGTCGAGCCCTGAGCGCCTGCGGTACACCAAACGACTCTTTGAACAACTGGCATTCCTGTTGCCTGAAGGACAACACGGGGGGATATCAACTTCCCCTGTAAGCTATAAACACTGGCATACTTACCCAGGCCTGGAACGAAAATCCCTGGAAGAAGGCGCCAGGCAAATGGCCAGCCTTATCCTCTACCTGCACCAAATAGAAAAGGAACAGGGGAAATACCTGCACCTGGATATAGAACCCGAACCCGATGGCCTGATTGAGAACAGCAGTGAGCTTGTGGGCTTTTTTAAGGATCAGCTCGAGGTAATCGCCCAGCCCATCTTACAAAAGCATTTATCCATAGGGGCAGAGGCCGCCAGGCGACTTATTTACCGGCACATTACGGCCTGTTATGACATCTGCCATTTTTCACTTGCCTACGAAAAACCCGAAGACACCTTCCGGAAATTCAGGGAAGCCGGGATCACGGTGGGTAAAATTCAGGTGAGTGCGGCACTTAAAATACTTTTTGGGGAAGGGGCGAAGGAAGCCCTGTGGGACTCCCTTGCCCGTTTTGACGAACCTGTTTACCTGCACCAGGTCACCGAACTGCGGGGGGGCAAGGTACATACCTATACCGACCTGCCCGAGGTGCTGGCGCGTAAAGGAGCTCATGAAGAACTCAGGGCCCACTTCCATGTCCCCATATTTTTGGAACGTTTTGAACATCTCCATTCTACCCAGGACCAGATACTCGCGGTGCTGGAGTACCTTAAGACGCATGAGGTAACACAGCATTTGGAAGTGGAAACCTATACCTGGGACGTACTCCCGCCTGCCCTCAAAAAACCGTTGAAAGAATCTATAACCCGCGAATTACAATGGCTAAAGGACAGGTTGTAGCTATGAAGAAAACAGTAGTTCTCAACGTGGTTGGGCTCAGTAACAGGCTCATTGGGGAGCACACCCCCTTCATGAAATCCTTTATGGAAAAGGGGAGCGCTGCAGTAATACGTCCTGTGCTACCGGCAGTGACCTGTTCGGCCCAAAGTACGTACCTTACCGGGAAATGGCCCTCAGAACACGGGATTGTAGGCAATGGCTGGTATTTTAAGGAGGAGCACGAGGTGAAATTTTGGAGGCAGTCCAACAAACTGGTGCGGAACGAGAAGGTCTGGGACGTCCTGAGGCGAAAGAACCCCCAATTCAGTTGTGCAAACCTGTTCTGGTGGTACAATATGTATTCTACGGCAGATTATAGCGTAACCCCCAGGCCCAATTATCTGGCGGACGGCCGCAAGATCCCCGATGTGTATTCCTTCCCGGCAGATCTGAGGGATTCCCTCCAGAAAGACCTGGGGCAGTTTCCACTGTTTAACTTTTGGGGCCCCAAGGCCAATATCAAATCCAGTCAGTGGATAGCCGATGCCGCCCTGGAGGTAGATAAAAAGTATCACCCTACCCTGAGCCTGGTCTACCTGCCACATTTGGATTACAGCCTGCAGAAAAACGGGCTCGATTTTAAGAAGATAGCGAAAGACCTCAGGGACATAGACCGGCTGGTAGGCCATCTGCTGGCCTATTACAGGCAGCAGGATATGAGGGTGATCATCCTTTCCGAATACGGGATTACCAACGTGAGCCGGCCGGTACACTTAAACCGCCACCTGCGTAAACTGGGCCACCTCGCCATCAGGGTAGAACGTGGCCTGGAGTTATTGGATGCCGGGGCGAGCAGGGCTTTTGCGGTGGCAGACCACCAGATAGCGCATATATACCTGAACGATCCCTCCCTTAAAGAATCCCTGCAGGAGTATTTACGCCAAATACCCGGGGTAGAACGGGTATTGTCCGGCAAAGACCGGGGCCATTTGCTCCATGAACGCTGCGGTGACCTGGTGGTCGTGGCCGACAGGGACTCCTGGTTTACCTATTATTTTTGGGAAGATGACCAAAAGGCCCCAGATTTTGCCCGAATGGTGGATATCCATAAAAAGCCCGGCTATGACCCGGTAGAAATGTTTACCGACCCGGACGATCCCCTGGTGGTCCCCAGGGTGGTATGGAAATTACTGAAAAAGAAATTGGGATTCCGGACCGTGATGGACCTTATTCCCCTGCGTGCCGAATTGGTCAAAGGATCGCACGGGAGGATCCCGGAAGACACCGCTGATTATCCTGTATTGATCAGCAATGACCCAGATTTCCCGCTCCCGAGAAAGGTAGCGGCGGTAGATGTATTCGAGATCATGATTAAACACGTTATGCCCCAATACAATTAAAACAGCTTCGCCATAGGCCCTGTTGGGGCCTGTGTAAAAACCATAGCCTTATGAACAAATTCTTTAAAGTATTCTCCCTGGTATTTGCCGTCTTGTTTATATGGGCGGCTTTTGTTCAGTGGAATGACCCGGACACCTTCTTTTGGATTCTGATCTATGCGTTAGCTGCTTTGTTATCGGTGCTTTTTTTCCTGGATTGCCTCTCCTTTGGCCTGGGCGTGGCCATGGCCATCGCCTATCTGGCCGGGGTCTTTCTCTCCTGGCCCGATCAGTTCGAGGGTTTTACCATTGGGCAAGGGGACATCACCAATATTGAAGAGGGGAGGGAGGCCTTCGGTTTGCTGATCTGCGGGGTGGTTTTGCTGGTGTACGCGCTAAGGGTCCGCTATGCGCGCCGCCTAAAACTCTAGGTCGAATTCCTGGCGCAATAGGTCTATCGCCGGGTTTTTCTCCCGGAGTTTCTGGTACTTTTCTGCCGGGGTATACACAAATTTCTTGGCGGTCTCTTCATTGACGGTGATGCGGAGTTGAAGGCTGTAGTTGTTCAACTGTTTCCTGAGGTAGCCCATCAGTTCGCCCTGTTCCCGTTCAATCTCCTTCTTCATGGTGCCATTGGGGAGTTCCAGGGAGATGGTGTGTGCGTCTTTCAGCAGGGGGGCCTCGGTCCGCAGGTTAGAGGCCAGGATCTTCCTGCCCTCAGCGTCCAACTTATGCACAAAATCCGACCAATGCGCCTGCATGGCTTCTTCCGTAAAGGGGTCTGTAGGCAGGTCCGCCTCGTCTACGGTATCGTTCTGCTTTTCTTTATGGGCTTTCTGGGCTTTGAGGCTGGAAAGCGATAAGCCCGAAACCCTTTGCGACCGCTCTTTGATACGGATTTTTCGCACAGGTTCTGAAACCGCGGTTTGGTTTCCCGCATTCGTTTCTACCCCCTGGGTACTACCGGCCATGGTTTCTGCAGCCTGCGCCTCTTTTTGGGGAGGTTGCCCAGAAGGGCCTTCGGCGGTTACAGGCGCCTGTGGCGGCTTTTCCCGGGGGGGGATAGGGGAGATTTTAACACCGCCCGGAGGCATATGGGCCCTGAAATAGGAGGCCGGGACCAGGCCATTCAGTTCTCCCGTGCCGGATCCATTGCCGTCAGGATTTTTTTTTTCACCGGTAAAGTTGATGGACGCCAATTTCATGAGCGCCAATTCAACCAACAACCGATGGTTCTTGCTGGTTTTATACGAGAGGTCGCATTCATTGGCGATATCAATGGCCTTCAAAAGGAAATCTTCCGTGGTTTTCCGGGATTGGTCCAGGAACTTGGATTTGGCATTTTCGCTGACTTCGAGCAACGCTATGGTTGCTTCGTGCCGGCATACCATCAGGTCCCTGAAATGGGAGGCCAGGCCACCGATGAAATGGTGCCCTTCAAACCCGCGTGCGAGGATGTCGTTGAAGAGCAGCAGCAATCCGGGGATATGGCGTTCCAGGATCAGGTCCGTGGTTTTGAAAAAGGTGTCCTGGTCCAGCACGTTCAGGTTTTCGGTCACGGCCTTAAGCGTCAGTGGATTGCCGGAAAAGCTTACCACCCGGTCAAAGATCGAAAGCGCGTCCCGCATGGCCCCATCCGCCTTTTGGGCGATAAGGTGCAGGGCTTCTTCTTCAGCGTCTATCCCCTGTTGCTCGGCGATCGACTTCAGGTAGTCTGCCGCGTCCTTTACAGTAATACGCTTGAAATCAAAGATCTGGCAACGTGAAAGGATGGTGGGGATAATTTTTCGTTTCTCGGTAGTGGCCAGGATAAAGATGGCATGCCTGGGGGGCTCCTCCAGGGTTTTGAGGAAAGCGTTGAAGGCCGACTGCGAGAGCATGTGCACCTCGTCAATTATATACACTTTGTATTTCCCCACCTGAGGGGGGATACGGACCTGGTCAATCAGGTTCCGTATATCATCTACCGAGTTGTTCGAGGCGGCATCCAGTTCAAAGATGTTGAACGCAAAATCTTCATCCTGCTTTTCGGTCCCGTCCTGGTTGATCTTCTTGGCGAGGATACGGGCACAGGTGGTCTTGCCCACTCCCCTGGGCCCACAGAATAGCAGGGCCTGGGCAAGGTGGTTGTTCTCAATGGCGTTCAGGAGGGTACGGGTAATGGCTTGCTGCCCCACGACATCCTTAAATGTCTGTGGCCTGTATTTCCTGGCCGATACGATGAATGGTTCCAATGACATTGCCTTATGCGCGCTTTTGGTTTAAAAACGGGCCTGTACACAAAGATAGGAATAGCGGGCTTTCAAGGGGGCGCATTTGAAGGGAACTCTTCGTTTTTTATCAACAATCCGTGGGTAACGCACTCCATCCCGGTGAAAACTTCCCGGCAATATTCAGGCGACTAAGGAAACGTGGTTCCCTATCTGCCGGGGGATAACCCAAAATATCGTATCTTTGACATTGGCAGGCCACCTTATCGCTCCGGTCACCCGACCGGGGAGGAAAGTCCGGACACCACAGTGCAACATAGCGGGTAACGCCCGTCACCCCGGAATCCCGGGGGAGGACCAGTGCAACAGAAAGCAAGTACAGGTAATGCTGTAGTGAAATCAGGTAAACTCTATGTGGTGAAACGCCAAATACATCAACGCTTGAGGGCTGCACGTCCGAGTTGAAGGGTAGGCGGATAGAACGTTCCGGGTAACCGGGCGTCCAGATAAATGATAAGGCATGCTCACTTTTCGGGAACTATTTCCAGGAAAAGTTAGGATGGACAGAATCCGGCTTACAGGCCTGCTTTTTTTTCAAGCCGGGAATCCGGCATTTTGGGTAGCCTGTCGCTTTCACGAACCGCCCATCCGGAAAAAACTGAATACACTCCCCCCGTATTTTCGTTGTTGTTCAAAATATTCGAGCCCGCTGAGATCGGTGCGTTTGGAATGTTCGATAATGAGCACCCCGCCTTCCCTGAGCAAGGATTTTTGAAACACCAATTCCCTGATACGTTGAAATTCCTCTATGGGCTTATCATAGGGGGGGTCGGCAAAAATGATGTCAAATTGCTGAAGGGTCCTGTCCAAATAGTCCAAAACTTCCGCCTTTATCGCCAGGATTGGGAATTCCAGCGCCTTTGAAGTGGCCGCGATGAATTTCACACAGCGGTGGCTGGCGTCTACGGCCACGATATGCGCGCACCCGCGGGATGCAAACTCGTAACTGATATTGCCGGTTCCGGCATACAGGTCCAAAACGGAAAGTTCCTCGAAAAAATACGCATTGTGGAGGATATTAAACAAGGCTTCCTTGGCCATATCAGTGGTTGGGCGCACCGGCAGCTGTTTGGGGGCCGTAATTTTCCTTCCCTTATGTGAACCGGAGATAATGCGCATTACAGGGCACTTAGTACGGTGAAGTCAATACTGTCATTATCCTGTGCCATGCTTGTCCCCGTGTTTCCCGTGGGGATAAAGATAGAGAGGTGCTGAATATACTCATAGCAGATATTGAAGATATCGTCTCCCTCGTCTATGGCCCCAAACAACCTGGTTTTAATACGCTCTGTATCTAGTTTCAACTGCTCCAGCGAAAAGAGCAGGTAATAGATGAAATCCTCCTTGGAGGTATAGGTGAAGTGGTTGTAATAGAGCAGTTGTTTTTGGGAGAGGACTACCACGTCCATGACGTGCTCCCCAACATGGACGTAGCAAATGGGTTCATTGGCGTTGCTATGGGTGCCAAGCAAGGCCTGCACCAGTACGGTACCGTTGTGCATAAAGTCAAAAGCGCCAAAAAGTTCGTAGATATAATTGTTGATATTCACAAAAGGCACGTAGACATTCACCATGTCAAAGCTGCTGATCTCATCGTATTCGATGTAGTCATTAGCCAGGATCTTGACGTTGAATTTCAGGTAGTTGGCAAGCTCGTTTTTGTCGAAAAGGGCCTTGGGAACCAGGCTGAACAGGCTATTTCGGTGGATGACCACCACTTCTGAATATTCGTATTCCAGGATGCCTTCCTGCACGATGAGCTCCTTCAGTTCCTTTTGCACCTCAAAAGGGGTGCGTTCTTTTTCGAAGGCGACCCGCCTGCTCAGTGCCACGGCATTGCCAATAGTGTCGAAAACACAAAAAGAAAGTCCATTCAGGCCAACCTGAATGGACAATTTATGGTAATTTTCAACGCTTTTTTCGGTGGCGGTATTACTCTCCTTTTTTGTCATAAATAGGGGGCCAGTTTCCGCTAGTACTCACTTCCGTCAGGGAGCCCACTTTGATCGCATTGCCGTTGACCTCTTCAACACTGATCTGTGCGTTTTCCCTGGCTACCAGGTCTGCGGGCTGGTCATACAATACGACTTTCTTTGCGACTTTGGCTTCAAAAACCGGTACCTTATAGCCACTTCGTTCTATCACATCGGCCTTTAGTTCAAAGGTTTCGTTGTTCTGCCCGTGGGGCACATTCATCATTTGTTTGTAGCGGTCGCTGTTTTTGAAAAGGGAATCTTTGACGGCGACAAATCCCAGGGTATCTGTAATGGTAACTTCCCTAAGCAGGTCGATCCCATAGGTCTTGTCATACTCCATATAAGAGGAATCCCTTTGTTGGGTAATGGTGTAATTCCCTGTATCTACAAAGGCGACCAGGCTGTTGAAGTCATTGGCGTATTTTCCGTTAACGGTCTTGTAAGCTTCCTGGGAATTCCTGATGTCCTTAAGGCGGTTGATCACGTCTGCATAACGCCTTTCCTTCACTTTGGCAAATTCAATAGGTCCGGTTACCGATTTGTAAATCAGATAGCCTAAAAAAACACAAATGATCCAAAGAACAATTTGAAGTATGGTTTTCATTTTTTGTATTAGAGTTAATTATGGTATGTGGTTCTCACAAATCTACAATTTTTTTTTAATGGTGAAAGGTTTTACCCCATTTTTCCTGTTTATATTTGGGGGTCTATGACCGCTCTCACGCCTGCCTCTTTCTATACATTACTCAAGGAAAATTTCCCGCATGAACCCACGGAGAAACAGCGGCTCGCCCTGCAAAAACTCGCGCATTTTGTCCTGCACCCCTCCCAGGATGCCGTATTCCTTTTAAAGGGGTTTGCCGGGACGGGAAAGACCACTATAGTGGGGGATATTGTAACCAACCTTTGGAAGACCCGAAAGAAGGCGGTGCTCATGGCCCCTACCGGGAGGGCGGCCAAAGTGATGTCGGTCTATTCCGGTACCCAGGCCTATACCATCCATCGTAAGATATATGTCCCCAGAAAAGAGCGGGGCGGCGGGGTACGCTTTGTGCTTTCACCCAACAAGCACCGGGACACCCTTTTTATTGTGGATGAAGCTTCTATGATCCCTGATGCGCCTACCGATTCCAGGCTATTTGGCAATGGCTCCCTGCTGGACGACCTGATACAGTACGTGTATTCAGGGCATCAGTGCAAATTGATACTGATCGGGGACACGGCCCAGTTACCGCCCGTTCACCTGACGCTGAGCCCTGCCCTGGATGCCGACAAACTGGCCCTGAACTATCGCAAGGAGGTAGAGAAGATAGAACTGGACGAGGTGGTAAGACAGGCGCAGGACTCCGGGATACTGGCCAATGCCACTTTGCTGCGGGAACAACTGCAATCGGGCTATTGGGATAACTTTTGCTTTCACCTGGACCCTTTTGCCGATATTATCCGGCTTGTGGATGGGTATGAGATTCAGGAAGCTATAGACAGTTCTTACCGGGAGCAGGGTAAGGAAGAGTCGGTTTTGATCGTGCGTTCCAACAAGCGGGCCAACTTATACAATGAAAACATCCGCAGCAGGATCCTGTTCCTGGAAAACCAATTGGCCGTAGGCGATTATATGATGGTGGTAAAGAACAACTACTTCTGGCTCGATAGCAAATCGGAAGCCGGCTTTATAGCCAACGGGGATATCATCGAGATACTGGAATTGTTTGCCATTAAAGAATTGTACGGATTTACCTTTGCCGAAGTACGGGTGAAAATGGTCGATTACCCCAGGCAAAAACCTTTTGAAACCGTTTTGTTGCTCGACACCATCAGGGCAGAATCGCCCTCCCTGCCCTATGAAGACAGCAACCGCCTCTACGAAGAAGTCCAAAAAGACTATGCCCATGAAAAATCGAAATACAAAAAATTCCTCGCTGTAAAGAACAACCGGTTTTTCAATGCGCTGCAGGTAAAATTTTCCTATGCCATTACCTGCCACAAATCACAGGGAGGACAATGGCATACGGTGTTTGTAGAGCAACCGTACCTCCCCGGGGGGGTCGACAAGGAATTTTTACGGTGGCTGTACACCGCGCTGACCCGTGCCCGGGAACGGCTCTACCTCATAGGCTTCAAAAACGATTTTTTTATTGCTGAGCAATAACCTAATTTCGTAGCAAAGCACCACGGCATACAATGAGCTCTGAAACCATCATTAGCATCTTCCTGGGAGTGGGATTGGCCGCCTCGGTGGGGTTTCGCGTCTTTCTTCCGCTATTTGCCCTGAGCCTGGCCTCCTACAATGGGATGTGGGACCTCAATGAACACTGGGAATGGATTGGGAGCCTGGCGGCCCTGATCACCTTTGGCGTGGCCACCCTGGTGGAGCTTTTTGCCTACTATATCCCATGGGTAGACAACCTCCTGGATGGCCTGGCACTTCCACTGGCAGCTATCGCCGGTACGGCGGTAATGGTGTCTACCATTGCCAACCTGGACCCCCTGCTTACCTGGAGTCTGGCGATCATCGCCGGGGGAGGGACGGCCTCGGCCGTGAAAGGCGCATCTGCCACAAGCCGTCTGGCCTCAACGGCTACCACGGGAGGGCTGGGCAACCCGCTGGTCGCTACCATAGAGACCGCCACGGCCGGTGTGGTAACCGTAACGAGTATCATTGCGCCGGTGATCGGGGTGTTGATGGTAATCGGAATCCTGATCGTTATCTTTATGATTTACAGAAAACTCCGCCCCAGGATAAATACCTGAGTACGAATTAACCGCTGACCAACGCTTTAGATGATCCTCCTATGAAGATAATTGCCATGATACCAGCCCGTTACGCGGCCTCGAGATTCCCGGGAAAACTCATGAAGGACCTTGCGGGCAAACCGGTCATCCAGCGGACGTATGAGGCGGCCATGGACACCAGCCTCTTTGATTCGGTGTACGTGGTTACAGACAGTGAGCGGATCTTTGACACCATTACCAGGGCCGGTGGCCAGGCGATAATGAGCGTGGCCGAGCACGCTTGTGGCAGTGACCGGATCGCCGAGGCGGTGGCAGATATGGACGTAGACATTATTGTCAATGTACAGGGTGATGAACCTTTTACCGAGAGGGAAAGCCTAGAGGGCGTATTGTCGGTTTTCCGGGAAGACCCGGAAAAGGAGATCGACCTTGCCTCGTTGATGACGCGGATTGCCGACTGGGACGAAATTAGTGACCCCAATACCGTGAAAGTTATTGTAGACAATCGTAATTTCGCCTTATATTTTTCAAGATCTCCCATACCCTATCCCAGGGCGGAAGGTGCTCCCCCCACCTACTATAAACATAAGGGTATTTATGCCTTCAGGAAGCGCGCTTTAATGGACTTTCAGCGGCTCCCGATGCTCCCCCTGGAAGCCGCCGAAAAAATAGAGGCGATCCGCTACCTGGAATACGGTAAAAAGATTAAGATGGTAGAAACCAAAGTTACCGGGATAGAAATTGATACTCCCGAAGACCTGCAACGCGCAATTGAGGCATGGAAGTAGATTTTACAAACATAAAAGTCATCGGTTTTGATGCCGACGATACCCTGTGGGTAAACGAAACCTATTTCAGGGAGGCCGAGGAGCATTTTACCGAACTTTTGGACCAGTACGAGACCAAGAACAAAATTGACCAGGAACTCTTCCGCATGGAAATGAAGAACCTGGAAATATACGGCTACGGCATCAAGGGCTTTATGCTCTCTATGATAGAATTGGCGCTGGAACTCTCCAACAACCGGGTTTCCCAGGCAACCATTGGCAAGATCCTTGACGTGGGCAAGGAAATGATTTCCAGGCCTGTGGAGTTGCTGGACGGGGTAGAGGAAGTCCTTAAACAGCTGGAGCGCAAATACCGGCTTATCGTCCTCACCAAGGGTGATTTGCTGGATCAGGAGCGAAAGCTGGAGAAATCCGGCCTCTCCAGGTATTTCCACCACGTAGAGGTTTTGAGTGACAAAAAGGAGACCAACTACCAGAACCTGCTGGACCACCTGGAGATAGGCGTGGATGAATTCCTGATGATTGGCAACTCCTTGAAATCTGACGTGCTCCCCATACTCAACATCGGTGCCCGGGCGGTGCACGTGCCTTTCCACACCACCTGGGCCCATGAGGAAGTGGCTGTGGAAGAACAGACGAACAACCACCTGACCCTGGGCAGGATTACCGACATTTTAAAATACCTAGACTAATTCAATGGACGTGAAAAAAGATTTTGTGTTGAAGAATAATGTCCGAAATACGCTGACGAAGTTCCGGAATTTCCCCATGGTGCCCCGCGTGGTTTTTGGATCGGGGAGTTTCGGACAGCTCGGTGAAATCCTGATGCCCCACCGGAAGAGTACCGAGGCCCCCATGGTCTATCTGGTGGATGACGTATTTGAAGGTACCGGCCTGGTAGAGCGGATTCCATTGATATGCAGTGATCGGCTTGTTTTTATCTCGGCCGATGAAGAACCAAAAACCCAGCAGGTAGACGCCCTGGTCAATGAAATCAGGGAACTGTTTTCAGAAGAACCCTCGGGGATTATCGGGATAGGAGGGGGCACCTTGCTCGACCTGGCCAAGGCCGTGGCCATCATGCTTACCAATGAAGGCGGGGCGGCCAGGTACCAGGGCTGGGACCTGGTCCATAAACCCGCGGTATACCACGTGGGCATCCCCACCATCAGCGGTACGGGGGCCGAGGTTTCCAGAACCACCGTCCTCCTGGGGCCTGAAAAAAAATTAGGCATTAATTCGGATTACACCACCTTTGACCAGGTAATCCTGGACCCCGACCTTCTGGAGGGGGTTCCGCATGAGCAGTGGTTCTATACGGGGATGGACTGTTTTATCCACTGTATCGAATCGCTGAGCGGGACCTACCTGAATGCCTTTAGCCAGAGTTATGGGGAAAAGGCACTGGACCTTTGCAAGGAGGTTTTTCTAAGGGACCTTCCCGAGAAACAGGCCAGGGAAAAGTTGATGATGGCTTCCTGGCACGGGGGCATGAGCATCGCCTATTCCCAGGTGGGGGTGGCCCATGCGATGAGCTACGGCCTGTCTTATGTGCTGGGGGTAAAGCACGGCCTTGGGAATTGCCTGGTGTTCCAGCATTTGGAAGAATTTTACCCGGAAGGGGTGGCCCTGTTTCACAGGATGAAGGATACCCATGGTATCGTACTGCCAAAAGGGGTATGCGGCCATGTAAGCGAGGATGATTTGGATACGATGAGTGCGGTGGCCTTGGGGCTTGAGCCCCTTTGGGAAAACGCCCTTGGGCCCGACTGGAAAGCGCGTGTATCTGCAGAGGAACTCAAATCCATCTACCGACGGATATAAGCAATGTGTGCCGGCGAGCACCTTTAACAGAATACTTGTAGAGGCCCCAAACAGGGCCTTTTTGTTCCAGTAATGCCATATTTTCATGCGATTTCTTGCCAGGTTGGTTTATTTTAAATTATGGGGATGGAAGCTGACAGGGAGCTTTCCGGACATCAAAAAGTGCGTCGTAATTGTCGTGCCGCACACCAGCTGGTGGGATTTTGTGCTGGGGCTTGTCGTGCGGAAAGTCATCGGTGAAGAAATCCACTATGTGGGTAAGGCAAGCCTTTTCAAGCCCCCCTTTGGATGGTTCTTCAGGTGGATGGGCGGGGCTCCCATCGATCGAAGCCGGAGCAGCGACAGTGTCAGGCTGATCGCCAGCATCTTTGAAGAACGGGATACTTTCCGGCTGGCACTCTCGCCTGAAGGGACCCGCAAAAAGGTGGCCGAATGGAGGACCGGGTTCTATTACATCGCCAGGACAGCGGGTGTCCCCATCATCCTGGTCGCGTTTGATTTCGGTAAAAAACAGGTGCGCATTTCAAAGCCCTACACACCCACGGGAGACAAAGAAGCCGATTTCAGGGAGTACCAGGCCTTTTATAACGGGGTAGTGGGCAAAGTGCCCGAAAGGAGCTTTAGCATACCTGAATAAATCATCCCTGCGCTATCCGGCAATAGGCCTTGCGGCAACTCCCCTGCATGCAGCCGGGGGAGTGGTTGTTAGACAGCAAGGGCCTAGCTCCTGGCGAAAGTCAACAAGACAGTGGCCGTTTCAAAAGTCCCGTCCCCATCAAAATCGTATTCCCCGAAAGTTGAATTGAGATACAGGGTGGAGGCCGTGATATCTACGCCCCAGTATTCATATTCACCCGGGTATTTATCAAATTCAATCACAAAGAACTCACCCTCTTCAAAGAACATTTTACCCGTATAGGTATAGGAACTCCGGTCGGGGGGTGTGACGGTCAGGGTAAACCTGCCGCTGGTCTGTATGATTAGGGTCAGTTCCCCCCCATCCCTGGGGATCCAAACCTGATCTTCCCCGCTGTTGCTGTTTTCGGGAATGAAGACGGCTTCTGTAGCTATCCAGCTCCCTGCCATTTCGGCTATGGTAAAATCGGGCCCTGTCGTTGAATTGCCGCCACCGTTGTCATCGGAGGAGCAGGATCCCATGGTCCACAAAAGGATCGGAACGATGAGCCAAAGTTTTTTTAGCGTTTTCATTATTGTCCGGTTTTAAGAGTCGAACAATAAAGTAACGCAAATCAGGGGTTTACGGAATGATATATATCAAGGGGGGGGCTGGTTATTCCTGCATGGTGTGGTATACGTTCTGTGTACCATTATATATTATTTAAATTATGGATAATCAAATAATGAATAAAATATAAAAATATGTTTGTTCGGCATTTGTTCGATAATCTATGTGTAAACCTACTATAAAATTAAATGTATCTTATTCTTTCGATATTTTTGCTTCTCAAAATTGACATTATACATCCCTGCTAATGACTCTTATGTTCCAAGGCCTACATTACAGCCAAAATTTGGGTAAAGGAGCCCCATAGATTAATTTAATGGATTTGGTATCCTCTCCCAAATAGTTATGGAATATAGTGAAGGCCATGACCTTTACTTCCTGTTTTTCGGTATCTAGGTTTAATGCCTTATACAAAGCATTTTATAAAGGCATATCGTTCATATCATTAGAAATCTATATGGAATAGTAATAGAATTCTTGCTGCTCAGGCATTTCAAGTTTCTGGCGTATTTGCAAGTTTCTACCATATATCGGTCAATAAAAATTTGGTTTTTGTAAATTCAAAATAATAACCAATGTCATCCAAAACAAAATCCATAGCAGTTTTACCATTTGTTAATATGAGTAATGATATTAACAATGAATATTTCTGTGATGGTTTGACAGAAGAAATCATAAATGCATTGGCATCCATAAAAGACCTTTCTGTAACCTCCCGTACTTCTTCCTTCTATTTTAAAAACAAAAAGGTTACCTCCGAAGAGATAAGAGAAAAACTAAAGGTGGCTACATTTATAGAAGGCAGTGTAAGAACATCCAAAAATAAAATGCGCATTTCTGTGCAAATGATCGATACTTTGGATGACTTTCATTTCTGGTCAGAAACCTTTGATAGAAACCCAGAAAACGTTTTTCAGATACAAGATGAAATAAGTCTATTTATTGCTGAAAAATTACGCGAACACATAGGTCACTTAGAAATAGAAGAAAAGTTAGTAGAGCCTATTGATGTTCCTGTGCATATTTACAGAGATTATCTAAAAGGTAGATATTACATTATGAAGTTAGGTGTAGACAACTCACTTAAAGGGATAGACATTTTAAAATGTATTACAGAAAAAGCACCTAATTTTTTAAATCCTTACATCGATATTAATCAGAGCTATATTTATATGGGTACGCTCGGATTATTACCAGCTTACGAGGCGTTTCAAAAAGCACAACCCTTTTTTGATAAAGCTATGGAACTTAATCCAAATTCATCTAGGGTACAATTAAATTTATCTTGGGTAGAATCTTGGCAAAATTGGAATTTAGAAAAAGCTTACGAACACGCTAACAAAGCGCTGGAAATTCAACCAGCTGATGATATTTATCTTACTATTTCTAACTATTTAACTGTAGAAGGGAAATTAGATTCAGCTCAAAATTATATTGATAAGGCCTTACAATTAGATCCTTTTTCCGCAATGAATCATCACTACAAAGGCTTTTTACTATACCTTCAAGAAAAGTTCAACGAAGCAATACCCTATTTAGAAAAAGCCTTAGAATTAAACAATGATCTTCCTTTTCCATATTTATACATTGGCGAATGCATGTTGCTCACAGGAAAAGATGAAGAAGCTATAAATTATTACAGTAATTTAAAAGGAATGCCTGTTACCGATTTAACACAACTGGGTGGTTTAGCAATGTGCTATGCGAAAGCTAAGGATATGGTAAAATGCAATGAAAAGATTAGCGAGTTAGAGACCAACTTAGAATCGGAAAGTATGGACAAAGCTTTTAACTTTTTAATTTTAGTAAATGTTTTATTAGGGAACTATGATAAAGCGTTGGACTTCGTAGAACAGGCATTTGAAAATCATTTGCCTTTAATTTTATTACTCAATACTGAGCCTATAATAAAACCAATAAAAAATAAGAAACGCTTTAAGGAGGTTATGATCAAAGCAATTCCGGACAATGTAAACTACAAACCGAAAAAGAAGTACAAACAGTCATTATTAAATGCTGATGAGATTAAAAAATACAGTAACGAACTGGAGCAAATTATGCAAGATTATAGATTATATCTAAATCCAGATCTGTCACTTAAAGACCTTGCCTCTTACTTAGAACTTCCTGCCAACTACGTCTCACAATTATTAAACATAGGGTTTCAAAAAAACTTCTCTGAATATGTAAATACCTTTAGGGTTAACGAATTTAAAGAGCGCGTTCTTCTGGAAGAAAACAAAGGCTTAACCATAATGGCTGTTGCTTATGATAGTGGTTTTAACTCTAAAACAGTCTTCAACACATTCTTCAAAAAAATAGAGGGTACAACACCAAATACTTACCTAAAAAGTGTTCAAAAAAAGTAGTTCAAATTCATTAGTTCACTTTGTGGACATTTAAAAGCTCTCTGTTAATGTAATTTTCGTTCGTTCTTTTTGAATATCATATTATTGAAAAACAACACATTACAAGTATTTTCTAAAATTAAAAACACTTTTTGTGATTTTTTAAGTGATTCAAATACTAATAGCATGTAATGTATCTTTTGATGCATTCAAAAACAAGGTTTGTCAAGGACAAGAGAGCGAATGAAGGTATTATCTATAAAGTCTTGAGACTTTATAGCACAATACCATTGAAGACCAGAAAGATCTATTTCAAGAAATAGTGTACCAACTCTGGAAATCTTATGGTTCTTTTAAAGAAAACGCTAAGGTCTGTACTTGGATCCATAGTGTCGCGTTGAACACGGCATTCAGTAGTTTATAGAAGGAAAAAAAGGCTGCTCGAGTAACCATGGACAATTTTCTTTTAAACAGACCTTATGAAGTGGATACCCGAACAGAGGAACGTATTGCACTTTTATATGCGCATATAAAAAGACTCAGTATCGTGGAAAGGGGTATGATACTGCTGCATTTAGAGGGGGAAAATTATGATGAAATAGCGATGATCACTGGTTTTACGGCCACCAATGTAGGTACGCGTCTAGGAAGAATCAAACAAAAATTAAAATCTCAAATTAAAAATGGAAATTGATAAGATGAAATCCCTTTGGGAAGATATGGGCAAGAAGGTGGAACGACAAGAAATTTTGACAGATCAACTAATTTTTGATATGACCAAGGTACGATATGATAATAGAATACGCAGCATCTCGGTCCCGGAGACCATTAGTGCTTTAATCTGTTTTGCCGTGGCAATCTTCCTTGTTAGTAATTTTGATTTATTGGATGTCTGGTATTTGCAACTTACAGGAATCTTAACCATTGCAGCCTGTATATTCCTGCCTATACGTTCTTTAAGATCAATTCAAAGAATGAAGACTGTTCCTATTTCCAAAGGTACATATAAAGAGGCATTGGCTCTTTATGCCAAAGCGAGGGTAAAGTTCATTCGACTGCAAAAGGTAAGTTTTTATACCAGTTTTATAGTATTGATACTATGCGTTATTTCTTTTGGGAAAATATTGAAAGGAATAAATGTATTTGCAATGACTGAGAAACTGAACTGGCTGGTGCCTTCGGGCATCGGTGTGTTATTTATATTCTCGCAATGGGTACTGAAAAAATATAAAGGCTCGATGGATTCGGCAAATGACCTATTGAAGGAATAAGAGGAATAATTCTTTCATTATCAATTAATCAAAAACCTTTTCCAAATGATTTAGGATTCGAATTTCATTCGGACTGGGAAAAAACATTCCAATTTCAACACATTTAAAGCACAAACAATGAAAAATATATTATCAATACTTACACTTCTTTTTCTCTCCATAGGCATTCATGCACAGGATATTTCTGGCCGATGGAACGGAACTGTCCAAATAGCCGAAGACAAATCCCTTGACTTTGTTTTTTATATATCCAATGATGAGAATGGCTATAAAACCATGATTGACATTCCTTCGCAACGCGTGGCAGGCCTGAAACCCCAAAACACATCTTTTAAAGATGGAGTCTTGTTCATTGATGGCGCTAATTTGGGGATTAAATATGAAGGGACTTTTTATAAAGATACCCAACAGTTTAAAGGAAATTTCACTGAAGGGGCCAATTCACTTTCATTAAATTTAAAAAAAGGAGACTTTAGATCTGTAAAAACGGTCAAAAGGCCTCAAGAGCCCGTAAAACCATATCCCTACTTGGAGGAAGAAGTTGTTTTTGATAATTCAGAGGCTTTGGTGTCACTTTCGGGAACCTTGACCATACCAAGTGGGGATGGCAAATTTCCTGTAGTGGTTTTGATCAGTGGTAGTGGTCCGCAAGACAGGGATGAAACCGTTGCCAATCACAAGCCTTTTTGGATACTTGCAGATTATTTAACACGTCAAGGAATTGCGGTTTTACGATTTGACGATCGCGGTGTTGGAAAATCGACCGGTAATTTTAGCGAAGCAACAACTGCAGATTTTTCAACAGATGTACTTAGCGCAGTGAAGTATTTAAAATCACGAGATGATATCGATTCAAATAATATTGGTCTGATAGGTCATAGTGAAGGAGGTATTATTGCCCCGTTGGCCGCAAACCAAACAAAAGACGTGTCTTTTATCGTATTACTTGCATCTACAGGAATTCCGGGTAGCGAAATATCCTTAATGCAGTCAATTTCGATGAGACCCTTTCCTGTGCCAAATGAGAAAGCCTATGAACAGGCCATCCGAAAAGCAATTACAATTGCAGGTTCCAATAAAGAGTTATCGGTTATTAAGAGTGAACTTTTGGAGCATTATAATTCTACAATTACGCCTATCCTACAGCCTTTGGTTGGTGATGATAAGAAGGTATCTCAAATCATTAATGGATTAATTGAAACAAGGACCACCCCGTGGGTTCGGTATTTTTACAATTATAATCCAGCCAATGAAATTGAAAAACTTGATATTCCTGTCTTGTCCCTTAATGGGACTAATGATACTCAAGTCGTAGCAGAAATTAATCAAAAAGGCATTAAGGATGCATTGATCAAAGGTAAAAATAAAGACTACAAAGTACTAAAACTGGAAGGGTTGAATCACTTTTTTCAAGAAAGTAAAACTGGTAAAATGGAAGAGTATAGTAAAATTGAACAGACATTTTCCCCGATAGCACTAGAAGAAATTTCCAATTGGATTATAGCACATGTAAACTAGTCTAGTGAAAAAAACTTCTTTCTAATATAGCCCTTAAATTAGTGAAGCGTAAATAGTCGGAACATGGTTTTAAAAAGCTCAAAATGATCATCAACTTAGTTCTGATTTAAAAAATGGAACTGTTGCTTTTTTGTTTAAAGCTAGTTTTGCCCTGTATTAATGAATAACTATTTTGAAAAAAAGCTTATCTGCTTCACTAAAGTTGCGTTTGCAATAATTATAGTAGCTATTGCAATAATTATTACAGCATACCTCTGGCCAATTTCCAAATTACAAACACCGGTAGTTTTTGAAAGAACTATCATCAAAAATGTAAATATTGTAGATGTTGCAACCGGAGAAGTTGCTGCTAATCAATTTGTTTTGATAGAACAATCTCGTATTATAAACATTGATACTGCTCAAATCACTGCTTCCGATGATGCTTTAATAATCGATGGCACTGGAAAATTCCTCATTCCTGGATTATGGGATATGCATACACATTCCAATCAATATTCAGAATGGTTGCATCATCCACTATATATCGCCAATGGTGTTACAGTTGTTAGAGACATGTCTGGTCAATTGAATGAGAAAGACAGCTATTGGGTAGGTAGTAAAGAGCGTTTGCAATGGAATAAAGACCTGGAGAATAACACCAGAGTCACACCCAGATACGTGTTGCAAAGCAGTTACCAAATGGATGGTGAAAAAGCAATTCCTGAGGATGCACCGAACTTTTTTAAACTGAATACCTCACGGCAAGTAGATTCGTTGTTGCAATTTTATAAAAAGGAAAACGTAGATTTTATAAAGGTGTATCAGCAATTGCCAAAAGAAATGTATGAACTTTTAGCATTAAAAGCACCTGAATATGGTTTGCATCTGGCGGGTCATAAACCCATGTTTCTAAGCTTGGAAGAAGCTGTCAACTTGGGGCAGAAAAGTTTTGAACATGGGCGGGTTTTCATGTATGAGTGCTTTCCAGAGGCTGATAGTTTAAAGAGCCCTGACCATTGGAAAGCATACTTCTCTAAATCAAAAGCAAAGATTGTACACCAGTTTGATTCGGTCCAAGCAAAAACATTAATGCGTTTAATGCAGCAAGAAAAAGCCTATTGGACGCCAACATTGCAGACCTTAAAGTTTGAAGCCAATGCGCATAAAAATGAGTTTGCTGATAATGAAAATCTAAAATATGTAACCAGCGTTAGAAAGCAACTTTGGTGGAAGTACGATACAGACCATAACAAAGAGAAGAACCTAAAAAGTGAAGGTCTTAGTGTAAGTGAACAATTTTTTGAAGCTTCAAAAAAACAAGTAGCCATGGCACATAGAATGGGGGTGCCCATTATGGCAGGTACAGATGTTACGGACTCTTATGTGTTTGCCGGTTTTAGTTTACACGATGAATTATACGAATTAACTTCTTCTGGGTTGACCAACCTTGAAGCTTTACAAAGTGCAACTATGGTTCCAGCCACCTACTCAGATGCAATTGAGGATTATGGAACTATTGAAATAGGCAAAAAAGCAGACCTAATTTTACTAAATAAAAATCCTTTACAGGATATAAACAATACAAAAAGCATCAAAGGAGTGTTGTTGAACGGTGTGTATTATGATGAAGAAAAACTCACTGAACTAAAGGGGTTTACAGAATCAGCCGCTGGTAGCTTTCATATGAATGTAAAAACTTTGGTAAGCTTACTAAACAGTCCTTTAATACGTGTGCAGTTTGCCGATTAAAGTAATTCGTTCCATTTTTTTAAATAGAACTTCCTACTGATGAAGCTATCATAACTTTATCAAAAATCAATTTAGAATACAATAATGAAAAAAATGGAACCTAAAAAAAGTAAAAAAGGTGTAAAACTGGGAATCGGAATTATTCTAGGTATGATAGTAGGATATTTAACCTCAAATATGCAATTGTGGTTTGTTTTAGGTATTGCCATAGGGGCAGCTTTGGAATATGTTACTCAAAAAAAAGAATCATAATACAATCCCTTCTGCTATTATTAAATCCTTCTCACTAAACGTAGATCATACAGAGTTCGAGGATACTTACGGGAGTATATCACCAGACGGAAAGTACTTTTTTTTTCATAGGTCCTATGGCGGTGACAGAGCAGTTATTTTTTGGGTGGATGCAAAAGTTGTCTTTTCGCTTAAAAATAGTCATCAAAACATTAAATCAACGCAATAAAAATAGAAATCATTAATCAAAACAATCAAAAAACAAACAATCATGAAATCAATTAAAATGAAAACAATCAAAAAACAAATCTTATTAAAAATGGCTTGTGCAGCCTTTGCATCATTATCAAGTACGACATATGCACAAAACGCAAGTTCTGAAACAACAACACAAAGGGATGGTTTCATCTTTGAATTCGTAGTAGGTGGAGGCATTATCAGTATAGAAGATAGTGCTGGTATTCAAACTTTTGACAAATCCCAGGGAACGTTCGTTTTCCCAGATGTAAAGTTTGGCCACATGTTAAACGAAAATCTCGCCATTACAGTTTCTTTACCGGGAAATATATACGAATTTCAAGATAATGACAGGAACTTTGGAGGGTTCATTCCATCGCTACAATATTGGGTGAAAGATCGTTGGTGGATTCATGGAGGAGTAGGATTAGCAATAGATTCGCCAGCACTATATGATATTAAAGACGATGTAAATGACGATTGGAACTTTGGTTGTGCTGTAATGGCGAGTACAGGTTACGAAATTTATAAAAAGAAAAACTTCGCACTTAATGTCCAGTCTAAATTAGTTCTTGGTCGTGCGTCTTTAGATGGAGATGCACACAGAGATGCAGTAATCTTTAATGTAGGGTTGGGGTTTAGCTGGTTATAGGGTTTAATATAGGTTCAATTTTGAATGGAATTGGGATATTGATAAAATCACAACGAATGTACTGAACTTAACTAACAATAAAATTGAGAACTTACTAGAATAATTGAATTTGTTCCAATTTCCAAACGCGAACTTTTCAGCCTCACATTTTAACCAACTTTGCTGTGAACAAAAACAAATATGAAAGCAATAGCATGTCTAAAGTATGGGGAGGTAGAAAACCTGGTTCTAAGTAATGTTAAAAAACCAACACCAAATGATAATGAAGTACTTATAAAAATACGTGCTACTTCAGTCACTACAAGTGATACTCTTATTCGGAGATTGAATGAACCTATGATCCCCAGGTTTATACTCCAACTCCTATTTGGTTTTGGACGTCCAAGAAATCCTGTGTTGGGGATGGTAACATCAGGGATTGTTGAGAGTAAAGGTAAAAGTGTGACATTGTTTGAAATTGGGGATAAGGTTTTTGCGTATGGTTCAATCTCACCTACCAAACGCCGTTTTGGTTCTTATGCAGAATATATTTGTTTACCGGAAGACTGGAATCTTGCATTAAAACCTGTAAATCTAAGTTTTGAGGCAGCTGCAGCGATTCCTTATGGTGGTTTGCTTGCTTCTCATTTATTACAAAAGACTAGTATAAACAGGGGCGACAGCGTCTTAATTTATGGAGCGTCAGGAAGTATAGGCACCATGGCGATACAATTGGCCAAGCATATGGGTGCTCATATTACTAGTGTTTGTAGTCGTAGAAACTTCGAATTAGTAAAGTCTTTAGGTAGTGATGTGATGATTGACTACACCTTAGAAAATGCTGAAGCACAATTGGAAACTTATAAATATGTGATTGATGCTGTAGGCAATTCGAAATCATCGACACTAAAAGTCAAGAGCAAAAAAGCATTGACTGCAAATGGCAAATATATATCCATCGATCATGGGACTCCAGTAACTCCAAAAGAAGCTTTTTTAAATTTAAAAACGTTAGCAGAACAAGAGAAGATTAAGCCTGTTATTGATAGAATATATCCTTTGGAAAAAATTGCCGAAGCTCATAAATACGTTGAGATGGGGCATAAAAGAGGAAATGTGGTTATCACTATTTAGCTGGGCTATAGATTATCGCAATTCTTCACTTGATTAATTAAGAAAACTTACTATCATCAATCAAAAAACAAGCAGTTTATGTTTTTCAAATAAAGGGAAGGAAAAGAAAAAATAAAACCACAACTACCGCTTATTTCTAATTGATATAATCCGTTGTTTAAATTAATACAAATGAAAATAGTAAAACGATTATTAAAAATTGTTTTCGCTCTCATTGGAGTATTATTACTCACTGTTGTAATTACACTTTGGGTTGATTCATTAAGAACTAATTACTTAAAGGTTAATACGAATGAACCAACATCTGATAATTCTTACCTAATAACTAATGTCAATATAATTCCAATGAACCAGGACACTGTTTTAGTTGATAAAATGGTGTATATAAAAGAGGGGATTATTGAAAAGATTGCAGACACTATTGAGTTCAAAGGGATTGAAATCATTAATGCAAAGAACAAATACCTAACACCAGGACTTATCGATATGCACGTGCATGTGTGGGATAGATATGAACTCGGACTTTACCTATCCAATGGTGTAACAGCAGTTAGAAATCTTTGGGGCATGCCTATGCATTTAAGAATTAAAGAAGAGGTAATTGAGGGCAATATCATTTCACCTACGTTTTTTACTACAGGCCCAAAACTAACGGGCTCAGAATTCATTGGTGATGACAATTTAAATCTAAGTAATCCGAGTGAAGCTAAAGACAAGGTAATATCATATAAAGTCAGAGGTTACGATTTCATCAAAACGTATTATGGATTAGATAAAGAGGTTTTTGATGCTGTGATTGAACAAGCCAAGATTTCTGAAATAGATATCGTTGCTCACCCTTCTCAAAAAGTACCATTTTCATATCATTTGAATTCACAAGTCAAATCCATTGAACATGCTGAAGAAATTGTACAGCAACCTTTACAGTTTGATTTAGATACCATTAAACTGCAACCCATAATTGATTCAATTTCGCAATCCAAACACACGAGTTATAGTCCTACAATTACGGTATTTAATAATATTTATCAAATGATGATGGATGATTCCATTTTAGATTCGGAATCATTGGAGTATATGAATCCACTCATTAAAACAACGGATAGCAAAAAACAGTTTGAACGGTGGTTTAATGCAAAACAAGAAGATCCATCTACGGTTGAGCGGATAAAAAAACAGCATGATTTTCACATGACCATGGTTAAAAAGCTACATGAAGCGGGTGTTACTATAATTTGTGGTACTGATGGCGGTATTGGAGTTACCCTTCCTGGTTTTTCAATTCATAAAGAACTGAATTTTTACAAAGAAGCAGGACTTTCCAATTACGAAGTTTTGAAAACAGCTACGGTAAATGCTTCTCAAACGCATTCAATAATGAATCAACTTGGAACTATTGAAGAAGGCAAGATTGCTAATTTATTATTAGTGGATGAAAACCCGCTTGTCAAGTTGTCTTCGCTTAAAAATCCCATCTATGTTTTTGTGGAAGGACGAAAATTAAATAGAGAGGCTTTGGATTCTTTTAGAGAAAAGGCAAAAAACAGGAAGAATCTAATGGCCTCAGCTATTCGGTATTTAGAAAACTTAATAATTGAAAAATAAACTACTGCTAAAAACATATATAATGTCGTAGCTCCCATTTGGTCGCTACCCTTTATATATTCTTCGTTACCTGCCATTGGAAAAATTAAACAATGAGAAACTACAGTGCTATATTAAAAATCGTTGTATTTGCGATGTTTTTAAATACTTGAGAATATTTGTCTAGTAACTTTTTTCAAACATCATTCGTCTTTGTATTCTAAATACATCAATTCCAATCATCAATCAAAAAACGAACAGTAAATGTTTTTTAAATCACATGAAGGTAAATCAAAAATTTTAAGTCTCTACCATCGAAAACTTAAAGAACTTAATGTCGATCACTCCGAAAAATTAGTAGCTACCAAGTTTGGTAAAACCAACGTTCTATGTGTTGGTGATACTAACTTACCACCACTTGTATTAATACATGGTACAGGAGGCTGCGCACCTCAGATTCTTGAGTCCTTTCCCAATTTAGCATCAAAATATTGTGTGTATGCAGTTGATGTGCTGGCACAACCCAATAAAAGTGCTGAGAACAGATTAGACATGAAATCTTTGGATTATGGAAAATGGCTTTTAGAGGTCATTATAAAACTAAGATTAAAAGAAGTGACCTTGGTCGGCTTTTCCTTTGGTGGTTTCATTAGTTTAAAAGCATTGGAGTTTAACGAAACGCCTATTAAACAAGTGTTCTTAATTGCACCAGTTTATATCGTAAATGGCAACCCAATTCTGAACTTATGGAAAATGTTTATTCCATTAAAAAATTTCATCAAAACCAATAATCAGGCATACATTAAAAAAGTAATGGATGTCCTTTTTTCTGAATATGATGGTTTTGCATTGGTCTTCATGTCAACTGCATTTCAAAACTGCAATATGGATTTTTCACCGCTACCAATAATGTCTAAAAATTCGGGGAAAAATATAAAAACACCAATCACCATTTTCGCTGCTGAAAAAGACATCATGTTTCCGGGCAAAAAGATGATAAAAAGGGCAACAAAAATATTTCCTTCTTTAGAAGAAAGTGTTATACTGGAAGGTTCTAAACATGTACCAAATGCAACAGATTTTAAAAAAATAGAAGAATTAATTCTAGCTAAAAGCGAATAGTAAAATGAAAGAATACATAAAACTAATGTACACCCAAACACTAATAATCATCTTGTTTGCTTCATGCCCCGGAGATGATACTACGGACATATTTTCTAATACATACTTAAGAGTACCTGATGCTAATAAATGGATTGTGTGATTTTATTAATATACAAAAACCATGAAACGACAAGTGTATGATGTACAAACCAAATATTCAAAATCAAACATAGGTAATGGAATATCAGTAATTTGACTATATATTTAAATTGTGAAACACGTTCTGCACGTCGTCATCCTCTTCGATCTTCTCGAGCAGTTTTTCGACCTCTTCCATTGCTTCTTCAGGAAGTTGCTTGGTCACCTGCGGGATGCGTTCGAAGCCCGATGACAGAATGTCAATGTTCCGGGCCTCCAATTCTTTCTGGATGGCGCCAAAACATTCGAAAGGGGCGTAAATGAGGATGTCTTCCTCTTCCACAAAGACTTCCTCTGCCCCAAAATCGATCAGGTCCAGTTCCAGGGCTTCGGGATCCAGGCCCTCTTTTCCTACCCGGAAATGGCAGGTATGGTCGAACATAAACTCCACCGATCCAGATACCCCCAGGCTCCCGTTGCACTTGTTGAAATAACTCCGGATATTGGCTACGGTACGGGTATTGTTGTCTGTGGCGGTTTCTATGAGCACGGCAATCCCATGGGGGGCGTAGCCTTCGAACAAGACCTCCTTGTAATCGCCCTGGGATTTATCCGAAGCCCGCTTAATGGCCCGTTCAATATTGTCCTTGGGCATGTTGACGGCCTTGGCGTTTTGAATTACCGCCCTGAGCCTGGCATTGGCATCGGGATCCGGGCCTCCTTCCTTGACGGCCATCACGATATCTTTCCCGATCCTGGTGAAGGCCTTGGACATGGCTGCCCACCGTTTCATTTTCCTGGCCTTCCTGAATTCAAATGCTCTTCCCATATACGTACTTCCAATTAGGTGCTCACAAAAATAGCACTTTTTAAAATCGCCACAATAGGGGGGTGCCGGCCTGGATTAATCCCCGTGGATGATCTCCCAAATGCTGTGGGCGAGTTTAAAATCCTTTTCAGTCACCCCACCCGCGTCATGGGTGTTGAGCCTGATATGCAATTGGTTGTAGACATTGGTCCAGTCCGGATGGTGTTTTTGCACTTCACATTCAAAGGCAATCTTGGTCATGACTGCAAAGGCGTCCCGGAAGTCTTTAAACTGGAACTTTGCCTCAATAGCCCCGTCTACAAATTCCCAGCCTTCCAGTTTGTCAAGTCGCTCTTCAATCGTACGTTCGGTAAGTTTTTCCATTGTTAGTATTCATTATTGTTGGGTATAAGGCCCTTTCATAGTGCCTGCTCAAATGCTTTTGTTGACCGTCCCTTTGCCAGGGCGGGTACCATTACCCCCGTCTGCGTGGCAGTTGCAGGGCGTACTCTAAAGGTAGTGAAAATCATAGGGGATTAAAAAGGATTTTCCGGGGTGGTTGCGGGAAGGGGCCATCATATTTCCCTAGCCCATCACATGGTGGTCAATGATCTCCTGATAGCTGAACTGCAGGTTGGCGGGCAATTTATTGTCTTTTGGGAGTACGGCAAGGTAGCGCTCCTCATTGGTGGTAAATACCCGTTTATAGATCGGGTTCAGACTTCCAATGCGTTCTATTATTTCCCGTATAAAGTCGTCGTGGTGCACCAGGTCTTTGCTGCCCAGGTGGTAGATGCCACTTTTGCTTTGGTTGATCAGGTAGTGGATCTGCTGGGTGAGCTTATCGTCATTCGTCACATTGATCACCAGGTTGGGGAATATTTCAATGGGTTCATTCTTCCAGATAAAGGCTTTCATTTCCTTGATCCTCGGGCTGGTGTTTCCGAATACCATAGGGACCCTGAGAATCGCCATTTTTTCCCTGGGAATCCGGAGCAGCATGTTTTCGATCTTTATTTTAAACCGCCCATAGACACTTTCAGAGAGGGTTTTGTCGTGTTCATAAGAGGGGTATTTGCTATAGGCGTCAAAAACGTTGGCCGAGGAAATAAAATACAACTTGCAATCATTCCGGAGGATGTATTCTACCATATGCCGGTGTGCCTGTATCTGGGGGGCAAAATTGCCGCGCACGGCCGATATGATGATTTGGGGGCGCAGTTGTTCCAGTAACTGGCAGATATCGTCCTCCTCCATATCGTATTTGAAAAACTGTTGGTTGCCCTCGAACGACCTGCGGGCAGAACAGTAGGTGCCATAGGTGTCATAGTAATTGCAGAGTTCGCGATAGACCGCATTCCCTATGAAGCCGCTACCGCCAATAATGAGTACTTTTTTATTGCTCTCTTCTGCCTTTCCTCTTCCTCCTGCCATACGTCATTGTTGCCCTTTGTAAAAGGGGAGTTTTACTACATGAGCGGGTACTGCCTTGTTCCGGATCTGTATCCTGACCTCACTTCCCGGTTTCGCCAGACCACTTGGGACGTATCCCAGGCCTATGCCCTGCCCGAGTGAGGGGGACATGGTGCCGGAGGTTACGGTACCAATAGCGCCTCCGCCGGTATCCAGGATGGGGTATCCCTGTCGTGGGATTCCCCGTTCTTCCATTACAAAGCCTACCAGTTTACGTTCGGGCCCGCGCTCCTTTTCCAGGGCCAGGGCCTGGTGGTTCACAAAGTCCTTGTCAAACTTCGTAATCCACCCCAAACCGGCTTCTATGGGGGAAGTGGTGTCATCAATGTCATTGCCGTAGAGGCAATAGCCCATTTCGAGCCGAAGGGTATCCCGGGCAGCCAGCCCAACGGGCCTGATCCCATAAGCGGCACCTGCCTCGAGGACCTTTTCCCAGACCTGCAGTACCTCAGAATTCCTACAGTAAATTTCAAAACCCCCGGAGCCCGTATATCCTGTAGCCGAAATGATCACATGCGGGACGCCGGCAAAATCGCCCACCTCAAAGTGGTAGAATTTTATTGCTGACAGGTCTACTGAGGTCAGTGATTGCATGGCTTCCACTGCTTTGGGCCCCTGGATGGCCAGGAGGGCATATTCGTCCGAAATATTCCGCATCCGGGCACCCATCGCGGTATTGTACCCGGCGATGTGATCCCAGTCTTTTTGGATGTTGGAAGCATTGACCACCAGCAGGTAGGCCTGCTCCTTTACCCGGTAGACGATGAGGTCGTCCACAATGCCCCCGTCTTCGTTGGGCATACAACTGTATTGGGCCCTGCCAACCGTTAGCCTGGACGCATCGTTGGAAGTGACCTTTTGGATGAGTGCCAGGGCGTTGGGTCCTTCGATCAGGAATTCCCCCATATGCGATACGTCAAAAACACCCACTTTGGTCCGCACGGTTTCATGTTCCTGGTTGACCCCGTCATAGGAAACAGGCATCAAAAAGCCGGCAAAAGGCACCATTTTTGCCCCCAGGGCGTTGTGGGTTTCGGTGAGCGCTGTTGTCTTCATTCCGCTGTATTTTTCACAGCGCAAATGTATTGAAAATATAGCGAACGCCTGTAGGTCGTCCCTTTTGTTTTCAACACTCCCGGAGGTGTGTGCTCAGCGTGCCGGGGAAGCGAGGAAAGATTGGAGTTCGTCGTAGGTGGCGATTGGTGTCGACACCTTTTTCCCGTCCATAACCTTCTGGATTTGCGGCGGTATTTCCAGTTTTTTTCCCAAGACCGGTTCCACGACGTCGAGGAACTTGATAGGGTGGGCGGTTTCCAGAAAAATGCCATAGGTATGGGGATGGGTTTCCTGGTATTTCTTTACACCCAGATAGCCAACCGCCCCGTGGGGATCCGCCACATAGCCCGAATGCTGGTAGATATGCAGGATGGCTTTCCTGGTTTCCTTATCTGTAAAGGAATACGCAGTGAGGTGGTTGGCAAGCGCCTGGAAGTCGTCATCGAACAAGTGTCTGATACGGTCAAAATTACTGGGGTCCCCCACGTCCATGGCGTTGGAAATCGTGGAAAGCGATGGCCGGGGGTCATAGTGCCCCTGCTGCATAAAACGGGGCACTGTATCATTGATGTTGGTAGAAGCGATAAAATGCGTTACGGGCATCCCCAGGCGTTGGGCGACCATTCCGGCACAGATGTTCCCGAAATTACCACTGGGGACAGAGAACACCAGTTCTTTTCCCTGGTCTGCCGCCTGCCTGTAGGCAAAAAGGAAATAAAACATTTGTGGCAGCCACCGGGCCACATTGATGGAGTTGGCCGAGGTAAGGGTGGTATGTTGCTTGAGGTCGGCATCCAGGAAGGCTTGCTTTACCATCCGCTGGCAATCGTCAAAGGTCCCTTCCACTTCCAGGGCACTGATATTCCTGCCCAGGGTGGTGAGCTGGCGTTCCTGGATTTCACTTACTTTTCCCCGGGGGTAAAGGATTACGACCTGTACCCCGGGAACGCCCAGAAAGCCGTTGGCAACCGCCCCGCCGGTATCACCGGAGGTTGCGACGAGCACGGTGACCTCTTTTTTGCGGTCGCCTGAGAAATAGCCCAGGCAACGGGCCATAAACCGGGCACCTACATCCTTGAAGGCCATGGTGGGCCCATGGAACAGCTCAAGGGTAGCGACCCCCTCTTCGATCGCCACAAGTGGAAACTCAAAATCCAGTACCTGGCCCAGGATGGTTCTTAGTTCGTCTTCCGGGATGTCCGCTCCAACGAATTGGCGGATGGCACTGAAGGCAATCTCCTGTTCGTCGTACGCCCCGATCTTTTCAAAGAAAGAAGGCGGCAAAGGCCGGATCTCCTGCGGAAAGTACAAACCGCGGTCGGGCGCAATCCCGTTGATCACGGCTTCCCTGAAGGAAACCTGGGGGCTGTTATGATGGAGGCTGTAATACTTCACTGGTTGTCGGAATTATGGTCTTGCGCTGGCCCAGCCGGGCTGGAGCAACAAGTTTAAAGGTTCAATTTATTTTTCTCACGGGACCACCTGTCACAGGGGCTTTACCCCCCGGGGGTTGATCTCTGAAACATGGAGGTCAAACGCGATCCCGGTGGAATCGTATACCTTGCTCATGGCCCTGCCCACATTTTCGGCGGTTTTGCGGCCCTTGCTCAGGGCAAAAATAGATGGACCCGAGCCCGAAATCCCACAACCCAACGCACCGGCCCCAAGGGCTTCTGACTTCACCGCGTCGAAACCGGGGATCAGGATCGCGCGAATGGGTTCGATGATATGGTCTACCAGACACCGGCCGATCAGCTCGTAGTCCTGGGTATACAGCCCTGCCACCAGCCCGCCCAGGTTGCCCCATTGCTTGATGCCATCCTGTAGGGGGAAGGTGGTTTTCAGGATTTTCCGGGAATCGGAGGTTTTGACCTCTATTTGCGGGTGTACGACGGTAGCCACCAGTTCCCGGGGCGATGTGATACGGATAATATCCAGGGGGGCATAACTGCGCACGAGGGTAAAACCGCCCAGGAGCGCAGGGGCTACATTGTCTGCATGCGGTGCCCCACTGGCCAGGCGTTCTCCTTCCATGGCAAAAGGTACCAGTTCCAGGGGGGTATACGGCCGGCCGAGCAATTCGTTGATGGCCCATACCGCCCCGGCAGCACTGGCGGCGCTGCTGCCGATCCCGCTGCCAGCCTTGATGCGCTTTTGTATTTCGATATGGAACCCGCCCTTGTAGTCCAGGGATTTCATCAGGGCCAGACCCGCTACCCCGGCAACGTTCTTTTCAGGATCGGTGGGGAGGTCCTGTTCTTTGATGGGGGCGATACGGATCCCGGGTTCTTTGGTTTTTTGTACCGTCATGATATCACCCACGGTGTCCAGGGCCAGGCCGAGTACATCAAATCCACAGGAAATGTTGGCTATGGTCGCAGGGCAGAATACGCTGATCTTATCCATGGGCTAGAAGTTACCGATTCTGATGATATCCGCAAAGATCCCGGAAGCGGTAACGGCTGCCCCGGCACCGGCCCCTTTGATGATCATGGGTTGGTTGGGGTAGCGTTCCGTAAAGAACAACACGATGTTGTCACTGCCTTCCAGGTTGAAGAAATCGTGGCCCCTGGGAATCTGCTTCAGGCCCACCCGGGCTTTGCCCTCAGAGAATTCCGCCACGTATTTTAGTTTGCTTTCCGCGGCCCTGGCATCTTTGTACAATTGCTGGAAGCGGTCCTCATGCTTTTTCAAGGAATCAAAAAAGGCGTCATTGCTGGTGGTTTCCAGGCTTTCCTCCGGTAAAAAGGGCGTGTTCTCGATATCACCGATATCCAGGTGGTACCCGCTCTCCCTGGCCAGGATCAGGATCTTTCGCATCACGTCGATCCCGCTGAGGTCTATCTTGGGGTCGGGCTCGGTATAGCCCTCTTCCTGGGCCCTTTTAACGATATCGTGAAACGTGGTTTGATCGTTGAAATGGTTCCATACAAAATTGAGGCTGCCTGAGAGCACCGCCTGAATCTTCAGCACCTTGTCCCCGGATGCGATCAGGTTTTTCAGGGTGTCTATAATTGGCAACCCTGCCCCCACATTGGTCTCGAAAAGAAATGGCGCATTGAATTCCCGTGAGAGGTCCTTCAGGTGCCTGTAATTGTCAAAATCTGAAGAACAGGCAATCTTATTGCAGGTGACCACCGAGATGCTTTGCTTGAGGAAACGCTCATAGGTGCCCGAAACTTCAGGGCTGGCCGTATTGTCCACAAAGATGCTGTTGCGGTAATTCAGTTTTTTGATGGTGTTAAAAAACCCGTCCCGGTCCGCTTTTTCGCCTTCGGGCAGTAGTTTTTCCCATTGCGAGAGGGGAATCCCGTTCTCATCAAAGATCATGGTCCTGGAGTTGGAAATCCCGATGACCCTGACATTCAGCTTCATGGCGTCTTTGAGGTATTTTTTTTGCTGCTGGATCTGCTTCAGGAACTTGGCGCCGACATTGCCCACGCCCATTACAAAAAGGTTCAGTTGCTTGACATTTTCCTCAAAAAACTCCTCGTGCAAGGTATTGAGGGCTTTTTTGATATCCTGTGAATTGATTACGGCCGATATGTTCCGTTCTGATGCCCCCTGGGCAATGGCCCTGATATTTACGTTGTTCTTCCCCAGGGCGCTGAACATCTTTCCGCTTAATCCCTGGTGGCTTTTCATATTATCGCCTACCAGTGCAATGATCGCCAGGTCTTTCTCTGCGATCACCGGTTTGATCTTGCCCATGGCGATTTCGTATTCAAAGGCCTCGTTGACGACCGTAGCGGCAAATTCCGCGTCGGCATCCGAGAGCCCCACGCAAATGGAATGTTCCGAAGAGGCCTGGGTAATGAGCACCACGCTGATCCCCGCCTGTGACAAGACTTCGAAGAACCTTTTGGAAATACCGGGTATGCCTATCATTCCCGGCCCTTCCAGGGACAACAGGGCGATATGCTCCACATTGCTGATCCCGCGAACGGTTTTACCGGCCCCGTTTTTATTCCGGGTAACAAGGGTTCCGGGGGAAGCGGGGTCAAAGGTGTTTTTAATCCTGATGGGGATGCCCCTGGAAAGTACCGGCTGGATGGTTGGGGGGTACAGCACCTTGGCTCCAAAATGCGATAGCTCCATGGCTTCTTCATAGGAAATATGGGGGATGGCCATTGCCTGCTTGACAATTTTCGGGTTGGCCGTGTACATCCCACTGACGTCTGTCCATATCTGCAATTCCTCCGCTTCTATGGCAGCGGCGACCACGGCGGCGGTATAATCAGACCCGCCCCGCCCCAGGGTAGTGGAATTGCCATTCTCCGAGGAGGCGATAAAACCGGGCAATACGTGTATCTGGCTTTTGGAGTGTTCAAAAAAAGTACGGCAATTCGCAAAGGTGCGTTCAAAATTCACGGCAGCCCTCCCATAGGTTTCATTGGTTTTGAGAAGTTCCCGGCTGTCTTTAAAGCTGGTGTCGAGTTTTTCGGACCTAAAATATTCACTGATGATAAATGAGGAAAAAAGCTCCCCGAAACTAACGATCTTGTCAGAAAGCTTGGGCGTGATTTCCCCGATGAGGTAGGAGCCTTCGGCCAGGGTTTCCAGCACGTTCAGTTCGCTTTTCACCTTGCTGAGGGCAGCGCTTTGCGATCCCACAGGGAGCAATTCCCGTATCGCCTGCAGGTGCCTGTCCTCAATTTCTTTTAAAACGGCTTTGTAGGCAACGTCCTGGCGGGAGGCCCTGGAAGCCATGGTGAGCAAGAGGTCGGTGATCCCGCCCATGGCCGACACCACTACAATGAGTTGTTCCCGTCCCATACCGGAGACGATGTCCTTGACACGTTCTATGTTTTGCGCATTGGCTACCGAAGTACCGCCAAACTTTAATACTTTCATGAGGATAAGCGATTTTTAAAAAGAGTCTGTAAACAATGAGAATTTCAAAATACGGGAGGAAAAGAAGAACATTACCCCAAAGGGGTGGTGGTGCTTCCGGCGAACATTGTATACCGCCCGCGAAGAAGGGAAGGGGTAATCGGGTATGTGGTGGAAATGATTTGCATTGAATGGTCTGTGACGGGCCAAAAGTAGTATTTTTGAGTACCTTATCAAACATAAGCGGGGTATTTTTACGAAGTTGGCACCATTTTATAGCATATTTTAAAGAATGAAGATTTTTAGCGCGGATCAGGTCTATGAGGCTGACAGATCGACAATCGAAAAACAGCAGATAAGCAGTGACGCCCTGATGGAAAGGGCCTCGCTCCAGCTTTTTCATTGGATGCATCACCAACTCAAGGGGGCGGGGGTTTGTATCCGCCTGTTTTGCGGGATCGGGAACAATGGCGGTGACGGCTTGGCCCTGGCCCGCCACCTGTCTGAGCACGGGTACCCAATAGCGGTATATGTGGTCAACTACAGCGAGAAGCGCTCGGACGATTTTTTACAAAACTTGGATCGTTTGAAGGAACGCAAGGTATGGCCGGAATTCCTGGGGGAACATTCCGGGTTGCCTCAGGTAGCTCAGGGCGATATCGTGGTCGATGCCATTTTTGGGATCGGGCTCAACAGGCCGCCAGACCCTTGGGTGGGCGCCCTTATTGAAATGCTGAATGCGTCCGGAGCCCTTACGATATCTGTAGATATGCCTTCCGGGCTTTATATGGATAGGGATACAAAACACGGTAGGGTCGTCAAGGCCAATGCCGTACTGAGTTTCCAGTTGCCCAAGCTGGTATTTTTCCTGCCAGAAACCGGCATTTATTGCGAACAGTGGGAAGTATTGGATATAGGGCTCGACCCTGATTACCTAAGGGAGGCCAGGACCACCTATGAACTCGTAGACCGGGAAGAAGCCCTGGCACTTTACCGCCCCAGGGGGAAGTTTGCCCACAAGGGAACCTTTGGGCATTCGTTGATCATTGGGGGCAGCCATGGGAAAATAGGGGCCGTACAGCTCAGCGCCAAGGCTTGCCTCAGGGGGGGGAGCGGGCTGGTAACCGCATACATCCCGGCCTGTGGCTACCTGCCTTTGCAGGCCGCCCTGCCCGAGGTAATGGTCCTGACCGATGCCGCGCAGGAACATATAGGGCGTATTTCCTATTCCCTGGAGCCCGATGCGGTCGGGATCGGGATGGGCATGGGTACGGACCCGCATACCGTAGAGGCCTTTAAAGCTTTTTTAAAGGGGTATACCGGGCCGCTGTTGGTGGATGCCGACGGACTGAACATCCTGGCAGCGCACAGGGAACTCCTGGAAGAATTGCCGCCCCGCGCTGTTCTAACGCCCCATCCGGGCGAATTAAAACGGTTGATAGGGCGTTGGGAAGGTGATTTTGACAAGCTTGAGAAGGCGCATGCCTTTTCAGAAAAATACGATTGTGTCTTAATGATCAAGGGCGCCCATACCATCACCCTGTATGGCGGCCGGGGATATGTGAACAACAGCGGGAACCCGGGCATGGCGACCGCGGGGAGTGGCGATGTGCTGGGGGGCTTTATCACGGGCTTGCTGGCGCAGGGGTATCCCCCGCTGGAGGCCGCGGTATTTGGCACGTACCTTCATGGCAGGGCCGGCGATATCGGGGCGGCGCATAATGGGTACGAAGCGCTGACCGCAGGGGGTATTATCGATGCCATGGGCACGGCATTCCTGGAAATGTTCAGTAGGGAAGGGGAGGAAAGCGAGGAGGAATAGCAGGTTGCGGTGTGTAAAAACCTGGGAGCGCCTGCGCGGAAAAGACCAGATAGCCCGGAAGGTTGCTCCGGGTACCCGAGTAAACTGGCAGGACAAAGCTTCCTGCTACCAGGGACTTACTTACTCTTTACCCTGCGTTTGACCCATTGCACCGCATTGGAGTAATCTATAAAGAACTCCATGGGCTTTTTGTAGAAGAGCTTTTCAATCTTGAAATTGTGCATGTCCATTTGCTTAACGGACACCACGGCCAGGGCTTTCAGGTTCTTTAATTCCCGCAAATACCCGTAAATGGTTGGGTCGATGGCATACGAATTCTTCCTGAAGCTGATATAGCCAAAATTCTTCTCCCGGAAATGGATTTCGGAAATACCGATGATCTGGTAGGCTCGTTCCAATGTCAGGGTAGCCCCTTCATCAAAAATAGCCACCATATAGTCATCAAAAACCTGGATTTTCCCGATATCCAAATGGTATTCCTTTACGATGATGGTTTTCTTTGTCGGTCTGACGCTCATTCTCGTAGTGCATTATAGTGTTCCTGACGAAAGTAGTTTGGGGGGCAGCCATTTAGAAAAATATTAGATTAAAAGCGTAAATATCGTTTATATGGTTCGGGCAAGGGGAAAATAGGGGGGAAGCCAATGGTGTTTACTGAATACGCGACATAAAAAAGAGCCCTGGACCAGGGCTCTTTCCAACGCGTTTTGATGTATCGCCTGTCAGGCTTTGGAGGATTTTGTTTCCTTATTGATCTCAATGGTCAGTTGGTCCTTGGCCTCGTCAAAGTCCATAAAGATCGTGTCCCCGTCCTGCAACTTGGAATTGACAATCTCCTCGGCCAGGGCATCTTCAATATATTTCTGTATGGCCCTTTTCAGCGGACGTGCTCCGTATTCCTTGTCAAAGCCTTTATCGGCAATGTAGTCCTTGGCCTTGTCTGTCAGTTTCAGTTCATAGCCTATCTCCCTGATCCTGTCAAACAACTTGTTCAGTTCGATATCGATGATTTTGTGGATATGGTCCCTGTCCAGCGGGTTAAATACCACTACGTCGTCTATCCTGTTCAGGAATTCAGGGGCAAAGGCCTTTTTAAGCGCGCTTTCAATGACCGTTTTATGATGGCTGTCGGCCTGGGATTTTTTGGCGGAAGTGCCAAACCCGACGCCCTGCCCGAAATCTTTGAGCTGTCTGGCCCCGATATTGGAGGTCATGATGATGATGGTGTTCCTGAAATCGATCTTCCTCCCAAGGCTGTCGGTCAAAAAGCCGTCATCCAGAACCTGCAGCAACATGTTAAATACGTCTGGGTGTGCTTTTTCAACTTCGTCCAGCAGGATTACGGAATAGGGCTTGCGCCGCACTTTTTCGGTAAGTTGCCCGCCTTCTTCATACCCCACATACCCGGGAGGTGCCCCTACCAGTCGTGATATGGCGAATTTCTCCATGTACTCGCTCATATCGATGCGGATCAGCGCGTCTTCAGAATCAAACAGTTCCTTGGCCAGGATTTTGGCCAACTGGGTCTTACCCACCCCGGTCTGCCCCAGGAAGATAAAGGATCCAATTGGTTTGTTCGGGTCTTTCAGCCCGGCGCGGTTGCGTTGTATGGCCTTGGCCACCTTGGCTACGGCTTCGTCCTGTCCGATCACATTCCCTTTGATCCGGGCGGGAAGTTCGGCCAGTTTATTGCTTTCGGTCTGGGCGATCTTGTTTACGGGGATGCCACTCATCATGGAAACCACGTCGGCCACGTTGTCCTCAGTGACGGTTTCACGATGCAATTTGCTGTCTTCTTCCCATTTTTCCTGGGCGACGGCCAGCTCTTTCTCCAGGCGCTTTTCGTCATCCCGCAGCTTGGCCGCTTCCTCATAGCGTTGTTTCTTGACGACGCTGTTTTTCAGTTCCCGAACATCTTCGAGTTGTTTTTCCAGTTCGAGGATTTGTTTGGGCACATCCATATTGACGATATGCACCCGCGATCCGGCTTCGTCCAGGGCGTCAATGGCCTTGTCCGGGAGGAATCGGTCCGTCATATAGCGGTTGGTCAGCTTCACACAGGCGAGGATGGCCTCGTCCGTATAGTTGACATTATGGTGCTCTTCGTATTTGCTTTTGATATTCTTGAGGATTTCAATGGTTTCTTCCACCGTGGTGGGTTCTACCATGACTTTCTGGAACCTGCGTTCCAGGGCCCCGTCTTTTTCGATATACTGCCGGTACTCATCAAGGGTGGTCGCTCCAATACACTGGATCTCTCCCCGGGCAAGGGCGGGTTTAAACATATTGGAAGCATCGAGGCTCCCCGTGGCGCCCCCGGCCCCCACGATGGTATGGATCTCATCGATGAAGAGGATGACATCATTGTTTTTTTCCAATTCGTTCATCACGGCTTTCATCCGCTCTTCAAACTGCCCCCGGTATTTGGTGCCGGCGACCAGGGATGCCAGGTCCAGGGTTACGACCCTTTTATTGTAAAGGATACGCGATACCTTTTTATTGATGATGCGCAGCGCAAGGCCTTCGGCAATGGCACTTTTACCCACGCCGGGTTCCCCGATGAGCAAGGGGTTGTTTTTCTTTCTCCTGCTCAGGATCTGGGATACCCGCTCAATTTCCTTTTCACGTCCGACCACCGGATCCAGTTTGTTTTCTTCGGCGAGCCGTGTAAGGTCCCTGCCGAAATTGTCCAGTACCGGGGTTTTGGATTTTTTGCTTCCTTTTTGCGAACTGGTAGCACCAAAGGAACTTTCTTTGCCCTCTGCCGGGTCGTCCGAATCACTGGGAAAGGACTCCGAGGTTGGCGATTCCAGGTAATCGTCATCGCTGGTGATCATCGATTTGAACTGATCTTTCACCCCGTCGTAGTCTACCTTGAGTTTGTGGAGCAATTTGGTGGTGGGATCATTTTCATTTCTGAGGATGCACAACAGGAGGTGTGCGGTATTGATGGAAGAACTCTGAAACAGCTTCGCTTCGAGGAAGGTGGTTTTCAACGCCCGCTCGGCCTGCCTTGTGAGGTGCAGGTTCTTTTTGTCCTTCTGGGTATTGCCGCTGCTGGGATTGGCCGGACTCAATATCTCCACCTTGCGTCTCAAATGGTCCAGGTCTACATCCAGGGCATCCAGGATGCTTATCGCCTTCCCGTTCCCATCGCGCAACAGCCCAAGCATGAGGTGTTCGGTGCCGATAAAATCATGCCCTAGCCTCAAGGCCTCCTCTTTGCTGTAAGCAATTACGTCTTTTACCCTCGGTGAAAAATTATCATCCATATGCTCTCCTTATTCAACTTTAAAATTAGTAAATCTAATTATAAGAACGTCAAATACCGTACCTATATTCGATAAACTAGGCCTAAATGACGAAAAAAACAACGATTTACAAAATAATTAACAACCAAATTATTAACGGAACAACGGGGTTTTCGTGTTGATAAATTCTTTAAGAAAGTCCCGTAACTATTATTGCCAGCTAATGTTTTTGTGTATATTGCCATGATATTTTTTAGACGTTAAAGCATTAAGAATTTCATATGGCGGAGGGAGAAAAGTTAATTCCTATCAACATTGAAGATGAGATGAAATCGGCCTACATTGATTATTCAATGTCGGTCATTGTGTCACGTGCCCTGCCAGATGTCAGGGATGGTTTGAAGCCCGTCCACAGAAGGGTACTTTACGGAATGCACGAATTGGGGGTACGGGCGACCAGTGCCCATAAAAAGTCGGCGAGGATTGTCGGGGAGGTCCTGGGTAAGTACCACCCGCACGGCGATACTTCGGTCTATGACACCATGGTGCGTATGGCCCAGGAGTGGAGCCTGCGCTATATGCTGGTCGACGGGCAGGGGAACTTTGGCTCTATCGATGGAGACAGCCCTGCGGCCATGCGATATACCGAAGCGCGTATGCGTCGTATCGCAGATGAGATGCTCTCAGACATCGACAAGGACACGGTGGACCACCAACTGAATTTTGACGATTCGCTCCAGGAACCCACGGTGTTGCCCACACGGATCCCCAATTTGCTCATCAACGGGGCCTCGGGGATTGCCGTTGGGATGGCGACCAATATGGCGCCCCACAACCTTTCGGAGGTAGTAGGCGGTACCGTGGCTTTTATAGACAACCCCGATATAGAGATCGATGAATTGATCACACATATCAAGGCGCCCGATTTCCCTACCGGGGGGATCATCTACGGCTATGAAGGGGTCAAGGAGGCCTTCCATACGGGCCGTGGCCGGGTGGTCATGCGTGCCAAGGCAAGTTTTGAAGAAATCCAGGGGAAAGACTGTATCATCGTTCATGAAATCCCTTATCAGGTCAACAAGGCCGATATGATCAAAAAGACCGCCGACCTGGTCAATGAAAAGAAGATAGAAGGAATCGCCAATATCCGGGACGAATCGGACCGGAAAGGGATGCGGATCGTTTATGTACTCAAGCGGGACGCGATCCCCAATATCGTCCTCAATACCCTATATAAGTATACCGCCCTGCAATCTTCCTTCAGCGTCAACAACATCGCCCTGGTCAACGGGAGGCCCAAGTTGCTGAACGTCAAGGAAATTATCCACCATTTTGTCGAACACCGGCATGAGGTGGTGGTAAGGCGTACCACCTTTGAATTGAAAAAGGCGGAAGACCGGGCCCATATCCTGGAAGGATTGATTATCGCCTCGGACAATATCGATGAGGTGATCGCCATTATCAGGGCTTCCTCCAATGCCGACGAAGCCAGGGAAAACCTGATGGAGCGCTTCAAACTAAGTGAACTCCAGGCCAGGGCCATCGTGGAAATGCGGTTGCGGCAACTCACCGGCCTCGAGCAGGATAAATTGCGTTCTGAATACGAAGAAATCATAAAGACCATTGCCGACCTGAAGGATATCCTGGCGCATAAGGAGCGCAGGATGCAAATCATCAAGGACGAACTGCTGGAAGTCAAAGAAAAATACGGAGACGAAAGGCGTTCGGAAATCGATTATGCCGGCGGGGACCTCAGCATTGAAGACATGATCCCCGACGAACAGGTGGTGATCACTATTTCCCATGCGGGCTATATCAAGCGAACCCCCCTTTCCGAATACAGGACCCAAAGCCGTGGCGGGGTGGGGCAGAAGGCCTCCTCGACCAGGAACGAGGACTTCCTGGAACACCTCTTTGTGGGGACCAACCACCAGTATATGCTATTCTTTACCCAAAAAGGCCAGTGCTACTGGATGCGGGTATATGAAATACCGGAAGGCAGCCGAACCTCCAAAGGCCGGGCCATCCAGAACCTGATCAATATAGAACAGGACGATAAGGTGAAGGCCTTTATCTGTACTCAGGACCTTAAGGATGAAGACTATGTGAACAGCCACTATGTGATCATGGCCACCAAAAAAGGCACGGTGAAGAAGACCTCGCTTGAACAGTATTCGCGTCCGCGGCAGAATGGGATCATCGCTATCGGTATCCGGGAAGGCGATGAACTGATGGATGCCAAACTCACCACCGGTACCAGCCAGATCCTTCTGGGCCTCCGGTCCGGGAAGGCCATCCGCTTTGAAGAAAGCAAAACACGCCCCATGGGGCGGTCAGCCTCGGGTGTTCGAGGAATTACCCTCGCCGATGATACGGATGAGGTGGTTGGCATGGTGTCTATGCATAATTTTGATGAAGACATCCTGGTCGTCTCCGCAAACGGGTACGGAAAACGCTCCAGTATAGAAGATTACCGTATTACCAACCGGGGAGGGAAGGGTGTGAAAACCATCTCCATTACGAAAAAAACCGGCGGCCTGGTGGCCATCAAGAATGTGTCGGATACCGATGACCTGATGATCATCAATAAATCGGGGATCGCCATTCGCATGAGCGTAGATGAACTACGGACGATGGGCAGGGCTACACAGGGGGTTCGATTGATCAACCTGAAGGAGGATGACTCCATTGCCGCCGTAGCCAAAGTGATGAAGGATGAAGACGATTTGGAAGATGTGGATATCATGGATATCGATGTTCAGACGGAAGATGGCACGGGTCTTGATACCCATAAGCCGGATACGGGGAATGCGAAGGATTCCGATTCCGAATAAATTAAAACACTAACACGCAAATTACATTGACAATGAAAACGAAATGGTTAATACTCCCGGCCCTCTTTATTTCCATGGCCGGTGTTGCTCAGAAATCCGAAATGAAAGCGGCTGAAAAGGCCATTAAAGATGGGAAATCAGCAGAAGCGAAATCCACCCTGGACGGCATTAAGGGAATGATTGGCGGACAGGACGAACGCGTCCAGGCCGAATATTACTATTTGAGCGGGAAGGCCTATGCGGACCTGGCGAAAAAAGGCGATGCCACAGCCTTCGAGGACGCGATGACCTCCTTTAAAAAGGTGATCTCCATCGAAGAAGCCTCCGGCAAATCCAAATACAGCGACGAAAGCCGCCAATGGTTGCAATCCCTTACGGCCGACCTGGTAAACGCTGCGGTAGATGACAACAACCAAAAGAAATTCAAGGAAGCGGCCGAAAAATTATACCTGGCCTATACGCTTAGCCCGCAAGACACTTCCTATCTGTACTACGCAGCCAGCAGCGCTGTAAACGGAGGACACTACAATGAGGCCCTCAAATACTACGTGGAATTGAAAGACGTGGGGTATGATGGCAGCGGGATAGTGTTCAAAGCCACCAACGTAGAGACCGGTGAAGTAGAGGAGATGGACAAACTGCAGCGCGATATCATGATCAAATCAGGGGATTACAAAGACCCGATCGATGAAAAAACCCCTTCCAAGAAGGCCGAAATCGTGAAAAACATGGCCCTGATCTACACCCAACTGGGGCAGGATGACAAGGCGCTGCAGGCATATACAGACGCAAGGGCACAAAACCCGAATGACGTAAACCTGATCCTGAACGAAGCCAACCTGCATTACAAAATGGGAGACAAGGACAAGTTTAAGGAACTGATGGCAGAAGCTGCCGCCATGGCGCCAGACAACCCGGACCTCCAGTACAACATCGGGGTTATCAATATGGAGCAGGGCAATATTCCCGAAGCCCGCACCGCTTACAAACGGGCCCTGGAATTAAATCCCGGCTATGTAAACGCCCAGTTGAACCTTTCTACCACCTATGTGAATGAAGGGAACGGACTCATCGATGAAATGAATTCCCTGGGGAGTTCCAGGGCCGATATTGAGCGTTACGAAGAACTGAAACAAAAGAAAGACGATTTGTTTATGGAAGGGGCCTCGATCCTGGAAGACGCCCTGAAAACCAATCCTGACAACCAGGGGATCCTGACCCAGTTGAAAAACATCTACGGGGCCCTTGGAGATACCGAAAATTTCCAGCGGATGAAGAAATTACTGGGAGAATAATCCCTTCGGATTCCCTTCAAATAAAAAAGCCCCATTGGATCCAATGGGGCTTTTTCTATAAGATCTTTTTAATGACCCTGAGCTGGTGGGAGTACCTGCCCAGTTCGGTGTTGAAAATACCCGTGTGGTCCAGCCGGTCTATACGCACCTTTCCATGGGCGTGGATGATATAGTTGTCGTTCATGATGATCCCCACATGGTGGATGGCCCCTTCCTTGTTGTCAAAAAAGGCCAGGTCGCCCGCTTCGCTTTCTTCGATAAAACTCAGCGCCTCTCCCTGGGTGGCCTGTTCTGCGGCATTGCGCAACAGGCGATGCCCGTTGATGCGGTACACCATCTGGGTAAGCCCGGAACAATCGATCCCAAACGGGGTCTTCCCCCCCCATAGATAGGGGGCATTCAGGTATAGCAGGGCGGTGTCGACAAGTTGATCTTTACCCCTTTCTCCCCGGGTGGTGGAACCTTCGAAACAATGCCCCAGTATTTCGGCATGGCCGACAGACGAACCAAGGAGCACAGGGATCAGCGCGTTTTGGGCGGTGCTGGAGAAGGAAACCAGGTCTGCGGCAAAGGCCGGGGCGTTTTTTTCCTCCAGGGCCTGGAGGTCCTCCCCGGAAACGGGGCTGAACTGTTTGTTGCACACCCAGCCTTCACAGCCGTCAGCGGCGATACGGATCCGGCTCCAGTGCTTGCGGCTTTCGAGGATGCTGAAATGATCCCCGTACAGGAGCTGGGTACGCATCTCGCTCGTATCATCGGCAAGGACACGTACAGGGGCAATACTCAGGTGGCAGATACCGTTGGGCATGGGCACTTTGTATGCTTAGGGGATTCGTTCCAAAACAATGGCCGAGGCGCCCCCCCCTCCGTTGCAGATAGCTGCCGCCCCCAATTTGGCATTATTATGTTCCAACACGCCGAGCAAGGTAGTGATGATCCTCGCCCCGGAGCAACCCAGGGGGTGCCCCAGGGAAACGGCCCCACCATGGACATTGACCTTGCTGTCGGGGATGCCCAGTAATTTCATATTGGCAAGGCCCACTACGGCAAAGGCCTCGTTGAATTCAAAATAGTCGACTTCTTCCATGGCAATACCGGCGCGTTCCAGGGCTTTGGGCAATGCTTTGGCAGGGGCTGTGGTAAACCATTTGGGTTCCTGGGCGGCATCGGCGTAACTTCGTATCCTCGCCAGGGGTTTCAGGCCCAGGCTTTGGGCTTTTTCGGCACTCATCAGGACCAGGGCAGCGGCCCCGTCGTTGATGGTAGAGGCATTGGCGGCAGTCACGGTTCCATCCTTGCTGAAAGCCGGGCGCAACTGTGGGATTTTCTCCATGATCACGTTTTTGTACTCTTCGTCTTCGGTCACCATCAGCGGATCTCCTTTGCGCTGCGGTACCGCCACCGGGACCACTTCGGCCTTAAACCTGCCTTTTTCCCAGGCATCGGCCGACCGTTGGTACGACTGAATGGCGAAAGCGTCCTGCTCCTCCCTGCTGAATTGGTGTTTTACGGCACAGGCATCGGCACAAACCCCCATGGCCTGCTCGTCGTAGACATCTACCAACCCATCGCGCTGCATACCGTCTATTAGGCTCGCCGGCCCAAACTTGTGGCCGTTACGCATGTGCACATAGTGGGGGATAAGACTCATGTTTTCCATGCCTCCCGCCACGACAACCGAGGTATCCCCAAGGGCAATGGACTGGGCCGCCTGCATAACGGCTTTCATTCCGGAAGAACAGACCTTGTTGACGGTGGTACAGGGCACGGTATCCGGGATCCCGGCGTAGATAGAAGCCTGCCGGGCAGGTGCCTGCCCGGTGCCGGCCTGTACCACATTCCCCATGAGTACTTCTTCGACCATTTCAGGTTTTAACCCGATGCGATCCAACGCCCCTTTGATGGCGATGGCACCCAACCTGGGCGCGGGGATCGTAGACAGGGCACCCATAAAACTACCGATAGGTGTCCGTACGGCAGAAACTATTACAACCTCTTTCATTACAGTATATGTGTTTTTAGTTCATTACAATGCCATCCCCGTGGCCGGGGATCCCCCTTGAAGGATTTTAGGGGGGCGGAAGGCAATTACAGCCCTTCCATTATTTGGCGAAATTAAGAAATTATGGGGCAACGCCATGGCTTCCGCTTTTAAAAGCAACTTGTTGCCATTATATTTTCTATTTTTGGGGAAGATACCGGCCGTCAGCATGGGAAAAACTTTGGATACCCTTTACAGAAATCAGTCCCGGATATTCAAATATATCCTGTACCTGATCAGCCTCTTCTGTATCGTTTTCTTCTTCCCGAAAGGCGGGAAGTTCAAATACGAGTTTCAAAAAGGAAAACCCTGGCAGTACGACAACCTGTATGCCCCTTTTGACTTTTCCATCAAAAAAACCGATGCGGAGATCGCTGCGGAGCAGGAGGCCATCAAGGAACGTCAACTGGACTATTACGTCTACGATGAAGCCAGGGCAGAGGAAGTAATGCAGAAGTTTGATACAGAATTCGGGAATACCTTTCCCGATACCCGTTATAACAATCGTCAGCAGCAAATCCTGCAAAGTGCCGGAAAGGAGTTCCTGGAGCATTTCTATACCCATGGGATTCTAAAGAGCAACGGGCTTGCAGACCCCACCGGGTGGAGCTACCTGATGAAGGGGAATGAGGCCAGGCGCGTACGGCAGGCAGACCTGTACCGGCTTTCTGAAGTGGGCGCTGCCCTGGACAGCCTTTTGAGGGAAAAAAACCTGCAGCGGTTCGGCCCCGAATTCCAGGGCTTGTTTTTCGAAATCATACAGCCCAACGTATCCCTGGACCCGGAGCTTTCGGCCAGGGAACTGGAATCTGAGCTGGCCAAGATTTCCTTTACCCGCGGGAACATAGATGAAGGGAAACTGATCATCGCGAAAGGGGAGGTGGTGGAAGCCGAGAACCTCAAAATCCTCAATTCCCTGAAAGCGGAATACGAATCGGAACTATGGACGGAGAACAACCAGTATTTCATCCTTTTCGGGTATACCGTCCTGGTGGCCCTGGTATTGATGATGCTGCTGCTGTTCCTGAAGAAATACCGGCCAGACATTTACCATAACAATGTGAAGGTCACCTTTATTTTCTTCAACATCCTGTTGATGGTATTTATCACCACCCTGGTGGTAAAGTACAATGAAACCTATGTGTTCGTGGTACCCCTCTGTATATTGCCCCTGATCCTGAAAACATTTTTCGATGCCCGCATGGGCCTGTTCGTGCATGTTTTAACGGTACTCATCCTGGGGTTTGTGGTCCCTAACAGCTTTGAATATATCTTCCTGCAGATCATTGCGGGCATTGTGACCATCCTTACGGTGTCTGAATTGTACAAGCGTGCCAACCTCTTTATTTCGGTAGGGCAGATCACCCTGATCTACATTATCGGCTACTTTGCCTTTCACATCATCCATGAGGGGAACCTGGACAATGTGCATTGGTTTACCTTTGGGTTTTTTCTGCTGAATGGGATGATCACCCTCTTTGCCCAGCCCCTGATCTATATCTACGAGAAGATGTTTGGGATGGTCAGTGATGTGTCATTGCTGGAGCTTTCCGATACCAACTCCAAACTCCTGAAGGAATTGTCCAACAAGGCCCCGGGCACCTTCCACCATTCCCTGCAGGTGGCCAACCTGGCCGAGGCAGCGGCCAACGAAATTGGTGCCAACGCCATGCTTGTAAGGGTGGGGGCCCTGTACCATGATATCGGGAAAATGAACCATCCCACCTATTTTACCGAGAACCAGGTGACCAATGTGAACCCCCATGACGACCTTCCGGCCAAGGAAAGCGCCCGGATTATTGTCAACCACGTCATTGAAGGCATCGAAATTGCCAGAAGGAACAAGTTGCCCGACCGGGTCATCGATTTTATCAGGACCCATCACGGCACCACCCTGGTCTATTACTTTTACAAAAAACAGCAGGAATCCGGGGAGGATGTAAAGGAAAAGCATTTCCGGTACCCGGGCCCCATACCTTTCTCCAGGGAAACCGCCATCCTGATGATGGCAGACTCGGTGGAGGCAGCTTCCAAAAGCCTGAAGAACCCTACCTTCCTGATCATCAATGATTTTGTCGACAAGATCATCTCCGGCCAGATGCAGGCCAACCAGTTCCTCAATGCGAACATCACCTTCAAGGAAATCGAGACCGTAAAAAAGGTGTTGAAGCAGAAGCTTACCAACATATACCACCTGCGGGTGGAATACCCCGAATAAAGGTGCGGCGGGATGGCCCGGTATAAGGGCAAGGCCGGGAAGGGGTTCCCCGGGCGGTCCGCCCTTGGGGGAACGGGTTAATTATTGTAAATTCAAGCAACTTTAAACTGAACACCAAATGACCGCCCACAGGATTTTATTCGTTTTGATATTTGCTGTATTGTTGGCCTGCAACTCGGAGAAAAAGGAGGAAAAGGTATCTCAAACACTGGCATCAAACGACCTCCCAAAAGTTGTGACCGCCGATATTGAGGCCGGGATAAAAGCCAACATCGCCCGGAAGGTAGAAGAGGGGGGCGGGTATTTCCAGCTGAATACGGAAGATAAAGAGTTGCGCCTGCAATTGGTACGGGTACATACGGAATACCTCTCCAATTTGGGACCCCGACGCCATTTTGCCTGTGTGGACCTGGCCGATGTAAGTGGTGATGTATACGATGTGGACTTTTTCCTGGCAGGGGACCCGGGAAGCATGACCGTTACGGAAACCACCCTCCACAAGCTGAATGGTAAACCTTTCTATACCTGGAAACAACGTGAAGACAAGACATGGTACAGGGTGCCGGTACAGGACGCGTCTACAGATTTACTGGGGGTGATCGAAGGAAAAGACCGGTTTGAGTTTCGGTATGAGGTGACCCTGCCCGAAATGGATGTACCGGCAAAAATATGGATCCCGGTTCCGCGAAGCGATCGTTTCCAAACCGTGCGGCGGGTATCTTTGGAAGTTCCCGCAGAACATCAAATGCTCGAAGAAAGGGAATACGGCAATACCCTACTGTATTTGGAACTTGCCCCGGAACACAGCGGGAAGAAGGTAGCCATAACGTACGATGTGGAACGGCGTGAAAAGAACCCCTACGAGGAAAATTCATCGCCTGCAAAATACCTGGACGCCAGCGCACTCATGCCGGTGGGGGACCGTTTTGGGTTCCTGGCAGATTCCATCATTGGGAATAAACGGCACGAAGGGGCCATTATGAAGGCACGGGCGTTATACGACTACATCATAGACAATATGCGCTATATGAAATACGGGGATTATGGCAAGGGGGACGCCGTTTATGCCTGCGACGCACTGACGGGGAATTGCACGGAATTTCATTCGCTCTTCATTTCCCTGGCCCGGTCGGCGGACATACCCGCGCGTTTTGCCATAGGGGCGGCCATCCCTTCAGACCGGGACGAAGGCGGCATTGACGGGTATCATTGCTGGGCAGAATTCTATGCCGAGGGAAAGTGGTGGCCGGTGGATATCAGTGAAGCCAATAAGTACACGGCCCTGTCCACCTATTACTTTGGCCGGCATCCGGCCAATCGGATCGAATTCAGCCGCGGGCGGGACCTTCAAATAGTACCCGGGCCCCAGTCAGGGTCGATCAACTTTCTCGCCTACCCGGTTATGGAAGTAGGCAATACACCCGTCCTGGCAGAAACGTTTTTTTCGTTTCGCCGGAAAATTGAGTAGGCCACCCGGGCCAGCCTGGTTTTATAGGGAGTCATTCGGGTGTTCCTCCCCTTCAGGATGTTCTTCCCCTTGAGAACCTTCTTCGGCAGCGGGGTGTTCTTCTCCTTCAGGGTGTTCTTCAGCAGCAGGGTGCTCTTCCTGTGCCTCTGTCTGTTGTTCGGTGCTTTCCTCTTTCTTTTGTTCCCTGCACGCGTTTAGGGATGCGGCACCCAGGAAGCAGCACAGGAGCAAGGCCAGCGTAAAATACCTAAGTTCTTTTATATGTCTCATCATGTAATGGTTTTAGTAACTGATTGTTCAAGGGGCCGACTGCTTACAGCATATTCCCAACTACTACAAGATAGCAAATTTTCCCCCAACCTTATTTTCGCCCGCATGTTTTGTGTAGCAGGCACTAAGAAATTTGGCACAAGGGGCCTGGATGCGCCCCGAGTCTGTATCCATAAATGGGGGATTCAACCGGGTAGTGATATTGGTCAACCGTAGCGGGAACGTGTCAGTACGGCCGCTCCATTACGACCAAGGGAGCGGCGTGGCAATACAATACACGGGTGTTATATCCTACAGGCGGTAGCGCAGTGAGGCCTGTTGAATAAGGGGTGTGATTTGCGTAAATTTGCATGGGCAGAAATGTCCTTTGAATTGTAGCTTTCCCTGTATTGGGTAAAACAGCAGGGCTGCCTGCCAATCAAAACAAAGAAACCATATTGAACTATAAAATCAGTTAGATGAAATCTGTTTATGTTATTCTCACTGGAGTGACCATTTTGTTCGGCGGATGCAAAGAATCAGGCAAGACCACTGCTGCCTCCAGTCCCGAACACGTGGCAAATGTCCATTCCAAAAGCGCCAATCATTGGAGTTACGAAGGCGAGACGGGCCCTGAACACTGGAAGGAAATCGAAAAAAATTCTGACTGTGGCGGATTCTTGCAATCTCCCATTAATATTGTCAACTACGAGCTGGACAGAACACTGCCCAACCTCAGTGTACATTATACGACCAGTACTCATATACATGACGTGGTCAACAATGGGCATACGATCCAGTACAATTTTGATGTCGGGGATTTTATCGAGTTGGGCGACAACCAATACGAATTAATGCAATTCCACTTTCACGAGCCTGCAGAACATTTGATCGATGGAATACGGTACCCCATGGAATTGCATCTGGTGCACAAGAGCGCTGACGGGGCCTACGCCGTACTGTCTGTGATGGCCAAAGAAGGCGCAAGTAGTGAGCCCTTCGATTTTTTGGAAAGGCACCTGCCACTGGAAGTGGGCGATATCGAAACCGTGGATATGGCATTCGACATGAACCTGAACCTTCCCCGGGACAAAACCTATTTTACGTATGAAGGTTCCCTGACCACCCCGCCGTGTACGGAAAATGTCAGATGGATCATTTTCAGGGAACCCATCACCGTGTCGTTGCAACAGGTGGAGGAACTACGAAAATTGATGCCGTTGAACAATTATCGGGACGAACAACCGCGAAATAACCGGCCTATCTTGCTGTCTTCCCGCTAGCAATGGTTTTTTCCCCGGCCTGAACAACAAATGCCATACCGCTTAAATGGGGTGGGCAGCCCTTGCAAATGACCCGGGCATTGCCTGAGGCCGCATGGGTTTTTCTACCCGCATTCCAGGCAAGCCAGAAGGCATGGGGATGATCCTGGAGTGGGGGAGCGGGGCAACATATGAGTACTTTTCGTCATAGGTTAATTTTATAATAGTGGTTCGGTTTGCCATACATGAATCAATAGGATAATGATTATATAAGTTTTCGATAGCATCATGGTTGTTCCATTCATCCTCTGTAATTCCATCAATGTTTATTGCCTTGTTTGCTGATTATATTTCATATTTATTGCCTTCCGGTGTTCTGGTGGACACCTGGGACAAAACACTGAATTTCACTAATAAAATAACCATGAGGGGCAACAATTCTATTTCTATTAAAATGAATCATTTTTAGTTGTGTAATATTCGAGAGGAGTTATGGTCTTGTATTTGACCTGGTCAGATATGCATATAGGCGACCAGGTCATATAAGTACCATTTGCCTTTTTAAAGTTGAGATCCTTTAAATCTCTTGCTAAGTGTGAAGGAAATTATAAGCTATCCAACCATCTGTGTATAGTGGATAGATATTCAGGATGTGGCATGGGCCAATATGGAAAATCACTATTATCAACTACCTGCATTGAATGATTGGCATCTACAAGCAAGACAGCCTTAGATTTGAGTTGGTCTTTTAAGACTTTATATATTGAGGAACTACTTTCTTCCGGAATGATTTCATCCTTGGTCCCTTGAATTATTAATAATGGTTGATTGATTTTTTCAAAATAGGGCATTGGCGAGAATTGAAGCTTGCTGTCAATTTCTACCTCATCCAAATTAGGTATCCAAACTTTTGAAAACCACGATTTGTCCTTGTTTTTGGTGATGGCATTCTCTAATGTTCCTAATGTTGCTAAACCACCGATATATTGGTAGACTAATCGCTCTAAAGCGAAAGCTTCATCAAAATATTTATCCCCGATTAATGGTTGATTGATATTTTTCCAATAATTTAAATCACTTTCCAACAAAGAAGTGGAAGGGCAACTAACCACAATGCCAAAGGCCAGATCTTCCATTTTAGACAAGATATAAGGTACTTTTGTACCTCCTTGACTACTTCCTTTAATTCCGATTTTATTATATGGTATATCTAGTTTATTGGATAAAAAATTTAAGGCATTTATGTCATCCATAGATAAATCTTCAATGGAAGAACTTCTCCAATCTCCTTCTGAAGTTCCCGTACCCCGCTTATCAATATGAAAAGTAATGTACCCTTGATTAGTGAAATTCATAGCTTCTGCTCGTGAAGCACTTCTGTCTGAATTCCCTGAAGAGGTGACAAAATATAATACCTTATCGGAAGGCTTATCAGGGTAAAAAATGGTTCCTTTTAAGTTTAAACCATCGGACATAAAGGAAACGTCTTCTTTGCGAAAACTGGAATTCTTTACATCATCTATCCTTTTTAAACTAAAGTTTTGTCTTACACTATCAACTGCTAAACCAGCATTCAAATTAGTGCCGTCTTCAGATAATTTGTTTCTAAATCTAAAACTATAATAGTCACTATTCAGTTCAAAATAGATAGAGTCTTCTTTACTCCTAACATTGGAAGTAGGTATTCTATAAGCATTTTGATCCGGACTTGTGAAATACACCTTATAATCAAGAGAATCCTTTTCAATCTCAATTTGGATAGGTGTAGAAAAGTTTCCATGGATAAACTCTCCTTCATAAAAACCAACCAAATCTTTATCATAAGAATGATTGTTTTTACATCCAAAAGCCAGAATGGTTATAAGAAGAACAAAGACTTTCGTTTTGTGCCGCAGTTTTAATATTGAATTCATTTTCCTGATTTTTAAAGTCTTATGCAATATTAATAACGGAAGAAATAAAAAAATCAAGATTTGAGTTTAAAGATGTGCGGTTTTTTTATTCAGGACTTTTTTTGAACTCCGTTGGCGTAAATCCAGTGTTTCTTTTAAACCAGGTATTGAAAGCTGACCTTGAATTAAATCCAACTTCATACATGATCTCATTAATTCTTATGTCACTGGTCGTTGATTGTTGCAATAATTTTTTTACCTCTTTAAGCCTTTGAAAACTTATATATTGGGTATAGGTTAAGTTATATGAATCCTTCAAAATCTTAGATAAAGTATGTTCGGCTATATTTAATTCATTTGCCAAACGCGTTAAGCTCAATGAAGAATCCTTAAATATTTTTTGTTCCGACATTAGTTTTTGGAGCTCCTGTAAAACGGGTGGGGCAGATTCACTAGTATATACTTCAACTACATCAGTTCCTTTATTGGAAAAATGGAATAGCCTATCGTTCTCCTTAAAAAATGTGGGGTATTTCTTTTGTAAGAAAAAAATCAACAATACCTGGACCATGAATAGCAAAAAAATAAAAAGCACCAAATAATCGGTCAAATGATCATGCGATATAAAATTCTCAAATAAAATAGTGGCTGTAATTAGGGCTTGAATCAAGAATAATGTAATGGATAACCGTATTCTTTGGTATTGAAGGGTGGGCTTGATCCCTAGAATTATTTTTTTCCTTTTGTTCAAAAAAAATATAAGAAGAAGGGTATAAACAAAACATTGAACAACAAGTAAAATAGTAATATAAGAATTGTTGTTATACCCCAGCAGTTTTCTCCTATAATCATCAAAAATCCAATATATGATGATACATAAAAATGGAATGCTAACTATGAAATGCTTATAAACGAGTTTTTTTAAGTTCGTAATCTTAAACAGCAAAATACTGTGAAGAAAAATCAACGGGGTTAAGAAATAGCCCGTGAACGTATTAAAAATCGGAAATATGTCAATTGTCGAATTGTAAAAGGATAAAATTTGATTGAGTGCTATTAGACTAATAGCCAATGTATAAAAAGCTATGAACCTTGCTTTTTTTGAATCGGAAAATAATTTCCAAGACAAAATAGATCCAGCAATTGCGAGGAGAAATAAAAGTATTTTTATAAAAATATACATCCCATGAAATTAAGCTTTTTCATAAAAAAATTGGTTTAGATGATATATTACGTTGAAAAATGGCTTAGAATGCAAAAACGGCCATAGTATACCACCCTTGCCGGGAAAAATTAAGCATGGTGCAAACACATTTAAGTGACTAAAAAACTATCCTATACATCAAATAATGGCGTGGTTCAAAGTATCCGTTTTTAATGGCGCTAAGCATCCGTTACTTCCACTTACGACTTCGTACAGTAAATTTTCCCCACTTAATATCATTGAAGATTCTTATCGCTCTAAGTGTATAGGTCTGAGAATGTGGGCCTAATATATAGGTTGTAATCCTGGTTCCCCGATGAACCAATTGCATAGTACTCCTCCTTTGGTTGGTTGGTGAAATTGAATCAATTTTGTTATCCGAATTGTTGACTTTTTAGGAGGATTTTTAGGTGAAAAAGGGGTTTTTCGAAAAAGGACTTAAAAATAAAACCCTGATAATAAATTGATTATCAGGGTTTAAAAATATTCAGTCGGGGTGGCAGGGTTATACCCATTCCCCACAAGTCACTATAAATCAATCAGTTACATTTTCCGGAATTAAACTGTTAACCGATTTGTGGACGCTATTATTAATGAACTTAAAGTAAGATGCTTTCCTTTCTGATATTCTAAAGATATTAATTGTGTGATTCAAAATTATAATAAGGGTAAACTAATTTTATTGCAACAACATATTCTAGTAAATATTGGTCACAGAATTTGTGCGATTTAGAAAACTTCCAACATCCGAAGGAACTTTTGGGTATTTACATTATATCGCAGCATTTTCTTAAATTTAGAAGACAACCTGACTAAAATGTTCCAATTAAAGATAAAATATAGGCTACTTGTATTACTGGGCCTTTGCCTAACAATATTTAGTTGCAAGAATACTTTTGATGATGAGAAAATCAAAATAGGCTTTTCCCAATGTTTGAGTGACCATCCCTGGCGTGACGCCATGAATCATTCAATGCAAATCCAGGCATCCCTATATCCTGAGGTAACTCTTTCAATTTATGAAGCGCATAATGATGTTAATAGGCAAATAGGGCACATCGAGAAAATGATAGCTGATAATACGGATGTTATTATCATATCTCCTATTGAACCAGATCGCATAGTCCCTTATCTTGAAAAGGCATTTGAGCTGGGTATACCTGTTATTGTTATCGATAGAAAAATTAATTCCGGGAAATATAGTGCCTATGTGGGTGGAGATAATCTCGAAGTGGGCCGTAATGTGGGAAATTATATAGTTTCTTCAAAACAAAATGAAATTAATGTCATTGAATTAAGAGGGGGAGATGTTTCAACTCCGGTTTTGGAACGTAGCAAGGGCTTCAGACAAATAATTAACCCTCTAGAAAACGTAACACTATTGGCTAGTTTGGGTGGTGCCGATGATGGTATCCCTAAAATGGAATTTAGTCGTCTTCTGGATTCATTAAAGCATAAAAGAATTGATTTTGTTTATGCCTTCAACGATGAAATGGCATTTCAAGCCTGGCAGGTAGCGCGAGAAAAAGGATGGGAAAAGGAGATTGGCTTTATTGGTGTTGATGGATTAAATGGTCCGGAAAATGGGATAGAATTAGTGCGGACAGGAATACTTGAAGCCTCTATCTTGTACCCCACAGGTGGGTCGGAGGCTATTGAGCTGGCCATGGATTTATTGGCTGGGAAAGAGGTTGCCAAGAACAATATTCTGAAGACTACCGTCATCGACGCGCGGAATGCCGATATCATGAAAAACCAATTCGAAAAAATTAATGACCAACAAGAGGATATCGAAAAGCAAACCGCGGCACTCAGGTCACAGGAAGAAAAGTATTATGCCCAGAATACCCTTCTAAAAGTTACCATGGCACTGCTGGCAATAATCATTAGCCTTACGGTATATAGTATATATTCCATGCTTACCATCAGTAAAAAAAACCGACAGCTGCAATTAACCAACAAGAAAATTACCATACAAAAAAACCAGATATCGCGATTTGCAGAAAAGATCAAACAAACCAACGAGGCCAAACTTAGCTTTTTCACAGGTTTGTCCCACGAATTTAAGACCCCGATTACCCTTATTTTAAGTTCTGTAGAATCAATCACTGAAACTGCTAAATTAAAGAACAGTACAATGATGAATGAGGTGGAACTGATTTACAATAATTCAAACCGCCTGTTGAGGCTTATTAATAATTTACTGGATTTCAGGAAGGTGGAGGAAAAAAAATTCAACCTCAAAGCCTCAAAAACAAATCTGTTTGATTTTTCCAGAAGAATCTACCTGGATTTTATTCATGAGGCCAAAAGACGGAACATACAATTTAAGATCCATTCCAATAACAAAAATCTGGAAGTATATATTGATCGGGATTTAATGGACAAGGTATACTTTAATATCCTATCTAATGCCTTCAAATTTACGCCGGATAACGGTAAAGTGATCATAGACATTGTAGATAATCCTCAATCAAATACTATAGCCATACATATTAAAGATTCAGGTATTGGGATTCCTGAAAAGGAAGTCAAGCATATTTTTGAAGCCTTTTTTAAAGGTTCCAACAATCGCAAGAACAGTTCGGGCATCGGCCTTCATTTGAGCAAGGAACTCGTGGAGCTGCACAAAGGTAGCATCGATGTTAGGTCGTATCATGGTACTGAATTCGTCATTACACTACATAAAGGGAAGGCCCATTTAGATGAGGCTGAGATTATTGTGGAGGCAGATCTCGTAGATGATAGCGTTGTAAATTTTACCTTCAAGGACCTGGAGGGCGAATCCTATCTAACATCTGAACCTAAAAGCAGTGAAGAATCTGCCAGCCTATTGTTAATTGAAGACAACAATGATCTTTCTATGTTTCTCAAACAGAAATTTAAGGTGGAATACAAGGTGAGCCTTTCGGATGGTAGTGATGCCATCGAAATGGCTATGGAAATAATTCCGGATATTATTGTTTGCGATATTATGCTGCCGGAAAAATCCGGCTTTGAGATTTGCGAGATACTTAAGAATGACCTTAGAACCTCTCATATACCCATCATCGTGCTAACGGCTTTAAGTGATAAAGACTCCTATTTAAAGGGGTTGCAATCAGGCGCCGACCTCTACCTAACCAAACCGTTTAGTTACTCCATCCTGGTCCAGTCAATAAAATCGCTCCTGTATAACAGAGAGAAATTGAGGTATTATTATACCAACAATATTTATAAAATTGAGCATGTTGAGAATTTCGGCAACCTTGAACAGCAATTCCTTGGAAGAATTAATAATCTGATCACTGAGAATCTGGATAATAGCAATTTCTCGGTAGAGCAATTAGCTGACACCCTGAATATTTCAAGAGTCCAATTATATCGTAAAATAAAGGCAATCCTTGGACTGAGTATCAGTGATTATATTAATGATTTCCGTCTAGATAAGGCTAAGGGCGCTCTGGAAAGCACCGATCTGAGTATATCGGAAATTGCCTATGGCCACGGCTTCTCCTCTCCAAATTATTTCTCTACTTCTTTCAAAAACAAGTATGGGGTTTCACCAAATGCACACCGGAAAGTGCATACCCTGTAATTTATCTACTGTTTTTGCTTAAAACATCTTCCGAAAAGGTAACCTCCTCAAAACAATTGTAACAAAATCATACAATTCAAAATATAAAAAAATTGGATTAATCCATTTAAATAATTGACATACAGCGCATTAATAAAAATTATAAATATTTCTTAACGATATTATAACAAGTTGCAACATTCTTAAATAAGCACCCATTCTTTTTCGAATACTTTAGTTTTCATTAATGAAGATTGAAGGATTATGAAAAAAATATGGGTTTGGTCCATCACTGCTGCACTTGCAGGATTCTTATTCGGGTTTGATACGGTAGTGATTTCCGGGGCGGATAAGAAATTGCAAACCCTTTGGCAATCATCCGATGTTTTCCATGGGGTGGTCGTCATAGGCATGGCCCTTTGGGGTACTGTGGTAGGAGCCTTACTCGGGGGTATTCCCACCAACAAACTCGGCCGGAAAAAAACGCTTATCTGGATTGGTGCTTTATATACCATCTCCGCCCTGGGATCGGCCCTTTCCAATGATCCCATCACCTTCGCTGTGTTTCGATTCATCGGCGGTTTAGGTGTAGGGGCCTCCACCATTGCAGCTCCTGCCTATATTTCTGAAATTGCACCGGCCAAAGACCGGGGAAAATTGGTGGGGCTTTACCAGTTTAATATTGTATTTGGTATCCTCATCGCATTTTTTTCCAATTACTTACTTAACAACTTAGGCGAAAATGCCTGGCGATGGATGCTTGGCGTAGAGGCTATTCCGGCTGCTATCTATACAATTTTTGCCTTGAGTATCCCACAAAGCCCCAGATGGCTGTTATCGAAACTTAAGGTAGACAAAGCTAAAGAAGTCCTCGCTACCATTAACCCGGGAGTGGATGTCGAGAAATTGATGCTGGAGATCAAAACAGAAAGCGATACCCTTATTCCTGGCGAAAACATTTTCATTAAAAAGTATCGTTTCCCACTAATTCTTGCCTTTTGTATTGCTTTTTTCAATCAGTTGTCCGGCATTAATGCCTTCCTGTACTACGCACCAAGGATCCTGGAAGAGGCGGGCCTCGGAGCCAATGCAGCCTTACTGAGTAGTATTGGTATTGGTGTGACCAACATGCTCTTCACACTTTTGGGAATCTATCTGATTGATAGAATGGGGAGGAAACAATTGATGTATATAGGATCAGCAGGCTATATTTTGTCACTTACCCTGGTCGCCTGTGCATTTTTCTTTAGTTGGGAAGGCCTCTCGGTAGCTTTTTTCCTTTTTATGTTTATCGGAGCTCACGCTATTGGACAGGGTACCGTGATCTGGGTATTTATCTCGGAGATTTTCCCTAACCATTTAAGAGGATATGGTCAAAGTTTTGGTAGCTCCGTTCACTGGATCCTGGCGGCAGTGGTACCCTCACTTATTCCCATATTATTTACAACCATCGGTCCGGGGATCGTCTTTTCCTTTTTTGCCTTTATGATGCTGCTGCAGTTGTTATTCGTCATATTCCTAATGCCGGAAACTAAAGGAGTATCCCTGGAGGAATTGAGTAAGAAATTATTAAAACAGCAATCAACGAAAATTGCCACTCAATGAAAGCGACATTAGTACCCATGTACTTCCAATCCGGAATGGATGAAGATTACCAGAAGCAATTACAGTTAATGCGCTCTTTATTAAAGGACAGTGCGGAAATTCTGGAACCCATTGCCTTAGGAAGCGTGATTCCGGAATCAGCTGATGGTGTGCTATTTCTACAATTGGTGGTGGATGTTTACAGACAGGATAAGGCCATCCTGAAAATATCAAAACCCATAATTCTAGTAACCTCAGAATTTGGAACCTTTTCCATGTGGGATTGGGAGATATACACATACCTCAGGGAAAAGGGTAAAGAATTGCTTTTTCCTAATAGTTTGGATCAAACTAAAAGGATATGCAGAGCCCTGAAATTAAAACGGGAAGCAAAAGGCCACAAATTCCTGGTTTACCAGGATGATCCTGGCAAAGGGTTCCAATCAGAGATATTTAAACGCTTTTACTGGTTCGAGGAAGAATGTGTGCAGAATATCCGATCCAAGTTCGGGATACAGGTGGAAAAAAAGAGTTTTGAAGCCCTGGGCAATAGAGCAAAGGAAGTTTCTGATGAGGCAGCAGAAAAGGTTTGGCAGCTATGGAAAAGGACAACCTCCGGACTTTCCAACAGATCCATCCTGGATGCCGTGAAGTTATATATGGTTGTCAAGGCAGATATCCTGGAAGATTCCGCAATAGTGGGTGTGGGGATCAATTGCCTCAATGAATCCCATCATTGTAATACAACCCCCTGTCTGGCATGGGATATGCTTTTCGAGGAGTTGGGCATAATTTGGATCTGCGAAGCGGATATAATGTCGCTTTTAACCAAATACCTTGCCCACAAGACCTTAGAGGCACCCATAATGATGACCAACATCTATCCCTTCCTCATGGGTGATGCAGCCTTAAAGCACGAAAAAATAGAATCATTCCCAGAGGTCGAAGAACCGGAGAACCATGTTCTTCTGGCTCATTGCGGGTATTTCGGAATAGTGCCTTGTTGTTATGCCAAAGAATGGACCCTCCGCCCCAAGGTCCTGGATATTGTTGATGAAAACGCTCATGCAATTGATGCCACAATTTCAACTGGGCCTATGACCATGATAAAGATCGGGCCATTGCTTAATAAGATTCTGGTAGTAGACTCAAAACTAGAGGGCTTTGTTGAATACCCCAATTCACATTGCAAGCGGGGAGGGGTACTGCGGGTGCCCGATGGAAGGCAATTGATTAAGAAATTTTATTCCCACCATCAGGTATTTCTCATAGGCAACTGGAATATGGACATGCAAAACCTGGCAAAGGTCTTTGAATTGAATGTGGAAACTGTGTGATAACAATTAAAAGAATATAAAGAACAATACACTCGAGCAACAATGGAAAATGTTTCAATGAAAATGCAAATGGTAAATTTTATAAGTATTGCCATAATGGGGGTACTGATCCTCGCCTGCAAAAACAAGGAGGCCACCTCATTACAGCCTGGGGAGGCTACCGCGATTAATGAAGAGGACTTGTACAGGCCAAATTTTCACTTTACACCCAAAAAAGGGTGGATGAACGACCCCAATGGTATGTTCTTTTATAATGAATATTATCACCTTTTCTATCAACATTATCCCGATGGCAATAAATGGGGCCCAATGCACTGGGGTCATGCTATTAGCACCGATATGGTCCGTTGGCAAGAACAGCCTATTGCCCTATACCCGGACGAATTAGGCTATATCTTTTCCGGAAGCGCGGTGGTAGACCATGAAAATACCAGCGGGTTCGGGACAAACGGAGAAGTGCCCATAGTGGCCATTTTTACATATCACGACCCCAAAAAGGAAGGTAGTGGCAATACAGATGTACAAACTCAGGGGATTGCATACTCTTTGGATGAAGGCTTAACCTGGATCAAATATGAAGAAAACCCGGTATTGAAAAATCCGGGGATTCCCGACTTCAGGGATCCGAAAGTATTTTGGGATGCCCGGCAGTCGCGCTGGGTAATGACCCTTGCTGCGGGCCAGGAAACCCAATTTTACGCCTCCAAAAATTTAAAGGAGTGGGAATTTCTATCCGTCTTTGGCACCGGAATAGGCAACCACGAGGGTGTTTGGGAGTGCCCGGATTTATTCCCTCTTCAAATAGACGGAACTGAAGAAATCAAATGGGTGCATCTGGTGAGCATAAATCCCGGGGGACCCAACGGGGGCAGTGCTACCCAATACTTTATCGGTGATTTTGATGGCACCAGCTTTACTATTGATGAGGCTTTCGCGAAAAGCATGGCTAAGAAACATACCTATTGGGTAGATTTTGGTAAGGACAATTATGCTGGAGTCACTTGGTCTGATATCCCGGCAACGGACGGCCGCCGATTATTCATGGGTTGGATGTCTAACTGGCAATATGCCAATGACGTGCCAACGTTTTCATGGCGTAGCGCTATGACCGTCGCCAGGAAATTACATCTGATGGAAGACGAAAATGGTTACCGACTGAAACTATCACCAGTTAAAGAATTACGGGGTTTCAGGGGTAAAAAATTCAAAGAAGAAAATGTACAAGTATCAGGTACCCGAAAGATTATAGGATCTGACAAAATTGATCTGGCCAAAGCAGAAATACTCTTTGAGATAAAAAACCTTCATCCCACGGTATACACCTTTACCCTCAGCAATGAAGTTGGAGATGAATTGGTTTTCGGCTATAACCATGAGAACCGCCAATTTTTTATCAATAGGGGCAAAGCTGGGAATACGGGCTTTTCCGAAAACTTTGGAAATCAAATTTCATTGGCACCAAGAGCTTATGAAGAAAATAGTCTCAAAGGCACCATCATCCTGGACAAAACATCCCTTGAGTTGTTTTTTGACGATGGAAAAACCGTAATGACAGAAATCCATTTCCCCAATTCCCCTTACACGACATTAAATTTTGAGGTTGAAAATGAGGAAGTGACTCTTGACTTGATCGAAGTGCACGAAATTAATACTAACTAAATCTAAACAATCATGAAAATGAAATTTTTAATCTTACTTGTACTCCTGGCACCTGTGACAGTGCTGGCACAAGTGCAGGTATCAGGCACCGTCACCTCAGCGGATGATGGGATGCCATTACCCGGGGCTACTGTACTTGTGGCTGGCACTACCAATGGGACCACCACAGATTTTGACGGGAATTATGTTTTGACAAACGTACCAACTGATGGTGCCCTGGTATTCAGTTATGTGGGGTTCCTCAGGCAGGAAATACCGGTTGAAGGAAAGAGTTCTATAGACGTGGCCCTTCAGGCCGACACTCAGCAGCTCGAAGAAGTAGTACTTACTGGTTATACCACCGAACGAAAAGTTGATTTGACCGGAGCCATTACGGTTGTGGAGACAGAACCTATAGAAGGCCAGACACGGAGTTCGGGTAATGCCATGCAGGCGTTACAGGGAAGAGTTCCGGGCTTATTTGTTGAAAAATCTGGTGATCCAACCGGTCTCAGCAGCAGAATCCTTATACGTGGGATCACAACCTTAGGGAATAACGATCCGCTTTATGTAATTGATGGGGTTCCAACGAAAAGGCAAGAGGTTTTTGCCAGTCTCAACCCGGAATCTATCGAGTCCATTCAGGTATTAAAAGATGCCTCTGCCTCATCACTTTACGGTTCACGGGCCGCCAATGGAGTGATCGTGGTTACAACCAAGAACAGAGCTGTGGGGGAACGATTGAATGTCTCATTTAACACTAACATATCCGTTCTTTCCGAAAAACAGCAGCGGTATAAGATGTTGAATGCCATTCAGCGCGGCGAGGCGCTTTGGCAGGCTTCTGTCAATGACGGAGCGGACCCGGCAGGTGGATACGGTGAAATCTATGATTTTGATTGGAATAATGATTTTGATAACCCTGTTTTAAATAGCGTTAGCGTGCAACCTTTCGTTGGGGGCGACCCGAATGTGCCGGCAGGGGATACGGACTGGCAGGAAGCAACCTACGAAACAGGATACGTATTCAACAATGAACTCACTGTTTCTTCGAGCACCGATAAATCTTCATTATTGATTAATCTTGGTTACCTGAGCAATACTGGTATACTGAAGTACACAAATTATGACAGGTATACCGCAAAGATAAATGCCAGCACCAAATTGTTTAATGAAAAATTACGCTTTGGTGTAAATACCCAGTTCTCAACTTCTGATGAGACGCTTGCTTCTCCCGATGTAGGGAGTGCACCTACTCCCGGACTTGCCATTACCTTAGCACCTACCATACCGGTATACGATTCGAACGGTGATTTTGCTGGTCCCATTGGCGCCGGATATTCGGATAGGAATAATCCGGTTTTAATGCAATACCTCAACCGTTGGGATAATGCAGAAAAGAACCAGTTTTTCGGTAATGTATTTGCCGAACTTGAATTGATTGAAAACCTGACCTTCCGCTCAAATCTCGGGATAGATTTCAGTGACTTTAAAAGGAAGAACATCGAGCCGAGGGTGAATAATGGTTTTATTACAAGGAGTAACAACCGTTTGATCCTCGATACAAACAAGTTCACCAGCCTGGTTTTTTCTAATACCCTGAACTACCAGTTAACTTTGGGTGAGCATAGGTTCGGGTTGCTATTGGGCATTGAATCGGTCGAAGATAATTTCGACACACTTTTAGCCCAGGCCGATGGCTTTGCCGTAGAACAGGAATCTTATTTTGTTTTGGGAGCCGCCACTGGGGCCAGAACAGCTACAGGAATATCAACAGGGAGCAGTCTTTTCTCCCAGTTTGGTAAATTAAACTATGCATTTTCAGATAAGTATCTCGCCTCATTTACCATCAGGAGGGACGGTTCTTCCCGATTCGGAAGTAATAATAGATATGGTATTTTCCCGGCGGCCACTTTGGGCTGGAGGATAAGCAATGAGGATTTTTTCGAAGGTGTTGATTTTATTTCTGAACTTAAGTTAAGGGCAGGATACGGGGAAGTAGGGAACCAGGAGATAGGCGATACTGCACGATTTGGTCTGTATGAATCCAGGTATGGGCCTAACCAAGCCCAATTTATAGGAGGTTTTTTTGAAATCTATTATAATGTTGGGACTGCCTATGATATCAATGGAAATGATACGGGGAACCTTCCCTCTGGATTTGTTTCCATTCAGGCACCCAACCCAGATTTAAAGTGGGAAACAACAAAAGAATGGAACTTTGGGGTGGATTTCGGTCTGTTGAAAAATACAATTAGTGGATCATTCGACTATTTTACAAGGGAAACCAGCGACATCCTCACCACCCCACCAATCGCCTCTGTATTGGGTGAAGGACAACAACGGGTACTGAACGGAGCTACAACGGAAACCAGGGGATGGGAATTGGCACTGTCTTATTCAAAGAGCTGGGACAGTGGATGGTCATTTGGATTAACTACGAATTTCGCCAGCTTTAAAGATGAGATAACCTTCCTGCCGGAGGAAGTACGTACCGCCTTCCCGGGCACCCAGGAAAACTCTATCATCGGACAATCGCAAACTGCCATTTTCGGATACCAAAGTGATGGCCTGTTTCAAAGCCAGGCCGATGTTGACAATTCAGCAACCCAGGTAGGGGCACGTCCGGGAGGACTCAAGTTCAAGGATATCAACAATGACGGAGTAATCGATGGTGATGACCGTGATTTCATTGGCAACACATTACCTGATTTGGAATATGGTATTCGATTCAACTTGGGATATAAGAATTTTGATTTCTCATTGTTCGGATCTGGTGTCGCCGGTCGTATTGGTCTGGATCCGTATATCTTCTGGAATAATTTCGTTCAGGGAAGAGAAAATGCCGGTTTGGGGGTTTTAAACGCCTGGACCCCTACCAACACCAACACCGAGATTCCATCGCTTTCCCTGGCATTTAACGATTTAAGGACATCGGACTACTTATTCAGGAACAACTCCTACTTTAAAATAAGGAACTTGCAATTTGGATACTCCTTTCCAACTGATCTTATTGAAAAGTGGGGAGGTATGTCTCGTTTAAGGCTTTACTTCCAGGGTGAAAACTTGTTTTGGTTCACACCAAAAGATTACATCGGTGAAGATCCGGAGCGCATAGACGTTAATAGAATTCCTGTTCCTACGGTATTATCGGTTGGACTTAATGTGAACTTTTAAAAAATTGTGTACCATGAAAAACAATAAATTTATAATTATAGGATTTGTGCTGTTATTCCTTTTTGGGGCTTGCACAGAAGACTTCTTGGAATATGAACCGGAAGGAGTATTGTCTAGTGAAAACGTCGCAACTGCCGAAAATGCTGAAGCACTAGTAATAGCAGCGTATGCTGGCATTGCCAATGACGAAATGATAGGCCCTTTGACCCACATGTGGGTTTATGGTAGTGTGCGATCGGATGATGCCTACAAAGGTGGCGGAGGCCGAGGAGATGTTGATATTGTAGACTTTTACGAGCAGTATAACCTAACTCAGGCTGACCAGACCGACTGGATGGGTCCGCGTACCTGGACCAATTATTACAAAGCTATTTCGAGGGCTAATTTTGCGCTGAATGTTATTAATGATATTCCAGATGGAGAATATCCCAATAAAGTGCTTCGGCAGGCGGAACTTAGATTTCTAAGGGCGCATTCGCATTTCGTCTTAAAATTATTGTTTAAAAAGATACCTTATATCACTGAAGATCTAAGTCCTGAAGAAATCCCCCTGGTATCAAATGATGTGGACAATGACGCGCTATGGAACACCATAGCGGAAGACTTCCTTTTTGCCTATAATAATCTTCCACAATCGCAGGAGGAAGTTGGAAGGGCTGATCGCAATGCCGCGGCCGCCTATCTGTCCAAATTACGGTTGTATCAGGCATACGAGCAAAATGATCAGCACCAGGTCACAAATATCAATGCCGGCAGGCTACAGGAAGTGATTGACTTTGCCGATGAGGTAACCGGAAGCCTGGAGCCCGATTACGGCAACAATTTCCTGAATGGCTTTGATAATGGACCTGAATCAATCTGGGCCGCCCAGTTTTCAATCAATGATGGAACTGTTGTAAGCAGGGTTAGTTTTGTGACGGGACTTAATTCTCCACATGGTACAGGCCTTTATGGTTGCTGCGGGTTTCACCTGGCAAGCCAGAATATGGTAAACGCCTTTCAAACAGACATTAATGGGCTTCCGTTGCTGGATACCTTTAATGACAATGACATTTTTAATACGGTGGAGCCGGATGGGACCTCTATTCCGGCACCCGGCCTTACTGTAGACCCGCGTTTGGATCATACGGTTGGAATTCCCGGGCGCCCATTTAAATATCGGAATACGGTCAATGAGAACGGAGATATGATCTATAATTTCAGTTGGGCGAGGGATCCGGGCGTATATGGATATTTTGGCAACATGAAGGAACAGCAAGCCCCGGATTGTTCCTGCTACGTTAAGGAAGGTCCCTTTGTCGGGACTTCCAAAAATGTTGATTTTATCCGCTACGCAGATGTTCTGTTATTCAAGGCCGAAGCATTAATTCAATTGAATCGCTGGGATGAGGCGTTGCCGATTATAAACCAGATACGGACAAGGGCCGCAAACAGTACTCAGCGCCAGTTGGATGCAGGCGCTACGGATATTTATAATATTGGCACTTATCCATCTTTCCCCAGCAAAGAATTTGCATGGAAAGCGCTGAAATTTGAAAGACGTCTTGAATTCGGCATGGAGGGTCCCCGATTCTTCGACCTGGTCAGATGGGGCGAAGCGGAGCAAACCTTAAATGCTTATTTGGGCGAAGAAAGAACCAAAAGAGATTTCCTTGCCAATGCTCAATTCACTGCCGGAAGAGATGAATATTACCCAATACCACAAAGAGAGATCGATTTTACCGGGGGAGTATACATCCAAAATCCTGGTTATTGATAGTTAAAGGATTGAAAATATAGATTAGTAGCGTAGTCTATTTTTTGCAAGCAGATTCAGTAATCTGACTTAGTTGTTTGAGTTAGTTGCACTTTACCCCGCAGGGTAAAACCTGCGGGTAAAGTGTTTTTAAATTCTAAAAAAATTGCCGGATGAAAAAAGGATTTCTGATCGATATGGACGGGGTTATCTACAGCGGGGATACAATGATTGAAGGTGCAGATAAGTTTATCGCCACCCTTCAAAAAGAAAAGATTCCCTTTCTGTTCATGACCAATAATTCACAGCGAAGCCCTTTGGACACGGTCAACAAAGTGGCCAAGATGGGGATCAAAATCAAGGAAGAGAACGTGTATACAAGCGCTATGGCGACTGCGTGGTTCCTGTCCTTCATGAACCCCAAAGGTACTGCCTACGTGCTTGGTGAGGGGGGATTAATTACCAGCCTGCACCAGAACGGATATACCCTGGTGAACCAGAATCCGGACTTTGTGGTGGTGGGCGAGGGACGGAACTTTACCCTTGAAATGGTAAACAACGCCGTGGATATGATCATCTCAGGATCAAAATTCATAGCCACCAATCTGGACCCATCCCCTAAGAAAAAAGGCTGGGCCAACCTGGGGATTAAAGCCGTGGTGGCAATGATAGAAGAAGCGACTGGTAAAAAAGCATTTTCAGTAGGAAAACCGAGCCCGGTCATGATGCGCTCTGCGCGTAAAACCCTTGGGCTGGAGGCAAGGGAAACTATTATTATTGGCGATACTATGGATACCGATATCCTTGGGGGCCTCCAGTTGGGATATACTACCATTCTTACCCTGTCAGGCGTTTCTAAAAAAGAGGTATTGAACGAATATGCGTTTAAACCGGATATGGTGATCAATTCTGTGGCCGAACTGGACCTTAAGGCGGCCCTGGAATTACAGTAAAGCTCTTCGAACTAATATAGACCTCATTTTGAATTTGTAGCTATCAGCGCCCACTGAGTTGAAGGATCTTACGGAAAGGGATTTTAGGATATGAAGTATTCGACTATCTGTTTGGATTTGGATGGCACCTTGCTTTATAACAAGAACGACGTATCTGATTTTACAGTTTCCGTACTCTCCCAATTAAGATCAAAGATCCAAATACTATTGGTATCCGCACGAATGCCGATAGGGATGACCTACATCCAGAAAAAATTGGGCATCCTTAATGAGCCAATAGTTTGCTACAATGGATCACTCATCAAACATGGCCCTCGGACAATTTTTTCATCCACCATTGACATAGCGCACGTGAAAGATGTTCACCGGATTATTCAAAAATATGATGCGTACATTGGACTTTATCATCAAAATGAATGGTATGTACCAGGTTTAAATGCCTTTGTCCGATATGAAATATTTTGTACCAGGACGCATCCGGCGTATCAAAAAACAGAAATGACAATTAGGTATTTGGAAAATAAAAATGTCGGACCCCATAAAATGATGGTAATGATAGGTAAGAAGAAGGAAGCTACACTATATAAGGCCCTTCATTCTGAGGTGGGGTCATTTCTACAAATCTATAGAAGCGGAGAGGAATTATTGGAACTGACCAATAGGTCTGTATCTAAATTGAGTGCAATTAAAATATTATTACAAGACGACCAAACATTGGAAAATGCAATGGCCTTTGGCGATAATCACAACGACATAGATATGTTAAAAGGGGTAGGGTATGGCCTGGCCATGGCAAACGCCCCAAAGGAAGTCAAAGATGCCGCAGACCAAATCATTGGTACAAACACCAGAGATGGCGTGGCGCATTTTCTTAAAAACCTCTATGAAAATGATGTAACCTCTCCTGAAAATCGGACTGTAGAAAATTAGTCTTAAAAGCTACACTTCTTGATATTTTCCGATTCTTCCTAGCCGGGTTTTGATACCCTGCATCCCGTAGCTGTTACTCCTTTTTTTGACCGCAAAACACCAACATTCAGGAGTTGACCGGACTGTATAAAGCAGGTCGCTTCCTTCAACTTTGCTAATAACTTTGCCGCATAATATTCTTTTGGAACATTGCCATAAAACAGGGAGTAAAAAGCCCGAAAATTTAGGCTAAAATGTTTTGGTTCGAATCGCGCTTTCCCGACGAACCTTTTTCCAGGTCTCCCGGTTTTCAATGTGTGGGAAAGGATGAACGATTTTGTTATCCGATTTGTTGACTTTTTTGGAGGATTTTTTGGTGAAAAGTGGGCCTTTTCAAGAAAAGATAAAAAATAAAACCCTGACAATCAATCGATTATCAGGGTTTAAAAGTATTCAGTCGGGGTGGCAGGATTCGAACCTGCGGCCTCCTGCTCCCAAAGCAGTATTATAATATCATATTTTATTGACAATTTTTTGATTATATTGTCATAATGACTGTAATATGACTATTATTAGTATAAACTAGAATTGAACATGTTTAACTATCAACTTTGCAAAGTACACACCAATTTGGATTTAAGAAGGAACATAGGAAGTAGGTTAGAACTTATAATCACTTATAGTTAATGATAACTGCTATTTTATTTTTTCTTCTTTTTCTTAGGGTTATTTTTTGTTTCACTATATTCCTCTTCGTCACTAGCTAATAAAGCTTTTTCTAAGTTTTTTTCTAAAAGTTCTCTTCGTACTGCTTTAAAAATTCTTTTTCCTTCTTCAGTTAACGTCCAATAGTCATTATCGTCCTTTACACTTTTCTTTTTTGGTGAAGGCATAATTATGTCGAGTACGTTAAGGTCTGCCAATATCTTTTTCACAATATTAGAGGGTGTACCCCATTCAGTTCTAATTCTTCGTTCATCATCTGGCTTAAATGACAATCCTAACATCCTTGCACACGATTTGGTAGAATTCTCAATCATCAATTCAGGTGCGAGAAGATTAAAAATTTGCAACAAACTAAATTCTGTATGGTCTTCCCATTCTCTTCCATATTGATAGAAAAATGAGAGCGTTCTTTTATTATGTTTTAAAGTCTCCAAAGTCTTTTCAAACTCTTCTTTTTGCTCTCTATCTATTTCAACTTCCAATTCATCAACTTTCTTTCTAAGAAGCGAGTTTTCATTACTTAATCGAGATATCTCATTCACAATATCAGGACTCATTTGTTCAGATGATTTTATCCAACCGACTCGAGGATTGGTATTGAATTGCTTCATTAACGAAATAGAAACCTTACCATACAAATCATTTTTATCATTCCAATAGCTTACAATTTTACTCTGTATTTTGTTTTTAAATGCTCTTAGTTTTTCAACTTTTAATGCATTAGTGTCTACTTTGGATGCAGCCCAGTTCACAGCATCATTTATTACAAAACCGAGTGCAGGAACTCCCTTCGAAACTGCATAATCGTACTCTTTTTCGGTGTAACCTATATCCCCATCTAACGAACCATATCTAAATGCAGAAATCACAACATAATAATCACAATCATCAATTTGGCTTTTAATTAATTCCCATTGTTGTTCATCTCCTGCGCTAAACATTTCCATTCCAACGGGAATATGTCCCATTTCCAAAATTGCTTTTATAACTAGGTCTCTTTCTTCTTTTAAGTCCTCGTAAGTTGAGGAAACAAATATTTGATATTTAGTCTTCATTCAGAATGCGGCTACTTGTTTGGTTAGATGTTTTTTGAACCCATTTACTATCAAAATTAGTGATAATACAAGGAATTAGAGTAATCACTTTGTTACGGAGATTTAAATTAATTTGTTCCACTTTTGACCTATGGTCTATTCCTAACATTGTGCGAAGTAATAACACAGGTTTGTAACAAGTTATCTAACTGTATTATTTGCTCCTACTGTAAGCTACCCCCTTTTAGAACTGCTTAATTGTCGAATTTAATCATATTTTCTTTTAGGCCTGAATGATCCCTAGCGTTCAATTCAGCATACTTTATCGGAGGAAGATTGCCTAAGGCGTCATGAGGCCTAAAATGATTGTAATCCTCCATCCAGATCTGAGTCTGTTCCCGTACCTGATCTATGTCTTCAAAGATGAATTTATCCAATACCCCTTTGCGGTAACTGCCATTGAATCGTTCAATGTATGCATTCTGGGTAGGCTTGCCGGGTTGTATGAATTTAAACTCTATACCATGCATCTCGCTCCATTCTGAGGCGAGCTTCGCAATGAACTCAGGTCCATTGTCCATGCGTATTCTCTTAGGCTTCTCCCTTCGGTTGATCAAATGGTTTAATACCCATACCACCCGATTACTGGTTAGGGAAAAATCAACTTCTATATGCAATAC